>NZ_JAUASV010000018.1:10743-71099 GCF_030345695.1 Galbitalea sp. SE-J8 | reverse complement strand
GAGCGCCTCGGCGAACAGCGCGGGGCGGTTGTACGTCACGAGAACGGCGATCACGCGCTCGCTCATCGCGCACTCACCCCCTGCTCCGGCACCCGCACGAGCCTACCGATATCGGGTTGCGCCCCCTCGCGGCTCCGGGCGCGCTCCCCGCCCACCCCGAACAACGAATCTCACGGAGATTCGGCCCCCTCGTCACATGGGAAGAAGCATCCACGGGCGGAAACGCGCGGATCTCCGTGAAATCCGTTGTCGGCGAGCCCGGCCGGGAGGCGGGCAGGGCGGGCAAGCGGGCCGGTCCGGGCGCGCTCCCCGCCCACCCCGAACAACGGATCTCACGGAGATTCGGCCCCTTCGTCACATGGGAAGAAGCATCCACGGGCGGAAACGCGCGGATCTCCGTGAAATCCGTTGTCGGCGAGCCCGGCCGGGAGGCGGGCAGGGCGGAGCGGAGCGGGGCGGGGCGGGGCGGGGCGGCAGGACGGGGCGGGGCGGGGCGGGGCGGTCAGGCGCCGGCCGCCGAGCCGAACCGTGCCGCGAGCTGGCCGTCGACGAGGGTGAGCGCCGAGCCGATCGCCATGTGCATGTCGAGGTACTGGTAGGTGCCGAGGCGCCCGCCGAACCACACGTCCGGCTCGGCCGACGCGCGCGCGCGGTATTCGAGCAGCCGCGCGCGGTCCTCCGGCGTGTTGACCGGGTAGTACGGCTCGTCGCCGCGCCGCGCGAACCGCGAGAACTCCCGCGCGATGATCGTCGCGTCGCCGGCGACGGATGCCGCGCGCTCGGGGTGGAAGTGCTTGAACTCGACGATGCGGGTGTACGGCACGTCCGCATCCGCGTAGTTCATCACCGAGGTGCCCTGGAAGTCGCCCACCGGGAGCGTCTCGCGCTCGAAGTCGAGGGTGCGCCAGCCCAGCTCGCCGAGCTCCCAGCCGAAGTACTCGTCGACGGGTCCGGTGTAGACCACCGGCACCCGGCCGACGACCGCGGAGCGCGCCGCGGGGCCCGATCCGAAGAAGTCCTCGCCGAGCCGCACCTCGATGCGCGGATGGTCGGCCATCCGCTCCAGCCAGGCCGTGTAGCCGTCGACCGGGAGACCCTGGTGCGTGTCGGAGAAGTACCGGTTGTCGTAGGAGAAGCGCACCGGCAGCCGGCCGATGACGCTGCCGGGCAGCAGCGCGGCATCCGTCTGCCACTGCTTCGCCGTGTAGTCCCGGATGAACGCCTCGTAGAGCGGACGTCCGATCGACGCGATCGCCTTCGCCTCGAGCGAGTCCGCGGCGCCCGGCGCCCCCGGCACGCCCGCGGCGCCCGGCGCCCCCGGCACGCCCGCGGCGCCCGGCGCCCCCGGCACACCCGCGGCGCCCGGCGCCCCCACAGCACCCGGCACGCTCACAACGCCTGCAGCACCCGCAGCGCCCTCGGCCGCCTGCGCCGCGACGAGCGCGCGAGCGGATGCCGGCGAGTGCGCGGACCGGAAGAACTGGTTGATCGTGCCCAGGTTGATCGGCAGCGGGAACACCTCGCCGCGGTGCGTCGTGTAGACCCGGTGCTCGTACGGCGTGAACGCCGTGAAGCGGGTGACGAAGTCCCAGACGCGTTCGTTGGAGGTGTGGAACAGGTGGGCGCCGTAGCGGTGCACCTCGATGCCCGTCGCCGGGTCGACCTCGCTGTACGCGTTGCCGCCGATGTGCTCGCGGCGGTCGATGACGAGCACCCGCAGCCCGAAGCGCTCGGCGGCGCGCTCGGCGACGGTGAGGCCGAAGAGGCCCGCGCCGACGACGACGAGATCGGTCATCGGGCGTGCCGGCGCACGTCGACGACCTGGCCGGTGAGGTCGCGCACGAGGGTGTCGAGCGCCGCGAGCGCCACCGCCTCCGCGGTGAGCAGCGAGCCCTCCGGCTCGTCGCCGAACGCGTTCACGCGCATGGGCGTCTTGGTGCGCTCCGGGTTGATGACGTTGACCCGCACGCCGAGCTCCGACCACTCCTCGGCGAGCGACTGAGTGAGGTTCACGGTCGCGGCCTTCGTCGCCGAGTACACGCCGTAGAGCGCCCGTCCCCGCGTGTACGAGCTCGACGTGAACAGCAGCAGCTGACCGCGGGTCTCGGTCAGGTACGGCAGCGCCTCCTGGGCGATGTTGATCGGGCCGAGCAGGTTGATCGCGACGCTCTTCTCGATGGCGGCCTGCTCCGCGTCGGCGAGCGACCCGATCTCGAGGATGCCGGCGCAGTTGACGACGTAGTCGATGCGGCCCGCCTGCGCGTACGCCTCCTTGAGCGCGGCGGCCACATCGGCGCGGTTCTCCACGTGCGTGCCGGTGAGCGAGCGGCTGAACGGGAACACGACGGCGCCGAAGCGCTCGGCCGCCTCGACGATCGACGCGCCGATGCCCTCGCTGCCGCCGAGCACGACGATCGTCTTGTCGGCGAGCCGGTCGGCGCGCTCGGCCGGGTCGGCATCCGCTGCCTCGGCGGTGGTCAGCTGGAACAGCTTGTCGGCGATGAACAGGTCGATCGGCGTCGTGACCTTCATGTTCTCGTCGCTGCCCTCGACGACCGCGATCGGCACGTCGGGGGTGTAGCGCAGCACGACCGTGCAGTCGTCGGTGGCCTGGAAGCCGGGATCGAGATCGGCCTTCGCGTACGCGCCGCGGATGACGCTCGTGAGAAAGCCCTGCGGCGTCTGACCGCGACGGAGCTGGGCACGCGGCGGCACGTCGACGATGTGCGCGTCTGGTCCGCCGACGGTGATGATCGTGTCCGCGCTCGGGATCGCCACGTCGACCGCGCCGAACGTGTCGAGCGCCACGACGCAGTCGCGGAGGATGCGGTGGTCGATGAACGGGCGCACCGCGTCGTGGAACAGCACCTTCACGTCCTCGGCGGGCAATCGCTCGAGCGCGAGCTTCGTCGTGTCGTTGCGCGAGGCGCCGCCCGGGAAGACTCCCGTGAGCTTGGGCCAGCGTCCGGCATCGATGTACGCCTGGGCGACGTCGAGGTGGTTGGGCTCCATCATGACGATGATCTCGTCGACGTCGGGGCTCGACGCGACCGCCTCGAGGGTGTGCTCGATGATCGGCTTGCCCGCGATCCGGGCGAGCTGCTTGGGCATGCCGAGACCGGCCCGCACGCCGACGCCGCCCGCGAGGATGACGACGACGGTTCTCAGGCGATCGGCGGTGGTCGGCATGGTGCTCCTGCGGTCGACGTGGGCCGGAAACGGCCCGCCCGATCCTATCCGCCCGGGCCGTTACTCGCCCTGCGGCACGGGGTCTGTCGTCAGGTGCGGGGCGATGTCGCGCGGGTCGAGGGTGCCCGCGAGCACCTCCGCGACCTGCGAGACGATCGGCATCTCGACGCCCTTCGCGAGCGCGAGCTCGAGGATCGGCGCGACGCTCGACAGGCCCTCCGCCGTCTGGCTCATCTGCTTGACGACCTCGGAGAACGTGTAGCCCTGGCCGAGCAGGCGGCCCGCGGTGTTGTTGCGGCTGAGCTTCGACTCGCTCGTCGCGATGAGGTCGCCGAGCCCCGCGAGGCCGGCGAGCGTCTCGGGCCGGCCGCCGAACGCGACCGCGAAGTCGGTCATCTCCGCGAGACCGCGGGTGAGGATCGAGGCCTTCGTGTTCTCGCCGTAGCCGACGCCGTCGACGATGCCGATCGCGACGGCGATGAGGTTCTTCAGCACACCGCCGAACTCGGTGCCGACGACATCCGTGTTCACGAACGCGCGGAAGTAGCGGTTCGTGACGGTCATGCCGACGGTGCGCGCCGTGTCGCGGCTCTCACTCGAGATGACGGCGGCGGTGGGCTGCTCCTGCGCAATCTCCAGCGCGAGGTTCGGACCGGATGCGACGGCGACCCGCGACGGATCGCACCGCAGCTCCTGCAGGATCACCTCGCTCATCCGGAACCGCGTGCCCTTCTCGACGCCCTTCATGAGGGAGACGACGAGCGAGTCGGCGGGGATGAGCTCGCGCACGATCGCGAGGTTGCCGCGCAGCGACTGGCTCGGCACCGACAGGTACACCTGCTCGGCGCCGTCGAGCACCTCGGGCAGCCTCTCGGACGCCCAGATCGAGCGCGGCAGGTTGATGCCGGGCAGGTAGTCGCTGTTGCGCTTCGACTCGGAGATCTCGCGCGCCACCTCGGGACGCCGCGCCCAGACGGAGACGGATGCCCCCGCATCCGCGAGGATCTTGGCGAACGTCGTGCCCCACGACCCGGCGCCGAGCACCGCGACGCGACGCGCGGGCTTCGGTGCGTCGGTCATCCGTCCATTCTGACGCACCCCCCGCCGCCCGCCCCTCCCGTATGCCCGTGTGAGGACGTTCTGCGCGTGTGAGGACGGCCCGGGCCGTCCTCACACGCGCAGAACGTCCTCACACGGGCATCGAGGGTGGGAACGCCCGCGCGGTCAGGTTCCGAACCATTGCATCGGATCGGGGCACAGTTTTGCGAGATGCTCGAGGTCCGATGGCGATTCCTCGTTATTCGAAGTAAGCAACGCCCATGTCGAATAAAACTTGCCCGAACGGGCAGTCTGCTCGTATGACGTGAGGGATGGCACCTCCGCCACCGTGAGTCCCGCTGTGTGCAGGCAGTCCCAGCTCTGCTGCTCGCGCTCCCAAGCCCGTTTCAAGACCGCGTCGGTCAGGTCCGTGGGCGCCGTCGCCTCATTTCCGCCCGATTCGGCGAGGCAATCGTTGTAGTCATCTTGGTAGGACTGCATTTCGGCGTCAGGGATAGGGTCGACGTTAGAAACGCCAGCATCGCTGCCGACCGACACATTCCACCCTTTGTCGGTCATGCAATTCCCAGTCGCCTCCGCGATGAGTTGAGATCGACTGGGTCGAAGCGCGTAGGCGGGCATCGTTGGGACTGGGGCCGGTGTGTCCTCGGCCCCGAGTTCGGCTGATGTGGCTGTGCACCCAGCGAGCATGGTTGCAGCGGCGAACAGTGCAAGGACTGCCTTGCTGCACGACGGGCTAGACACCTGTGCTCGCGCAACCTACCACTGTCGAATAGAAGGCGTACGCCGGCGTCCCCGAGTAGCTGGACGTTCGATAGCCATGCGACCAACTCGTCTTCGTTCCAAGGCCAGTAAAGTTGGTGGTGAAGTTCCCGCCGGTTGTCGCGTGCACGTGGGCGGTCTGGCTACCGCTGGCGGCGCCCGCGAGCGGGTCCAGTGAGGTAGAGATGTATACCTGGTTCCCCAACGGACACGTCTTCGAACCTGAATAGGTCGCCGCCATTGCCGGACCGGCCACCGCTGCAACGGGGCCGAGGGCGAGCGTCGCCCCAGCGAGAACGAAAGTCATGCGCTCCATATACGGTCCGAACTCTTGGTCGTAACAGGACCCGAGTCGGCCCGGCTAAGTTGATGATAGCCCACTGCGCGTGTCGTGCAACTCCAATTCGGCCCTGGATTATGCTCTTTGGATGGCGCCCTGGGGGCTGAGGCAGGATCGAGCACGCGTCGCGATGCCGCGTCCGCGTTTCTGGGTCGCGTGGGCGCTTGTGGTCGTCGTGGCCATCGCCGCGACGTGGTGGGCATGCCTGATAGCACTCGCGCCGCCGCAGAGCGGTCCACCGGTGCCGTCGCGCACGGTGGTGACGGTCTCGAACGCGACGATCGGGCGGACATTGTCGGTCGGCGTCACGATGTCGCAGCCCGTTGTTCCGGAGACCACCAACTTGCTGGCCGGCGTCGTGACCATGGTGGCGTCGGAGCGGCAGCTGGCTGAGGGGAACGCAGCGTACGCCGTCGCAGGGGTGCCAGTCGTCGTGGTGCGAGGGCGGGCGCCGTTCTTCCGAGACCTGTCGATTGGATCCCAGGGCGAGGACGTCGCGATCCTGCAACGAGCACTCAAGCGGCTCGACTACTTCGACGGCGCAGACGACGCGAAGTTTGGCACTCACACCCGTGACGCCGTGAAAGCGATGCAACGCGCGAGCGGCCAACCAGTGGACGGAGTGGTGCATCTTGGCCAGCTCGTGGCCCTGCCGACCCTTCCCGTGCCACTCAGACTCGGTTCGGCCATCCGCCTAGGTGCGCTTCTCTCGGGAGGGGAGGACGGGGTGCTCGGCGCTACCGGCGATCGATCGTTTTACACTACGCTCTCGCCGGATCGATTCGCGCAGATCCCTACCGATGCTCCATTCCTAGTGCACTACGAGGGCGACACGTGGACCGCTGTGGCCCGCAACACGTCACTCGATGACAACCAGAACGTCACCATTCAGCTATCGGGCGCCGACGGCGGCGCAGTGTGCGGTGACCGCTGCTCGGACTTGCCCAACGACGAGAAGTTCACGCTGCGCGGCGAAGCGGTGATCGCCCCATCCGTATCGGGCCCCGCCGTCGCGGCAGCGGGGATCCGCACCGACTCGGCCGGATCCGCCTACGTTCTCCTTGCGTCCGGAGAGAAGAAGTCAATAACGGTCCGTGCGTCGCAAGGCGGGATCGCTGTGGTGGACGGGGTGAAGGCGGGTGAAAAGGTCGTTCTGCCGGAGGGGGCCACTACTCAACTCGCACCCGTCGCGCCGAGTCCATCGGTCAGCCCGCCGTGATCCGAGTCGCTGACCTCGCGTTTCGTTACCGGCCGGACTCCGACGAGCTCTTCAACGGCCTTACCTACACGTTCCAACCGGGACTGCTCACCGCGGTCACAGGGGCATCTGGTCGTGGCAAAAGCACGCTCCTCTACGTGCTGGGGCTGATGCTGAGCCCTTCGGGCGGCACTGTGATCGTCGACGGCGTCGACACACGTGGCCTCTCAGACGCCCATAAGAGCGATCTTCGCGCCCGTCGGATCGGATTCGTCTTCCAAGACTCCGCGTTGGATCCGACGCGGACACTTCTCGAATCCGTGATCGAGCCGGCACTCTACGCTGGCCGGACCCGTCGTGACGCGATATCACCTGCGCGCGTACTGCTGAATCGGATGGGTGTTGAACATCGCATCGATCAGCGTCCGGGACAGATCTCGGGTGGACAGGCGCAGCGAGTCGCGCTATGCCGGGCCCTGATCAACGAACCCGCGATGCTGCTCGCCGACGAACCGACAGGAAACCTTGACAGAGTCTCGGCCGAGGGAGTGATCTCCGTGTTGCGTGAGGCGAGCCGGAACGCGAGCGTGATCATCGCGACCCACGATCCATTCGTCCTCGAGCACGTGGACGAGGTTCTCGCGCTATGAGACCGAGTGAACTGATACGCGAATCAGTGGTTGCTGCGTGGCGGCGAAGGACGCCCACCGTCATGATCGCGCTGCTCGTCGCCGCGGCGTGCGCAACCACGATCCTCACGGTGGGACGCGCTACAGCTGCGGAAGCACAGCTGGAGTCTCGCCTCGACTCTGCCGGCGCCCGCTTGATCAACGTGCAAGATGTCTCGGGCGACAACCTCATCCAGTCCGGCACTATCACGATACTTGACGGCTTCAGTACCGTCGAAAGGACGTTTGCCCTCTCACTTCCAGTCGATGCGGAAACCGGCGCCCAAGGGGCGGGTGGAACCAGAATTCCCGTCTGGGAGATGCGGGGCACGATTACGGATGCTGTCGCCCTGACGCGCGGTCGCTTGCCCGGTCAGGGCGAGGCAATCATCTCCGCCACAGCGGCTAGGGCCGCCGGGCTCGATGCGCCTGTGGGCATCGTCACCGCAGGCACCAACATTTGGGCGGTCGTCGGGTTTTACGTGGCGCGAGCGCCCTTCGGTGATCTGGATACGGGTATCGTCGCCCCTGCCAACCCCGTGTCGTCGACCCCGCAACTCTACCTCGTGGCCCGATCTTCCGCCGACGTGCAGGCGGCCGCCAACGATGTGCGATCGGTCATCGCGCCTGTCGAAAGCAATGAATTGGCATTCACTGTCCCGAGCACGCTCGCAGAGTTGCAGGCGTCCCTCGGTGCTGACCTGGGTGGTCTCGGTCACGCGCTTTTGCTGCTCATTCTCGCGGCCGGGTCGTTGCTCGTGGCAATCGTCGTCTTCGCCGACACGCTCGTGCGCCGCACAGACCTCGGGCGCCGGCGTGCTCTCGGCATGCCGCGCAACACGCTTGTGGCGTTCATCCTGATACGCACTGCGAGCAGCGCCACTGGTGGCTCAATTCTCGGTTGCATTACGGGAGTCGTCCTCCTGCTGCCGAGCGGAGCATTCCCGCCTCTGCCCTTCGTTCTTGCAACCGGGGCACTCGCGGCGATCGTCGCCCCGACCGCAGCGCTGTTTCCTGCCGCAGCAGCCGCACTGAGGGACCCGGTCACCGTTCTGCGAACACCGTGACCACCGAGTCGCGCTGACCGAGAAGGCGACGTCTAGGCCGCGGCGATCGGAGCGCGTGTGCCCGCCGACGTGTGAGGACGTTCTGCGCGTGTGAGGACGGCCCGGGCCGTCCTCACACGCGCAGAACGTCCTCACACGGGTGTCGAGCCGTGCGCTACGGGGCCGGGGCGGGGCCGGGCGGCGGGTCAGGGGTCGATGCGGCCGATCTCGCTCTGGCCGTGCGCGGCGGGGTCCCAGCGCTCGACCGGTGCGGCCTCGCCGCGCAGCCCCGCCAGCAAGGCCGCGATCGAGGCCATGAGCAGGTCGGTCCCGGCGCGGAGCGCGGCCTGGTCGACCGGGCCGTCGCGCCACGGCGACAGGTCCACGGGATCGCCGAACACGATGCGCACCCGGCGCCGCGGCGGCCAGAGCCTCGGCCGGCCGTACGTCGGCAGGATCTCCTGGTCGCCCCAGTGCACCGCCGGGACGAGGGGGATGCCGGCCTCGAGAGCGATGCGCACCGCACCGGTCTTGCCGCGCATCGGCCAGAGCGCCGGATCCCTCGTGAGCGAGCCCTCGGGGTACACGATGACGGACCCGCCGCGCCGGGCGATCTCGCGCGCGGCCCGCACGGGGTCGGGGCCCCGACCGCCCCCGGCGCGCGCGACCGGCACCTGGCTCGTGGCGCGCATCAGCGCGCCGAGCACGGGCACCCGGAACAGCGACTCCTTCGCGAGGAAGTGCGGCGGCCGGCCGATGTCCCACAGCGCGAGGCCCATCGTGACCGGGTCGAGGTTCGTGGTGTGGTTGGGCGCGAGCACGAACGCGCCCCCGGCCGGCACGTTCGCCGCCCCCGCGACCTCCTGGCGCATGAGCACCCGCAGCGTCGGCACGAGCAGCACCGCGAGCGTGTACCAGGCCGCGTTCGTCTCAGCGCGCCGAGCACGCCGGGCGCGACCTCGGTCCGACCCGCGCCGAGGCTCGGGCGTCGACGCGCGGGCTCGCTGCGCTCGCACGCCGCGCCGCGCCATCAGCTCTCGACGGTGAAATCGGCGCCGAGGGCCTCCAGCTTCTCGCCGAAGTGCTCGTAGCCGCGGCTGATGATGCCGACGTTCGAGATCGTCGAGCGCCCGCGCGCCGCGAGCGCCGCGATGAGGTAGCTGAAGCCGCCGCGCAGGTCGGGCACGACGACATCCGCTCCGTGCAGCGGCGTCGGGCCGGTGATGACCGCGGCCTGCTCGAGCGGACGACGCGGCACGCGCCGCGTGATCGACTCGAGGCCGTCCTTGTGCACGACGATGTCGGCGCCCATGTCCACGAGCGCGCTCGTGAACCCGAACCGGTTCTCGTACACCGTCTCGTGCACGACCGACACGCCCTCGGCCTGCGTGAGGGCGATGATGAGCGGCTGCTGCCAGTCCGTCATGAAGCCGGGATGCACATCCGTCTCGACCTGCACGGGCTTCAGGGCGCCGCCCGGATGCCAGAACCGGATGCCGTCCTCGCGCACGTCGAACGCGCCGCCGGCCTTGCGGAACACGTTGAGGAACGTCATGAGCTCCTGCTGCTTCGCGCCCGCGACGAAGATGTCGCCCCGGGTCGCGAGCGCGGCGCTCGCCCAGCTCGCGGCCTCGTTGCGGTCGAAGAGCGCCCGGTGCGTGTAGCCGTGCAGCTTCTCGACGCCCTCGATGAAGATCGTGCGGTTCGGCTCCATCCAGATGATGGCGCCCATCTTCTGGAGGATCGCGACGAGGTCCATGATCTCCGGCTCGATGGCCGCGTTCTTCAGCTCGGTGACGCCCTCGGCGAGCACGGCCGTGAGCAGCACCTGCTCGGTCGCGCCGACGCTCGGGTACGGCAGGTCGATGAACGCGCCCTTGAGCCCGTTCGGGGCCGTGAGGCGGAAGCCCTCGTAGCTCTTGTCGACGATCGCGCCGAACGCGCGCAGCGCATCCATGTGGAAGTCGATCGGGCGGTCGCCGATGCGGCAGCCGCCGAGGTCGGGGATGAGCGCCTCGCCGAGCCGGTGCAGCAGCGGCCCGCAGAACAGGATCGGGATGCGGCTCGAGCCCGCGAGAGCGTCGATCTGGGCGAAGTGGGCCCGCTCGACGTTCGCCGGATCGAGGATGAGCGTGCCCGGCTCCGGGCTCGCCACCGAGACGCCGTAGGCCTCGAGCATGCCGGTGACGACCTTGACGTCGCTGATGTCGGGCACGTCGAGCAGGGTGGACGGGGTGTCGGCGAGCAGCGCCGCGACCATCGCCTTGGTGGCGAGGTTCTTCGCCCCGCGCACGTCGACGCGGCCGCGCAGCGGCTTACCTCCGTCGATGACGAGCTTGTCGAACGTCAGTCCGACCCGCTGTCCGGCCCGGTGAGCGTCGGTGACGAGTGGAGCAGCCATGGGATCCTTCTTGCTGTTTCACGGGGGTGGACTGACGCAGCGCGGTCAGCGTACGGGCAGCGTCCTCGGCCGCCAGGATTCCCGCCGGGCCTCGAACGCGGTGATCGCGTCCTCGTTCCGGAGGGTGAGCCCGATGTCGTCCAGTCCTTCGAGCAGACGCCATCTCACGTAATCATCGATCTCGAAGGTCACGGTGAGGTCCGCGACACTCACAGTGCGCGCAACCAGGTCGACGGATGCGGATATTCCCGGGTTCGCGTCGAGCGCGTCCCAGATGCGCACCACATCCGTCTCCGGCACCTGCGCGGTGAGCAGACCCTGCTTGCCGGAGTTGCCGCGGAAGATGTCGCCGAACCGGCTCGAGATCACCGCCCGGATGCCGAAGTCGCGCAGCGCCCACACGGCGTGCTCGCGACTCGAGCCGGTGCCGAAGTCGGGGCCGGCGACCAGAATGCGGGCGCCCTGGTAGACGGGCTGGTTGAGCACGAAGTCGTCGTGCTGGCGCCAGCGGTAGAACAGGGCGTCGTCGAAGCCCGTCTTGGTGACGCGCTTGAGGAACTCGGCGGGGATGATCTGGTCGGTGTCGACCGCGCTGCGCTTGAGCGGCGCCGCGATGCCCGAGATGACGCTGATCGGTTCCATCAGTTCTCCGCTCCCTGAGCCTGCCGAGGGGTCTCGCCGCGCGAGCCGACGAGCGCATCGACGGGCTCGGCGGGCGACGGGTCGTTCTCCAGGTCCCACGGGCTCGAGAGCGTGCCGCGGATGGCGGTGGCGGCCGCGACGAGCGGCGACACCAGGTGCGTGCGTCCGCCCTTGCCCTGCCGGCCCTCGAAGTTGCGGTTCGACGTCGACGCGCAGCGCTCCCCGGGAGCGAGCTGATCGGGGTTCATGCCGAGGCACATCGAGCAGCCCGCGAAGCGCCACTCGGCGCCGAACTCGGTCACGATCCGGTCGATGCCCTCGGCCTCGGCCTCGAGGCGCACGCGGGCCGAGCCCGGCACGACCATGACGCGCACGCCATCCGCCTTCTTGCGCCCCTCGATGATCGATGCGAAGGCGCGCAGGTCCTCGATGCGGCTGTTCGTGCACGAGCCCATGAAGACCGCGTCGACCGCGATCTCCTTGAGCGGGGTGCCGGCGGCGAGGTCCATGTACTCGAGGGCGCGCTGCGCGGCCGCGCGCTCGTTGGCATCCTCGAGCTGAGCCGGATCCGGCACGCGCTCGCTCAGCGAGACGCCCTGGCCGGGGTTCGTGCCCCACGTGACGAACGGCTCGAGCGCGTTGGCGTCGATGAACACCTCGGCGTCGAACACGGCGTCGTCGTCGGTCGCGAGGGTGTCCCAGTAGGCGACCGCGTCATCCCAGTCCTGCCCCTCGGGCGCGTGCGCGCGGCCCCGCAGGTAGTCGTAGGTGGTCTGGTCGGGCGCGACCATGCCGGCGCGGGCGCCCGCCTCGATCGACATGTTGCAGATCGTCATCCGGCCGTCCATCGACAGCGAACGGATGGCGCTGCCGCGGTACTCGAGCACGTAGCCCTGGCCGCCGTTCGTGCCGATCTCGGCGATGACCTTGAGGATGATGTCCTTCGCGGTCACGCCCGGGCGCAGCTCCCCCTCGACGGTGATCGCCATCGTCTTGAACGGATTGAGCGGCAGGGTCTGCGTGGCGAGCACGTGCTCGACCTCGCTCGTGCCGATGCCGAACGCCATGGCGCCGAACGCGCCGTGGGTCGAGGTGTGCGAGTCGCCGCAGACGACCGTGATGCCCGGCATCGTGAGGCCCAGCTGGGGGCCGACGACGTGCACGATGCCCTGCTCCTTGTCGCCGAGCGAGTGCAGGCGCACGCCGAAGTCGGCGGCGTTGTCGCGCAGCGTCTGGATCTGCAGCCGGCTCGTCGGGTCGGCGATCGGCCGGTCGATCGCGAGCGTCGGGGTGTTGTGGTCCTCGGTCGCGATCGTCAGGTCGAGCCGGCGCACCGGCCGGCCCGCCTGCCGGAGGCCGTCGAAGGCCTGCGGGCTCGTCACCTCGTGCACGAGATGGAGGTCGATGTAGATGAGGTCGGGTGACCCGTTCTCCCCGCGGACGACGACGTGGTCGTCCCATACCTTTTCAGCGAGCGTGCGCCCGGTCATTGCGTCTCCTTAGCGTCAGATCCAGCCCACGACAGACACCGCGACGGGGAGGCCTGGGAGATCAGAACCCGTCGCGGCGACTAAGGAGGAGCCGGGCACGCAGCATGGATCGAGGGTAGCACCCGGGCGCCGTGCGGGAGCGTGCGCGCGGACGGGCGTCTTCGCACCCGAGTGGTCCCCGTGAGGATCGGGGAACCGTGCCGTCGCGTGTCACAGCCGAGCCGGGCGCGTCGTCTCAGAGGGCATGACGAACTCAGAACAGACCTCGGTGCTGGTCACCGGAGGCAACAAGGGACTCGGCTTCGAAACCGCCCGGCGGCTGGGCGCCGAGGGCTGGACGATCTTCCTCGGCTCACGAGACCGCGGTCGGGGCCAGGCGGCCGTCGACGACCTCGTCGAGAGGGGCGTGAACGCGATCCTGGTTCCGCTGGACGTCACCTCGGACGAGTCGGTGACCGCGGCCGTGCAGCGCGTTCGCGTGCACACCGATCGGCTCGACGTGGTGATCAACAACGCCGGAGCTCCGGGAAATAGCGTGGCGCCGGCGGACGCGACCGCCGCCGAGATCCACTCCGTCTACGAGACCAATGTGTACGGCCCCGTCCGGGTCACCCACGCGTTCCTGCCCCTGCTGCAGGCCGCGGACAATCCGCGGGTGGTGATGGTGACCAGCGCCGGCGGCTCGTTCGCGGTGGTGACCGATTCGGATCAGCCGGTCTCGAAGCTGCACGAGCTCGCCTACAGCTCGTCGAAAGCGGCGCTCAACATGATCACGGTCCGGTACGCGCAGGCGCTTCCGGCGATCAAGTTCAACGTCGCCACGCCCGGTGAGGTCGCCAACCGTACGTTCGCCGCCACCGACATGAACAACAACACCGGGGCGCTGACGGTGACCGAGGGCACCGACTCGATCGTCAGGCTCGCAACGATCGGCCCCGAGGGCCCGAGCGGGATCTTCATCGATCGCCTCGGCTCGGTGGCGTGGTAGCCGGGGAGACGTCGCGCCGCGGGTGGGGAGAATGAGGCGGGCTTCATGCGGAGGGAGTTGACATGAGCAGGACTGAGGAGTTTCAGGCGCTGCGTCCCCTGCTGTTCTCGATCGCCTACCGGATCCTGGGCAGCGTTACCGAGGCGGAGGATGCGGTCCAGGAGACCTGGCTGCGCTTCGACGCCTCCCCGGCGCAACCACGCTCCACCAAGGCGTTCCTGGCGACCGTCGTGACCCGGATCTCGATTGACGTGCTGAACTCGGCCCGGGTGCAGCGGGAGCAGTACGCGGGGCCGTGGCTCCCGGAGCCGCTGCTCACCGACCCCTTCGAGGACCCGGAACGGTCGGCGCAGCTGGCCGACTCCGTGTCGATGGCGGCTCTGCTGCTGCTCGAACGGCTCAGCCCGCTCGAGCGTGCGGTCTTCGTGCTGCGGGAGGTTTTCGACTTCGGCTTCCCCGAGGTCGCGGCCGCAGTGGGGCGCTCGGAGGCGGCGTGCCGCCAACTCGCGGTGCGTGCCCGCCGTCACATGGACGCCGGGCGTCCCCGCTTCGAGGCGGACCGCGTCGAGCGCGAGGAACTCGCGTTGCGGTTCTTCGACGCCATCCGCGAGGGCGACGTCGACAGCCTGCGGGAGCTGCTCGCAGCCGACGTGTCGATGATCAGCGACGGCGGTGGCAGGGCGCCGCACCTGCCGCGGGCGATCGACGGCGCAGAGAACGTGGCCAGGCTGTTCGTCTCCGTCTTTCCCTCGATGGCTCGGATCGGGGTGACGTTCGAGGCGCACGACATCAACGGCCAGCCGGGTGCGATCTTCCGCGACCGGCACGGCAGGGTGCTCCACGCCCTGGCCCTCGATGCCCTCGACGGACGGATCCAGACGATCCGCTCGGTGATCAACCCCGACAAGCTGCGGCACGTGGGCCCGGTAGCGGATGCGTGGGCCGTCGACCGCGAGGTGAGGCGGGCGCGGCACTGACCGGCGGGTGCCGATCACGGCGATCGCGCACCAACGACCGCCCGGTCGTCGCGCAACCCGCTCAGAAGCGCAGCACGGTGAGCAGGAACGTGCCGAGCTCGAGCACGGTTCCCGCCTCGACCCGCACGCGTTCGCCGCGCGGGAGCGGGCGCCGTGGTCCCGCGAGCTGGGCGGCGGCGCTCCCGTTCGTCGAGCCGAGGTCGGTGACGAGCAGGGCGTCGCCGTCCGGCTCGATGAGCGCGTGCGCCTTGCTCAGCGAGTCGTCCCCGCCGAGCGCGAGGTACTGGCAGCCCCGTGCCGCGGCGACGGACTGCGGCGCACGTCCGATCACCACCGCGCCGAGCAGGGGGTAGCGCGTGCCGGACATGTCCTCCAGGCACCAGCGGTCCGGAGCGGAAGGCATGGCGGATGCCGCCCCGGCCCCGTCGTGCGCCACCGTGCCCCCCGCTTCGCTCAGCCGCGCTCGAGCCCGAGCACGTACTCGCCGAGCTCGAGCCGCACGCCCGCGCCGACCTCGACGTGCTGTCCGTCGCCCAGCTCGATCTCGACCCCGTCCGCCTCGACCACGATCGTGCCGTTCGTCGAGCCGAGGTCCTGGATGCGCATCGCGTCACCGAGCGGCGTCAGCAGAGCGTGCGTCTTGGAGACCGAGCGGGTCGGATCGAGGAGCGCCACCGCGAGCGCCCCGCCGGCCGCGGTCGGGGCGCGCCCGATGACGACCGCCTGTCGCACCGGGACGCGCTCGCCCGCAGGCGTCACGAGCGCCCAGGCCGGTCGGCGCGGGGCGAGCACCGTGGCCTCGTCGTCCTCATCCAGGGTCGAGGGCGCCCGGCCGCCGACGCCCGGCACGCGCAGACCGACCGGAAGGCGGTCGATGCGCACGGTCGGCTGGGGCGACGCGACCGGCAGACGCGGATCGGTCGGGTCGGGCACCGGCGATTCCGACGACGGAACGGATGCCGGCCGCGACACGGTCGCTGCGCCCGGAGGCTCGACCCGGTGACCGCAGTTGCCGCAGAACAGGGCGCCCTCGTGCAACGGCCAGCCGCAGTTCGCACAGGTCATGAGTCGTTCCGCCCTCCCCCGGGCACTCCCATGCACACGATAGCGAGTGCGCGACTGTCCCACGTCGGACGACGGGCGTCAGCCGAACCGCTCCCACGCGCGCAACCGCCGCGCCGAGACTCCGAACGCAAGTGCGGAGCCCGCGACGATCACGACTGTCGCGGCGGCGATGCTCAACCACGGAACGTACAGGTGCACGTCACCCGGAGCGGCCCAGACGGTGATCACCGTGGCGGCCAGGGCGCTGACCACGGCGACGACGATGACAGTCGCCAGCACGAACCCGAGCTGCGCCGCAAGCACGAGGCGAGCCCAGCGCGGTCGCAGACCCGTCGCGATGATCCCGGCCAGATCGGGGCGAAGGGCTCGCACGGCGCTCGCGACGTAGTAGAAGACGATCACCAGCGCGAGCAGCGCGATCCCCGCCGCGGACAGCCACGACCAGACAGGCTCCGAGAACGAGAAGGGGTCTTTGTAGTAGCCGATCCAGTCGGGGTTGACGCCGAGCGTGCCGGCCACCGTCGCGGCCCGGGCGAGCTGAGCGGAGGTCACTCCTGTGTATACGAGACGCTCGTTGTCCAGGGGGATGCCGCGCCCGTCGGCCGTGCTCCGCAGAATGAAACCGCCGGAACTGCGATAGCTCGGATCCAGCCTCTCGTCGAGCATCGCCGGAAGAGTCACCGTCGCGACCGATTCGGCTTCCGGTTGCACGTCGATCCGCGACACGTCGGGCGCTGTGGTCCTCAGTACGCCGCCGCTCTCGAGCAGGCGCCGTTGCGCGGATGCCAGCGGCTGATTCAGATAGCGCTCGAGGTCTGTCAACGACTCGAACGCGACGAGCGCGCCGTCGCCCTCGGACGTCTCAGCCGAGGCGTCCGCGACGGTCAGCGGATCCGCGAGTCCGAGCGCCGACTCGACCTCCCGCTGCAGCGCGGCACGATCGGACTCGGCGTCCTGGTAGGTCCGCAGCTGGACCTGATCCGGGGGCACGACGGACTCGGTCGACGCATTGACGCTCGCGATCGTGCTCGTGACGAAGGTCGTCAGACCGAATGCCACGACGAGGAGGGCGGTGATGCCCACGACGACCCAGGCCGTGGGGCGCCTGTCCCGCCGTAGCCGTCGCTGCGCAAGGCGCACCGCGAGATTGCCGGACTCGCGGATGAGGGCCAGATCGAGCAGGAACGGCGCGAGCATGGTCACCGCGACACCGAGCAGAAGGAGGCCCGTCAGCTGCCAGTCCAGCGTCGGACGACGGACCTGAGCCACCCCGACGAACGCCACGAGGACCGCCACCGCGGGAAGCACCTGACGAGCGGTGGGGAGGCGATGACGTGCGTTGGATTCGCGCCGGTCCCGCGCGCCCCGGAAGGCCACCTGACCGATCACGACCCCCGCCACGGAGAGAGCGAGGATGCGAAGGCCGATCGCCTCCGGCGATCCGAACGGGCCGAGAACGGAGTCCGAAAGGGCGTCCTCGATCGGCCGTGCGACGAAGCCGCCTATCAGCCAGCCCGCAGCGACGCCGAGGACGGCGGCGATCAGGACAGAGCCGTACAGTGCCAGCACGCTGCTCCCGCGCGTCCTGCCGTATGAGATCCCGGTCTCGAACATGGTCAAGCGGACGCGGTAGCTGAAGCGCGTCATGAATGCTGTGGCGAGGATCGCCGCGATGAACGGGGCGATCGTGGTCGAGAGCACCGATTCGATGGGCTCGGATTCCACCCGAGCGGCCATATCGACTCGGCTGTCGACTCGCGACGATCCCTCGAGGCTCGACGGTGTCGATGCCGCCCGGGCGGCGAGACGTCCGAGGTGGGCGTTGGCTCGCCCGTTCCAGCGCACGTCAACGCTCAGGCTCTCGTCGATACGCATGGCTTCCCGGTCCGAGAGCTTCGACAGTGCGCCGAGAGCGCCCGGGTCGATCAGCACCGTTCGCCCGGAACGGTCGTAGTCATCGCTCACCACACCCGAGACGGTGAGCTGAAGGGCTCCACCGAAGAACGAGAGGTGCGAACCGACCGGATGGCGGGCCGCGACATCGCTCGACACCGCGGCGGTGTGCTCGCTCGGCCACGACCCCGATCGGAGCCTGTAGACGGCGGGAAAGGGGTTCGCGGACCATTCATCGGCCCTGACGGTGACACCGAGGTCCGACCCATCCGGCTCGATGTCCGCCATCAGGTAGCCGATGTCGACCTCGTCGGCGCCGTGCGCCGTGAGCGTCTCGATCAGCGCGCGCGAGCTCGGCGTGGGATCGTCGCCCACCGGAACGACTGTCACGCCGTCGATGCGGTGCTCGAACCGGCCAAGGCTCCGATCCGCCGCCTGGGCGCCGGACAGGTGCGTGCCAGCCAGGAGACCGGCCAGCACCACGATCGCGGCCGCGACGGCGAACACGACCGCGGCGCCCGCTCGAACGGGCCGGGCACGAAGGAAGAAGAGGGCGAGAGAGAGCGATCGCATCATCGCGGCGCAGTCGACGCCGACGCGACGTCCGAGATCACCGCGCCATCGCTCATGGTCACGACGCGATCGGCGATCTCGCGCGCGAGCGGATCGTGGGTCGCCACCAACACGCACACCCCGGCCCGCGCCAAGTCCCGGAGCACGCCGAACACCGCGCGCGAGTTCTCCGAGTCCAGCGCACCGGTCGGCTCGTCGGCGAGCAGCACTCCGCGCTCGCCCGCGATGGCCCGCGCGATTCCCACGCGTTGCTTCTGACCGCCCGAGAGCTGAGCGGGGGCACGACCGCCCAACCCGGCCACACCCACGGAGGACAGCGCCGTGTCCGCGGCCCGGCGAGCGTCGCCGGACGAGAACCCGCGCGCTCGAAGCGGGAGCATGACGTTCTCCAGCGCCGTGAACTCCGGGATGAGATTGTGATCCTGGAACACGACGCCGACGTCGCGCAGACGCACGTCGGCTCGATCGGCCTCCGAGAGCGCGACGATGTTCCGCCCCCCGACCTCAACAACGCCCGAGTCGGGCACCGTCAGCCCGCCGATGACGTTGAGCAGGGTGGTCTTGCCCGAGCCGCTCGATCCGAAGACGGTGACGAGCTCGCCGTCCGCGGCATCGAGGGTCACCCCGTCGAGCGCGACCACGGTCTCGACGGCGCTGACGTAGGAGAGGTCGACGTTGCGGAGGGCGATGCGGCTCACCGTTCAGCAGCTCCCGTCGGTCTTCCACGGGGTGAGCGTGTCTCGCCAGCCTGCGGCCAGGGCAGGGCCACCACCGTCTTTCTCATGGTGCTGCCCCTTTCGCCCTCGCCCCGCGCGAGCACGCTCGCAATCTACGTTGCTCCCTGCCCCCCGAACAAGGGATCAGAAATGGCTACAGCGCCCGAGAACCGCTGCGCGCCTCGAGGCGGAGGTGCACGAGGCTCGCCACGGTCGCGATCGCCATCGCCCCGACGATGACGCCGAGCGAGACGAGGGTCGAGATCTCCGGCGCCCACTCGACGTGGTGACCGCCGTTGATGAACGGCAGCTCGTTCTCGTGCAGGGCGTGCAGGAAGAGCTTGACGCCGATGAAGGCGAGGATGAAGGCGATGCCGTACTTGAGGAAGATCAGCTTCTCGATGAGGTCGCCGAGCAGGAAGTACAGCTGCCGCAGTCCCATGAGCGCGAACACGTTCGCCGTGAACACGATGAACGGGCTCTGCGTGATGCCGAAGATCGCCGGGATCGAGTCGATCGCGAACAGCAGGTCGGTCGTGCCCAGGGCGATGAACACGATGATGACGGGCGTCCAGGCGCGCTTGCCGCCCTCATCCGTGCGCAGCCGGCCGCCGTCGAAGCGGTCGACGATGTGGATGCGGCGGCGCAGCAGTCGGATGAGCGCGTTCTCGCCCCCGTCGTCGCCGTCCTCCTTCGAGAACGCCTGCCGAGCGGCGGTGACCACGAGGAAGACGCCGAAGACGTAGAAGATCCAGCTGAGGTTCGCGATGAGCTGGGCGCCGATCACGATGAAGATGCCGCGGAAGACGAGCGCGAGGATGATGCCGACCATCAGGATCTCCTGCTGGTACTTCCTCGGCACGCTGAACCTGCCCATGATGATGAGGAAGACGAACAGGTTGTCGATCGACAGGCTGTACTCGGTGAGCCAGCCGGCCACGAACTGGCCCGCGTGCTCGGCGTCGCCGATCGCGAGCATGAGGCCTGCGAAGACGAGCGCGAGCAGCACGTAGAAGCCGATCCACAGCGCGGACTCCCGCGCGGACGGAACGTGCGGCCTGCGGTAGGCGAGCACCACGTCGGCGGCGAGGATGAGCAGCAGCACGACGTAGGTGCCGATCTCGAACGCGATCGGGAGCTGGAGCATCGGTGGGGATCCTGTCGGGGTCTCGGGCGCGCCCCCGTTCCCGGGTGCCCGGCTTCCCGGGTGCGCGATGGCCCGAAAGTCTCTCCCGCATCCGTGCTCACCTGGTGAACGGATGCCGTCGCGCCCGGATCCGTGACGGCACGGAACGTGTTGACGAGCGCGACGAGCCGGGATACTCCCCCTCGTCGGCGACCAGTCTAGGTGGCGCGTCGAGGGGGTGGATACCCTGGGCGCGTGACGGTGGAGACCCTCTCGGTATCGGCGGCGGCGGCGCTGCTCGGCGTGAGCGACGACACGGTGCGGCGCTGGGTCGACGCGGGCCGGCTCGCCGCCTCGCGCTCCCCGCGCGGGCGGTTGGAGATCGACGGGCGCGACCTCGCCCGGCTCGCGCAGGAGCTCGCCGCCTCGTCGCCGCTCGCCGAGGAGTTCCCGGGCCACCGCACGAGCTCCCGCAATCGCATCACGGGCATCGTCACGGCCGTGACGCGCGACACCGTCATGGCGCAGGTGGAGCTGCAGGCCGGTCCGTTCCGGGTGGTCTCGCTCCTGAGCCGTGAGGCAGCCGACGAGCTCGGCCTCGAGCCCGGGGTCGTCGCGGCCGCGACGGTGAAGGCGACGAACGTCTCGGTGGAGCTGCCGGGCTGAGCTCAGCCGCTCGCCGCCGCGCGGAGCGCATCGAGCGCCACCCCGACGGCCGCGCGCTCGAGCGTCGCGGGGCGCACGGCGACGACGATGCGCCGGTGCTCGACGTCCGCGAGCGGCACGGCCACCGCATCCGGCCGGTCCTGGATCGCGAGCGCGGGCAGCACGCCGACCGACAGCCCGGCGCCGACGTGCGCGAGCAGCGTCGGGTAGCTCGGCAGGCGCGCGGCGACGACCGGCTCGAACCCGGCCGCGCGGCACATCCGCGGCACGAGCTCGCCGAGGTAGCTGCCCGCGGCGTCGAGCGCCCAGCGCTCCCCGGCGAGGTCGGCGATCGCGATGCTGGAACGGCCGGCGAGCCGATGCCCGGCCGGGAGCACGACGCGCAGCGGGTCGCGCGCGAGCGGCACGACCCGGATGCCGGGGCCGAGCAGCGCGCCGTCGCCCTCGTCGACCGTGACGGCGAGCTCGCAGCGCCCCTGGCGCAGGGCGACGATGCTCTCCCGCGGCTCGAGCTCGAGCACCTGCACCTCGACGCGCGGGTGCCGTCCGGCGAGCGCCGCCGTCGCCACGACGAGCACCGGCTCGACCGAGCTCGCGAAGCCCGCGATGCGCACGAGCCCCGCGGGGCCCTGGCCGACCTCGACGAGCAGCGCCTCCATGGCGTCGAGCCGGTCGCGCAGGTCGCGCGCGGCGACCGCGAGGGTCGCGCCGGCCGGGGTGAGGCGCAGCGATCGTCCGCCGCGCTCGAAGAGCGTCGCGCCGGCCTCGCGCTCGAGCTGCCCGAGCTGCTGCGACACGGTCGACGGGCTGAGCAGCAGCTCGGCCGCGACGCCGCGCACCGTGCCGACCCGCTCGAACGACTCGAGCAGGCGCAGTCGCCACGGATCGAGGGGCATGCCCCGCACTCTACTGTTCGGCCGGCCCGCACAGCCTGCGCGCGCATCCGCTCTCGATCGCACAGCGGGGCGCCGCTACGGTCGTCGCATGACCGACCTGCGCGAGCCCGCGACGACCACGACCGCCGGCCCCGGCCCGGCACCCGACCGGGCCGCCGTCCCCGGCCCCCACCGCGCCTCCGACGCCGCGCCGGACGCCGCGTTCTGGGCGGATGCCGACGCCCACCTGCTGCGCTACGGCGCGCACTGGGTTCCCGAGATCATCGACCGGGCGGCCGGCAGCTTCGTCTACACGGAGAGCGGGCGCCGCATCCTCGACTTCACCTCGGGGCAGATGAGCGCGATCCTCGGCCACGCGCACCCGGCGATCGTGGAGACGGTTCGGCGGCAGATCGGCGTGCTCGACCACCTGTACAGCGGGATGCTGTCGCGGCCGGTCGTCGACCTCGCGCGCCGCCTCACCGAGACGCTGCCGGCGCCGCTCGACACCGCCCTGCTGCTCACGACCGGCGCCGAGTCGAACGAGGCCGCCATCCGTCTCGCGAAGCTCGTCACGGGCGGGCACGAGGTGGTCTCGTTCGCGCGATCGTGGCACGGGATGACCCAGGCCGCGGCGAGCGCCACCTACAGCGCCGGCCGCCGCGGCTACGGTCCGGCGGCACCCGGCAACATCGCCATCCCGACGCCCGACGCGTTCCGGCCCGGGATCACGGATGCCGACGGCGCGCTCGACTGGCGGCGTCAGCTCGATCTCGCGTTCGAGCTCGTCGACGCGCAGTCGACGGGCGCGCTCGCGGCGTGCATCGTCGAGCCGATCCTCAGCTCGGGCGGCATCATCGAGCTGCCGCTCGGCTACCTCGCGGCGCTCAAGCTCAAGTGCGAGCAACGCGGCATGCTGCTGATCCTCGACGAGGCGCAGACCGGCCTCGGCCGCACGGGCCACTGGTACGCGTTCGAGCGCGACGGGGTCACTCCCGACATCATCACGCTCTCGAAGACGCTCGGCGCGGGACTGCCGCTCGCCGCCGTCGTCACCTCGCGCGAGATCGAGGCGCGGGCCGCCGAGCGCGGCTTCCTGTTCTTCACGACGCACGTCTCCGATCCGCTCGTCGCGGCCGTCGGGCTCACCGTGCTCGACGTCATCGAGCGCGAGTCGCTCGTCGCGCGTGCGGCGGAGGCGGGCGCGCTGCTGCGCGCGGGGCTGCTCGAGATCCAGGGGCGGCATCCGGTGGTCGGCGACGTGCGCGGACGCGGCCTGCTGCAGGGCCTCGAGCTCGGCCGGCCGGACGACGCGGCGGGCTCGACCGACGCGCTCGGCGCCGCGGTCACCCGGCGCTGCCTCGAGCTCGGGCTGCACATGAACATCGTGCAGCTGCCGGGCATCGGCGGCACGTTCCGCATCGCGCCGCCGCTCACGAGCACGGATGCCGAGCTCGCCCTGGGCCTGGAGGTCCTCGACCAGGCGCTCGCGGACGTCGTCCCCGCCTGACTCCCGCCCGCGGCCCGCCCGTGGCTGGGGCCGGGCCGGGCCGGGCCGGGCCGGCTCGGGGTCAGGCCGGCGCGAGGGAGGCGCGCACGCGCGACAGGGACGCTCCGAGGCCCCAGCGGGCATCGAGCTCCGCGAGCGCGGCCCCGTCGATCGGGCGCGGGTCGAGGGCTCCGGGCGCGAGCGGCACGTCGCGCGCGACGGCCACGACGCGCGGCGCAACGGCGAGATAGCCGGATGCCGCCCGGAGCCTCGCCGTGACGGTCGCCGCGAGCGTGCCCGCGTCGGCCGCCGCGAGGACGCCCGCGAGCGAGCCGTGCTGCGCGAGCAGCGCCGCGGCCGTCTTCTCGCCGATGCCCGCGACGCCCGGCAGTCCGTCGGAGGCGTCGCCGCGCAGGGTCGCGAAGTCCGGGTACTGCGCCGGGCTCACGCCGTACTTCGCGGCGAGCGCCGCATCCGTCAGCACCTCGAGCCGGCTCATGCCGCGCCCGGTGTAGATCACGCGCACGCCGCGCGCGTCGTCGACGACCTGGAACAGGTCGCGGTCGCCGGTGACGACGTCCACGCGCGGTCCGGCGACGCCGTCGGATGCGGTGGCCGCGATCGTGCCGATGACGTCGTCCGCCTCGTAGCCGGCCGCGCCCACGATCGGGATGCCGAGCGCGGTGAGCACCGCGCGGATGACGGGAACCTGGGCGGTGAGCTCCGGTGGCACAGTCTCGACGTCGGGCCCGTCCGCGACGAGGCGTTCGACGCGGTGCGCCTTGTACGACGGGATGAGCGCGACGCGCCAGGCCGGGCGCCAGTCGTCGTCCCAGCACGCGACGACGTCGGCGGGGCCGAACTCGCCGACGAGCCGCGCGATCATGTCGAGCAGCCCGCGCACGGCGTTCACCGGCTCGCCCCGCGGCGACCGCACCGTGTCGGGCACGCCGTGGAACGCGCGGAAGTACATCGCCGCGGTGTCGAGCAGCATGAGGCGCGCCGTCGTCATGGGCCCAGTGTGCCCCACACCGCCAGCGTGCCCGGGAGTATGCCGGGCGCCCCGTCCGCTCCCGTACCCTGAGAGCGACGGACCCGAGGAAGGCACACGGATGCAGCGCACGGCTCGACGCAGCGCCCGACCCACGGCTCGGCGCAGCGCCCGACGCGCCGTCGCGGCGTTCGCGGCCGCGCTCTCGCTCGCCCTCACGGCGCTGCTCGCCCCGACGGCCGCGAACGCCGAGCCCCCGCGCCGCCTGCCCGAGACGCACCTCAAGCAGAACCACGCGCTGCACTACGAGAAGCAGTGCGGCCGGGCGAACGGGCGCTTCGCCTGGCGCGGCACGAAGGGCGTCCAGTGCCACCTGATGGACACCGGCGCGATCGTGGCGCTGCACCGGGGGCGCGCGTTCGACCGCTCGCGCTACACCGGCACGCCCGTCGAGAAGCAGCTGAAGTACATCGCCGACTACTGGCACACGACGGGGCCCGCGGACCGGTTCGGCTACATCCCGAACGAGAACTGCGCCAACTTCGTCTCCCAGACCCTCGTCGCCCGCGGCTGGCGGATGACGAAGAACTGGTACTACCGCGGCGGCCGGCACTCGCCGTCGTTCACGTCGTCGACCGAGCTCGGTCAGTACCTGAGACTGAAGGGCGCCGTGAAGCTCACCGACAGCACGAAGAACCGCAAGCGGGTGCGCGTCGGCGACATCGTGCAGTTCGACTGGGAACGCGACGGCAAGACCAACCACAGCGCCGTGATCACGAGGATCGTGAAGAAGAAGCACGGCGTGATCAAGATCTTCGTCGCCGAGAGCGCGGACCCCTACCAGTACCGCTCGATGAACCAGATGATCCACCGGGTGCATCCGGGCGGCAAGGCCTGGTTCTGGCGACTGCCCGACGACGCCTGAGCCGCCACCGCATCCGTCGTCGCGGAGCGGATGCGGCCCGCCGCGACCGTTCGTGTCGTCGCGTTACGAGACGCCCACCGGCGCGAGGCCCGCGTCCGTAACGTGAGAACTCCCGTCTGCGCTGACGGGACCGCATCCACAGCACCGATGCGTCTCTCCCTCCCGACACCCTGGAGTTCCGTACCGCCATGCCCACCGCACTCTCGAAGAAGATCGCGGTCGCCGTCTCGGCGACAGCACTCGTGCTCACCGCCGCCGCCTGCAGCTCCGGCACCCCGAGCGACACCGACAGCACACCCGGCGCCGGTTCCACCGCGTCGGGCAAGACCGACATCACCGTCGGCTTCAACCCCGGCCCGTACGAGCAGATGTTCGTCGACGGCATCGAGCCCATCCTCGAGAAGGAGGGCTACACGGTGAACGTGCAGGACTTCTCCGACGGCATCACGGTGAATGTCGCGGTCGCGCAGGGCGAGATCGACGCGAACATCATGCAGCACCCGATCTACCTCAAGTTCA
This sequence comes from Galbitalea sp. SE-J8, assembly GCF_030345695.1. GTDB lineage: Bacteria > Actinomycetota > Actinomycetes > Actinomycetales > Microbacteriaceae > JAUASV01. The sequence continues at coordinate 45,501 of NZ_JAUASV010000018.1, read as the reverse complement.
TCGACGAGCAGCAGGGCATCGACAACGTCGCTCTCGTGCAGATCCCGACCCCGAACATGGCGCTGTTCGGCGGCAAGAAGTCGTCGCTCGACGACATCGCCGACGGCGACACGGTGAGCGTGCCGAACTCCCCCTCGAACCTCTACCGCGCCCTGCTCGTGCTGCGCGGCGCCGGTCTCATCGACTTCGACGACATCGACGACCCGAACACCGCGGACACCTCGATCATCACGAAGAACCCGCACAACCTGGTGTTCACGCCCATCGACAACGCGCAGCAGGTGCCGACCCTGCAGGACGTCGACTACGCCGTCATCCAGGGCAACTTCATCATCTCGGGCGGCCTCGACTACGCCGACGCCCTCGCCGTGGAGAAGCAGCCGGTCGACTTCTCGAACGTCGTGGCCGTGCGCAGCGAGGACGTCGACTCCGACTGGGCGAAGGCGATCAGCGACGCCTACCACTCGCAGTCGTTCATCGACTACATCAACGGCGACCCGACCTACACGGGCTACAACGTGCCGGAGTGGTTCCACTGACGAGCGACGGACACGTCGTCTTCGAGGGCGTCAGCAAGACGTTCCCGGGCACGCGGAGGGCCACCGGCACGGTGGCCCTCCGCGACGTGTCCCTCGACATCGCCCCCGGCACGATCTACGGGGTCATCGGCTACAGCGGGGCCGGCAAGTCGACGCTCATCCGCACCGTCAACGGACTGGAGCAGCCGACCGCGGGCCGGGTCCTCGTGGACGGCACCGACGTCGCGAGTCTCTCCGGCCGCGCCCTGCGCGACGCGCAGAAGCGCACCGGCATGATCTTCCAGCAGTTCAACCTGCTCGAGACCGTGCGCGCCCGCGACAACGTCGCGCTCCCGCTGCGCCTGGACGGCGTGGGCGCCCGGGAGGCACGCGCCCGCGCGGATGAGGTGCTCGAGTTCGTCGGCCTCGGCGGCAGGGCCGACAGCCACCCGGGCGAGCTCTCCGGCGGTCAGAAGCAGCGCGTCGGCATCGCCCGGGCGCTCGTGCGCCAGCCGCGCATCCTGCTCGCGGACGAGGCGACGAGCGCGCTCGACCCGACCACGACCGGGCAGATCATCGAGCTGCTGCGGCGCATCAACAGCGAGTACGGCACCACGGTGCTCGTCGTCACGCACGAGATGGACGTCATCCGCGATCTCGCCGGCCGGGTCGCCGTCATGGAGGGCGGCGCCGTCGTCGAGGAGGGCGCCGTGCTCGACGTGTTCGTGCACCCGCAGCAGCCGATCACGCGCGACTTCGTGACCACGGTCGTGCCGCAGCACCTGCCCGACCGGGTGCGCACCGACCTCGGCGGCGCGGCGCTGTGGCGCCTGCTGCTGCTCGACGATCAGGTCGTGCAGCCCCTCGTGTCGACCGTCGTCACCGAGCTCGGCGTCTCGGTGAACATGCTGCACGCCGACATGACCGAGATCCAGGAGCACACCGTCGGCCAGATGATCGTCGCGGTCGACGGCCCCGCCGACCGGGTCGCCGCCGCGCGGGCGTACCTCGCGGAACGCGTCGTGAGCCTCGAGGAGGTCGACGCGTGAACTTCTTCGACTGGCTGTCCGGCGCCACCGCGGTCACGCCCGGCGAGGACCGCCTGACCTTCGTCACCCGCGACATGTTCGTCAAGGCGATCGGCGAGACGCTGCAGATGGTGGGCGTCGCGCTCGTGTTCGGCACCATCCTCGGCATCGCGATCGGCGCGACGCTCGCGCTCACCCGGCGGGGCGGCATCCTGCGCCAGCCCGTCGTCTACGGCGTGCTCAGCGTGGTCGTCAACCTCATCCGCTCGCTGCCGTTCATCATCCTGCTCGTCGCGATCCTGCCGTTCACCCGGCTCGTCGTCGGCACCGGCATCGGCACCTGGGCGGCGATCGTCCCGCTCACGGTCATGGTCGCGCCCTACATCGGCCGCCTCATCGAGAACTCGCTGCTCGAGGTGCCCGCGGGCCTCATCGAGGCGGCGCGGGCGATGGGCGCCTCGCCCTGGCAGATCCTCGTCAGGGTGCTCATCCCCGAGGCGCGCGGCTCGCTCGTGCTCGCCATCACGATCGCCACGATCGGGCTGACGGATGCCACGGCCATGGCCGGCACGGTCGGCGGCGGCGGTCTCGGCACGATCGCCCTCGACTACGGCTGGCAGCGCTACGACGCGTTCGCGATGCTCGTGACCGTCATCGCGCTCATCGTGCTCGTGCAGCTCATCCAGCTGCTCGGCACGCGCATCTCCCGACGGTTCCGGAGGCGCTGAGCGTGGTGCAGTACCGACCGGCGGCGCGCGTCGCCGCGTTGCCGCCGAACTTCTTCGGCGCGATGGACCGCGAGATCGCGAAGCTCGCGGCCGAGCCCGGTCCGCGCGTCATCAACGTGTCGAAGGGCAACCCCGACCTGCCCACGCCCGAGGCGATCGTGACGGCGATGCAGGCGGCGGTCGCATCGCCGTCGAACCACCGCTACCCGGCCTATCTGCCGCGACCGAAGCTCGCCGAGGCGATCGCCCTGCGCTACCGCGATGACCACGGCGTCGACATCGATCCGGCGACCGAGGTCGCGATCTTCCACGGCTCGCACGAGGGCATCATGGCGGGCATCGTCGCGCTCGCCGGCCCGGGCGCCGCGGTCGTGCTGCCCGACCCCGGCTACCCGGCGTACGCGTCGGCCGTGCAGCTCGCCGAGGCGCGCGCCGTGACCCTGCCGCTCGTGCCCCCGACGTACCAGCCCGACCTCACGGCGCTCGACGGGCTCGAGGGCGCCGCCGTGCTCGTGCTCAACTACCCGAACAACCCGACCGGCGCGCTCGCGCGGCCCGAGACGTTCGTCGGCGCGGGCGAGGCGGCCCGGCGGCTCGGCGCCGTGCTGCTGCACGACTTCGCCTACGCCTCGCTCGGCTTCGACGGACGCCGTCCGCTCTCCGCGCTCGCGATCGACCGCGGGCACGAGGTGACCGTCGAGCTCTCGACGCTCTCGAAGACCTACTCGATGGCGGGCTGGCGGTTCGGCTACGCGGCGGGCAACGCATCCGCGATCGCCGCGATGCGCGCCTACCAGGTGCACGCCTTCTCGACGATCTTCGGCGCCACCCAGGACGCCGCGACGGCGGCGCTCACCGGGTCGCAGGATGCCGCGGCCGAGCTCGTCGCGATCTACGAGCGACGTCGCGACCTCGTCGTCGAGGGACTGCGCCGCATCGGCTGGGAGCCGGAGTCGCCCGAGGGCAGCTTCTTCGTCTGGGTGCCGGTGCCGGGCGGGGGCGACGACGTAGCCTTCACGCAGCGACTGCAGCGCGAGGCCCGGGTCGCGGTCGCGCCGGGCTCGGGCTTCGGCGCCGGCGGCGCCGGCCACATCCGTCTCGGCCTCGTGCACGACGAGGCGACGCTCGCCGAGCTGATCGACCGGCTCGCGGCCTTCGGGGCCGCGCCCACGACCACCGCTGTTCCCTAGGAGGTACCCATGGCAGAGATCGAGAGCTTCCAGCTCGACCACACCGTCGTCATCGCGCCCTACGTGCGCCTCATCGCCGTCGAGCACGGCCCGCACGGCGGCACGATCTCGAACTTCGACATCCGTCTCACGCAGCCGAACGAGCAGGAGATCCCGACCGCGGGCGTGCACACCCTCGAGCACATCCTGGCCTCGCTGCTGCGCGACCGGCTCGACGGCATCATCGACCTCTCCCCGTTCGGCTGCCGCACGGGTTTCCACTTCATCGTGTGGGGCGAGCCCACGGTCGCCGAGGTCGTGGCGGCGTTCGTCGACGCGCTGCGGTTCGTCGCGTTCGAGGCGGTCGAGGCGGATGTGCCGGGCGTCTCCGCCGTGCAGTGCGGCAACTACCGCGACCACAGCCTGCACACCGCCAGGGAGTGGGCGAAGGTCGTGCTCGATCGCGGCGTGAGCCTCGACCCCTACGAGCGCGTGCTCGCCTGACCGCTTTTGCAACCCAGGGGTTGCATCATTCCATCCCATGTGCAACCCTGGGGTTGCGGTCGAGTGACCGCTCCGACCGCAGAGGGGTTCACCATGACCGACAGCACAGCATCCGTCGCCGACGCCGACACGTTCAGCGTGCGGCGCAGCATCCGCATCGCCGCACCGCCCGAGACGGTGTGGACGGCGATCACTGAGCCCGCGCTCATCTCGCGCTGGTTCGGCCGCGCCGAGTTCGACGGATCCGGTGCCGGCGCGCTCGGGACGCTGAGCTGGGACGACCGCGAGCCCATCCCCGTGCGCATCGAGAGCGTCGACGCCCCCCGTTCGATCAGCTACCGCTGGTCGAACGACGACGCGGGCGTTGCCCCGGCGGAGAGCAGGTTCGACCGCTCGACGGTCTTCACGTTCACACTCGACGCGTCCGGCGATGGCACGCTCCTGACCGTGGTCGAGACCGGCTTCGAGACGACGAGCGAGCCGGTCGCCGACCTCGAGCTCCACCGCCAGGGCTGGGACTCGGAGCTCGATGAGCTCATCTCGCTGCTCGCGGACCTCGGTGCCGGCCGGTGAGCACGGCGACGCTCGTGCCCGTGCTCGCCGCGCTCGGCGACGACAGCCGATGGAGCATCCTCGGGGCGCTCGGCGAGGGCGAGGCGTCCGCATCCGCGCTCGCCGATCGCCTGCCGATCACCCGGCAAGCGATCGCCAAGCACCTCGCAGTGCTCCGCGAGGCAGGCCTCGTGGTGCCGGTGCGCGCGGGCCGCGAGGTGCGCTACCGGGTACTCGGCACCGAACTCTCGGCGACCGCGCGACGACTCGACGCGATCGGCGTGGCATGGGATCGTCGCCTGGCCGCGATAGCGGAGATCGCCGAGTCGCTCTGAACGGTTCAGCACGGCGCGCGCGTCGCTCCTAGAGTGAGCCGATGGGAACGAGCGATCGAGAGGGCTCCCGCTCGCAGCGGCGCAAGGCGGAGACACGGGCGCGGATCCTGCGAGCCGGGAACGAGCTGTTCTCCGCTCGCGGCTACGGCGGCACGTCCATGGAGGGCATCGCCGAGGTCGCCGATGTCGCCGTCCGCACCCTCTACCTGCACTTCCCGTCGAAGGCGGCGATCCTGCTCGGGTTCCAGGACGACTGGGTCGACGCGTTCGTCGACCGGGTCTGCGCCCGGCCGCTCGCCGAACCCGTCGCCGACTCCGTCGCCCACGCGCTCGATCAGCTCGTAGCCGACGGCTGGCCCGACGCGACCTTCGGCGCGATGCCGGAGCCGCATCCGGTCGTCGACCTGATCGCGGACGGCGCGCCGGACATCGCCGGCCACATCCTGCAGGGCTGGATCCGCGCGCAGGAACAGATGATCCGGGCGTGGGCCCCGCGGTGCCCGCCGGGCTCGCTCGTGCCCGCGACGCGAGCCGCAGCGGTGTTCACGAGCTGGATCGCCACCCTCCTCGTGGTCCGCGACGGCTACCGGTCGGGCACGCTCGATCCCGCCTCGTCGGGGAACGCCGTCGGTCGCGAGGTCGTGGCGCACCTCCCCCTCGTGTGAGGACGTTCTGCGCGCGTGAGGACGGTTTGCGCCGTCCTCACACGCGCAGAACGTCCTCACACGGGGTTGGCCGGGCACGGGGTTGGCCGGGCACGGGGTTGGCCGGGCAGGGGGATTGGCCGGGCACGAGGGGTGGCCGGGCCGTGCTACGCGGAGGCGACCACCCCGGCCGACTCCTCGCGGTGCGGCAGCGTCCAGCCCGGGCGCACGTAGTGGCAGGTGTAGCCGTTCGGGTACTTCTCGAGGTAGTCCTGGTGCTCCTCCTCGGCCTCCCAGAACGCGCCGGCGGGCTCGACCTCGGTGACGACCTTCCCGGGCCAGAGGCCGGAGGCGTCGACATCCGCGATGGTGTCGAGCGCGACCCGCTTCTGCTCGTCGTTCTCGTAGAAGATCGCGGAGCGGTAGCTGCGGCCGATGTCGTTGCCCTGCCGGTTCCTCGTCGACGGGTCGTGGATCTGGAAGAAGAACTCGAGCAGCTCGCGGTACGAGATCACGTCCGGGTCGAACACGATCTCGACCGCCTCGGCGTGGTCGCCGTGGCGGCGGTAGGTCGCGTTCGGCGTGCTGTCGTCACCGGAGTAGCCGACGCGGCTGGAGATCACCCCGGGGCGGCGGCGCAGCAGCTGCTGGGCGCCCCAGAAGCATCCGCCGGCGAGGATCGCGGTCTCGGTGGTCATGTCAGCTCTCCTTCGTGTCGAACAGGCCACGGTAGTCGCCGTAGCCCTCGGTCTCGAGCTCGGCGACCGGCACGAAGCGCAGGGCCGCCGAGTTGATGCAGTAGCGCAGGCCGCCCTGATCGGCGGGCCCGTCGTCGAACAGGTGACCCAGGTGGCTGTCGCCGTTCGCGGAGCGCACCTCGGTGCGCCGCATCCAGAAGCTCCGGTCGTCCTTCTGCACCACGTGCGCGGGCTCGATCGGACGGGTGAAGCTCGGCCAGCCCGACCCGCTGTCGAACTTGTCGGTCGACGAGAACAGCGGCTCGCCGGAGACCACGTCGACGTAGATGCCGTCGTCGTGGTTGTCCCAGTAGCGGTTGCGGAACGCGGGCTCGGTGGCGTCCTCCTGGGTCACGGAGAACTGCGCGGGCGTCAGCTTCGCGATCGCGTCCGGGTCCTTGCGATAGCCGCGCGTACTGGTACCGGTGGTGGTGGCGTCGTCGGTCATGGGGGTCACTCCTCGAGTGCTCGGCGGAGCCGCTGGCTGCGGCTCTCGATACAGACAACAACGGATGCCGCCGCAGAGTTCCCGCGCTGGGCGCGACCTGCGTGTCGACCGCGCAGCACCGCTCCTGCCAGGATCGCGGTATGCCCGTCGCCCGCTCCGAGGTCGGATTCGTGCTGGCCGTGCCGCCCGCGGCCGTCGTCGACCACCTGTCGCGAGCCGAGAGCTGGGTCGGGCTCTCGCCGCTCGTCACGGCGGTCCGCGACGTGGACGAGACCGACGGCGTCGTGCGCTACACGGCCGTCGAGGTCGTCCCCCTCCCCGGCGGGCTGCGCTGGACGAACCTCATCCGCGTGAGCATCGAGCGCTCCGACGCGGCCGTCTGGGGCCACGTCGACAGCCCGGGCGGCGTCACGCTCGACTACCGCTACGAGCTCGCCGCGATCGCCGACGGATGCCGCGTCACCGACGCGATCGAGGTGCGCGCGCCGCTGGGCCTCACCCGGTTCGCGATGTCCCGCGCGGCGGCGGTGCAGCGGGCGCGCGGCCCGATCCTCGCGGCGCGACTGGAGCACTGAGCGCTCACCGCCCGGCGGCCGCGGCGGCGCGGGTCGCGACGTCGAGGTAGTTCGCGGCGTTCGGCACGCGCACGACGGCGCGCAGCACGAGCTCGTCGACCGTGCGCCGGTACGCGTCGAGGCCGCCGGCCGCGACACCCGCCGCATCGATCGCGGCATCCGCGGGGTCGACGCCGGTCGCCGCGAAGTTGCGCGCGTAGGCGGGGATGCCCGCGTACATCGCGATCTGCGCGTCGAGGGCTGCCCGCGCATCGGCGTCGACGGCGGTGCGCAGGTAGAAGATCGATCGCGGGGCGTCGCGGGGCACCGCCGACCGCGGCTCGCGCGTCGCCCCGGCCGCCGCCCGCAGGTCGCGCGTGGCCTCGGCCGCGGCGGCCGGCGTGAGCCAGTTCAGCAGCACCCCGTCCGCGTCGCGGGCCGCGAGCTCCCGCATCCGCGGGCCGAGCGCGCCGACGACGATCCGGGCGCCCGACCCGTCGCGGAGGGCGCGCACGGTGGCGCGCACGCGTGCGAGCGGATGCCGCAGCCCGCCCGCTCCGAGGCCGATGACCAGGCGATCGACGGGCAGCCGGCGCGCCGAGACCGCGTCGCGGATGCCGTCGGCGGTCCACCGGTCGAGGGCGAGCACGCCGCTCGCGAGCCGGATGCGCGTGGTCGCCCCGGCCGCCGCCGCGAGCCCGGCGAGCGCGTCGCCGTGCGGCGTGTCGTTGAGCCAGAAGCTCGCGTACCCCAGTGCCTCCGCTCGCGCGGCCACCTCGGCCACGACATCCGCGGCGGTGTCTCCGGGCAGCCCCAGGCCGAGCTCGGCGGGTTCGGCGCTCATCGCTCCATCATGCGCGCTCGACGTCGGCCGCCGGGCGCGCGCGGGCGGGACGGCCGGCGGATCGGAACCGCGTCACCGCGACCTAATGATGATTATAATCGTCGAATGACCAGTATTATTACATCACGCCCGACACGACGCTCCGCTCGCCGGCCGCTCGTGATCGCCGTCCTGCTCGTGGCCATGACGTGCCTGTGGTCGATCGCCGTGCCCCTGCTCGACATCCGGCTCCGCGTCACCGGGCTGCCGACGGGATCCCTCGTCACGCTCCCGATGGTGCTCGGCGCGACGCTCGCCGGCGCTGCGGCGAGCTGGGGCCTCCTCGTGCTGTTCGAGCGCAACGCCGCGCGGGGGCGCACCGTCTGGCGAGTCCTCGGGACGGCGCTGCTGCTCGCATCCCTGCTCGGGCCGATCTCGCTCGGCGCCACCCCGGCGACGACGGTCGCCCTCCTCGCCATGCACGTGCTCGCGGGCGTCGCCCTGCTCGTCTTCCTCCCGGGCGCCCGGCGACGGGAATCGGCGGCCTAGCGGTCGGCCGGGCGTTCGGGCGAGACGACGAGCAGCGTCACATCGCACAGGCCGTCCACCGCCCGGTAGACGTGCCTCGTGTCGGCCGCGAAGCGCGCGTAGTCCCCGGCGCGCAAGGTCACCGGATCGGATGCCGGTCCGGTGACCAGGGTTCCGGAGTGCACGAGCAGGTGCTCGGTGGTCCCGCGCGGATGCTCGTCCGAGACCCGCTCCGGGCCGGACACGGTCATCGCGTACACGTCGACGCGCGCGCTCGACGAGGGGATCTCGGCGAGCAGGGTCGCGACGAGCGAGTCGCCGACGACCTGAGCACCCTCCCCCGCGCGCACGACGACGGTCGGCGACGGATCGGCCGATCGGGGCAGGAGGTCGCCCAGCGCGATCTCCAGCGTGTCCGCGAGCGCGTACATCGTCTCAAGCCGGGGATTGCCGCCGCCGCCCTCGATCGCGGTGAGCGTCGCGCGGGCGACACCCGAGCGCGAGGCGAGCTCGGTCACGGTGAGGCCGCGATCCCGCCGAGCCTGGCGCAGTCGCGCGCCCACCGCCCTGCCGAACCCCTCCACGTCGCGACTCTACTGGTCGCTCGACGCGCTCGCGAAGGCCGGCTCGATCCGCGCTTGCGGTTTTTACTTGCATGGGTAACACTGTTACTCATGCAAGTAACGAGCGGCCGCCGATCACAGATCGTGGAGGCGATGATCGAGGTCATCGCGAGCGAGGGCGTGCGCGCCGCGTCGTTCGCGCGCATCCGCGAGCACGCCGGTCTCTCGAGCACCCGGCTGATCTCCTACCACTTCGACTCACGGGCCGAACTGCTCGGGGCGGCGCTCACGCGCATCATCGAGCTCGCGAGCGAACGGATGTCGCCGCGCATCGCCGCCGCGACGACGTCGCGCGGCAGGCTCGAGGCCTACATCCGTTCGAACATCGAGTTCCTCGCCGAGCGACCGGACTACGCGGTGGCCGCCGTGGAGATCCTCTCCGCGATCGGGACGCCGGCCGACGAGGATGCCGCCGCCGACACCGCGGAACAGCTCCTGACCCGGCTGTTCGCCGACGGTCAGCTCGCCGGCGAGATGCGGACGCTCGACGCCGCCCTGTACGCCTCCGCCGTGCGCGCGGCGATCGACCGCGCCGTGACCCGGTTCGCGCGCACCCCGGGCCTCGACCTGCACCGCTGCGCGGACGAGCTCGTCGAGCTCTTCGACCGGGCCGTCCGCCCCGAGTGATCCATCGCCGTCCCGCCCCGACCGACGGGGCGGGTCGATCCGGCACGCGCCCGCGCGCGCCCCGAATGAAAGAAGGAACCCCCATGACATCCTCGATCCCCGGTCGCGAACTGCTCGACCACCCGAGCGCCCAGCGCGGTTTCGCCGCGGTGCGGGCGCTGCTCCTCGTGCTCTTCATCGTCAGCGCCGCATCCCTGCTGTTCGCGTACGTCGAACGGGCCGACGGCGATCTCGTGAACACCGTCGTGTGGATCCGCGGCATCGCGGTCGTCGCGGCGGCCGTCGTGCTCTACGCGTTCGCCGCCCTCGCGGCGCGCGGCACGGCGTGGGCGTATCGCCGGCTCCGCCTGCTCGCGTTCCTGATCCCGTGCGGCATCGTGCTGCTCATCGTCGCCCCCGGCGAGTTCCCGCTCTGGATGAAGGTCGAGCAGGCGGTGTGCGGTGTGCTCGTGCTGGCCACCGGCATCATCCTCAGCCGCGGTCACATCCGCGGGCACTTCCTCGGACTCGCCCGCGCGCGCCGGTGACGGCGGCCCGCCGCCCCCTTCCCTCCGCCGCCGTCGAGGGAGGGGGGTGGCTCCAGTGCCTCCCATGGCGCCGCGCGGCGACCTAGCCTGACCCCATGGACGCATTGCGTGATCAGGTGCGCGAGTTCCTCGGCTCGCGGCGGGCGCGGATCTCCCCCGCGGATGCCGGACTGCCCGCGTACGGCGGCAACCGTCGCGTGTCCGGGCTCCGCCGCGAGGAGGTCGCGATGCTCGCGGGGGTGTCGGTCGACTACTACACGCGCCTCGAGCGCGGCAACCTCTCGGGGGCGTCGGAGAGCGTGCTCGACGCGATCGCGACCACCCTCGGGCTCGACGAGGCGGAACGCGACCACCTCTTCGACCTGGCCCGGCAGGCGGGGCCCGCGCGCAGGCGACCCGTCAAGCCGGCGACAGCGGTGCGGCCGGCCGTGCAGCAGGTGCTCGACGCGATCGGCGACGCCCCCGCCGCGGTGCGCAACCACCGCCACGACATCATCGCGACGAACCGGCTCGGCGCCGCGCTGTACTCCCCCGTGTTCGCGGACGGCCGGCGCCCCGCCAACACCACCCGGTTCATCTACCTCGACCCGGCGGCGCGCGAGTTCTGGCGCGACTACGACCGCATCGCGAACGACGCCGCGGCGATGCTGCGACTCGAGGCCGGGCGCAATCCGCACGACCGCGCGCTCATCGAGCTGATCGGCGAGCTGTCGACGCAGAGCGAGCTGTTCCGGCAGCGCTGGGCCGCGCACGATGTGCAGTTCCACCGTCACGGCCTGAAGCGGTTCCACCACCCGGTGGTCGGCGACCTCGACCTCGACTACGAGTCGATGGAGCTGCCGAGTGAGCCCGGTCTCGTGCTCAACGTCTACACGGCGGCCGCCGGCACGCCGACCGCCGACGCGCTCGCCGTGCTCGCGTCGTGGGCGGCGGCCGAGGCGGCGACCCGGGAGGGCGGATCGCCGCGGGTCACTCCGCGGGATATTCGTCGTCGGTGAGCTTGTCGCCCCACACGGTCGCGGGCTCCCCGCCGCCCGGCGCGGGCGACTCCCACAGCGCCAGGTGGCACATGAACTGGTCGGCCGCCGCACCGTGCCAGTGCCACTCGCCGGCCGGGGTGTAGACGGTGTCGCCCGGGAGCAGCTCGATGAGCTCCTCGCCGCGGGACTGCACGTAGCCGCGCCCCTCGGTGACGTGCAGGGTCTGCCCGAGCGCGTGCCGGTGCCAGGCGGTGTGCGCACCCGGGGTGAACCGCACGAGGTTGAGGCTCGCGCGCGACGGCTCCTCGCCGGCGTAGTAGGCGTTGAAGTAGACGTCGCCCGAGAACCACTCGGCGGGCCCCTTCACGGTCGGGCGCTTCGGTTGCTTCCGGGTGCTCATGAGCTCTCCTTCGTATCGGATGCGATCGTGCCGGATGCGGCACGGCGGGCCGCCGCGACCGCGGGAACGATCAGTACGAGCGTCGCCACCAGGCAGAGTCCGAGCAGCACGCTACCTCCGGTGAAGGCCGTGGCGACCTCCCTGGTGACGGCGACGGTCGCGCTCGGCGCACCGGCATCCGCACCCGCCGAGACGGCGACGAGGATGCCGAGACCGAGCGCCATGCCGACCTGGTGGAAGCTGTTGACGAGCCCGGACGGGCCGACGACGAGGCCGAGGCGCGCGCACCGATCGCCCACCGTCCGGTGGGAGCGACGCCGACGAGGAGGGATGCCGCCGAGAACACCTGCTCTGCACACTGCGCCCGGATGCCGTGGACCGTCAGAAGGTGACGAGCGCCTTGAGCGACTCGCGGGCATCCATCTCGGCGTACCCGGTGGGCACGTCGTCGATCGTGATGCTCGTGTCGAACACCCGGCCGGGCGCGATCACGCCGTCGAGCACCTGCGGGATCGCCGCGTCGAGGTAGGCGCGCACGGGGGCCGGGCCGCCCGTGAGGGTCGCGTTCTTGCCGAACAGCGAGCCGAACCCGATCGGCGCCGACTCGTACTGCGGCACGCCGACGCGCGAGATGACGCCACCCGGACGCACGATGCCGACGGCCTGCTCGTACGCCGGCATGAGGCCGACGGCCTCGATCACGACGTGACTGCCCTCGCCGTTCGTGAGGTCCATCACCCGCGCGATGCCCTCGTCGCCGCGCTCGGCCACGACATCCGTCGCCCCGAACTCGACGCCGAGCCCGGTGCGGCTGCCGTGGCGGCCCATGAGGATGATGCGCTCGGCGCCGAGCTGCCGCGCCGCGAGGACGGCGGAGAGTCCGACGGCGCCGTCGCCGATCACCGTGACCGTGGCGCCCGGCGCGACCCGGCCCTGGTGCGCCGCGTGGTGGCCGGTGAGATAGACGTCGGAGAGGCTGAGCAGCGACGGCAGCAGGTCGCTGGTCTCGTCGATTCCGGGCACGACGACGAGGCTCCCGTCGGCGAGCGGGATGCGCGCGAGCTCGGCCTGCAGGCCGCCGGTGGCGGCGGTGCCGTACCAGCCGCCGTGGACGCACGACGTCGTCAGCCCCTCACGGCAGAACACGCACGTGTTGTCCTGGAACGCGAACGGCGCGATGACGAAGTCGCCCCGCTTCAGCGTGGCGACGGCCGGGCCGACCTCCTCGACGACGCCGATGAGCTCGTGGCCCATCGGCACGCCCCGCTCCGCGTGCGGCATCGAGTGGTACGGGTGCAGGTCGGATCCGCACACGCACGCGCGCACGGCGCGCACGACGGCGTCCGTAGGGCGCTGGATGACCGGGTCGGGAACGGTCTCGACGCGCACGTCGCCCGCGCCGTACATGAACGTGGCCTTCACGAATGGTGCCCCTCACGGTGGGAATCGGCGGGCGCGGTGCGCGCCCGCATCCATTCGAGCCGCCGGCCGGAGGCGATCGGCAGTGCCTGTCGTGACCGGTACCGGCAGAACCCCCCGGGCCACGCCATCCGCGACGCCATCCGCCGGCTCGTCAGGCGCGCCCGGCGTCGGCGGCGCCCGCGTCGGCGGCATCCGCGTCGGCGTCCGCGGCGCTCGCGGCCGGTGCAGCGGATGTCGCCGTCCAGCTGCCGAGCAGCGCGAGCCGTTCGGGCGTCACCGCGTCGGGCACGGGGAAGTACGTGAACAGCGTGAGGCCGGGATCGGCGGGCAGCTCGAGCGCCTCGAACTCGAGATCGAGCTCACCGACGAGCGGGTGCACGATGCGCTTGGAGCCCGTGCGGTGGTAGCGCACGTTGTGCGCCGCCCACCGCGTGCTGAACTCCGGGCTCTGGGTCGCGAGCTCCCCGACGAGGCCCGTGAGCACGCGGTCCGCGGGGTTGCGGCCGGTGTACGTGCGCAGGGTCGCGACGATGTCATCCGCTCCGCGCTCCCAGTCCGGGTAGTAGATGCGCGACCGCGGGTCGAGGAAGACGAACCGGGCGCCGTTGCCGCGGGCGATCGGGCTGTCGAGCACCTCGGACTGGATCGCGCGGCCGAGCGGGTTGCACGCGAGCACGTCCATGCGCTCGTTGCGCACCCAGGCGGGAGCGCCGGTGATCGCGTCGAGCAGCCGCTGGATGCCCGGGCGCGGCCGCCCGCCGTCCGGCCGGCCCGGGACGCGCCGGGGTCGACGCGCGGCGCGGGCGAGATCGAACAGGTGGGCGGTCTCCGCGTCGTCGAGGCGCAGCGCGTGCGCGATCGCCGCGAGCACCTCCTCCGACACACCCGAGAGCACACCGCGCTCGATGCGCCGGTAGTACTCCGAGCTGACGCCCGCGAGCACCGCGACCTCCTCCCGCCGCAGGCCGGGAACGCGCCGGCCCGTGCCGACGGCGAGCCCGACCTGCTCCGGCCCGATGCGGTCACGTCGGGAGCGGAGGTACTCGCTGATCTCCTGACGGCTGTCCATGACCACACCGTAGGGGGCGTGACCGCGCCGTGGGGGTCCCTGTCGGTACCCCGTTCACAGACTCTCCCTCGCGGGGGCGAGGAGGGTGCTGAATGGAGAACGTACATCGACGAAAGGCACCTGATGACCCCCCTCACGCTCGACGACCCGTTCACGCTCAACAACGGCGTGCGGCTCCCGGCCATCGGATTCGGCGTGTTCCAGACGCCGCCGGACGAGACCACGGATGCCGTGCTCGCCGCCCTCGAGACCGGCTACCGTCACATCGACACCGCGGCCGCCTACGGCAACGAGCGCGGGGTCGGCGAGGCCATCCGGCGCTCGGGCATCCCGCGCGAGGAGGTCTTCATCGAGTCGAAGGTCTGGATCTCGGACTACGGCTACGAGGAGACGCTGCACGCCTTCGAGAAGAGCGCCGACAAGCTCGGCGTCGAGCGGATCGACCTGTTCATCCTGCACCAGGCGCTGCCGAGCGCGTTCGACCGCACCCGCGCCGCGTACCGCGCGCTCGAGACCCTCCTCGCCGACGGCCGGGTGCGCGCGATCGGCGTCAGCAACTTCATGCGCACCCACCTCGACGACCTGATGGCGGAGGCATCCGTCGTCCCGGCCGTGAACCAGATCGAGGTGCACCCGTACTTCACGCAGCCGGACGTGCAGTCGGCCGACGCGCAGCTCGGCACCCTCACGCAGGCCTGGTCGCCGATCGGCGGCATCACGAGCTACCGCGGCAACGGCGGCGGCAGCACGTTCGACGACCCCACGATCGCCGCCATCGCCGCGGTGCACGGCACGACCCCGGCACAGGTGATGCTGCGCTGGCACCTGCAGCAGGGCCGGTCCGCGATCCCGAAGTCCGTCAAGCGGGCGCGCATCGAGGAGAACTTCGACATCTTCGACGTCGAGCTCACGGATGCCGAGCTCGCGGCGATCAGCGGCCTCGACCGCGGTGTGCGCGGCGGTCCCGAGCCCGAGGCGGTCACGCTCGAGACCTTCGCCCGCGACATCCCGGAGGCCTGACCGTGGCGATCACGACCGCCGCCCGGGTCGCCGTGATCACGGGGGCGTCATCCGGCATCGGCGAGGCGACCGCCCGCGCCCTCGCCGCGGAGGGCTACACCGTCGCGCTGCTCGCCCGGCGCCGCGACCGCATCTCCGAGCTCGCGACCGAGCTCGGCGGCGGCTCGATCGCCGTCGAGACGGATGTCACCGACCGCGACTCGGTGCTCGCGGCCGCCGCCCGCGTGCGCGACGAGCTGGGCCGGGTCGACGTGCTCGTCAACAACGCCGGCGTCATGCTGCTCGGGCCGTTCTCGGCCGAGCGTCACGAGGACTACCGACGCATGATCGAGACGAACCTGCTCGGCGCGATCACCGCGACCGAGGTGTTCCTCGACCAGCTGACGAGCGACGGCGGAGGCGACATCATCACGGTCTCGTCGGTCGCGGGCCGCAGCGCGCGTCCCGTCAACGGCGTGTACGCGGCGACCAAGTGGGGCGTCAACGGCTGGTCGGAGTCGCTGCGCCAGCAGCTGCTGCCCGACGTGCGCGTGACCCTCGTCGAGCCGGGCGCGGTCAAGACCGACCTGCCCAGCCACATCACCGACGAGCAGACCCGGAAGACGACCGAGGAGATGTACGCCGGCGTCGAGGTGACGCCCGAGGACATCGCCGAGGTCATCGTGTTCGCGGTGACCCGGCCGCGGCACGTCGCGGTGCACGAGATCCTCGTCCGCCCGGCCGGTCAGGCGTAGCCGGGGATGCCGTGTCCGCGCCCGTCAGCCGACGCGCCCTGCTGCGCCTCCCCCTCGGCGGGGGCGCGGCGAGTGCGGTGCTGACGGCGTCCGGGTGCACGCCGGATCGCTACGTGCTCACCGCGCCGCCCCGAGCGGCCGGTACCGGGCGTCGAGCACCCGGCCAGCGCCGGCCACCGCGGTCATCGTGATCGAGGTCCAGGCGCCGCGCGGGAACACCGCGTCCGTGACGACGACCTCGCCGTCCAGCGCGAAGACCTCGATCGACGTCGTGTCGACGACGAGGGTGAGGCCGACGACCGCGAGCGGCAGCGGCAGGCGCGTCACCGTCCGCGTGAGGTCGGTCGTGATCAGCGCGCCGAGCGCGTGCCGGCGGTCGACGGTGAGCGTGCCG
This sequence comes from Galbitalea sp. SE-J8, assembly GCF_030345695.1. GTDB lineage: Bacteria > Actinomycetota > Actinomycetes > Actinomycetales > Microbacteriaceae > JAUASV01. Next base: position 29,137 of record NZ_JAUASV010000018.1, on the reverse strand, counting down.
GCGCCATCGAGCTCGACCCGCAGCTCCGATCCATCGCCGGCCCGCAGGCTCCATCGCAGCCGCGCGTCGGCATCCAGCGCGAGGTCCAGGTCGAGGCGGAAAGCGGATGCGGTGGCGATCGTCGCCCGCGTGCCGACGCCCGGCACGCCCCGCCACCCGTCCGCATCCGCCGTCGCCGGCACGTCGGCGACGAGCGGCCGCTGCAGCAGCACGACCTCGCCGTCCCGTTCCCGGGCGCCGAGCTCGCGGGGCACCGTCATCACGCCTCGCCACGGCTGCGTCGGCACCTCGCGCGCGTAGGCCCAGTTGCTCATCCAGCCGATGCCGATCCGTCGGCCGTCGGGGGCGCTGTCGAAGGTGACGAGCGCGTAGCAGTCGTGCCCGGCGTCGAGCCGTCGCCAGATCGGGTCCGTCGGCACGAAGGTCTCGCCGTCGAAGTCGCCGACGAGGTACCGGGTGGCGGAGCCGTCGCCGTCCTCGTCCGGGTTGACGCTGATCACGAGCACCCAGACGGTGCGCGTGCCCGTGTCGAGGGCGAACAGGTCGGGGCACTCCCAGAGCTGCTCGGTCTCCCCGACCGCCTCGACCGTGCCGACCGGGGACCACGCGCGCAGGTCGGCCGATCGGTAGATCAGCACCTGCCGTCGCTCCGCCTCCACGGCCACCATCACCCAGTGGCCGTCGCTCGACCCCGGGTGCGCGAACCAGAACACCTTGGGGTCGCGGAACGCGCTCGAGCCGCGGTCGAGCACCGGGTTGTCCGGATGCCGCGTCCAGGTCGCACCGTCGTCGAGGCTCACGGCGAGACACTGCGCCTGTCGCCCGTCCGGAGCCACTCCGGTGTAGATCGCGACGAGCGCGGGCCGCTCCGGCGAGCCCCAGCCCGACGTCGCGCCCCGGTCGACGACGACCGACCCGGAGAACACGGCCTCCTCGGGAGTGCACTCGATCGCCACCCTGCGCTCGGTCCAGGTGATCAGGTCCGGGCTCGTGGCGTGGCCCCAGCTCATGTTCCCCCAGTCGATCCCGCGCGGGTTGTACTGGTAGAAGAGGTGGAAGCGCCCGTCACGGTAGACGAGGCCGTTGGGGTCGTTCATCCAGTGCTGTCGCGGCGTGTAGTGCGCGATCGGGCGCGGCGCGGTCACGGGGCCGCGACCGATTCGCGCTCCACGACCGGGCACTCGACGAGGATGGGGGACGGCCCGACGCTCTCCTCGAGCCCGAGGAGCACGCGTACGCCTCGCGCGCCGAGCTCGTAGTGCGGCAGCGCGACCGTCGACAGCGGCGGGTGCAGGTGCGCCGCGATGACCTCCTGGTTGTCGAAGCCGACGACGGAGATGTCGGCCGGCACGCGCACGCCGCGCTGGTGGAGTCCGTCGTACAGGCCCATCGCGACGCGATCGTTGTGGCAGAACACCGCGGACGCGCCGCTGTCGAGGATCGTCTCCACGATCTCGAACCCGCCGTCCTGATCGGGCTGCGCCTCGAAGACGAGCCGCTCGTCGAACGGCGCGCCCGCCGACTCCAGCGCCGCGCGATACCCCGCGAGGCGCCCGGAGCGCGCCGGCGACTCGGTCGTGGTGTTGACGAACGCGATGCGGCGGTGTCCCCGGGCGAGCAGCAGCTCGGTCGCCCGCCGCCCGCCCTGCTCCTCGTCCGGCACGACCGCGGAGGACCGCCCCCGCTCCGCGAAGCAGTTGACCAGCACGAACTCGGTCTCGCCGAGCGCCACGGGCACCGCGACCGCACGGTGGTACCACGTGGAGTACAGGATGCCGCGCACCTTGTGCTCGAGCATCATCGCGATCGCCTCCCGCTCCGCCCGTTCGTCGGCCTCCGTGTTCGCGACGAGCAGCACGTAGCCGTGGCGCCACGCCTCGTCCTGTGCGCCGTGGATGATCTGCCCCGCGAACGGCGTCGTCGCGATCGCGTCGGCCACGAGTCCGATGAACCGCGAGCTGCCGTTCACGAGGTTCTGGGCGAGAGCGTTCGGACGGTAGCCGAGCGCGTCGATCGCGTCCCGCACGCGACGACGAGCGTCCTCGCCGATCCGCGCGTTCTTCTTGTTGTTGAGCACGAGCGAGACCGTCGCGACGGACACGCCGGCCGCCCGGGCGACATCCTTCATCGTGACCGGATGGCTGGGTCGCTCGATCCCGTCGCCGTCCGGCGCGACCCCGTCGCTCGGTTCAGCCATCGGTCACCCTCGCCTCCACCCGCAGTGTATCCAGAGGTCGCCTCAGCCCTTGGTCGCACCGGCGCTCAGGCCGTAGCTGATCGCGCGGTTCAGCACGAGGAAGACGAGCAGCAGCGGCGTGATCGTCACGCACACGGCCGCGAACGTCGCGGTCCAGTCGATCTTGCCCATCGCGGCGATGTAGTTCTGCAGTCCGAGCGGGATGGTCTTCAGACCGTCGGAGAGCACGAACGTGTTGGCGAAGATGAAGTCGTTCCAGATGAAGATGCTGTTCACGAGCACCACCGTGACGATCGTGTTCACCGAGAGCGGGAGCGTGATCTGCCCGAAGATGCGGTACGGACCGGCCCCGTCGAGCGATGCCGCCTCGTAGAGCTCGAGCGGGATGTACTCGAAGAACGACGAGAACAGGTAGATCGACATCGGCAGCGCGAAGCCCGCGAGCGGGATGATCATCGACTGGTACGTGTCGAGCAGGCCGACGCGCGAGTAGTTGATGAACAGCGGCACGAGCGCGATCTGCACCGGCACGATGATGCCGATCATGAAGATGCCGCGCACGAGCCGGCTGAACCGGAAGCCGAGCACCTGCAGCGCGTAGGCGCCCATCATGCCCAGCAGCACGATGAGCAGGTTCGCGCCCATCGTGACGACGAGGCTGTTGAGGATGTTGAGGCCGAGGTTGTTCTGCTGGAACGCGCGCACGTAGTTGTCGAGCGTGAACGAGCTCGGGAGGGCGAAGGGATCGCCCGATGCGAAGTCGCTCTCGGTGCGCACGCTCGTGAGGAACAGCCACGCGAGGGGGTAGACCTGCGCCACGAGGATGATGGCGATGAGGGCCCGCGCGATCGCGTCGAACGCGGTCAGACGGGGCCGGCCGGAGCGGCGGCGGGGACGCGGGGCTGCGGGGATGCTCGTGCGGAGTGCGGTGGTCATGCGTCGGCCTTCCGGCGGAGGAGCAGCAGGATGAGTCCGACCGCCACGAGGCACTCCACGACGATGAACACCGACATGGTGCTCGCGTAGCCGTAGTTCGTGCTCGTGAAGGCCGTCTTGTACATGTAGGTCGTGAGCAGCTCCGAGGCCTGGCCCGGCCCGCCGTTGGTGAGCAGGTAGGGGATGTCGAACCCGCGCAACGCGTAGGTCGCGGCCATGATCGTGGTCGTGACCCAGACGGGGCGGATGTACGGGAAACGGATGCGCCAGAAGATCACCCAGCGCGACGCGCCGTCGATCCGGGCGGCCTCCTCGAGCTCCTGGGGCACCGCGAGCAGCGCGGCGTAGATGATGAGCATGTACAGGCCGCTGAAGCGCCAGCCCTCGGGGGCGGAGACCGCGACGAGCACGGTGTTCACGTCGCTCAGCCACGGCCGGGCGAGCTCGCCGAGGCCCACCCAGGACAGCAGCTGGTTGATGAGTCCCTGCGGGTCGAACGAGTAGATGCGCTGGAAGAGGAACGCGATCGCGACGGTCGAGATCACGGCCGGCAGCAGGTAGAGCGTCTTGATGACCTCGCGGCCACGGCGCAGCGTGAGCAGCAGCGCGGAGACGAGCAGCGCGCCGCCGAGCTGGAGCACGAGGCACACCACGAGGTAGCCGAGCGTGTTGAGGAACGCGCGCCAGAACACCGGGTCGCCGGTGAGCATGTGCGCGTAGTTGCTGAGACCGACGAACTGCAGGTCGGTGATGCCGTCCCACGAGAAGAAGCTCAGCACGAGCGACTGCAGGATGGGGAACAGCACCGCGACCGCGTACAGCGCGAGCGGCGGCACGAGGAAGACGAGCACCGAGAGCCGGGAGCGTCGAGGGAGCATGGCTGGTTCCTTGTCGGTCGGTGGGGGCCGGCTGGCGGCCCCCACCGACGTGGACGGCTGGATCGGGTGTGCGCTACTTGAAGTACTTGGGCGCGTTCTGGGTGATCACGTCATCGACGGTCTTCGTGAAGTCGTCCGGCGACATGTCCCCCTGCACGAGCAGCACCTGATCCTGCTGCACCGTGGTGTTGGAGGTGGGGTCGAGCTGCGTGTCCCACGGCATGACGAGGTCGGATCCGGCGGAGTTCGCCGAGTCGATCGCCTTCTGGTACAGCGGGGTCGCATCCGCGGGAATCGTCGTCGTCACGTCCTTGGTCGGCGACAGCGCCCCGCTCTGCGCGTAGGTCGAGTAGTACTTCGACAGCGCGAACTTCAGGAAGTCCTTGACGAGCGGGTCGAAGGTCGACGAGTTGACGGCGACGCCGATGCCCGAGGTCACGACGAAGTCGTTGGCCGCGGTCGGCGAGCCGTCCGTCATGGGCAGCGTGAAGAAGTCGACGTCGTCGCGCACGCTCGCGTCGAGCTTCGTGGTCGCGAGGCTGCTGAGCTCCCAGGTGCCGATGTTGTAGACGGCGGCCCCACCGGAGGTGAACAGGTTCTGCGCGTCGGAGTAGCCCTTCGACGAGAAGCCCTTCTGGAAGCACCCGGCCGAGCCGAGATCGCTCAGCCAGTTGGTCATCGCCTGGCCCGCGGGCTCGGTGAGCGACGACTTCCCCGTCTTCAGCTGCTTGATGTAGTCGGGGCCGGCGACGCGGAACGGCTGGTAGGAGACGTAGCGCTCGAGCGGCCAGCCGTCGGCGCCGTCGATCGCGATGGGCGTGACTCCGGCCTTGGTGAGCGCCGTGCACATCGCCGGGAAGTCGTCGAGCGACTCCGGCACCGAGATGCCCGCCTTCTCGAAGAGGGCCTTGTTGTACCAGAAGTACTCGGCCTGGTACTCGAGCGGGATCATGTAGAGCGAGCCGTCGTCGAAGCGCTGGTAGTCGAGCGCGTTCGGGCGGAACGAGTCGTAGATGCCGAGGTCCTTGAGCAGCTTCTCCTCGTCGATGATCCGCCCCTGCTTCGCGAGGTTCTGGGCGAACGGCGTCGCGTCGGTGTCGAAGAGCTCGGGCAGCTTGTTGGCGGCCGCGAGGGTCTCGTACTTCTGGATGTACGACGGGCGGTCGGGGGTCGTGACGAGCTTGAGCGAGAAGCCCGGGTGGGCCTTCGCGTACTCGTCCGCGATGCCCTGCATCGTCGTGACGACCGGGTCGGCGGAGTTGCGCGACAGCAGCCACGAGATCTGCCGCGGCTTGATGTCGCCGGTGGGGTCGATGTTGCCGGAGTCGCCGGTCGGCCCTCCGCCGGAGCATCCGGCGAGGGTGAGAGCCGCGAGGGCCGCGGTCGCGACCGCGAGGGTCCAGTTCTTGGTCATTGTCGTTCCATCTCCATTGATAGCGGTTGGTGTGCTGCGATTCGTGCGGTATCGGTTCTGCTGCGGATGTCGAGGTGCTGGAGGACCACGGTGCCTTCACCCGCAAAGACACCGAGGCGACCGCTCACGCGGTCGTACATGCGTGCGCTGAGGGCGACTCTCCCGTCCACCACGGCCACGAGGAGGTCGCCGTCGACGAGCACCTCGAGGTCGTGGCGGCCGGGCTCGAGCGCGCACGGTCGCTCGAGCTCGATCGCGAAGGGCACGTCGCCCGAGATCTCCCACTGCTCGCCGCCGTGACGGCGTCGAGGCCAGCGGTCGAACACGAGCCGTCCCCGCGCGGGCTCGAGGCGCAGGATGTACGACTCGTCGCCGTCGTCCGAGGCTCGCAGCAGCAGACCGGTCTCCCGCGTGCCCGGGGCGATGTCGATCGCGAGGCGGGCGTGGAAGCGGGCCGGCACCGCCGCATCCGTCAGCGCGACCGCGTAGCCGTCGGGAGCGCTCAGCTCCTGCGACGCGAGAGCGCGGACGGGCTCGCCGTCGAAGCTCGCCACGAGCTCCGCGGGGAGGCCGAAGTCGAGCGTGCCGTCCGGGCTCTGGTGCGCCTCGAGCGCGGACATGGTGCCGGCCCACTGCCAGGCGCCGTCGTCGGTGCCGCCCGCCTTCGACGCGATCCAGCCGACGAAGAACCGGCGGCCGTCGCGCTCCACCGACTTCGACGCGTAGAACGCGCGGCCGTCGACGCTGTCGCGCTCGGGAACGCGCCACGGGCCCTCGGGGCTCCGCGCCATCCGGTATCGCGTCGTGAACCCCTCGGAGAACTCCGAGTAGACGAGGTACCACCACTCGCCCCACTGGAAGACGTCGGGGCACTCGTGGGTGATATAGCGGCGTGGGTCCCAGAACGGCCCGGCCGGTGACCACGTGACGAGGTCCGTCGAGGTGAGCTGCGCGATCACGCCGCGGCGACGCTCCGGTCCGTGCTCGTGGCGCGCCGCCACGAGCATGCGCCAGAGCCCGACGCCCTCGTCGAAGAACACGAACGGGTCGCGCCAGTCGCCGGTCTCGTAGCCCGCGGACGCGCCGACGGTGTCCTCGGGGTGCTTCGTCCACGCCACGCCGTCGAGGCTCGTCGCGTGGCAGACGAGCTGCAGCGGCCGGCCGTCGGCGCCGAGCCGCCGCGGGTTCTGGCCGGTGTAGTACACGTGCTGCAGGCCGGTCGGGTCGGTGACGATGCTGCCCGTGTAGGCGTTGAAGTCCTCGTCGTCCTCGCCGCCGTTCGGCAGCCCCGTCCCCCGGTCCTCGAAGGTCACGAAGTCGCGCGTCGAGACGAGACGCCACGGCATCCCGCCCTTCGGCTGGGCCCGCGCGTCGAACAGGTAGTACAGCAGGAACTCGCCGTCCCGCTGCGTGGGGATCACGTCGCCCACCCATCCGTCGGAGGGCTGGAAGAAGACTGGCTCCGTCATCGTCGTCGATGAATCCGTTCTGCTTAAACGCTTGATCACCTGACGGTAGCGCACGGGTTCGCTCTGGTCAAGCGATTAAGCAGCGAATCGCCACGGACCTAGCCCCGCCCCGCGACGGCGTCGCGGATCACGACGAACGGACGGCCGGCGGGGCGGGCGGCGGGGCGAGCGGCGGAGGTCAGTACCGGCGGGCGCAGCGGCGCCTGCGCCTGTGCCTGTGTCTGTGCCGCTCTCGGTGCCGGTACCGGTCCCGGATCACCGGGCCGGACGGTGCGTCACGCGGTCTGGTCCCACGGCAACCGGTCGTCGATGCCGACCGGGCTCAGCGGCACCACCACGATCGGACGGTGCTGACGGTGGGCGAGCTGGACGGCCACCGAGCCGGCGAAGAACTCGCGCATCGAGCCCATCACGCCCGGCTCGCGCGTGCCGACCACGATGAGTGCGGCGTCGAGCTCGTCCGCGAGGCGCGCGAGCTCGCTCGCCGGGCTGCCCGCGAGGGCGCGAGTCGACCACGCCACACCGCGCTTGTCGAGGGTCGCGGCGATCGACTCACGCAGCGCCGGGTCGAACACCTCGGGCATCCCGTCGGCGAGGTCGGGATCGATCGACAGCGACACGACCGCACCGTCCAGGCCGGTCCCGATGGCGTATCGGCCCACGTCGACCCAGGCGCACACCAGGTCGGCGTGGAAGCGCTCCGCGAACGTCGCGGCGGTCTCGATGACGGCATCCGGCTGACCGGGAACCACGCCGACGACGACGTGGGCTGTGCTCGCGCTCATGGGGTTCTCCTGTCTCGAATCGTCCCGCTCCGCTCATTCTGTTTCGGTCCGGGTGCGAGCGGGGCGATAACCAGCAGGCTCGCGGCGAAGTCGACGGATGCAGCACCGGGCCTTGTCGAGCATCCGGATCGGTCGGCAGAATGGCGGCACCGACGCGAGGAGTCCGGCATGGGCGACGACGTTCCGACCCTGTCCACGGCGGCCGTGCGCCGTGGACGACCGGGAGTCCTCGATGGGCGCTGAGACAGACGGCGAGGCGGACGCGACGTCGTCGCGCGTGATCAGGCCGCTCACGCCCGAGACCTTCCGGCGTGGCTGGCGCTCGCCCAGAAGCACAACGGCGTCTGGGGCGGCTGCTACTGCTCGTATTTCCACGGCGACACGGAGCGCACGGTCAAGAGCGAGTACGACGGCCCGACGTTCAAGCAGCGGCTCGTGGCCGAGGGCGTCGCGCACGCCGCGCTCGTCTTCGACGGCGAGAACGCGATCGCCTGGTGCGAGTACGGCAGTCCGCTCGAGCTGCCGCGGATCTACCACCGCAAGCAGTACGACGCCGGCGAGACCTCGCCGGCCCCCTGGCGGATCACGTGCTTCTTCGTCGACCGTGACCACCGGCGGTCGGGAGTGGCGAGGGAGGCGCTGGATGGCGCGCTCGCGCTGATCGCGCTGGCCGGCGGGGGCGAGGTGGTCTCGTTCCCGAACGAGCTGCCGCCCGGCAAGAGGACGTCGTCCTCGTTCCTCCACAACGGCACGCGGACGATGTTCGAGAAGGCGGGGTTCACGTTCGAGCGCCACATCGGCACGAGCAAGACGGTGATGCGCAAGACGGTCGCGCCGGCCGGCGCGTGATGCCTGGCAACCCATCCGCCGCTCGTGGCTGCGTATGGGTTGCTCGGACGTCTGCTCCCCGCCGCGAGATCCGGCAGAGCAACGTGTTCTCACCTCAGCGCCGGCGCGACGGAGCGCGCGTCATCCGTACCGCGCGGGCACGTCATCCGTCGTCGCCGTGGTCCCTTCGGGTCGATTCGGCGATCACCCTCTCCGACGTCGCCCAGAGCTCCCGCTGCGCCGCCGGGTCGCGGGAGACGGCGCTGGGCTCGAGGATCGCGGGCTCGCCCCTGAACTCGCGCCACCCGCCGGGACCGAGGTACTCGCCCCCGTGCAGGCTCGAGTCGGTCGCGGCCCGCAGCAGCGACTGTGCGCCCGCCTGGGCGGAGTGCGTGATCGGACGCGCCAGACCCCAGTTCCTGCCGCGAACGAACCACGGCATCGTGCGATTGAGCTCGGTGCGAGCGCTTCCGGGATGCGCCGCGACCGCGATCGCCCCGGTGCCGCTGAGGCGCCGGTTGAGCTCACCCGCGAACAGCAGATTCGCAAGCTTCGAGTCCGAGTAGTACTCGACCGGTCGCGCCGCAGCGCCCGAGAGAGCGCGCGCCGGCGCCCTCCCGGCGCGATGCGCGGGGCTCGTGACGACCACGACGCGACCGTTGGCGTCGATCACGCTCGGCAGCAGTCGCTGGGTGAGGGCGAAATGACCGAGATGGTTCACGCCGAAGTGCACCTCGAATCCGTCGGCGGTCTCGGACGGCGGAGCCCACATGATGCCGGCGTTGTTCACCAGCAGGTCGATCCGATCGGCCCTCGCGAGGATCTCATCCGCCGCCCTGGCGACCGATCGGAGCGAGGCGAGGTCGAGCGGAACCGCCTGCACGCTCGCGCCGCCCTCATCGAGCTCGCGGACGCTGCGGCTCGTCTTCTCGGTGTCGCGGGCGGCGACCAGCACTCGGTAGCCGCGGTGGGCGAGGGCCCGGACCACCTCGAGACCCACTCCTGAGTTGCCGCCGGTGACGACGGCCGTCGACGAGGTCATCTTCGCTCCTTATAATCGGGACATCTGTCCCGCTTGAGAATACGGGACGCCCGTCCCGTTTACAAGGAGCTGCCGTGACGCCGAGTGAGCGTGCCGACGCCGCCCGCAATCGCCGGAGCGTTCTCGATGCCGCTCAGGCCCTGTTCACCGAGCGTGGCCTCGAGACCACGGTGCGTGACATCGCCGCTGCCGCGGGTGTCGGCGCGGGCACGGTCGGTCGCCACTTCGCGACGAAGGAGGCGCTCTACACGGCGGTGTTCGAAGACCGGGTCGACGCCCTGCTCGACGAGGCGGAGGCGCTCATCGAGTCCGGCGACCCGAACGGGTTCGAGACACTGTTCGGCTTGATCGTGCAAGCGGGGCAGGCGAATCGCGGCCTGTCCCAGGCGCTCGCGAACGACGGATTCGACCTGTCTGCGGCGACCTCCGGCGATCGGGACGTCATGGCCCGCCTCGACGTGCTCCTCCAGCGCGCCCGCGCCGCCCGGCTGGTTCGCGCCGATGTCGTGATCGCGGACGTCAAGCGCATGGTCACCCTCTGCGCCGGGGCCGCGGATGCGGCCGCATCCGCGCGTCTGCAGCAGATCGTGCTCGCCGGGCTCGTGCCCGCCTGATCCGTCGACGGGGTGCGCGCCGGCTCCCGGCCCCGTCACCGCTCGGGGCGTCCGGGAGAATGAGGTCATGGGTGCGCTCTTTGACGGCCTGGTATTCACGTCGCATGCGCAGCTGACGCTGACGACCGGGCTGGTCGAGCCGCCGATCCCCGATCTCGCCTTCATCGGTCAGGAGAACGGGCTGTGCGGGGCGACGGTCACCGGGGCGCTGTTCCTCATCACCGGGACGCGCACCGGCTGGACTCCCGTGCGCGTCAGCCTGTGGGACGAGGCGCCCGGCCTCGGCGAGTGGGAGGAAGTGGTCGAGGCGAGCCTTGTCCCTGCGGGCGAGGCCGCGTTCGCTGGTTGGGCGGAGCGCGGAGGCGGGTAATCCTGGTGTCTCGGGTCACCTGTCGAGTGTGACGAGAAGCCCGCGCCTGACCCGCTCTACCATCGTGCGGGATCACGCCGGAGGCCGCAAGCCGCGTCGCTGCGCTCGAGCGTTGCGCCCTCCGTCCTGCCGGTCGCCGAGGCCGCAGCTCAGATCGAGGCCCGAGCCGAGGCCGAGCGCGTCGCAGCCGAGGCCCTGACGCGACGCGCCGCAGGGCTGCACGACTTCACCCGCGACCCGCACCATCCGAACCCGAGCAGCGGACCCGACTTCGGGCCGAGCCTGTAGGACGGTTCGGCGTCAGGGCACCCGCTCGGCAAGCGCATCATCGCCGCGCCGGTGATGCAGGACCGCGACGACCTGCACGAACCGCTCCTGCCCGAACAGCCGATACCAGACGTAGTACCGAAACGTCTCGGTGCTGACGTGGCGCAGCCCGAACCGGCTCACGGTCGACTGGTGGGCGTAGTCGGCGATCCAGTCCAGCGCGGCCTCGATCGCGTCGAGACAGCGATCCGTCTCGTGCGGAACGTGCTCGTCGTGGTACGCCTCGATGTCAGCGAGGTCTCGCTGGGCATTGGCGAGGAGTCGGACGGTATAGCTCACGCGGTGCGGCGCGCGCGACGACGCGCCTTCCACTCATCGAGCGTGATGTAGTCGTCCGGGTTCGCGTCGGCCTCGGCCACTCGCTGCTCCAGAATGGCCCACTGGCCGGCCGGCACCTCATCGCCGAGCTTGGCCTGGATCGCGTCACGAAGCTCGACCAGCTCGGAAGGACTGAGCTGATCCACCTGCTCCATGAGCGCCGGATTCACCATGTCTTTATGGTACGCGGCCGCCCGGACATCGGACAGGGGGCGCGCCTCCGCGACCACTACCCGCGGCGGCCCGGCGGGAGCAGTCCCCGCGAGCGGGTGCGGACGAGCCAGCCCTGCGCGGTGGCGTGGGCGACGCCGTTGATCTTCGCCATTGTGATCGCCGGGGCTGCGTCGCCCTGCGCCGAGAGCTTGCCGTACTGGAGCGCGACGAGTTCGTAGAAATCGGGGGTTCGCTTCGGGTTGCCAAGCGGCTTGAGCAGATCCCGCTCGCTGATCTTTCGGCCGGAGGGCAGCACGATCTTCCCGCCGGTGATGGTCACCGTGCGCTTCATGGCGAACAGACGCTCGTTGATCGCCGCCTCGATGCGCGCGGTCGGCAGGGTGCGGAGGTCTTGGCTGAAGCGCGCGGCGGAGGTCAGCATCGAGCTCGGCGACAGGGCGTGCGGGTCGGGGTCGCAGGTGCTCGAGCCGGATCTCGCTCATGTGGTCGACGAGCTCGTCGTGCCGGGCCGCATCGGCGACGGTCAGCAGCGCCGGGTGCAGGAGCGCTTCGATGCCCTGCTCGTCGCGGGCGATCGCGAGGGTGCGGGCGTGGGCGAAGACGTGCGGGTCGATCTGTCGCCAGTCGATGACCCAGCCCGCCTGGCGGGCGAGGTCATTGAAGAACACGAACTGGCTGCGCGTGTTCACGTCGCGGAACGGATGCAGGGCCGTCGTCTCGCCCCATACCCAGGCGAGCCGGGCGGCGAAGGCATCGCGGTCCAGGCCGGTCAGCCGCTGCTCGTCGGCGAGGCGGCCGAAAATCCGGTCGGCCTCGTCGGGGATGGACTCGAGCCGCGCGTGGGCCAGGCCGGTGCCAGCCGGGCCGGTATCCGTGTCGCGCAGCTGTCCGCCCCAGGTGTAGAGGTCCTGGGTCAGGTGCCGGTGGATCGCGCGAAGGTGGTCGAGGTCGAAGTCGCCGGGCAGCGGCCGGTCCGTGAGCTCGGCCATGCGCAGCTGCACGGCCGCGGTCTCGGCCTCCTGCCAGGCGACGGGATCGCGGTAGCCGCGGAGGTTGACAAGCACCTCGCTGTCCGGGTAGGTGTAGTGGTCCGGCATCCTCGCCTCGAGTCGGCGGGGCCGGGGTCAGCGGCTGATGCCGTGGACTCGGTCGATGTCCGCGAACCGTTGCGCCACGGCCTCGTCAGCGGTGATGCGGTGCTCGAGGACGGCGCGGGCGGCGTCCATGTCGGCCTGGGTCGGCTCGGCGCCGGCCATCCGCTGCCCGGCGGCGATCGCCGTGAGGTCGCGCTCCACACGCGCTGCCGACGCCTGCCTCACGGCCATCACGCCACCTCCCTGTCACCCGTTCGGATGCTTCGATTCTACCCGCCGGGTCCGACATCCGCCCGGTGGTGTTGAATCGACACCGCCGCGGGTCGCTGTCCCAGCCTGCTCAGACAACCGCTGATTCGCGGGGCGGGAGCGACGCGCGCAATGCCCTTGCGGCTTGCGCGCGGCGGTTCGGTCCCGCACGATCGAGGTCCGGTCGGGCGGGGCGAGCATACGCTCGCAACCGTCAGGTACGTCGGGCACGCCGGCGTCGGCGCGAGCGCGATATGGCCGGTGTCGTGCCGCGATGAGGAGCTGCTACCGCCACAGCAGGTGGGGGAAGGCGGTGACGTTCAGCAACCAGAAGACGGCGATGGCGACGCCGATCACGATCGCGATCCAGAGTCGGAGCCGGAACGGGGTGATCCAGGGCGCGAGCGCCAGGACGCCGGCGGTCACCACGGCATCGAGCAGCAGGATGCCGAGGGTTTCCCCGACGTGCGGGATGTCGGTGCGGTTGCCGAAATTCGTGCAGCCCGTGAACACGCCGCACCAGCTCAGCCGAGTGGCAAACGCGACGGGGACTTGAATCGCGGCGGCGATCGGCAAGGCCCACAGCAGATGCAGCAGGCGAAGCCATCTGGACTTGGTCACGAGTTCAGTATCCGATGCTCGCCGTGCCCCATCCGGAGAGGGAACCTGACTGTACGTAGGCGGGGAGGCGGGTCCCGGTGCCGGCCGTGAGGGTGCCGGTCGCGAACACCGTTGCCGAGATCTCCGGGGGCGACGACCGTGCTGGCTCCGAGGTTCACCGTGCCACCGATGCCGTCGGGATCTCCGGTGGCCACGATCGTAAGGCTGTGCGGCTGGCCGTCGGCGGAGATGACGTGCAGGCCGTTGACGGCGGTGATGCTGTCGACCGCGATCGTCAGATCGGCGTTCAGATCGAGGGTCATCCCCTGGATGGAGATCGTCGGGCAGCCCGGGGTGCCGGAAGTGGCGTCGATCGTGGTGGGCGCGCTGATCGTCACGGTCGGCGTATTGACGCTGTTCGCCCAGGGGGCGAGCACGCATCCGGGCGTCGCGGAGAGGCCTGCGGACCAGCTCGGCGCGCCGCCGGCGGTAGCCGCCGCGTTGACGAACTGCGTCCAGGTCGCGATGGGCGTCAGGGTTGGCGCATCGCGGACGGCCGGGATCGTGAGTTGGACGGGCTCGGTCTGCGGTGTGACGGCTCCGCGTGCAGGAGTGGGCCTCGGCGCTGCCCGGCGCTCCGGCGACGGTGCGCAAGATCGTGAACGTGCTCTCGGGCGCCCTGCGGTTCGCGGTCGAGGACGGGCGGCTGCCCTCCAACCCCGCGCAGCGGCTCTAGCTCCCGAAGCCGACGAAGACGCGCAAGCGTTACCTGTCCCACGATCAGGTCGCCGCGCTCGCCCAGGCGATCGACCAGGCGAAGGACGGCCGCGAGTACGGCTACGGCCTCGTCGTGCTCGTGCTCGCCTACTGCGGACTGCGGTGGGGCGAGCTGTCCGGGCTCCGCATCCGCGACCTCGACCTCGACGCGAAGCACCCGCGGCTGACGGTCGAGCAGACCGTCGTGGCCGACAAGGGCTATCAGCGCATCGAGCCGCCGAAGGACTACGAGCACCGGAGCATCCCGATCCCGGCGTTCCTCGTCGGGCTGCTGCGCACGCAGATCGCCGGCCGCCCGGCCAACGCCCCGGTGTTCTACGGCATCCGCACCGGCACCTGGCTCCGCAACCACGTCTACCGGGTCGGCTGGTTCGATGACGCGGCGACCTCGATCGGGCTCAAGGGCCTCACGCCGCATGAGCTGCGGCACACGGCCGCGTCGCTCGCCGTGAGCGCGGGGGCGAACGTCAGGGCGGTGCAGCGAATGCTCGGGCACGCCTCGGCCGCGGTGACGCTCGACGTGTACGCGGACCTGTTCGATGGCGACCTCGACGGTGCTGCCACGGCGCTCAACGCGGCGGCGATGCAAACAGATGCTGCCAATCCGTTGCCAAAAGCCGCATAGGGCCGCTCCAGCGCTCCGTGGCAGAAACACAAAATCCCTGGCAGAACCAGGGATTTTGTCGTTGGTGACCCCAGCCGGATTCGAACCGGCGTTACCGCCGTGAGAGGGCGGCGTACTAGGCCTCTATACGATGGGGCCGTCACGACAACCACACGATCATGCCATACCCGGCCGGTGCGCTCCAAATCGCGACGGACCGCGCCGAGCTCGAGCGCGTCGCTACTCCGCGAGCACGATGCGGGAGTCGAACACCGGCCGCGGCGCGAGCACGCGCAGCGCTCCCGGCACCACCTCGACGTCGATCGGGAGCGGCGCGATGCGCTCGCCGTCCGCGTAGGCCGTCATCCCATCCGCTTCCAGCCGGATGCGCGCCGCGCGCCGGATCGTCACGTGCGGGTCGCCGACGTGCGTGCCCGAGAACACGCTCGGGAAGATGCGCAGGAAGCGCACGCGCGGCATCGGCGTGACGATCAGCACGTCGAGCTGGCCGTCGTCGAGCATCGCGTCGGGCGTGACCTTCATGCCGCCGCCGAGCGACTGGCCGTTGCCGATCGAGACGAGGTTCGCGGATGTCTCGACGACCTCGCCGTCGAGCTCGATGCGGTACCGCACGGGCTTCATCCGCGCGAGTTCGACGAGCAGCGCGATGACGTAGCGCACCGGCCCCTTCGGCCAGCCCATCCGGTTCGCGCGTTCGTTGACGAGCGCGTCGAAGCCCGCCGCGAGCGCGCACGCGAACCAGCGCTGCTGAACCACCGCATCCGCCCCGCTGAAACGGATGAGGCCCGCGTCGATCTCGAGCGGCTCCTGCTCGTCGAGCACGGCGAGCGCCGCCAGCAGCACGTCGACCGCGGGCTCCGGGCTCTCGAACGGGATGCCGAGTGCGCGCGCCATGTCGTTGCCCGTGCCGGCGGGGACGATGCCGAACGGCACCCCCGTGCCGGCGACGGCGTTCGCCGCGAGGTTCACCATGCCGTCGCCGCCCACCACGACGAAGGCGTCGGGCCGCTCGGCGATCGCGGCGCGACTCGCGTCGAGCAGTGCGGTGAAGTCCGGGCGCACGAGCGACGTGACCTCGTATCCGGCGTCGGTCAGGCGCGCCGCGACCGCATCGCCGACCGCGCGGTGCCGGCCGAACGCCGCGGCGGGGTTGATCGCGACGACGACGCGTCTGCGCGCTGGCCGCTCCGGGTCGTCGCTGGCCATGCCGACCATCATCCCATCCGCTCGGAGCGCCCCGCGCACGCCGCACCCGTGGGGCCCGGCCCGGCCCGGCAGGACCCGCCCGGCCCGCCCGGCCGGCCCGGCCGGCCCGCCTCGGAACCCGCGGCTCAGCGCAGCCGCACCCGCCGGATCAGCTGCGCGTTGAGCGCCACGACGAGCGTCGACGCCGACATGAACACCGCGCCGAGCCACGGCGGCAGCAGCACGCCGGCCCCGGCGAGCACGCCCGCCGCGAGCGGGATGCCGACCACGTTGTAGCCGGCCGCCCACCACAGGTTCTGCAGCATCGTGCGGTATCCGGCGCGGCTGAGCCGGATGGCGCCGCCGACGCCGCGCGGATCATCCGTGGTCAGCACGATGCCCGCGGAGGCGATTGCGACATCCGTTCCGGCACCGATCGCGATGCCCACGTCGGCGCGGGCGATCGCGGGCGCGTCGTTCACGCCGTCGCCGACCATCGCGACGCGCTCGCCCTCGGACTGCAGGCGCGCGACGACGGCATCCTTCTCGTCGGGCAGCACCTCGGCGAACACCCGGTCGATCCCGACCGCGGATGCCACGTGCCGCGCGACCGCGTTCGAGTCGCCCGTGAGCATGGCCACCCCGACGCCCGCGGCACGGAGCGCGGCGACGGCGTCGGCCGATTCGGGGCGCACGGTGTCCTCGAGGGCGATGAGGCCGACCGCGCGCTCCCCCGCTCCCCGATCGGTGAGCACGAGCACGACGATGCGTCCGTCGCGCTCGTGCTCGGCGCGGGCCGCGGCGAGCGCCGGAGCGAGCTCGATGCCGCGCTCGTCGAGCACGCGGGGGCCGGCGACCGTGACCTCGGCGCCGCCGACGCGGCCGGTCGCGCCACGACCCGCGAGCGCGGCGAACCCCTCGACCGGCCGGCGCGCGACGCCGCGCGAGTCGGCCTCCGCGACGATCGCCCGCGCGATCGGATGCTCGGAGGGCGCCTCGACGGATGCCGCGAGCGCCAGCAGGGACGCGTCATCCGTGCCCTCGGTCGCGATCGCGACGACCGCCTGCCGCCCCGCGGTGAGCGTGCCGGTCTTGTCGAACAGCACGGTCGTCACGGTGCGCGCGGTCTCGAGCGCCTCGCGCGAGCGGATCAGGATGCCGGCGCGCGCGCCGATCGCGGTCGTGAGCTGAGCGACGAGCGGGATCGCGAGGCCGAGCGCGTGCGGGCACGCGATGACGAGCACCGCGACGACGCGCTCGACGACGAACGCCGGGTCGTCCGGGCGCAGCACGAGCCAGACGACGAGCGTCACGACCGCGGCCGCGAGCGCGACGTAGAAGAGGAGCGCTGCCGCGCGGTCGGCGAGCAGCTGGGCGCGTCCGCGGCTCGCCTGGGCGTCGGCCACGAGCCGCACGATTCCGGCGAGCGCCGTGTCATCGCCGATGCGCGTCACCTCGACCGTCAGGGCGCCCGAGCCGTTGACGCTGCCGCCCACGACCGGATCGCCCGTGGACTTCGCGACCGGTGCCGACTCGCCGGTGAGCAGCGACTCGTCCACCTCCGAGTCGCCGTCGACGACGCGGCCGTCGGCGGGAACGGATGCGCCCGGACGCACGAGCACCCGGTCGCCCACGCGCAGGTCGGCGACCGGCACGGGCATCACGTGGTCGCCGTGCACCAGATCCGCGGTGTCGGGCACGAGCGCCGCGAGCGCGCCGAGCGCGTTCTGCGCGCCCATGATCGCGCTCATCTCGATCCAGTGCCCGAGCAGCATGATCGTGATGAGGGTCGCGAGCTCCCACCAGAAGTCCATGCCCGGGAATCCGAGCGTGACCGCGACGCTGTAGCCGAACGCGACGACGATCGCGAGCGAGATGAGCGCCATCATGCCGGGCTGCTTCGCCCGCAGCTCCGCCACGCCGCCGCGCAGGAACACGAGCCCGCCGTAGACGAACAGGATCGCGCCGAACACGGCCGGGATGAACTCGCTGCCCGCAAATCGCGGCCCCGGCAGATGCAGGATCTGCTGCAGGCCGCTCGAGAACACGAGCGTCGGGATCGTGAGCGCGAGGCTCAGCCGGAACTTGCGGCGGAACTGCGCCGGGTCGTGCGCGCTGTGGTCGTGGCCGCTGTGGTCGTGCGCGCTGTGGTCGTGGCCGCTGTGGTCGTGGCCGCCATCCGCTGGTCGAGGAGCGCTCGACGGAGTCGATCGCGTCTCGAGACCATCGCCTCCGCCCTCGTGGGCCGCGTCCGAGTGGTCTCGAGACGCGTCACTCGCTGCGCTCCCGGCGCTCCTCGACCCACGGGGCAGGTCTCGAGACGCGTCACTCGCTGCGCTCCCGGCGCTCCTCGACCAGCGGGGCTCGTCGTGGCCGCTGTGGTCGTGCGCGCTGTGGTCGTGGCCGCCATCCGCTGGTCGAGGAGCGCTCGACGGAGTCGATCGCGTCTCGAGACCATCGCCTCCGCCCTCGTGGGCCGCGTCCGAGTGGTCTCGAGACGCGTCACTCGCTG
>NZ_JAUASV010000018.1:0-10643 GCF_030345695.1 Galbitalea sp. SE-J8 | reverse complement strand
CGCTCTCGGCGCTCCTCGACCAGCGGGGCAGGTCCTCGTGGTCGCGCATCGTCAGGCCCCCATCCGGTTGTTCTGCAGCTCGTAGACCGCGAGCAGCTCGTCGATCGCGTGCGCGGCGCTGTCGCCGCCGGCCGCGAACATGTCGCTCACGTGGGTGCGCAGGTGGTTCTCGACGAGGAGCTTGTTGAGGCTGCGCAGCGACTTCTGCACCGCGAGGGACTGCGTGATGATGTCGACGCAGTAGTCCTCGTTCTCGATCATTCTCTCGAGGCCGCGCATCTGCCCCTCGAGGATCCTCGTGCGGTGCAGCGCACGCTTCTTCAGGTCGTCGATCACCCGTTCACCATATACCCCCGGGGGGTATACGCGCTCGACTAGGATCGGGGGGTGCCAGCCGCCGCCCGAGTGATCGTGCTGCTGCCGACCTACGACGAGATCGCGAACCTCGAGTGGATCGCGGGCCGCATCCGTTCCGCACTCCCGGATGCCGACCTGCTGATCCTCGACGACGACAGTCCCGACGGCACGGGCGAGCTCGCCGATCGCATCGCAGCGCGCGACGAGCACGTGCGCGTGGTGCACCGCACCGTGAAGGCGGGGCTCGGCGCGGCGTACGTCGACGGCTTCCGCCGCGCGATCGCCGACGGCTACGACGTCATCGTCGAGATCGACGCCGACGGCTCGCACCCGCCCGAGTCGCTGCCCGCCATGATCGCCGAGGTCGAGGGCGGCGCCGCCCTCGCGATCGGCTCCCGCTGGGTGCCCGGCGGGTCGATCGTCGGCTGGCCGAAGCGGCGCGAGCTGCTCAGTCGCGCCGGCAACCTGTACACGCGGATCGCCCTCGGCATCCGGGTGCAGGATGCCACGGCGGGCTTCCGCGCGTACGCTTCGCGCGTGATCGCCGCCATGGATCTCGACTCCATCGACTCGAAGGGATACTGCTTCCAGGTCGACATGACGTATCGCCTCGCCCGGGCCGGCGAGCGGATCGTCGAGGTGCCCATCGAGTTCCGCGAGCGCGAGCACGGCGTGTCGAAGATGAGCGGCGCGATCGTCGTCGAGGCGATGCGCCGCGTCACCCGCTGGGGCCTGCAGCGTCTGGTGGGGGCCGAGCCGCGGTGACCCCGCACGGGCGGCGGGGGCTCTCGGCCTGGGCGGTCGTCCTCCTCGCAGTTGCCGCGAGCGCTGTCGCGTTCCTGCGCCTCGACCCGCTCGCCCGAGACACGGTGTGGGCGGAGGACGGGCGCTACTTCCTCGGCGGCGCGCTCGACGGTGCAGGGGCGCTCGAGCCGTACCAGGGCTATCTGCAGTTCGTGCCCCGCGTCCTCGCGGGGCTGATCACCTCCCTGGTGCCGATCGACGGCTGGGCGATCGCGCTCACCGTCGCCTCGTCACTCGTAGCGGGCGCCGTCGCCGCAGCCGTGCTCGTCGTCACGCGCTCGCTCCCGTTCGCCTGCGGCACGCGGATCGCGCTCGCCGCGCTCACGGTGCTCACTCCCGGCGTCGCCACCGAGGTGCTCGGCAACGTCGCCAACGCGCACTGGCTGCTGCTCTGGCTCGCCCCCTGGCTGCTGCTGTTCCGGCCGCGCTCGTGGGCCGGCTCGGCGACGGCGGCCGCGCTCGCGCTCGTCGCCACGCTCACCGAGATCCAGATCGTGGTCTTCGCCCCGCTGCTGCTCGTGCACGCGCGCGAACGGCGGCACTGGCCGATCATCGGCGCGACCGTTCTCGGGCTCGGCGCGCAGTTCGCGACGACGCTGCTCGCGCCACGCGCCATCGCCGGCGGAGGACGGCCCGGCATCCTCTCGATCGCGCTCGGGTACGCGCTGCACGTGGGCGGGTCGGCGTGGCACGCGCCCGGCGAGGACCTCATCCGCCTCGTCGCCGAGCGCGGATGGTGGGTCGCGCTGCTTCCGCTCGTCCCGTTCGCGATCGCGGTCGCCGTGCTCGTCGTCCGATCGCGATCCACGCGCTGGCTCGCGCTCGCGCTCGCGACGGCATCCGTGATGCTCTTCAGCGCCGGATTCGAGCTCAACGCCGGCCCGGACCTCGACTACGCCGCCCTGCCGGCGAACGTGCTCGCGGAGGCGCACGCCCTGCGCTACGGCGTCGTGCCCGCCATGCTGCTGCTCGCCGTGCTGCTGATCGCGGCCGATCGTGGCCTCGCGTTCGCGCGGCGCGGCGCGGATGCCGGTGGCACCGGTCCGCGGGCGCGGCGGACGGCAGCGCGCCTGGTCGCGGGAGCCGGATTCGCGATCGTCGTCGTGGGCGTGCTCACGGCGGTCGCCACCTCGGTCGGCGCGACCGACTCGTTGCGCAAGTCCGCCGGGCCGTCGTGGTCGGCATCGCTCGTGAGCGCGCGCGCCGCGTGCGCGGACGGTGCGGCATCCGTCGACGTGCAGACGGCGCCGGACAAGCCGGAGTGGCGCATCGCGCTCGACTGTGCGCTGCTCATCAGCCCTCGGTCGTAACGTTGCGGGTATGAAGGTCACGAAGCTCGAACACGCCTGCCTCCTCGTCGAGATCGATGACGCGAAGCTCGTGATCGATCCGGGATCGTTCACGGTGCCGCTCGCCGACCCGACCGGGGTCGTCGCGGTCGTCATCACGCACGAGCACGCCGATCACTGGACGCCCGACCACCTCGCGCGGATCACGCGAGCGAGCCCGGATGCGCGGATCTTCGGCGCCCCCGGGGTCGTCGCGGCGGCCGACGGCTTCGAGGTCACCCCGACGCACGACGGCGACACGGTCGAGGTCGGCCCGTTCACGCTGCGCTTCGCCGGGACGACGCACGCCGTCATCCACTCGTCGGTGCCGACGGTCGACAACGTCGGGGTGCTCGTCAACGACACGCTGTTCTACCCGGGCGACGCGTTCACCGTGCCGCCGTTCGAGGTCGACACGCTCGCCGCCCCGGTGGGCGCACCGTGGCTCAAGGTCGGCGAGGCGATGGACTACGTGTCGGCCGTCGCGCCGAAGCGCGCGTTCCCGACGCACTCGATGACTCTCTCGAAGGCCGGGTTCGACATGCAGAGCGCGCGGCTCGCAGCCATGACGGATGCCGCCGGCGGCGACTTCCGCATCCTGGAGCCGGGCGAGTCGATCGAGCTCTGAGGTCAGGCCGCGGGCGCGGTCGGTGCAGGCGGAGCGGCGGGCGCCTCGAGGGGCTCGATGACCACGGCGGTGCCGTAGGCGCAGAACTCGGTGAAGTTGCCGATCGACCCCGAATCGAAGCGCATCGCGACGACGGCGTTCGCGCCGCGCTGCTGCGCCTCGGCCCACATGCGGTTCATGACATCCGCCCGCGATTCGTAGATGACTCGGGTGTACTCGGGCATCTCGCCGCCGCCGATGGCGCGGAACCCCGCGGTGAAGTTCTGGCCGATGTTGGCCGAGCGCACGGTCAGACCCATGACCTCGCCCATCACATGCGTGATGCGGTAGCCGGGAACGTCGTTGGTGGTCACCACGAACATGTCGTCCTCTTTCTCTGTCGTCGTGCAGAGCCTAGGCGTCACAGACGAGGGTCGACGGGCTCCGACTCGAGGCCGAGCACGCCGAACACCGCCTCGTGCACGCGCCACAGCGGCTCGCCCTCGGCGAAGCGCCGGGCGGCCTCCAGACCGAGCGCGTACTCGCGCGCCGCGAGTCCGCGCTTGCGGCCGAGGCCGCGGTCGCGCAGGCGGGCGATCGCGTCCGGCCGGGTGTAGTCCGGACCGTAGATGAGCCGCAGGTACTCGCGGCCGCGCACCTTGAGGCCGGGCTGCGCGATCGAGCGGCCGCGCCGCACGAGCCCGGCCGCGGGCTTCACGACCATGCCCTCGGCGCCGTTGGCCGTCAGCCGCTCCCACCACGCGACGCCCGCCTCGACCGACCCGGGGTCGTCGACGCGCACGTCGATCGAGCGGGTGGTGCGCACCAGGTCTGGCGCGGCCGCGGCGAGGCGCTCGGCGACACCGAGGTGCCACGCGTGCGGTCGCTCGACGAGCAGCCCGCCCTCGGCGGCGATCAGCTGGAACGGCGCGAAACGGATGCCGTCGGCCGGCACCGGCGCGCCGAAGCGGCGCACGACGTCCGCGTACCGGATCGCGTCATCCGTTCGCTCGCGCGTCGCCGCGAGCAGCGCGGACACGTCGATGCCCCGGGCCGCAGCCGCCTCGAGCGCCGCGACCGACCGGGGCAGCGCGAGACCGGCCGCAGCGCCGACCGCCGCGTACTGGTCGCGGATGATGTCCTCCGCCTTGAGCGACCACGGCAGCGCCTCCCCGTCGAGCACGATCCACGACGTGCCGAGCTCGTCCCAGAGCCCGATCGCGTCGACGGCCGCGTGCATCCGGTCGAGGAACGCGCGCTCCTCGTGCGCGGGCAGGAACGGGCGCCCGGTGCGCGTGTAGAGCGCGCCGCGCCGGTCACCCGACACCCCGAACCGCGCGGCGTCGCGGGCGAGCACGGCGATCGCCCGCGAGCCCATGTGCTTCTCCTGGCCGACGACGTCGAGCACCCCGCCCTCGCGGTAGAACGCGAACGCCTCGTCCGGGTGCTCGAGCACATCGGCACGCTTCGCGGTGTTCGTCGGGCTCATCGTCGGCGGCAGGTAGACGAGCCAGCGCGGGTCGATCGCCCAGCGGCTCATCACCTCGAGGGCGCCCGCGGCGGCATCCTCGCGCACCGTGACCGGGCCGAGCACCGCCGTCTCGACGATGCGCTTGCCGAGCACGTCGTCGATCGTCGGCGCATCCGCGCGCCGCTGCGCTGTCGAGGGGGCCGTCGCCGGAGTCGCATCCGTGGCGGGCGCGAGCGGCCGCGCCGGCTCGCACCAGACCCGCTCGGCCGGCACCGAGACGAGCTCGCGCTCGGGGTAGCGCACCGCGGTCAGCCGTCCGCCGAACACGCAGCCGGTGTCGATGCAGATCGTCCGGTTGATCCACTCGGGGTCAACCGTGGGCGTGTGGCCGTAGACCACGGTCGCCGCACCGCGGTAGTCCTCGGCCCACGGGTAGCGCACCGGGAGGCCGTACTCGTCCGTCTCGCCCGTCGTGTCGCCGTAGAGCGCGAACGCGCGCACCCGCCCGGACGCCCGGCCCTGGTAGCGCTCGGGCAGTCCCGCGTGCGCGACCACGAGCCGGCCGCCGTCGAGCACGTAGTGCGACAGCAGCCCGCGCGCGAACGCGGCGACCTCGTCGCGGAACTCGGGTGGCTCCCCCGCGAGCTGCGCGAGCGTCTCGGCGAGCCCGTGCCCGGTCGACACCTTCTTGCCCTCGAGCGCCCGGGCGAGCTTGTCCTCGTGGTTGCCCTGCACGCTGAGCGCCGCGCCCGATCGCACCATCCCCATCACGAGGCGCAGCACGCCGGGCACGTCGGGTCCGCGGTCGACGAGGTCGCCGACGAACACCGCGCGCCGGCCCTCCGGGTGCCGGGCGTCGACCGCCCGGCCGAGCGCATCGCGCTCGATCGACCAGCCGAGCTCGGTGAGCAGCGACTCGAGCTCGCCGCGGCATCCGTGCACGTCGCCGATCACGTCGAACGGGCCGGTCTCGTCGCGGGCGTCGGTGAGCAGGCGCTCGCGACGGATGCCGACCGCCGCGATCTGGTCGGCATCCGTCAGCACGTGCACCCGGCGGAATCCCTCCCGCGCGAGCCCGCGCACGGATCGCCGCATCGCCTCGGCCTGCCGCCGGACGACCGCCGCCGGGATCGAGCGATCGGCGCGCTCGGCGTTGCGCGCGATCGCGACGCCCGCCGGCACGTCGAGCACGATCGCGACCGGCAGCACGTCGTGCTCGCGTGCGAACCGCACCCACTCCCGGCGGTCGTCGGGTCGCACGTTGGTGGCGTCGACGACGGTGAGCCGGCCGGCCTTCAACCGCTGCGACGCGACCGCGCGCAGCGCCTCGAACGCGGCCGGGGTCGCGGACTGGTCGCTCTCGTCGTCGGCCACGAGCCCGCGGAAGTAGTCGCTCGAGAGAGTCTCGTACGGTCCGAAAGCCCGACGCGCGAACGACGACTTCCCCGATCCGCTCACGCCGACGAGCAGCACGAGCGACAGCTCCGGGATGCCGAGCTCGCGGATCGCGTCGTCGCTCATGCCGTGCCCTCCCGCCGCAGGATCGCGAGCTGCGTGGGCGCGCCGAGCGCGCCGTCGACGGGGCCGACGCCGCGGTGCTCGACACGGTATCCGCGACGGCCGGCCACGGCATCCGTCCACGCGGCGAACTCGGCGCGGGTCCACTCGAAACGGTGATCGGGGTGCCGGCGCGCGCCCGTCGCGAGCGCCGGGTAGAGCGCGTTGTACTCCGCGTTCGGCGTCGTGACGATGACGGATGCCGGTCGCGCGTCGCCGAGCACCGATCCCTCGAGCGCGTCGAGGCGATCCGAATCGACGTGCTCGATCACCTCCATGAGCACGATCGCGTCGAGGCCGCGCAGCCGCGGGTCGACGTAGGTCACCGAGGAGTGCAGCAGCTGCACCCGCTCGCGCGCGCGATCGCCGCGCTCGTCGAGGTGCAGGCGCTCGGCGGCGCGCTCGAGGGCTCGGGCCGAGACGTCGGTGCCGACGATGCGCTCGAACCGGGGGTCCGCGACGAGGTCGGCGAGCAGCGCTCCCTCGCCGCACCCGACGTCGGCCACGGAGTGCGCGCCGACGTCGGCGAGCGCTGCGAGAACGGATGCCGCGCGCTGGCGGGCGAGGGACGGCACGCGCGGGGCGGCATCCGCATCCGTCTCCGTCGCCCGTGTGCTCGCGTCGTCGGCGTCGAGCAGCCGGGCCGTCGCGTCGGCGACGAGCTCGCGCTGGCAGGCGAGCGATCGGCGCAGGATGAGGTCGCGCTCCGGATGGGCGGCGAGCCAGCCCTCGCCGCTCTGCAGCACCTTGTCGCCCTCGTCGTCGCCGACCCAGTAGTGCTTGGCGCCGTCGAGCACGGGCAGCAGCAGGTAGAGCTGGCGGAGGGCATCCCGCAGGCGCACCTCCCCCTCGAGGGCGACGGACACCGTGGGGGCGTCGCCCCAGTCCGGACGCGCCGGATCGAGCGGCACCCGCCCGACCTCGACCCGCCAGCCGAGCGGCTCGAACAGTCGCGCGACGAGGTCCGCCTCTCCGCCGTCGGGCACCGCCGCGAGCTCGAGGCGCAGCGGCAGCGGACGGGCCGCGAGCTCCGGGCGCGCGTCGCAACGGCCGGTGAGCGCCGTGCCGAACACCTGCTTGATCGCGACCGCGAGCAGGGAGGATGCCACGTACGGCCGGTCGTTGACGTACTGTCCGAGGGCGAACGCGTCGCTGCCGCGCCAGCCGCGCACGAGCCCGATCGGGTCCACCTCGAGCAGCAGAGCGGCCGTGCACACCCCGGCTTCGACGACCGGGTAGAACACGTGCGCCTGCCCGACCGAGAGCGGGAACCGCTGGTGCCGGTCGGGGTGCTTGTGCAGCAGGAAGCCGAGGTCGGCGGCGTCGGGCGCCTCGTAGGTGATCGTCAGCAGCACGACGATCGAGCCTAGCCCCGGATGAGGTGCGCTCGTCGAAGCGTCACGGATGCCCGGACGATCCGTGCTCTGACGATCCGCGCTCTGGCGGTTCGTGCGCGAACGCGGTCGCCCGGGACGGAGCGCTTGCCGCTGCCGACCGTCGGCGGCGCGCGTCAGCGACCGGATGCCAGGGTGCGCCGCGGCGCCTCGCGCCGGTCCCGTGGCAGCAGGAAGCCGGCGGCCGTCAGCCAGATCAGGCCACCGAAGCGGACGAACGGCAGCAGCACGTCGAGCCCCTCCCAGAGCATCGAGAGGAACGCGAGCTCGCCGAGGCCGCCGAGCACCAGCCCCGCCCAGCCGAGCCATCGCGGCAGGAGGCGGAGGATCACCGCCGGCACCGCGATGCCGGCGATGAGCAGCCCCAGACCACCGGCGAATCCGACGCCACCCAGGAGGAAGACGAGCTCGGTCACGAGATCGGACAGCGCGGAGGGAAGCGCCGTGACCTGCGTCGCCGCCCAGCCGAGCAGACCGGCGAGAGCGAGCAGGATCGACGCGGTGATGCCGCCGAAGAAGCTGATACCCGGCCCGGGCACCCGGATGCCGAGCCGGAGCTGCCGCGCATACACGGTCGCCCCGTAGATGCCGAGCGGGATCGATCCTGCGAAGACGAAGAACCCGTTCCAGAAGGCCGAGCCGAGCCCGTAGGCGACGACCGAGGCGACGGTGAAGGCGAGCACGACGAGCCCAAGGGCGCCGGGCGGCGGTCCGTCCGGGCGGCGACGATCGGCTGCTTCGGAGGTACTATCAGTCATGCAGTAAATCATTCACCATGTGAATCATCATGTCAATGCAGTATCTTGGGGGCATGCCGACTCCGCCGCGCCCCGCCAGGATCGGCTTCCTGCTCTCGCAGCTCGGCGCGCACGCGGCTGAGGTGTTCGCCGCGCAGATCCGCCCGCTCGGCCTCACCGCATCCGAAGCCGGGGTCGTCCGCATCATCGGACGCACGCCGGGCCTCACCCAGCGGCAGCTCGCAGAGCGGCTTGGTGCGCAGCAGAGCCGCGTGGTCGCGCTCATCGACGGCCTCGAGCGCAAGGGCCTCGCCACGCGGACCAGGAGCACGGCTGACCGGCGGGCGCAGCAGCTCGGGCTCACGGCCGCGGGGCGCGCCATGCTCGCCGAGCTCCGCAGCGCGGCGGAAGCCCAGGAGGCCGTCATCGCGGGCAGTCTCGGCGAGCAGGAGAGGGCCGATCTCTACGCCCTGCTCTCCACGCTGAGCGGCCGCCTGGGACTCGACGCCGATGTCCACCCCGGGCACGGGCGGAGCGCCGACGAGCCGACGGGCGCGACTCGGCCGACGGCGTGAGAGAGCCGGCCATCAGGCGATCTCGCTGTCGCGCGCAGCCACCGCGCCGTGACAACGGGTCGAGTCCGCGGAACTCACGGCAGCGCGGAAAATCGCTCCTCGCAGACCGGGCATCGCGGTGTCGTCTCGTGATCCCGTGTCGGCACGAAGTACTGGCCACAGAGCGACCGCACGCCCTTGCCTTCGACGGTCGCCTCGGCAAGGTTGCGACGATGGGAATAGTGCGCGAGCTCGTTCGGCACGGGCGCAGCGAGCTCGTTCGCGTCCACGAGACGCTGCAACTCCGCCACGCGCTCGTCCAGTCGACCAGCGTCCAGCTTCGGGGAGTAGATGCCACCGCCCGAGTCCCATGCCATCTGCCGGGGCTCCAGAGTCGTCAGAACACGAAGCTCAGCTGTCCAGCCGAGTCGTGAACCCTTGTGTCGGTCGACGAGGTCGATCTCTACCAGGAGGTCGTCAGAGTCGTAATCCGGATCCCGGACCCGGTCGACGGTGACAGTCACCGTGCCCAGGTCCGGCTCTTCAGATTTCGGGTGCGGAAGGCTGAAGGTGATCTCACGAGCACCCAGCGCCCGCTTGAGCACCGCAAGTACTGCGCGCTGGACCGTCAACTCCCACTCGACCACGAGCATCGCCGCGGCCTCGCGTCTGAGCTGCCGCTTGTCAGCGTCGGTCGGCAGCCACGCGTCCGTTGCGCCGCTCTCGTCAGCGCGTGCGAGCCGTTGATAGAAGTCGTCGTGGTCCTTATGGTCGCCCTTGGCGATGCCCGCCGCGACGAGCCACGGCTCGCCGGTCGCGTCATCGATCCACACGCCGCCACGCCACTGGCTCTGCTTGATCTCGAGAAGCCGATTCCGCCGGCTGCTCCGGATCGGCCCCTCGTGCAGATCGGCGGCCGGGTCAGCGCCGAAGCTCTCTGCGGCCTTCTTGATGATCGGATGGTCGATTTCGATGAGGGGTGAGTGCGGGTCGAGCCCCTCGGAACTGATCGCCATGCCGAGGTCGTCGCGCAGCACGCGAAGGGTCGGGCGGCCATGACGGGAAAGACTCACTCAGCCATTTTGCCGACGACGACAGACACCGCTCGTGCGCCGCGCACGAGCGGTGCCCATGTCTTACGTCAGAGCAACTCGGCGAGCTCGTCGATCGCGGCGTTCTTGATCTGCTGGTGACGAGCGAAGCGCTCGGCGAGCTCGCGACGGTCACGCTGACGGCGCTGTTCGAAGGCGAGCAGATCACGTGCACGGATACGACGATCACGGCCGACAGGCTCGGAGAGGATCTCGCCGCGGTCGAGGAGCTTGTACAGGTGCGTGCGACTCATGCCGAGTCGCTCGGCGGCCTTACTCGGAGTGTACGTCTCGTCGAGGTCGATCGCAGCGATCGCAGCGCCGTCGAGGACGTGACCGTAGATCGCGTGCACAACGTCTCGCAACTCGGGTGAGATGCTTGCGGCCGCGGTCTCCAGCTGAGCCAACTGCTCAAGCGAGACACGGGACGTGTCGATGGTGTCCATGGTTGCCCTCTGGTTTCCGTGCTGGTTACCCACCGCGCGGTGTGTGTCACAGACCGCGCAGATGTCACAGATGAACCTACCGGACATACCGGGCTCGGTCAAGCCCGGTTCGGCCTGTTCCTGCGAGCGGGACCCGCGGATGACACGACCGCGGCGTGGATCGGGATCGCCCCGCGAAGTAGTGCCCCTTAACGTGGTGTAGTTCGCGGTGGCCGGTCTCGTCGTAGACGTGGGCGCGGTCACCGTGTAGTCCCTTCGAGGAATCTCCTACAACCCACTCGAAAGGCATCTTCACGA
>NZ_JAUASV010000017.1 GCF_030345695.1 Galbitalea sp. SE-J8 | reverse complement strand
ACACCCGCGCCCCGCACCCGCGCCCCACGCCCCACACCCGCGCCCGCGCCCCGCACCCGCGCCCCACACCCACGCCCACGCCCCACGCACGCCCGCGCCCCCCGTCCGCGGCGGTTAGGTCCTCCTTACCGGCCGGTCCGTTCCGGGGCCTCGAACCGCCGTCCTAGACTTGTCCCCGTTCGATGGCAGAACTGCGAGCGTCGTCCCGGGGCGACCGAGAGGGGTGATCGGTGACCACGTCGGCTCAGGATGCGTCGGCCCAGTCCGCCGCCGTCGATCGGCGCACGCCGAAGATCGTCACCCCGCGCCGGCCGTCCGGAACGCTGTACCGCGGCCGCGAGGGCATGTGGTCGTGGGTGCTGCACCGCATCACCGGTGTCGCGATCTTCTTCTTCCTTCTCGTGCACATCCTCGACACGTCGCTCGTGCGCATCAGCCCGGGGGCGTACAACGCCGTCATCGGCACCTACAAGACGCCGATCATGGGCCTCGGCGAGGCCGCGCTCGTGGCGGCGATCGGATTCCACGCCCTCAACGGCCTGCGCATCATCCTCGTCGACTTCTGGGGCTGGGGCACCCGGCACCAGAAGCTGCTGTTCTGGATCGTCATCGTGCTGTGGGTCGTGCTCCTCGCGGGCTTCCTGCCGCGCCAGTTCATGCACATCTTCGGAGGCGAGTGATGACGAGCTTCCCGCTGCCCCGCTCGGGCGAGCCCGCTCCGCGCCGTCGCTTCAACATCGAGAAGTGGGGCTGGATCTACATGCGCGGCTCGGGCGTCGTGCTCGTGGTGCTCATCTTCGGCCACCTGTTCGTCAACCTGTTCGCCGGTGACGGCGTGCAGGCGATCGACTGGGCATTCGTCGCCGGCAAGTGGGCGAACCCGTTCTGGATCGTCTGGGACCTGCTGCTGCTCTGGCTCGCCCTCATCCACGGCGCCAACGGCATGCGCACGATCATCAACGACTACGCCACCCCGGGGCTGCGCAGGGTGTTCCTCATCCTGCTCGCGGCCGCGACCATCGTCCTCCTCATCCTGGGAACCCTCGTGCTCACGACCTTCGACCCCTGCCTCGACCCCGACACGGCCGCGACCCTCGGGACGGTGTGCAAGTGACGATCGAGTTCCAGGGCGGCGGCCCGGGCGTCGCAGACGGGACACTGATCGACGGGGTGCACTACCACCAGCACGACATCGTCATCGTCGGCGCGGGCGGCGCCGGGATGCGGGCCGCGATCGAGGCGGGACCGCAGGCCAACACCGCGGTCATCTCCAAGCTCTACCCGACGCGCTCGCACACGGGCGCCGCGCAGGGCGGCATGGCCGCGGCCCTCGCGAACGTCGAGGAGGACAGCTGGGAGTGGCACACCTTCGACACGATCAAGGGCGGCGACTACCTCGTCGATCAGGACTCCGCGGAGATCCTCGCGAAGGAGGCGATCGACGCCGTCATCGACCTCGAGAACATGGGCCTGCCGTTCAACCGCACGCCCGAGGGCAAGATCGACCAGCGCCGGTTCGGCGGCCACACCGCCGACCACGGCAAGACCCCGGTGCGCCGCGCGTGCTACGCCGCCGACCGCACGGGCCACATGATCCTGCAGACCCTGTTCCAGAACTGCGTGCGACTCGGCATCAACTTCTTCAACGAGTTCTACGCGCTCGACGTCGTCATGACCGACGGGAAGCCGTCGGGCGTCGTCGCCTACGAGCTCGCGACGGGCGAGCTCCACGTCTTCCAGGCGAAGGCGATCATCTTCGCGACGGGCGGCTTCGGCAAGATCTACAAGACGACCTCGAACGCGCACACGCTCACGGGCGACGGGGTCGGCATCATCTGGCGCAAGGGGCTGCCGCTCGAGGACATGGAGTTCTTCCAGTTCCACCCGACCGGACTGGCCGGCCTCGGCATCCTGCTCACCGAGGGCGCGCGCGGCGAGGGCGCGATCCTGCGCAACGGCGATGGCGAGCGCTTCATGGAGCGTTACGCCCCCACCATCAAGGACCTCGCGCCGCGCGACATCGTCGCCCGGTGCATGGTGCAGGAGGTCGCGGAGGGCCGCGGCGCCGGTCCGCACAAGGACTACGTGCTGCTCGACTGCACGCACCTCGGCGCCGAGGTGCTCGAGACGAAGCTGCCCGACATCACCGAGTTCGCCCGCACCTACCTCGGCGTCGACCCCGTCGTCGAGCCCGTGCCCGTGATGCCGACCGCGCACTACGCGATGGGCGGCATCCCGACGAACAACAACGCCGAGGTGCTCGCCGACAACGAGACGATCGTGCCGGGCCTGTACGCCGCGGGCGAGTGCGCGTGCGTGTCGGTGCACGGCTCGAACCGGCTCGGCACGAACTCGCTGCTCGACATCAACGTGTTCGGCAAGCGCGCCGGCAACAACGCGGCCGCCTACGTCACGACCGTCGACTTCACGCCGCTGCCCGAGAACCCGGCCGCGTTCGTCGCGGGGCTCGTCGCCCAGCTGCGCGACTCCGTCGGCACCGAGCGCATCGCCCCGCTGCGCAAGGAGCTGCAGGAGGAGATGGACAAGAACGCCCAGGTGTTCCGCACCGACGAGAGCCTCGAGAAGGTGACCCACACCATCCACGGGCTGCGCGAGCGCTACCGGAACGTCGCCATCCAGGACAAGGGCAAGCGCTTCAACACCGACCTGCTCGAGGCGATCGAGCTCGGCTTCCTGCTCGACCTCGCCGAGGTCGTCGTCTACTCGGCCCGCAACCGGCTCGAGAGCCGCGGCGGCCACATGCGCGACGACTACCCGAAGCGCGACGACGAGAACTACATGAAGCACACCATGGCCTACCTGACCGGCGACCCGCACAGCGCGGATGCCGCAGACCACATCAAGCTGGACTGGAAGGCCGTGCGCATGACCCGCTATCAGCCGATGGAACGGAAGTACTGAACATGGCGACCGCAGTGCTCGAGGATGCCGCCCCCGCGGCCGACGCGCCCATCAAGCCGTTCACGGTGACGCTCATCATCCGCCGTTTCGACCCGGATGTGGACACCGAGCCGCGCTGGCAGGACTTCGACGTCGAGATGTACTCGACCGACCGCATCCTCGACGCGCTGCACAAGATCAAGTGGGAGCAGGACGGCTCGCTGACGTTCCGCCGGTCGTGCGCGCACGGCATCTGCGGCTCCGACGCGATGCGCATCAACGGCCGCAACCGGCTCGCCTGCAAGACGCTGCTCAAGGACCTCGACATCACGAAGCCGATCTACGTCGAGGCCATCAAGGGACTTCCGCTCGAGAAGGACCTCGTCGTCGACATGGAGCCGTTCTTCGAGTCCTACCGCCAGATCAACCCGTTCCTCGTCGCGAACTCGAAGCCGGAGAAGGGCAAGGAGCGCATCCAGTCGGTGGCCGACCGCGAGCGCTTCGACGACACCACGAAGTGCATCCTGTGCGCCGCGTGCACCTCGTCGTGCCCCGTGTTCTGGACCGACGGCCAGTACTTCGGCCCGGCGGCGATCGTGAACGCGCACCGGTTCATCTTCGACAGCCGCGACGACGCCGCGGGCGTGCGCCTCGACATCCTCAACGACCGCGAGGGCGTGTGGCGCTGCCGCACGACGTTCAACTGCTCGGAGGCGTGCCCGCGCGGCATCCAGGTGACGAAGGCGATCGCCGAAGTCAAGCAGGCTGTGATGCGCGGTCGCGCATAGCAGCGACGCGAAGCGTCGCGCGTGACCGCGCCGAGGGAGCCTGCGACCGAGGAGTCGCGCATAGCAGCGACGCGCGCGGTGGAGCTAGGGGCGACGCGCCAGCGTCGCCGCGACCCCAGCGCCGGGCGCGCCAGCGCCCGGGTGCGCGCGCGTTTCATTGCGCTCGGGACGGACCATGCCCGGCGCCGACCAACAGGACCGGCCGGCACGGCCGGCGGCGCCGCTGGCCTCAGGCGTTTGCGGCCGCGTCCCGGGCGCCGGCCGCCGAGCGCGCGGCGAGCGCAGCCCGAGCCTTCGTGCGCGCCTGCTCGAGCGTGACCGTCGCGAGCTCCGCCCGTACGTCGGCGAGCGCCGCCGGCGTCATGCTCAGCGTCGTCGCGCCGAGCCCGACGAGCACCACGGCGAGCTGCGGGTCGGCCGCCGCCTCACCGCAGATGCCGACGCCCTTGCCCGCCGCGGCCCCCGCCTCGCCGAGCCGCTGCACGAGCCGGAGCACCGCCGGATGCCACGGGTCCTGGTACGAGGCGACCGTGCCGAGCATCCGGTCGGCGGCGAGCGTGTACTGGGTCAGGTCGTTCGTGCCGATCGACACGAAGTCGCTCACCTCGGCCACCTGCTCGGCGACGAGCGCGAGCGACGGCACCTCGGCCATCACCCCGACGGTACGCAGGCCCAGCTCCTTGCCGAGCGCGACGAACCACGCGGCCTCCTCGGCATCCGCGACCATCGGCGCCATCACCCAGAGGTCCGCCTCGGTCGCGTCCTGGGCGTGCACGAGCGCCGTGAGCTGGTCGCGCAGGATCTGCTCGCTGGCCCGCAGCGCCCGCAGGCCGCGCAGCCCGAGCGCCGGGTTCTCCTCGTGCGCGTCGTTGAGGAACGACAGCGGCTTGTCGGCGCCCGCGTCGAGGCAGCGCACGACGACCTTCCTGCCGGGGAACTGCGACAGCAGCGCCGTGTACTTCGCCTCCTGCTGCTCGACCGTGGGCGCGCTCGTCGCGTCGAGGAACAGGAACTCGGTGCGGAACAGCCCGACGCCCTCGGCGCCGAGCGCGATGGCGTTCGCAGCCTCGTCCGGATCGCCGAGGTTCGCGAGCAGCGGCACCCGGGTGCCGTCCGCGAGCGCGCCGTCGGTGACGGGAGCGGATGCCGCGGTCGCGCGTTCCGCGATGCGGCGCTCGGCGTCGGCCACCGCATCCGTCGACGGGTCGACGACGACCGTGCCGGAACCGGCATCCGCGATGACGATGGTGCCGTCGGCGAGGTCGAGCACACCCGTCACGCCGACGATCGCGGGGATCGAGTTCGCGCGGGCGAGGATCGCGGTGTGGCTCGTGGGGCCGCCGTCGCGCGTCACGAGCGCGCGCACGACCCGGAAGTCGAGGGTCGCCGTGTCGGCCGGAGCGAGATCGGGTGCGACGAGCACGAACGGCTCGTCGCTGACCGGCACGCCCGGCGCCGCGACCCCGCGCAGGCGCGCGATGATGCGCTGGGCGACGTCGCCGAGGTCGGTGGCGCGCTCGGCCATGTAGCCGCCCATGCCGACGAGCAGCTCCTGGAACGCCGCGAACGCCTCGAACACCGCGCGCTCGCCCGTCTTGCCGCCCCCGATGAGCTCGCGGACGTTGTCGGCGAGCGTCGGGTCGGCCGCCATCATGGCCGCGGCCTCGAGCACCTCCTGCGCGTCGCCGCCGGCGTGCGCGCCTCGGGTGCGCAGCTCGTCCGCGACCGCGGCGAGGGCATCCGTCACGCGCGCGTACTCGGCGTCGGGGTCGCCCGCGAAGCGGTCGTCGACGGGCTCGGGAAGCGGATCGGGCATCCGGAGCACGGGGCCGACGGCGACCCCGCGACCCACCCCGATTCCGTGCAGTTCCATGGGAAAGACCTCCGTCGGACGGCGAACTCGCCCAGCCTAGTGCGGCCGAAACTAGGGTGAGCGCATGGCGGGTGCGGGGGGCGTTCAGCGGCTCATCCGGCGCGTGCTGGCGCTGCGTCCGGTGCGGGCGTTCCAGTCGTACACCGGTCATCGCGGGCCGATCCTCGCGAGCGGACTCGCCTACTCGGCCCTGTTCTCGGTGTTCGCGGCGGTGTGGGTCG
This sequence comes from Galbitalea sp. SE-J8, assembly GCF_030345695.1. Taxonomy (GTDB): domain Bacteria; phylum Actinomycetota; class Actinomycetes; order Actinomycetales; family Microbacteriaceae; genus JAUASV01. Next base: position 66,784 of record NZ_JAUASV010000017.1, on the reverse strand, counting down.
CGTTCTCGGTCGCGGGACTCGTGCTCGCCGGCGACGACCAGCTGCGCGCCAGTTTCGTCGGCGCGGTGGCGGACACCGTCCCGGGCCTCATCTCCACCGGCGGCGCGAGTGGCGCCATCGATCCCGATGATCTGCTGCAGTCGCCGACGTTCAGCTGGACCGGCATCGTGGCGCTCCTCGGCGGGCTGCTCACCGCCCTCGGCTTTCTCTCCAGCGCACGCGACGCCATCCGAGAGATGTTCTCGCTGCCTCCGCCGCGGGTCAACGGCGTGCTGCTGAAGCTGCGCGACCTGGCGCTGCTCGTCGGTTTCGCGGTCGTCGTCATCGTGTCGACGGGGGTCACCGTGCTCGGCACCGGGGCGACGGGGGCGCTGCTATCACTCGTCGGCATCCCGTCCGACTCGGACCTCGGCTACGTCGCGGGACGCGTCGTCTCGATCGCCGTCGCGCTCGCGCTCGACTCGCTCGTCGTCGGGGTGCTGCTGACGCTGCACTCGGGCATCCGGATCCCGCGCCGCCAGCTCGTGCCGGGCGCGCTCATCGGCGGTGCGGGGGCCGCCCTCCTCACCGTGCTGTTCCAGCTCGGCGTGCTCGGCGGCGCGGGCGCCAACCCGCTGCTCGGATCGTTCGTCGTCATCATCGGCCTGCTGATCTACTTCAACGTCCTCTGCCAGGCGCTGCTCATCGCGGCGTCGTTCGTCGCGGTCTCGCTCGCCGACCGCGGCATCTCGGTCGTGCCGAAGGACGCGGAACGGATGCCGCGGCACGCCCGTCCCGCGCTGCAGCGCCCGCGCGTCCGCCGCGAGCGCTGAGCGGCCGCGTCGCGCGGCAGGCGCTGAGCGTCTCCGCCCCCGAAAAGCGCTGAGCGTCTCCGCCCCCGAAAACGAAGGAGGATCGAGCCGTATCGGCGGCGGGGCCGCGCATCCGACCCGGATCGCGCCGGTCCTCCTTCGTTTTCGGGACTGTCGGCGGGCGTCCCTAGGATCGGGGCGTGCCTGCCGTCAAGCCGCTCCGCGTCGCATCCGTCAACGTCAACGGCGTGAGGGCCGCGTACCGCAAGGGCATGGGCGACTGGCTCGCGACGCGCGGGGTCGACATCCTGGCGATGCAGGAGGTGCGCGCGTCGACGGAAGACCTCGAGGCGCTGCTCGGCGACGAGTGGGACCTGCTGCACGACGCCGCCACCGCACAGGGCCGCGCCGGGGTCGCGATCGCATCCCGCCGCCGCGCCACGATCCACCGAGTCGCCCTCGGCGACGACGACTTCGACTCCGCCGGACGCTGGCTCGAGGCCGACTACGAGCTCGACGACGGCGCGATCATCACGGTCGTCTCGACCTACGTGCACTCCGGCGAGGCCGGCACCGACAAGCAGGTCGAGAAGTACAGGTTCCTCGACGCGATGACCGCACGGATGCCGGAGCTCGCCGCCCACTCCCGCTACGCGCTCATCGTCGGCGACCTCAACGTCGGGCACCGCGAGCTGGACATCCGCAACTGGAAGGGCAACCGCAAGAACGCGGGCTTCCTCCTCGAGGAGCGCGCGTACTTCGACGCGTTCTTCCACGCGCCGGGATCGTTCGAGGCCGTCGACGGCTCGACGCGCGAGGGACTCGGCTGGGTCGACGTCGGCCGCCGCCACGCGGGCGAGGTCGACGGCCCGTACACCTGGTGGTCCCAGCGCGGACAGGCGTTCGACAACGACACCGGCTGGCGCATCGACTACCACGTCGCGACCGAGCCGCTCGCGGCATCCGTCGTCTCCTACGCCGTCGACCGCGCCTCCGCGTGGGACACCCGGTGGAGCGACCACGCACCGGTCGTCGTCGACTACGCCATCTAGCCGCGACCGCCGTCCGGCCCGCGCGCCCCCGGCATCCGTTCGCACCTGGAAGAATGGGGCGGTGACGAAGCCCCGCCTGTTCTCCGGCATGCAGCCCAGCGCCGATTCGCTCCAGATCGGCAACTACATCGGGGCGCTCGTGCAGTGGCGGGACATGCAGGACAGCCACGACGCCGTGTTCTGCGTCGTCGACCTGCACGCGATCACGGTCGCGCAGGATCCCGCGCAACTGCGCGAGGCCACCCGGCGCACCGCGGCGCAGTACATCGCCGCCGGGATCGACCCGGCTCGGTCGATCCTGTTCATCCAGTCGCACGTGCCGGCCCACACCGAGCTCGCCTGGGTCCTCAACACGATCACGGGCTACGGCGAGGCCGCCCGCATGACCCAGTTCAAGGACAAGTCCGCCAAGCAGGGCACGGATGCCACGAGCGTCGGCCTGTTCACCTACCCCGTGCTCATGGCCGCCGACATCCTGCTCTACGACGCCGTCGACGTGCCCGTCGGCGACGACCAGCGCCAGCACGTGGAGCTCACGCGCGACCTGGCGATGCGGTTCAACGCGCGGTTCGGCGACACGTTCACGATCCCGGCTCCGGTCATCCCGAAGGAGACCGCGCGCATCTACGACCTGCAGGAGCCGACCAACAAGATGTCGAAGTCCGCCTCGAGCGAGAAGGGCGTCATCTGGCTGCTCGACGACCCCGCAAAGACGGCGAAGAAGATCAAGGGCGCGACGACCGACTCCGAGGGGTCGGTGCGCTACGACGTCGCCGCCAAGCCCGGCATCTCGAACCTGCTGACGATCTACTCCTCCCTGTCCGGGCAGTCGATCGAGTCGCTCGAGGCGGAGTACGCGGGCCGCGGCTACGGGGACTTCAAGTCCGGGCTGGCGGACGTCGTCACGGCCACCTTCGCGCCGATCCGGGCGCGAGCCCTCGAACTCCTCGACGACCCGGCCGAGCTCGACCGCATCCTCGCAGCGTCCGCGGCGCGGGCGTCGGACATCGCCGACGCGAAGCTCGCCGAGGTCTACGATCGGGTCGGGTTCCTTCGGCGGCGCTGATGAAGCCCTTCGCGCTCGTCGCGGATGGCCTGACGCTCGACCGCCCGCTCGAGACTGATGTCGAGACCATCACCGCCTACTGCCAGGACCCGACCTTCGAGCGATACCTGACCACGCCCTGGCCCTATCGACGGGAGCATGCCGTCGGCTTCGTCGAGAGCCTCGTGCCGGAGTGGTGGCGATCCGAGAGCGAGCTGACCTGGGCGATCCGGCACGCGCCGGGTGCGCCGCTGCTCGGAGTCGTCGGCCTCGGCGTCGGCGCGAACCGCGCCCGCGGCATCGGCTTCTGGCTCGGCGCCCCGCACCGCGGCCAGGGCATCATGCCGCGCGCCGTGGAGGCGGTGTGCGGCTGGGCGCTCGACGCGGGCGGCGCGGCATCCGTGCATTGGGAGTGCGTCGTCGGCAACGTCGCGTCGATGGCCGTGGCCCGGAAGACGGGCTTCGCGTTCACCGGCGTCGGTCCCGGGCGGGTGCCGTCGCGCACCGGCGAGGCGATCGAGTGCTGGCACGGCGAGCTGCGCGCGGGAGCATCGCGGGAGCCGAAGCTCGGCTGGCCGGCGTGATCCGCGCGGTTCTGTTCGACCTCGATGACACCCTGTTCGCTCATCGCGCAGCGGTCGACGGGGGCATCGCACGAACGATCACGCGACATCCCGAGCTCGTCGGCGTCGACGCCCTCGCGGAGGTGGAGCGCTGGCGCGCGCTCGAGGAAGAGCACTACCACCGCTATCTCGCGGGTGAGCTCGACTCCGAGGGCCAGCGGTTCGCCAGGGCACGCGCGTTTCTCGGCCCGCACGGACTCGGCGAGCTCGTCGCCGACGACGCCGGCGCTCGGCTCTGGTGGGAGGCCTACTAGGCCGACTACGTCGAGTCGTGGACGCTGCACGGCGACGTGCCTCCGTGCCTCGATGCGCTCGACGCGGCGGGCATTGCGACCGGGATCATCACGAACGGCGAGCTGGGGTCTCAGACTCTGAACTCGAGGCGATCGGCCTCGCCGACCGCATGTCACCCGTTGTCGCATCCGGTGAGTTCGGCGCTGCGAAGCCCGACCCGCGAATCTTCACGGCCGCGTGCGAGGCGGCGGGCGTCGCTGCAGCCGAGGCGATGTACGTCGGCGACCGGCTGCGCACAGATGTCATCGGCGCCTGCCGCGCGGGGCTCGTCGGCGTCTGGATCGACCGTCTGCACACGGCGACGATCGCCGAGCGCACGGAGGCGTCCGCGGCAGCGGCGCACGTCATCCACTCCCTCGGCGAGCTGCCACCGCTGGCCGGCGTTCAGAACTCCTGATCGATCGGCGCAGGCGGGGCGGTTCGGCCGGTTCGCGACCCGAGGCGGCCGATTCGTCAGGAGTTCTGAACGAGAGCCACGAGTGATCGCACCGCGGCCATGGAGGCGTCGAGCTGGAACATGACGTGCTCGTAGCGCAGCCGCAGCACGATGTAGCCCGCGCGAGCGGCCGCGAGGTCGCGGTCGTAGTCCCGCGATGTCGCCTCGTCGGAGTCGTGCCACGCGTGGCTGTCGACCTCGATGACGATCCGGCCGGCGACGACGAAGTCGACGGTGCCGACGCCCGGGATCCGCACCTGCGGGACGAAGGCGATTCCGGCGTCCTCCAGGGCGAGCCGCAGGATCGTCTCGGTGCCCGACATGCACCGGCCGTCCGCGCGAGCGACGATGCGCCGGAGCCGGCGCGGGAGCGCGGCGCTCAAGACCTCGAGGTCCGTGCGCGAGATGAGGCCGAGGTTGAGCGCGCTGTCGATGCTCGCGACCGCGAACTCGAACGGGAGACAGTGGCACGCGTCGGCGAGCGCGTCGATCGGGTGGGCGGCCACGCGCGTGCCCGGTAGCGGTGCGGTGTGCCAGTGCAGCACCGTGCCGTGGGGAGCTCGGCGGATCCGCGACGCCCGGCCGTCGAGCTGCACGTGCACCGGGCCGCGGGACTGGGTCCAGACGCCGAGCGCGGTGAGCGCGCTCGCGCAGCCGAGCACGCCGCCCACCCGCACCGCGAGTGCGACGCTCGGGTCGCACCCGGCCGAGGCGTACACGCCGTTGCGCAGGCGGACGATGGCGCCCGAACGCACGGCCTCGGTGATGCTGCGCGCCGTCCATCCGGCGGCGAGCAGTTCGGTGCGGGTGGCGATCGTGGTCTCGTTCATGCCCGGGAGGATCGCGCTCGCGGACGCGCCTCGACCGCTCGCCGGCGAATCTGCTCGTTCAGAACTCCTGTGGAGGAGAGCCCGGCCGCCCGCCCGAGCCCAGAATCGGCCGATCCGGCCGAGCCGCACAGGAGTTCTGAACGCGGGCGCCCGGGAATACGCGCGGCGCCCCCGCGTTACACTCGTCGACAGAAACGTGCTCCGGGGTCGGTGAGAGTCCGAACCGGCGGTGATAGTCCGCGACCCGCGCGCCCGCCCGAAACGGCGAGCGCCGGTTGAGCCGGTGGAACTCCGGCACCGACGGTGACGTGACGCAGTTCGTGAGAACAGCGCCACGAAGTCCGGATGGGAGGCAGCACGAGCGTCGGGCCCGCGAGGGCGCTGGCGCTGGGCGGGATGCCCGAGGCATCCGCGACCCGTCATCCCCGGAGTCCCGACCAGGAGACCCGGATGACCGCCAGCGCCGATCGCGAGCGCCGCCCCGACGAGGCGGCCGGTGCCGATCGCGCGCGCCCAAGCGCGCCGACGCCGCACGCCCTCGACGTCGAGCCGCGCGACCCCCGCCTCGAGCTGATGCGCCGCGCGCTGAGCCTCGCCGCGAACGGTCCGCGCGGCATCAACCCGCGGGTCGGCTGCGTGCTCGCGGATGCCGCCGGTCGCGTCGTCGCGGAGGGCTGGCACCGCGGGGTCGGCACCCCGCACGCAGAGGTCGACGCCCTCTCGCAGCTGCCGACGAAACCCGACGGCGCCCCGGACGCCACCGGTCTCACCGCCTACGTGACCCTCGAGCCGTGCAACCACACGGGCCACACCGGTCCGTGCTCGCGCGCTCTCGTCGCGGCGGGCGTGAGCCGGGTCGTCTACGCGCTCGACGACCCCAACCCGGCGGCCGGCGGCGGCGCCGACACATTGCGCGTCGCGGGCGTCGCGGTCGAGGGCGGCGTCGACGCGGAGGAGGCCGCCGCATTCCTGCGCGCGTGGCTCATCACCGTGCGGGAGCAGCGTCCGTTCGTGACGGTCAAGTGGGCGTCGAGCCTCGACGGCCGCGCGGCCGCCGCCGACGGCACGAGCCAGTGGATCACCGGCACCGCCGCGCGCCAGCGCGTGCACGAGCAGCGCGCAGCGCACGACGCGATCGCGGTGGGCACGGGCACCGTGCTCGCCGACGACCCGAGCCTCACCGCGCGGGCGGATGCGGGCGAGCTGAGCCCGAAGCAGCCGGTCCCCGTCGTGATTGGCGAGCGCGCGGTGCCCGCCGACGCGCGGCTGCGTCGCCACCCGAAGCCGCTCGTCGAGCTGCGCACCCGGGACCTGCGGGCCGCGCTCGCGGACCTGTTCGAGCGCGGCATCCGTTCGCTCTACGTCGAGGGCGGCCCGACCCTCGCGAGCGCGTTCGTCGCGGCAGGGCTCGTCGACGACCTGCTCGTCTACCTCGCCCCGACGATCATCGGCGGACCGCGCGCCGCGATCACGGATGCCGGCGTCGCCACGATCGCCAACCAGCACCGCTTCGTCTTCACGGGCATCGAATCGCTCGGCGAGGACGTTCTCATCACCGCACAACCCGCCCCGCGTCGCGAGGCACCGAAGGAGCAGCACTGATGTTCACCGGAATCATCGAGGAGGTCGGCGAGGTCACGGCCTGGGCGCCGAGTGCCGACGCGGCCCGCATCACCGTGCGCGCGCCGCTCGCCGTGCAGGGGGCGCGGCACGGCGACTCGATCAGCGTGAGCGGTGTATGCCTGACGATCGTCGAGCAGGGCGAGGACTGGTTCACCGCGGACGTCATGGCCGAGACGAGCGACGTCGCGAAGCCGTTCCCCGCTGCGGGCGGGCGCGTCAATCTGGAGCGCGCCGCGCAGGTCGGCGACCGCCTCGGCGGCCACATCGTGCAGGGCCACATCGACGGCACGGCCGCCGTGCTGAGCATCGAGAACGGTGAGAAGTGGCGGGTCATCCGCTTCTCGCTCGATCCGGAGCACGGGCCGCTCGTCGCGCACAAGGGCTCGATCGCGATCGACGGCACGAGTCTCACGGTCTCCGCGGTCGGGCCGGCGGATGCCGCCGGCAGCTGGTTCGAGGTGAGCCTGATCCCCGAGACGCTCACCGCCACGACCCTCGGCGCGCTCGCGGTCGGCGACGCCGTCAACATCGAGACCGACATCCTCGCTCGCCACGTCGAGCGCATGCTGCAGTTCCGGACGGCGGTCGCCGGCGGTGCCGATGAGGCCGGCCGGGGTTCCGCGGGCATCTCCGGGTCGGCCGAGCTCGTCGGAGTTGTGGGCGACAACCACGAAGGGAGCGGGTCATGAGTCTCGCCGGGATCCCCGAGGCGCTCGCCGCGCTGCGCGCGGGCAAGCCGATCATCGTCGCGGACGACGAGAGCCGCGAGAACGAGGGCGACGTCATCATCAGCGCCGAGCTCGCGACGCGCGAGACCGTCGCGTGGATGGTCCGGCTCACATCGGGCTTCATCTGCGCCCCGATGACGGATGAGATCGCCGACCGCCTCGAACTGCCGATCATGGTCACCGCCAACGAGGACCCCCGCGGCACGAACTACACGATCAGCGTCGACAGCGCGGACCGGGTGACGACGGGCATCAGCGCGAGCGACCGCGCGCGCACCCTGCGCGTGCTCGCCGACCTCGGCTCGACGCCCGGCGACCTGCACCGTCCCGGCCACATCCTGCCGCTGCGCGCGGTGCCGGGGGGCGTGCGCGAGCGCGCCGGGCACACCGAGGCGGCCGTCGACCTCATGAAGCTCGCGGGGCTCTCCCCCGTCGGCGCGATCGGCGAGATCGTCGGCGACGACGGCGAGATGATGCGCCTGCCGCAGCTGCTCGAGCTCGGGGCGCGGGACGGCGTGCCGGTCATCACGATCGAGGAGCTCATCCGCTTCCTCGACGCCGAGCACCCGGACGAGCCGACGCCGTGCGCTGTCGTCGTGCCGGAGAGTCCGCGCGTCGACTTCGAGGTCGAGACGAGCATCCCGACCGACCACGGCACGTTCCGGTTCCGGGCGTACCGCGACCGCCAGACCGGCGCCGACCACATCGCCGTCGTCAAGGGACACCCGGCGAACGGCACGCTCCTGCGCGTGCACTCCGAGTGCGCGACGGGTGAGATCTTCGGCTCGTTCAAGTGCGAGTGCGGCCCGCAGCTCGACGCCGCGCTCGACGCGATCGAGGCCGCGGGCGAGGGCGTCGTCATCTACATGCGCGGCCATGAGGGTCGCGGGATCGGGCTCGTCAACAAGCTCAAGGCCTACGCCCTGCAGGAGCGGGGACTCGACACGCTCGAGGCGAACATCGCCCTCGGCTTCCCGGCCGACGGGCGCGACTACGGTGCGGCGGTCGCGATCCTCGAGGACCTCGGCATCAGCGAGGCGCGGGTGATCACCAACAACCCGGAGAAGCTGCAGCAGCTCACCGAGCGCGGCATCCGGGTCATCGAGCAGGTGCCGCTCGTCGTCGGCGTCGGGCGGTTCAACGAGGGCTACCTCGAGACGAAGCGCGACCGGATGGGGCACCTGCTGCCCGCCAACGACGCCCTCGACGAGCAGGTGCTCGCGAACGGCGCCGGGTCGCGGACGACGACGGCCGGGGCTGCGGGGCGGTCCGCGGGGACGACGACGGCCGGGTCTGCGGCCACGGAAGGACGGAACTCATGAGCGGCGAGGGCGCACCGGACGCGAACGGCATCGACGGGCGCGGCATCCGCGTGACGATCGTCGCCGGGCAGTGGCACGAGAGCATCGCGACGGGGCTGCTCGCGGGCGCGAAGCGCGCGCTCGACGCGGTCGGCGCGGACTACGACGTGGTGCCGGCGCCGGGCAGTTTCGAGCTGCCGGTGCTCGCGAAGGCGGCCCTCGATGCGGGCGCGGATGCGGTGGTCGCGCTCGGCGTCATCGTGCGCGGCGGCACTCCCCACTTCGAGTACGTGAGCGCGGCCGCGACCGACGGCCTCACGCGCGTCGCCCTCGACACGGGCAAGCCCGTCGGCTTCGGCGTGCTCACCCTCGACGACGAGCAGCAGGGTCTCGACCGGGCCGGCTACCCGGACTCGACGGAGGACAAGGGGGCCGAGGCCGCCTACGCCGCGGTCGCGACGGCTGTGTCGCTGCGCGGCATCCGCGGCTGACCCGAAAACGAAGGAGAACCGTGCCGAGGGCGCGGTATCCACCCCGTTTCTCGCGCGACCACCCGGGTTCTCCTTCGTTTTCGGGAACGCCGCGAGTCCGCCCCGCTCCGGGCGCGACCCGGGGCGGACTCGCCCGGCCCCGCGCATCCGGCGGTCGGCGGATTGGTTAACATCTGCGTAACATAGGTGGGTGCACCCGGCCACGAACCGGGGCACGTCGGCCCCAGCGCGGTGGCACCCCGCGCATCCGCCGGCCCTCCACCTCGGGCTTTCGCGGATCTCGCGCCCATCGTTCCCCGTCTCCTCCGGAGTTCTCCCATGTCCGCTGCGGTCGCATCCGCACCCCCTTCCCCCGTCAACCCGCGCTCGCGCGTGCTCATCGCGAGCCTCATCGGCACGTCGATCGAGTTCTACGACTTCTACGTCTACGCGACGGCGGCCGTGCTCGTGTTCCCGAGCCTGTTCTTCCCGAACCAGGACGCGACGACCGCGCTCCTCGCCTCGTTCGCGTCGTTCGGCGCCGCGTTCGTCGGTCGCCCGCTCGGCTCGATCGTGTTCGGCCACTTCGGAGACCGCGTCGGCCGCAAGACGACCCTCATCGCGGCGCTGCTCACGATGGGCATCGCGACGTTCCTGATCGGATGCCTGCCGGGTGCCGCGACGCCGGGCTGGACGTTCCTCGCACCGGCGCTGCTCACCGTGTTCCGCTTCGCGCAGGGCATCGGCCTCGGCGGCGAGTGGAGCGGGGCGGCCCTGCTCGCCACCGAGAACGCCCCGGCCGGCAAGCGCGCGATCTTCGGCACCTTCCCGCAGCTCGGCGCGCCGATCGGCTTCATCATCGCGAACGGCCTGTTCCTCGTGCTCAACCTGACGATGAGCGCGGAGGCGTTCGCCGGGTGGGGCTGGCGCATCCCGTTCCTGGCGAGCGCGCTGCTCGTGATCGTCGGCCTGTACGTGCGCTTCCGCCTCATCGAGGCGCCCGCGTTCACCGCCGTCAAGGAGCAGGGCGCCATCGCGCGGATGCCGCTGGGTCGCGTGTTCCGCACGAGCTGGCGGCAGCTCATCCTGGGCACGTTCATCATGCTCGCGACCTACGTGCTCTTCTACCTCATGACGACGTTCACCCTCACGTTCGGCACGACCGCCGCGTCGGTCGAGACGGCGCAGGCCGCGGCGGATGCCGCCGGCAAGCCCTTCAACGCGGCCGCCTTCGTGCCCGGGCTCGGCTACACGCGCACCGAGTTCCTCGTCATGCTCATCATCGGGGTCGTGTTCTTCGGCATCTTCACGCTCCTCGCCGGTCCGCTCGCCGAGCGCTTCGGACGCCGCGCCATGCTCTCGGTCGTGACCGCGGGCATCGTCGTGTTCGGCCTGCTGTTCGTGCCCCTCGCCGGCGGCGGCATCGTCGGCGTGATGGCGTGGCTCATCCTGGGCTTCACGCTCATGGGGCTCACCTTCGGCCCGATGGGCGCGACGCTGCCCGAGCTGTTCGCGACCAACGTGCGCTACACGGGTTCCGGCATCAGCTACAACGTGTCGAGCATCATCGGCGCCGCGGTCGCGCCGTTCATCGCGGTGGCGCTCTGGCAGGCGGCGCACGGCAGCGTGTTCTTCGTCGGCCTCTACGCCTCGGTCGCCGCGGTGATCACCCTCATCGCGCTGCGCCTGTCGAAGGAGACCCGCGACTCGGACTACGCGACGATCGTCGAGTGACCCGACCCGGGGCGCCCGTTCAGCGCGGGCGCCCGGTGCAGAACTCCGGAGAAGCTGACGTCACGGGGCCGACCGCCGCCGTGGATTCCGCGGATTCGTGCCGATCTCGCGAGTCGCCGACCCGCGTTTCTCCGGAGTTCTGAACGCGGAAGACGGTGAGCGCGCGGTTCTCCTTCGTTTTCTGCAGCGTCGACCACGCCCGGGAGCGCGAACGGCGGGCCACCCGCGGCGCCGGCCGCGGCGCCGTTCAGAACTCCGGTGGAATCGACGCGACGCCGCGGCCCGCCCGCGGAACGACAGCTGCCGCGGCCAGGTCGGTGCGCGACCTACAGGAGTTCTGAACGAGAACCGACCGACAGAACCCGCACCGAGCCCACAGCGCGCGCTCCTTCGTTTTCGGGGACGGAACAGCGAGACCGCGCCAGCGCGACCCGGGCCGGCGCGACCGGCTCAACGGCGGGGCGGCAGCGGCTCCCCGATCGAGAGCATGAGGCGGTTGGCCCAGTTGAAGAAGCCCGCGGACTGGATGACGTCGACGATCGCCTGGTCGTCGAGCCCGGCGGCGCGCAGCGCCTCGACGTGGGCGGGTCCGAAGAACGACGGCGTCGCCGTGAGCGCCGCCGACGCCTCGATGATCGCGGTCCAGCGCTCGTCCTGCTCGGCGTCGATGCCCTCGTCGAGCAGGCGCTGCACGTCATCGCGCCGGCCGGACTGCTCGATCGCGAAGCGGGCGTGCACCGACGCGCAGAACAGGCACCCGTTGGTGCGACTCGCGGCGGCGGCGGCGAGCTCGCGCTCGGCGCGGTCGAGCCCGCCCTCGTCGTTTGTGAAGATGTCGATGTCGGCCCGGGTGCGGGCGCCGAGCACGATCGGGTCGCGCACGAGCACGCGAAAGTACGGATCGGTGACGTCGCGCCCCTCGAGCGCGTGACGGTCCTCGGCGGTGAGGTCATCGACGGGCTTCGGCTCGAGCCAGGGGCGCCAGCCCAGCCGCTCGGCCGTGAACGCGTTCGGGCGCACGACGCCCGGGTAGCGCACGATCTGGTCGGTCATGTCAGTTCTCCTCCGCAAACACCGCGAACACCGCGAACACCGCGAACACGGTGAAGCCCCCGACGAGCCCGGGGCGGCGCACGATCTGGTCGCTCATGTCAGTCCTCCTCCGCGTGCGCCGCGAACACCGCGAACACCGCGAACACCGCGAACACCGCGAGCACGGTGAAGCCCCCGACGAGCCCGGGGCGGCGCACGATCTGGTCGGTCATGTCAGTCCTCCTCCGCGTGCGCCGCGAGCACGGTGAAGCCCGCGACGAGCCTCAGTTGGAAGTGGACGAACGCGATGAGCTGCGAGAGCGTCACGATCCCGTCGGTCGTCCAGCCCGCGTCGAGCAGGGCCTGCAGGGCGTCCGGCGAGGCGTCGCGCGGCCGGTAGGTGACGAGGTGCGCGTGCTCGAGGGCGGCGGCCAGGCGCGGGCCGCCCGCCGCGGCGATCCCGGCGGGCGCGCTCCACTCCGGCGCCGCCTCGTCCTCGACGCTGAGCGGGCCGGGCGGGTAGCTGCCGACGGGACCGGTCGTCGTCGCGGCGGGCAGCGCCGCGTCGATCGCCGCGAGGACGTCCGGGTCCAGGCCGGCGAGCAGGCCGCGGTAGTGCTCGGCGAGGCGCGCGGCGCCGCTGAGCGCGGCGACCCAGTAGGCGACGGCGATCCGTTCCGCCGCGCTCGCCCGCCCGAGGTCGCGCGGGTCGGCGATGAGCGCGTCGTAGCTGGCCTGCACGTCGCGGCGAGCGGTGGGGCGCCGCGAGCGCAGCACGTCGAGCGGGCTGCCCGGCGCGATGCCGGCGAGGTCGTCGATGAGGTCAGACACGGGAATCCTCCTTCGGAGCATGGGCGGCCGGCGTCCAGCCGAGCGCGGGCGCGACGCGCGTCGCGATGAGCTCGAGCGAGCGCAGCAGCACGTCGTGCGGCGGGTCGACCGGATGCGATTGGAACACCAGGTCGGTCGCCCCGAGCAGCACGCTGTCGTGGCTCAGCTCCTCGACGACCCGTTCGGGCGTGCCGACGTGGAGGTCGAACAGCGCCCGCAGCTCGTCGGTCGTCGCCCCGGACGGCACGTCGACGCCGAGGGCGCGGGCGGCCGGGATCGAGCGCTCGATCCCGCGCTGCACGAGCCGCTCCGCGGTCGCCTCGTCGTCGACGACGACGAGGTTGCGCGAGCCGAACACGCGCGGCGGCACGCCCGCGGGCAGGGCCGCTCGGTGGGCGTCGACGAGCGGGCGCTGGGTCGCGGAGAGCGCGCCGGGGCCGGCCGGGGCATCCGCGTCGTGCGGCTGCGTCTTGGACAGCATGAGACCGGATGCCGCGGCGCCGATGCGCCCGGCACCGGCCGCCGAGAAGGTCGCCTCCCAGATCGTGTCGAGCAGGCCGGGTGCCGCGGGGTACAGGCCGCCGCCGTCGCTCGTGAGCACGTCGCCGCGCAGCGCGGCCCGCAGCTGTGCGGCGTGCCGGGCGTAGATCACCGGGCGGTCGGCGGGGTCGTGCCCGAACGGGCCGAACGAGCTCGGCGTGCCCCCGCTGCCGATGCCGAGCTCGAACCGCCCGCCGGAGAGCAGGGAGAGCACCGCGGCATCCTCCGCGACCCGCAGCGGGGCCTCGAGCGGCAGCGTGACGATGCTCGTGCCGAGCACGATCCGGCTGGTGCGGGCGGCCGCGGTCGCGAGCAGCACGAGCGGCGACGGCAGGCCGCCCTCGTCGCCGTGGAAGTGGTGCTGCGCCACCCACGCGGTGTCGAAGCCGACGGCCTCGGCGTGGGCGATCTGCTCGATCGCGAGCCGGTAGCGCTCGGCGGGCGCGACCTCGTCGAGCACGCGGGTGAAGAATCCGAGTCGTTGACGGGTCACGGGGTCCCGCTCCTTCCGAGATAGGCCTCCTGGATGCGCGGGTCGTCGAGCAGGTCGCGCGCCGAGCCGGCGACCGTGATCTCGCCCGTCGCGAGCACGTAGCCGCGGCTGGCGATCGACAGGGCGAGCTCCGCCTGCTGCTCGACGAGCAGCACCGCGACACCGAGCTCGCGGTTGATGCGGGCGATTTCGTCGAGCACCTGGTCGACGAGCTTCGGCGACAGGCCCATCGTCGGCTCGTCCATGCAGACCAGGCGCGGCCGGCTCATGAGCGCCCGCGCGAACGCGAGCATCTGCTGCTCGCCGCCGGAGAGCGTCCCGGCCTCCTGACGACGACGCTCGGCGAGGCGCGGGAAGTGCTCCCGCATCCGCTCGAGGTCCTCGGCGATGCCGGCCCGGTCGTGGCGCGTGTAGGCGCCGGCGATGAGGTTCTCGTCGACGGTCATCTGCGGGAACACCCGGCGCGCCTCGGGAACGGATGCGATGCCCGCCCGGACGCGCGCCGCCGTCGGCCGCGTGGTCACGTCGTGCCCCGCGAGGCTGATCGTGCCGGAGCGAACCCGGTTGAGCCCGAGGATCGTCTTCATGGTCGTCGACTTGCCCGAGGCGTTGCCGCCGAGCAGTGAGACGATCTCGCCCGCGCCCACGTCGATGGACACCCCGCGCAGCGCGTGGAAGTGGCCGTAGTAGACGTCGACGGAGTCGAGCCGCAGCAGCGGCTCCGCGGCCGTCATGACGCCTCCTCTTCGCCGCCGAGGCCGCGCCGGCGGCCCAGGTAGGCCTCGATGACGACCGGGTCGCGCCGCACGGCCTGCGGGTCGCCCTCGGCGATGATGCGCCCGCCGTCCATCACGATGACCCGGTCGGACACGGTCAGGACGAGGTCGAGCTTGTGCTCGACGAGCAGGATCGACTGTCCCTCGGCCTTGAGCTCGAGCAGCTGCTGCAGCACCTCGGCGGTCTCCGACTGGTTCATGCCGGCGGTCGGCTCGTCGAGCACGAGCAGCCGCGGGGCCGGCGCGAGCGCCCGTGCGATCTCGGTGCGGCGCCGGTTCGCGTAGCTGAGCGAGTAGGCGGGCTCGTCGCGTCGCGGCCCGAGGCGCGCCTCGAAGCGGTCGATCTCGGTGGCGATCGTCGCGTCGATCTCCCGTCGCTCGCGGCGCGCCGCCGGTGTGCCGACGATCGCGACGACGAGCTCGCCGAGCAGCGGGATCCAGCGCACCAGGAAGCGCGAGCCGATCCGCCGGAACGGGCGCGTGGCCCGCAGCGTGGAGTGGATGCCGACCTCGATGTTGTCCGCGACGGAGAGCGTCGCGAACACCCGCCCGTTCTGGAACGTGCGGGCGATGCCGTGCTCGGCGATGCGCACCGGGTCGGCGCCGTCGATGCGCACGCCGTCGAGCTCGATCGTGCCGCCGTGCGCCGGGATGGTGCCCGTGACGAGGTTGAGCGTCGTCGTCTTGCCCGAGCCGTTCGGGCCGATGATCGACACCACCTCGCCCGGCGCGACGGCGAACGAGATGCCGTCGACGGCCGTGAGGCCCGCGAATCGGCGGGTGAGGCCCGCGACCGCGAGGAGCGGGGCATCCGTTGCGATCGCGGTCATGCGTTCCTCACCAGCACCCCTCCGGGACGGAACCGCACCACGAGGATGAGCACGAGCCCGTAGACGATGATGCGCAGCTCGGGCGTGAAGCGCAGCAGCTCCATGGCGCCGATGAGCACGATCGAGCCGACGACCGCGCCGTACGGCAGGCTCACCCCGCCGAGGATGACGATCGTGACGACGAGCAGCGACATGAGCATCGTGAAGATGCTCGTGTCGATATAGGTGTACTGGTGCGCGAGCAGCGAGCCGCCCACCCCCGCGAAGAACGCGGAGATCGCGAACGCGAGCGCCTTGTAGTCGCGCACCCGCACGCCGGCGGCGAGCGCCGCGACCTCGTCCGAGCCGACCGCGGAGATCACCCGCCCGAGGTGCGAGCGACGGATGCGCCCGGTCACCACGAGCGTGAGGATGAGCACGACGACGTCGATGAGGTAGTACGCGAGGGGCGTGTTGAGCGCGATGCCGCCGATCGAGGGCACCGGGATGCCGTAGACCCCGTTCGGGTAGACGAGCTGGATGACCGCGACGATCGCCACCCCGAGCCCGAGCGTCGCGATCGAGATGTAGTGTCCGCGCACCCCCCAGATCGGCGAGGCGAGCACCGAGGCGACGATCGCCGCGACGAGCCCGGACAGCGGTAGGGCGACCCAGAACGGCAGGTGCACGACGAGCGTCAGCACGGCCGACGCGTAGGCGCCGATCGCGATCGGGCCGGCCTGGCCGAGCGCCACGACGCCGGCCTGTCCCGCGGTGACGGTGAAGCCCGCGGCGATGATCGCGTAGACGAGCACCTGGGTGCCGGTCGTGAGCACGTAGCGGTTCCCGAAGATCGGCACGAGCACCGCGATCACGACGGCGCCCGCGATCCACCCCCAGCGCGGGATGCGGAACGGCCGCCCCTTGCCGAGGAACGTGCCGGTGAGCGGCTCGGTCGAGAGCAGCGGCACACGCCCGAGCAGGCCGCCGGGACGGATGATGAGCACGAGCAGGAGCACCACGAACACGATGATCTGCCGGGCGGTGTCGCCGAAAAGGTAGATGCCGAACGCCTCGAGCGTGCCGAGCAGGAAGCCGCCGATGACCGCGCCGACGAGCGAGCCGAGCCCGCCGAGCGTCGCCGCGACGAACGCGGTCATGCCGATGTTGAGGCCCGACGTGGGGTTCACGACGCCGATGTAGATGGAGAAGAACACGCCGGCGAGCCCGCCGAGCGCGGAGGCGACCACGAACGACACGTGCTGCACGCGCGCCACGGGGATGCCGACCTGGAGGGCCGCCTCCGCATCCTGCGCCGTCGCACGGATGCCGCGGCCGAGCTTGCCGTACTTGAGGAACAGGGTCATGCCGATCATCACGGCGGCCGTGATGCCGAGCATGACGAGGTCGGACGTGCCGAAGCGCATCGCGCCGATCCGGAGGTTCGTGGTCGGCAGCACGGCCGGGAACACCCGGAACTGCGCGCCGAAGGCGAGCTGCGACGCGTTGTCGAGGATCTGCGAGACCGCGTACGTCGACAGCATCGCCGCGAGCGGCAGGAACCGCGCGAGCGGGCGAACGACCGCGAGGTTGATCACGAGCCCGAGCGCGGCGCACACGACGAGCACGAGCGGCAGGGCGAGCCAGAACGACATGCCGAGCCGCACGATGAAGAACCAGGCGAGCATCGCGCCGAGCCCGAAGAACGAGAACTGCGCGAAGTTGACGACGTTCATGACGCCGAAGACGAGCGAGATGCCGACCGCTCCGAGGGCGTAGACGTTCCCCCGGAGCAGGCCGGCGATCAGAGTGTCGAGCACGGAATCAGCCCTGGTACTCGGCCCACTTCCCGTCGGTGAGGATCGTGGGCGTGAGCTTCGGCGAGGCGACCCGGCGGGTCGTCGGGTCGAACGTGATCGTGCCGTAGACGAGGCTCGGCACGTCCTTGAGCTTCTGGAAGCCCTCGAGGATGCCCGCCCGCGTGATGCCGCCGACCTTCGCGGCCTCGACCGCGACGTGCAGCGCGTCGTAGGCGCCCGCCTCGAACAGGGTCACGCCGGTCTCGTCCGGGTACTTCTTGGTGAACGCCGAGACGAAGGCCTGCACCGCCGGGTCGGTGCTGTCGGCGACGAACTCGCTGCCGATGATCGAGCCCTCGGCATCCGGGTTCGTGTTGAACGACTCCTCGTCCTGGCCGCCGTAGAAGGTGCCGTCGTAGCCGATCGCGCGCAGTTGCGTGACGATCTTCGAGGCGTCCGGGCCGTAGCCGATCTCGACGAACGCGTCGGGGTCACCCGCGACGGCCTTGGTGAGCGAGGGGCGGTAGTCGTCGGAGGTCGCGTCGACGCCCTCCGCGTCGGTGATCGTGAGCCCGATCTTGTCGGCCTCCGCCTTGAACGCGTTGTAGGCCGGGATGCCCCAGTCCGAGGTGTTGAGGTAGGCGACGCCGACCGAGTCGACGCCCTGGTCCTTGATGTAGTCGGCGGTCCAGGTGTAGTTCGCGTCGGTCGTGATCGCGGTCGACCACTGGTACTCGGAGCCCTTCGCGGTGAAGTCGGGGTTCGAGTTGTTGTAGCCGTACTGCACGAGCTTGCCGGCCGTGTAGATCGGGCTCGCGGGGATGGACGCCGACGACGAGTAGTCGCCGAACGCGAGGATGACCTGCGGGTCGTCGACGAACTTCTGGGCGACCGTGACCGACTGCTTCGGGTCGGACTGGGAGTCCTCGTACTTGAGGGCGACCGGGTGGCCGTCGATGCCGCCGTCCGCGTTGACCTCCTCGACCGCGAGGTCGAAGGCCTCCTTGAACTGCTTGCCGTACTCCGCGTAGTCGCCCGTGGTCGCGGACGAGACGCCGAAGTAGACGGTGCTGCCGTCGGAGGCGGCGTCGCTCGGGGTGCCGCCGTCACCGGCCAGGCTGCAGCCGGCGAGGGCGGCGGTGACGGTGATCGCCAGTGCGGCGATCGGCGCGATGCGGGCGGGACGGATCATGGCGGGGACTCTTTCTCCGACTGTGCGACAGCCGGGGCTGCGATGCCGGGCGCCCGCCGAGCGAGGCGCCGCGGGCTTGCAGCGAGAATAGGAAAGTCCGGCGCCGGGCGGCGACTCGTGTGACGCTCGATGACGGCCTGTCAATGCGGGTTGACACTGCGGCATCCGTCAACTACGGTTGAACACATGACGGATGCGATGCGAACCCTGACCGCGGAGGCCGGCGACGAGAACCCGCTCGCCGCCCTGCACGCGGTGGCCCGGATGCGCGCGGAGCTCGACCGGCACGAGGCGGCGCTCGTGCGGAAGGCCCGCAACCTCGGCATGAGCTGGCCGATCATCGCGACCGCGCTCGGCGTCACCCGCCAGGCCGTGCACAAGCGCTACGGCAAGGCCTGACGCCGCGCGCGCCGCGAGCGCCGCGAGCGCCTGACGCCGCGCCCCGGCGATCGCCCCGAGCCGGCGCGAGCCGACCGCGTGATGACTCCTCGCGGAGTACGGATGCCGTGCCCCGCCCCAGCAGACTGGATACCGCTATGAGCTCCGCCGCGTCATCCTCCCGCACCTCCCCACGCCGGGCGAGTGCCGCATCCGCCGACCGCCGCACGCCACCCGGGCGCCGCACGCCACCCGCCGGCCGTCGGTCGCCATTCGGCCGCCGTACGCCGCAGGAGGGTCCGCGCGCGAGCTTCCGCCAGCTGCTGCCGTTCCTCCTCGAGCACCGGACGGCGCTCGTCGTCGCGCTCGTGCTGAGCCTTGTCTCGGCGGGCATGTCGCTGCTGCAGCCCGTGCTCGTGTCGAGGGTCATCGCCGACGTGCAGTCCGGCGCCGGTCTCGGCGGGCTGGTCTGGGCGCTCGTCGCGCTCGTCGCCGTCGGCGGCGTGATCAGCGGCGTGCAGCACTACGTGCTCCAGCGCGCGGGCACGAGCGTCGTCTACTCCGCCCGGCGGCGGCTCGTGACACGGATGCTGCACCTGCCGATCGTCGAGTACGACACGCGCCGCACGGGCGACCTGGTCTCGCGCGTCGGCAGCGACACGACGCTGCTCTACGCGGTCATGACCCAGGGGCTCACGGATGCGCTCGGCTCGGTCGTGCTGTTCGTCGGGGCGCTCGTCGCGATGCTCATCCTCGACCCGGTGCTGCTCGGGCTCACCGTGCTCGTGATCGCGATCACCGTCGCGGTCGTGCTCGTGCTCTCCGGGCGCGTGCGCCGGGCGAGCGCCGAACAGCAGGCGCGCGTCGGCGACCTCGCGTCATCCGTGGAACGCGCGCTCGGCGCCATCCGCACCGTGCGCGCCGCGAACGCGACCGACCGCGAGGTCGCGAGCATCGACGCGGATGCCGAGCGCGCCTTCCGCGCGGGCGTCAAGGTCGCGAGCGCCTCGGCCGTCATCGTGCCGCTGTCGTTCATCGCGATGCAGGTGTCGTTCCTCGTCGTGCTCGGCGTCGGCGGCTACCGCGTCGCGAGCGGCGCGATCACGATCGCGAGCCTCGTGGCGTTCATCCTGTTCCTGTTCATGATGATCATGCCGCTCGGCCAGGCGATCGGCGCCCTCAACTCGGTCAACCAGGCGCTCGGCGCGGTCGGCCGCATCCAGGAGATCATCGAGCTGCCGAGCGAGACGGAGGGCGACGCGGCCGCGCAGCCGACGATCGAGACGCCCGCAACGGGGCCGACGGATGCGGCGATCGCGTTCGACGACGTCGCTTTCGCCTATCCCGTGCCCGCCGGTGCGGATGCCGCGGGCGCCGAGCTCTCCCGCAGCGAGCGGGCCGCGATGCTGCGCGAGCTCGGCGCGGAGGCCGGGAGCGAGGGGCCTCCCGAGGTCGTTCCGGCCGGACAGCGGGACGACGGCGTGCTGCACGGCGTCTCGTTCACGGTGCCGCGCGGGCAGCGTGTCGCACTCGTCGGCCCGTCCGGTGCGGGCAAGTCGACGATCCTCGCGCTCATCGAGCGCTTCTACGATCCGACCGCGGGCGCGGTGCGGCTCGGCGGGATCGACATCCGTTCGATCCCCCGGGACGAACTGCGGGCGCAGATCGGCTACGTCGAGCAGGACGCGCCCGTGCTCGCCGGCACGATCCGCGACAACCTGCTGCTCTCAGCGCCCCAGGCCACGGACGAGCAGTGCCTCGCGGTGCTCGCCGCGGTGAACCTCACGGGCGTCGTGTCGCGGTCGGGGCTCGGCCTGGACGCGCAGGTCGGCGAGGACGGCATCATGCTCTCCGGCGGCGAGCGCCAGCGGCTCGCGATCGCGCGGACGCTGCTCGCGGCTCCCCCGATCCTGCTGCTCGACGAGTCGACGTCGTCGCTCGACGGGGTCAACGAGCAGCTCATGCGCGAGGCGATCGACGCGGTCGCGAGCGATCGCACGCTGCTCGTGATCGCGCACCGCCTCTCGACCGTCGTCGACTCCGACCGCATCGTCGTGCTCGAGGCCGGCCGCGTGGTCGGTGTCGGCACGCACTCGGAGCTCGTGCGCTCTACCCCGCTCTACGCGGAGCTCGCGAAGCACCAGCTCCTGGTCTGACCCTGCGCGCCCTCCCGCCCTCCCGCGCTCGCGCCCTCCCGCCCTCCCGCTCTCCCGAAAACGAAGGAGTTCGGGGCAGCGGGCGTCCGTCGGGGGCGTTTTCGGGCCGAACGGATGCCGTTCTCCTTCGTTTTCGGGGAACCGCGCCGGGGTCGCGTCGGGGTCGCGGGGTCGCGGCCGGCCGACCAAGTTCGGCCGGTCGCGTTCGGCCGGTCGCGCTCGGCGGGACGCGGCGTGCGGCGTGCGGCGTGCGGCGCGCGGCGCGCGATCGTCGGGGGCGGGGAGCAGACTCGGCGGCATCAGCCGTCCGCCGCCCCGGCGGGTGGCGCCGAGCGAACGGATGCCGCCCATGACCGCCCTGCCCACCCCGATCGATCCGCCCGAGCTGTTCACGAGCCCCGCGTTCCCGCAGGGCATGATCGCGCCGGCCGGCCGCACGCTCTACGTCGGCGGCCAGAACGGCGTCGACGAGACCGGCGCCCTGGTCGAGGGCGGACTCGGCGCCCAGACCGAGCGCGCCCTGCGGAACGTGCTCGCCGTGCTCGCCGCCGCCGATGCCGCCCCCGAGCACGTCGTCAAGCTCACGATCTACCTCGACCCGGGCGTCGATCCGACCGAGGCGTATGCCGCGAGCCGCGCCGTGTGGACCGCGCGCACGTGCGTCACGGTCCTCGGCGTCGCGCCGTCGAACCCGGGCGCCCTCGTCGAGATCGAGGCGATCGCGGCGCTGCCGGACTGACCCGGGGTCGGGCCGGCGCGAACTGCCGGACTGACCCGGGGTCAGGCCGGCGCGAGGTGCCGGACTGACCCGCGGTCAGGCCGGCGCGAGGTGCCGGACTGACCCGCGGTCAGGCCGGCGCGAGGTGCCGCGACGGGACCGGACTCGAGTACACGACGCTCGTCGTGATGCCGCCGAGAGTCGCGAGCCGACCGGTGATGCGCTCGAGGTCGCGCATCGAGCGCGCGTGCACCTTGATGATGAAGCAGTCCACGCCCGTGACGTGGTGGGCCTCGACGATCTCGGGCGTCGTCGTGACCAGGTCGTGGAACGGCTTGTAGTTGCCCGAGGGGTACGCGAGCCGCACGAACGCGGTGACCGCGTAGCCGAGCGCCTCGGGATCGACGGTGATCGAGTAGCCCGTGATGACGCCCGCATCCGTCAGCCGTCGCACGCGCTCGGCGGTCGCGCTCGCCGACAGCGAGACCTCCCGGGCGAGCTGGGCGACGCTCATCCGTCCGTCCGTCTGGAGCTGCGCGATGATCGCGTGATCGGTGGCATCGAGATCGAGGCGCGGATTCGACGGCATGAGCGTCAGGTTACCGCGCGTTCGGCGGCGCAACCCGCACGATGCCGGGCAATGCCCCTTCTGCCCGTGGCGCGCGCCCGCTTCGATGGAGGCATGCACACGACCCTCAGCGCGGCCGACTTCTTCGCCGCCAAGCTCGCCTACGAGACCGACCCGTCCGACCTCGCCGCGGCTCGCGCCACCGGGGTCGCGCCCCTCGTGATCGACGTGCGGGCCCACGACGCCTGGCGTCAGGGCCGCATCCCGGGCGCGATCCACGTGCCGAACGCCGAGCTGGCGTCGCGCGCGGCGGAGGTCGTCCCCGACCTCGACGCCGAGATCGTCGTCTACTGCTGGGGTCCCGGATGCAACGGCAGCACCCGCGCGGCCCTCACGCTCGCGACCCTCGGCTATCGCAGCGTGCGCGAGCTCATCGGCGGTTTCGAGTACTGGGCGCGCGAGGGGCTCGCGGTCGTGACGGATGCCGGCCGCACCCGCCGGCCGCCCGACCCGCTCACGGCACCGGTCGCATCCGTCGCCTGACCGCCGACGTCCGGCCGCATCCGTCGCCTGACCGCCGGCGTCCCGACCCGGGGCGCCCGAAAACGAAGGAGATCCGAGCGGATCGGCGCCGAAACGGCCGGATCCGCGCACCGGACGCCCCGAACTCCTTCGTTTTCGGGAACCGCGTCAGGACAGCGCCGCACCGCAGCGATAGACCCCCGCGACGAGCGCGTCCAGCGCCCGCTTCGCGGCGGGACGCACCCGCGGGCCGATCGCGTAGAACGCGAACGCCTGCGTCGAGCCGTCGCGGGCGTGCACGATCCCCGCGAGGGAGTACTCCGTGTCGAGCCATCCGGTCTTCGCGAGCACGCGCCCGCGGGCGATCGCGGACGAGCCGGTGAACCGGGAGGCGAGGCCGCCCGTGCGCCCGGCGATCGAGAGCCCGCGATACACGGCGCGCAGGCGAGGCGGGCCGGCGCGGAGCTCCCGCAGCAACCGCGTCACGAAACGCGGCGAGACCGCGTTCCTCGTGCTGAGCCCCGACCCGTCGTAGACGCGCACGTCATCCGTCGGCAGTCCGTACCGCGCGAGCGACGCGGTCACGACGTGGTCGAGCGAGCGCCGCGAGCCGTCCCCGCCCGCGGCGAGCGAGGTCAGTCGCGCGAGGGACTCGGCGATCGTCCCGTCGCTCGCGCGCAGCATGAAGCGCACGAGGGCGCCGACGGGCGCCGACCGCACGACGCCGAGTCGCCGCGCTCCGGCGGGAGCCGTGCCCCGCACGACGGTCGCGTTCGGCACCCCGAGCGCCCGGGCGAACCAGCGGCCGGCCCGGGTGTCCGGATGCGTGCCGCGCGGGCTCACGCTCGCACGCGGATCGTTCCGGTCGCCGTCGACCTGCAGCGCGCTCGTCTCGCCGAGGTAGCCGATGCGCCGCTCGCTGGGCTTCCAGGTTCGGTCCCACGCGTCGGCGTCGCCCCACAGGGTCGCGTCGACGACGACCTTCCGGATGCGCTGGCCGCGCATCGCCTGCCGCACCTGCCTCGCGAGCGACGACAGCCGCGCGGCCCCCGGGTAGTACCCGTTCGCGACCCGGCTGAGCGTGGGATCGCCGCCCCCGACGAGGACGACCGTTCCGGGCTTCGTGCCGCGCACGACGGTCGTCGCGATGCGGTGCTTCGCGCCGAGCACGTCGATCGCGGCCGTTCCGGTGAGCAGTTTCAGGATGCTGCCGGTGCTCCGCGGCGTCGCGCCCCGCTGGCTGAACAGCTTCGTCCCGGAGTCGGCGTCGACGACGTACCCGCTGAAGCTCGCGAGCCGCACGTCCTTCGCGAGCCCGTCGATCGAGCAGGCCGCGACGGCCGGAGCGCTCCCGCCCCCGACGACCGCACCGAGCCCGAGCAGTGCCGCGAGCACCGCGGCGAGAAGGCGGGGGCGGCGCGGCATCCGTTCACCCTAGTTCGAGCGCGAGCGGGTCCGAGCGGGAGCGGCGCCCGAAAACGAAGGCGCCCGAAAACGAAGGAGAAGCGGCTCGGATGCGGCGAACGGCGGCCGACTCGGCCCCGATCGCGCGCAGGCTCCTTCGTTTTCGGACACCGCCGCGTCGGGCGCGTGATCCGGGCGCGGGCCGGCGCCGCGGTACCGTGTGGGCATGACCGACGGCACCCCCGATGACCCCTGGCAGCTGACCACCGCTCCCGGGTCGAGCGCGTACACGATGCACCGCGACGGCGAGCTGCTGGTGTGCCGGGTCGGATCCACGAAGCTCACCTACCTGGCCCGCGCCGTCGATGACCTGCACGCCTGGCTCGTCGAGCGGGCGGACTGGGTCGACCTCGGCGCGGCCGACGAGAAGAAGGATGCCGCTCCCGGCACCGTCGAGGCGTTCGGCCGCGACCCGGGGAACCCGGTCGGCGGCTGGTACGGACAGCGTAACGGCTATCGCGGCCGGTTCGGCATGTACCTGCCGCCGCTGCTCGAGCGCCTCGGACTCGTCGAGCTCACGCACGACCCGCGCAACAACCGCGTCCGCGCGATCTGAGCCGCCGCATCCGCGCGCATCGCGCCCGCGCGCCGCGCTACGCCGCATCCGCGCGCATCGCGCCACCCGCGCCGCGCCACCCGCGCCACCCGCGCCACCCCACCCGCCGCGCCACGCCACCCCACGCCCGCGCCGCGCTACGCGAGCGCGTACATCGCGACGGCCGACGCCGCCGCGACGTTGAGCGAGTCGATGCCGTGCGCCATCGGGATCATGACGACCGTGTCGGCGGCCGCGATCGCCTCCTCGGTCAGGCCGTAGCCCTCCGCGCCGAGCACGAGTGCGACGCGCTCGGGGGCGGACGCCGCGAACGCACGGAGCTCGACCGCGTCGTCGGACAGCGCGAGAGCCGCGATGTGGAACCCCGCGTCGTGCAGCAGCTCCCGCGTGGACGGCCAATCGCCCACGCGCGTCCACGGCACCTGGAGCACGGTGCCCATCGAGACCCGGATCGCGCGCCGGTACAGCGGGTCGGAGCAGCGCGGCGCGATGAGCAGGGCGTCGGCGCCGATCGCCGCGACCGACCGCACGATCGCTCCGACGTTGGTCGGATCGGCGACGTCCTCGAGCACGACCACCCGGCGCGCGCCCTCGAGCAGCGACGACGGCGCGGGCAGTGCGGGCCGCTCCATCGACGCGATGAGCCCGCGGTGCAGCACGTAGCCGGTGAGCGACGCGAGCATCTCGCCGGGGCCGGAGTACACCGGCACCTCGTCGCCGACGAGTGCGACGGCGTCGTCGACCGCGCTGCCGAGGGCGAGCACCGCGCGGCACCGGTGCCCGGCGGCGAGAGCCCGACCGAGTACGAGCGCCGACTCGGCGATGTAGATGCCGGGACCGCCGCGCCCGTCCGCTTTCTTGAGGGCGACATCCGTGCGATGCGCGAAGTCGACGAGCCGCGGGTCGTCGAGCGAGTCGACCGCGATGACCGGGCTCACAGCGCGCACCCCGAAAACGAAGGCGTTCGCCGCGAAGACGACCAGCGCCGCGAAGACGATGCGCGCGGGGAACCGGGCGCCGCGCGTCTCGAACCGGACGCCGCGCGTCCCGAAAACGAAGGAGTTCGATACGGATGCGGCCCGAACTCCGCCAATGAAGGCGCGTCCGGCGCGGATCTCCTTCGTTTTCGGGTCGCCGAGAGCGATCGTCGGGAGCCGGGCGCACCCGCACCGCCCACGCCCACCCCGGGCGCACCGGTCACGACGGGACGATCTCGGCCCCGGCCGCCCGCAGCTCGTCGAGCGCCGCCGCGCTCGACTCGGGGGCGACTCCGGCGACGAGGTCGGTGAGCACGCGCACCCGGCGTCCGGCGGCCAGGGCGTCGAGCGCCGAGGCCCGCACGCAGTAGTCCGTCGCGATGCCGACGACGTCGACGTCGCTGATCTCGAGCGCGTCGAGCGCCTCGGTCACCGTGCCGCCCTGGTCGGTGATGCCGTCGAAGATCGAGTAGGCGGGCTCGCCCATGCCCTTGCGCACGTGCACGTCGATGTCCGAGGTGTCCAGGCCCGGGTCGTACTCGGCGCCGGGAGTGCCCGAGACGCAGTGCACGGGCCACGAGTCGACGAAGTCCGGGGTGCCGTGCGCGAAATGCCCGCCGTTGTCGTTGTCGCCGTCGTGCCAGTCGCGCGAGGCGAACACGTGGTCGTAGCGCTCCGGATGCGATGCGAGCAGTCGCGAGACGCCGACCGCGACCGCGTCGCCGCCCTCCACGCCGAGCGCGCCGCCCTCGGTGAAGTCGTTCTGCACGTCGATGATGAACAGCGCCCGGGCCATGCCCCCAGTGTAGAAGCGGGTCCCGGGGCGGATGCCAGCAGCGCCACCAGCACCAGCACCAGCACCAGCACCAGCACCAGCACCAGCACCGCCGTCACCAGCACCAGCACCGCCGTCACCAGCACCGCCGCCACCGGCGCGAGCACCAGCACCAGCACCGCCGCCACCGGCGCGAGCACCAGCACCGGCACCGCCGCCACCGGCGCCGCCGTCACCGGCGCCGACACCCCGGCGCTACTTGTTCGTGAGGTTGGCGCCGCACTGGGCGATCGCCGCGATGAGCCTCTCGAACCCGGCATCGGACGTCTTGCCGACGCCCTTGCCGGTCGCCGTGAACGCGAACGCCAACGACGTGCCATCGCCCGCGTCGAGCAGGCCCGCGAGCGTCCGCTCGCCGGGGATCGCGGTCGCGATCCCGCGCAGGTGGGCGCCGGCGGCCGAGGTCGCGTCGCTCGCGAAGCGCTTCTCGAGGGTGCCCGGTTCGCCCGGCACGCTGAGCGAGTTGTACAGCACGTCGAGGTCGCCGGTGCCCGAGCGGGCGGCCGCGAGCAGGTGCGCGAAGAACGCGGGCGTCACCGCGTTCTTCGCGCTCGTTCCGGAGCCGTCGTAGAACGTCTGACCGGTGGCGTCGATACCGGCCTGGGTCAGCGCGCCGGTGTAGATCGCCTGGATGGACGCGCGCGAGCCGTCGCCGCCGCTGACCTTCGAGCTCGCCCGCGCGAGCGACTCGGCGAGGGTCGCATCGCCGAGCTGGAGCATCGTCTTGACGAGGCTCGACACGGGCTGCGACCGCACGGAGCCGAGCTCGGCCGCCCCCGGCGGTGCCGTGCCGAGCTGCAGCGTCGCGGCCGGCACGCCGAGCGCCTTCGCGAAGCGCAGCCCCGCTGCCATCACCGGGTCGTCGCTGCGCACACTCTTCGGATTGGCCGGGTTCTTGCGATCGCCGTCGGTCTGCAGCGCGGTCACCTCGGAGAGGTAGCCGTCCGAGCGCAGGCTCGTCGGCCACGAGTCGTCCCACGCGTCGTCCGAGCTCCAGTAGCTCGAGTCGAGCACGATCGTCGTGATGCCGGCGACCCCGTCGCCGAGCGCCGTCCTGACCTGCGCCGCGAGGTCGGCGAGCGTCGGCGCGTTCGGGTAGACGCTGGCCCCGGCGGCCACGCGCGACAGCGTCGGGTCGCCGCCGCCGACGAGCACCACGGATGTCGCATCCGCTCCGGCGAGCACGCGCGTCTCGAGCGTGTAGTCGGGTCCGAGCACGGAGAGCGCGGTCGCCGCGGTCGCGAGCAGCTGGGTGCCGCCGGGGGCGGCTCCGACGCGGCCGTCGCGGGAGAGCGGAGCGTCGCCGGTCGACGTGTCGATCGCGATACCGGCGAAGTCGGCGAGTGCCTCGTCCTTCGCCTGCGCGCTCACGCTGCAGGTCGGGAACGCGATGTCCCCGGGCAGGGTCGCGGGGCGCGCGCGGGCGGCCGGGGCGGCATCCGTCGTCCGTCCGTCTCCCGGTGCGGTCGCGGCCGGGGTCGCGCTCGAGAACCCGACGGCGAATGCCCCGCCGCCGAGGGCGACGATCGCGACGACGACTCCGGCGACGACCGCGATGATGCGTGCGCGCGCCGATCGCGGAGCGGTCTCGGGCGAACTCACCCGACCACTATATGGGCGCCGTGATTCGGGCGGACTCGACGGCATCCGTGCGCGACGGGCGCCCCGCCGGACGATCCGCGCGCCGCACGCCTCGCGCTCGCCACGCGCGCCGCGCGCGGCACGCACGCGTCACTCGCCCGGGTACGCGAGCCCGATCTGCCGACGGATCTCATCGAGCGTCGCGAGGATGGCGACCGACTCGGCGGGCGGCAGGACGTCCCCCGCCGTGAGCCCGGCCCGCACGAGCCGCTCGAGCTCGGCGGCCTGGAAGTGCATGCCGCGCCCGGTCACCTCGCTCGTGCAGCGCTCGAGCACGGTGCCGTCGGTGGCGTAGACGGTGAACGAGGTCGGCTCGTAGAACACGCGGTCGATCTCGATCCAGCCCTTCGTGCCGACGATCGCCGCCCGGTTCGGGCCCGCAGCGTCGAGCGAGGTGGTGAGCACCGCCGTCGCGAGTGAGTCGTAGCCGAACAGGATCGAGGTCTGCCGGTCGGCGCCGGTCGGCGTCTTCGTCGCGATCGCGGTGACGGATGCCGGCGCGCCGAGCACGTCCCACGCGAACGACACCGGGTAGATGCCGAGGTCGAGCAGGGCGCCGCCGCCGAGCTCCAGGTTCTGGATCCGGTGCGCAGGATCCTGCGGGAGCGACTGGGTGTGGTCGGCGATGACGGTGCGCACGTCCCCGATCGTGCCCGCGCCGAGGATCTCGCGCAGGCGCACGCTGTGCGGCAAGAATCGCGTCCACATCGCCTCGAGCACGACGAGTCCGTTGTCGGCGGCCACGTCGGCGAGCTCCTGCGCCTGCACCGCGTTGAGCGTGAACGCCTTCTCGACGAGCGCGTGCTTGCCGGCGCGCAGCGCGAGCAGCGCATCCTGGTGGTGGAACGCGTGCGGCGTCGCCACGTAGACGATGTCGACCTCGGGGTCGGCGACGAGCTCCTCGTA
This sequence comes from Galbitalea sp. SE-J8, assembly GCF_030345695.1. Lineage (GTDB taxonomy): Bacteria > Actinomycetota > Actinomycetes > Actinomycetales > Microbacteriaceae > JAUASV01. The sequence continues at coordinate 37,664 of NZ_JAUASV010000017.1, read as the reverse complement.
GCTGCCGTGCGCGCGCGGGATGCCGAACTCGTCGGCGAACGCCCGGGCCTTCTCCAGCGAACGGCTCCCGGCGGCAGCCACCGTGAACCCGTTGACGAGCAGATCGCTCGTCAACATGCGCGCGATCCCGCCCGTGCCGAGGATGCCCCAGCGCAGCTTCTTCTCGTCCGCCATGTGCTCCCCTTCGAACGCCCGGGCAACGGATGCCGCGGCCGATCCAGCCTAGCCAGTGGACGGATGCCGCGACGCACCCCAGCCGCGGCCGCAGGGTCAGCCCAACCGCAGCGTCATGTGCAATCGCAGCGTCAGTGCAACCGCAGCGTCGTGACGCAGGTCGGATCGTCCGCGCCGGTGCCGACCCGGGCGACGGCGGAGTGCCTGCCGTCGTCGACGGTCAGCGTGAGCTCACGGCCGGCCGGCAGCCACTGTTCGACGTACCCGTTCGCGAAGGTCGTGACGTCGTGGTCGACGAGCACCGTCCCGCGTGCAGCGTCGGCGATCCTCACGTGCAGGCGGGTGTCGCCGAGCTCCCCCGTGCAGGTCGTGAGCGAGTGGTAGAAGCAGTCGTGCGACCGCGTGAGGTACGGCGCGACCGAGAGATGGAACTCGCCCGCCGGCAGCGGCACGGCGGTCCGCATCGAGCCGTCGCCGAGCGTGAGCGCGTCGACCCCGACGGATGCGGTGAGCCCCTCGGGACGGTCGGCCACCGGTAGCGCCTCGAGCCGGGTGATCAGCTGCTTCGCGCTCGCCGGAGGCGCGATGCCGAACTCCGCGAGGACGGCGTCGGCCTGAGCACCGAGCGCGGAATGCGACGCCGAGGGCGTCGGAGCAGGGGCGGCGGAGCAACCGCCGAGGGCGAGCAGGATGAGCGCGGCGAGCGGCACCGCGAGCGTGGCACGGATCATGCGAGAAGCGTGCTCCGCGGCGACGCGACCGGACAGTGCCGTTGGTCCTGCGCCGTTGGTCCTGCGCCGTTGGTCCTGCGCCGACGGCGCCGGGACCTGTGCTGGAGCCGCCTGTCAGAATCGAACTGACGACCTTCTCATTACGAGTGAGATGCTCTGCCGACTGAGCTAAGGCGGCGTGCGCGACCGGGGTCGGACACGAGTGACGATGTTACCCCATGAGGAACGTCCGATGCGACGGCGGCGACGGATGCCCGGGTCGGACGGCCCCATCCGGCCGCGGCCGCTACGTGCCCACAACTGGGGTGAGCTTGAACGCGAAACTCGCGGGATACTCACATGAAACTCACCGCTCGCCACCCTGACGCCCGACTCGCGCGGGCATCCGCTAGAGGAAGAGGCACCAAGGATGAAGTCCCACCCTCTGCGCCGGGCAGCAGCCGTGCTCGCTCTCGTCGCGCTGTCCCTCTTCGGCATGTCGCTTCCCGCGGCGCATGCCGCGGGGGACGCCACCATCACGGGCACCGTGCAGGCCGCACTCGGCGGACCCCTGGGCGACGTGCGCGTCGGGCTGTATCCCTGGAACGCCTCCACGGGCGCGTTCTCGCGCACGGCCAGCGCTTCCGCGCTCACGAACGGAAGCGGCAACTACACGTTCACCGGAGCGGATTCCGCGGCGACCTACGCGCTTCGATTCGGGCGATCCGGCTACAGCGTGGTGTGGCTGGGCGGCAGCACCGACGAGCCCACGTCGATCGATCCGGCGACCTCCGTGTCGCCGCGCACCTCTCCCACGATCGTTCCGACGGTGACCCTCGCCGCCGGCATCCCCTACCAGGGCTTCGGGACCGGGGCGGTACAGGACCTGTCGTACTGCCAGGCGAATACGCTTCAGGCGAATGACGACGACTCCACCGGGGCAGTGCCGCTCGGGTTCGCGATCGACTTCTACGGGCGCCAGTTCAGTTCCCTGTACGTGAACAACAACGGCAATGTCACGTTTGGCGCGAGCGACTTCACGTACACCCCGTACAACCTGACCTCCCCCGATCAGCTGCCCCGTCTCGCTCCCCTGTTCTCGGACGTCGATACGCGGGGTGCCGGCTCGTGGCAGGTCACCTATGGCCGTTCACCCGATTCGACCGCGTTCTGCGTCAACTGGGTCGAGGTCGGCTACTACGGCTCCCACGACGACAAGCTGAACTCGTTCCAGCTCATCATCACCAGCAGGAGTGGTGCGCCGGGACGCACGAGCGGGGACTTCGACGCCACCTACAACTACGACTCGATCGAGTGGGAGACCGGCGATGCGAGCGGCGGCGTCGGAGGCTACGGCGGCTCGGCGGCAGCCGTCGGATACACCGTGGGGACGGGCGACCCGGGCACGTACTTCCAGCTCGCCGGATCGCTGAGTCCTCGCTCCTTCCTCGATGGCGGGGAGCACGCGCTCGCGAGCAACAGCCGGAACTCCGGGACACCCGGCCGATACGTGTACTCGATCGAGAACGCCTCGGCCCGGGCGTCGATCGGAGCGATCACAGGCGTCGTCCATACGGCGGATAACCACCCGGTGGCCGGTGCTGTCGTCAACGTGTGCCGGGAGGACTCGGCCTCCAGCTGCTACTACACGACCACGGATGTCAACGGCCGCTACCTCTTCTCGGCGGTGGCGGCGACGGACGCGCCCGGCACGAGCTATCGTCTCGTCGTATCTCCGCCCGACAGCACGCTCTTCGGAGCATCGACATCGGCCGTGGTCGTCGCGGGACAGTCGACCGCCGTGTCGGCGATAGTGCTCGACGCGCCGATCCCGCCGCCGCCGGGCACCTCGATCACGGGGCGCACGTCACCCGGTTCGTCAAGTTCGTCCAGCGGCATCCCCACTGTGAACTGGGCTGAGACACTGCATCTGCAGACGGTGGGACCGGCTGGACTCACCGCCACCTACTCGGTCACATTCGCCAACTGCCCGACGCCAAGGACCGGCACGCTCGCCGAGGCTCCGGCCGGCATCTACAGCGTCGACCTGGCTGAGCTCTACCCATGCCACGGACCGGCGACGGTCGTGATCGTGTTCGACGCAGCGGCGGGGTCGAACGTGACTCCCCCGGCACCGGTCATCTTCGACATCTACATCGACCCGAGCGGGGGCGCCTTCGACCGTTGGGGCTCGCCGCTCGCCGGCGCGACAGTCACCCTCTCGAGGGCGGACAACGAAGGAGACGTCTACACGATCGTCCCCAATGGGTCGCCGATCATGTCACCCGGAAATCGCGCCAACCCGGACACGACAACGGCCGAAGGAGGGTTCCACTGGGACGTCAGCCCGGGCTGGTATCGAATCACTGTGTCGAAGTCGGGGTACGACACCCTGCACGCAGGACCGTGGCAGGTCTACGAGGGCCATCCGGTGACCGACCTCCAACTCGTCGTGCAGGGCGGCGCAGCTCCGGCGCCCGTCGTCGCCCCGGAGGTCAGCGGCACGCTCGCAGTCGGCCAGCCATTGGCCGTGAGTGACGGCATGTGGCCGAGCGGACTTGCCGTGACCGGTCGTGAATGGGCTCGAGATGGGGTCCCGATCCCGGGCGCCACGGCCAACGCCTACGCTCTCGTCGGCGCCGACGCGACACATTCGATCTCGGCCACGATCACTGCCGCGCGACCCGGGTTCGCGGCAACGAGCTACACCGTGCAGGCGGGTGTCGTGCCGGTCCCGCCGCTCTCCGCTCCAGTGCTCAAGTCGTTCGGTCAGGTATCCGCGCCCGGAATCACCGGCACGGTGGGAGTGGGCCAGCGGCTCAAGGTCGCGAAGGCGGCGTGGCCGAAGGGCACGCGACTGGCCTACGTCTGGAAGGTCGGCGGGAAGAAGCGGGGCTCGGCAGCGAGCTATGCCATCCGGAAGCGAGACCTCGGCAAGAAGATCAGCGTGACGGTCACCGCATCGCTCGCCGGCTACGCGTCCGTCACACTGACCTCGAAACCGACCGCCCGCGTCGCCAAGTCGTTCACGAAACATCCGAAGCCCCGGATCTCGGGCGCTGTCAGGGCGCGCGCCAAGGTCAAGGTCACGGTCGGCTCCTGGCTGCCGGTGAAGGGCGTGCACTTCACCTACCGATGGTTCGCGAACGGGGTCGCGCTCGCACACGCGACGAAGGCGACGTACACGATCCCACGGTCCCTCAAAGGTCGAAAGCTTGTCGTGGCGGTGACGGCGAAGCTTACAGGCTATGCCCGCACGACCGTCACGTCACGGGTGACGATCGTGCGCTAGCCGCGCGCCGCTCAGCACTGCGGGTCGGATGCCGGCACGGTCCCGTGCAGCAGATATGCGTCGACGACCCCGTCGACGCACGTGCTGCCGCCGTTGTACGCCGTGTGCCCCTCGCCCGTGTAGGTCACGAGGTGCCCGTGCGCGAGCTCGCCGGCCAGGTCGACCGCCTCCTGGTACGGCGTCGCGGGGTCGCCCGTGGTGCCGATGACGAGGATGTCGCTCGACCCCGGCGCCGTGATCGGCGCCGGGGTGCGGGTCGCGGCGAAGGGCCAGCCGTTGCAGCCCATCGCCGCGTAGCCCGGCTCGTCGTCGGCGAACAGGTAGGAGTTGGTGTCGGCCGCGATGTCGGCGCGCACCCCATCCGGCGTCGCGGTCGACGGGTAGTCGAGGCACATGATCGCGGGGAACGCGACCATGAGGTTCGACGTGTAGTGCCCGGAGTCGTCGCGGTCGTTGTAGTAGTCGGCGAGCCGGAACGGGTAGTTCGCGTCGCCCTCGAACGCCGCCCGGAATCCGTCGGACAGGTACGGCCAGTTCTCCTCCGCGTAGAGCATCGCGTCGACGGCGGTGCGCATGGTGTCGGCGCCGAGCTCGCGTCCGTCGTCGGCCGTCAGCGGATGCGCGTCGAGCGCGTCGTAGAGCTTCTGGATGTCGGCGACGGCGTCGTCGACCGTGCCGGTGAACGGGCAGGCGTCCTGCCCGAGGCACCAGGTCAGGTAGGACCGCAGTGCCTGCTCGAAGCCCTTCGTCTGGTTCGCGACGGACTGGACGATGCCCACGCTCGGGTCGATCGCACCGTCGAGCACCAGGCGCCCGGTGCGCTGCGGGAACAGCTGCGCATAGATCGCGCCGAGCAGCGTGCCGGCCGAGTAGCCCACGTAGGTCAGGTGTTCGTCGCGCATGACGCCGCGCAGCAGGTCGAGGTCGCGCGCGGAGTCGGTCGTCGAGATGTGGCCGAGCAGGTCGCCGGTGCCGTCGAGACAGGCCTGCGCGAAGGCGCCGTCCTGCTGCTCCTGCCAGGCGAACCAGGCGTCGGTGCCGAGCTCCGGCTCCTCGGGGTGCACGTCGTAGAAGAAGTGGTCGAGCTCGGCGTCGCTGCCGCAGTTCACCGCGGATGACGCGCCGGCCCCGCGCGGATCCCAGCTCACGACGTCGAAGCTCTCGGCGACCGCCGGGTTCACGGCCGCCGACGCCCCGTTCTCCAGCCACTGAACGCCCGACGCCCCGGGTCCGCCCGGGTTCACGAACACCGTGCCGATCCTCCGGCCGGTCGCGCGGGCGCGGATGACCGCGAGGTGGATGGTGTCGCCGTCGGGCTTCGACCAGTCGAGCGGTGCGGTGAGCGTCGCGCAGTCCAGGGTGGGCGCGTCGGCGCACGCCGACCAGTGCGGCGCCTGCTCGTAGAACGCGGAGAGGCCCGGGTCGTCGTACAGGGGCGCCCCAGGCGAGGGGATGAGCGTGCATGCCCCGAGGGACGCGACGCTGAGCGGCAGGACGACGACGAGCGCGGCGGCCACGGCGGCGCGGCGGACGGAATGGAGCACGGGGGCCTTTCACGAGCGGGATTCCACTATGTCAGGCGCGCGCCTCCGGTCAGCACCGCGGGTCGGTCGCGGGCACGGTGCCGTGCACGACGTACGCGTCGACCACCCGGTCGACGCACGCGCTCGATCCGTTGTACGCGGTGTGCCCCTCCCCGGTGTAGCTCACGAGGTGCCCGTGCTCGAGCTGGCCCGCGAGCGCGACCGCCGACGCGTACGGCGTCGCCGGATCGTTCGTCGTGCCGACCACGAGGATGTCCGAGCTTCCGGATGCGGTGATCGGGTGCGGCTGGAGCACGGCCGGGTAGGGCCACACCGCGCACGCGTTGCCGTTGTACGGCTCGCCGGAGAGCGGCCCGAGCCAGCGGCCGAGCACGGGGGCGGCCGCCTCGATGGTCGCGGCCTGCGCGGTGAGCTGGGCGGCATCCGCGGGCTCGCCGCCGTCGAGGCAGCTCGTGGCGAAGAACATCTCGATGAGGTTGCCGCCGTAGCGGTCGGCCGACTGGCGCTCGTAGTACGAGTCCGCCAGCGCGAAGGCGACCGACGGGTCGCCCCGCTCGAGCGAGGCGAACAGCTGATCGAGGTTCGGCCACGCCGCGCGCGAGTAGAGCGGGGTGATGATCGCCGTGAGCGCCGTCGCCCCGCCGAGCTCGCGGCCGTCCGCCGCGCGCAGCGGGCTCGCGTCGAGGCGCTCGAGCAGCTCGTGCACGTCGCCGAGAGCAGTGGCCACGGTGCCGGAGAGCGGGCAGCGCTCTCGCGCGAGGCAGTCGGTCACGTAGGCGCGCAGTGCGCTGTCGAACCCGGCCGCCTGCCGCGCGGCGCCGTCGGCGAACGACTCGGACGGATCGACCGCGCCGTCGAGCACGAGCCGGCCGGTGCGCTCGGGGAACGTCTCGGCGTAGACCGAGCCGATGAAGGTGCCGTACGAGTAGCCGAGGTAGTCGAGCTTCGCCTCGCCGACGAGCGCGCGCAGCAGGTCGAGGTCGCGCGCCGTGCTCACGGTGTCGACGTGGGCGATGAGGTCGCCCTGGCTCGCGGCGCAGCGCCGCGCGAACGCGCGGGCGCCGTCGAACACGCTCGAGAACCAGGCGTCGCTGCCGACCTCGCCCGGCACGATCCCGAAGTAGAAGTCGTCGAGCTGGGCGGGGGTGCCGCACGAGATGGGCGTCGAGCGGCCGACGCCGCGCGGGTCCCAGCTCACGACGTCGAAGCGCTGCGAGAGCTCGGCGTCGACGGCCGACCCGACGCCCGAGGCGAGGAAGTCGTACCCGGACGCGCCGGGCCCGCCGGGGTTCACGAACAGCGAGCCCTGCTTCGTGCCCGTCGCCGGCGAGCGGATGAGGGCGAGCTCGATCCGCTCGCCCGCCGGATCGGCCCAGTCGAGCGGCGCCTGCGCCGTGGTGCACTGCAGGTCGTTCTCGCACGCGTGCCAGACGAGCGTCTGGCCGTAGTACGGCAGCAGCTCGGCGGCCACACCGCTCGTGTCCGGCGTCGAGGTCGCGTCCGGGCGCGGCAGCGGCAGCAGGCCGCACGCGCCGAGACTCGCGACGAGCGCGACGGATGCCGCCGCTGCGATCGCGACGCGCGCGCGGGCGCGCCACGGCATCCGTCCCTGGACCGCGCCCGCCCGCTCCGCGCTCGCGCGCGGTTCGCGGCCGTCTCGCGTCACGCGCGTCCCCGCCGCACGCCCGTGCCGCTCACGCGCGTCCCCGCCGCGCGCGCATGAGCATCGCCTCGAGCGCGAGGGCGGGCGCGACGTTGCCCTCGATGCGCTCGCGCGCGGTGCCGATCGCGTCGAGGGTCTCGAGCGTGCGCTGCGGTGTCGCGAGTAGGGCGGCCTCGTCGAGTCGCGGCCGGATCGTGGCGTTGACGAGCCCCGAGTCGCCGACGCCGAGCTGCAGCAGGAGCACGTCGCGGTACAGCGAGAGCAGGTCGACGAGGATGCGGTCGATCCCGTCGCGCAGGCTGCGCGTCGCGCGGCGCTTCTGGTCCTCCTCGAGGACCTTCAGCTGGCCGCGCAGCGCGGCGGGCACCGTGCCGCCGGGCTCGACGCCGAGCGAGCGCAGTGCGCTCTCGCGCTCCTGGGCCTCGCGCTCCTGCGTGATCGCCTTCGCGTCGTCGCCCGCGATCTCCAGCAGCCGGGCGGCCGCCGCGACCGCCTGGGCGGTGGTGCGGATGCCGAGCGCCACCTCGAGCGTCTCGGCGCGGCGGGCGCGGGCCTCGTCGTTCGTCGCGAGGCGGTGCGCCATGCCGATGTGCGACTGCGCCTCGCGCGCGGCGATCGTCGCGGTCTCGAGCGGCACGCCGTCGCGCCGCGCGATGAGCGCCGCGACCTGGTCGACATCCGGAACCCGCAGCCGCACGGTGCGCACCCGCGAGCGGATCGTGGGCAGCAGGTCGGCGTCGCTCGGCGCGCACAGGATCCACACCGTGCGCGGCGGCGGCTCCTCGAGCGCCTTGAGCAGCACGTTCGACGTGCGCTCGGCCATGCGGTCGGCGTCCTCGATGATCATCACGCGGTACCGGCTGACCGCGGGCGAGAACTGCGAGGACTGCACGAGCCGACGCACCTCGTCGATCGTGATGACGACGCGTTCCGTCGTGAGCACCGCGAGGTCCGGATGCGTGCGCGCGTCGACCTGCGCCCGCGTCGCCTCGAGCGAGGCCGCGCTGCCGCCGGCGAGCAGCGCCGTCGCGAACGCGAACGCGAGGTTCGACCGCCCGGACCCCGGCGGGCCGGTGATGAGCCAGGAGTGCGTCATCGCCGACGGGTCGCCGGATGCCGCGGCCTTCACCGCAGCGATCGCGTCATCCTGTCCGGTGAGCTCGTCCCACAGGCCACCCGAGGCGGCGGCGGAGACGGACTCGGGCGAGGGCATGTCGGCGAGTCTAGGCAGTGCCGAGGACGCTCTCGACGCGCGCGCGGATGAGCCGAGCGATCTCGTCGGCCGGCAGCGTCGCGTCGACGACCAGGAAGCGGTCGGGCTCGCGCTCGGCGATGTCGAGGAACGCCTGCCGCACGCGAGCGTGGAAGTCGTCGCCGGCCGCCTCGAGCCGGTCGTACTGCGTGCGCTCGCCGAGTCGCTCGCGCCCGACCTCGGGCGGCAGGTCGAGCAGGATGCTGACGTCGGGCAGCAGTCCCTCGGCCGCCCACAGCGAGATGCCGCGCACCTCGCCCGGGTCGAGCACGCGACCGGCTCCCTGGTAGGCGACGGACGAGTCGAGGTAGCGGTCCTGGATGACGACCTCGCCACGCGCGAGGGCCGGGCGCACCTTCTCGGCGATGTGGTGGGCGCGGTCCGCGGCGTAGAGCAGCGCCTCGGCCCGCGGCGAGATGTCGCCGCGGCGGTGCAGCACGATGTTCCGCAGCTCGACGCCGAGGTCGGTGCCCCCGGGCTCGCGCGTCTCGACCACGGTGCGACCGGCATCCGTCAGCCACGCGCTCAGGCGCGCGCTCTGCGTGGTCTTGCCCGCGCCGTCGCCACCCTCGAGCGTGACGAAGAGTCCCGCCACCGCTACTTCTTCGCGGCCGGCTTGCGCGCGGTCGTCGTCTTGCGGGCGGTCGTGCGCTTGGGCGCCGGGCCCTTCGCGCGCTTGTCGGCGAGCAGCTGCACCGCACGGTCGTGGTCGATCTCCTCGATCGTCTCGCCGCGCGGGATCGTCACGTTCGTCGTGCCGTCGGTGATGTAGGCGCCGAACCGGCCGTCCTTGATCCTGATCGCCTTGCCGCTCGCCGGATCGGGCTGCTCGAACTCCTTGAGCGCGCTCGACGCGGCGCGGTTGCCGTACTTCGGCTGGGCGTAGATCTCGAGGGCGCCCGCGAGGTCGATCGTGAAGATCGCGTCCTCGCTCGGCAGCGAGCGCGAGTCGGTGCCGCGCTTCATGTACGCGCCGAAGCGTCCGTTCTGGGCGGTGATCTCCTCGCCCGACTCGGGATCGACGCCGACGACGCGCGGCAGGCTGAGCAGCTTGAGCGCCGTGTCGAGGTCGATGGTCGCGAGGTCCATGTCCTTGAACAGGGATGCGGTGCGCGGCTTCTCGGCGGGCGCCTTCTTCTTCGGCTTGACGAGCTTCACCTCGCCGGTCTTCTTGTCGAGTCTCTCGACGGGCGCGGCCTCCGGCTCCTCCGGGATGACCTCGGTGACGTACGGGCCGTACCGGCCGTCGCGCGCCGCGATCTCGCGACCGTTCTCCGGGTTCACGCCGATGATGCGGTCGCCGATGACGGGCGCCTCGATGAGCGCGCGGGCCGTCTCGGCGGTCAGCTCGTCGGGGGCCAGCTCCGCCGGGATGTTCACCCGGCGCGGCGACGCGCCCTGGGCGTCCCGGCCCTCGGCGGCGGGCGCCTCGAGATACGGGCCGTACTTGCCGATGCGCAGCGTGATCCCGTCGGCGATCCGCACGGAGTTGATCTCCCGCGCGTCGATCTCGCCGAGGTTCTCGATGACGTCGCGCAGGCCGCGGTGCTTCGTGTTGCCGAAGTAGAAGCCCGTGAGCCACTCCACCCGGTTCGCCTCGCCGCCCGCGATGCGGTCGAGGTCGTCCTCCATGCCGGCGGTGAAGTCGTACTGCACGAGCTCGGCGAAGTACTCCTCGAGCAGCCGGACGACGCTGAACGCGATCCAGTTCGGCACGAGCGACTGGCCGCGCGGCGTGACGTAGCCGCGGTCGATGATCGTCGAGATGATCGCGGCGTACGTCGACGGGCGCCCGATGCCGAGCTCCTCGAGCGTCTTGACGAGGCTCGCCTCGGTGTAGCGCGGCGGCGGGCTCGTCTCGTGGCCCTTCGCGTCGAGGTCGGCTACGACGAGCGGCTGCCCCTCGGTGAGCGGCGGCAGCTTCGCCTCGGCCGCGTCGGCGTTCGCCTCGCGCTCCTCGTCGCGGCCCTCCTCGTACGCGTTCAGGAAGCCGCGGAACGTGATCACGGTTCCGGATGCCGCGAACTCGGCGCGCGCGCCGGCATCCGTCGGGCCTGCGGCGATCGTGACGGTCGCGGTCGACCCCTTCGCGTCGGCCATCTGGCTCGCGACGGTGCGCTTCCAGATCAGGTCGTAGAGCTTCCAGTCGTTGCCGCGCAGCACGCCCTGCAGCTCGCTCGGCGTGCGGAACACGTCGCCCGAGGGGCGGATGGCCTCGTGCGCCTCCTGCGCGTTCTTCGACTTGCTCGCGTACACGCGGGGCTTGTCGGGCACCGTCTGCGCGCCGTAGAGCGCGGCAGCCTGCGAACGTGCGGCCTGCACCGCCTGCGACGACAGGTTGAGCGAGTCGGTGCGCATGTAGGTGATGTAGCCGTTCTCGTACAGCCCCTGCGCGACGCTCATCGTCTGGCGGGCGCTGAACCGCAGCTTGCGCGCGGCCTCCTGCTGCAGCGTCGAGGTGGAGAACGGCGCCGCGGGACGCCGCGTGTATGGCTTCGACTCGAGGCCGCTCACGACCACGTCGACGTCGGGCCGCTGCAGCGCCTCGGCGAGCGCGGTGGCCGCCGCCTCGTCGAGCGCGACCACGTCGCCCGTGATGGCGCCGGTGTCGTCGAAGTCGCGACCGGATGCCACGCGCTTGCCGTCGACGCGCGTGAGCCGCGCCTCGAAGCGCTGGCCGTCGGCGCTCGGCGCCAGCTGCGCGGTGATGTCCCAGTAGGAGGCGGTGACGAACGCGAGACGCTCCCGCTCACGGTCCACGACGAGCCGGGTCGCCGCGGACTGCACGCGTCCCGCGGACAGTCCCGGGCCGACCTTGCGCCACAGCACCGGGCTGACCTCGTAGCCGTACAGCCGGTCGAGGATGCGGCGGGTCTCCTGGGCGTCGACGAGAGCCTTGTCGAGCTCGCGCGGGTTGTCCTTCGCGGCGTTGATCGCGTCGCGGGTGATCTCGTGGAACACCATGCGCTTGACGGGCACCTTGGGCTTCAGCTCCTGCAGCAGGTGCCACGCGATGGCCTCGCCCTCGCGGTCCTCATCCGTTGCGAGGTAGAGCTCGTCGGCGCCCTTGAGCGCGCGCTTCAGGTCGGAGACGGTCTTCTTCTTCGCGTCGCTCACGACGTAGTACGGCTCGAAGTCGTTCTCGACGTCGACGCTGAACTTGCCGAGCGAGCCCTTCTTGAGCTCCGGCGGCAGGTTCTTCGGCTCGATGAGGTCGCGGATGTGGCCGACCGAGGCGAGCACCTCGTAGTCCGAGCCGAGGTACTGACCGATCGTCTTCGCCTTGGCAGGCGACTCGACGATGACCAGCTTCTTGGTGCCCGGCACGGGTGCTTCCTCTCCCCGGGCCCGGCGTGCGGGCCTCGATTCGGCGCGATGGCGCGCCCCCAGGGGGACAAGATACACACGTGCCGCCCGCCCGTGCTCACCGGCAGCTCCGAGCGAGGATCGCCTTACCGGGTGCCGGGCGGTCCCGCGGTCGCCGCGACGGCGACCGCGAGGCCCCCGATCGACGCGGTCGCGCGCACCGTCACGACGAGTCCGTCGACCACGCACGCGTCGAGCCGCGCACCGTTGCCGCGCGCCACGCTCTTCGCCGCGGTGCACGGCTCGCCGGCGATCGCGCCGGATGCGGCATCCGCTGCGGCGAGCGCCGAGGCGTCCGCCGTGGCCGCGATCCGGCTGCGCCCGGCGAGCACCGTATATAGAGGTACCGCGAGCGCCAGCAGGGCGACGGATGCCGCGACCACCCCGACCGCGAGAAGCGAGCCGGCGCCGCGCTCGGCGCTCGAACGCGGTCCGCGGTCGGGCGGCCGGCCTCCGGGCGGTCGGTCACCAGGCGGTCGCCTCGGCCCGGCCGCGGTCATCGCCCGCCGTCGAGGGCGCAGCTGCGCGCCGCGAGCCGCACGCGCAGCAGCGCGCCCGCCGCCGCGGAACGCGCGGACGCCGTCGCGCACACCAGGTCGCCGTCGTGCCCGATCGCGATCCGCGCCCCGGGCACCGCGGCGGCCGCACGGGCCGACGCCGACGCGCCGTCCTCCCCGCGCGCCGCGCCGCGCGCGGCGATCCCCGCGGCGTCCTGCAGGCGCACGGTGTCGCCGACGAGCTGCAGCCCGGCGAGGCAGCCGACGAGCAGCAGCACGACGGCCGGGAGCGCGGCGGCGAACTCGGCGGTCACGCCGCCGGCATCCGCTCGCCGCCCCTCCCGGCCGATCGTCCGCACGACTCAGCCGCCGTACGAGAGCGCGTTCTGCACGAGATCGGTGAGCAGGCCGCGCACCTGGTCGCTCTTCATGATCACGACGAGCAGCCCGGCGAAGCCGACCGCCGCCATGATCGTGATCGCGTACTCGGCCGTGGCCGCGCCCTCCTCGCGATCGCGCAGCTCGCGCAGTCGCATCCGCAGGTCTCTCATCGGTGTGTCCTCATTCCCTCGTGATGGTCGTCGGCGCGAGCGGGACCAGGATGCGCGCCCGCACCGACGCCGCGGGACGCGATGTGGAAACCGGTCAGAAACTCCCGACTGTGGACGAGATGACGGCCGCGAGCAGCGGCACCACCCCGAGCGCGATGAACGCGGGCAGCACGCAGAGCCCGAGCGGCAGCATGAGCGTCACGCCGAGGGCGGCCGCGCGGCGCTCCGCCTCGGCGCCCGCCGAGCGCCGCGCCTCCTCGGCCTCGGCGCGCAGCAGCTCCGCCGCGGGAACGCCCGCGCGCTCGGACAGGGCGAGCACGTCGCCGACGACCGATGCGTCGTCGGCGATGCCCACGCGCTCGAGCGCTGCGTCGACGCGCGCGACCGCGGCGCTGAGCGCCCCGCCGCCCGAGACGGCGATCGCGACGAGCTCGCAGCGCAGTCCGGGCGTCGCGTCGGCCGGACGCGCCCGCCGCACGAGCGCGCGCATCCACGCCCACGCCGCCACGAGCAGGCCGAGTCCGATCGCGAGGCAGGCCCACCCGAGCGGCGAGCCGACGAGGACGCCGAGCGTGTCGAAGCCGAGCACCACCCCGAACAGCACGCCGATCGCGGGCAGCACGAGCACGATGCGCGCCGTCGCGATCGGGCCGGCGAGCGCCGTCCGCACCTGCCGCTCGGTCTGCGCGAGGCCCCGCAGCGCCGCAGCGAACTGCCGCAGCGCGCCCGCGAGCGGCGCCCCGCTGTCGAGCGCGACCGACCAGGCCGCGGCGAGGCCGCGCAGCGCGCTGACGGACGCGGCGTCCGCTCCGGGCAGCCCGGTGAGCGCCGCGCTCACGTCGCCGCCGCGCGCGGCCACCGGAGCGACGGATGCCGCGGCCGGCCCGTCGAGGTGGCGCCACGCCGCGGCGGGCGGCACCCCCGCTGCGAGCAGCACGCTGAGCCGGTGCACCGTGCGGGCCAGATCGTCGAGGGCCGTGACCGGCTCCGCGGACCGGCCGCGGCGGCGGAGGCGGTCGACGAGCGACGGGCTCCCCCGGCGCGGCGACCGGCTCACGTGAGCTCGCCGATCGCGAGGCGGCCGCGGCCGTCGAGCTCGAGGCGGCCGGCCGCGACGAGCGATCGTCGGCCGCCGACGCGTTCGAGGTGCAGCACGGCGTCGATCGCGCTCACGGCCTGGCGCGCCACCGCGACGTCGCCGAGCCCCGCTATCGCGCCGAGCGCCTCGAGCCGCGCGGGCACGTCGGCGAGCGAGTTGGCGTGGATCGTGCCCGCGCCTCCGTCGTGTCCCGTGTTGAGCGCGGCGAGCAGCTCCCGCACCTCCGCACCGCGGCACTCGCCGAGCACGAGCCGGTCGGGCCGCATCCGCAGCGCCTCCCGCACGAGGCGCGCGAGACCGATCTCACCCGCCCCCTCGAGGTTCGCCTGCCGCGCTTCGAGGGACACGACGTGCGGGTGGTCGATGCGCAGCTCCCCGACGTCTTCGAGCACGACGATGCGCTCGGTGGGCGCCGCGCGAGCGAGCATCGCGGCGAGCATCGTCGTCTTGCCCGTTCCGCCGGCGCCGGAGATGAGCACGTTCGCGCGGCGGTCGACGAGCCGGCGCACGCGGTCGATCCCGACGGCGGCGAAGAAGCCCTGGGCGTCGAGGTCGGCGAGGGTGAGCCGCTCCAGGCGCGGCAGACGCACCGAGAGCAGCGGGCCCGAGGTCGACACGGGCGGCAGCACGGCGTGCACCCGGATGCCGTCGGCCAGTCGCGCGTCGACGGCCGGCGAGGCCTCGTCGATGTGTCGGCCGCCGAGGGCGAGCAGGCGAACGGCGAGCTCTCGCGCGTCGGACTGCTCGAGCGCGAGCTCGGCATCGTCCGCGCGCACGAGTCCCGCCCCGCGGTCGACCCAGACCTGCGCGCCGTTGACGAACACGTCCGTGACGGCGGGGTCGGCGATGACCGGCGCGAGCGGGCCGAACGCGTCACCCGCGCGCCGCACGGCGGGCGGGGCCGCGGCATCCGTGCCGGCCACGGGAGCGTCGGGCGCCCAGATCGAGCGGGCCGCGTCCGCGCGCGAAGCACCCGCCGGACCGCCCGGGGCAGCACCCGGCGAAGCGCCCGGGGGGCGGGCGACGAACCGGGGGCGATCGGCGGATGCGGTGTCGAGCATCCCGGCACGATAGGCAGCCCCGCGGGGGCGCTCGCCGCCCGTGGCCGAAGCCGGCGACCGGCACCCCGTGGGGAGGAGCGGAAGGCCGACGACGCGATTGAAGAAGCGGTTAAAGAGGGGCGGCGCCCGTTGGGGGGAACAGGCGCCGCCACGGCAGCGCAGATTGGGGGGAATCGATGCGCGCTGCCCGTCAAATATGGGAATTCGACGGCCTTCAGTGTACCTCGATGCTCGCGCGACGCAACGAAGAGCACAGCCGGTTCTGAGGGTCCGCACACGGGGCGCACACGGAGCACGGGGGGACGGCGCGCTCCCCCGCGCCCGGTGCGCGTCACACCCGCCCGAGCGTCCTAGGATCGGCATCGCCGGCACCGACACCGCGGTCGCCCGGCTCCCGCGCTCGAACGCCACGAGGATGACGATGTCCACCGATTCGATCGACAGCCTGCTCACCGAGAACCGCCGCTTCGCGCCCGATCCCGCGTTCGTCGCGGACGCCGTCGCCACGCCGGAGCTCTACCGCGAGGCGGCCGACGACCGCCTCGCGTTCTGGGAGCGCCAGGCACGCGAGCTGGTGAGCTGGCACGTGCCGTTCACCGAGGTGCTCGACTGGACGAACGCCCCCGTCGCCCGCTGGTTCGGCGACGGCCGGCTCAACGTCGCCTACAACTGCCTCGATCGTCACGTCGACGCGGGCAACGGCGACCGGGTCGCGTTCCACTGGGAGGGCGAGCCCGGCGACACCCGGACGATCACGTACGCCGAGCTCACCGCCGAGGTGAAGCGCGCGGCGAACGCGCTCGCGGCCCTCGGCGTCGGGCAGGGCGATCGCGTCGCCATCTACCTCCCGCTCGTGCCGGAGGCCGTCGTCGCGATGCTCGCGGTGGCGCGGCTGGGCGCCGTGCACTCGGTCGTGTTCGGCGGCTTCAGCGCCGAGAGCATCCGGTCCCGGGTCGACGACGCGCAGGCGAAGGTCGTCATCACGGCCGACGGCGGATGGCGCAAGGGCCGGGTCTTCCCGCTCAAGCCCGCCGTCGACGCAGCACTGGCGGGCGCGACATCCGTCACCGACGTGCTCGTGGTGCGCCGCGGCGAGAACGAGGTCGAGTGGGTTCACGGCCGCGACCACTGGTGGCACGACGCGCTCGACGCCGCGGACCCCGAGCACGAGGCGCAGGGCTTCGAGGCGGAGAACCCGCTGTTCATCCTGTACACGTCGGGCACCACGGGCAAGCCGAAGGGCATCCTGCACACCTCGGGCGGCTACCTCACCCAGGTCGCCTACACGCACAAGAACGTGTTCGACCTGCACCCGGAGACGGATGTGTTCTGGTGCACCGCCGACGTCGGCTGGATCACCGGCCACTCCTACGTCGTGTACGGTCCGCTCGCGAACGGCGCGACCCAGGTGCTCTACGAGGGCACGCCCGACACGCCGCACCCGGGCCGGTGGTGGGAGATCGTCGAGAAGTACGGCGTGTCGATCTTCTACTCGGCGCCCACGGCCATCCGCTCGGCCATGAAGCTCGGCCGGCAGATCCCGCAGGGCTTCGACCTGTCGAGCATCCGCCTGCTCGGCAGCGTGGGCGAGCCGATCAACCCCGAGGCGTGGATCTGGTACCGCGACATCATCGGCGCCGGGACCGCGCCCGTCGAGGACACCTGGTGGCAGACGGAGACGGGCGCGATCATGATCGCCGCGCTGCCCGGCATCACGACCCTCAAGCCGGGCAGCGCGCAGACCGCGCTGCCCGGCATCCGGGTCGACATCCTGGACGAGAACGGCGGTCGCGTCGCGCCGCCGCGGGGCGGCCTGCTCGCCGTGACCGAGCCGTGGCCGTCGATGCTGCGCGGCATCTGGGGCGACCACGCGCGCTTCGTCGAGACCTACTGGTCGAAGTTCAGCGACCCGGATGCCGGGCGCTGGATCTACTTCGCCGGCGACGGCGCGCACGTCGACGCCGACGGCGACATCACCCTGCTCGGCCGGGTCGACGACGTCATGAACGTCGCGGGTCACCGGCTCTCGACGCAGGAGATCGAGTCGGCGCTCGTCTCGCACCCGATCGTCGCCGAGGCCGCGGTCGTCGGCGCGAGCGACGAGATGAGCGGCCAGGCGGTGGTCGCCTACGCCATCGTGAAGGAGCGGCACCGCGCCGAGCACAGCGACGCCGAGTTCGAGACGGTGCTCAAGCAGCACGTCGCGAGCGAGATCGGGGCGATCGCCCGGCCGCGGCAGATCTACTTCGTCAGCGAACTGCCGAAGACGCGCAGCGGCAAGATCATGCGGCGCCTGCTCCGGGACGTGGCCGAGGGCCGTCCCATCGGCGACACCACGACCCTCGCCGATCCTGCGGTCATGAAGCTCATCGAAGACCTGAGCGGCTCGCCCGCGACGACCTCGATCACGACCACGGTTCCGACGCGAAAGACGTGACGCGCCGTCGGAATGGACGGGCTGCTCTCGCTGCCACGGCGTCTCCTCCACGCATGCACGTCGCGAGCGAGATCGGGGCGATCGCCCGAGCGCGGCAGATCCGCTTCGTCGGCGAACTGTCGAAGTCCCGCAGCGTCACGACGAGCATGACCAGCGACAGCCCTCGTCGGACACCGCGCGGATAACGATCGGCTGTGTCCCGGCCGTGGTCGAGTGGACTCCCGGATCCGGACGCGACTCGTCGCGTACGATTCCCGTCGTGCCTCGTAGCGACCGGTCCTCACGCCCCGGACGATCGACCGCGGCGGCGCGCACGCGTTCGGTCCGCCGGCGCGTCGGCGTGCCCGCCCTCGTGGCGATCGCGGTCGCGATCATCGCGGTGCCGGCACTCGTCGTCTCGACGGGGGTGGCATCCGCGTCGCTGCCGATCTTCTCCGACGATTCCGACGACTACGAGATCGGCGCCCAGCCGCAGCAGAACCGGATCGTGGCGTACGACGGCGACCGCGAGGTCACCATCGCGTGGGTCTACAGCCAGAACCGCCAGGAGATCTCCTGGAACGACGTGACCCCGGCGCTGAAGGACGCCGTGCTCGCCGCCGAGGACCATCGCTTCTACCAGCACGGCGCGATCGACCCGCAGGGTCTCGTGCGTGCGGTGCTGTCCACCGCATCCGGCGACACGCAGGGCGGATCGACGCTCACGCAGCAGCTCGTGAAGAACATCTGCATCGCCGACGCGTTCAAGAAGTACCCGAACTCCGGGCAGGACAAGGAGGAGTTCGCGAAGTACCGCGCCGCGGTGACCGCGTGCCAGGCGCAGTCGGTCGATCGCAAGCTCACCGAGATGAAGTCGGCCGTCGAGCTCGAGAAGAAGTACACGAAGAACGAGATCCTGCTCGCGTACCTCAACATCGCGAACTACGGCGGCACGGTGTACGGCATCCAGGCGGCGGCGCAGCGCTACTACGACAAGGACGCCAAGGACCTCAGCACCGCCGAGGCCGCGAGCCTCATCGCGACCGTGCAGACGCCGGACAAGCTGCGCCTCGACGAGAAGGCCAACTACGCGGCGAACACGAAGCGCCGCGACGTGATCCTCGACAACGAGCTCGCGTACGGCTACATCGACCGGGCCGAGCACGACAAGGCGAAGGCGATCGTGATCGGCAGCAAGAACGACTCGCTGAAGATCACCACGCCCCGCAACGGATGCGTCGCCGCGAACAAGTACGCGAAGCAGTTCTGCGACTACGTCGTCAAGAACGTGAAGA
Source organism: Galbitalea sp. SE-J8 (assembly GCF_030345695.1). Classification (GTDB taxonomy): domain Bacteria; phylum Actinomycetota; class Actinomycetes; order Actinomycetales; family Microbacteriaceae; genus JAUASV01. The sequence continues at coordinate 18,744 of NZ_JAUASV010000017.1, read as the reverse complement.
ACTTCGCGATGCTCGGCAAGGACGCCGACGAGCGCGAGTACAACTGGCGGGTCGGCGGCTACACGCTCTACACGAGCCTGAACATCCCGCTGCAGAAGGTCGCGCAGAACGCGGTGCAGCAGTACGCGCCGGCGAACGAGACCCGGCTCGACCTCGGCGCCTCCGCCGTCACGGTCGAGACCGGCACCGGGCGCGTGCTCACGATGGCCCAGAACAAGACCTTCGACGACACGGGCACCGGCGACGACACGACGAGTGCCGTCAACTTCAACACCGACCGGGAATACGGCGGATCGAGCGGATTCCAGGTCGGCTCGACCTACAAGGTCTTCACCCTGCTCAACTGGCTCGAGCACGACCACGGGCTCGACGAGTACGTGAACGGAAACCCGCGCACGGTCGACCAGCACCTCTTCGTCGACACCTGCCCGTACCCGAAGAAGCTCGTGTCGAACCCGGACAGCGAGACGCCGTTCACCGGCACGTACCAGTTCCGCAACGACCCGGGCTCCGGCGGCGGCAACATCTCCGTGCGGTCCGCGACCGCCCGCTCGACGAACGGCGCGTTCATCTCGATGGCCCTCCAGCTCGACCTGTGCGACACGTCGAAGATCGCCACGTCTCTCGGCGTGCACCGCGCCGACGGCGACGAGCTGTGGAACAACCCGTCCTCGGTGCTCGGCGTCAACGAGATCGCCCCGCTGACGGTGGCCGCCGCGTACGCGGCGATCGCGAACGACGGCGTGTACTGCGCGCCGATCGTGCTCGACAAGGTCGTCGACCGCACGGGCGCCGACCTCGGCGGCCAGACCGCTGACTGCTCCCGTGGCATCCCGGAGCCGGTCGCGGTGGCCGCGCAGTCGGCGCTCAAGGGCGCCATGGCGGCCTATCCGTCGAACCCGCGCGACGGCACGCAGCTGATCGGCAAGACGGGCACGACGAACGACTCGAGGCAGACCTGGGTCACCGGCGCCTCGACGCGCGCCGCGACGACCGTCTGGTACGGCAACATCCAGGGCGATTTCCCGATCCGCACGTATTCCGGCGGGGGCACGTACGGCGGCAACCAGCGGCACCTCATCGAGCGCGCCATCCTCGCGAAGATGGACCAGCTCTACCCGGGTGGCGAGTTCCAGCAGCCGGAGCCGATCTACAACACCGGCGTCAAGGTGCCGGTGCCGAGCTACATCGGCATGACCGAGGCGAAGGCCGCAGCCAAGATCGTGGCCGATGGCTTCACGTACGACCCGAGCTCGGTGATGACGAAGACCGGCACCGAGCCCAAGGGCACCGTGATCGATCAGGCCCCGAAGGGCACCGGCTCGCCGCACGCGCTCATCACGCTCACGATCAGCGATGGAGCGGGCATCGAGGTCGAGGACTACACCGGCATGACCCAGGCCGACGCCCAGTCCGAGATCTCCTCCGCGGGGCTCACCGTGGGGGTCTACTGCGTCGCCTCGGGCGACACCACAGCGCAGGATGCCGATGGTGACGGCCTCATCGACGGCACGACCACGCCGGTCACCGTCGGCGAGCCCACGGGTACGGTCGTCGACCAGGCGCCCGACCCCGGAACCGTGAAGGCGAAGGACGGCCTCGTGCGCATCGGCGTCGCCCAGCCCACCTGTTAGCGACCAACCCGCTGGTCGAGGAGCCCGCGAGCACAGCGAGCCGGCGTCTCGAGACACGAACTCGCTACGCTCGTGCGCTCCTCAACCACCGGCGTGTGACGCCGGCGCTCCTCCTCCGGGCGCTCCGCCCAGCCCGGCTCCACCGCGGAAACCCTCCCCTCGATCACGGAAATGCAGGAGCACCCGAGCGTCACCGCAGAGACGCTCGCGTGATACCGGGGCGGGCTTCACGCGCGCCGCGCCACGCTCCTGCATTTCCGTGATGTCGGCGCTCGACCGTGGCCGCGTTCGACCGTGCGGCTGGTGGTTTCGAGACGCGAACTCGCTACGCTTGTGCGCTCCTCAACCAACGGAGGGCAGCGCAGCGCTCGTGCGCTCCTCAACCACCGGAGGGCGGGGACGGGCTACGCGAATTCGACGATCAGCTCCACCTCGACGGGCGAGTCCAGCGGCAGCACTGCGACGCCCACCGCGCTGCGCGCGTGCTTGCCCGCTTCGCCGAAGACCTCGCCGAGCAGCTCGGAGGCTCCGTTGATGACGCCCGGCTGGCCGGTGAACGACGGGTCGGATGCGACGAAGCCGACGACCTTGACGACGCGCGTGACCCGGTCGAGCGAGCCGATCGCATCCGCGACGGCCGCGAGCGCGTTGAGGGCCGCCGTGCGGGCGTAGGCCTTCGCGTCATCCGCTGCGACCTCGGCGCCGACCTTGCCGGTCGCGGGCAGCACGCCCGAGGCGAACGGCAGCTGACCGGCGGTGTAGACGAGCGAGCCGGTGACGACCGCTGGCAGGTACGCCCCGGCGGGCGCGGAGACTGCCGGCAGCTCGAGGCCGAGCTCGGCCAGCCGCTCGGCGACGCTCACTGAGCCCCCTCCGCACTCGACGCGACCGGACGCTTCAGATAGGCCACGAGGCCGCCCTCGGGACCGGTGACGATCTGCACGAGCTCCCAGCCCTGCGCGCCCCAGGTGTTCAGGATGGCCGTCGTGTTGTGGATCAGCAGGGGCGTGGTGACGTATTCCCAGGTGGTCATGTGGGCCGTTCTCGTGTCGGGCTCGCGCTCAGAGTGTCGCCGGGGGTGCTCGGGTACCCTCTAGCCTATGGCTGCCGGAACCAGACGCCCCTCTGCCGCGTCCGCACTCCTCGGGGTCGTCGGGCTCAGCGCCATCGCCGGTCTGCTCGCCTCCGTCGCCCTCGTGCCGGGGCTCGCCGTCGCATCCGTCGCCGCCAGCAACGCGACCGACATCTTCGAGAACCTGCCGTCGTACGTCGCCCAGGCGACGACCCCGCCGCAGCAGAACCGGATCATGGCGATCTCGGGCACGAAGGACGACGGCACGCCGAAGTACACGCAGATCGCGACCGTCTACTTCCAGAACCGTATTGCGATCCCCGAGAGCGAGGTCACCGACCTCATCAAGCACGCCACCCTCGCCGCCGAGGACGTGCGCTTCTACCAGCACGGCGCGGTCGACCCGCAGGGCATCCTTCGCGCCCTCGTGGCGAACGTCGGAGGCGGCGACCTGCAGGGCGCGTCGACGCTCACGCAGCAGCTCGTCAAGAACCTCTGCATCACCGACAAGGTCACGGAGTACCCGGAGGCGAGCCAGGAGGCTGAGAAGAACAAGGCCATCCGGGAGGACTGCCAGGACCCGTCGATCGATCGCAAGCTCAAGGAGATGAAGAGCGCGATCGGGCTCGAGAAGTCACTCTCGAAGGACGAGATCCTGCTCGCCTACCTCAACATCGCGGGCTTCGGCGGCAACGTCTACGGCATCGAGAGCGCGGCCGAACGCTACTACTCGACGACCACGGACAAGCTCACGGTCGCACAGGCCGCGAGCCTCGTCGGCATCGTGCAGTCGCCGGGCGAGCGCAGCCTCGACAACCCCGCCCACTACGAGGCGAATCAGGCGCGCCGCGACCACATCATCCGCGTGATGGCCGATCAGGGCTGGATCACGACGGCCGAGCGCGACGAGGCGCTCGCGACGCCCGTCGACGACGACAGCGTGCACCTAGCCCCGGCGACCAACGGATGCATCGTCGCCAACCAGTACGCGCGCCAGTTCTGCGACTACATCACCCGCAGCGTCAAGGACTTCACGTCGCTCGGCGACTCGGTCGAGGAGCGCCAGGCGAACTGGAAGATCGGCGGCTACACGGTCTACACGACGCTCGACCTGCGCCTGAACAAGACCGCGCAGGGCATCCTGCGGCAGTGGGCACCCATCAAGGAGACCCAGTTCAAGCTGGGCGCGAGCCTCGTGTCGATCGAGCCGGGCACCGGTCGCATCCTCGCGATGGCGCAGAACAAGAAGTTCGACAATCGCGACAAGGCCGACGGCGGCGGCGGCCCGGGAACGAGCGCGATCAACTTCAACACCGACTTCGCCTACGGCGGTTCGAGCGGGTTCCAGCCCGGCTCCGGGTACAAGCTCTTCACCCTGCTCAACTGGCTCGAGCAGGGCCACGGCCTCAATGAGATCGTCGACGTGACTCGCGTGAGCACACCGCAGGCCGACTTCACCGACTCGTGCAACGGCCCGTACACCGCGGGCAGCTACTCGCCGAGGAACGACAGTAACGAGTCCGGCTACTACTCGGTGCGTGATGCGATGGCCCAGTCGATCAACGGCGGCTTCGTGCAGATGGCGCTGCAGCTCGACCTGTGCGAGACGCGTCGGATCGCCCTCGCCCTCGGCATGCACCGGGCCGCCCTGCTGCCCAAGGACCGCGCCTACACCGACATGGACGAGGCGACCGACCTGCAGGCGCTGTCGACCATTCCGGCCTCGATCCTCGGCGTCGACGAGGTGGCCCCGATGACCCTCGCCGCTGCCTACGCGACGATCGCCGCGAACGGCACGTTCTGCGAGCCGATCGCCGTCGACAAGTTCGAGCGCGCCGGCCAGGAGCTGCCCGGGCAGGCGCAGGACTGCACGGTCGCGGCGGTCGATCCCGAGGTCGCGGCGGCAGCGGCGTCCGCCATGCAGACCGGCGCGTCTCGCTACGCGGGCAATCCGCACGACGGCACGCCGCTCATCGCGAAGACCGGTACCACGAACTCGTCGAAGCAGACCTGGCTCACCATGGGCTCGACGAAGCTCATGACGACCATCTGGTACGGCAACATCTCGGGCAATTTCCCGATCCGCAGCTACTGCAGGCTCGGCTGCGGCGGCCAGCAGCGGCACCCCATGATGAAGGCCTACCTCACGGTCGCCGACAAGATGTACGGCGGCGACGCGTTCCCCGAGGCTCCCGAGCGTCTGCTCAAGGGCATCAATGTCAAGGTCGGTGACTACGTCGGCATGAGCCCGGAGGATGCCAAGGCCGCCATCGAGTCGCTCGGCATGGTCTACTCCGAGGAGGACGACACGGTCGCCTCCGCGGAGCCGGCCGGCACCATCGGCAAGCAGCTGCCGCCGGAGGGCTCGTCGCTGTCGAAGGGGCAGAAGATCCGCGTCTTCATCAGCGACGGCTCGAAGTCGACCGTGCCCGACCTGCTCAGCACGCCGACGGATGAGGGCGCCGCGGACGCCGCGATCACTGCGGCCGGGCTCGTGCCGGTCTCGGTCTGCCGGGCGACCCCGACGCAGGTGATCGATCCGGCCACCGGCCAGCCCAACGACCCGAACCTGCCCACCGAGGGCCGGGTGGTCGATGTGAGCACGGCCGCCGGCACGGTGCTCACCAAGGGCAAGACGGTGACCATCACCGTCGCGCACGCGGCCTGCTGATGGGTGCCGCAACGCGTCGCGCCCTCGGCGCGGGTCTCGGGGTCGTCGGCGGACTGGCGGGCGTCGCCGCGCTCTGGGGCACCGTCATCGAGCGCAACCTGTTCGGCGTGCGGCACGAGCGACTCGCGGTGCTGCCGCCCGGCGCCGCGAGCATGCGCGTGCTGCACCTCAGCGACATCCACCTCGCGCCGTGGCAGCGCCACAAGATCGACTGGATCCGCTCGCTCGCCGAGCTCGAGCCCGACCTCGTCGTGAACACGGGTGACAACCTCGGTCATGCGGAGGCCAACACGGCGCTCGAGCACGCGCTCGCCCCGTTCGCGGGGATGGCCGGGGTCTACGTCGACGGATCGAACGACCATTTCGGCCCGGTCGCGAAGAGCCCGTTCAGCTACTTCGGCGGCCCGTCCGTGAAGCCGAAGCCCGATCCCGACCTCGACACCGCGCGACTGCACGACTATTTCGAGTCGATCCTCGGCTGGACGAGCCTCAACAACCAGGCGGCGACGACGAGCATCGCGGGCAGCCGGGTCGAGCTCTTCGGCACGAGCGACGCCCACCGCGGCTGGGACCGGCTCGACGTGCTCCCCCGGGTCGTCGACGACATGCGCGAGCACGTCGCCGACCTCGACGACGGGGTTCCCGTGGCGCTGACCATCGGCGTCACGCACGCGCCCTACCGGCGCGTGCTCGACGCGTTCGTCACGCAGGGGGCGGATGTCGTGTTCGCCGGGCACACGCACGGCGGCCAGGTGCGCATCCCGTTCCGGCCGGCGCTCGTCACGAACTGCGACATCCCGCGCGGCCAGGCGAGCGGCCTCTCGCTGTGGCATCACGCGGGTCGGACGGCCTACCTCGAGGTGTCCGCGGGCATCGGCAACTCGATCTACGCGCCGGTGCGATTCGCGACGCCGCCGGAGGCGGTGCTCGTGGAACTCACGAGCGTGGATATCGGCTATCCTTGACGAGGTCCGCGTTCCGGCGCGGCCGCGGGGTGTGGCGCAGTTTGGTAGCGCGCTTCGTTCGGGACGAAGAGGTCGTGGGTTCAAATCCCGCTACCCCGACAGAAAAAGGCCCGGTCAGACCGATAATCTGACCGGGCCTTCGTCGTCCTCGCCGCCGGTGTGGGGCAGCACGGTTGCCGCGGCCCTCTTCAGCACTGCGCGAGCGCTCAGTCGCCGGCGCGGAGGCGGGCGGAGATCGCGGCGAGCAGGGCCGCGGCCTGCGCGGCGGCCTGCGGATCGATGTCGGCCATCGCGTCGAGCGTCGCGTCGAGCGCCCTCAGCTCTGTCTCGACCATCTCGTGTCCCAGGTCGGTGAGCTCGATGATCGTGCTCCGGCGGTCGTGCGGGTTGGGGCGCCTGGTCGCGATCCCGCGGTCGACGAGGTGCTCGACGATGACCGTCACCGCGGCGGTGGAGAGCTCCAGCAGGGCGGCGAGCGCCTTGGGCGTGTACGCCAGTCCGGTCGCCACGCGCACCGCGGCGCGCAGCTCGTTGTCGGAGACGTTGTAGGAGGAGCCGACCCGTCCGCGGAGAGCGGCGACCGCATCCGCGACGTCGATGATGGACCGCGCGAGCGTGCTCATCTCCGTGGACGTGCGCACGATGGCCACCTGTCCTCCTCCGCGTGTTCGGGCCGCCCGGGATCATCCGCCGCCCGGTCGATGCCGGTCAGCGGATCATGCGACGGCTGTCTCGCAGGAATCACACCACCAGCCACCGACCACCTTTGATACCGGACCGAAGCATCCGGTGCAGACAGGCGCGCTGGTGCGGTCGAGTTCGATCCGCACCGGATTCCACTGCTCGCGGGCGGCGGCGCGGGCCTTCTCGGCTCCGTGCCACTCGTACAGCCGATGTGCCGGCGTGCTGGTCATGCTGCCGCCCCCTTCGCATAGCGCTCACCGAGATCGATGGACTGGGCGGCGTGGAGCGCGCGCTGCGCCTCGCCGAGCGTGTCGAACTCGCCGGCCACGACCCCGCGATCGTCGATCGCTCGGTACACCGCGCCGACGCGCTCGACCATCCCGTGGTAGCACCCGTCGGCGGTCGCGACCCAGAGCCCGCGGTCGGGGCTCGCCCACGCCGAGGCGTGAAGCTCAGCCGATCGATCGTGTCCGAGGAGTGCGTCCACGCGACCCGTCCCTCCCGGCACCCCCCGAGCGGGGGTGTTCTGCTACGGGAAGTGTGACATCTCGTGAGTGGTTCGGCAAGTGTTACACCTACCGTATTTTCTGGCAATCAGGTGAAATCGGCATCCGGGCCGGACTGGTAGCTGAACCCGCCCCGGATGCGACGCCCGCTGTTGAGCACGCCGCCGCTCTCCTCGAGGTAGCACGTGCCGCACAGCGACTCATAGGTGACGTCGACGCCGTCGATCGCCACCTGATCGCCGTCGAAGATGTAGTCATCGCCGATGCGTCGCGCGTTGAACACGGCCTTGCGTCCGCAGCGGCAGATCGTCTTGAGCTCCTCGAGCGAGTGCGCCACCTCGAGCAGCCGGCGACTGCCGGGGAACGCGACCGTCTGGAAGTCGGTGCGGATGCCGTAGGCCAGCACCGGCACGTCCTCCAGGATCGCGATGCGCAGCAGGTCGTCGACCTGCACCTCGCTGAGGAACTGCGCCTCGTCGACGAGCAGGCACGCGACATCCCGGCCCGTGAGCTCGACGGTGCGGGCGCGGTTGCGGGCGAACAGCTCGAGCAGGTCGGCATCCGCTCCGATGGTGAAGTCGACCCGGCGGGTCACGCCGAGACGCGAGACGATCGACGCCTCGCCCTTCGTGTCGATGTCGGGCTTCGCGAGCAGCACCTGCTGGCCGCGCTCCTCGTAGTTGTAGGCCGCCTGCAGCAGCGCCGTGCTCTTGCCCGAGTTCATGGCGCCGTAGCGGAAGTAGAGCTTCGCCATCAGCGCAGGTAGCCGTCCTCCGCCGCACGGCGGATGAGCTCGGTCTTCTTGCTCGCGGGCCGTCCGGCCCGCGCGTACTTCTCGCGCACCCGTCGAAGATACGTCTTCGCGGTCTCGTACTGCACGTCCATGCGCGCCGCGACCTCGGACGTCGAGAAGCCGGAGACGTAGAGGCGCAATGCCTCCTGCTCGCCGGCGCTGAGCCTCGGGCGCGAGCCGCCGAGCGCTCCCGCGACCGGAGCGCGCATGTACCGCTCGGGCGAGCCGCCGACCGGCAGGCCCATCACGCCGCGGGCCACGTCCATGACCTCGCGCAGCGGCTGCGTCTTCGAGGCGAACGCCGCGGCGCCGGCCACGAGGGCACGGTCACGCGACTCCTGGCCGTCGAGGCTCGACAGCACGATCACCTTCGCCCCGGCGGCGCGACACGTGCGCACGCGCGCCTCGATCGACACCGGCTCCCGGAGCTGGAAGTCGAGGATGACGAGGTCGGTCGGGAACTGCTCGGAGTGCACGAGCTCCCGCCACGTGGTCGCGACGAGCACGACGTCGAAGTCGCTCGCGTTCGCGGCGATCCACGTGGCGAGGCTGTCGAGCAGCACCTCGTGATCGTCGAGGATGGCCAGGCGCACCGGCGGGCGCTCTCGTTCAGCGGTCATTCGAGAACCTCACGGTCAGACGCGGTCGCGCGAACGCGACCGACAGGTGGGGGAGGAGGATGCGCAGCATGGCCGCGGACGGCGCCAGCGCCCGGCGCAGCTCGGCTTCGGCGCTATCGAATCGTACGACGACGGCGACCACATGGCGCTCGTCGGCGACGCTCGACCGCACGCGGAGCGAGGCCGGGTCGCACGCCGGATGCTGCAGCAGGGCGGTGAGCGCCGCCCGCAGCGCCGAGCGCTGGTCGACCGTCAGGCGCTCGCCCGCGTGCACCGGGTCGGCGACGGCGTCCGCGGGCACCGTCGCGATGCCGAGCTCGGCGGCCACGTCCGACACGACGGATGCGAGCCACGCGCGATCCAGGTCGGCCACGACGCTCGAGCGCACCGCGGCCGCGAGCGTCCGGGCCTCCTCGGCGTCGGCATCCGTCACATACCCGGATCCGGCCATCCGCTCGAGGAACGGGATGACCCGCGCGTTGAGCCGGGTGACGGTGCGCTGCTGCACGGCGCGCGCGATCCAGGTCTCGTCCTCGTCGGTGAAGACGGCACGCCGGGCCGCTCGCCGCCAGCGCTCGATCTCGCGCACGAGGCGCGCGACGAACGGCACCGCGGCGGCGGTCGCCACGACGACGGGCATCATCTCGACGACGACGAACAGGGTCGCCGGGTGCGCGCCCGCGAACCACGGCGCCGCCACCACCCCGAGGAACCCGAGCAGGATCGCGGACAGTGCGCCGTCGACGGCGAGCTCGCGCGCCGGGCGATACGGAACGAGGGCGACGAGCACGAGCGCGATCGTGCCGCCGGCCCAGTCGTCGCGGGCGAACCGGTTGGTGCCGGCCGTGGCGCCCGCCCAGGCGATCGCGGCGAGCGCCACGAGGGCGAGGGCGAGGCTCGCCGTTCCCGAGCGGAGCGGCGCGCGCTCCGGTCGCGTGCCCACGACGAGCACCGCGACGGATGCCGCCACGAGCACGAGCGCGACGACCGCCAGGGCGATCGAGCCGATCTCGCTCGCGTGCAGCACCGTCATCGCGATCGCGTACCCGGCGGCAGTGGCCGCCGCCAGGACGGCGAGCGGGCGAGCGGCGAGCGCGTGCACCGGATCGAGCTGCTGCAGCGAGCGCTCCCGCGCGCCGTTCACGCGATCGCCCCGGGTCTCGGCACGGTCAGGAGCACCGAGGTGCCGCGGCCCGGCGTGCTGAACACCTGGGCGCGCCCGCCGACCGCTTCGATCCGCTCGACGACCGAGTGGCGCAGTCCGAGACGGTCGGGCGGCGTCGCCTCGACCGCGAAGCCCCGGCCGTCGTCGACGACCATGATCGTCACCTCGCCGGGCGACCCGTAGACGACGAGCTCGGCGGCGTCCACCCCGGCGTGCCGCACGACGTTCGCGAGGCACTGCCGCGTGGCGAGGGCGAGGGCGAGGGCCGCGGGGGCGGGCACCTCGGCGATCAGTGCCCGGTCGCCGCTGACGCTCAGCTCGAGCCCGAGGGCGCGGGCCTCCGCGACGATCCCGTCGAGCACGGCGGTGTCCGGCGGCGTCGACGGCGCCTCCTCCGCGAGCCAGTCGCCGCCCACGATGAGCGCGATGTCGTCGCGGATCGTGCCGACCAGCGCGGGGCTCAACCGCTCGCCCGGCGCGGCCGAGATCGCCGCGAGGTGCCCGAGCACGGTGTCGTGCACGAGCGCGGTCGCACGCACCTCGAGGCGTCGCCGCGCCCGGGCGAGGCGCTCGGCCCGCGCGGCGCGCACGAAGGCCGGCTGCGCGACGACGGTCGCGCGCGGCAGCGCCCGCAGCACGAGAGCGCCGGCCGCGATGACGACGAGCACGCCCGTCGTCGTGGCGTCGGGCTCCCAGGCACCGCCCGCCTGCCACGCGGCGGCGGCCGCGGAGAGCTCCGCGACGACGTACCCCGCGACGGCCCAGGCGATGACGCTCGGTGCGCCCCGCCCCGCCCCGACGAGCACGAGGGCGAGCTTCGCGAGCGTGACGCTGATCGTCGAGGTCGTCGCCGCGAGGGTGAACTCCGCGGTCGCCGCGATCGCGAACGCGTACACGCACGCGCCGCCGACCGCCAGGTAGGCGACGGCCGGCAGCAGCCCCGGCCGGCGTTCCACGAGCGCGAGCAGCGCGACGGGCGGTGCGAGGGCGAGCACCGCGGGGGCGGTCGAGAGGTGCTGCTGGCCGCTCTGCACGCTCAGCACGACGGCGGCCGAGAGCAGGATGCTCGCGAGCGCGGCCACGTGACTGCCGTGCGCATAGGCGCCGAGCACGCTCCGCGCGGCGAGGTGGCGCGGCAGTCCCAGCGGCACGGTGCACCTCCCGTCGGCGATGTCCCGTCAGTATCGCAACGGCGGCCGGCCGGCCGTACCCCGCTTTCGCGTCACGCGTACCCCGCGCTCGCGCGTCAGGCCGTGAGGTGCAGCGCCTCGGCCGTGCGCGCCATCGTCGCCGCCGCCAGCTCCGGGTCGGCGGCGAGCTGCCTGCCGTAGGTCGGCACGATCCGCTCGATCGTCTCCCGCCAGCCCGGGAAGCGGTCGGGGAAGCAGCGCGCGAGCAGCGCGAGCATGATCGGCGGGGCCGTCGAGGCGCCCGGGGAGGCGCCGAGCAGTCCCGCGATGCTGCCGTCGGCGGAGGCGACCACCTCGGTGCCGAACTGCAGCACGCCGCCCTTCGCGGCATCCTTCTTGATCACCTGCACGCGCTGGCCGGCGACGATGCGGTACCAGTCCTTCGGGTCGGCACCCGGGAAGAACTCGCGCAGCGCCTCGAACTTCGCCCGCTTGGAGGCGGCGAGCTGGCCGACCAGGTAGCCGACGAGCGGCAGGTTGGACAGGCCGGCCGCGATCATCGGGATGAGATTGCCCGGCCGGATCGACGCGAACAGGTCCGCGTAGCTGCCGGTCTTCAGGAACTTCGGGCTGAAGCCCGCGTACGGACCGAACATGAGGCTCGCGCGGCCGTCGACGATGCGGGTGTCCAGGTGCGGCACCGACATCGGCGGCGCGCCGACCGCCGCCTTGCCGTAGACCTTCGCGCTGTGCCGCCTCACGACCTCGGGGTCGTCGGTGCGCAGGAACTCGCCGCTCACCGGGAACCCGCCGAAGCCCCTCGCCTCGGGGATGCGCGCCTTCTGCAGCAGGCCCAGCGCGTATCCGCCCGCGCCGACGAACACGAACCGCGCCCGCACCGTGTGCGGCGTCATGCCGATGAGGCGCTTGTAGTCGACCCGCCACAGGCCGTCCTTCTCCCGGTGCAGGCCCGTCACCCTCGTGTCGGTGTCGAGCTCGGCACCCCCCGCCACGAGCCCGTCGAGCAGCGCGCGGGTCAGCGCGCCGAAGTCGACGTCGGTGCCGGCGAGGCTGCGGGTCGCCGCGATCGGCTGCGACCTGGCGCGACCCGGGATGAGCGCCGGTGCCCACTCGCGCAGCTCACGGGCGTCCTCGGTGTACTCGATGCCCGCGAACAGCGGGTGGTCCCGCATGAGCTCGAACCGCTTGCGCAGGTAGGCGACGTTCTTCGCGCCCCAGACGAACGAGATGTGCGGCGTCGAGTTGATGAACGACTCGGGCTCGGGCAGCAGCTGCTCGCCGACGAGGAAGCTCCAGAACTGCCTCGACACCTGGAACTGCTCGTTGACCTTGATCGCCGAGGAGATGTCGACCGACCCGTCGGCCCTCTCGGGTGCGTAGTTGAGCTCGCACAGCGCCGCGTGGCCGGTGCCCGCGTTGTTCCACGGGTTCGAGCTCTCGAGGGCGGGCTCGCTCAGCCGTTCGAACACCCGGATGGTCCAGTCCGGCTCCACCTGCCGGATCAGCGTGCCGAGCGTCGCGCTCATGATGCCGCCGCCGATGAGGACCACGTCGATGGGTTCAGCCACGATTCTCGAGTTTATCCCCGTCGAACCGTGCGCTCCCAGGCGGACGGGCCGCGGCATCCGTCACAGGCCCAGCGCCGCGAGCGCGGCGTCCATGCGGCGGGCCAGCTCGGCGTATCCCGCGTCGTTCGGATGCAGGCCGTCACTCGCCATCCACTCCGGGCGGCCCTCGATCCAGCGGCTCGCGCCCGGCACCCAGTCGGCGCCGACCGCGGCCGCCGCCGCCCGCACCCAGCCGATGATCACCGGCACCGACTCGGGGCGCTCATCCGTGTACCAGAACGGCTCGACGACGATGAGGCGCGCGTCGGGCAGGGCGGAACGGATGCGGCGGAGGTCGCGTCCGATCTGCTCGCGGATCGCGGCGGGCGTCAGCGGGTAGGCGAAGTTGTCGTTGAGCCCCATCGTCACGACGACGATGTCGGGACGGGCGTCGATCGTCTGCTGCACGGTGTCGCGATCGCCGAACTCGACGCGATTGCGCACGAAGCCGAGCCCGTTGACGCTCACGTTGTGCTCCCGCCAGCCGCGGGCCGCGCAGACGATCGTCGACCAGCGCAGCGACGGATCGCTCGCCCCGATGCCCTCGGTGTAGGAGTCGCCGTAGAAGGCGACGGTGGCGGTGCCCGGCGTCATCCCGGTCAGGTCCCGTTCGCGTCGAGCGCGCCCTCGAGACGCAGCGCGATCTGCGCGTAGCCCGCGTCGTTCGGATGCAGCCCGTCCGAGTAGAACCAGTCCGGATGGTCGTCGAGCCAGTGACTCGCCCCCGCGACGAACAGCCCGTGCGCCCGCACGGTCGCGGCCCGCACCAGGTCGATCACGGTCTGCAGTCCCGGCGGGCGCTCGGCCTTGAACCACATCGGCTCGACGACGACGAGCCGCGCGCCGCTCGCGCGCTGGTAGGCGCCGAGCCGGTCGATGTCGGACGCGATGCGCTCGGCCACTCGCGGGTCGTCCCCGTATCCGCCGAGCACGTCGTTGAGCCCGAGCATCACGACGACCGCGTCCGGCTTCTCGGCGATGATCGCGTCGACGCGATCGCCCGCCCCGAAGCTCGGCCGGTTCAGCAGGAAGCCCAGGCCGCCCTGAGCGTCGTTCAGCTCGATCCAGCCGCGATCGGCGCACAGCAGCGTCGACCAGCGCAGCGACGGATCGGTCGCTCCGAACCCGACGGTGTACGAGTCCCCGTAGAACGCGACCCGGCTGCCGCGCGGGATCGCCGTCGATGCGGGCGTCGGCGTGCCGCTCGGGGCACCGGATGCGGGCGGTGCGCTCGTCTCCGGCGCCGCGGTCGTCGGCGCGGCGGCGCAGCCCGCGAGGGCGAGGGCGGCGAGCACGGAGACCGGCCACAGCGCACGCGCGAGCCGGCGCGACGGACGCGGGTGCGGCATCCGCTCCCCCGCCCTGATCGCGACCGCCGTGACGACCGGGACTAGACCGCGACCGTCGACGCCGTCAGCCGCGCCGCCAGCAGTTCCGCGATCTGCACCGCGTTGAGCGCGGCGCCCTTGCGCAGGTTGTCGTTGGAGATGAAGAGCGCGAGCCCGCGATCGCCGGGCACCCCCTCGTCCTGACGGATGCGTCCGACGTACGACGGATCGGTGCCGGCGGCCTCGAGGGGCGTCGGCACGTCGGTCAGCACGACGCCGGGCGCGGCGGCGAGCAGCTCCTTGGCGCGCGCGACGCTCAGCGCGTCGCGGAACTCGGCGTTGATCGCGAGCGAGTGGCCCGTGAACACCGGCACGCGCACGCAGATGCCGCTCACGCGCAGCTCCGGCAGCTCGAGGATCTTGCGGCTCTCGTTGCGGAGCTTCTTCTCCTCGTCGGTCTCGAACAGGCCGTCGTCGACGAAGCTGCCGGCCTGCGGCACGACGTCGAACGCGATCGTCTTCGGGAACGCGGATGCGGCGGGGAACTCGACCGACGAGCCGTCGTGCACGAGGCCGATGGCATCCTGCTCGACCGCGGCCCGCGCCTGCTCGAGCAGCTCGACGCCGCCCTTCAGGCCCGCGCCGGAGACCGCCTGGTACGTGCTCACGATGAGGCGTTCGAGGCCCGCCTCGGTGTCGAGCACCTTGAGCACCGGCATGGCGGCCATCGTCGTGCAGTTCGGGTTCGCGATGATGCCCTTGCGCACGTCGGCGAGCGCGTGCGGGTTCACCTCGCTCACGATGAGAGGCACGTCGGGGTCCATGCGCCAGGCGGACGAGTTGTCGATGACGGTGACTCCCGCGTCGGCGAACCGCGGTGCGAGCGAGCGCGAGGCGGTGGCACCGGCCGAGAAGATGGCGACGTCGAGACCGGTCGGGTCGGCCAGCGCGGAGTCCTCGACGACGATCTGCTCGCCGCGGAACGCCAGCGTCGTGCCCGCGCTGCGCGCCGACGCGAAGAAGCGGATCTCGGAGATCGGGAAGTCGCGCTCCTCGAGGAGGCGGCGCACGACGACGCCGACCTGACCGGTGGCGCCGACGACGCCGATGCGGATTCCGTTGCTCATGTCTGTTCCTTGGCTCGCGAGGGGGATCAACCGATCTTAGAGGCGACGCGGTCGTGCGCGCCCGGACCGAATCATCCGTTTCGCGACGTCTCACGACGCGCGCGGCGCCGGCGGGTCAGCGGCCGGTGCCGCCGTGCACCTGCGCGGCCTCGGCGGCGTCGAGGCCGAACGCCGTGTGCACGACGCGGGTCGCGTCGGCGAGGGTGTCCGCGCGCGTGACGACCGAGATGCGGATCTCGCTCGTCGAGATCATCTCGATGTTGATGCCCGCGTCGGAGAGCGCCGTGAACAGCTTCGCCGAGACGCCGGCGTTCGTGCGCATGCCCGCGCCGACGACGGCGAGCTTGCCGATCTGGTCGTCGTAGAGCAGGTTGGCGAAGCCGGCGGCATCCTTCTCGGCGTTCAGCGCGGTGAGCACGCGCTGGCCCTCGGCCTTCGGCAGCGTGAAGGAGATGTCGGTGAGGCCCGTCGCTGCGGCCGACACGTTCTGCACGATCATGTCGATGTTGGCGCCGGCCTTCGCGACGATCGTGAAGATCTCGGCGGCCTTGCCCGGGATGTCGGGAACGCCCACGACCGTGATCTTCGCCTCGGTCAGGTCGCCGGCGACGCCCGTGATGATCGGCTCTTCCACTGACTCCCCCTCCGCAGGGTTGTAGACGAGGGTGCCCTCGTTGTTGTTGAACGACGAGCGCACGTGCAGGGTGACGCCATGACGGCGCGCGAACTCGACGGCGCGGATGTACAGCACCTTCGCGCCGGCCGCCGCGAGTTCGAGCATCTCCTCGCTCGAGATGCGGTCGATCTTGTGGGCGAGCGGCACGACGCGCGGGTCGGCGGTGTAGACGCCGTCGACATCCGTGTAGATCTCGCAGACCTCCGCGTCGAGTGCCGCGGCGAGGGCGACGGCGGTGGTGTCCGATCCGCCGCGGCCGAGCGTCGTGATGTCCATCGAGTCGCGGTTGAAGCCCTGGAAGCCAGCGACGATCGCGATCGCGCCCTCGTCGAGGGCCTCGCGCACCCGCACCGGGGTCACGTCGACGATCCGCGCCGCGCCGTGCTGCGCATCCGTGATCATGCCGGCCTGGCTGCCGGTGTAGCTGCGCGCCTCATAGCCGAGGGTCTTGATCGCCATCGCGAGCAGCGCCATCGAGATGCGCTCGCCCGTCGTCAGCAGCATGTCCATCTCGCGCGCGTCGGGGATCGGAGTGACCTCGTGCGCCAGGTCGATGAGCTCGTCGGTCGTGTCGCCCATCGCGCTCACCGCGACGACGACGTCATTGCCGGCCTTCTTGGTCTCGACGATGCGCTTCGCGACGCGCTTGATGCTCTCGGCGTCGGCGACGGACGACCCGCCGAACTTCTGCACGATGAGGCTCACGGGTGGCTCCTGGGGACTGCGGATGCGGCGCGACGCGCCCCCGAAATGCTACCGGGCGGAGCGCGGCCGGGTGCGCTCGCGACGTTCGATGAGATCGGGGACGACTCCTGGGGCGGCGCGGGGCCGGGCGGCGCGGGTCGGGGAGCAGCTAGGCGTCGACGACGCGGCGGCCCTCGAAGGCTCGGCCCAGGGTGACCTCGTCGGCGTACTCGAGGTCGCCGCCGACCGGAAGCCCCGAGGCCAGGCGCGTCACCCGCAGGCCGGGCTGAACGAGCAGCCGGCTGAGGTACGTCGCGGTCGCCTCGCCCTCGAGGTTCGGGTCCGTGGCGATGATCACCTCGGTGACCGTGCCGTCCGCGAGGCGCGTCAGCAGCTGACGGATGCGGAGGTCGTCCGGCCCGATGCCGTCGATCGGCGAGATGGCGCCGCCGAGCACGTGGTACAGCCCCCGGAACTCGCGGGTGCGCTCGATCGCCGCGACATCCTTCGCCTCCTCGACCACGCAGACGAGCGCCGGATTGCGGCGCGGGTCGCGGCAGATCGAGCACTGAGCCTGCTCGCTGACGTTTCCGCAGATCTCGCAGAACCGCACCTTCTCCCGCAGGCCGCTGAGCAGCTCGGAGAGCCGCTGGACGTCGAAGCTCTCGGTCTGCAGGATGTGGAACGCGATGCGCTGCGCCGACTTCGGCCCGATGCCGGGCAGGCGTCCGAACTCGTCGATGAGGTCCTGCACGATGCCCTCGTAGGCCACTCAGCTCACCCCGCTCATTCGGGCCTCGGGACGACCCGCGGCGTGTACTTCTGCTCCTCGATGAACTGCGCCTGCAGGATCTCGCGCACGACCGCCTCACCGTAGCGCGGCCCGCTCCCCGGCGCCGCGGTGGTCGGGGCGCGGCGGGCCGGGGCGGCCGGACCGGAGCCGGCCGTGGGAGCCGGCGCCGACGGCGCGGCGGCCGGGTCGGGCTCCGCGTCGTCCGCGCCGTCCTCGTCCGCGGCATCCGGTGCCGCGGCGGCCGCGGCGTCTCGGGCCGGCCGGGGCGCCGCCGCGACCTGCGATCCGCGCACGATGCCGGGGATCGCGGTCGCGTCGATCTCCTCGCGCGGCGGGGCCCCGTCCGCCCAGCCGAGGTCGCTCATCGGAACCGCCCAGCCCGGCTCACCCGGGTCCTCGGGCGGCGGCGGAGCGTCGTCGATCGGCGGCTCGTCGGCCGCGGTCGGGATCGCGGCGACCGCCCAGGTCGTGACGGGCCCGGCGCCCGGCACCGGCCCGGACGGGGCCGGACGAGCGGATGCGGCTCCCGCCGGCGGCCGCGCGGCGCTCGCCGGCCGCGCGGCGCTCGCCGGGTGCGCAGCGCTCGCCGGGTGCACAGTCGTCGCCGGGCGCACGGAATCCTCGGGGCGCGCGGAACCCGCCGGTCGCGGGTCGGCGCCCGGACGCGACTCGGCGCCGCCACCGGCGCTCGGACGCGGGGCCGGGTCGTTCCGCGGGCCCTCGGCATCCGCCCGCGGGCTCTCGGCGCGCGCGACGTAGCGCACCCGCACCCCGAGCACGGTGACGATCGCCTCGCGGAGCGCCTCGCTCACGCTCACGCCGTCGCCGTCCGAGGCGGAGCGCTTGAACTGCGCCACGTCGTTCTCGCTCGGGAAGCCGAGCGTGAGGATGTCGCCGTCGCGCAGGTCGATGACGCGCGCGGTGACCGCGACGACCCAGGCCCGGCGGTCCTCCTCCTCGAGCGCCTCGAGCACCTCGGGCCAGGCGTCGCGCACGTGCTGCAGCGTGAGCTCGCCGACGGGCCGCACGGTGGGCTCCGGCGTCGGCTCGGGCGTCGTCGTGCTGCTCGCGGAGGTGAGCGCCGCCGGCTCGGCGTCGTCGTGCGGCCGCGACGGCGCGTCGACGGGCCCCGCGGGCGCGTTCACCGACCCGGCGACGGGACGGGCGGATGCCGCGGCCGGCCCGGCGCCCGGGCTAGCGGATGCCGCGGCCGGCTCCGCGGGACGCGCGAGCGCCGCGGCGGCGGCCCTGACCGCGGCGGCCGGGTC
>NZ_JAUASV010000016.1 GCF_030345695.1 Galbitalea sp. SE-J8 | reverse complement strand
CGACGAGTCCCGGTTCGAGAACGTCACCACCCTCGGTGTCGATGAGCACATCTGGCATCACGTCGACCCCCGCAAGCGCGGTCCGAAGGAGCTGACCGGAATGGTCGACCTGACCCGCGACGAGCAGGGCAAGACGCGGGCCCGGCTGCTGGATCTGGTGCCGGGCCGGTCCGGGAAGGCTTACGCGTCCTGGCTCGGCGAGCGAGGCGACGCGTTCCGCAAGCAGGTGAAGGTCGCAGCTCTTGATCCGTTCGCCGGATACAAGACCGCAATCGACGACAAGCTCGAAGACGCCACCGCCGTCTTGGACGCGTTCCATGTCGTCAAGCTCGGCACCGCTGCCGTCGACGAGGTCCGCCGCCGCGTCCAGCAGGACACCCTCGGCCATCGCGGACGCACCGGCGACCCGCTCTACGGGATCCAGTCCATCCTCCGCGCCGGGCAGGAGAACCTCACCGACAAGCAGCGGGCACGTCTGGCCGCCGCGATCGAGGCCGACCCCGCGCACGACGAGGTGTTCGTCGCGTGGCAGTGCGCCCAGCAACTCCGATCCGCCTACCACGCGAAGGACCTGACCGAGGGGCGACGGATCGCACAGAAGGTCATCGACACGTTCCACACCTGCCCGATCCCCGAGATCGCCCGCCTCGGCCGCACCCCACGACGGTGGCGAGACGCGTTCCTCGCGTACTTCACCACGAGCCGCGCGAACAACGGCGGCACCGAAGCGATCAACGGGATCATCGAGCTACACCGGCGCCTCGCCCGCGGCTACCGCAACCGCCACAACTACAGGCTCCGCATGCTCCCCGCCGCCGGAGGCCTCACACCACGACCCCCACCGAATGTCCGAAGAGCCAGCTTCGCCTCGAAGCGACGGACAGCGGCCTCGACCGCCGAGTCGAACGACGATGTTGCGGACGATTCCGGTATGAGCTTCAGTCCGCCCAGATACTTCGTCAGGGCTCGAACGTCGGGTCCCGTGTCGCCGCGGTGCAGGTCTCGATACAGCGGGCTCGCCGCCGAGTAGACGAGCACGGGTGTGCCGTCGACGTGCACGAGCGGCGCCCCCTCCTGCAGCGAATCACCGACCGCCACGTCGAGCGACGTCAGGATTCCTGACCGTCGAACAGGGACCGACGTCGGCGCCCTGAAGTCGATCGCGATCGTCACACCGGTCCTCGCGGGCGCGAGGCGAGAGCCCACGGTGACGAACTCGGGCTCCGGGGGCGCGACACTCGCGGACTCCGCGCGCTGGCTCAATGGAACCGCGGCGACGAGTACGACCACGGGCAGCAACCAGGCCAGGACCAGTGGGATCACGTAGCCGACCGTGCGACGTGTTGCTCGCCGCCGAGACCGGCCCGGCGCGTCACCCTCGGAGTTTGACATCCCAGCAATCCTTTTGCGGATCCAAGCCCAGCGCCGCGAATTGCTGGTACTTCTCAAGGTAAGTCAGCGCCGGCTTCTCACCTCGCTCGGTCAAGCACTCAGACAATGCGTGCGCCGGCGGTCCGAAATTCTCCCGGTATATCTGCCAGGTCTTGTCCACTTCTACGAACTCGCGCGCGTAGCACTCCTGATAGCTGGGGAACGCCGCATCGGGAATCGACGTGTCGACGATCTCGTTGTTCTCCCCCTCGTGGACGAGGGTGTATCCGTCGGCTTCCATGCACGTGGCCATGCGTTGGAAGCCGGGCAAGTAATCGTCGTAACTGATCTCGCCGTCGTCGATCGCAGCGAACTGCTCCTTGGACATCCGCGTCGGGTCGCAGTCGTCGTCGGCCGCGAGCACGGCCGGGTCGATCTGCGCAACAGTGGGCAGCGCGGTCGGGCGCTCCTCCGTCGATCCCGCTCCAGGTGAACACGACGCGATCATCAGGCAACGACGAGAGCGCCGAGGGGCAAGAGCCCCGCGCGCGCCCACGGCCATGGATCTCTTCGCGTGTTCATGCTCTCATCCTTGAGCGGTGGTTGCTTTCGCGGCAGCGTGCGACCACCTTACGACTCGCGCGGCCGAACCACTACGGGACAGACCCGCGGTCGCGTCGAGCTCATCATCGGCGGCCCGACGCAGCGCCGAGGTACTGCAGAGCACACCTTCGGCGCCCTGAGCTTTCCGCATAACGGGTGGTTCGGTCGCGTCGCCGGTGTCCACCGGGGCACGCGGAGGACGCACGCGGGTGCGAGGATCGACGCACGGATGCGGAGGGGGCGCACATGCGCGGGGCGGATATGGATCGGTTCGACGTCGTGGAGGCGGGCATTCCCGAGCTGCTGGAGGCGCTCGAGGCGGGACGGGTCACGAGCGTCGACCTCGTGGTCGCCTACCTGAACCGCATCGCGTACTACGACCGCACGGGCCTGTGCCTGCACGCCATCGCGGTGCTCAACCCGGACTGCCTCGCCGAGGCCGCGGTCTCCGACGCGCGCCGCCGCGCCGGCACCGCGGGACCGCTCGAGGGCATCCCGTTCACCGTCAAGGACAGCTACAAGGTCACCGGGCTCACGGTGGCATCCGGCTCCCCGGCGCTCGCCGGCCTCGTCGCGACCGAGGATGCGGCATCCGTCGCCCAGCTGCGCGCCGCGGGCGCCGTGCTGCTCGGCAAGACGAACATGCCGCCGATGGCCGCGGGCGGCGTGCAGCCCGGGGTGTACGACTACGCCCGCAGCCCCTACAACCCCGAGTACCTCACCGCGGCGTACGGCTCCGGATCATCGAACGGCTCGGGCACCGCGACCGCGGCGAGCATGTGCGCGTTCGGCATGGCCGAGGAGACGGTCTCGTCGGGCCGCTCCCCCGCGTCGAACAACGCGCTCGTCGCCTACACGCCCTCGCGCGGCGTGCTCTCGATCCGCGGCAACTGGCCGCTGCGACCGACGTGCGACGTCGTCGTGCCGCACACCCGGTCCGTCGCGGACCTCGAGCTGCTGCTCGACGTGCTCGCGGTGACGGATGCGGAGCGCACCGGCGACTTCTGGCGCCAGCAGACCGCGGTCGCGCTTCCCGCCCCCGAGGAGGTGCTCGCGCATCCGGTCGCCCGCGAGCGCCCGGCGCGGCTCGACGGGACGCGTATCGGCGTGCCGCGCATGTTCATCGGCGAGGACCCCGACCTGCTCGACCCGCCCGTCGTCCGCCCATCGGTGCGGCGGCTGTGGGACCGCGCGGCCGACGACCTGCGCGCGCTCGGCGCCGAGGTGATCGAGGTCGACTTCCCCGTCGTGTCGAACTACGAGGAGAGCAAGCCCGACGCGCGGGGCCTGCCCGGGCGGGGGCTCGTGCCGCCGGTCTGGCGGGCGCTCGAGGGCAGCACGATCACGGCGATGGCGCTCGACCAGTTCCTGCGCGAGAACGGCGACCCGAACCTGACGAGCTGGGCGGACGTCGACGGCGACACGGTCTTCCCCGCCGACGACGCCCCGGTGCCGGTGTGGATCACGCGGGCACGCGGCGGATTCGACTGGCAGCGCCTCGCCGAGCTCGTCAAACAGGGGCTCCCCGCGAGCTACGACGACATCCCGGGGCTCGCCCACCTGCTCCGCGGTCTCGAGGAAGCCCGCCGGCTCGACTTCGAGGAGTGGCTGAGCGCCGAGGGCCTCGACCTCGTCGTGTTCCCGGCGGCCGGCGACGTCGGCCGCGACGACCTGTTCAGCCGCCCGGAGAGCCTGGAGGCGGCGTCACGCAACGGCGTGGTCTACTCGACGACCAATCGCGTGCTGCGCCACCTCGGCATCCCGAGCGTGACCGTGCCGATGGGCTTCATGTCCGACATCCAGATGCCGGTCGGGCTCACCTTCGCTGCGCCCGCGTACCGCGACGACCGGCTCATCGACGCCGCCGCCGCGTACGAGCGGGCGACCCGGCGGCGGGAGGCCGCGTTCCTCACGCCGAGCCTGCCGAGCAACCAGATCGAGCAGCGCGACCGGACGGATGCCGCGGCGGCGCCCGTCGACGCGGTCCCGGCGTTCGGAGTGTCGATCGAGCGCTCGGAACGGGCCTGGGACGTCGAGGTGTCGCTGCACCCCGACGTCCCGGCGTCGGTCTGGGCGGACGGGCACATCCTGCGCGCGGTCGCGGATGCGCCGGGCCGCTACCGCGGTCAGGTCTCGCTCGCCCGGCCGCGGCTCACCGACGAGGTGCTCGTGCTCGTGAAGACGGCGGCCGGCGCCGGGATGGTCCTCGCGCCGCTGCCCGCCTGACCCGCGACCCGGCCTCGCGCCGCGTCAGGGGTGCACGAGGATCTTGACCTGGGTGTCGTTGTGGTGGATCAGCTGGTCGAAGCCCTCGTCGACCAGGTCGTCGAGCGCGATGCGACCGGTGATGAACGACGCCAGGTCGAGCTTGCCGTCCTGCACGAGCTTGATCGTCGCCGCGTGGTCGTTCGCGTAGGCGATCGTGCCGCGCAGGTCGATCTCCTTCATGACGAGCTTGTACATGTCCACCGTGGGCCGGTGGCCCCAGATCGACACGTTGACGACGACCGCGGCGGGCCGCACCGCGTCGAGCAGCATGTCGAGCACCGCGTCGACGCTCGTGCACTCGAAGCCGACATCCGCCCCCTGGCCGCCCGTGAGCCTGCGCACCTCGGCGGCCACGTCGACCTCGGTCGGGTCGAAGACGTGGTCGGCGACGCCGGTCGCGAGCGCCTTCGCCTTGCGCGCCGCGCTCACCTCGCTGATGATCACGGTCAGGCCCTCGGCCTTCGCGACCGCGGCGGTGAGCAGGCCGATCGGGCCCGCGCCGCCGACGATGGCGACCTGCCCGGCCTTCGCTCCGCTGCGCACGACCGCGTGGTGGCCGACGGAGAGCGGCTCGATGAGCGCCGCCTGGTCGAGCGGGATGTCGCCGACCGGGTGCACCCAGCGGCGCTCGACGACGACCTTCTCGCTCAGGCCGCCGCCGCGGCCGGCGAGACCGATGAAGTTCATGTCGGACGAGAGCTGGTACTCCTCGCCCTCCGCGATCGACACGTCGGGGCGGATGATGTACGGCTCCACGACGACCCGGTCGCCGATGTTCAGGTCGGTGACGCCCTCGCCGAGCGCGGACACCACCCCGGAGAACTCGTGCCCCATCGTGACCGGCGCCTCCTCGCCCGAGATCGGATGCGGATGCCCCGGTGCGGGCACGAAGATCGGCCCGTCCAGGTACTCGTGGAGGTCGGTGCCGCAGATGCCGCACCAGGCCACGTCGATCGCGACCGTGCCCGGCAGCAGCTCGGGCTCGGGGATGTTCTCGATGCGGATGTCGTGGTTGCCGTAGTAACGCGCTGCCTTCATGGTCGACTCCCATCGTTCGAAGACCGGGCGCGGATTCTCCGTCGCCCGAGATCCAGTGAACTCCGCGACGACCGGGTCGCACGGGTCGAAGGTCCCCCTTCCGCAGGTCGCTCTCAGTCCGGCACGTGCCGCAGCAGCTCGCCCGGCTGGCAGTCGAGCGCGACGCACAGCGCGTCGAGGGTCGTGAAGCGCACGGCCTTCGCCCGCCCGTTCTTGAGCACGGCGAGATTCGCGGGCGTGATGCCGACCCGCAGCGCGAGCTCGCCGACGCTCATCTTGCGGCGCGCGAGCATGACGTCGATGTCGAGCTCGATCGCCATCAGACCACCTCGGCGAGGTCGTCGCGCATGGTCGTCGCCCGCACGAGCAGACCCCGCATGACGATGAGCAGCAGCGCCACGGCCGCGCAGCCGGCGATGCCCGCGCAGAGCATGACGCCGATGCCCGGGTTGAGCGCATCGTTCGCGCGAAGGCCGATGCCGAGACCGCCCGCGAGGATCGCGGCGAGCACGAAGCATCCGGTCATCGCGTCGACCCACCGCAGCGACGCGCGCGTGAAGATGCGGTCGCTGTCGGTGAGCAGCACGAGCCGGGCCAGGATGACGAGCACGACCTCGGCGCACGCGACGATCGCGATCGCGGTGACGAGCACGGGGGCCTCGAGGTAGGCGATCTCGGGCCAGGACGTCGCCGACTCCGCGGCGAGGTGCGGCAGCAGCAGGATCTGCACGGCGAGCGCGACGACGAGGAAGACGCCGATGACGACGAGCAGGATGACGCGGGCGAGGTGTTCCATGGTCGCTCCTATCGAAGAACGACGCAATACTATCGATTCTCGATCGATTCGCCCTCCCAGCAGCGGACCGGATGCGCCGACCGGCTTGCGTCCCGGGTGCCCCCGGCGAGACAGTTGCGCTCATGACCGATTCGCAGGGAACACCCACCGTCGCCGAGATCGCCGTGAGCCCGGCGGCGGAGACGCAGCGCATCATCCGCACCGGCACGATCTGGCTCGCCGCGGTCGTGATCGCGCCCGCCCTCATCCTCGGACCGATGCTCGCCTCCGGCTGGCGCCCCGCCGACCTCGTCGCGGTCGCCGCGCTCCCGTTCTGGATCGGCGCGGTCGCGTCCGCGATCGGCGTGTGCCTGCTCGTCTGGGCCGGCTGCCCGGTGCTCGGCTTCGGACTCGACGACGCCCACCGGCAGAAGGTGTTCAGCATCCGGGTCGGCATCGTGCTCGCCCTCTCCGGCCAGGCGCTCGCGATGCTCGCGATCCTGCTCAGCCCGGCCGGCTGACGGCCGGCTGACGCCCGCCGCCGTCCGGCCGCTCCCGCGGCGACTCGACGTGGGCTCCGCGCCGGGGGCGCGGCATGACCGGTACGGTGACGGCATGGGGAGCACGGAACTGGCGACGCTCGTGGTCGTCGCCGTGGTGCTCGTCATCGGCGTCGTCTCGTTCTTCGCGAGCCGCATCGGCGTCGCCGCGCCGCTCGCGCTGACCCTCGTCGGCGTCGGAGCGGGCGCGATCCCGGGCGTGCCGCACCTCGAGATCGAGCCGGACATCGTGCTCACGGTGATCCTGCCCCCGTTGCTCTACGCGGCCGCACGTCAGGTGCCGTTCGTCGACTTCCGCCGCAATCTCCGCGTCATCGGCACGCTCGCGGTCGTGCTCGTCATCGTCTCGGCCGTGCTCGTCGGCGTGCTCGTGCACCTGCTGTGGGCCGTCGTGCCCCTCGCGCTCGCGATCGCGCTCGGCGCCGTGGTCGCGCCTCCGGATGCCGTGGCAGCCACGAGCCTCGGCAAGCGGCTCGGCCTGCCCCCGCGCATCGTCACGATCCTCGAGGGCGAGGGGCTCGTGAACGACGCGACCGCGCTCGTGCTGCTGTCGACGGCCCTCGCGATCGTCTCGGCCACCGGCACGGCGCCGACGGGATGGAGCATCGCCCTGACCTTCCTCTGGGCGGTCGTCGGCGCGGCGCTCATCGGGGGCGTGCTCGCCGCGGTGGTCGTGGTGCTCAGGCACCGGATCACCGACCCGGTGCTCGACGCGGCGATCTCGCTCGTCGTGCCGTTCGTCGCCTACCTCGCGGGCGAGTTCGCCGGAGCGTCAGGGGTCGTGGCGGTCGTGACCGCGGGCATCCTCGTCGGCAACCAGGGCGCGTACCGCATCCGTGCCTCATTCCGGGCCGCGGAGTCGGGCACCTGGCGCACTGTGACGCTGCTCGTCGAGAACGCGGTGTTCCTCTACATGGGTTTCGAGCTCTGGCCGGTCGTGGGCGAGGTCGCGGCGGGCAACGCCCTGCTCGCGACCCTCGGCGTCGCGGGGCTCGTGATCGTGCTGCTGGTGGCCGTGCGCTTCGCGGCGATGCCTCCGCTGCTGTCCTCCATCCGCCGCCGCTACCGTCGGCACGCCGCGCGGGCCGCGCAGACCCAGGGCCGATTCGACAGCATCACCGAGGAGGACTTCCAGCGACGAGCGGCCAGCTTCCGCCGGCTGGGCATCCGCCAGTCGCCGGGGCGGAGCTTCCTGCGGGGCGTGCGGGCGGCCCTCGGGATCGTGACGAAGAAGGACCGGGCCGCACGCGACCGGGTCGTCGCGCAACTCGCCGAGCTCGAGAACGACCCGACGCCGGCGCCCGAGCTCGACGAGTCGACGCGTTCACGACTGTCCCGGTCGTTCCAGAACTTCCGCAAGCGCCTCGATCAGCGCGCCAACGACCTGACCGCCGAGCGCGACCAGGCCCTCGGATGGCGTGACGGCGTCATCCTCGGGCTGTCCGGCATGCGCGGGGTCGTCACGGTCGTCGCCGTCCAGACGGTCCCCGACGGAGCACCCATGCGTGACTCGCTCGTGCTCATCGCGTTCGCGGTCGCGATCATCACCCTCGTCGTGCAGGGTCTGCTGCTGCCGGTCGTCGTGCGGCGTCTGCATCCCGCCGCCGACGCTCCCGGGTCGGAGCGCACCGAGGTCTACGAGCTGCGCAAGCTCATGAAGGATGCCGGCGACGCAGCCGTCGCGCACGTGGCCGAGTCGTCGGCCGCATCCGGTTCACCCCTGCGGGACGGGGTGGTCGACGAGGTCGCCGCGCAGGGCACGATCTGGCTCGGCCGCCTCGAGATCTGGGCGAGCACCGACCTCACGGAACCCGACAACGAGGTCGCGCAGTTCCAACGGCTGCGGCGCGTGCAGCTCGACGCCGAGCGCGCGGCGCTGGGCGACGCGTACGAGCGCGGCGCGTACTCGTCCGAGGCGATCGAGGTGCTGCGAACCGCGCTCGACGCGGAGGAGATCTCGATGGACGCCGTCGACGCCCGCGCCTCCGGCGAGTGATCACGGCACGGCGGCGTGCTCGGCGTGCGCATGCACGTAGCCGCCGTCGGGCCTGGCTCATTCCAGTCCGTCCCGCGCCGCGGGACGCGGCGAATGTGAAGGCTGAGACTCAGAACCCCGTCTGCAGCACGACGACGCCCGGCCAGAGTGCGAAGACGACCGTCACCGGGAGGATGAGGAACACGAGCGGCACGAGCATCGCGACCTCCTTCTTGCCGGCCGCCTCGAGCAGCTCCCGCTTGGCGTCGACGCGCACGTCCTGCGCCTGCGCGCGCAGCACCTCGACGAGCGGGGTGCCGCGTTCGAGTGCACCGACGATCTGCTCGACGCTGCGGGTGAGCGGCGGCAGCTGCATCCGTCCGGCGAGCTCGGCGAGGCTGTCTGCGAGCGGGAGCCCGGTCGCCACCGCTGTCGCAACGCCGGCGAGCTCGCGAGCGAGCTCGCCGCGGCTGACGCGGGCGACCCGGCGGATCGCGTCGAGGATGCTCTCTCCCGCCGCGAGGCTCAGCGTCAGGAACTCGAGCACCGTCGGCAGCTCCTCGGCCATCCGCGCCACGCGCGCCCGCGCGGCGCGCTGCAGCAGCGTGTCGCGCACCACGACGCCGAGCACCGCGAGCACGGCGACGATGCCGACCGAGGCGAGGGGCGGCACGGCGACCGACCGGCTCGCGGTCACCGCGACGAGCACGCCGAGCCCGGCCCCGCCCGCTCCCCAGAGCAGCTGACGGATGCGGAACTCCGACGGCCGCAACGCCGAACCCGCCTGCGCGAGCCGGCGCCCGAGCGACGCCGACCCGCCCAGGAGCGCGTCGAGCAGCCGCACGAGCGGACGCGCGACCGGGGACAGCACGAGCCCGAGCACGGGCAGCGGGTTCGCCGTGCGGCGGTCGAGGTACTCGCGCGCCGCGGGCGACACGTCGACGACGAACGGCGCGACTCGGGCCATGAGCGTCGGCCGGCCGAGCCGCGGCAGAGCACTGACGACGAGCCACGCGCCGACGCCGAGGGCGAGTCCGAGCACGATGGCGAGCGGCAGCGCCGCGCTCACTCGAACCACCGCCGCTCCTCGGGCAGCCGGCCGACCGCGAGCATGATGCGGTACGCGACGACCGAGATCGCGAGCCCGATCGCGACGACGACACTGCCCGACGCCGAGTTGTAGGCCGCCGCGGCCTCGGGCCGCGTCGAGAGCAGCAGGAGCACGATCCACGGTGCCGCTACGCCGAGACGCGCGGCGACGACGACCCAGGACTGCCGCGCCTCGACCTCGGAGCGCACGGCCGCATCCGCCCGCAGGTACGACGCGAGCGCGCGCAGCACGCCCGTCAGCTCCGTGCCGCCGACCTCGCGCGACATCCGCAGCGTCTCGAGGATGCGGTCGGCCACCGGGTCGGCGAGGCGCTGCTTGAGCCGGTCGATGCTCGCCGGGAAGTCGCCGGTCGCTCGATAGTCCGCCTCGAACTCGGCGAACGCCGCCCGGGTCGCGGGCGGTCCGGTGTGCGCGAGGGCGACGACGCTGTCGGGCAGCGCGAGGCCCGACCGCACCGCCGACACCAGGTGGTCGACGACATCCGGCCAGACGATGCGGGTCGTGCGGCGCGCCGACCGGGCACGGGCGACGACGAGCACCGTGGGCAGTGCGGCGCCCACGAGCCCTGCGGCGACCGCGAGCACGACGACGGGGACGATCGCGGCCACGAGTCCGGCGGCGACCGCCCCGAGCAGCACGCTCACGACGACGAAGGTCGGCACCGTGACGCGGGCGAGCCCGGCCTGCACGAGCAGGTCTCGCAGGCGTCCCGTCTCGCGCGGGCGCTCCTCGCGCGCCGGCCACAGCCAGGGCGACGCCGCGAGGGTGAGGCCGAGGCCCAGCAGGATGCCGAGGACGACGGTCACGCCGACCTGCTCAGCACCACGGCCGGGTCGAATCCGGCGGCCGCGAACTTCGACCGGCGAGTCGGGAAGCCGCCCGTGTGCACGAGGTCGCGGCCCTCGACCTGGAAGATCGTGCTGGCCTCGATGACGCTGCCGGACGCGTGCCCGCTCGGCGCGACGATCTCCGCGACGCGACGACGGCCGTCGCGCTGCAGCTCGCAGTGCACGACGACGTCGATGACGCCCGCGACGGTCGGCACGATGAACGAGGAGTCGATGTTGCGCCCGGCGAGGAGCGGCAGCGTCGAGAGCTTCGCGAGCGCGTCGCGCGCGCTGTTGGCGTGGATCGACGACATGCCCGGCAGCCCCGAGTTGAGCGCGATGAGCAGGTCGAGGCTCTCCGCCTCGCGCACCTCGCCCACCACGAGGCGGTCGGGGCGCATCCGCAGCGCCTCCTTGATCAGGCGGCGCAGCGTGACCTCGCCGGTGCCCTCGAGGCTCGGCTGGCGGCACTGCATGGCGACCCGGTCGGTCGCGGCGAGGTCGAGCTCGAAGGTCTCCTCGACCGTGACGATCCGCTCGCTCGGCCGCGCCGCCGCGAGAAGTGCGCCGAGCATCGTCGTCTTGCCGCTCTGCGTCGCCCCCGACACGAGCACGTTCTGACCGCTCAGCACGCACATGCGCAGGTACTCGGCCGCCTGCATCGGCAGCGACCCGAGCGCCACGAGCCGCTGCAGATCGCGGATGCGGTGCACGAACTTGCGGATGTTGACGCTCCAGTGCCGCGCCGTGATGTCGGGGATGACGACGTGCAGCCGCGAGCCGTCGGGGAGGCTCGCGTCGACGAACGGAGAGCTCACGTCGACGCGCCGGCCGGAGGTCTGCAGCATCCGTTCGACGAGGTCGCGCACCTCGACGTCCGTGAGGCGGATGTCGGTCAGCTCGCTCACTCCCCCGCGCGCCGCGAACACGCGGTCGGGGCCGTTGATCCAGATCTCCTCGACGGTCTCGTCGTCGAACAGCGGCTGCAGCGCGCCGTACCCGGTGAGCGACGCGACGACCTGGCGGGTCGCGAGCGCCTCGTCGGGCAGCAGCGGCACGCTGCCGCCGAGCGCCCGCTCCGCGTAGCGCCGCACCTCGTCCCGCACGTACCGGTCGGCGACGTCGCGGTCGCGCGCCAGGTCGACGCCGTCGCGGCGCAGGCGGGCGCGCACCTCATCCGTGATCAGCGCGACCGCCTGCGACATGCCGACGATTATCGGGAGGCCGGCGCTCCCGCTCGCGCGGTGTCCACAGCCGCACGGAGCACGTCGGTCTCACGACCCGACACGTACCCGATCACTCCTCGCGCATCCACACCGCCGCATCGACGGGGAGGCGGGCGGGATCGTCGAGCGGAACGGAGCTGAGCACGACCGTCCCCGCCGGAAGGGCGATCGCGTGATCGCCGAGGTTCACGATCACGCGGATGCCCTGGTTGCGCAGGTCCATGACGTCGCCGCTCGTCCGCTCCCACGCGATCGCGCCCGCGCCGAGCGCGTGCTCCCGACGCAGTCGCAGTGCGCGCTCGTAGAAGCGCAGGGTCGACGCCGGGTCGAGGCGTTGCCGGTCCCTCGCGAGCGTCCGCCACTGCTCGGGCTGCGGCAGCCAGGAGAGCCCGGTGTCGTTGAATCCGATCGCCGTCCCATCCGCTTCCCAGGGCAGCGGGACGCGGCAGCCGTCGCGTCCGTAGCGTTCGCCCGCGCTGCGGCGCCACGCGGGATCCTGTCGGTCGGCGTCGGGGATGTCGAGCGCTTCCGGCAGGCCGAGCTCCTCGCCCTGGTAGAGGTAGGCCGAGCCGGGCAGGGCGAGCATGAGCGCCGTCGCGGCCCGCGCGCGGCGCAGTGCGGTCGCCGGGTCGGGCAGCCCGGGGGTCGACGGGCCGATGCCGTGGAAGAGCTCGGCGTCGGCCGCGAAGCCCAGCCGCGTGGCGTGCCGCACGACATCGTGATTCGAGAGCACCCAGGTCGACGGCGCGCCGACCGCGCCGAAGGCGGCGAGCGAGTCGCGGATGACGCGGCGCAGCTCCTCGGCGTCCCACGACGTGGCGAGGTAGACGAAGTTGAAGGCCTGGTGCATCTCGTCCGGTCGCACCCAGTCGGACAGGCTCGTGAGCGGGCTCACCCATGCCTCCGCGCACAGCACCCGATCGCCCGCGTAGTCGTCGAGCAGTGCGCGCCACTCGCGATAGATCGCGTGCACGCCGGGCTGCGCCCAGTGCGGGCTGGGGCGGAAGAAGTCGGTCAGATCGGGCTGGTCGTAGTCGGGCAGGCCGTGCTCCTTGTCGAGCCCGTGCGCGACGTCGACCCGGAATCCGTCGACGCCGCGATCGAGCCAGAACCGAAGGATCTCGAGGAAGCGCTCCTGCACCCAGCGATTGCTCCAGTCGAAGTCCGGCTGGGACGAGTCGAACAGGTGCAGGTACCACTGTCCCGGCTGGCCGTCGGCCTCGGCGACGCGCGTCCACGCGCGACCGTCGAAGGTCGATTGCCAGTTGTTCGGCGGCAGCTCTCCCGCCTCCCCTCGGCCGTCGCGGAAGATGTACCTGCTCCGCTCGGCCGAGCCGGGCCCGGCGGCGAGCGCCTCCCGGAACCAGCGGTGCTCGCTCGACGAGTGGTTCGGCACCAGGTCGACGATCACGCGGATGCCGAGGGCGTGCGCCGCTTCGACGAGCTCGTCGAAGTCCGCGAGGGTGCCGAAGAGGGGGTCGACGTCGCAGTAGTCGGCGACGTCGTAGCCCGCGTCGTTCTGCGGCGACGTGTAGAACGGCGAGAGCCAGACGGCGTCCGCGCCGAGCTCGGCGATCGCGTCCAGACGTCCGGTGATCCCGCGCAGGTCGCCCACGCCGTCCCCGTTCGCGTCGGCGAACGACCGCGGGTAGATCTGATAGATGACGGCGGTGCGCCACCATTCGGCGGTGGCGGTCGCACGGGCCGCATTCGGTGCGTGTTCGATCGACGTCATGGTGACGTGCTTTCCTTTCACTTTCCGGAGCCGGCACCGAGGCCGACCCGGAGGTAACGCTGCGAGACGATGAGCAGGACGATCGCCGGCAGGCTCGCGAGAACGCTCGCGGCCATCACCGTGCTCCAATCGACGTTCGGCGATGAGATGTACTCGTACACCCCGACGGTCATGGTCTTCAGTTCGGAGCCGGTGCTCAGCGTGAGGGCGAAGAGGAAGTCGCCCCACCCCGCGAGGAAGCCGAAGACGCCGGCCGTGATCAGCGCGTTGCGGCTGATCGGCGCGACGATCTGGAGCAGCGTGCGCACCGCACCCGCGCCGTCCAGGCGCGCGGCCTCGAGGACCTCCTGGTCGATCTCCAGCATGAACGAGCGCAGCAGGAGCAGCGCGAACGGCAGGCTGCCGGAGGCGTTCGCGAGGATGAGGCCGGGGATCGTATTGAGCAGGCCGATGCTCTGGAACATCGTGTAGAGCGAGTTCGACAGCACGATGCCGGGCACGATCTGGGCGATGAAGAGCGTGATCAGCACGACGTCGACGAAGCGGCTGCGCAGGCGGGACAGGCCGAAGGCGGCGGGCGCAGCGATCACGATGGACAGCAGCGCTGTGCCGATCGCGACGGCCAGGCTCGTGAGGATCGGCCCGAGCTGCTCGTCGACGGCCTTCCGGAACGACGTGAGGTCGAACGAGGGCGGGATCGCCTGGATGGTCGCGGCGGATGCGCCGGGCTGGAACGATGCGCTGACCAGCCAGTAGACGGGATAGAGCATCGCGACCAGGATGCCCACGGCGCCGAGCGTCTTGAGCCACGGCGAGAGTCGGGCTGCGGCGGTCATTGCTTCTCCTTGCGGGCGGCGAGGATCACATACGCGATGGCGAACACGAGCGTGACGAGCATCAGGATGTTGCCGACCGCCGCGCCCTCGCCGAACTGGAACTTCTTGAAGGACAGCGCGTACGCCACGGTGCCGAGCGTCTGCGTCGCATTCGCCGGGCCGCCGCCCGTGAGGATGAGCGGCAGCTCGAGCACCTTGAGCGTGTAGATGATGGTGAGCGTCGTCGACACCGCGAGCTGCGGACGGATGTTGGGCAGGGTGATGTGCCAGAACCTGGCCAGGCGACCGGCCCCGTCGAGGTTCGCCGCTTCGAGCTGGTCCTTCGGCACGTTCTGCAGCGCCGCGGTCAGGATGATCACGTAGAACGGCACGCCGAGCCAGATGTTGATGAGGATCACCGAGGCGAGCGCGAGCGCCGGATCCGCGAACGGCGAGTTGTGCAGGTGCAACAGCCCGACCAGCGGGCCGCCGTCTCTCAGCAGCCACCGCCATACCGCGGCGGTCGCGACCATGGGCAGCAGCCACGGCAGCAGGAGCGCCCCCGAGAAGAACCGGTTCCCCGGAAAGCGCGTGCTGAAGAAGGACGCGATGGCGAGGCCGATCACGAGCTGCGCCACGACGGTCACCGCGGTGATGACGATCGTGTTCACCGTGGCGAGCGGCAGAACGGACGTGGCGAGCACGCTCGCATAGTTCTCGAACCCGACCCAGGGCGCCCTGCCCGTGATGAAGGTGGCCGTGCGGAAGTCGACGAAGCTCATCCACACGTTCTTGATCAGCGGGTAGCCGAAGAAGTACAGGATGTACAGGAACGCCGGGATGACGAACGCCGCATGCACGAGCTGCTCTCGCCGAGCCGTGGTCAGACGCACTCGTGGCGCGCGAAGCGACCCGGCGGTGCGTGGTGGAGATGGGGTCATCGGTGTCCCGATCGGCTCAGTCGCCGGCGACCTTCGCGAGGGCGGTCGCCGGATCGGTGCCGTTGGCCAGGGCATCCTGCACGGCCGTCGCGATGCGCTCGTTCTGGTCCCCGGTCTTCTCCGGATCGCGGAGGTAGGCGCCATCGATCAGGTCGATGAGGGCGGCCTCATCCGGGTTCGCGTCGAGATAGGCGTCCGCGATCGTCGTCTTGCTCGGGGTGCGGTGGGACGCCATCGCCATCGCCAGTGAGTTCTTGTCGTCCGTGATGCAGGCGAGGACCTTCGCCGCGGCGGCCTGGTGGGCGTCGTCCGTGGTCGGGATCGTCCACAGCTCGCCGCCGATCGGAGAGACCGGGGTGCCCGTGCCGTCCGGCGTCGGCACCGGGAAGACCCCCATGTTCATGCCGAGACCCTCGGAGAAGAGCCAGGAGCCGGACATCACCATGGCCGCCTTGTCGGCGCGGAACGCATCCTGCGCGTCCCAGCCGATCGTCGTCGCCGAAGCGCTGGTCGAGCCGTCGTCGAGCAGGCCCTTCCACAGCTGGAGCGCCTCGACGGCGGCCGGGCTGTCGAGCTCGGCCGGGTCTCCGCCCGCGCTGAGCAGGAAGGGCAGGAAGACGTACGGGCCGGTGCCGCTGTCGGCCGAGAGCGCGAAACCCTGGATGTCGGGGGTCGTGAGCGTCTTCGCGGCGGCGCGCAGTTCGGCGAACGTCGTCGGCACGGCCACTCCCGCGGCGTCGAAGATGTCCTTGTTGTAGAAGACGCCGACGGTGTTCACCCCGGGCGCGATGCCGTAGAGCTCGCCGTCGTACGACCCCATGTCCTCGACGATCGGGTAGTAGTCGCTCGCATCGAGGTCGAAGTCCGAGAGCGGATTGAGCACGCCCGTCTCGGCGACGCGCGAGAGGTCCGTCCCCTCCAGGTAGAGCAGATCCGGCAGGTCGCCCGACGTCGCCGCCTGGATGACCTTCGCGGTCAGGTCACCGGGAGGGAAGTCCTCGAGCTTCGCCTTCACGCCGGTGGTGGCCGCGCACGCGTCGAAGGCCGCCTTGTTCGGCTTCTGGAACGAGTCGTACGGCAGACCCGTCCAGACGGTGATCTCGTCCACTGCGGCGTCGGTCGCGGGGGACGCGGCGCAGCCGGACAGGACTGTCGCGACGGCGGCGACGGCGGATGCGGCGATCAGGCCCCGGGTCTTCGGGCGGATGGTGGGCATCGGACTCACTCTCTTGCTGCTCTCGTCGTCGATCATCGATCGACTTCTGGTTTCATCGTCTCCGTCGTCGATTCGTATCACGCACCGTATCCGTCGCCCTGGCCCGCCGTCATCGAAAGAGGGGCGATGTAACACAGATTTCACACCGCGATGCGTGATCCGTAATCGATGAGATTGTTGATACAATCGACAGCGGGGTCGGAGAACACGACGCCTGCGCCCGCACGCCGACCCCGCACGACAACAGAGAGGTCGCACGGATGCCGCAGAGGAAGAACGCGTCGATGACGGACGTGGCCCGCTTGGCCGGCGTGTCGCAGAGCACGGTGTCGTACGTCCTGAACTCGACCCGGCCGATCTCGGAGAAGGTCCGTGCGCGCGTGCTCGCCGCGGCGGCCGAGCTCGCATACACCCCCCGAGCCGCCGCCCAGGCGCTGCGCGGCGGCTCGACGAACACGATCGCGCTCTCCGTGCCGGACGGCGTCGGCGGCGCGGACGGCTGGCTCGGCCTCTACCTGCTGCAGGTCACCGCGGCGGCCCGCGCCCGGGGATACGACCTCCTGATCGCGAGCGAGACGCACTCCGAGCCGCAGTCGATCCTCGACATCATGCGCGGCGGGCGCGCGGACGGCGTCATCCTGATGTCCACGCGCCCCGGTGACCGCCGGGCGAGCGCCCTGGAAGAACTCGGCATGCCGACGGTCGCCATCGGCGAGCCGCTCGAGGGGTCCCTCCCCTTCGTCGACTACGACTTCCGACGCGCGACCGCCCTCGCCGTCGGTCATCTCGCGGGACGGGGGCACACCTCGATCGCCTATGCCGGTCCCCGGGAGCAGGAGCGTCGGGGCGGATACCTCTACGTCGATCGCACGGTCGACGGCATCGGGCGCGCTGCGCACGACGCGGGCGTGCGGGTCTCATCCCACTTCCCCGAGGACGATCCCGTGGCCGACGATCGCGCCTTCCGTGCGCTGCTCGATCGAGACGCGCCCACCGCGCTCGTCGTCACGCAGAGCTTCACCGCGACCGACCGCCTCATCGCTGCCTTCATCGACGCGCGCCACCCCGACGATCCGCGGCTCGACATCGTCACCTTCGGCACGTCCGGCCTTCCCGGGGACGCGCCCCGCACGGTGGCGATCGTCGATCCCGTCGACACTCTGGCGCGGGCCGCCATCGACGCGCTCATCGACCTGCTCGCCGGGCGCGGATCCGTCTCACGGATCGTCAGCCCGCACACGCTCATCCCGTCGGCGGGGTGATCGACGGGGTGATCGGCGGCCCGGATGCGCGGCGTTACTGCCGCGAGCGGCGTTGCCGGCGCGCCCGCACGATCTCGACGGCGCGATTCACGACGCGCTTGGCGCCGACGTTGACCTTCGCCGCACCGCGGAACTCGGTGCCGAGGATCGCCAGCCCGCCGAGCGAGATGAGTGTGCCCGGACCGGGCAGCGGCATGAGCACGACACCGAGGGCGACGGTCGCGCCGCCGACGACCCCGACGCCGGCGCGGTACACCCGGTCGGCGCGCGGGCTGCGACGGATGACGCCACGCACCCGGCTCGCCGTCACCCGCACCGCTCCGCGGCTTCCGGCACCGGACCGGGTCGTTCGGGCGGCGCCCGCATCCGTCGTCATGGGCCAGACGCTAGACGGTCTCGCTGGGGATGCAATGGACGCGAGCCCTGCGACGTCTGGTGGATGGGACCTGCGGACGAACGGAGAGCGGATGCCGCTCGCCGCGGTCGCGGACGTGCTCGACACACAGGGTTGAGCGACGGCCCGCTCACTACACTTGGGGGCGCCCGCGGGAGTGGTGGAACTGGCAGACACGCAGGATTTAGGTTCCTGTGCCGAAAGGCGTGAGGGTTCGAGTCCCTTCTCCCGCACGGTCGATCCGGCCCGGGCACAGCGACCACAACGACTGGAGCAGCCTCGTGGCCCCCACCGCTCTTCTCCCCTTCCTCGATCCGCATCACCTCGCGGGCTTCGGTGCGATCTCGCTGCTCATCGTGTGCGGGATCGTCTTCGCCGAGACGGGACTGCTCGTCGGCTTCATCCTCCCCGGCGACACGCTGCTCGTCATCATGGGCATCCTGACGTTCAACGGCGCCGTGCCGATCCCGATCTGGTGGGTCTGCCTCGCGATCTCGTTCGCCGCGTTCCTCGGCGGCGAGGTCGGGTATCTGATCGGGCACAAGGTGGGCCCGCGCATCTTCGAACGCAAGGAGAGCGGCCTCTTCAGCCGCGCGAACGTCGTCCGCACCAATCAGTTCTTCGAGCGCTTCGGCGGACTCGCCGTGATCATCGCCCGATTCGTTCCGATCGTGCGCACCTTCGCCCCGATCGCCGCCGGCGTCGGCCACATGAGCTATCGCAAGTACTCGCTCTACAACATCATCGGCGCGTTCATCTGGGGTTCGGGCGTCACGCTCGCGGGCTTCCTGCTCGGGTACATCCCGCCGGTCGCGGCGTTCGTCGAGAAGTACATCGACATGATCCTCATCGGAGCCGTGCTCATCGCCGTCGTTCCGACCGCCTTCCACTACGTGCGCGGCGCCCGTAAGGCACGTCGCGCACGCGAGGAGGGAACGGATGCCGACGGCGGCGCCCTCACGCTCGATCGATCGGCGTTCGACCAGGACCGCTCGAACGACAAGCCCGCGGGTTAGCCACGGGTCGGCTCGCGGTCAGCCGGCGATCCAGATCGCGTCCCGTGCCGTGGGCGGCACGTCGTCGCGACCCACAGCCGTGCCGACGCCGATCCCCGCGGCGTCGAGCAGCCGCAGCACGGCCGGGTCGCGGTCGCTGATGCGCACGATCGTGCCACGGATGCCGCCGTCCGCGTCGGCGAGGAGCACGGCATCCGGAACCGTCACCCGGCCCTCGCGCGTCGGGATCGGGTCGCCGTGCGGATCCGCGGCCGGGCGGCCGAGCTGGTCGTCGATCGCGTCGAGCATGCGGTCGGGCAGCGCGTGCTCGAGCTCCTCGGCCACGTCGTGCACCTCGTCCCAGCGGTAGTCGAACTGCCGCACGAGCCACGTCTCGATGAGGCGGTGCCGTCGCACCATCCGCAGCGCCAGCTCGCGCCCCGGCGCGGTGAGCGTGACGGCGCCGTAGCGCTCGTGCAGCAGCAGCCCCTCGGCGACGAGACGCTTGACCATCTCCGTGGCGGTC
Source organism: Galbitalea sp. SE-J8 (assembly GCF_030345695.1). Taxonomy (GTDB): domain Bacteria; phylum Actinomycetota; class Actinomycetes; order Actinomycetales; family Microbacteriaceae; genus JAUASV01. The sequence continues at coordinate 67,908 of NZ_JAUASV010000016.1, read as the reverse complement.
GACGGCGCGAGCCCGAGCCGGGCAGCGATGCCTCCGCTCGTGATCGGGGTGGGCTGCCACTCGGTGTGCGCGTACACGACCTTCACGTAGTCCTCGATCGCCGTCGGCGTCGGGCGGCGATCGCGCGCGGGCGTCATGGGCGTCATGGGCGTCATGGGCCCATTGTGGCGGGCGTCTGGTGCTGGCGTCTGGTGCTGGCGTCTGGTGCATCCGTTCCGGCTACTGGAGTTCGTGCACCGTGGTGCGGCAACTCCAGTAGCCGAAACGCATGCCCGTTCCGGGAGGAAACCGGCGCTCCCGCCCGGCGACGAAACCCGGCGCTCAGCCGGCGAACGTCAGCACGATGAGCACGACGTTGATCGCGATGATCCCCGCGGTCGCCACCCAGCTCACGGCGCGCAGCGGCACGCTCGTCACGAATGAGCCCATGACGCGCCGCGAGCCGGCGAGCGAGATCAGCGGTACGAGCGCGAACGGGATCCCGAAGCTCAGCGCGACCTGGCTCACGACGAGCGCGAGAGTCGGATCGATGCCGAGGCCGAGGATGACGAGCGCGGGGATGAGGGTGACGACCCGACGCGCGAGCAGCGGCACGCGCACCCGCAGAAGGCCGCCCATGACCACCGACCCGGCGTAGGTGCCGACGGAGGTCGAGGCCAGACCGGATGCCAGCAGCCCGATCGCGAAGGCCGCCGCGATCACCGGACCCAGCGCATCCGCGATGATCGCGTGCGCGCCCTCGATGGTGTCCGTGCCCGCGGCGCCGCGCAGGCTCGACGCCGCGAGCACGAGCATCGAGAGGTTGATCGCGCCGGCGATGACGAGAGCGAGGGCGACGTCCCAGCGCGTTGCGCGGATGAGAGTGCGGATGCGGCCGGGCGCGAGCCCGCCGCCGTGGCGGTCGCGCACGAGCGCGGAGTGCAGATAGATGACGTGCGGCATGACGGTCGCGCCGAGCATGCTCGACGCGAGGAGCACCGAGTCGGTGCCGTCGAATCGCGGCAGGATGCCCGCGGCGAACTCCGCGCCGTCGACGGGGCTGACGAGCAGGCCCGAGACGAACCCGACGAGGATGACCGCGAGCAGGGTGACGATCACGACCTCGAACGAGCGCTGCCCGCGGTGCGTCTGCACGACGAGCAGCGCCATCGACGCGAGGCCGATGATGACCCCGCCGAGCAGCAGGTGCAGGCCGAAGAGCAGGTGCAGCGCGATCGCGCCGCCGAGCACCTCGGCGAGGTCCGTCGCCGCCGCGACGAGCTCGGCCTGCAGCCAGAACGCTCGGCGCGGCCAGCGCCGCAGCCGCCGGCCGAGCAGCTCGGGCAGGCTCGACCCGGTGACGAGCCCGAGTTTCGCCGACTGGTACTGCACGATGACCGCCACGGCGTTCGCGACGAGCAGCACCCAGACGAGCAGGTAGCCGTAGCGCGCCCCCGCGGTCACGTTCGCGGCGACGTTGCCCGGGTCCACGTACGCGATCGCCGCGACGAACGCGGGTCCGAGCAGCAGTGCGAGCCGGCCGCGGGGCGGAGCCGGAGTCCGCAGCGCAGATTTCGGCACCCCGAAACTCTATCGCCGCGCGGCCACTCGACGCGCCGGCCGTGCTAGCGATGCACGTGCGCCTCGTGCTCCGCGTGTTCGGCGACCTCGATCTGGAACGTCGAGTGCGCCACGTCGAAGTGCTCGGTCAGGCAGCTGCCGAGCCGGTCGAGCAGGTCGTCGGCATACCCCTTGACGAGGATCGCGGGCTGCACGACGACGTGCGCGGTGAACACCGGCGCGCCCGAGGTGATCTGCCAGACGTGCACGTCGTGCACGCCGACGACTCCCGCCGTCCCGAGGATGTGCGCGCGGATCTGCTCGACATCCGTTCCGCGGGGCGCCGCGTCGCTGAGCACGTGCACGACGTCGCGCAGCAGCATGACCGCGCGCGGCAGGATGAGCGCCGCGATGACGAGCGAGGCGATCGCGTCGGCCGCGCCGAACCCGGTGGTCAGGATGACGACGGATGCCACGATCGCCGCGATCGAACCGAGCGTGTCGCCGAGCACGTCCAGATACGCGGCGCGCAGGTTGATCGAGCGGTTCACTCCGCCGCGCAGCACGAGGGCGGCCACGACGTTCGCGACGAGTCCCGCGATGGCGACGGCGAGCATCCCGCCGCTCGCGACGTGCGCGTCGCCCTGAACGAGCCGCGCGACGGCCTCCACGGCGACGCCGATCGCGATGAGCGCGAGCAGCGCGCCGTTGACGAGCGCGCCGAACACCTCGGCACGACGGAAGCCGAACGTCGCCCGGTCGGTCGCGGGCCGCGCCGCGACGACGGATGCCACGATCGCGACCCCGAGCGCGAGCGCGTCCGAGAGCATGTGGCCGGCGTCTCCGAGCAGCGCGAGGCTGCCGGTCAGCGCCGCGCCGACGACCTCGACCCCGAGGAACGCGACCGTGATGACGAGCGCGACGACGAGCCGGCGCCGGTCGGCGCCCGCGTGGTGGTCGTGCTCGTTGCTCACCCGTCCAGCGTAGGCCGCCACCCCGTCGGTCGAGGAGTGCTTCCGCTCCCCCGCTGGTCGAGGAGCCCGCCACCCCGCCGGTCGAGGAGCCCGCCACCCCGCTGGTCGAGGAGCCCGCGAGCGCAGCGAGCCGGCGTCTCGAGACCACGCGCCCCGCCGGTCGAGGAGCCCGCGAGCGCAGCGAGCCGGCGTCTCGAGACCACGCGCCCCGCCGGTCGAGGAGCCCGCGAGCGCAGCGAGCCGGCGTCTCGAGACCACCACGGATCGTCAACGGGGCGGTGGTTTCGAGACGCGTCCTCGCTCCGCTCGGGCGCTCCTCAACCAACGGAGGGGCGACGGCGTCCCACCCCGCCGGTCGAGGAGCCCGCGAGCGCAGCGAGCCGGCGTCTCGAGACCACCACGGATCGTCAACGGGGCGGTGGTTTCGAGACGCGTCCTCGCTCCGCTCGGGCGCTCCTCAACCAGCGGAGGGGCGACGGCGTCCCACCCCGCCGGTCGAGGAGCCCGCGAGCGCAGCGAGCCGGCGTCTCGAGACCACCACGGATCGTTAAGGGGGCGGTGGTTTCGAGACGCGTCCTCGCTCCGCTCGGGCGCTCCTCAACCAACGGGGCGTCGCGCGCTCCTCAACCAGCGGGGCGTCGCGCGCTCCTCGACCGGCGGGACGTCGCGCGCTCCTCAACCAGCGGGCGGGAGCAGGCGGGCTCGCACGACGGGCATGATCGCCGCGAACGCCCGCGCCCGGTGGCTGATCGCGTTCTTCTCGTCCGCGGTCAGCTCGGCGGCGCTCACATCCAGACCAAGAGGTCGGAAGATCGGGTCGTAGCCGAAGCCGCCGACGCCCGCCGGCTCGCGCAGCACCGTTCCCGGCCAGACGCCGAGCTCGACGTGCTCGAAGCCGTCCGCGACCAGGGCTGCGGCGCAGAAGAACCGGGCGGCGCGGTCATCCGTCTGCCCGAGGTTCGCAAGCAGCAGCTCGAGGTTGTCGCGATCGACGCGGCTGCCCGCGTAGCGCGCCGAGCGGATGCCGGGCGCACCGCCCAGGGCGTCGACCGAGATGCCCGAGTCGTCCGCGATCGCCGGCAGCCCGGTGTGCGCGTGCGCGGCACGGGCCTTGATGAGCGCGTTGGCCTCGAACGTGTCGCCGTCCTCGACGGGCTCGGGGCCGTCGTAGCCGATGAGGTCGATGCCGTCGAGCGCGGCGCCGAGGATGCGGCGCAGCTCCTCGACCTTGTGGGCGTTGTGGGTGGCGAGGACGAGCTGCACGCTCACGCGAGGGCCTCGCGCTGGATCTCGGCGAGCGTCGCGTTGCCGGCGAGCGCGAGGTCGAGCAGCGCATCGAGCTCGCGGCGGTCGAACGGCGCCCCCTCGGCGGTCCCCTGCACCTCGACGAAGAGTCCGCGCCCGGTGACGACGACGTTCATGTCGGTCTCGGCCTTCGAGTCCTCGACGTAGGGCAGGTCGAGGCGGGGCTCGCCGTCGATGATGCCGACCGAGATCGCGGACACCGAGTCGCGCAGCGCGACCGCGTTCTTGCCGATGAGGCCCTTCGCGCGCCCCCACTCGATCGCGTCGTGCAGCGCGACGTACGCTCCCGTGATCGCGGCGGTTCGCGTGCCGCCGTCCGCCTGCAGCACGTCGCAGTCGATCACGATCGTGTTCTCGCCGAGCGCCTTCGTGTCGATGATCGCGCGCAGACTGCGGCCGATGAGCCGGCTGATCTCGTGCGTGCGGCCGCCGACCTTGCCCTTGACGCTCTCGCGGTCCATCCGGTCGTTCGTCGAGCGCGGCAGCATGCCGTACTCCGCGGTCACCCAGCCCTTGCCCTTGCCGGTGAGCCAGCGCGGCACGCCGTTCGTGAAGCTCGCGGTGCACAGCACGCGCGTGCCGCCGAACGAGATGAGCGCGCTGCCCTCGGCCTGCGCGCTCCACCCCCGCTCGATCGTCACGGGACGCAGCTCGTCGTTCGCGCGGCCGTCGGGTCGGGTCATCGTGTCTCCTCGGTCGGAGCCCGGAGCTCCTGGATCGTGCGGATGAAGTGCTCGGCGCGGTCCGCGTAGTCGCGGTACGCACCGTAGCTGGGGGCTGCGGGGCTCAGCAGCACGGATGTCGCGCCCAGCGCGATCGCGCGGCCCACGGCATCCGGAAGGTCGTTCGCGAGCTGCGTCTCGACGCCGGACGCCGCCGCGATCTCGGCGAGGATGCGCTCGCCGCTCGGCGGCAGGCCGACGACGGCGCGGATGGGGTGGGCGGCGAGCTGCGCCGCGAGGGGCGCGTAGTCGACACCGCGGTCCTGTCCGCCGACGAGCAGCACGGCGCCGCGATCCGGGAACGCCTTGAGCGCCTCGATCGCGGCGAACGGCGTCGTCGAGAGGGAGTCGTTGACGAAGGCGATCTCGCCGCGGGGGTCGTCGATCGGCTGCAGGCGGTGCGGCAGCGGCCGGAAGGCTTCCAGCCGGGCCGCGGCGTCGGCGGCCGGAACGCGCTCCCCCGCGCCCCGACCCGGCACGGCGCGCACGCTCGCCGCGTCGGCCGCCGCGAGCGCGAGCGCCGCGTTGAGGGCGTTGTGCCGTCCGAGAACCTGGAGTTCGTGCACCGGGAGCACGAACTCCACCTCGCCACCAGGCATCACCTCGCGGGCGATCCAGTCGACGCCGTCGCGCGCCTCGAGACGGTAGGCCGCGGGCGAGCCGTCGGGGCGGATGCCGACCCACGTCACGCTCGACGGCGGGACGAAGCGCGAGACCCACGCCACGACATCCGCGTTCTCGCCGTTCGCGACGACCACGCGAGGCGAGTGCCGCAGCACGTTGAGCTTGTCGGTGTAGTACGCCTCGAGGCCGCCGTGCCAGTCGAGGTGCTCGGGGAACAGGCTCGTCACGACCGCGACGTCGGGCGAGACGGTGAGCGACTGGCACTGGTAGCTGGAGAGCTCGACGACGTACTGCGGCGCCGCGTCCATGGCGAGCAGCGGCAGGCCGATGTTGCCGCCGAACCCGCTGCCCGGCAGCAGCGCGTGCGCGAGCGAGCTCGTGGTGCTCTTGCCCTTGCTACCCGTGACGCCGATCGTCGTGCCGGCGTGCTCGCCCAGCCAGAGGTCGGTGCCGCTCGTGATCGGCAGGCCGGCCGCGGCGAGCGCCGCCACGAGCGGATGGTGCGGCGGGATGCCGGGCGACTTCACGGCGACATCGGCTGCGGGATCCGCGGCGAGCAGCCGCTCGGGGCTCGGCGCGACGAGCACCGGCACGTCGGCCGGCCAGTCGGGCGGAGCGGCCGCATCCGTCGTCGCGACGATGGCGGCGGCGGTCCCGCGCAGCGCGTCGACGGCGGCTCGGCCCTCGCGTCCGGCGCCGAGCACGATGACGCGCCGCCCGGCCAGTCCCTCGAGGGTGAACGATTCAGACGAGCGCATACCGGGCCTCGGAGTACGGCGACGGCAGCGGCTCGGCGGGCGCCTCGCCGAACACCTGCGCCTCGAGCGCCGGCGATCCCTGCGCGAGGCCCGGGATCTCGGCGTGCAGCGCGCGCAGCACGACACTCGCAGCCCAGTGCGGATGCCGGCTCGCGAGCGAGGCGGCGACCGTGCACTCGGCCTCCTCGCCGACGCACTCGAACGGCTTGTGCGCGTCGAGCCCCATGAGGGCGCGGTAGCCGGGCAGCTGGGTCTCGTCGGCGAACATGTCCGTGCCGATGATCGCGATGAGGCGATCGGGCGGCATGACGGCCGACAGCGCGAGGAAGACGAAGCGGCATTTGTCGCAGTCGCCGCACCAGCCGGGGTCGCCCGCGCCCATCCGGAACGCGCGGTTGCAGCTCACGATGCTCGCGTCGTACCGGTCGGTCTTCGCGAACGCGCGCGCGATGCGCAACTCGGTGAACGGGCGCAGCAGCGAGAAGTACGCGCCGGCGATCCCCGCCTGCGGCTCGAGCACGGCCGCCAGCATCCGCTCCGCCTCGAGCGACTTCGACCACTGGTGATTGACTGCCTCGCCGTGCCAGTCGAGGGTGGGGTCGCTCGCGCTCGACTCGTTCGACATGACCACCGGCCCGAGGCCGAGCAGCCGCGCCTGCGCGATCGCGATGAGGGAGTTCATCGCCGTGACCGGCACGTGGCCGTTGCGCGCGCCGCGGGCGTTGAGCTCCAGCAGCGCGGGGTCGATCGTGCGGCGCGCCTCGACGAGCGGGAGGCCGCTCGCCTCGGCGACGCGGCGGATCACGACGTTCGGGTTCACCGCGAACTGCACCGGGTCGACGCCGGCGGCGCGCAGCGACTCGACGCTCACGACGGAGTCCTTGCCGCCGCCGATCGGCACGAGCGGCGCGCCATCGGGAACGACGGATGCGGTGCATGCCCGAGCGGGACGGCGATGCTCGATCACCGGCTCGACCTTGCCCGGCAGGCCCGCGCGGTAGGCGAACTCGGCGAGCCCCTCGCGGTACACGGCGCGGAGGTACCCGACCGCCTCGGCGGTCAGTCCCTCGGCGTCGATCCGGATGCGGCCGGGCGCCGCCGCCTTGAAGTAGCTCGTGCCGAGCACGCCCCCGAGCAGCGCGACCACCCGTTCCACCCCCGCTGGCTGAGGAGCGTCGGCACCCGCTGGTTGCGGAGCGCCGGCGCCCGCTGGTTGAGGAGCGCCGGCGCCCGCTGGTTGAGGAGCGCCGGGAGCGAAGCGAGCGTCGCGTCTCGAAACCAGCCCCGCCTCAACCGACCCGCCATGGTCTCGAGACGCGACCTCGCTGCGCTCGGACGCTCCTCGACCAGCGAGAGGCTCCACCTCGCCACCCGCTGGTTGAGGAGCGCCGGGAGCGAAGCGAGCGTCGCGTCTCGAAACCAGCCCCGCCTCAACCGACCCGCCATGGTCTCGAGACGCGACCTCGCTGCGCTCGGACGCTCCTCGACCAGCGGAGTGCTCCACCTCGAACGCGACCTCGCTGCGCTCGGACGCTCCTCGACCAGCGGAGTACTCCACCTCGAACGCGACCCGCTCGGTGAAGACAACGCGATCCGCGACATCCGCTCCCTCGAGTGCGAAGTCGAACTCGGCGGTCTCGCCGTCGAACCGCCAGCCCGCGTACACGAACGTGTCGATGCGGGCCGGGTCGAAGCTCCCGATCCCCGCGTGCTGCACCCGTCGAGCGTACCGGGCGGCGTCCGAGCGCACCGGAACGGGCGTGCGTCCTAGGCTGGCGCGCATGAGCGAGCGCGAGCCGAGTGCCCCGACTGCGTCCACGGCCCTGCTGACCGACCGCTACGAGCTCACGATGGTCGACGCCGCGCTGAAGGCCGGCACGGCGCACCGGCGCAGCGTGTTCGAGGTGTTCGGCCGCAGCCTGCCCGGCGAGCGCCGCTTCGGCGTCGTCGCGGGCACGGGGCGCGCGATCGAGGCGATCGAGGCGTTCCGCTTCCGCGATGCCGAGCTCGGCTGGTTGTCCGACAACGCCGTCGTCTCCGACGCGACGCTCGACCGGCTCTCGCGCTTCCGGTTCAACGGCGACGTGCGCGGCTACGCCGAGGGCGAGCTCTACGTGCCCGGATCGCCGATCCTCCAGGTCGAGGGCACGTTCCTCGAGGCGTGCCTGCTCGAGACGGTCGTGCTCTCGATCCTCAATCACGACAGCTCGGTCGCGACGGCGGCCGCCCGCATGGTGATCGCCGCCGACGGGCGCCCGCTCGCCGAGATGGGCTCCCGGCGAACGGATGCGGCATCCGCCGTCTCTGCCGCCCGCGCCGCGTACATCGCCGGCTTCGGCGCCACGAGCAATCTGCTCGCGGGCAAGCGGTGGGGCGTGCCGACGATGGGCACCGCCGCCCACGCGTTCACGCTCCTGCACGGCAGCGAGGAGGAGGCGTTCCGCGCGCAGGTCGACGCGATGGGCGTCGGCACGACGCTGCTCGTCGACACCTACGACGTCATGGAGGGAGTGCGCACGGCGGTGCGCGTCGCCGGCACCGGGCTCGGCGCGGTGCGCCTCGACTCCGGCGATCTGCCCGTGCTCGTCGGGGAGGTGCGCGCCCTGCTCGACTCCCTCGGCGCGACCGGCACTCGCATCACGGTCACGAACGACCTCGACGAGTTCACGATCGCGGCCCTGCGCGCGGCGCCGGTCGACTCGTTCGGGGTCGGGACGTCCGTCGTCGGCGGTTCCGGGCATCCGGCATCGGGCTTCGTCTACAAGCTCGTCGCCCACACGGATGCGGCGGGCGGCTGGGTCGACGTGGCGAAGCGGTCGGCGGCGAAGGCGACGGTCGCGGGCCGCAAGTTCCCCTCGCGGCGGCTGTCGGCATCCGGTGTCGCGACCGCGGAGGTCGTGGCACGCGGCGCGCTCGCCGACGGGCGGCCGCTGCACGTGCCGCTCATGGTCGCCGGCCAGGCGGTCGCGGCGCACCTCGGCGCCGCGGGTGTCGCGCGGGCTCGGGCGCACCACGCGGCCGTGCTGGCGGAGCTGCCGCCGTCGGCGCTCTCGCTCGGGCGCGGCGAGCCGGCGTTCCCGACGCTCTTCGCCTGAGCCCCGGGCTACGTCAGCTTCTCGTAGATCTCTTTGCAGGTGGGGCAGACCGGGAAACGCGACGGGTCGCGCGTCGGCACCCACTTCTTGCCGCACAGCGCGCGGATCGGCTTGCCGGTGACGGCCGCCTCGACGATCTTGTCCTTGGGCGCGTAGTGGCTGAACCGCTCGTGATCGCCGTCCTCGACGAGCTCCTCGTTGAGCAGCTTCTCGAGTTCGCGATCGAGAACGTCCGTGCCGCCGCCCGAGTGCTCCGTGTCGCTCATGGCCACCAGCCTAGGCGCCGCAGCGAACGGATGCCGCGTCAGTTCCGCACGGCGGCCGCGAGCAGCGCGGGCGAGCGGCGGTCGTACACGCGCGCCCCCGCGACCGTGCCGAGCACGAGCGCGAGCAGGCCGACGCCGAGCCCCGCGACGAGCGACCACAGGTGCCACCCCGGCCAGCCGAGCAGCCCGAACGCGCCGAACAGCACCGCGGGGGCGCTGAGCGCGAGGATGAGCAGGAACGAGAACGCCTGCACGAGTCCGGCCGCGCTGCCGCCGCCCGCGGGCTGCGCGAACGGACTGTCCCCGGGCCGCACCGTCGGGTACGGGAACGCCGCCGACATGATGCTCGACAGACCGAGGCCGGAGAGCAGGATGCACCCGCTCACCCCGATGAGCGACGGGAGCACGGCCCACGAGCCGAACGCCCACGCCGAGAGCATCGACCCGACGACCACGACGGGCACGCCGAGCAGCAGCACGGGCAGCAGGCGCCCCCAGCGGTCGTTGCGTCCCGTGACGGATGCCGCGAGGTGCAGCCAGAGCGCGGTGTTGTCGAACGACACGTCGTTGTGCACCGCCCACGACAGGAACAGGCAGATGACCGGCACGGGCAGCAGGGCGAGCTGCGCGAGCGGCACCCCGCCGACGTGCAGCGCGACGACCATGACGGCCGGGATGAACGGGATGATCGCGAGCGACATGCCGTACCGGCCGTCGCGCCCCCAGTAGGTGAGCCCGCGCGCGGCGATCGCGCCGATCGGGGTCGCCGGCAGGCGGTCGAACCAGCCGAGCCCCGCGTAGCGCCGTCGTGCCGCCTGCCGGGGCGGGGTGACGAGGGCGTGCGCGACGAGCGCGCGCCAGACCGCGGCGAGCACGCCGATCCACGCGACGGCGATGACGAGCTTCCAGGTCGCCCCGGTGGCGTCGCCGGCGGCGCCGTCCGCCGCGCTCGCCCACGCGGCGCCGAGCGGCGACCACGACACGACACGCTCGATCCTCGACAGCACGGCCACGCCATCCGTCGCCCAGTCGACGCGCGCGAGCAGCGCGACCACCGGCAGCGCGCACACGATGAGCAGCAGGCCCGCGACCATGGTCACGTCGCGGGCGCGCCTCGTCGACAGCAGCACGGCGCCCACGGATGTCGCGATCCGCGCCGTCAGCACGCACGTCACGACGATGACCGGCACGCTGCCGATCGCGAGGCCGACCGAGAGTCCCGTGCGGCTCCAGGTGGCGATGAGCGCGAGGGCGATGAGCAGGATGACGAGCGCCGGCACGCTGAGCAGGGCGGCGAGCCCGAGGCCCACCGACAGTCGCGTCGTCGACATGCCGAACAGCGCGAACCGTCGCGGATCGAGGGCGTCGTCGAGGCCGAGCACGAGCGGCAGCACCGCGAAGAGCACGAGCACCACCGCACCGAACACGACCTCGGCGCTGCGTGCGACCTCGATGTCGATGAAGCGCAGCGAGACGAGGCCCGCGATGACGAGCACCGACGTGCCGAGCCCGTAGAGCAGGGCGAAGACCAGTCCGACCAGCTGCCACGGATTGCGCCGGAACGCGCCGGCGAGGAGGCGGAGCTTCAGTCCGAGAAACTGCTCAACCATTCGAGCCCCTCCGCCGCCCGGCGACCGCCCGCGAGCTCGACGAACCGGTCCTCGAGGGTTGCCGCGCCGCGCACCTCCGCCATCGTGCCGCTGGAGAGCACGGCGCCGTTGACGATGATCGCGACGTGGTCGCAGATCCGCTCGATGAGGTTCATGGTGTGGCTCGAGAGCACGACCGTGCCGCCCGCCGTGACGTAGCGCCGCAGGATCTCGATGACGTTCGCGGCGGACACCGGGTCGACGGCCTCGAACGGCTCGTCGAGCACGAGCAGTCGCGGCGAGTGGATCATCGCCGCGGCGAGCGAGAGCTTCTTCGTCATCCCCGCGCTGTAGTCGCTGACCAGCCGGCCGAGCGAGTCCTCGAGGCCGAACGCGGCGGCCAGGTCGCGGGAGCGGAGCATGACGGTGGCCCGGTCGAGACCGCGGAGCACCCCGTTGTAGTAGAGCAGCTGCCCGCCGGTGAGCCGGTCGAAGATCCGCAGTTTGTCGGGGAGCACCCCCATCAGGCGCTTCGCGGCGACGGGATCGCGCCACACGTCGAGGTCGCCGATGTGCACGCTGCCCGCGTCGGGACGGAGCAGGCCCGACACCATCGACAGGGTCGTGGTCTTGCCGGCGCCGTTCGGGCCGACGATGCCGTAGAACGAGCCCTGCTCGACGGCGAGGTCGATGCCGGCCACGGCCGTCGTGTCGTCGAAGCGCTTGACGAGTCCGTCGAGGCGGAGCGCGATCTCGCGGGGCGCCGCGGGCGCGGGCTTCTTCGCGGCCCGCGATCGCGTGGGCCGGCCGGGGCGCGCCGCCGCGGTCGATGCCGTCTCCGCGCCCCCCGAGTCCACGCGACCACCCTATCGACCGGTCGGTGCACACTGGGTTATGCACCGGGTTCGATTGGATTTAGGCTCGCGTTGGGGCCCATCCCGTAGAGTGGCATCAGCACAAGGACGTGTCGCGCCAGACAACGTGCGGTAAACAGCCGGGAAACACCTCCCGCCGCACCTCTCGACGATTTCTCTTTGGAGGCCGACCGTGACCACGCAGATCGTGATCCTCGCTGCCGGAATGGGCAGCCGACTGGGCCGTTCGCTGCCGAAGCCGCTCACGCCGCTCGCCGACGGCCGCTCCATCATGCAGCAGCAGTTCGACAACATCCGCTTCGCGTTCGGCGAGGCCGCGCAGGTGACCATCGTGGTCGGCTACAAGCTCGAGCACATCATCGAGGCGCACCCCGACGCGACGTTCGTCTACAACGACCTCTACGACCAGACGAACACGTCGAAGAGCCTGCTGCGCGCCCTGCAGGCGAGCGCGCCCGGCGGTGTGCTCTGGATGAACGGCGACGTCGTCTTCGACCCCGAGGCGCTCACCCGCGCCGCGGCGTTCATCGCGCGCGACCAGTCCTTCGTCTCGGTCAACACCGCAAAGGTGTCCGACGAGGAGGTCAAGTACACGACGGATGCGGCGGGCTACATCCGCGAGCTGTCGAAGACCGTGCGCGGGGGACTCGGCGAGGCCGTCGGCATCAACTACATCTCGCGCGAGCACAAGGCGGCGCTCATCGCGCAGCTCAAGCGCGTCGACGACCAGGACTACTTCGAGCGCGGCCTCGAGCTCGCCATCGAGCAGGGCGCGCGCGTCGAGCCGCTCGACATCAGCGACCTCTACGCGGTCGAGATCGACTTCGCCGAAGACCTCGAGCGGGCCAACCTCTTCGTCTGATCGCGTCCTCCGCTTCGCCGCGCGGGCATAGGATCGGGGCCGTTCCACCCGACGAAGGACGCCCGTGACTGCTCTGCCCGCGCGCGCGACGCGATCGCCCGTGGCGCGGTACCGGCACGCGCTCTGGCTGCTCGCGAGCCGTGACCTCAAGAAGCGCTACTCGACGTCGGCGCTCGGCTACATCTGGTCGGTGCTCGACCCGCTCCTGATGGCGGCGGTCTACTGGTTCGTGTTCGCGGTCGTCTTCGGGCGCGGCGCGGTCGGCGAGACGCCCTACATCGTGTTCCTGCTCACCGCGCTGCTGCCGTGGACCTGGTTCAACGGCGCCGTCTCGGATGCCACCCGTGCCTTCTCGTTCGAGGCGAAGCTCGTCCGTTCCACGACCATCCCGCGCACGATCTGGGTCGCGAGCCTCGTGCTCTCGAAGGGCGTCGAGTTCCTGCTGAGCATCCCTGTGCTCGCGGTGTTCGCGATCGTGGGCGGCGCGACGGCGCACTGGCAGCTCGTGCTGTGGCTGCCGGCCATCGCGATCCAGACCGTGCTGACCCTCGGCGTCGGCCTCATCGTGGCGCCGCTCGTCGTGTTCCTGACCGACCTGCACCGCGCGGTGAAGCTCATCCTGCGCGTGCTGTTCTACGCCTCCCCCATCGTCTACGGCGTGACCGACCTGCCCGCCGCGCTGCACGACTGGGCCGGCCTGAACCCGCTCACCGGCATCCTCTCCCTCTACCGCGCGGGCTTCTTCCCGCAGCAGCTCGACGTTCCGTCCGTGCTCGTGAGCGCGCTCGTGAGCATCGGCATCCTGCTGCTCGGACTCGCGGTGTTCGGCCGATCCGAAGCCGCCGTGCTCAAGGAGATCTGAGACGTGCGAGATCTGATGGATGCGGCCGCCACGACGCGCGGCGCCGCGCCGGTGATCGAGGTCGACGGCCTCGGCATCCGTTTCAAGCGCAATCGCCAGGCCCGCCGCACGTTCAAGGACCTGTTCGCGGGCTCGAGCCGTCGAACGCTGCCGGGTGAGTTCTGGGCGCTGCGCGACGTCTCGTTCGAGGTGCGCGCCGGCGAGGCGATCGGTGTCGTCGGGCGCAACGGGCAAGGCAAGTCGACGCTGCTCAAGCTCGTCGCGCAGGTGATGCTTCCGGATGAGGGGCGCGTGCGCGTGCACGGCGGCGTCGCCCCGCTCATCGAGATCACCGGCGGTTTCGTCGGGGAGCTCACCGTGCGCGACAACGTGTACCTCGCCGCCGGGCTGCACGGGATGTCGCGGCGCGAGATCGACGAGCGCTTCGACCGCATGATCGCGTTCGCCGAGGTCGGGGACTTCCTGGACACCCCGTACAAGCACCTGTCGAACGGCATGAAGGTGCGGGTCGCGTTCAGCGTCGTGACGGAGCTCGAGGAGCCGATCATCCTCGTCGACGAGGTGCTCGCCGTCGGCGACAAGGCGTTCCGGGAGAAGTGCTACGCCCGCATCGGCCAGCTGCTCGAGGGCGGACGCACGCTGTTCTTCGTCTCGCACAACGAGAACGACCTGCGCCGGTTCTGCACACGCGGGCTCTACCTGGACAAGGGCCGCCTCGTGCTGGACGGCGACCTGGAGACGGTGCTCAGCCGTTACCACGAGGATTACGCTGTCACGTCGTGACCCAACCGTCGGCCGACGTGCCCGCCACCCCGCCGGCCGTGCCCGCTCCCCCGCCGGCCGTGCCCGCTCCCCCGCCGGTCGAGGAGCCCGCTCCCCCGCTGGTCGAGGAGCCCGCTCCCCCGCTGGTCGAGGAGCCCGCGAGCGCAGCGAGCCGGCGTCTCGAGACCACCACCACAGCCACCCCGCCGGTCGAGGAGCCCGCGAGCGCAGCGAGCCGGCGTCTCGAGACCACCACAGCTCCATCGGCGAACGAATGGTTTCGAGACGCGTCCTCGCTGCGCTCGGGCGCTCCTCAACCAACGGAGGGGCGACGGCGTCCCGCCCCGCCGGTCGAGGAGCCAGCGAGCGCAGCGAGCCGGCGTCTCGAGACCACCACGGATCATTCGGCGAACGAATGGTTTCGAGACGCGTCCTCGCTGCGCTCGGGCGCTCCTCAACCAGCGGAAGGGCGACGGCGTCCCACCCCGCCGGCCGAGGAGCCCGCTCCCCCGCCGGTCGAGGAGCCCGCGAGCGCAGCGAGCCGGCGTCTCGAGACCACCACGGATCATTCGGCGAACGAATGGTTTCGAGACGCGTCCTCGCTGCGCTCGGGCGCTCCTCAACCAACGGAAGGGCGACGGCGTCCCGCCCCGCCGGCCGAGGAGCCCGCGACCGCAGCGAGCCGGCGTCTCGAGACCACCACAGCTCCATCGGCGAACGAATGGTTTCGAGACGCGTCCTCGCTCCGCTCGGGCGCTCCTCAACCAGCGGAGGGGCGACGGCGTCCCGCCCCGCCGGTCGAGGAGCCCGCGAGCGCAGCGAGCCGGCGTCTCGAGACCACCACCACCAGCACAACCCCCGCCCCGGGCGTCCCCCAGCGCTGGCTCGCGTCCGGTGTCGACCGCGTGCTCTCCGTGCAGCGGCCGGTCGTGCTCGCGCACCTGCGCGGCATCCGCTCGGCGCGACCGCAGGCCACGCCCGCGGAGGTCGTCGCGACGCTCGAGCGCCGCTACCTGGCGGCCGTGACGATGGGCGGGGCCGCGGTGGGCGCGGCATCCGTTCTCCCGGTGGTCGGCGTCGGCGCCTCGTTCGCGCTCAGCGCGGTCGAGACGGGCGGCTTCCTCGAGGCGAGCGCGTTGTTCGCGCAGTCGGTCGCCGAGGTGCACGGCATCGCGGTCGACGACCCGGAGCGGGCGCGAGCGCTCGTCATGGCGCTCGTGCTCGGCAGCGCCGGCGGCGACCTCGTGCGCCAGCTCGCCGGGCAGGCCGCGGGGGTCGCGCCCGCGCGCCAGCGCTACTGGGGCGAGCTCGTGACGAAGCAGCTGCCGAAGGCGGCCCTCGGGCGCCTCGGCGGCGAGCTGCGCTCCCGCTTCGTGCGCCGGTTCGCGGCGTCGCAGGGCGCATCGGCGATCGGACGGGCGATCCCGTTCGGCATCGGCGCGGTCGTCGGCGGCGTGGGCAACCACCTGCTCGGACGCCAGATCGTGCGCGGCGCCCGCGAGGCGTTCGGACCGGCGCCGCTGGAGAACGGCCCGGCACGGCTGCGGGCGGCGGGATCGTCCCGCCGCCCGCAGCCGCCCGCTACTTCTTCACGGTGAACTTCACCGTCTTCGATGCCGAGGCGGCGAAGGCAGCGAAGTTCGACGGTACGAACACCGCCCGGATCTTGTGCGCACCCTTCTTCAGCGTCTTCGGGAACGCGTAGGAGGCCTTGCCCTTCTTCACGGTGAGCGTCTTCAGCACCTTGGTGCCGTCATACACGGCCACCGTTCCGGCCGCCGTCGGCGATACCGTCACCGTGAGCTTCGCGACCTTCTTCGATCCGTGCTTCTGCGACGGCTTCGACAGCGCGAGCGCGGTGGTCGTCGCCTTCGACGCAGGGGACGCAGCCGGTCCGGCCGGTCCGGCCGGTCCGGGAGGCCCAGCGGGCCCGGCCGGCCCGACGATGCTCTTCACGGTGAAGGGCAGGGCCGACGACAGCGACGACGCGAACGCGGTGTCATCCGCCGGCACGAACCGGCTCGTCAGCGTGTGGTCGCCGACGGCGAGCGTCGACGGAATGGGCACGACGGCGATTCCGTTCGTCACGGGGGCACTGGCGATCGCCGAGCCGCCGTCGAGCACCTGCACCGAGCCGGCCGCACCGGACGGGTTCACGATCGCGATGATCGCCGCCGTCGGCCCGTCGACACTCTGCGTGCTCGACGTCGCGGTCGCGACGATCGAGGTCGGTGCCGGTGCCGGACGGATCGGTCCGAGTCCGGTGAGCTCCGTCCCGGAGTAGCTCTGGGCGGCGAGCGCCTGATCCGGTGCGACGCTGTCCTGGAGCGTCGACACGAGGTAGATGTCGCCGGGGTACGGCACGGTCGCCGTCGGGATCGTCGTCGTGATCGTGTGCGTGACGTCATTGCGCAGCACGCTCACGCCCGCGGGATCGACGGGCACGCTCGTCGAGCCGACGACGTGCACGACCTGCAGGTCGGCCACACCGGCGGTCACGTAGAAGATGACGCCGAAGATGTCGGGCGGTGTTCCCGTCGCGACGATGGTCGGCTGCGGCAGGATCACGAGGGTCGTCGACCAGTCGCCGGTGGGCGCCACGTCGGCGACGTGCTGCGTGACCACGAGGCTCGTCTCGTCGTAGTTCGCGTCGATCGAGGTGATCCGCAGTCCCGAGCTGGCCGCGAGCGGATTGGGGAAACTCGCGGAATTCGCGGATGCGGGAGTCGCGGCGAGCAAGCTCGCCGCGGCGATCGCGACCACCGCGCCGATCGCGGTCAATCGTCGTGTTCTCATGGGGGCCTTCGTCTCTGAGGGTCGGGCGCACGTCCGAAGTGCGCGCTGTGGCGGCAACGGAAGGAAGCGACCGCACCGCCGGGCCTCGGTGCGCCGCTACCCACGTTCGGGGCTCCCCTGTTAAGGGGACGATCGCACAGTAGCGGTCCTGAGTCGCCGAGTCGAGCGAAATTTTAACGACCGACCGTTCCCGCCCGTGCGCGACGGCGTGCGTCAGCCGTTCCGGGCCGCGTCCGCGGCATCCGCGGCGGCCCAGCGCACCATGAGCGCGTCCATCGCCGCGCGGAATCGCGCGGTCGCGGCGCCGGCGGTCGTGTCGCCGAAGTACCACGACACCCAGTGCTCGAGCGCGGCGTGGGCCTCGTCGCTCGTGAGCACGCGGTCGGCGATCGCCACGACATCCGTCGCCTCCGCGGCGGTCAGCCACTCGGCCGCGCTCAGGTAGCCGCCCTCGTCGATCTCCGCGGCATCCGAGAGCGGCCGCGTGACGATGAGCGGCTTGCCGGTCGCCAGCCGGTCGTAGACCAGCGCGGAGATGTCCGTGATCGCGAGGTCGGCGGCGGCGAGCTGCCAGCCGAGCTCCGGGCGATCGTCGAAGACGTGCTGGGCCGTCGGGTCGTCGGCGTTGGCGGCGGCGAGCGCGGCGACGATCCGCTTGCTGGCCGCGCCGTACTCGCTGTCGGCGATGCCGCTCCGCGGGTGCGGGCGGTAGATCACGCGGTGCCTGCCGGTCTGCAGCAGCGCCTTCACGAGGGTCTCGCCGTGGCTCGACACCGATCCGTAGCGCATCGACTCCCGGTCGCCCTCCCACGTCGGCGCGTACAGCACGACGGTGCGGTCGTCCGGCGCGTACGGCAGCTCGCCGGCGAAGTGGTCGGCCTGCGGGCGCCCGATCTCGAACGTGCGCGCCGCCACGTCGTAGCCCCACAGCGTGCGGGACAGCCGCTCACGGGCCGCCTGCCCGGCGATGAGTGCGAAGTCGTACGCCTTGAACTGGTTGCTCACCATGTAGGCCTTGTCGCTCTCGCCGTGGTTGATGAACACGTGCCAGAGGCGACCGAAGCGCAGCATGGAGAAGTTCCGCACGTTCTGGTTGACGTACAGCGCGACCTTCGGCTCGCGGCTCGCGACGAAGTTCTCCAGGTCGACGATCTTGCGCACGTACACGACCGGCAGCGGGCTCTCCTGCGCGAGCGTCATCATCGCGAGCGGCGAGCGCGCCATGATGACGACGGGGTGCGTTCGGGACAGCTCGACGAGCGGCGCGTACCACTGGCGGATCTGGTAGAGGTTCACCGGCGCGTCCGCGAAGTGCACGACGATCTCCGTCTCGTCCGCGCTCGGCCACGGGTGCGCGTCGACGAACTCCTGCACCCGGCGCCGGGCGCGCCAGGACGCGATCGCGTTGCTGATGACGCCGATACCCATGCGGATGTCGGTCAAGATGGGCACTGCTGTCTCCTGCGGTCCGGTTCTTCCATTAGATCAAGGGCGGTCGGCCGGCCGCGGTCATCCGCCGTACCGTTACCCATCCGATGCTTCGGCGTCCGCCCGGGTCCCGGCGCCAGCCCTCGAGCCAGCCCGCGAACCAGGGTCCCAGCCCCGCTCCGCGCGAGCGGATGCCGCGCACGAGCTGCACGCCCGTCCAGCTCGCGACGTAGACCGGCACGAGCGGCCACGGCAGGTTGCGCTTCGCGAGCCACACCCGGTTGCGCGCGTTGAGCCGGTAGTACTCGGCGTGGCGGGTCGGCGAGATCGCCGGGTGGTGCGCGACGAGCCCGCCCGCGTACCAGGCGATGCCCCCGGCGGCCCAGACGCGCCAGGCGAGCTCGATGCCCTCGTGCGCGTACCAGTACGGCTCGCCCCAGCCGCCGGCCCGCTCGAAGACGGCGCGCGGGAGCACGACGGCGCCCTCCCAGACGCTGAACACGGCACCGGATGCGGCCGGGTCCCCCTTGCGGATGCGCGGCACCCAGCGGCGCGGGCTCGCCGCGCCGGGGCCGGCCGCGAGCGCCGGGTCGACGACGCGCGGCTGCACGAGGCCGATGCGCGGGTCGCGCTCGACGAGCGCGATGGCGTCGGCGAGGAACGTCTCCCCCGCGAGCGACGCGTCGTCGTCGAGGAACAGCAGCCACCCGTGGTCGCCGGCCGCGAGCGCCTCGGCCCCGCGGTTGCGCCCGGCGGGAATGCCGACGTTCTCGGGCAGCGCGAGGGTGCGCACGGATGCCGGCACGCCGGCGGGCGACCATCCGTTGCCGACGACCACGACATCCGTGTCGACCTCGCGCTGGGCAGCGACCGACGCGAGGCCGCGCGCGAGGTCGTCGGGACGCGTGCCCTGCGTGAGCACGACGACCCCGACCCGGGGACGTGCTCTCACGCGCGCACGCGCTTCGATGCCATGATCGCCACGAAGTGCCCGCCGAGCGCGATCACGGCGAGCGGCAGCAGCACGAGCACGAGCACGCGATCCACGGCGACCTGGCCGGCGACGATGCCGACGAGCGCGGCCAGGAACGCGATGATCGTGAGCTCGACCGAGTGGTAGAGCCGGTGGAACGGCACGAACCGGGCGATCGCGCGGACGCGGGCCAGCCGGCTCGACGTGGGCACGGCCTCCTCCTTGCGGTCGGCGAGCCGTTCGAGGCCGGCGTTCGCGCGCGCGACGTGCACCATGTCGTTGAGCGCCTTGTTGAGCACGATGACGAGGGCGAGCGCGAGGCCCGCGGTGGTCCAGGCGAAGTCCTCGGGCGCGTCGAACGGCCAGCCGGCGGCACGGATGCCGAGGGCGACCGGGATGAGCGCCTCGGTCGAGTAGTGCCCGACCTTGTCGAGGAACACCCCCGCCGGGCTGCGCTCGTCGCGCCAGCGCGCCACCTCGCCGTCGCAGCAGTCCACGAGCATCTGCAGCTGTCCGAGCACGAGGGCGACGACCGGCCCCGCGATGCCCGGGATGAGCAGCGCGGCCGCCGTCGACCAGCCGACGAGGATCATGACGCCCGTGACGCCGTTCGCCCGCATCCCCAGCCGCAGGAACACCGAGGTCAGGTAGGGCGACAGGTCGCGCAGGTAGAGCGACGCGGTCCAGTGCTCGGCGTTGGCGCGCAGACGCACCTCGGGCGGCTGGGTGACCTCGCGCAGCTGCGCGATCGTCGGGCGAGCCGGGCGCTCCGGTCGGTCCGCTCGATCGGCGACCGTCATGCGCGTCACCGTCCCGTGTGCTGCGTGATGTTCCTCGTGAGCTGCAGGAATCCCAGCAGGAAGCCCGTGCCCCATCCGAAGTGGATGCACGGCAACACTACGAGATACCAGAGGCCCGTTCGCGCACCCTCGGCCGCCGTCGCGCGCACTCCGGCCACGATGACGAACGCCGCGTACAGCCCGGGAACTACGAGCGTCGCGGCGAGCGCGGGCACGCCGGTCGCGATCCCGACGGTCCCGAGCACGAGCCCGAGCAGCGTCGCGAGCACCGCGAGCGGCGGGATGAAATAACGGATGCCGTTGGCCGCCCAGAACCGGCGCGCGAGCTCGCCGCGCCAGATGCCGGTCGCGACGAACTGCCGCACCAGGGTGCGCAGGCTCGAGCGGGGCCGGTAGACCACCTCGAGCTCCGGCGTGAACCAGACCGTGAAGCCCGCCTCGCGCAGGCGCTTGTTGAGCTCCCAGTCCTGGCCGCGCTTGATGTCCTCGTCGAACAGCCCGACCGCCTCGAGGGCGTCGCGCCGGAACACTCCGAGGTACGCGGTGTCCGCCGGCCCCTCCGCCCCCCCGACGTGGTGGGGCGTGCCGCCGAGGCCCTCGGGCGCACGGTAGGCGTGGGCGACGGCGCGCTCGAAGGGCGAGATGCCCTCGGCCTTCATGACGCCGCCGACGTTCGCCGCACCACTGCGCTCGAGCGCGGCGACGGCGACCCGCGCGTAGTGCGGCGGGAGCACCGAGTGGGCATCGACGCGGATCACGAACGGGTAGCGCGAGGCGCGGATGGCGGCGTTCAATCCGCCCGGGGTCGACCCCGCGTCGTTGTCGACCCGGATGATGCGGGGCTCCTCGCGCGCCATCGCTGCGACGACCTCGTCGGTTCCGTCGACGCTCGGGCCGAGAGCGAGGATGACCTCGAACGCACCCGGGTGGTCCTGCGCGAGCAGGCTCTCGATCGCCGCCTCGATGTGCTCGACCTCGTTGAGCACCGGCATCACGTAGGACACGCCGACCGGCTCGGCCCCGGGCGGGGCGTCGTTGTCGGCCATGGGCTCCTCGGGCGATCGCGGGACGAATCGACCCTACCCGCAGAGAACGGGCGCGGGAGGCCCATCCATTCCTCCCGCGCCCGTGTCGGTTCCGCCCCCTCGATGGGGCGGTGTCCTATCGCCCGGCCGTCACGGCTTGAGCTCGCCGAGCGTGACCGTCACCGTCGAGCTCGAGCCGTTGCGCTGGTAGACCAGCTGGGCCGTGGAGCCGGCGGCGAGCGCTCGCACCTGGGCGGTCAGGTCGGTCGAGTCGGCGATCGGCACCCCGTTGAACGACGTGACGATGTCGCCCGACTTCAGCCCGGCCTTGTCGGCCGCGCTGCCGGAGGTGACCTGCTGGATCACGGCGCCCGCGACATCCGAGTCGCTGCCGCCGACGGTCGCGCCGAGCAGGCCGTGGCTCGCGGTGCCGTCGGCGATGATCTCCTTCGCGACGCGCTGGGCGAGCGAGGCGGGGATCGCGAAGCCGACGCCGATGGACCCGGACTGACCGCCCGTCGAGCTCGAGTTGCTCGCGGATGCGATGGCCACGTTGATGCCGATCACGTCGCCGTTCGAGTCGAGCAGAGCACCGCCGGAGTTGCCGGGGTTGATCGCGGCATCCGTCTGGATGACTGCGAGCGAGATCGACGAGCTCGACGAGGTCGGCGCCTGCGTCTGCCCGTTCTGGTCGGGGAACTGGAAGCCCCACAGGTCGAACGGGCCGCCGTCGCCGTTCTGGTCCTGGTCGTCCTGGCCGCTCGAGGTGTCGGGCGCCGCCGACGAGGCGACGGTGATGCTGCGGTTGAGCGCGCTCACGATGCCGTCGGTGACCGTGCCGGAGAGGCCGAGCGGCGCGCCGATCGCGATGGCGCGGTCGCCCACGTTGAGCTTCGACGAGTCGCCGAAGGTCGCGGGGGCGAGTCCCGTGGTGTCGATCTTGACGACGGCGAGGTCGGAGATCGGGTCCGTGCCGATGAGCTTGCCGGTGAAGATGCGACCGTCGTTGAGGGTGACCTTGATGGCCGCGCCCGCGGTCGCGCCGTCGAGCGTCACGACGTGGGTGTTGGTGAGGATGTAGCCGTCCTGGCTGAGGATGACGCCCGATCCGGTGCCGGCCTCGCTCGTCGCGCTCACGGAGATGGTCACGACGGAGGGCGACGCCTTCGCGGCGACCGCGGTCACGACGGTCGCGTCGCCCGGATCGTTGACGGTGATCGTCGTCGGGCTGGCCGCGGCGGTCGTGCTCGACGTGTTCCTGGGCGTGACGAGCAGCGTGACTCCGGCACCGGCGGCACCGCCGATGATGGCGCCGACGGCGAGCGCGGCGACCGCTCCGACGAGCGGACGACGACGACGCGGCACGGATGCGGCGGCACCGTGCGCGCCGGGAGCGGGGATCGTGGGCGGCACCTGCAGGTGCGGCGGCAGGTGCTGGGCGGGCGGAACCTGGAAGCTCGCGCCGGGCACGGCGCCGTACGGCGCGGCGTGGCCCGCGGGTGCGGGCGCGGTGGACGCGACCGGAGTGGTCGGAGCCGACCAGGACTGCGGCGGCGTCGTCGGCACGGGCGGCGGTCCGGACACGGCCGGGGCGGCTGCGGTGGCCTCGGGTGCGGGCGTCTCGGACGGCGTCTCGCCGGACGGGGTATCCGGGGTCTCGGGCATGGGTGGTGCTCCTTCCAGCGGTCATCAGCATGGTGCCCCAACCTGAACGTTGTTTATGACGCCGCTGCACACGCGCTGGCGACCTGCGCGGTCTAGCGTGGACGCGATGAGCATCGCAGAGCCCGAGCAGCAGAACGCCGTCGGCGGCGCGTGGATCCGCGCCGCCCGAGGCGCGATGCTGCTCGTCGACGGCCGCCCCGCACCCACCGTGTTCGCCGAGATGAGCGCGCTCGCCGCGGAGACCGGCGCGGTCAACCTCGGGCAGGGCTTCCCCGACGAGGACGGTCCCGCCGAGGTGCTGGCGGCCGCCAAGAACGCCATCGACGCCGGGATCAACCAGTACCCGCCCGGGAGGGGCGCGCCCGTGCTGCGCGAGGCGATCGCGCGGCACCAGGAGCGGTTCTACGGCATCCGCGTCGATCCGGAGCGCGAGGTGCTCGTCACGGCCGGCGCGACGGAGGCGATCTCGGCGACCCTGCTCGCGCTGCTCGAGCCGGGGGACGAGGTGGTCGTCGCGGAGCCGTTCTACGACGAGTACGGCGCGATCACCGACCTCGCGGGCGCCCGGCTCGTCACCGTGCCGGTGCGCTGGCCGGACTTCGCCCTCGACCTCGACGCGCTGCGCGCCGCGGTGAGCGACCGCACGCGCGTGATCATCGTGAACTCCCCGCACAACCCGACGGGCACCGTGCTCGGTGTCGAGGCGCTCACCGAGATCGTCGAGCTCGCGACCCGCCACGACGCGATCATCCTGACCGACGAGGTCTACGAGCACCTGGTCTTCCCGGGCTCGCGTCACGTGCCGGTCGCGACGCTGCCCGGCGCGTTCGAGCGCACCGTGAGCATCTCGAGCGGCGGCAAGACCTTCAGCACGACGGGCTGGAAGGTGGGCTGGATCACCGCGCCCGCGCCCCTCGTCGACGCGATCCTCGCCGTCAAGCAGTTCCTGACCTTCGTGAACGCCGCGCCGTTCCAGCCGGCGATCGCCGCGGGACTCGACCTGCCCGACGCGTTCTTCGCCGGGATCGCCGCGGCCCTCGCCCACAAGCGCGACGTGCTCACGGCCGGGCTGCGCGCGGCGGGCTTCGAGGTCGCGGCGCCCGCCGCCGGGTACTTCGTGATCGCGGATGCCGCCCCGCTCGGCGCCGAGGACGCTCACGCCTTCGCGCGCGAGCTTCCGCACCGCGCCGGGGTCGTCGGCGTGCCCGTGACCGCGCTCGTGTCGGAGCCGAACCGCGCGGGCTACCGATCCCTCATCCGGTTCGCATTCTGCAAGCGCCTCGGCACGCTCGACGAGGCGGCGGCGCGGCTCGCGGCGCTGTCCCGGTGAGGCCGGCGGCCTGAGCGCTCGGGCGCTCTAGCGGGGCAGTCGCATGATGAACGTCGTGCCGACGCCCACCTCGGACTCGACGTCGAGCTCGCCCGCGTGGGCGACGACGATCGCCTTCGTGATCGAGAGGCCGAGCCCCACGCCGGGCACGGCGTTGCGCGTCGCGGTCGAGGCGCGGAAGAAGCGGGCGAACAGCTGGTCGAGCTCCGCCTCCGGGATGCCCATGCCGCTGTCCGAGACGCGGATCACCACGCGGTCCGCGGTGCCCTCGACCGTGACGGCCACGCGGCCGCCGCGGGGCGTGAACTTGATCGCGTTCGAGATGAGGTTGTCGCAGGCCTGGCCGAGGCGCTGCGCGTCGCCCGGCAGCAGCGAGTCGCCGGTCACCGCGACGCTCAGCTCGACGCCCGCGGCCGACGCTCCTAGGCGCGCCGACTCGACGGAGGCGACGACGATCGGCGCCACGTCGACCTCGTGAGTCTCGAGCGTGAACGAGCTCGAACCCACCTGGGCGGTGAACAGCAGGTCGCCGACGAGCCGCAGCAGTCGGTGGGCGTTGCGCTCGGCGACCCCGAGGTACTGCAGTTGCTCCTCGGAGATCGGGTTCTCGTCGTCGTCGCGCATCAGCTCGAGGTAGCCGAGGATCGACGACAGCGGCGTGCGCAGCTCGTGCGAGATGAGACCGACGAACTCGTCCTTGAGGCGCGAGACCTCGAGCGCCTGCGTGATGTCCGTCGCGACGTAGAGGTAGCCGGTCGTCGCGCCCGTCTCGTCGACGCGACGCGTGACCGCGACCTCGACGGAGATCGTGGAGCCGTCGGCGCGCACGTAGGTCCAGTTGCGCACCTCGGGCTTGCCGAGCCTGGCCGACTCGACGAGCGCGCTGAACCCCGGGTTGAGCACGGTCTCCCCGGGCGGGTAGTTGAGCTCCTTGGAGCGCTGCAGCAGCTCGGCCTCGACGTGGAACTCGTGCACGTAGCGCTTGCCCTGCGTCTCGCGGGCGGTGAGCCCCAGCATCCGCTCGGCTCCGGGGTTCCACACGTCGATGAGGCCGGTGACGTCGGAGCCGATCACCGACTGCTCGGTCACGGCGTCGAGCACGCTGCGGGTGAGCCGGTCGGCGGCCCGCAGTGCCTCCTCGTTCTCGCGCAGCCGATCGGTGTAGTCGACCGCGCCGCGCAGCATGATCTCGCGCTCCTCGGCGAGGCTCTGGATGCTCGCGAGCTGCTGCCGGGACTGGTTCGCGATCTGGTTCACGATCGCCGCCGCCGCGGCGAACACGAGTGGCGTGAAGATGCCGCGCAGCCACTCCGACGGGGTCGCGGGCAGGCGTCCCTCGATGATGTTCGGGATCATGAGCGCGACCGAGGTGCCGAGCGCCGCGAGCAGGATGTACGCGCGCCCCTCCTCGCTCGCGAGCCACACCACGGGCAGCACGATGATCGCGCTGAACAGGCTCGCGCTCTCCCCGATGCCGAAGCGGTAGATGCCGAGCGCGAGGAAGTCGATGCACGGCACGAGGATCGCGAGGTGCGAGAGGGACGCGCTCACCGTGCACACCACCGCGAGCACGGTCGACAGCACGATCCCCAGCACGCCGGCCCACACGATCGACCAGGTCGCGGGCGCGAGGTCGGGCACGAACGCCGTCAGACCGAACGCGACGGCGAAGAAGGCCACGATCGGCGTCTGCTTGACGATCGGCGACGTGGTCGCCAGGCGCGAGAACACGTCGAGGCGGGACAGCAGACTCACGGGGCGTCCGCGCCGGCCGCCCACGCATCGAGCGCTGCCGAGATGCGTGCGGCGAGCTCCTTGGGGCTGAACGGCTTGGTCAGGTAGTCGTCCGCGCCGGCCGCGATGCCCGCGTCGATCGCCGCGTCGGTCACGCCCGCGCTGAGCAGCATGAGACGGATGCCGCCGAGCGCCGGGTCCGCGCGCACGTCGCGCACGACGTCGAGCCCGGTGCGCCCGGGCATCGAGACGTCGAGGATGGCGAAATCGGGGCGGTGCTCGCGGATGGCGGCGAGCGCCGACTCCCCGTCGGCCGCCTCCCCCACGAGCTCGACGCCGGCGCGGCGCACCGCGATCGCGACGAGCATGCGGATGTCCGCGTCGTCATCCGCGACGACCACGCGAACGGGCGCGCGCTCGTGATCGGCCACGTGCCGCACCTCCTGAGACTCGTGCTCAGCCTATCCAGTCGGCCCGGCGCGCGTGACGCTCGTTCGAGGGCCGGATGTACCCCGTCCGGGAGGGTCAGGGCGCGGGCCTGGGCACGATCGCGAACCTTCTGTACCCCAGCGCCGGGTTGCGCTCGCGCGTGCTCGCGATGCGATCCGCGGCGATCCAGGCGACCGCGACATCCGTCTGCTCGCCGATCGCGACGACCTCCACCCCCATCGGATCGACCACCATGCTGTTGCCCGCCCCGACGGGCGGCGCGTGGTCGGCCGCGGCGACGTAGATCGTGTTCTCGATGGCGCGGGCCGTGACGAGGGTGCGCCAGTGGTGCTCCTTGAGCGGTCCGCGCACCCACTCCGCGGGCAGCAGCACGACGTCGGCGCCCGCGTCGACGATGCGCCGCGTGACCTCGGGGAAGCGGATGTCGTAGCAGGTCTGCAGGCCGACGGTGAGACCCGCCCACGCGAACGTCTCGGGCTCGGCGACCTCCCCCGGCACGACCCAGTCGGACTCGCGATCGCCGAACGCGTCGTAGAGGTGCAGCTTGCGGTAGGTCGCGACGATCGCGCCGGTCGGGTCGATCGCGACGAGCGTGTTCGACACCTTGCCCACGGCCGACCCGTCGGCCCGATCGGGCCGCGCCTCGACGAGCCCCGCGACCAGGTGGATGCCGTGCTCGCGGGCGAGGGCGGCGAGGGCCGCGACGAAGGCTCCGTCGAGGCTCTGACCGCCGGCGACGAAGTCGGGGCCGAGGCTCGGCACGAAGAACGACGAGTACTCGGGCAGCACGACGAGGCTCGCGCCGCGGGCGACCGCGGTGGCGACGAGCCCGGCGATGGCGGCGAGGTTCGCGTCCGCGTCGGCGCCGGGTGCGAACTGCGCGACGGCGAGCGCGGCGGGCGGGGGCGTCATCCGTTCAGCCTAGGGCGACGGTGCGCCCGACCGGGCCGGGAATAGCCTCGGGTGACGCCCGGTTTCGCAGTCGATGCATCCGCATGGAACGGGTGCGAGGACCGAGGAGGACCCATGGCCGTCGAGTTCGGCATCGACACGTTCGGCGACGTGACCATCGACGGGACCGGGGAGCGCACGCCGCACGCGCAGGTGCTCCGCGACGTCGTCGAGGAGGGTGTCGCCGCCGACCGCGCGGGTCTCGACTTCTTCGGGCTCGGCGAGCACCACCGGGCGGACTTCGCCGTGAGCTCCCCGGAGGTCGTGCTCGCGGCGATCGCGGCGCGCACCGAGCGCATCCGCCTCGGCTCGGCGGTCACCGTGCTGTCGTCGGACGACCCCGTGCGCGTCTTCCAGCGGTTCAGCGAGCTCGACGGCATCTCGTCGGGACGCGCCGAGGTCATCATCGGCCGCGGATCGTTCACCGAGTCGTTCCCGCTGTTCGGGCTCGACCTGCAGGACTACGAACGGCTCTTCGAGGAGCGCATCGAGCTCTTCGCCGAGCTGCTGACGGAGGGACCGGTCACCTGGCGGGGTGCCACGCGCGCCGCGCTCAGCGAGCAGCGCGTGTACCCGAGCTCGCACTCCGGCGCCATCCGCACCTGGGTGGGCGTGGGCGGGAGCCCGGAGTCGGTCGTGCGCGCGGCCCGCCACCGGATGCCCCTCATGCTCGCGATCATCGGCGGCGCCCACGCGCACTTCGCCCCCTACGTCGACCTCTACCACCGCGCGCTCGCGCAGTTCGGCGCGCCCGATCTCCCCGTGGGCGTGCACTCGCCCGGGCACGTCGCCGCGACGGACGCGCTCGCGCGCGATCGGTACTTCGAGCACTACAGCGGCATGGTCGCCACGATCGGCCGGGAGCGCGGCTGGCCGCCCCTCACGCGCGAGGCGTTCGAGCACGATGTCGACGAGGGCGCGCTCGTCGTGGGCAGCCCCGAGACGGTCGCGCAGAAGATCGCCGGGGTCGTGCGCGCCCTCGGCCTCTCGCGCTTCGATCTCAAGTACTCGGCGGGCACGCTGCCCCACACGGCGCTGCTCGAGACGATCGAGCTCTACGGCACCGCCGTGGTGCCGCGCGTGCGCGAGCTCCTCGCTGAGGACTGAGCCGCCGGTCGGTCGAGGAGCCCGCGAGCGCAACCACCCCGCTGGTCGAGGAGCCCGCGAGCGCAGCGAGCCGGCGTCTCGAAACCAGCACGGTGCCGTCCGCGAGCGGTGGTCCCGGGACACGTCACTCGCCGCGCTCGCGGCGCCCCTCGACCGCCTCATGGAGGGTCAGAGTGACGCTGCCGTCGGCGGCGACCTCGGCCGCGATGTCGCGGTAGTCGCGGATGCGCGGCAGCCCCGCCGTCACGGCCGCGTCGAGCCCGCCGACCACGATGACGCGCGCACCGGCCGCGAGGCCCGAGCGGATGCCCGCCTCGGCGTCCTCGAGAACGATCGCGTCTGCCGGCTCGACGCCGAGCAGCTCGGCGGCGGCGAGGTACGGGTCGGGCGCGGGCTTGCCGCGCTCGACGAGGTCGGCCGTGACCACCGCGTCCGGCAGCGGGAGACCGCACGCCGCCATCCGGATCTCCGCGAGGTCGCGCGTCGCGCTCGTCACGAGGGCCACGGATGCGCGCGGCAGCCCCGCGAGGAAGTCCACGGCGCCGGGCAGCGGCACGATGCCCTCGCGGTCCTCGCGCTCGATCGCGCCGAGCTCGCGCGTGACGGCCTCGGCATCCGTGCCCTCGGGAGCGTGCTGCCGCACCGTCTCGACCATGCGCACGCCGTGGCTGGTCGCGAGGATGTCGGCCACGTCGAGGCCGAACCGGTCCGCGAAGACGCCCCAGATGCGCTCGACGGCGGCCGTCGAGTCGATGAGCGTGCCGTCCATGTCGAAGAGCAGGGCGCGGGCGGACAGGGTCGTCATGGGGGCTCCCGAGGTGCTCGCGAACGTGCGGTGTGTGGCGCGGCACGCCGCGCTCCAACCTATCGCGGGCGCGGCTGCCTACGCGGACTGGAGCGTGTGCAGCCGCGCGTAAGCGCCGCCCGCGGCGAGCAGGCTCTCGTGCGTGCCCTTCTCGATGATTCGGCCCGCATCGAGCACGACGATCCTGTCGGCCGCCCGGATCGTCGACAGCCGGTGGGCCACCACGAGCGTCGTCCTGTCGTGCATGAGCGTCGCGAGCGCGGCCTTGACCTGCTGCTCCGACTCGGCATCGAGGGCGCTCGTCGCCTCGTCGAGGAGCAGGATGCGCGGGTCGCGCACGAGCGCGCGCGCGATCGCGAGGCGCTGGCGCTGGCCCCCGGAGAGTCGGGCGCCGCGGGGACCGACGACCGTGTCCCATCCGTCGGGCAGGGTGTCGACGACGTCGAGGGCGTGGGCCTGCTCGAGGGCCAGCCGGACGCGCGCGTCGGACACGTGCTCGAGCCCGTACGTGACGTTCTCACGGATGGAGCCTTCGAACAGCACCGACTCCTGGGGCACCACGGAGACGAATTGCCGCACGGTCCGCAGATCGAGCGTCTCCATGTCGACCCCGTCGAGCAGCACCCGGCCCGAGGTCGGGCGCAGGAAGCCGAGCACGAGATTGAGCAGCGTGGACTTGCCCGAGCCCGAGTGACCCACGAACGCCACGGTCTCCCCGGCCGGGATGTCGAGGTCGAGGTGGCCGAGCGCCGACGACGTCGATCCCGGAAAGCGGAAGTGCACGTCGTCGAGGCGGATGCCGCCCCGCACCGCGTCGACGCGCGCCTTGCCCTCGTTGCGCTCGACATCCGGCTCCTGCAGCACCTCGGCGATCGACCGCACCGACTCGCCGCCGCGTGTGACCATCGGCAGGAGCGCGATGAACTGCGTGAGCGCGCCCGTCAGGAGCGCGAAGTACCCGCTCAGGAGCACGACCTGGCCCGCACTGATCGGCAGCCAGCCGAGGATCGACGCGAGAGCGGCGAGCACGAGGCATCCGACCCCCAGCACTTGGAAGGCGACCCAGGTGGACGCGCCGAACCGGCTGTTGAGCGCGTCGAGGTCCATGCCGGCGGCGCGCACGTGCTCGGCGCTCGCCGACACGCGAGTGGTGGCCATCCGCTCGAGTCCGTGCGCGCGTGACACCGGGATGAGGCTCGCCATCTCGCCGACGTTCGACGAGAGTCGCTCCATCTCGAGGCGGAGCGCCTCGTTGCGGCGCGCCGAGCGCCTGCGCATCACGAGCGTGAGGGTGGCCGCGATCGGCACCGTGACGAGGTAGACGACGAGGAACGCGGGGGCGCTGATCGCGGTCATCACCAGCGCGCCGCCCATCACGAGGATGGCGGAGAGGGCGCTCGGCCCTGTCTGCTGCAGCATGAGCTCGATGTTCTCGACGTCGCGGACGACCTTCGACTGCATCACGGCCGCGCTCGACCTCGAGTGGAATCCGATCGAGAGGCTCTGCATGCGCTGCGCGAGGCTGTTGCGCAGATTCGACCCGAGCTGACGGCTCGCGCCGTTGTAGAGCCGCACGAACACGACGCTCGTGGGCACGTTGACCACGAGCAGCACGACCGCCGCGATGGCCAGCATCCCGAGGCGAGGCAGGGGCCCGCGCGCGACGACGATGTCGACGATCCCCGCGGTGATGACGGGCATGAGCCACAGCGGGCTGTCCTTCACGACGAACGCAGCGAGCGCCACCACGAGACGTCCGCGGAACGGCCGCAGCATCCTCACAATGCTGCGGAACGGCCGCTCCCCGTCGACCTCGGTCACGTCAGCGCGGGCGCGACGACGGACCACCACGTCTGCGCGATGAGCTCGTGCCCGCCCGCGCTGGGGTGCGCGCTGTCGTCGATGACGCTGGCCGCCCCCTCGGCAGCGGCGCGCTCGGTGAACAGGTCGTGCAGCGGGATGTGGATGGCGTCGAATCGCGCGGCGAGCTCGCGCGCGACGACGAACTTGGCGGCGAGGTCGTCCGCGAACCACGACTCCTGCTCGGGCAGCACCGGCACGAGGAACGGCTCCATGATCACGAGCTGCCGCAGCTCGAGCTCCGCGCGAACACGCTCGAGCAGCGTCGTGTGGTTCGCCTCGACTCCGACGCCGCGGACATCTCCGCGACGCGGCGCACGTAGCCCGCTCCGAGGAATCCGCTCGGGTCGGTGCGTCTGCACGCGTCGGTGATGCTGTCGCCGGTGAACAGCGCGGTCATGGTGAGTGTCATGGTTCGTCAGTGCTCGGATCGGTAGAACAGCAGCTGCCGGCGTCCGGGGGCGGCGTCCCATCCCTGGCTGAACAGCCAGCGATCGCGCCAGCGGATGAGTCCGCCCCACGCGAGGGTTCCGCCGGGCGCGCGGCGCACCGGCGTGAAGGGGTCGGACACGGCGTATTCGGTGCGCGCGGCCGCCCATCCGCTCTCGTCGCTGAGAAAGTAGTCGAGCACGATGCGGTCGTCGATGACGGTCGCCGTCGCGATCTCGTGCAGGTGACCGCCGATGTCGCCCAGGTAGTCGATCGGCTCGAACTCCCACGACACGAGGTCGGTCGACCGGCCCACGTGCAGCACGCCGTCGAATCCCTCCGACACGTACATGAGGTACTGGCCGTCGATCGCGACGGCCGAGCCGTCGGCGGCGCGCGGGATCACGGCGCCCTTCGCCCACAGCCGGCTCTCCTCGTGCCGCGTGATCGGCCCGTGCTTGGTCCAGGTGACGAGGTCGGTCGAGGTGGCGACGCTCATGTCGCACCCGATGTCACCCACCGGATAGCCGGGAGACGGATGCCGCGACCGCTGCGCTTCTGTCGTCGCGAAGACCGCGTTGTAGAACAGTGCGAACCCCTCGGGCCTGCGGTAGACCTTGGGGTCCTCGACGCCGAGCTCCTCGCCGGGCAGCGTCGGCCACACGACCGGGTTGGCGGCGTCGTCGCGCCAGCCCTCGTCGGTGAGCACGGCGTGGCCGATGCGCGAGGAGAGCGACTCCTTGCGCGGGGAGGCCCGGTAGAAGACGTGCAGGAACCCCCCGACCTCGATCACCGACGGGTTGATGAGCGACTCGCTCGACCAGCCGACACCGGCCGGGTCGCGCCACTGCGCGTCGAGCTCGAAGGTGAGCTCGGGGTCGACGCGAAATGGCCCGGGCGCCCACCCGGGCTGCTCGACGTCCTGGTCGAGGAAGGTCTGCTCCGAGAGCACGTCCGTGTGCGGGTTCTCCGTCGCTTTCGCGTCCGCCAGGGCGCGTTCGGCATCCGTCATGACGCGTCGCCCGGCGTGCGGGCCCCGGTGTCGACCCGGATGAGGCGGGCCACGCCGATGCGACTGTCGGCCATGCCGTAGAAGACGTAGGTCTCCCCGTCGATGACCTCGATGGCCGTGGGGAAGACGACGTTCGCGACGATGCCGTCGACCTCGGCATCCGTCTCCGGGCTCAGCAGCGGATGCGGCGTGCGCGCGAGCAGTCGGCTCGGGTCGCGCTCGTCGAGCAACATGGCGCCGGCGCAGTAGCGCACGTTCGACTGCGGCTCGAAGCTGCCGCCCGAGATCTCGCCCGACACGCCGTGGTGCAGCAGGAGCCACCCTTCGGGCACTCGGATCGGTGCTGGGCCGGCGCCGATCTTGATCGCCTCCCAGTCGTGCGCGGGTCCGGCGACGAACCGGTGCGAGCCGAACCGCACGAGCCGGGCGATGTCCGCCTCGACCTCGGCGGCCGGGATGTACGAGATCCAGATGCTCGGTCGATCGTCAGGGGCTACTGCGGGGGCCGTGGAGACCTCGTCGGGGCGGCTGAAGCCGAGCTCCCACATCGGACGGTGCAGGGCCGCATAGCTCGGCGTGCCATCCGGCGCCGGCACGACCTCGGGGAAGAACACGACGTCCTTGTTGGGGAACAGGTTCAGATCGGTGTCGAGCGCATCGTCGTAATCGAACAGCACGGGGCCGAGACGGGTCCACTCCGTCAGGTCGCGGGAGATCGCGAGCGCCGGGCGCGGACCCATCGGGCCGAAGGCGACATAGGTCATGACGTGCACGCCGAGCGACGGGATCGCCGTGATCCGCGGGTCCTCCGTGCCGCCGTGCTCCGTGCCGTGCTCCCACGCCCGGGCCGGCTCGAGCACCACGCCCTCGCGCTCGACCCCCGTCGGCACGCCGTCGGTCGTCACCACGCGTGCGCGCCCCACCCGTGAGAAATTGCCCGCCGAGACCAGACGCGGGAACAGGATGAGATCGCCCTCGGGCGACCACGCGGCGGCGGGATTGAGCACACCCTCGGCTTCCAGGGGGTTGCCGGGCTCGGGCGCCATCACCTCGCCCACCCGCTCCAGCGCGTAAGGGATGGCCGTAGATCGTTCGGTGAAGGTCATGGTGTCTTTCTGTGGGGAACTCGGTCAGCCCGTCATGCTTGGCGAGGAGGGGATCGATGATGCGGCTCCGACGAGCGCGGCCACCGGCGGACACGCGTCACAAGCGCTGAAGGCGGCTGAGGCGGAGCGAGCGTTTTCGGTTCGTTCTGGCGATGGGCGGCACTTGTCACGCGTTGGCAGTTCCACACCCTGTCGTGTGAAACAAAACGTTTCGGCCAGGTTGAACTTATCACGCGCGCGGGCCCCTCTCGCAAGCAACGGCTCACCCGCGACTCGCCCGCGCCGCCGTCACCGCGTCGGCACGTGCCGACTGAGGCGCGGGCAGTCCGCAGAACGCGGCCGCGGAAAGGGCGAGCGTTGCGGCGTTTGCGACAACGACGTGGATCTTCTTCATTGAACATCTCCCGAAAGGCCGAAACGTTTCGGCATTAAGAGCCTAGGACGTCTCGGTTCCCGCGTCAACCATGGAGCGTGCGTCGACGCCAGACCCTCACCGACTGACGAGCAGCTCTATCTGCTGCACGACGAAGCGCGACTCCGCGATCAGGCGCCATCGGCGGGCGCGGACAGGGGTGAGCGCAAAGGGACGCAATTGTGCGTCCCACAGGAATACGGCATCCGAACGCAGCACGCTTTCCCAGCGCTCGCCGGAGCGACGCTCCAGTCGAAAGCGATGTCGGCCGGCAATGGCGCTCGCGAGGGTAAAGCAGTGGGGGGCGGCCCCGGCCGCGAGAGACACCTCGATCCACGCACCCGCCTCGAGCACGAGGCCGGGCTCGCACGCTTCGTCGTCGACCACTCCGACCGCGTCGCCGACGACGCCCGGTGAGACGCGCACCACGGCGTCTGAGGTCAGATCGTGCAGCACCGTCGGGAGCTGCCCAGGCGCCGTGAGAGAAGGGGGCTCGCTGTCGACCGCACTCCCCCACGCGGTCGGCCGCTCGGAGAGCACGACGTCGATGGTCGCACCCCGGGCGATGAGATCGTGCGGCACGAACGTGCTGTGCCACGGTTCGCCGTTGATGCGCACCGACTCCACGTAGCGGTGGGCTCGATCGAGGCCGAGCGCCCTGATCGTGAGCCAGCGCTCGTCTCCCATCCTGATCCGGGCGCACGGCACCGACGGCGCCACCAGCACGTAGCCGGCGCTCCCCGGCACGAGGGGATACAACCCGAGTGCGGCGAACACCCACCACGCCGCCATCTCGCCGTTGTCCTCATCGCCCGGCCACCCTTGACCGATCTCACCGCCCGTGAACATGCGCTCGACGGCCGTGCGCACCGCGTCCTGGGCGAGGTCCGGGCGACCGGCGAACAACGCCATGAACGGGATGTGGTGGGCCGGTTGATTCGATGGCGCCCACTGCCCCGACCGGAGGTTGCGAGCCTCGACCATCTCGTGGATGACGCCGGGATACGAGCCGCTGATGGTGACGTCGCCGCGCTCCGGCGTCGCGAAGAACTCGTCGAGCTTGCGACCGAGTGCCTCCCGCCCACCGTGAAGCGCGGCGAGCCCCGCACCGTCGTGCGGCACGGTGAACGCGGTGCCCCAGCCGTTCGTCTCGGTGTAGTCGTGCCCCCAGACTCGCGGGTCGTAGTGCTCCGGGTCGGCGCGGAACCGTCCGCGGCTGTCGCGGCCCACGAAGAACCCGGTGCGCGCGTCGAAAACGGTCGCGTACGACGTGGCGCGGGCGGTGAAATAGTCCACCGCGGCGTCGAGCTCCTCATAGCGGGGATGGTCGTTCGCCGTGCGCATCCGCAACTCGTCGGCGAGCCGGGCGACCGCGAGGTCGTTGATCGCACCGTCAAGCGTCCACGAGAGCCCCTCGGGCACGGAGGTGTCCACCCAGCCCCGGTAGGGAGAGGTCGCCATGCCCTTCCGTCCGACGCGGGCGACGGGCGGGATGACGGTCGCGTTCCGCAGCGCCGAGTCGAACGCCGACCACAGGTCGAGGCGATGGTCCTCCGGTCCCGACGCGGCACCGACACGCACGGGCACGCCCGCCGCGACGGCATGGGCGAGCACGATGTCGTTCGAGGTGCCCGTCATGGAGTCGATGGGGCCGGGCGCCGCCCAGCGGCTCGTCCATCCGCTCGCGCGATAGTGCTCGACGAACCCGTCGAGCAGGCGCGCCGCGAGATCGGGATCGAGCAGCGCGTAGAGCGGCCACGCGGTGCGGTAGACATCCCAGAAGCCGTGGTTGACGCTCAGCTCGCCCCGGCGTACCCGCGCGCCGGTGCGCTCGGCGTCCGACCCGGCGACGGGGTCGAAGGGACTGGCGTAGTGCGGATCCGGGTGTTCCGCGGTCCCCAGGTTCTCGTGACCGCGGGACGGGAACAGTCCCACCCGATACAGTGCCGTTGCCATCATCGCGCGCTGCTCGGGGCTGGCATCGGGGAGCTCCACACGCCCGATCCATTCGTCCCAGGCATCCGCCGAGCGCTCGCGCACGACCTCGAAGTCGTCGTCGGCACGGTCGAGCACCAGGTTCCGGCCCGCCTGGTCGGTGCCGATGAAGCTCGTGGCCAGCCGCAGGGTGACCGTGCGGCTGGCATCGAGCCCGACCCTCACCCACCCGGCCGGCGAAGACGCGGTCGCCGCTAACGGCCCGCGCCGGATGCTCCCGCACGCCACCACCGGACGATCGACGTGCGCGTGGAGGTAGGCGCGCGGCGCTGCCGCGCGGTCGGCCTGCGCCTCGGCCCCGTCGTCGGTATACGCGGTGAGGACCGCATCGGATGATGTCGGCCGCGGCTCGGGCAGCCGCAGCTCGCCGCGGCCGCCGATCTGATCGAAGACGAGCAGTCCCTCGTCGGTTCCGGGCGGCCAGGTGAACCGCAGCAGCACGGTGTGGTCGGTGGCCGTCATCTCGGCCAGGATGCCGCCGTCCAATCGCACGCGATAGTCGTGCGGCCGCGCGATCTCGTCATCATGCGAGAAGCCGAGGGCACGGGCCTCCGGAGTGCTGGGAACAGACTCATTGGCGAATGCGGGCATGACCTGGAAGACACCACGGTCGCGCATCCACGGGCTCGGCAGGTGCGAGGTCGCGAACGCCTGCAGCGCCGGCCGGTTGTCGTCGCGGTTGTCCGCGTGCCACGAGTACGGCCAGCCTGGCGAATCGGCGCGGGTGACCGGGATGCCGCCGACGAAGCCGCCCGGAACAGCCACGGTCGGTACACAGTTGCCCCGCGACAGGCCGGGGGCCGACATCGAGCCCTGCCGGATCCGCGCCCGATCGACCGGGCGAGCCGGCTCGACAGGGATGGGCCGGATGCCGAGCACGTCGATCCAGCCGGTCAGCAATCCGCGACGACCCCCAGCTCGCGTCTCCTCCAGGTGGACGTCGACCCCCGCCACGACCTCCCCGACGGCCGCGGCCAGCCCGACGCGCACGAGATTCCACTGGTCGGGGTGCAGGGTGCGGCCCTCGTGCTGGGCGCGCGCGCTCACCGCCACCCCGTACTGGTCGACCGGCGCTCGCGCGCTCAGCCGACCACCGCTGGCGAACACGAGATCCACCGCGACGGCATCGGCAGCGAACCCGTCCACGGCATCGGCACCGGCATCCCATTCGGGAAGCACGGCGTAGCACAGCTCCTCCTCCGGGCCGATGCGGTGTCCTCGGAGGTCCACGCCGACATCACCGGGCACCTCGACGCCGCCTGCGCCGAACACATAGGCGGCGGCGGGAGAAACGAACCCGGCGCCAGGGCGGGAAGTGGCCGCGTGCGCCACCGACGGTCCGGATCGCGGCGCCGCCCCAGACACAGTCAACGGCCCGAGTCCACCCGCCGCAGGCGGAAGGTCGCGACCTCGAACGGTCGCAGGTCGACGGCGATGCTCGATGCATCCGCCGCCTGGGTGAGCGGAACGGCACCGGTGATCCGCTCGAGCAGGTCGACGCGATGCCCGTCGGACCACCGGCCGGCGACCTGGAGCGTCGCGTGCGCACGGGCACCGAGCGCCTCGTATACGCGCACGATGAGGTCGCCCGAGCGGTCGTCGGCGAGCTTCACCGCGCTGACCAGCACTGCCGGCGTGGAACTCGCGACGAGCGGCCCGAGCGCAGTGCCGCGTACCGTTCGCCGCGAAGCGTTCACCAGGTGCCCGGTCGCGGTCGCTGCCGCGACATCCGCTCCGGGCACGATCGCGACGCGCATCGTCTGCACGCCCTGGTCCGTCTCGGGGTCGGGGTACCGCGGGGCCCGCAGCAGCGAGAAGCGCGCATCCTGAGTGATCCGGCCGTCGCGCTCGACCCGGGTGACGTCGAAACCGTAGGTCGAATCGTTCGCGAACGCGACTCCGAACCCCGGCTCCTGCACGAGGAACCAGCGCTGCGCGTGCGTCTCGAACCGCGCGTCATCCCACGACGTGTTCTCGTGCGTCGCTCGGGTCTGATAGCCGAACTGGGTCTCCGCGAGCGCGGTGTCGGCGAAGACGTCAACCGGAAACGCGAGCTTGAGGAACTTCTCGCGCTCACGCCAGTCGATGCGGTTGTCGATCACGAGTGCAGCGCCGTCGAGCCCGATCGAGATGCGCTGCTCGATGCTCGAATTGCCGAACGAGCGCTCGACGACGACAGCCGTGCCCTCCACGCGCACGCTCGCTCCCTCAGCGAGGTCGCGGCGCGTCCCGCGGTAGTGCTGATCGACGTCCCACGCGTCCCAGAGGTTGGGGAAGTCCTGGTGCAGCTGCAGCAGGTTGCCTCGAGAGCCAGCCGGGATCGCGTCACGACCAGAGGCGAGATCGATGAGGTGCACCACGAGACCGTCGGCGTCGATCTGCGCCGAGATGCTGCCGCTCGTCAGCAGGATCGAGCCGTCGTCGCGGGACTCGATCGACACCCGCGCCGGCGCGGCGGCATCGATCGCGCCGGACCGCACGCCCGCCGCAGCGACCGGCGCGGCATTGACCGAGAGGTCGCCGTCTGGGTCGAGCTCGGCCCCGAGCGCCCCGAGCGCCGAGCCGACGATGTCCTCGAGCCGGGTAGCGATATCCGCGTAACGGTCGCGCGCTTCGCGGTGCACCCAGGCGATCGACGAGCCCGGCAGGATGTCGTGGAACTGCAGCAGCAGGATGTCGCGCCAGATCGCATCCAGCGCGTCGTACGGATACGGATGCCCCACGCGCACCGCCGCAGCCGCACTCCACAGCTCGGCTTCGACGGCGAGCACTTCGCTGCGTCGGTTGCCTTGCTTCATCGCATGCTGGGTGGTGTACGTGCCCCGGTGCAGTTCGAGGTACAGCTCGCCGCGCCAGACGGGGGGTTCGGGGAGTTCCTCCTTCGCGCGGGCGAAGAACGCGTCCGGCTTCTCCCACGACACCCGCGGGCTGCCCTCGAGGTCGGCGAGTCGCCGGGCGCGGGCGATCATCTCACGCGTCGTGCCTCCGCCCCCGTCACCCCATCCGGTCGGCGCGAGCGACGACGACGCGACGGCCTTCTCGCGGAACTGCCGCGCCGCGAGCGCAAGCTCGGCGCCGGACAGCTGAGAGCTGTAGGTGTCGACCGGTGGGAAGTGCGTGAAGATGCGCGACCCGTCGACGCCCTCCCACAGGAACGTGCTGTGCGGGAACGGGTTGCGCTCGTTCCACGAGAGCTTCTGGGTGAGGAACCATTCGAAGCCGGCGCCGACGAGAAGCTGCGGCAGCGCCGCGGAGTAGCCGAAGCTGTCGGGCAGCCACGCGCCACGGCACTCGATGCCGAACTCGTCCCGAAAGAACCGCTGACCGTAGGTGAATTGACGGATGAGCGCCTCGCCGCTCGGCAGCACGGCATCCGCTTCGACCCACATGCCGCCGACCGGAACGAATCGTCCCCCGGCCACGGCCTGGCGAACGCGTTCGAACACCTCGGGGCGATGCTGCTTGAGCCACGCGTACTGCTGCGCGCTCGACATCGCGTAGACGAACTCGTCGTGCTCGTCGATGAGCGTGACCATCGAGCTCGCCGTCCTCGCGACCTTGCGCACCGTCTCGCGCAGCGGCCAGAGCCACGCGGAGTCGATGTGAGCGTGGCCGACCGCGGCAATGCGATGCGAGGTCTGGCTCGCGGGAGCGGCGAGCAGGGGGGCAAGCGTCTCGCGCGCAGCCGATGCCGTGCCGTCGATATCGGTCAGGTCGAGACGGTCGAGGGCGCGACCGAGACCGACGAGGACGCGTGCGCGTCGCGTCGATTCCGCGGGAAGTTGCTCAGCGAGCTCGAGCAGCACCTCGACGTCGTGCACGAGGTCGAACACCTCCTCCTCGAACACGCACAGATCGGCCCGCTGCACCCGGTAGAGCAACGCCTCGTTCGAGGTCGCCCAGTCGCCCTCGAGCGTCACCCGGAACGGGTCGTCGTCATCGAGGATGAGCGGATTGGATGACGCCTCGACGAAGAACTCGATCCGCTCTCCCCGCGCGGCCGTGCGCGATACGGGTATCCACTG
This sequence comes from Galbitalea sp. SE-J8, assembly GCF_030345695.1. Lineage (GTDB taxonomy): Bacteria > Actinomycetota > Actinomycetes > Actinomycetales > Microbacteriaceae > JAUASV01. The sequence goes on along the minus strand of NZ_JAUASV010000016.1, from coordinate 27,772 downwards.
GGCGAGCGGATGCAGCGAGCGCACCGGGGTGCCGTCACCGCGGTAGACGAGTGCTTCGGCCTGAAAACCCGGCTTGCTGCGGTCGAATCCGAGGTCGAACACGATCTCGAGGTGACGCCCGGCGAATTCCGGCGGCACGACGCCCGTCAGCCGAAACCAGGTCGTTCCCCACGCGCGACCCCACGCGTCTCCGACCGCGAACTCCCGATACGGAGCCGAGATGCCGTCCGCGACGGCGATCGGCTCGCCGTTCACCCCGTGGCTTGCGATCGATAGAGGGTGCGCGGCGCTGTACACCGCAGGACGGATCCGCTCTCGCAGCACGCGGCGCACCCGGCCGAGTGTCTGAATGTCGCTTTCGTGCACGCGTCAGCCCTTGACGCTTCCGACGATTCCGCCGATCAGGTAGCGCTGCAGGGCCAGGAATGCAACGACCAGCGGTGCCGCGACGATGAGCGTCGCCGCCGCCAGAAGGCCCCACTCGTTGTTATACGTGCCCTGAAAGGCGTAGAGCCCGAGCGAGATCGGCGCCTTCTGACGATCGGGCAGCAGCACGGTCGCGAGGATGATGTCGTTCCAGATACCGATCGCCTGCAGGATGAAGACCGTGGCGAGCGCCGGACGCGCGAGCGGAACGACGAAGGTGAACAGGTACCGCCAATAGCCGGCACCGTCGACGGCCGCGGCTTCGTCGAGCTCGATGGGGATCGAGCGAGCGTACGCGGCGATGAGGATCGGCCCCACGCCGACCGCTGCGGCCATGATGAGGATGTAGCCGAGTTGGCTGTTGTACAACCCGATGCGCAGCAGCAACTGGAACTGCGTGATGATCGCGTTCGGCAGGAACAGGAGCACCACGAAAAGTCCGTACCACGCCCTCGAGTGCTTGAAGTAGCCCCGCGATACGGGGAACCCGATCATCAGTGAGACGAGGGTGCCGAGTCCCGCTGCGGCGAGCGTGTAGAGCACGCTGTTTCCGATCAGCGCACCGAAGTGGCCGCGATTCCACGCCTCGACGAAGTTGCCGAACTGCGGCGAGGTGACGAGGCCGACGGGGTTGCGGAAGAAGTCCTGGTCGCTCTTCAGCGACGTGTTCAACACGAACAGTAGCGGGAAGAGGTATGCGAACGCGACGACCAGCGCTAGCGCGTAATTGATCACCGACTGCGGCCGGACCCGGCGGCGGCGGCGAGGTGCGGTTTGCGCGGTCACAGCTTCGCCTCGCGTCGGCGCAGGTAGATCAGCACGAGCGAAGAGGCGATGCCCACGATGACGAACTGGATGACCGAGATCGTCGCCGCGTAGCCCTGCGTGTTCCCCAGGCCGCTCGCGGCGTTGCCGCCGAAGGCCTGGGAGAACAGAGCGAGAGAGAGCAGCTGGGTGGCCAGGTTGCTCGGCCCGGTGAGTACGTACGCGAGCTGGTAGCTCTGCAGCGTGCCGACGATGGAGAGCAGCACGTTGGCCGTGACCGATGGGGCGAGCAAGGGCACCGTCACGTTGCGGAAACGCTGCCACCCCGTCGCGCCGTCGATCGCCGCCGCCTCGTAGAGGTCTTCCGGTATGGCCTGAAGTCCCGCGAGGTAGATCACGACGTTGACGCCCAGCCCCATCCAGATCTGCACGAAGATGACCAGTGCCAGCGCGAGGTGGGGATCCCCGAAGAACGCGGACTTCGCGCCGAACCACGACCAGACGGTCGCCGCGGGCCCGCCGCCGGGGTTGAAGAACAGCGTCCAGATCAGACCGATCACCGTCACGCCGAGCACCGTCGGCAGGAACACGATCGCCCGGAAGGCGTTCCGTCCGCGCAGCTTCTGGTTGAGGAGCACCGCGATCGCGATCCCGAGCACGTTGGAGATCAGAGTGACCGTTACTGAGTACACGATGGTGTTACGCAGCGCGTTGAGGTTATACCCGACCTTCGCGGGCGAGAACCAGCGCACGTAGTTCTCAAAGCCCACCCAGTCGACGGGCAGACCAGGCAGACCGCGGATGTTGGTGAAGGAGATGACGAAGACGGCGATCGCCGGAATGAGGCCGAACACGCCGATGACGGCGATGCCGAACCAGAAGGTCAGGCGAAGGGGGGTCCGCCTGCTGAAGGGAAAGTAGTTCATGTGATCCTCGATGGTCGCGACGGGGCGTGGGGGTGCCGGTGTCTCAGCGCCGGCACCCCGAGTTCGGCTCGATCAGCCGGCAGCCGCCCAGTCACTCTGCGCCGTCTTCGCCGCTTCCTGCGGCGTCGACGTGCCCATCGGCGCGACCGCCGTGTAGTTGAACGGGAAGGTTGCGCCCTGGCCGGCATTTACGTTCTGCGTCCACAGCGTGTCCCACGCGGGTGTAAAGGTCGTCGTGTACTGCTCGAGACCCTTCAAGAAGTCACTCGTGGCGACATCCGGCTGCGAGGGCGCGAATCCGCAGATCTCGACGAACTTCTTGTAGTTCTCCGGCTGAGAGAAGAACTTCAGATAGGCCAGCGCCGCGGTCTTGTTCGGCGCGTTGCTCGCTGCGGCAAGGCGGAACTCGACCTTGCCGCCCAGGGTGGCGTTGTCCGCGGCATTGTCGCTCGCCGGCAGCGGGAAGTAGCCGTAGTCGAACGCGCCCGCCACGGCAGAATCGATCGTGGTCTGATTCCAGGTGCCGTCGATCGTCATCGCCACCTTGCCGGATGCGAAGTCGCCGGGGATCGCGTCATAGCCGACGCCCGGGAAGTTCGGGTCCGCAGCGTCGTAGAGCGCCTTCACGCGATCGAGCACCTCGACCTCGGTGGGATCCGTCAGCTTGGCCTTCTTCTCCCAGAGATCCTCGGCGAGCTTCTCTTTGTCGTCGGTCGTGGGGTAGAGCCCCTGGACCGCAGCGATCATGTCGAGACCGGCGGGCCAGCTGTCCTTGCCGCCGATACCGAGCGGGGTGACGCCCGCGGCCTTCAGGGTCGAGACGACGTTCTCCCACTCGCTCCACGTAGTGGGTACCGAGAGTCCGTTCTTCTCGAAGAGCGCCTTGTTGTAGTACACGCCCGTGTAGTAGCTGAGGCCGGCCGGAAGCGTGTAGGTCTTGTCCTTGTACTTCAGCGCGTCAATGACCGACGGTGTGAAGTTCTTGACGAAGTCCTCGTTCGACAGGTCGAGGAACAGCCCTGCGTCGGCCGCCAGGTTGTCGTCGCTCTGGCTCGCATCTCCGGCGTACGACGGGGCCTCCTTGGGAGCCGCGAGCGTGACGTCGAGGTTGCCCGCGGTGAGGCGCGTCGAGCGAGACGAGGCGAAGGTCTCATTGGGCACGCTGCTGAAGTCGACCTTCACGCCCGGGTACTTCGCCTCGAAGGCGGTGTTCAGGGCGTCGAAGGCCTTGTCCGACCCGGGCGCACTGCTGACGAGTACCGTCACGGTTCCCGTCACGTCTCCTCCGGTGTCGGTACCGGTAGACGAGCAGCCGGCGAGGGTCGAGGCCGCAGCCGCCCCCGCGGCGATGCCGAGAACGATGCCACGAAGGCGCCATCCTCGGGGTCGGCGAATTGCCATGATGCACTCCTTTGTGATTGGGCAGGTGAAGCCGAAACGTTTCGGGCTTCGAGGCCGAGGCTAGCACACCGCGGCGGCGGCGCAAGGCCGCGTGTCGCGAAGAGTCCGGTAGCGGAGCCGACCCGCCGGTAATGTGACCACCATGCCGGCCGGGGAACGCGCCCACGCGACGATCGTCGACGTGGCTCAGAGGGCGGGCGTCGCCATCAGCTCGGTATCGGCGGCGCTCAACGACCGCAAGGGCGTCTCATCGGCAACGCGCGATCGTATCCGGAGAGCGGCCGACGAACTCGGGTACGTCCCCTCCATTCGCGGTCGCGCCCTATCCGCGAAGCGCGCCTTCTCCGTCGGGCTCGTCGTCGAACGTGATTTCACCGTGCTCGAGGCGGACCCCTTCTTCGGCGCCTTCATCGGCGGGGTGGAGGAGACGCTCGAACCCAATGGCTACGCGCTCTCCCTGCAGATCGCGGGCGATGCCGCATCCAGCCTCGAGCGCCAAGTCAAGCTCGCCGACGCGCGCCGGGTCGACGGGGTATTCCTCAACGAGATCCGCACGAACGACCGGCGGATCGCGGCGCTCCTCGAGCGAGGTCTCCCCGCCGTTGGAATCAATCCACCGGCGGGATTCCCCTTTCCGGCAGTGCGCCAGGATGGCAGCGCCGCCGTCCACGAGCTCGTGAGCGCGATGGCAGCGCTCGGTCATCGACGAATCGCGCACGTCACGGGGCGAAGCGCGTACGTGCACACCGAGCAGCGGCTCGCGGCCTGGACGGACGCGATGTCGGCCGCGGGACTATCACCCGAGCTCGTGCTGGCCGGCGACTTCACGTACGCGGGCGGCGAGCGAGCGGCGGATCAGTTGCTAGCCGAGAGCTCACCACCGACAGCGGTGTTCTGCGCGAACGACCTCATGGCACTCGGATTCATGAGCCGGGCGATCGAGCGCGGTCTCCGCGTGCCCGACGACATCTCGGTCGTCGGCTTCGACGGAATCGCGGTCGGGGACTACGTGCGGCCACGCCTCACTTCGGTGCACACTGACCCGCGCGCGCTCGGCCGGGAGGGCGCGCGCCTGTTGCTAGCACTCATCGATGGCGATGACCCCGATGACGTCGATATCCCCCCCGCCAGCCTCGTAGACAAGGGCTCGCTCGGTCCCGTCCGCGCATGACGTGATCAGCACGCGGCTCTCGTCGGTTCGTGCCCGCGAGCGCCGCGCTCAGCGTTTATCCCGTCGAGGCTGATGATCCGAGCGGGCAAGACGGGCGCGAGCGCCCGCCCGAACCTCGACTTCCCGGCGAACGACATCCCGCAGAGGATGACGAGATCACGCCGCGTGCTCACCCGTGGAGTGATACCCGTGAACGAACGAAGCCTCCGCCCATCGGCGGAGGCTTCGTTCGTTTTCTCGTGTCGAGCTGCCGCCCGTTCTTCGTACGAGCGAAGAGCGAGCGTGCCGACTGCGGTTGCGGGGGCAGGATTTGAACCTACGACCTCTGGGTTATGAGCCCAGCGAGCTACCGAACTGCTCCACCCCGCGGCACGATCAGCAAGCCTAGCATGCGCGGCGGAGCTGTGGTGACGCGGGGCTTCGCGACGGCGCTGGAGTGCCTCCTCGACCGGCGGTGCGGTGGGTGTTTAGTCTCGAGACGCCGGCTCGCGGCGCCCCCGCTGGTCGAGGAGCGCGCGACGAAGTCGCACGCGTCTCGAGACCACGACTGTTCTGCTGGCGCGGGTGGTGGTCTCGAGACGCCGGCTCGCTGCGCTCGCGGGCTCCTCGACCAGCGGGGGCGATGCGGGTGGTGGTCTCGAGACGCCGGCTCGCCGCGCCCCTCCGCTGGTCGAGGAGCGCGCGACGAAGTCGCACGCGTCTCGAGACCACGACTGTTCTGCTGGCGCGGGTGGTGGTCTCGAGACGCCGGCTCGCTACGCTCGCGGGCTCCTCGACCAGCGGGGGCGATGCGGGTGGTGGTCTCGAGACGCCGGCTCGCTACGCTCGCGGGCTCCTCGACCAGCGGGGCGGTGGGTGTTGGTCTCGAGACGCCGGCTCGCTGCGCTCGCGGGCTCCTCGACCAACGGGGGCGCGGGCGGGATCAGCCGTCGGCGCTGTCCGTCGGGGTCGGGCTCGGTGCCGGGGACGTCGGCGCCGGGGTGTCGGTGCCGTCCGCCGCGAGGGCGCGCGCGATGGCATCCTGCAGTCGCTGGTCCGCCTGCGCCGCCGCGACGAGGTCGTTCTTCGCGTAGGCCGCCTCGCGGTCGTGCAGCGCCGCGTTCGCGTCGGCGAGCGCCAGCTGCAGGGCCGGGTTCGTGCCGCCGTCGGTCGGACCGCCGCCGCCCTCCGCCGGGCCGCCGCCGTCATCCGTTCCGTCGCCGCTGTCGGGCACGTCGGTGCCCGACTCGCCGCCGAACAGCGAGTTCAGCGCCGCGTCGAGGGTGTCCTCGAACGCGACCTTGTTGCCGAAGCCGACGAGGATCTTGCGCAGCAGCGGGTAGCTCGTCTCCCCCGTGGACTGCACGTACACGGGCTGCACGTAGAGCAGTCCGCCGCCGACCGGCAGGGTCAGGAGGTTGCCGTACTTCGGCGTCGTGTTGCCGCCGATCGAGAGAGTGTTGATGTACGACGACACCGCCGTGTCCGACTTGAACTGGTTCTGCACCTGGCCGGGCCCGGGCACCGTCTTCTGTTTCGGCAGGGTCAGGAGTGTGAGCTTGCCGTAGTCCTTCCCGGCATCCGAGTCGACCGCGAGGTAGCCCGTGAGCACGTTGCTGCTCGAGTTGGCGCTCGACTTCGGGATGTACGTGGAGTACAGCGTGAACGCGGGCGAGTCGGTGCCGGGCACCTGCATCGTCAGGTAGTACGGCGGCTGCAGGGTCGGCGCTGCGGCCGACCCGGTCGGGTCGGGCGGCGTCACCCACTGGTCGTCGCCCGAGTAGAACGACTCCGGATCGGTCACGTGGTACGAGCCGAGCACGGCGCGCTGCACCTTGAACAGGTCGGCCGGGTAGCGCACGTGCGCGAGCAGCTCGGTGCTCATGTCGCTCGCCGGCTTGATCGTGCCCGGGTAGATCTTCTCCCACGTCTTCAGCAGCGGGTCCTTCGCGTCCCACGCGTAGAGCGTGACGGAGCCGTCGTAGGCGTCGACCGTCGCCTTCACCGAGTTGCGGATGTAGTTGATCTGGTCGAGCACGGATGTCCCGGGCTCCGTCTGGGTGTCCGCGATCGCGTCGGAGAGGTCCTCGGTGGTCGAATACGGGTAGCTCGCGGTCGTCGTGTAGCCGTCGACGATCCACTGGATGCGGCCGTTCACGATCGCCGGATACGGGTCGGAGTCGAGGGTCAGGTAGGGCGCGACCTTCTGCACCCGGTCGCGCGGGTCGCGGTCGTAGAGGATCTGCGAGTCGTTCGTGACGGCATCCGACAGCAGGATCTGCTCGCTCGAGAACTTGATCGCGTAGGCGAGCTTGGTGAACACGTTGTCGAGCTTCGGGCCGCCGTCGCCGTCGAACGTCGTCTTCGCGTTCTGCGAGTCGTCGTTGTCGCCCGAGGGGTAGTCGAGCTCGATGGGCGTCGAGCCCTTCGCACCGCCGACGATCGAGTACGCCGGCGACGACTCGCCGAAGTAGACGCGCGGCTCGTAGTCGCCGAGCTCGCCGGACACCGGGATATTCGACTCGAGGAACGCGGGCTGGCCGTCGCTCGCGCGCTGATTGCCGTACGCCGCCACCACGCCGTAGCCGTGCGTGTAGACGAGGGCGTCGTTGTACCAGGTCTGCGCGTCGCCGAGACCGGACTGATCGAGCTCGCGCACGGCGAGCACGGTGTCCTGGGTCGCGCCGTTGATCGTGTACCGGTCGACGTCGAGGTGCTGCTCGAAGGTGTAGTACTGCTTGAAGCGCTGCAGCTGGCGGAACGAGTCCGACACGAGCGACGGATCGAGGATGCGGATGCTCGCGGTCGTGTTCGCGTCGGCGCGCAGGGCGCCGGGTTCGGCATCCGTCACCGCGCTGTAGTCCTGCTCCTGCACGTCGGCGACGCCGTACGCCTCGCGGGTGCCGTCGATGTTGCGCTGGATGTAGTCGGCCTCGAGGGATCGCGCGCTCGGGTCGACCATGAACCGCTGCAGCACGAACGGGTAGATGGAGCCGACCACGAGTCCGCTCACGAGCAGCAGCGCCGTGCCGATGACGGGCAGGCGCCAGCGGCCGATGACGGCCGTGACGATGAACAGGATCGCGACGAACGCCGCGATGCCGGCGAGGATCGCGCGGCCCGGGATCGTCGCGTGCGCCTCCGTGTAGCCGGCGCCCGTCGAGAGGTAGCCCTGGCTCGCGTCGATGATCGAGGTGTACTGGTCGAGCCAGATGCTCACCGCCTGCACCGCGAGGTAGACCGCGGCGAGCGTGGCCAGGTGGATGCGGGCCGCCTTCGAGATGCGCACCTCGCGTCCCGCGATGCGCACCGCGCCGTAGAGGTACGCGGTCGCGATCGTGGCGAGACCGGCGACGAGAACGACGGCGGAGGCGAACGCCGCGACGCCGCGGTAGAACGGCAGCTCGAAGACGTAGAAGGAGCTGTCGAGGCCGAACTGCGGATCGGCGTCGCCGAACGGCGTGCGGTTCAGCCACTGCGCGACGACCGTCCACCGGCTCGCCGTGGAGACGCCCGCGAAGATGCCGAGCACGATCGGCACGCCGAACGTCGCGAGGCGGCGCAGCGGCTCGATGACCTGCTGGTAGCGGTCGAGCTGCTGGTTGAGCTTGGCGTAGACCGGGCGCGCACGGTAGGCGATCTCGATGCTCACGAAGACCGGCACGGCCATCGCGAGGAATCCGATCACGAACAGGATCGCGATGCCCGCCCACTGCGTCGTGAGCACGCTGAGGAAGTGCAGCTGGTCGTACCAGAGCACCTCGGTGTACAGGCCCGACCCGATGAACAGCAGCACCACGAGGGCTGCGAGGACGACGGCGGTGATGGTCAGCGCGATCCGCGTGCGATTGCGGGGGGCTGCTGCGGGGGTGGACACTCGGGATCCCTTCCCGGGCTCGTGATGGACGGAGCCCGGCGGTCGGTGGTCATTGTATGGGCGGGGTGCGGGGAGTGCGCCGGGCGCGTCCCCCGTCGGCGGCGGATTCCGGCGGTTTCCGGCGGGCGGATGCGGCCGACGCGCTCAGCCGGCGGTGCAGCTCGGCAGGCCGCTCGCGTCGCCCGCCGCGATGGCGCCGAGCGCCGCGAGCGAGTCGTCGAGGGTGCGCACCGCGACCACGGTGAGGCCCTGCGGCACGTGGCCGGCGACCTCGCCGCAGTTCGACTCCGGCGCGAGGAACCAGTCGGCTCCCGCATTCCGCGCACCGTGCATCTTCTGCACGATGCCGCCGATCGCGCCCACCTCGCCGTCGTCGTCGATCGTGCCGGTGCCCGCGACATCCGCTCCCCCGGTGAGCGAGCCGGGGGTGAGCTTGTCGATGATGCCGAGCGCGAACATCTGCCCGGCGCTCGGGCCGCCGACGTCCTGCAGCCGGATCGTCACGTCGATCGGGAAGTGGTAGCTGACGCCGACCGCGACGCCGATGATCGCGCCGTCGTCGCTCGTCTCGGGCGTGATCGCGACGGATGACGCCGTGCCGTCCCGCTCGACACCGATCGTCACGGGCGCGGCGGTGCCGTTCGCGGAGATGGCGGACCGGAGCGCGTCGAAGTCGGTGACCGCGGTGCCGTCGACGGAGCGGATGACGTCACCCTCCTTCAGCACGCCGTCCGAGGGTCCGCCGCGCTGGATCGACGCGACGGCCAGCTCGCCCGGCACGTCGTAGCCGAGATGCCGAAGCGCTGCGGCGATCGCCGACTGCTGCGACGACTTCATCTCGGCGGCACCCTCCTCGTTCGACTGCTCGACGGTCTGGCCCGCCGGGTAGACGTCGTCCACGTCGAGCACCGAGTAGCTCGGGTTGAGGCGCGCGAGCGCGATGTCGAGCCACGACTCGGGGTGCTCGCGGGATCCCGCGACCGTCACGGTGAGCATGTCGAGCGTGCCGGTGGTCGGGTAGGTCTGCTCGTGCGGGATGTCGATGAGCGGCACCCGGTCGCCGTCGACCCGCACGTCGCCGATCGTGTCGTAGACGGGTCCCGGCTTCTCGACGACGTACGGCGACGGCGCGAACGCCGCGATGCCGACCCCGGCGACGAGCACGATGCCGACGACCCAGAGCGCGGCATTCCGGCGGGGGCGGCGCGGCGGGCGGCCGGATGCCGGGGCGTCGCCGTCGGTCGCCCCGTCGTCGGTTGCGGAGGAGAAGAGGGTCACCGTTCTCCCGATCGAGGGCCGTGCTGGGGGGTGTTCGCCACGAGCGCATCGCGGGGAGCCTCAGCCTAGGGGAATCGTCCTGACGGCCGGCTGAGGGCGGTCTAGCGTGGATCGCATGTCCGATGACCCCGGTGACGACCGCGCCGACGACGACCGGAACGGCGACGATGGCGAGCGCGACATCCGCGACATGCTGCGCGATTTCCTCGAGGGAAACGGGGAGATCGACCCCGCCCAGCTCGCGAGCGCCGCGGGTCTGCCGAGCGATCCCGCGCTCATCGCGCAGCTGATGTCGCAACTGCAGAACGCGATCCGGGCGGATGCCGACGGCAGCGGGCCGGACTGGTCCGTCGCGACGAACCAGGCCACGCAGATCGCCCAGCGGTCGTCCGTCGTGTCGATCGCATCCGAGCGGGTGGAGCTCGAACAGGCGCTGCGTATCGCGAGCCTGTGGCTCGCCGAGGCGACGTCGATCTCGGAGCTCGGCAACGATCCGCAGATCATGAGCCGCGCCGAGTGGGTCGCCGCGACCATGCCCGTCTGGATCGAGCTCGTCGAGCCGGTCGTCGGCAACATCGGCACCTCGATGGGCCAGCTGCTCCAGGAGCAGGCGCCCGAGGAGTTCGGCGCCGCGCTCGCGAACGCGGGCGGCATCATGCGCTCGGTGACCCAGACGATGTACGCGATGCAGCTCGGTCAGGTCGTCGGCGGCCTCTCGACCGAGGTGGTCTCGGGCGGCGACATCGGCCTGCCGCTCATCGGGGCCGGCGAGGGCGATCAGCGGGCCGTCATGATCCCGCAGAACGTGCAGGCCTTCGGCGCCGGGCTCGACGTTCCCGCCGACGAGGTGCGGCTCTACCTCGCGGTGCGCGAGATCGCGCACGCCCGGCTGTTCCGGCACGCGCGCTGGCTGCGCCTGCAGTTCCTCACCGCGATCGCCGAGGCGACGCGCGGCACGAGCGTGGACACCGACCGCCTCGAGGAGCTCATGGCCGACTTCGACCCGTCGAACCCGGAGCGGCTGCGCGACGCGCTCACGAACGGGGAGCTGCTCGCGAAGCGCTCGCCCGAGCAGGAGGCCGCGCTCGCGCGCATCGAGACGACCCTCGCGCTCATCGAGGGCTGGGTCGACGTGGTCACCGAGCAGGCGACCGCGCGCCTGCCGCACGCCGCGTCGATCGCGGAGGCCGTGCGGCGCAGGCGCGCATCCGCCGGTCCCTCGGAGCAGGCGCTCGCGGCGCTCGTCGGCCTCGAGCTGCGGCCGCGCCGGCTGCGGGAGGCGGCCGCCATGTGGCACGCCGTGACGGATGCGGTCGGAGCGGACGCGCGCGACGCGCTCTGGTCGCACCCCGACCTCGCACCCACGGCGGCGGACATCGACGAGCCGACCCTGCTCATCGCGCGGGCCGCGGGCGACGAGCCGGAGGCCGACTCGATCGATCGCGCCATCGAGGACCTGCTGCGCGACGACACGGACCGCCCCCGCGAGGAGTAGCGCAGCGCGCCGCGCGCCGGCCGAGGAACGCCGCCCCCGGGCCCGCCCCGTTGGTCGAGGAACGCCGCGACCGGACCCGCCGCGCTGGTCGAGGAACGCCGCGACCGAAGAGAGCGTCGTGTCTCGAGACCACTCGACCCATGATGGTCTCGAGATGCGACCTCGCTGCGCTCGGGCGCTCCTCGACCAACGGGGCGGGGGGAACGCTTCCCTGTGGAAAGCCGCACGGGCGCGCACACCCCCACGCCACGGCCCTCCGACCCGCCCACCCGCTGGTCGAGGAACGCCGCGACCGAAGAGAGCGTCGTGTCTCGAGACCACTCGACCCGTGATGGTCTCGAGACGCGACCTCGCTGCGCTCGGGCGCTCCTCGACCAGCGGGGGGAACGCTTCCCTGTGGAAAGCCGCACGGGCGAGAGCGAGCGCGCATACTCCCGCGCCATGGTGCTCCGACTCGACCCCCGCATCCCCCTGGTCTGGCGCGATCCCGCGAGCCTGCAGTTCGGCGTGACCGAACCGCTCGTCGTGATCCGCGATCTCGCCCCCGTCGACGAGCTCATGCTCGGCGCGCTCAGCCGCGGTGCCGCCCGCAGCGCCCTCGACGTCATCGCGTGCGACGCGGGCGGGGAGTCGGCCGACGTCGACCGCCTGCTCGCCACCATCGCACCCGTGCTCGACACCGCGACGGATGCCCCGGCCCCGCGCGTCGCGGTGAGCGGCTCGGGCGCGACCGCGGCCGCGATCGCCGCACAGCTCGCCGACCTGGGCGTCGCGGTGTTCACGGGCGAGGACGAGCCGCTCGCCCGGCGCTCCCCCGACCTCGCCGTCGTCGTCGCGGCCTGGGCGGTCGAACCCGCGCGCTACGGACCGTGGCTGCGCCGCGACATCCCGCACCTGCCCGTCGTCATCGGCGATCGTCACGTCGAGCTCGGCCCGGTCGTGGAGGCCGGTGTCGGTCCGTGCGGCTACTGCCTGGCCCGCGCCCGGATGGATGCCGACCCGGCGTGGCCCGCGATCGCCGCGCAGCTGCAGACGCGCGCCGCGCCCGAGCCGGCGCTCGTCGTCGCCGAGGTCTCGGCGCTCGCCGGCCGGCGCGTGCTCGCCCGGCTGCGGGACGGCGCCGCGAGCGAGCACCGCACCGTCCGCATCGCGGTCGCGGACGGCACGCTCGAGGAACGCGTCGAGCACCGGCACCCGGACTGCGCGTGCGCCGACGAGCCGCGCCTCAGCCGAGGTCGGCGAGGAAGCGGCTCGGCCGCCGCGATGCTCCCGACCCGCCGGACCGTGCGGCCCACGACATCCGCAGGCTCGTCCGCGCCCGCGTGACGCCCACGTAGAGCAGCCGCCGTTCCTCGTCGACCGCCTCCGGCGTCGTGGCGTACGAGATCGGCACGAGCCCCTCGGAGAGGCCGACGAGGTGCACGCTCGGCCACTCGAGGCCCTTCGCCGAGTGCAGCGTCGCGAGCGTGACGGCGGCGACCGCGGGAGCGTGCTGCACCTGCTGCCGGTCGCGCAGGTCGTCGACGAACTGCCGCAGCGTCGTGCCCGCCGGCGCGCTGTCGACGAGCGACATGATCGCGTCGAGGTTCTCCCATTTCTCCCGCTCCACGCTCGGCCCGGCGGGGGCCTCGTGGGTCCAGCCGACCACCCGGAGCATGTCGCTCACCGACTGGAACAGCGGCGTCGCCGGGTCGACGAGATTCGCCTGCGCGTGCAGCGTGCTCATCGCGTGCTGCACCTCGGGTCGGTCGAAGAACGCCTTCGCGCCGATCGTGCGGGTCGAGACGCCCGCGCGCGCGAGCGCCGCCTCCAGGCCCGCCGACTGCGCGTTGACCCGGAACAGCACGGCGATGTCCGAGGGCGCCGTGCCGCGCACGATCTCGTCGACCACGGCCGCGGCGACAGCGGATGCCTCCGCGACATCCGAGGCGTGCTCCGTCACGACGGGGGCGAGCCCGCGCTCGCCGACCGCGCGCAGGTCGAGCGCCCCGGCGCGCCCGCGCACGAGGCGGTTCGCGGTCTCGACGATCGCACCCGTCGAGCGATAGTTCGACTCGAGCCGCAGCACCGGGGCCTGCGGGTGCTCGGCGCCGAAGCGCAGCAGGTAGTCGCTCGTCGCGCCCGTGAAGCTGTAGATGGTCTGGCTCGCATCGCCGACGACGCACACGTCGTCACGGTCGCCGAGCCACAGCGCGAGCAGGTCGTGCTGCAGCGGGTTGACGTCCTGGTACTCGTCGACCACGAAGAACCGGTACTGCTCGCGCACCTGCTGGGCGACCCGCTCCTCGACGGCGATCATCCCGGCCGCGGCGAGCAGCACGTCCTCGAAGTCGAGCTGGCGGCGCTCGTCCTTCAGGTCCTCGTAGCGCTGCATGAGATCGGCGGCCTGCTCGATCGTCACGCGCGGCGGCAGCGGGCGCGCCGGATGACCGGATGCCGTGCTCGCCCCCGCACGCGCCGCCCACTGCTCGACGGAGAGCTTCGAGACCTTGCGCCACTCCACCTCGGCGGCGAGGTCGCGCAGCGCCGCGGTGTCCAGGCGCAGGTGCAGACCGTCGGCGGCGTGCGCGATGAGCCGCGCCTTCCCGGGCACGAGGGCGGGCATCTGCCCGCCGACGACCTGCGGCCAGAAGTAGCCGAGCTGGCTGAGCGCCGCGGCGTGGAAGGTGCGCGCGGGCACGGCGCCGGTGCCCAGCATCCGCAGTCGGGCGCGCAGCTCGCCCGCGGCACGGCTCGTGAACGTCAGCGCGAGCACGCGGTTCGGCGGGTACACGCCGGTCGCCACGCCGTACGCGATGCGATGCGTGATCGCGCGGGTCTTGCCGGTGCCCGCGCCCGCGAGGATGCACACCGGCCCGAGCAGGCTCGTGGCCGCCCGCCGCTGCTGCTCGTCGAGCGGCGCCAGCAGTTCCTCGGCGCCCACGCTCAGGAGCCGTCCGGGATCTCGGCGCCGGCCCAGTCGGCGATGATCGCGTGCGCGATCGAGGCTCGGCCGGGCAGCGCCACGACGCCGGCGAGGATCTCGTCGCGCGTGAACCAGCGCAGGTCGAGGATCTCCGTGCCGTCCGGCGCGAGCTCGGCGGCGGCCGGGTCGACCCTCGCCCGGAAGCCGAGCATCAGGCTCGCGGGGAACGGCCACGGCTGGCTGCCGAGGTAGCGCGGCTCGACGACGCGGATGCCGGCCTCCTCGTGCACCTCGCGCACGACCGCCGCCTCGAGGCTCTCGCCGGGCTCGACGAACCCGGCGAGCAGCGAATAGCGGTCGGCGGGCCAGGCGGCGTTGCGGCCGAGCAGCAGGCGGTCGGCGGCATCCGTCACCCCCACGATGACCGCGGGGTCGGTGCGCGGGAACAGCTCCCGGCCGTCCGCGCCGTGGCGGGTCCAGCCCGCCGACGCGGGCACCGTCGGCTCGCCCGTGCGCGGCGAGAACGGATGCGCCGCGTGCCAGTTCGCCATCGCGAGCGCGTGCGCGTACAGCGCCGCGTCGCGCGGCCCGAGGGTCGCGACGAGCCGGCGCAGGTCGCCGAAGCGTCCGCCCGGGCCCGGGGTGTACGGCTCGTCGGCGTGGTCGACGACGGCCGCCGAGACGGGCGTGCCCGCGGGCGCCCCGGCCGCGGGCTCGAGCGTCACGCCGAGGTACACGAGCAGCGCGTCCGGGGGCAGCGCGTCGCGCTCGACGAGGGCGAGCCCGCCGTGCTCGTCGAGCAGCGCGGCACCGCGTTCGAGAACCAGGAACCGCATCGCGGGGCGGTCGAAGACGCCCGGATCCGCGCGGGAGGCGTGGTCGCGATCGACGGGCACGTGCGCGAGCGGCAGCCGATCGGCGAACGATCGCGGCATCCGTTCTCCCCTGCGTGAGCTGCGCTGCGGGCCGGCGCGACCCGCGCTGCGGGGCTGTGCTGCGTCCGGTGCGATCGGCGCCGCGGGCGACGACTCGCGCGTGGCGTGCCCCGGAACTGCCCGGACCCCGACCTACCATGCCCTCATGGCCAGACCCCACCTCACTCTAGCCGCGCTCGCGACCGCGGCCGTTCCGGGCATCGACCTCGTGAACGCCTCCGGGTTCACGGCCCACGGCGACGCCGACTACCTCTCCGCCCTGCTGACCGACCGCGACGGCTCGCACTGGATCATCCGCATCCCCCGCAACCCGCGCGCCGAGGCCCAGCAGTCCGCGGATCTCGTCGCGCTGCGCGCCCTGAGCCCGGGCGTGCGCGAGCGCCTGCCGTTCACGATCTCGACCTACGCGGGCCAGGTCGCCCACGGCTCGACCCGCGCCATCGTCTACCGGTTCGTGTACGGCTCGAAGGTCGGCCTCGGCGACCTCGGCGCAGGTCCCGACGGCCTCGCCGCATCCGCCGGCCGCGCGCTCGCCGCCGTGCACAGCCTGCAGACCGGGTTCGTCGCGGACGCCGGACTGCCGCAGCTCGCGCCGATCGAGGCGCTGCGCAGCGCCGTGAGCGTCATCGACCGCGCCGCCGCGACGGGACTCGTGCCGCAGCCGCTGCTCGAGCGGTGGCAGAAGGCCGTCGACGACCAGGCGCTGTGGCAGTTCCAGCCCGCCGTCATCAACGGCGCGCTGTCCGCCGAGTCGCTGCTCGTGCAGGACCGGACCGTCACGGGCATCCTCGGCTGGCACGACCTGCGCGTCGGCGACCCGGCGCGCGACCTGGCCTGGGTCCTCGGCGCTCGCGACGAGGGCGCTGTCGACTCGGCGTTCGACGCCTACCTCGGCGTGCGCCCCGGCGACCGCCAGGTGCGCCAGCGCGCCACGCTCTACGCGGAGCTCGAGGTCGCGAAGTGGCTGCTGCACGGCACGGACACGCGCTCGACGGACATCGTCGACGACGCGGTCGAGATGCTCGGCGGCCTCGTCGACAGCACCGAGAACGACGTCATGAACCCCCTGCACACGCAGAAGGTGCCCACGGCGCCGACCTCGGTGCAGGCGAGCGCCGCTCCGGCGGCGGGCGCGGGGGCAGCAGCGGGCGCAGGGGCAGCGACGGCGACAGCGACAGGGCCGACGGATGCCGAGGACGGGATCGTGCACTCGGACGAGGAGCTCGCCGAGTTCCTCGCCCGCGCCGAGCGAGCCGTCTGACCCGCGCCCAGCGCCGCCCCGCGCCCGGCCAACTGCCCCGCGAGCTACCCCGTGTGAGGACGTTTTCGGCGTGTGAGGACGGTATGGACCGTCCTCACACGCCGAAAACGTCCTCACGCGACGCGTTCCAACGTCGCACCTTCGGGGCACCGGATTGCCCCGCCCAGCCGGGCACGTGATCACGGCGACCCCGGACCGCGCGTAGCGACGCATCCGGTTCGGACTCGCGACGGGCCGGGCACGGCGGATCTGGCGAACGCGACGGGCACACCCCGTCGTCCGTCCCGTCCCCGTTCCCGGTCGCGCCTAGCGCTTCGTGGTCGCGGCGCGCCAGGCGGCGACCAGCTCCGCCTCGTCGTAGACGCGGGCCGGGCGCACGACCTCGTCGTCGGCCACGAAGTAGAACAGCGCGTCGATGCGGTCGGGGTCGATGCCCCTCCAGCGCGCGTAGGCGAGTCGGTAGAGCGCGAGCTGGAACTGCTTCGCCTCGAGATCGGCGGCATCCCGCGGCGCCTTGCCGGTCTTCCAGTCGACGATCTCGAGCCTGTCCCCGTCGGCGGCGTAGACCGCGTCGATCTTGCACACGATCACCTGGCCGTCGAGCACGAGCTCGATCTCGCGCTCCACCTCGAGCGGCGCACGCCCGGCCCACGGCGAGCGCTCGAACGTCGCCCGCAGCTCGGCGAGGCGCTCCTCCTCGGCGAACTCCGCCACGTCGAGCTCCGTACCGAGCGCGTCGAGCTCGTCGCTCGACGCGCCGCCGCGCACCCCGGCGCCGTAGCGCTGCTCGACCCAGCGGTGGAACACCGTGCCGAGCCGGGTGGCGCGATACGGGCGCTCGGGCATCGGCCGCCGCAGATCCCGCGCGACCGCCGCGGCATCCGTCACCCAGTCCTTGAACCGCGACGCCGGCACGCGCGACGGCACCCGGATGCCGGCGTCGCCCGCCGAGCGCGCCTCGCGTTCCGCGAGCAGCAGGTCGAGGTCGCGCTGCCATCGCCCGGCGTGCCCGGGCTCGGCGGCGCGGACCGCTTCGGCCGCCGCCTCGACGCGCGCGCGCCGCTCGCCGAGCGGGTCGATCGGCCAGCTGAACAGCGACGCCTGGTCGCCGAGCGGGTTCTCGGAGGCCGCAGGCTCCGCGGGCAGCGACGGCACGACCCCGGCGGCCGCGAGCTCCTCGAGGAACACGCTCGGCGGTCGCGGCGCGACCTGCCGCCCCCAGAACGACGCCGAGAGCAGCAGGCGATGGCGGGCGCGCGTCACCGCGACGTAGGCGAGTCGCCGTTCCTCGCGCGCGTGCCGCTCGGCGACCTCGACCTTGAACGCGTCGATCGCAGCCGCGAGCTCCTTGCGGGTGGTCGCCGCGCGCCAGGCGAGCACGGGCAGGTCGGCTGCGTCGCCGCGCAGCTCGTAGGGCAGCCGCCCGAGCGAGAGCCAGCCGGTCGAGTCGCGGGGCTTCGACGGCACCTCGTCGCGCACGAGCCGGGGAACCGCGACGGCGTCCCACTCGAGGCCCTTCGCCGAGTGGATCGTGAGCACCTGCACCGTGCCGGGCTCGGGCTCCTCCTGACGGGCGGCGAGGTCCTCGCGGCGCTGCGCCTCGTCGAGCCACGACAGGAAACCGCCGAGCGAGCTCGACTCCGCGACCGCCAGGTAGCCGGTGAGCGCGTCGGCGAGCGCGTCGCGGTTCGCCGCGCCGAGCGCGCGGGACTCGTTCGCCGCGACCTCGATGTCGAGCTGGAAGTCCTGCTCGACGTAGGCGATGAAGTCGACGAGCTCGAGGCCTGCCCGCGCCCGGAGGCGGCGGAACACGCGGCCGGCGTCCCGCATCCGTTCGAGCCCCTCGGCGCTGAACCGTCCGAGCTCGGAGTGGCCGTCCCGCGCGTCGACCAGGAAATCGAGCGCCTCGACGATCGAGCCCGACTCGCCCTCGGCGACCGAGTCGCGGAAGAGCTGCTTCACGTCGTCGTCGAGCCGCTGGTAGGCGTGGTCGCGGTCGCGCAGCCACGACGCCAGCCGCGAGAGCGCGTGCAGGTCGCGCACGCCGATGCGCCAGCGCGACCCGGCGAGCAGCCGCACGAGCTCGGTGCCCGCGGTCGGGTCGTGCACGACGCGCAGCGCGCTCACGAGGTCGGCGATCTCCGGCTCCGCGAGCAGTCCCGCGACGCCGAGCACGTGGAACGGCACGCCCGCGCGGCGCAGCGCGGCGAGGAACGGCGGCTGCGCGGCCCGCGCGCGGAACAGCAGCGCGGCGCTCGGCACCGCCCGCTCCGGATGCCGCGGCGCGTTCAGGATCGACGCGAACCAGCGCGCGACCGCCTCGGCCTCCTCCTCGATCGTCTCGGCGACGACCGAGTCGACGGGCGCTCCGCTCGCGATCGGGCTCGCGTCGAGCGGCAACACGGGAACGCGC
Organism: Galbitalea sp. SE-J8; assembly: GCF_030345695.1. Taxonomy (GTDB): domain Bacteria; phylum Actinomycetota; class Actinomycetes; order Actinomycetales; family Microbacteriaceae; genus JAUASV01. Next base: position 8,940 of record NZ_JAUASV010000016.1, on the reverse strand, counting down.
GTCACGGCCGCGAGCGGCGCCGCGAGCACGTTCGCCGCCGCGAGGATGCCGTGTCCATTGCGCCAGCTCGTCGAGAGGCTGAACCGCTGCGCCGGGGGCGCCCCGAGAGACTCGGCGAACTGGGCGGAGAACTGCTCGAGGTTCGCGGCGGAGGCGCCGCGCCATCCGTAGATGGACTGATTCGGATCGCCGACGGCCATGACCGACATGCCGCCGAAGAGCTCTGAGAGCAGCCAGGTCTGCGAGACCGAGGTGTCCTGGTACTCGTCGAGCAGCACGACGCGGTAGCGCGAGCGCAGCTCGGCGACGACCTTCGGCGCGCGCCGCACGACCCGCAGCGCGAGCGCGACCTGATCGCTGAACTCGATGAGGTCGCGCGAGGACTTTCGCCGCTCGAACTCGAGCGCGAGATCGACGAGCACGTCGAGCGCCGCGACCGGACGGACGCGGTCGATCACCGGCTGACGCACCGCCCGGTCGCCGAGCGGCAGCGCGTCGAGCGCGCCGACCTCCCGGGCGACCCGGCGCACGTCGTCGGCATCGACCACGTTCTCGGCCATCGCGCGGGCGAGCTCGAGCACCGCCGAGGTGAGCAGGTCGGCGGTCTTGTCGAGGTCGGGCAGCCGGTCGTCGTGCGCCTCGAGCACGACCGACCGGGCGAGCTGCCAGGCGGCCGCCTCGCCGAGCACCGCGCCGTCGCTCTCGCGGCCGATCGCCATGGCGTTGTCGCGGCACAGCGTCGCCGCGAACGCGTTGTAGGTCGCGATCGTCGGCACGTCGAACTCGTCGATGTGCGTGCCGGCGACGGATGCGGCGCCCACGCCCGGCGCCACGGATGCGGTCGTGGCGACCACGGCATCCGTCATCGGCTCGTCGTCGCGCGCCGGCCGCACCAGCTCGAGCCCGGAGGCCTCGAGCTGCGCGATCCGCTCGCGGATGCGCACCGCGAGCTCCCCCGCAGCCTTGCGCGTGAAGGTCAGCCCGAGCACCTCGCTCGGACGCACCCGGCCGTTCGCGAGCAGCCACAGCACGCGATTCGCCATCGTCTCGGTCTTGCCGCTGCCCGCGCCCGCGACGACGAGGGCAGGTCCGTCCTCCGCCTCGATGACGGCCCGCTGCTGCGCCGTCGGTCGCGGGCGGCCGAGGGCGTCGGCGATCTCATCCGCCGTGATGGTGCGCGTCGAGAGGTCAGTCACCCGAGACCTGCCCGACCCGGTGCACGAGCACCGACCAGCCGGGCGCGCCCCCGCGGCCGGCCGGCTCGATGAGTCCCTGGTACTCGGCGACGGCCATGCCGAGCGCCGCCACCCGGATGCGATCGCGGAAGCGCTCGACCGCCTCGGCGTCGAACGGCTCCTGGTCGCTCGTCTTGTAGGCCCGATCGCGCGTGCGCTCTTTGACCCACAGCAGGCGCGCGCCGCCGCCGGAGTGCTCGCCGTGCTCGGCGAGCACGTCGTCGAGAGCCCCGCTCGCGTAGGCGAGCTGGTAGGCGCTCAGCTGCGGGTGCTCCGGGATGCGCTTCGGCGGCTCGGGCGTGCCGGTCTTGAGGTCGACGATCAGCACGCGACCGTCGCCCTGCCGCTCCACGCGATCGATCGAGCCGCGGATGACGGCGCGCTCGACTCGCGGCTCATCGCCGTCGGCGGGGATCTCGACCGGCAGCTCGAAGCGCTTCTCCGCACCGACCACGGCGGCACCGCTCGCCGCGGCATCCGCGAGGTATCCGGCGATCCCCGTCGCGAACGTGCGCGCCATCCGCCGGTGCCGCTCGGCGAGCCACGGCGACTCGAAGAGCAGCTCGCCCCAGCGCGACTCGACCGCGGCGAGGAGCCCGTCGACGCTCGGATCGGTCGCCGTCTCCATCGCCCAGTGCAGGATCGTGCCGAGGCCGACGATCGCGGGCATGGTCTCATCCGTCACGAGGCCGAGGAACCAGTCGAGCGGAGACTCCTCGAACCGCCCGAGCTGCGACGGCGACACGGGCACGTCCTCGCCGGGCACGTAGAGCGGCACGTCGGTCGAGGGCGACCGCAGGCCGTGCCAGTCGTCGGGATCGGCGCCCGGCACGCCGGCGCGCGCGAGCTGCGCGAGCCCGGATGCCGCGGCGGCCCGCTCCGCGACGGTCGCGCGCGGCGAGGAGAGCTGCCGCCGCATCCGTCCCACGGCGCCGCGCAGGGTGAACGGGGCAGCGGATGCGACGTCGACGACCTCCGCGTCGGCCGGCGCGAACGCGACGAGCGGGCTGCGCGCGGTGTCGTCGTTCTCGACGCCCGAGAGCACGACGCGCGTACGGGCGCGGGAGACGGCGAGCGCGAACTGCCGCAGCTCGTCGTCGAGCACCGCGCGGCGCTCATCGATCGTCGGGACCGGGGCGTCCGGGTCGGTCGCCGCGCGCACGAGGTCGGCCGCACCGAGCATGGACCCCCGCAGGCGCAGGTTCGGCCAGACGCCCTCCTGCAGCTGGGCGATGACGACCGTGTCGACCTCGAGCCCGACGGCACCCGCGGGCGTCGTCACGACGACGGCGTCGACCGCGGACGCCGGGGCGAGGGTGTCGTCGCCGACGGACTCCTCGAGCACGCGGCGCAGGAAGCTCACCGCCGACCCCGCGGGCACGCGCTCGACGTAGTCGCGGGCCGCCGCGAACACCGCGACGATGCCGTCGAGCGCATCGTCGGCCTCCGCCGCCGCGAGCCCGGCGCCGAGCGCCTGCTGCCGCCACGGCTCCGCGAGCCCGCTGCGCTCCCACGCGAGCCACAGGAGCTCCTCGACGCTCGCCGGGCCGGCCGCGCCCGCGCCCGTCGCCCGCGCATCCGCAGCCCCTTCCCTGCCCGCGCCGGCGCCCGCGGCCGCGCGCAGTGCGGCGAGCGTCTGCGCGAGCCGTGTCGCCCGCCGTCCGACGCGGTGGTCGATCGTGGCCAGGCGCGCGGGATCCTCGAGCGCCTCTACGAGCAGCGCGTCGGCCGTGCGGGTGCCGCCGCCCGCGAGCTCCTCCGCGCGCAGCGCCAGCTTCAGCCGCCGAAGCGCGAGCCGATCGAGACCGCCGAACGGACCGGTGAGCAGAGCCGTCGCCGACGCTGCGTCGAGCGGCTCCCGTCCGACGCCGACCGACACGAGGTCGAGCAGCGCTCGCGCCGCCCGGTGCTCGCGCAGCGGCCGGCGCGAGGCCGCGGCCCGCGTCGGCACCTCCGCGAGCGCGAGCGAGCGACGGATGCCGTCCGCCGCCGACCCACTGCGCACGACGACCGCGAGCTCGCCCCACGGCACCCCCCGCTCGAGGTGCGCGATGCGCAGTTCACGGGCGATCGCGGCGATCTCGCGCGCGGGCGTCGCGGCCGCGATCGTCGCGACCGGCGCCGTCGCTCCCGCGCGCACGCCGACGCGATCGACCGCGGGAGCGGCATCCGTCCCTCCGCCGGCCGCGGTCACCCGGCGCTGCGTGCCCGCGGCGGCCGCCCCGATGCGCGCCGTCACCCGGGCGACGAGCCCGCGCAGCTCGACGCCGTGCCGGTGATCCCGGTCGAGCAGGAGCGTCGGCGCGCCGAGGTCCGCGCCGAACCGGCCCACGCGCTCGGGCTCTCCGCCGCGGAACGCGTTCGACGCGACATCCGGATCGCCGAACGCCACGACCGCGACGCCGCGAGCCGCGAGCGCGCGCAGCAGGTGCACGGTCGACGCCGTCGCCTCCTGCAGGTCGTCGACGACGACGAGCCGCAGCCGGTCGACGCGCTCGCCCGCGCCGCCGTCGGCCACCGCGGCGATCGCGAACTGGGCGAGCTCGGCGCCATCGAGCTGGTCGGGACGCGAAGCCGTCACGACCCGGCGGTACTCGTCGGCGAAGTCGGCGGCGGCCGCCCACTCGGGGCGACCGTGCGCGGCGGCGAGGCGCCGCATCCGTTGCGGATCGATGCCGTACTCGGTGGCGCGCGCGAGCAGGTCGCGCAGCTCCGCGCGGAACGACGCGAGCGAGCGCACCTCGGCGCCGAGCTCGTCAGGCCACGACGGGCCAGTGCCGTCCGCGAGGTCGCCCGCGAGCAGCTCGGCGAGATCGCGATCCTGCTCGGCGCCGGAGACCAGGCGCGGCGCGGACAACCCCGCGCGGGCCGCGGCGGCCGCAACGACCTCGAACTCGAGCGACGCCGCCGTGCGCGCGAGCGGACCGTTCGTCGGCACGCCCAGCCGCCGGGCGAGGCGGTCGCGCAGCCGGGTCGCGGTCGCGCGCGTCGCGGCCAGCGCGAGCACGGTATCCGGATCGAGGCCGCGCCCGAGCACGCGGTCGGCGACGAGCTCGACGAGGGTCGTCGTCTTGCCGGTTCCGGGGGCGCCGAGCACGACGGCGGACGCGGCGTCCGCGAGCTCGAGCACGGCGCGCTGCGACGGATCGAGCGCGGGCACGTCGTGAGGCACCCGCCCACGCTAGCCAGCCACCACCGACGCTCCCGCCGCTGTACGCGTTCTGCCGACGGTGAACGCACGCGTTCGCCGTGCGCGCGTGCCGTAATCTCTCCTCCGTGGACATCAGCATCGGCATCCAGAACAGCCCGCGTGAGATCTCGTTCGAGTCCGCGCAGTCCTCGGCGGAGGTGCAGCAGGCCATCGCCGACGCGCTCGCCTCGTCGTCGCCGCTCGTGACCTTCACGGATGTCAAGGGCAAGGTCGTCATCGTGCCGACGGCCGCCATCGCCTACATCGAGCTCGGCACGGAGCAGTCGCGCCGCGTCGGCTTCGTCGCCTGATCGCCGGGAGAGCCGTCATGGAGACGATGTTCGCGATCCTCATCGCCGCGGGCCTCGGCGTGATCGTGCGCTACGCGAGCCGCCGCGGCCGCGACACCTACGGCGTGCTGCTCGTGCCCGCCGTCGCCGCCGTCGTGACGGCGATCGTGTGGGAGGCGCTCCTCTGGCTCGGCTGGACGTTCGACGGCACCTGGATCTGGGTCGTCGGCCTTCTCTCGGGTCCGCTCGTGGCCCTCATCGTCGCGCTCACGCTCCCGCGCCGCCGCGTCGAGCACGACCGCACGCTCCTGCGCGACCTCTCGCACGGCCGCGCCTGAGCGCCGGATGACGCGCGAGCTGCGCTGGGACGGCAACCGCAACATATGGGTAACTACCTCGTCATCCGCTTCGGCGACGGCAATCGCGCTGCTTTCGGACACCTGTCCGCATACAACACCGGCATGACTGTGGCAGACACAACGTTCGACAAGGGAAAGAAGCTTGCCGACTCGGGTGGGACGGGGTGTGTCGGCGGCGTCGATCACGAACACTTCAGCATGTTTAAGGGCAGCTGGCTCGGATGGGCCAGTACACACTTCTTCGACGGGCGTGCCTTCCTGACCACTCACGGCGTGGGCGCAAACGGATGGACTGGGCAGGAGTGATCGTTTTGCGAGCCTCACGAGGAGTAGTTTCGATGAAGAAGACGACGATCGTTATGTTCGCCGGCCTAGTGGTGGCTGCATCTGTCAGCCTCGCTGGTTGTGCTGGCCAGGCCGACGGCAGCAACTCTGTCGCACTGCCCGCGGCGAGTCCAGATGTAACCGAGACTGCAGTATCGACAGCGATCGCAGGCGACTATTCGCTCTGCACGTCGCTCCTTGACGCCAAGACGGTCGAGACATACCGCGGGTACGGCTGGACGGCATGGGGCTCTGAGTTCGAAAAGAAGATCGTGGCGGAGAGTAGCGACGTGCCGACATCGGTCGCGCGATTTGTCAAACGAGGCGGGGTGATCTGCGCCTGGGGCCTCGAAAACGATGAAGCCGGCGTGCTGTTCGCATACGGGCCGATCAGCGCGCAGGACGCCGAGGCAGAGAAGAAGAGTCTCATCGAGCAGGGCTCCAAGCCCGTGGACGCCGCCTTCGAGCGCTACACACACCCGGATGGCTACGACGGCGGATACGCATTCGGCGACGGCTACTGGGCCTATGTTCTCGACAACGGAGGCGGGGACGTTCTCTCGCAGCTGGTGGCAAACGCGCACAGATTCTGAACAATCTGACTGGCCGAAGGGGAGCGGACGCGGGCTCATCGCGCCCCCGTCCGCCCCCTTCGGCGCTCAGTCGCGCTTCCGCAGCTTCGATTAGGCGGTCAGGCCGAGCCCGTCCATACGGCGCGAGTGCGCCGCGATGAGCTCGGAGAACACGGGCTCGATGCGCTCCTCGTCGGGCACGCCGTTGGCGGTCGGCGCAAGACCCGCACGGGCCACGAGCATCGTGTCGCCCACGAGGCGGCGGCCCCACAGCGCGAGGCGGGACGACAGCCGCGGCTGCGCGTCGATGAGGTCGCGCAATCGGTCCTTGAGGATGTCGTGGGCGTTGTCGGCGGCGAGGGCGGCGGCCGCGTCGTCCGCGTAGTCGCGCGACAGACCGCCCGCGAGCGCGAGGAAGAAGTCGTCGAGGAAGCCCGCTGTGAGGTAGCAGGCGAGGAGCGTCTCGGCCCAGTCCGCGCCGCGTGTGCGGCGCTGGAACTCGTCGATGGATGCCGCGAACGGCTCCATCACCGGGCCCGGCTGGTTGCCGTGGCGCACGATGAGCCCAGCGAGAGCATGGTGCTTCTCGAGCGAGAGCGCAGCGACGCGGCTCACCGCCTCCTTGGCGTCGGCGGTCGGCGCGGTCTGCACGGCGCGCGACAGGTTCTCGAACAGCGCCAGCTGCACGTACGACGCGAGCCCCAGGTAGTGCAGCAGCGACGGCGTGAGCTCGGCGAGGTCGACGCGGCGGGCGGCCGCGGCATCCGATCGGGAGCGCACCGTGGGCGCCGCCGCGCGCGAACGGCGACGTCCGAACCACTTCACGAACGCCAGCATAGGGCGCGTCGCGGGGCGCGCCGGGCCGGGATCGCGGCCGCGCGGGTAGACTCGTCGGGCGCTCCCCGATTCTGGCGGGAGCCGGCAGCGCCCTCGTGGACGAATTCGGGCGCAGCACCGAACACGGGCATCCGCCCGGCACCCTCAGAGGACCACGTGACTTTCGCAGAACTCAACATCGATCAGGACATCGTCGACGCACTCGCCGGCAAGGGCATCATCGAGCCGTTCCCGATCCAGGAGCAGACCATCCCCCTCGGCCTCTCCGGCCAGGACATCATCGGCCAGGCCAAGACCGGCACGGGCAAGACCCTCGGCTTCGGCCTGCCGATCATCCAGCGCATCGGCCCGGACCCGGAGCCCGGCGTCAAGGTGCTCGTCGTGGTACCGACCCGCGAGCTGTGCGTGCAGGTCGCCGAGGATCTCGAGCTAGCGACCTCGAACCGCCCGACAAAGGTCGTGGCGATCTACGGCGGCAAGGCCTACGAGGGCCAGGTCGAGCAGCTCAAGGCCGGCGCGCAGATCGTTGTCGGCACCCCCGGCCGCCTCATCGACCTCGCGAAACAGCGCCTGCTCGACCTCAGCCGCGTGAGCGAGGTCGTGCTCGACGAGGCCGACAAGATGCTCGACCTCGGCTTCCTGCCCGACATCGACAAGATCTTCGCCCGCGTGCCCGAGGTGCGGCACACGATGCTGTTCTCCGCCACGATGCCCGGCCCGATCGTCGCGCTCGCGCGCCGCTTCATGTCGAAGCCGATCCACATCCGCGCCACGGACCCGGATGAGGGCCTCACCCAGGCGAACATCCGCCACATCGTGTACCGCGCGCACTCGCTCGACAAGGACGAGGTCATCGCCCGCATCCTGCAGGCCGAGGGCCGCGGCAAGACGGTCGTGTTCACGCGCACGAAGCGCGCCGCCGCCCGGCTCGTCGAGGAGCTCACCGACCGCGGCTTCCCGGCGGTCGCCGTGCACGGCGACCTCAACCAGGAGCAGCGCGAGCGCGCCATGGCCGCGTTCAAGGCGGGCAAGAAGGAGATCCTCATCGCCACGGATGTCGCGGCTCGCGGCATCGACGTCGACGACGTCACGCACGTCATCAACCACACCGTGCCTGACGACCACGACACGTACCTGCACCGCGCCGGACGCACCGGCCGCGCCGGCAAGACCGGCATCGCGGTGACCTTCGTCGACTGGGAGGACCTGCACAAGTGGGCCCTCATCAACAAGGCGCTCGAGATGGGCGTCGAGCCGCTCGAGACGTACTCGTCGAGCCCGCACCTGTACAGCGATCTGAGCATCCCCGAGGGCACCAAGGGCCGCATCAAGAGCTCGCACCAGCCCGCGACGACCGAGCGCGCGGCTCGCTCGGAGCGGGGCTCGGGCTCGGAGCGCGGCGAGCGCTCGGGCGGCCGCCCGGCGCGTCAGCGCACCCGCACGCGCAGCGGCGGCTCGGGCACGGGTTCGGCGTCGAGCGTGGCCGGTTCGGGCCCGTCGAGCGCCGCCTCGACCGCCGCCGTCGACAACGGACCGACGGATGCCGCGCCCAAGCCCGAGGGATCCGGCACCCACGACGGGGCCTCCCCCACGCGCCGTCGCCGTCGTCGCCGTCGCCCCGCGGGCGGCCAGCCGACGCCTCCCCCCGCGGCCTGACCCGTCCCTTCGCGGCCTGACCCGTCCCTTCGCGGGTTGAGGAGCGCCCGAGGTCTCCCCGCTGGTTGAGGAGCGCCCGAGCGCAGCGAGGACGCGACTCGAAACCACCCCCGGCCACCGACCGTCATGGTCTCGAGACGCCGGCTCGCTCCGCTCGCGGGCACCCCGACCAACGACACCCCCCGTCTCCTCCCGCTGGTTGAGGAGCGCCCGAGCGCAGCGAGGACGCGTCTCGAAACCACCGGCGCGCCGACCGTCATGGTCTCGAGACGCCGGCTCGCTCCGCTCGCGGGCACCTCGACCAACGACACACCCCGTCTCCTCCCGCTGGTTGAGGAGCGCCCGAGCGCAGCGAGGACGCGACTCGAAACCACCCCCCGGCCACCGGCCGTCATGGTCTCGAGACGCCGACTCGCTCCGCTCGCGGGCACCCCGACCAACGACACCCCCCGTCTCCTCCCCGCTGGTTGAGGAGCG
>NZ_JAUASV010000015.1:86650-88181 GCF_030345695.1 Galbitalea sp. SE-J8 | reverse complement strand
GCCGGTCGCGGCCGCCTTCTGGGCGGCCTCGGCCGCGGCCTGGCGCTCGGCGACCGTGAGGGGCGCCGGGGCCGGGGCCGCCGCCGGGTCGACCGGCGCTGCGGGCGCCGGCGCGGGGGTCGCCACAGCCGCCGGCTTGGGCGCGGCGGGGGCCGGGACATTCGCCACGGCGGGCTTCGGCGCGGGGGCGGGCTTCACGCCGTCCGCTTCGAGCGCTGCCTTCACCCTGCGGGCGACGGGCGGCGCGACGCTCGAGGACGGGCCCTTGACGAACTGGCCCATGTCCTTGAGCTTGGTGAGCACGACGTTGCTCTCGATGCCGAGCTCGGCCGCGATCTCGTGTACGCGTGGGTTTGCCACAAATTCTCCTGTCTGTGCCCGGCCCGTGTCGGCACGACAGGGTCAGGCGTTTAGTGGACGGCTCTCATTTCGAGGCGCTCATCAGTTGTCCATGGGTCGATCTGCCTGTTCTTCGCGGATGCCCGGATGGGCATCGATCAACGCGAGGATCCTGTCGTGATCGAGCACGGCATCCGTGCGCAGTGCGCGCCCGAAGGCTCGCCGCCGGATCGCTCTCTGCACGCAGTCGCGGGTGGGATGCACCCACGCGCCGCGTCCGGGTGCCGTGCCGGAGGTATCCGGCACGATCGCGTCACCGCTCACGACGATCCTCAGCAGGGCCGAACGGTCGTCGCGCGCGCGACACCCCAGACAGGTTCGTCGCGGTTCCATACTACCCCGCCTCTCGTGCCGACGCGGCCCACGTCGATCTCTCATCCTCGCATCGGTCCGGGCGCCCGATCGCCATTCGCGGCGGCCGTCGTCCCTGCTCCTCCCCAGCGTCGAACCCGGGCGCGCTGTGCGCAACCGGCCACCCGCGATCCGGGCACGGCGGCGGCGCGCGATAGCGTCACTGGCCCCGAGCGCGGATGCGGCGCACACTGGAGGAATGGAGCTCACCGTGGGCCTGGACACGATCGCGACGATCCTGACCGTCGTGGTCGGAATCGTGGGTCTCGGCGGCACGGTGCTGGCATCCAACGCCCGCACGCGCCGCGAACTGAAGGGCGACCTGGGGAGGCTCGAAACGAGCCTCCGCAGCGAGATCAGCCGCGTCGAGACCAGCCTCAAGGGCGACATGGACAAACTCGAGGCCAGCCTCCACAGCGACATGGACAAACTCGAGGCCAGCCTCCACAACGAGATGGAGAACCTCGCGACCAGCCTCCACAGCGACATGGACAAACTCGAGGCCAGCCTCAAGGGCGACATCGCGCGGCTCGACGACCGCGTGTACGCGCTCGCGGCCGGGCTCGCACCCCGGCTCGCACCGACGGCGGGAACAGACCCCGCCTGAGTCCGGCTGGCTCAGCCGGTCGAGGAACCCGCGAGCGCAGCACCCCTCCCGCTGGTCGAGGAGCCCGCGAGCGCAGCACCCTCCCGCTGGTCGAGGAGCCCGCGAGCGCCGCGAGCCGGCGTCTCGAGACCACACCCACACCGAACAGAACAGTCGTGGTCTCGAGACGCGAGC
>NZ_JAUASV010000015.1:0-86550 GCF_030345695.1 Galbitalea sp. SE-J8 | reverse complement strand
GACTCCGTCGCGCGCTCCTCGACCAACGGGGCCAACGCACCCCGCCGCGCCGGGCAACGCGCAGCACCCTCCCGCTGGTCGAGGAGCCCGCGAGCGCAGCGAGCCGGCGTCTCGAGACCACACCCACACCGAACAGAACAGTCGTGGTCTCGAGACGCGAGCGACTCCGTCGCGCGCTCCTCGACCAACGGGGCCAACGCACCCCGCCGCGCCGGGCAACGCGCAGCACCCTCCCGCTGGTCGAGGAGCCCGCGAGCGCAGCGAGCCGGCGTCTCGAGACCACACGCATGCCGAACAGAACAGTCGTGGTCTCGAGACGCGAGCGACTCCGTCGCGCGCTCCTCGACCAACGGGGCCAACGCACCCCGCCGCGCCGCGCAACGCGCAGCACCCCTCCCGCTGGTCGAGGAGCCCGCGAGCGCAGCGAGCCGGCGTCTCGAGACCACACGCATGCCGACAGAACAGTGGTGGTCTCGAGACGCGAGCGACTCCGTCGCGCGCTCCTCGACCAACGGGGCCAACGCACTCCGCCGCGCGCTCCTCGACCAACGGGGCCAACGCACTCCGTCGCGCGCTCCTCGACCGGCGGAGAGGACGTTGCGCGCTCCTCGACCGGCGGAGGGCTCAGCTCTCCAGGATCGAGTCCGGCTGGATGTCGATGCGCGCGCCCGTGAGCTTCGCGGCCAGGCGGGCGTTCTGGCCCTCCTTACCGATCGCGAGCGAGAGCTGGTAGTCGGGCACGAGCGCGCGCACGGCCTTGAGACCCGCGTCGATCACGAACGCGCTCGTGACCTTGGCGGGCGACAGGGCGTTCGCGACGAAGGTCGCGAGGTCGTCGGAGTAGTCGACGATGTCGATCTTCTCGTTGTTGAGCTCCGCGGTGACGGCGCGCACGCGCTGCCCGAGCTCGCCGATGCAGGCACCCTTCGCGTTGATGCCAGGCTCGGTGGCGCGCACGGCCATCTTGGTGCGGTGGCCGGCCTCTCGGGCGAGCGAGGTGATCTCGACGAGACCGTTCGCGATCTCGGGCACCTCGAGGGCGAAGAGTTTGCGCACGAGCCCCGGGTGGGTGCGGCTCACGGTGATCGACGGGCCCTTGAGCCCCTTGCTCACGCTCGTGACGTAGACCCGGATGCGGCGACCGTGCTCGTATTCCTCGCCCGGCACCTGCTCCTCGTGCGGCAGGATCGCCTCGACGCTGCCGAGGTCGACGTGGATCATGCGGGGGTTCGGTCCCTGCTGGATGACGCCCGCGACGATGTCGCCCTCACGTCCCTTGAACTCGCCGAGCACCTTGTCGTCGCCGATGTCGCGCATCCGCTGGTTGATGACCTGCTTCGCGGCGAACGCGGCGATGCGGCCGAAGTCGTGCGGGTCCTCCTGCACCTCGCCGATGACGTTGCCCTCGTCATCGCGCTCGGGCACGAAGACGGCGACGTGACCGGTCTTGCGGTCGAGCTCGACGCGGGCGCCGTCGGTCACCGCATCCTTGCCGTCGTTCTCGGCGGTGTGCTTGAGGTAGGCGGTCAGGATCGCCTGCTCGATGATCTGCACGAGCTCCTCGAACGGGATCTCGCGCTCCCGCTCCATGAGACGCAGCACGGTGAGGTCGATGTCCACGCCAGGGGGCCTTTCGTATGGAGTTCCACCGTCGGCCGCTGGGCGGACGGGCGACTCTACGGTAGCGCACCACTCCGGCCCGGCCCGGCCCTCACCACGGTTTCTCGACCGGACCGGATGCCCCGCCCTGCCCGCCGCGGTCGCGCGCGTCGCCGTCCTGCACCTCCTGCCCGCCCTGCTGCTCGCGCTGGCCGAGGGCGTCGAGCTTGCCCTGCTCGTCCCGCCCGGCGCCGTCGTCGGGCGCGGCATCCGCGTTGTCCTGCGCCTGCTGCCGGCCCTGCTCGATGTCCTGCTGGGTCTGCTGCAGCATCTGGTCGTCGCGGCAGCGCTCGCCGGCCGCGTCGATCACGCTCTGGGCGACGGCGTAGAGCTTGACGGCGCCCTCGTGGTAGCCGCCCTGCTCGTACTCGTCGGCGAGGGTCGTCCACGCGCGCGCGAGGTTCGTGCGCACCACGCACTCGCGGTCGTCCGGGGCGAGCGTGAGCGCCTTCTCGAAATCGTCGATCGCGCGCACGTAGTCCTGCTCGGCGGCGAGCGCGTCGCCGCGGTCGAAGTACGGGATCCACGGCTCGACGATCCACTGGCCGGTGAGCGACCCCGACGACTCGGCGCTCGCGTCGAAGCGCCCGCGCTCGTAGTCGCGCACGGCGTCGTGGCCCACGACGACCGGACGCACGAGCCAGATCACCGCGGCGAGCGCCACGACCGCGAGCGGAACGGATGCGATGAGCAGCACCGCGCGCACGCGCGCCCGCCGTGGCCGGGTCACGGCCGCTCCCCCGCCGCCCGCGACGCGCGCCGGCCGCTCGGCCGCGACGCGGGTCGTGCGGCGCGGGCCTCCGCGATCGGGGCCACGAGCCGCGCGAGCAGCACGAGCAGCAGCACCGCGAGCGGGATCGCCGGGATCCAGTAGAACTCGGTCGCGGGGATCGGCCGCCCGGGCTCGCTGACCAGCTCGCCCACGTCGATCCCCGAGACGACGCCGTCGATGCCCCCGGGCGCGGTGCGGTGCGTGTAGGCGACACCGAGCTGCCGGGCGATCGTGCCGAGCGCCGACTCGTCGATCCGGGACAGCGCCGGTCGCGACGGGTCCGCGGGGTCGGGGATGTATCCCTCCTGGTCGTCGTCCTGGGTGTACCCGTCGAACTCGCGCATCGGCCCGCCCGTCATCGTGCCGTAGCCGAGCACGCCACCGCCCGTGAGATAGGGCGCGAGCGACGCGAACGAGCCGACGGCGTCCTCGCTCGTCTGCTCCCCGTCCCCGAGGTAGAACAGCACGCGATCGTCGCCCGGTGCGCTCGTCCGCGCCGACGAGAGGATCGACTCGAGCGTCGGCACGGCCGCGTCGATCGACGACCCGCGCGAGTAGGCGGTCACCTCCGGGGTGGTGACCTCGAGAGCGGCGGTGAGCGCCGAGGCGTCGGCCGTGAGCGGCACGCGCTGCACGGTCGCCGCGTCGAACGTCACGAGCGAGAACCGGGCGCCGTCGAGCGCCGCCGCGATGCGCTCGATGTCGGCGCGCGCCGCGTCGAGGCGCCGCGGCACGCCGGCTGTGCCGGTGCCGGGCCCGCCGGCATCCGTCGTGGCGAGCGCCGCGTCGACGTCCTCGGCCGCCATGCTGCTCGTCGTGTCGAGCGCGAAGTACACCTCGAGCCCGCCGCTCACCGTCGGCCCCGCCTGCCCGCCCGGGATGGTCGGCCGCAGCGCCACGACGAGCAGGAGCACGACCGCGACGATGCGCAGCACGGCGTCGAGCCGCGCGCCGCGGCGCCCCCGCGCGCGCACGAGCGCGGCGATCGAGAACCCGGCGACGACGAGCACGCCGCAGACGAGCGCCGCGACCGGCACGACGGGGTCGAGGATCAGACCGTTCACCGGCGCACCGCCCAGCCGAGCACGGATGCCGCCACGAGCGCGAGCAGCGCGGCCCACGCGGCGAGCGCGGGCGCATCCGCGATCACGACGCGCATCGGACCCGCGGTGACCCGGGCCTGCTCGCGCTCGATGCGACGCACGATGTCGGGGATCGCATCCGGGTCGTCGAGCGCGTAGTACGCGCCGCCCGACGCTGTGACGACGCTGCGGAACTCGTCGGCGATGTCCGGGATGTAGTCCTCGCTCTCGGTGTCGCCGGGGTTGATGCCGTAGACGCGCACGCCGCGGTCACGGGCGAGATCGCCCGCCTCGGGCAGCGAGAACACCTGCTTGCCCGCGACCAGGTTGTCGGTGACGAGGATCACCGAGCGCGAGCGGCCGGCGTCCGCGTCCGTCGCCGCGGCGGCATCCGGGAATCTCGTGACGCACGACGCGAGCCCGTCCCCGACGAGCGACGAGCCGTCGCCGAACAGCGTGCCGTCGAAATAGCTCTGCTCGGGCGAGGCGAACTCGCCTTGCAGCCGGGCGAACTGCGCCTCGATGTAGGACAGGTCGGAGGTGAGCGGGAAGTACGTCACGGCGCTCGCGTTGAACAGCACGAGGCTCAGCCGCTCCCCCTCGAACCGCTTCGCGAGGTCGGAGAACACCCCGACGACCTCGCTGTCGTAGTCGACCATCGAGCCCGAGACGTCGAGGCACAGCACGATGTCGCGCGTCGCCGGGTCGGTGCGGTCGACACGCTGCACCGCGAGCCGCAGCGTGAGCACGGATGCCGCCACGAACCCGACGAGCACGACCGCGGCGAGCGCGGACAGCAGCACGGTGTAGCGGCGCAGGCTGCGGCGGTAGCCCGGCAGCGCGGTCAGCCGCTCGCTGTGCGCGACGGGTACGTCGGCATCCGCTCGCCTGTCGCGCCGCCTGCGCACGAGCACGATCGCGAGCGCGATCGCGCCCGCCGCCGCGACGAGCCACACCGGGGCGAGCCAGCCCTGCAGCACGATCACCCGATCACCGCCAGCCGCCGACCAGCTCGCGCGCCCGCGCCGCCGCGAGCTCGACGCTCGGGGTGCCGGGGCCGGCGCCGAACGCGCCGGGGTACAGCTCGGCGACCGTGTCGGCGAGCGGGTCGATGCGCTGCTCGCGCAGGTCCGCGAGCGTCATGTACGGCGCGCGGATGCCGCGCATCCGTGCCGCGAACTCGCGCACCACGAGGCTGAGCCGCTGGTGCGCCTCGGGAGCCGACAGCCGTCCCTCCCGGTAGGCGACGCCGACCTCGTCGATGAGGAGGAGGTAGCTGATGCGCAGGTCACCGGCCGCGAGCGGATCCCCGTCGTCGGGTGTCGTCGCGCGCGGTCTGGTCAGCGCGAGCGAGAGCACGAGATACGCGACGAGCGCGACGACGATCGCGGCCGCGAGCAGCAGCCACAGCGGCGAGAACTCGACCGGCGGGTAGAAGCCGTCAGCGTCGGGCACGGCGGTGCTCCTCGAGCAGGCGCAGCAGCGCGGGGATCACGGCCTCGCTCGACCCGACGCGCGCGCTCGCGACGCCGAGGCGCTCGAGGGCGTCGCTCGTGCGTTTTGCGGCCGCCGCCGTCGCGGCCGCGAACTCGGCGCGCAGCGCGGGGCCGTCGCGCACGAACGCCGGCAGCGCGAGGCTCGACTCGACGTCGCGCACCCCCGCCGGCACGAGCTCGGCGGCCATCAGGTCGGCGTCGGCGATCGTCACCCAGAGCAGCTCGTGGCGCACCGCGAGGCGCCGCACCAGCGCGAGCTCCGCCTCGCCGAGCGGGCAATCGTCGGACACCACGACGAGGATGCGCCCGCGACCCAGCAAGCGCGCCGCGCGCGCGAGCGGCGCCGTCAGGTCGCCCGCCGGAGCATCGAGACGGATGGCATCGTGCGCCGTCTGCAGCAGGCGCTCCAGGTGCGCCTCGCCCCCCGACGCGGGGTGGTACCGGTCGCGCGCGAGCAGCCCGACGAGGTCCCCGTGCCGGTGGGCGAGGTAGCCCAGCACGCCTGCCGCGAGCACCGCGACCTCGCGCTTCGACTCGCCGCCCGCGGCCCGCGCCGCCATCGCCCGGCCGTCATCGACGACGAGCACGACCGTGTGCTGACGCCGGGCGACGAACCGCCTCGTCATCAGGTCGCCGAGCCGCGCCGTCGCCTTCCAGTCGATGTCCTTGAGCTCGTCCCCCGGCACGTACGGCCGCAGATCGTCGAACTCGAGGCTCCGGCCGTGGAACACGCTCGCGTACTCGCCGTCGAGCAGTCCCGCGATGCGGCGGTGCGCGCCGATCGACAGCGTCGTCTTGACACGGCGGAGGAGGCCCGGCATCCGTCTGACTTCCGGTCGGTCTCAGGGAGCCCGAACCGCGTCGACGACCGCGTCGATCACCGTCTCCGGCGCGATCCCGTCGGCGATGGCCTCGAAGCCGAGGATGATGCGGTGCCGAAGCACGACGTGGCGCAGGCCCTTGACGTCCTCCGGGATGACGTGGTCGCGGCCCTGCAGCAGGGCGACCGCCCGCGCCGCACGGGCGAACGCGATCGACGCGCGCGGACTCGCGCCGTACTCGACCGCCGCCGCGAGTTCCGGCGCGATGTACTGCGCGGCGTGCCGCGTGACGTAGACGAGCGACACGATGTAGTTCGTGATCGCGGGGTCGAGGTGCACCCGGCGCACCCCTCGCTGCAGGAACCGCACGTCATCCGTCGTCGCGGCCGGCGCGTGCGGCCGCTCGAACTCACCGGAGTCGACGAGGTCGACGATGCGCAGCTCCTCGTCGAAGGCGGGATAGTCGAGCACCTCCTTGAGCAGGAAGCGGTCGAGCTGCGCCTCGGGCAGGCGGTAGGTGCCCTCCTGCTCGATGGGGTTCTGGGTCGCGAGCACGAGGAACGGATCGGGCAGCCGATGGTGCACGCCGCCGATCGTGGTCTGGTGCTCCTGCATCGCCTCGAGCATCGCGGACTGCGTCTTCGCGCTCGAACGGTTGATCTCGTCGAGCAGCACGATGTTCGCGTGCACGGGCCCGAGCCGGGTCTCGAAGTCGGCCGTCTTCGCGTTGTAGATCTGGCTGCCCACGATGTCGGACGGCAGCAGGTCGGGTGTGCACTGGATACGGGCGAAGCTCCCGGCGACGGCGGTCGCGAGCGACTGTGCCGCGGTCGTCTTCGCAAGGCCCGGCACGCTCTCGAGCAGCACATGCCCCCCGGTGAGCAGCGCGACGAGCAGACTGCGCCGCAGGTCGTGCTGCCCGACGACGGTGGCGTCGTAGGCCCGGCCGATGGCGCCGAGGATGCCCGTGGCGCGGGCGAGCTCGTCGGGCGCAAGGCGGGCGGGGTGCGGGGCGGGAGCTGGGGTTGGGGTTGGGGTTGGGGTTGGGGTTGGGGTTGGGGTTGGGGTTGGGGTTGGGGTTGGGGTTGGGGTTGGGGTTGGGGTTGGGGTTGGAGCTGGGGCTGGGTGCGGGGCGGGGTGCGGGGCGGGGTGCGGGGCGGGGTGCGGACCGGGTCGCGGGGCGGGGTGCGGGGGCGCGGGATGCGCGGGCGCGGACGCTGGCGCGGGGGCTGGGGCGTGATGCGCAAGGTCCGGCGCGGGCGCGGGGTGTGCCTCGGGGACCTCGTCGCCGGGCCCGGACGGAGGATCGGGGATCACGTCGTGCTGCTCGATCGTCACGCCGCCACCCTAGCCAGCCGCGCCTGGGCGCCACCCGCGACTCCCCCCACCCGAGCCCCGGCCCTCTACTCCCCCGCACCCCGGCGCGCCCGAGCCCTCACCCGAGCCCTCACCCGAGCGTGTTACTCGAGATCGGCCGGACGTCCGCCCTGTTTCGAGTAACACGCTCGGGTGAGCGGGAAACGCGCCCGGGCGAACAGGAAACACGCCCGGGCGAACAGGAAACACGCCCGGGCGAACAGGAGGGAAACACGCCCGGGCGAACCGGAACACGCTGCGGCGAGCGGGAAACACGCTCGGGTGGCTCGTCGGCCCCTCCTCCACCGATCCGCATCCGCGTCGGATTCTCACGGTCACGGGACTCGGCGCCCGCGTTGTCAGCGGGCGGGGCAGCATCCCGCGCATGCGATTCGATCCCGATCTCCTCATTCCCGCCCACTACGCGCTGCGCAGCGGCATGCGATCCTCGTTCTACCGATCCGTCGAGGCCGGGCGGTTCGTGCGCCTCGCCCACGCGGTCTATCTCCCCACGAACGAGTGGAAGACGCTCGGCACGGATGCGCGCCACCTGGCGCGAATCCACGCCTACGCGCGCGCGGTGCCCGGCACCGTCTTCGGCTACCGTTCCGCGGCGGCACTGTGGGGTCTCCCCGAGGTCGCGGGCTGGCCACGGCGCGTCGACGTCATCCGCGATGTGCACGGCACCTCGACCGGGAAGTACGCCGAGACCCACGCCGTCGGCCCGGTGCCGGATGTCGTCGAGCTCGACGGCATCCGGACGACGTCCCTGACGCGCACACTCGTGGACATCGCATCGTCGGTGCCGATGTCCAGTGCGGTCGCGATGATCGACTTCGCGCTGTCGTCGCGATCCCGCTCGGAGACCGGCCGCCCGGAGTATCCCGTGGAACTCGACGCCCTCCTGGACGAGTGGGCTCGACGCGGGTTGCGTCGCGGCCGGACCGCCGCACTCGCCGCGATCGAGTTCGGGGACGGGCGCTCGGGGTCCCCGGGCGAATCGGTGAGCCGCACCGGGATCCACGTGATGGGCGCGCCGCCGCCCATCCTGCAGCACGAGTTCATCGATCATCTCGGCTCGATGTGGTCCGACTACTGGTGGCCGGAGTTCCGCGTGTTCGGCGAGTTCGACGGGCTCGGCAAGTACCTCAAGCCCGAGTTCCTCCGCCCGGGCGAGACCGCGGCCGCGGCGGTCATCCGCGAGAAGAAGCGCGAGGACCGCATCCGGGCGCTCGAGCCGTTCCCGGTGTGCGCCCGGTGGGACTGGGCCACGGCGTGGTCCCTCGCCGCACTCGAGCGTACGCTGCGCCAGGCGGGGCTGCGGTGGTGAGCGCCCCGGGCGCCGTGCTCAGCGCCCGAGGCTGCGCTCGTGAGCGCCCGAGGCCGCCGTCGTGAGCGCCCGAGGCCGCGCGGCGCCCACCCGAGCGTGTTACTCGAAACCGCCCGGACGTCGGGGTGGTTTCGAGTAACACGCCCGGGCGAGGGGGAAACGCGCTCGCGCGAGGGGGAAACACGCCCGGGCGAGGCGAAACACGCCCGGGCGAGGCGAAACGCGCCCGGGCGAGCGGAGCGGCGCTACGGGATCGCCGCGATCGCCGCCGGGAGGTCGGCGAGGGCGACGTTCGACTTCGTGCCCGCGCGGCGGTCCCAGACCTCGACGATGCCCGCGGCGGCGTCCCGGCCCACCACGACCACGATCGGCACTCCGAGCAGCTCGGCGTCGCCGAACTTCACGCCCGGGGACGTCTTCGGACGGTCGTCGTAGAGCACGTCGAGTCCGCCGGCCTCGAGCGACGCCGCGAGCGACGACGCCACCTGGTACACCGCCTCGTCGCGGCCCGCGGCCACGACGTGCACGTCGAACGGGGCGATCGCCCGCGGCCAGACGAGCCCGCGGTCGTCGTGATTGAGCTCGGCGAGCAGCGCGAGGATCCGCGTGACGCCGATGCCGTACGAGCCCATGGTGACCGTGACGAGCTTGCCGTTCTCGTCGAGCACGCGCAGTCCGAGCGCGTCGGCGTACTTGCGTCCGAGCTGGAAGACGTGCCCGATCTCCATACCCCGCGCGGTCTCGAGCGGGCCCGATCCGTCGGGCGCCGGATCGCCGTCGCGCACGTCGGACGCCTCGATGACTCCATCGCCCGCGAAGTCGCGGCCCGCGACGAGTCCGAACACGTGCTTCTCATCGACGTTCGCGCCCGTGATCCACGAGCTGCCCTCCACCACGCGCGGGTCGAGCAGATAGCGGATGCCGGTGAACGACTCCTCGCCGAGCACGGCGCCGGTGGGCGACCACGGCCCGATGTAGCCCTTCACGAGGCCGGGGTTGTCGAGGAAGTCCTTCTCGGTCGCGGGCTCGACGTCGGCGGGCGCGAACGCGACCTCGACGCGCTTCAGCTCGACCTCGCGGTCGCCGGGCAGCCCGACCACGACCAGCTCGCGCTCGCCGTCGAGGTGGGTGACCGCGAGCACGACGTTCTTGAGAGTGTCGGCCGCCGTCCAGGCCCGGTCCGCGCGCGGCTGCTCGGCGTTGGCGAGGTCGACGAGCGTCGCGATCGTGGGCGTGTCGGGCGAGTCGAACACGGTCGGCTCGGGCAGAGCGTCGAGGGGCAGCGGATCGGGCACGGGCGTCTCGTAGGCCTCGACGTTCGCCGCATAGCCGCCCGCCGAACGCACGAAGGTGTCCTCGCCGATCGCGACGGGCGCGAGGAACTCCTCGCTGCGCGATCCGCCCATGGCCCCGGCATCCGCCTGCACGATGACGTAGTCGATGCCGAGCCGCGTGAAGATGCGCTCGTACGCGTCGCGGTGCTGCTGGTACGACTCGTCGAGGCCGGCATCCGTGTAGTCGAAGGAGTACGAGTCCTTCATCGAGAACTCGCGACCGCGCAGCAGCCCGGCCCGGGGACGGGCCTCGTCGCGGTACTTGTCCTGGATCTGGTAGATCGACAGCGGCAGGTCCTTGTACGACGAGTACAGGTCCTTCACGAGCAGCGTGAAGACCTCCTCGTGCGTCGGCGCGAGCAGGTAGTCGGCATCCTTGCGGTCCTTGAGCCGGAAGATGCCGTCGCCGTACTCCTCCCAGCGGCCGGTCGCCTCGTACGGGTCGCGCGGCAGCAGGGCGGGGAAGTGCACCTCCTGCGCGCCGAACGCCTCGAGCTCCTCACGGATGACGCGCTCCACGTTGCGACGCACGCGCAGTCCCAGCGGCAGCCACGCGAAGATCCCTGGCGCCTGGCGACGGATGTACCCGGCGCGCACGAGGAGGCGGTGCGAGGCCACCTCGGCGTCGGACGGGTCCTCGCGCAGGGTGCGGACGAAGAGCTGGGACAGGCGCGTTACCACGAGGAGCGAGTCTATCGGCGGGCGGGCCGCAACCGGCCAGGCCCGAACCGGGCGGGGGACAGGGGGATCCCGCCCGGTTCGGCAATCGGTGACGGTGCTAACCCGATTGACACCGTCGCCGATCAGCAGTGAACTTTGCTCCGCTCCTGCGCCGACAGATTACCCCCGGACCCGCGCCGCGAACACCCCCCGTTCGGGGGCATCGCACTCAGGCGGTGACGACGGTCGGCGAGCCGACCGCGGCATCCGCGGGCAGCTCGGCCGCGATGCGGTTCGCCTCCTCGATGAGCGTCTGCACGATCTCCGCCTCGGGCACGACCTTGATGACCTCGCCCTTGACGAAGATCTGGCCGCGACCGTTTCCGGATGCCACGCCCAGGTCCGCCTCGCGGGCCTCGCCGGGACCGTTCACGACGCACCCCATCACGGCGACCCGCAGGGGCACGGTCATCTTCTCGAGCCCCGCGGTGACGTCGTTCGCGAGCTGGTACACGTCGACCTGCGCGCGACCGCACGACGGGCACGACACGATCTCGAGCTTGCGCTCGCGCAGGCCGAGCGACTGCAGGATCTGCAGGCCGACCTTGACCTCCTGCGCGGGCGGTGCGGAGAGCGAGACGCGGATGGTGTCGCCGATGCCCTCGCCGAGCAGCACACCGAACGCCGTCGCGCTCTTGATCGTGCCCTGGAACTCCGGCCCGGCCTCGGTCACGCCGAGGTGCAGCGGCCAGTCGCCGCGCTCGGCGAGCAGCCGGTAGGCCCGGATCATCGTGACCGGGTCGTTGTGCTTGACCGAGATCTTGAAGTCGTGGAAGTCGTGCTCCTCGAACAGCGACGCCTCCCAGACCGCGCTCTCGACGAGCGCCTCGGGGGTCGCCCTGCCGTGCTTCTGCAGCAGCGACGGCTCGAGCGAGCCGGCGTTGACGCCGATACGGATGCTGACCCCGGCATCCTTCGCGGCCTTCGCGATCTCGCCGACCTTGTCGTCGAACTTGCGGATGTTGCCGGGGTTCACGCGCACGGCGCCGACCCCGGCGTCGATCGCCGAGAACACGTAACGCGGCTGGAAGTGGATGTCGGCGATGACCGGGATCTGGCTCTTCATCGCGATGATCCTCAGGGCGTCGGCGTCCTCCTGGTGCGGCACGGCGACGCGCACGATGTCGCATCCGGTCGCGGTGAGCTCGGCGATCTGCTGCAGGGTCGCGTTGATGTTGTGGGTCTGCGTCGTCGTCATCGACTGCACGGACACCGGCGACTCGCTGCCGACCCCGACGCTGCCGACCCGGATCTGACGGGTCTTCCGACGCGGCGAGAGGGTCTGGGGGGTCTTCGGGAGTCCGAGGTTGACGGCTGGCACGGGGGCGATTCTACGTGCGCCGGGTGACCCGCGCCGGGGACCGAGGTCCCGGGCGCGGGTCACGATCAGAGCACGCTGATCGGCTTCACGATGTCGGCGTAGACGAGCAGCGCGCTCATCGCGCCGAGCACGATCACGACCGTCATGGTGAGCGGCAGCGCCTTCGTGATGTCGATCGGGCCGGGATCGGCGCGGCGGCGCAGCCGCGCGAACCCGCGACGGATCGCCTCGATGAGCGCCCCGGCGACGTGACCGCCGTCGAGCGGCAGCAGCGGGATGAGATTGAACACGAACAGGGCGATGTTGAGCGAGGCCAGGAGGCCGATCAGCGCGCTCGCGCGGTCGGCCACCGGCACCGTGTTGATGCTCGCGATCTCCCCCGCGAGCCGGCCGACGCCGACGACGCTCACCGGCCCGTTCGGGTCGCGCGGGGCCGAGCCGAAGGCCGCGTTCCAGACGTCGACGAGGCGCTGCGGGAGGTTCAGGATGATGTGCACGACGCTGCCGACGTTCTCGCCGACCGCGGGCAGCACCGCCGTGATCGGCTGCTGCACGACCTCGGTCGCCGCGCCGATGCCGAGGAAGCCGACCCGCTCGGTCTCCGAGTCGCCGTTCGCGTCCTTCACGACGTCCCCGCGCTCGTCGTAGACGTAGCGCTCGGTGAGCAGCGGGGTCGCGGTGAGGTCGACATCCGCGCCGTCCCGCTCCACGACGACCGCGATCGGCGTGCCCGCGGAGGCACGGATGAGCTTCGTGGCCTGCGCCCAGGACGTGATCGCGGTGCCGTTCATGCTCACCAGCCGGTCGCCCGGCCGGATGCCCGCTTCCGCGCCGGGGGCCGGGGCGTCGCCCGCGGTGCAGTCCTGCTGCGCGGAGGCCGCCGGGATGACGCACGCGCTCACGCTGCCGATCGTCGTCGACGACTGGGCGATGCCGAAGCCGCACAGCACGATCGCGTACAGCACGATGCCGATGACGAGGTTCATCGCCGGGCCGCCGAGCATGATGACGATGCGCTTCCAGAACGCGAGGTTGTAGAACGAGCGCTTCGGGTCGTCGAGCTCGACCTCGCGCTCGACGGTGCCGCCCGGCACGACCACGGTCGTCGCGACCTCGCCCGCGTCCTCCGCCGCGCGTTCGAGCACGGGCGCGTCCTGCACGAGGGTCTGCATGAACCCGGTGGTCGCGTCGCGGCCGTGCTCGCCGCGCTGACCGTCCTTCGGCGGGTACATGCCCGCCATCGAGATGTAGCCGCCGAGCGGGATGGCCTTGACGCCGTACTCCGTCTCGCCGCGGCGGCGGGAGAAGATCGTCGGTCCGAAGCCGATCATGTACTGCCCGACGCGCACCCCGAACCGCTTCGCCGGCACGAGGTGGCCGAGCTCGTGGAGCCCGATGGACAGCGCGAGTCCCACGACGATGATGAGGATGCCCACGATGTACAGGAGCACGGTTTCCACGCCGCGAGCATAGACCGGCCCCCGGACCCCGATCTGGACGGCGGCTCGGCAGTCGTTATGGTGCGGCTGAGAGGCCGCGGGCGATGCGGGCGTCGGCGGCGGCCCGCGCCCAGCGCTCGGCCTCGAGCACGCCGTCGAGCGTCATCGGCAGCGGCTCGTGCGCGTCGACGACGGCGGCGACCGTGTCGAGGATGTCGAGGAAGCCGATCCGCCCGGCGTGGAACGCCGCGACCGCCTGCTCGTTCGCCGCGTTGAACACCGCGGGGTAGGTCGCCCCGGCCACCCCGACGCGCTTCGCGAGAGCGACCGACCCGAACGCCTCCTCGTCGAGCGGCTCGAAGGTCCAGGCGGATGCCGTGGTCCAGTCGAGCGGACGGCCGACGCCGGCGACCCGGTGCGGCCAGTCGAGCCCGAGCGAGATCGGCAGGCGCATGTCGGGCGGCGAGGCCTGCGCGATCGTCGAGCCGTCGACGAACTCGACCATGGAGTGCACGATCGACTGCGGATGCACGGTGACGTCGATGCGGTCGAAGGGCACGGCGAACAGGTGGTGCGCCTCGATCACCTCGAGCCCCTTGTTGACGAGCGTCGCCGAGTTCGTGGTGACGACGAGGCCCATGTCCCAGGTCGGGTGCGCGAGCGCCTGCGCGGGCGTCACGCCCGCGAGCGAGTCCCGGCTGCGACCGCGGAACGGGCCACCGGATGCCGTGAGCACGAGGCGGCGCACCTCGGCGTGCGTGCCCGCGGCGAGCGCCTGCGCGATCGCGGAGTGCTCGCTGTCGACCGGCACGATCTGGCCGGGCGCCGCGGCATCCGTCACGAGCGAGCCGCCGACGATGAGGCTCTCCTTGTTGGCGAGGGCGAGCGAGGCGCCCGCCGCGAGCGCGGCGAGCGTGGGCGCGAGCCCGACCGAGCCCGTGATGCCGTTGACCACGACGTCGGCCGGCACGTCGCGCACGAGCTGGGCGGCGGCACCCGCCCCGAGCGCCGTGTGCTCGACGCCGAACTCCGCGGCCTGGGCGGCGACGCCCGCTGCGTCCGTGCCGGCGGCGAGCCCGACGACCTCGAACCGCTCCGGGTTCGCGCGGATGACGTCGAGCGCCTGGGTGCCGATCGAGCCGGTCGACCCCAGGATCACGACCCGGCGCACGTCAGCCCGCGATGCTCTCGATGTGCACGACGAAGACGATCGTCTCGTTCGGCTTGATCTTGTCGCCGCTGCCCTTCGCGCCGTAGCCGTCGACGGGCGCGGCGACGAGCAGCAGCGTCGATCCGACGGTCTGGCCCTCGAGCGCAGCCCGGAAGCCGTTGACCACCTGCGTCGTGGCGAACGAGGCGGGCTGACCGCGTGCGTAGCTCGAGTCGAACACCTCTCCCGTGCTCCACGCCACGCCCTCGTAGTCGACCGACACGGTCGCGCCGGCGGGCACGACGGCGCCGTCGCCCTTCTCGATGAGGCCGAGCCGGGTGTGCGCGGGCGGGTCGGTCTTCGGGATGGTGATCGTCGGCGTGCCGTCGTCGGCGAACGTCACGGTCGGCATCCCGTCCATCTCGGCGATCGGCTCGGCGACGATCGGCGGCAGCACGTCGGTGACGTCCGCGACGAACACGATGGTGTCGCCCGCGCCGATGCCGAGGCTGGACTGGCCGGTGCTCCCCCAGGCGTCCGCCGGCGGGATGACGCCGACGACGCGGGATCCGACCGTCGCCCCGCACAGCGTCGCGTCGAGGCCGGGCAGCGACGTGCCCTCACTGAGGGTGAGGGCGTCGCTGCCGTCGTAGCTCGACTTCGTGGCGATCGCCCCCGTCTTCGCGTCGAGCAGGGTGAACTCGACGACGGCACGACCGCCCGTGACGAGCGGATCGCCCGTGCCGGCGACGAGCTGGGTGCGCTGGGTCGCGTCGACGGAGAGCGGCGACGCGACGGTGACGGTGGGCGCCGTGCCGACGTCGCCCGTGACGTCGACGCCGTCGGAGGCGTCACCGGAGGCCGCGGGCTCGCACGGCGCGCTCGGGTCGACGGCGTTCGACGGCGAGGCCGGCGCGCTCGGCGTCGACGAGGATCCGGGCGCCGAGTCCGGCGCCGCCCCGGCGCAGCCGGCGAGGCTCAGGGCGGCGAGACCGGCGGCGAGAACGAGAACGGGGAGCTGACGGCGCACGCGCTCCAGTCTGACGCATCCGGCCCACGGTGCCGACCACGCCCAGCGACGGGACGACGGATGCCGTGGGCCCGGAGCCAGTGCGCAACGCTCAGCGGCGCCGGGTGCGGTACGAGATCCAGCCGATGCCGAGCGCGAGCCCGACGCCGCCCCAGACCAGAAGCAGCCAGCCGAGCGGGATGTCGAGCAGTGCGATCGGCCGGTAGACGGTCACCGACGGGATGCTCTCGTCGTCGGCGACGGCCGCGTCGAAGCGCACATCGTCCGTGATCTGGTCCGCGGGGGTGTCGATGACGACGTCCGTGACGGTGAGGTAGGCGCCGTCGCGCGCCGCGGGCGTGCCCGCGAGCGGCCCGGCCCACACCACCGACTGCGCCGCGTCGATCGGCCGGCCCGCGCGGGTGTCCTCGCGCAGCTCGGTGCGCCCCGGGCCGAGCACGTAGAACCGGGCCCGCACCGCGGCGGCGGACCCGGCCCAGAGGCCGAGCGGGAACACCGGCGCCTTCGTCTCGAAGGTCAGGCGCACGGGCTGGAGCGCGGCGGGAGCAGCGGGCGCGTCGAACGCGACGAGGGCGAACGACCAGCCGCGCTCGGCGTACTCGCCGAGCGTGTCGCGCTGCGCATCGCTGAGCCGCAGGTCGTTGTCGGCGAGCCAGGCGTTGAGCTTCGAGCGGTTCGTGCCGCGCACGGTCCGCTCGTCCGGCTCGGACAGCGGCACGGCGCCGGCGGAGGTTGCGGCGCCGGTCGTCGCGCTCTCCGAGCGCCGGCCCCACCAGTCGTCCTCGACCAGGCGGCGCGGCGCGGCCGACGCCTCGAGCCGATCGAACAGCCCGCCGTCGCCGACGCTCGACTCGGCGGCTGACGGCGTCGGCAGCACGAGGCCGACCCGGCCGTCACCGGCCGGCACGGTGAACGACACGTCGAGGGTCTCGACGCCGTCCGCGAACGACACCGCGGCCCGCAGTCGGGTGCCCGCGCCCGAATCGGGCAGCACGGCGGTCGACGCCGACGCGGATGCCGCCCCGCCGAGCGCGCTCGCGGCCGCGAGCGCGGCTGCGAGCACGACCGTCATCGCCCGCCATGCCGTCGTCACCGCACCATCGTCTCAGACGCCGTCCCACGACCGGGGGTCCGGCGCGCGGGTTCGTAAGAAGTGCTCAGACCACCAGGGTCTCGGGCTCGTGACGCACGGGGAAGTTCACGCTCGAGGCGATGAAGCACAGCGCGCTCGCCTCTCCGTGCAGCGCGGTCGCGAGCTCCGGGTCGCCGGCGGAGATCGTCACGCGCGGGCGCAGCGTGACCGAGGTGAACCGACCGCCGTCGCCCTCCTGCCGCATCGTGCCGGTGGCGGCATCCGTGTACCCGGTCACGACGATGCCGTGCTTCACCGCGACGTGCAGGTAGCTCAGCAGGTGGCACTCGCTGAGCGCCGCGACGAGCAGCTCCTCGGGGTTCCACCGGTCGGCGTCGCCGTGGAACACGCGCGCGGCCGAGCCGAGCAGCTCGGGCTTGCCCGCGACCGTGGCGGTGTTCGCGCGCGAGTAGCCGCGGTACGAGCTCGTGCCCTCGCCGCGGTCGCCCGTCCACTCGAGGTCGACCGCGAAGTGGTGGTCCGTCTCCATACACTGAATTCCACCATGACCGACCGTGCCGAGCTCCCCCCGATCCCGCCGAGCCGGCAGGTCGTGACCGCCATTCCCGGGCCGCGCTCGCTCGCGCTCGCCGAGCGGCGCGCGGCCGTCGTCGCCGCGGGCGTCTCGAGCGCCGTGCCGGTGTTCCTGGAGCGCGGCCACGGGGCGATCGTCGTCGACGTCGACGGCAACCGGTTCATCGACCTCGGCTCGGGCATCGGCGTCACGACGATCGGGCACACCGACGACGCGGTCGTCGCCGCCGCGAGCGAGCAGCTGCGCCGGCTCACTCACGGCATGTTCACGATCTCGGCCTACGAGTCGTACGTGCGCGTCGCCGAGCTGCTCGCCGAGCACACCCCGGGCGATCACGCGAAGAAGAGCGTGCTGCTCAACTCCGGCGCCGAGGCGGTCGAGAACGCCGTCAAGATCGCGCGCAAGCACACCGGTCGCAGCGCGATCGCCGTGCTCGAGCACGCCTACCACGGCCGCACGAACCTCACGATGGCGATGACCTACAAGGCGATGCCGTACAAGGCCGGCTTCGGGCCGTTCGCCCCCGGCATCCACCACGTGCCCGGCTCGTACCCGTTCCGCGACGGCCTGAGCGGAGCGGATGCCGCGGCCCGCACCATCTCGCACCTCGAGAAGGCGATCGGCGCGTCCGATCTCGCCGCGGTCGTCGCCGAGCCGATCCAGGGCGAGGGCGGCTTCATCGTGCCGGCCGAGGGCTACCTCGCGGCGATCCAGGACTGGTGCACCGCGAACGGCGTGGTGTTCGTGGCCGACGAGATCCAGAGCGGCATGGCGCGCACCGGCCGGCTGTTCGCGAGCGAGCACCTCGGGCTCGTGCCCGACGTCGTGCTCACGGCGAAGGGCATCGCGGGCGGACTGCCGCTCGCCGCGGTCACCGGGCGTGCGGAGATCATGGACGCCGCCCACCCGGGCGGCCTCGGCGGCACGTTCGCCGGCAACCCGGTCGCGGCCGCCGCGGCGGTCGCCGTGTTCGCCGAGATCGAGCGGCGCGACCTGCTCGCCGAGGGCCGCCGCATCGAGGCGACCCTGAGGCCGGCGCTGCTCGACCTGCGTTCGAGGCACCCGGTGATCGGCGACGTGCGCGGCCTCGGCGCGATGCTCGCGATCGAGCTCGTGCACCCGGGCACGCTCGATCCCGACCCGGCCGCGCTCGCATCCGTCGTCCGCTTCGCGCTCGAGCACGGCGTGCTCGTGCTCACCGCGGGCACCTACGGCAACGTGCTGCGCTTCCTGCCGAGCCTCGCGACGACCGACGAGCAGCTGCTGGATGCGGTCGGCGTGCTCGACGAGGCGTTCGCCGCGCTCTGACCCGCGCGCGCCGACCACAGCGCCGTGGACGCAGCGCTGTGAACAATCCGCGGCCGGCGCCCCGTCGCGCTCCTACGGTGGACGCATGCACCGCCGCCGCTCCCTCGCCATCGCCCTGAGCACGGTCGCCCTCGTGGCCGGCTCCGTCGTCGTCGGCGGGGCGCCCGCCGACGCCGCCGGCACGACCTACCAGCTCTACCTCACCGGACGCGCCATCGACGGCTACCGCCAGGGCACGATCGTGCGGGCGTCCGGGGCACGGGGCGACACCCTGAAGGTCGGATCGAAGTACCGGTACCGGGGCTCGTCCGCCGCGCCGAAGGGCAAGGTCACGCTGCAGCGCAAGGTCGGCTCCGGCACCTGGAAGACCATCAAGAAGGCGAAGCAGTCGTCGAGGTACTTCTACTCGGCGAAACTCCCCGCCTACACCGTGCCCGCGAGCGTTGCCGTGCGGACCGTGAAATACCGCTTCCGGTCGGCGAGGAGCGTGGCCCGCGGGGTGCTGAACACCGACTATTCCGCGACCTTCACCGTCAAGTACGAGAACCCCGCCCACTACACCGGGTTCCAGCGCACCGTGTACGACTACATCGCACCCTACTGCCCGACCGTCGCGGTGCACCTCGATCGCGGCATCGCCGCGGACGGCGCGGCCGGGGAGTTCCAGTGGCAGCGCGGCATCTCGATCGACGACACCACCGTGGGCGCCTACTCGCCCGCGTGGCAGCAGGGCGTCGCCCTGCACGAGTGCGCGCACTACCACCAGTTCTCGGCGTTCGGGATGTCGGCGACGGGCTGGAAGGCGATGGAGAAGCACTCGCCGTCGGTCTTCGTGAACGACGTCGATCCCGCCACGAACGCGCCCGACTTCCCGGTGGCGCCGGACTGGGAGCCGCTCGAGCACGCCGCCGACTGCGCGTCGCACGCCGTGCAGCCCGCCGGCTACCTCGGCTACGGCGGCTACTGCAACCCGACGGAGCTCGCCGTGGGGCTCGCGCTGCTCACGCGGAACGCGAAGTACTGAGCGCCGCTCCCCCGTTCAGCCGCGCGCGAGGCGCTTGCGCCGGGCCGCGGTCGTGAGCTGCGAGACGACGACCACGATGAGGGCGATGAAGAACACGGCGCTCGCGATGACGTTCGCCTGCGGCGGGATGCCGCGGGCCGACGCGATGTAGATGTACTTCGGGAAGGTCATGAACGAGCCCGAGTTGAAGTTCGTGATGATGAAGTCGTCGAAGCTCAGCGCGAAGCTCAGCAGCGCCGCCGCGACGATGCCGGGCAGCAGCAGCGGGAACGTGATGCGCCACCACACCTGGCCCGGGCTCGCGTAGAGGTCGCGCCCGGCCTCCTCGAGCGCCGGGTCGAGGCCGGCGACCCGGGCGCGCACCGTGGTCACGACGAAGCTGATGCAGAACATCGTGTGGGCGAGGATGACCGTGCCGATGCCCTTCGGCACGCCCGCCGTGAGGAACTCGGCCGCGAGACCCGCGCCGAGCACCACCTCGGGACTCGCCATCGGCAGGAACAGCAGCAGCGTCGTGCCCGAGCGGAACCGGAACCGGAAGCGCACCAGGGCGATCGCGATCGCCGTGCCGAGCGCCGTCGCGAGCACGGTCGCGACGACGCCCACGACGATGCTGTTCGCGAACGACTGGCACACGGTCGGGTCGTCGCAGACGTTGGTCCAGTTGTCGAGCGTGAACCCGCGCCAGGCGATGTTCGTGCGGCGCACCTGGTTGAACGAGAACACGATCGTGTACGCGATCGGGATGAGCAGGAACACGAACGCGAGCACGCCGTAGACCGGGAGCGCGAAACGGCCGAGGAACCGGCCGACGGCGCTCATACCAGGTCCTTCGTGCCGCTGCGGGCGACGTACACTCCGACGAGCACGAGGATGATCGCCATCAGGATGATCGACATCGCGGCCGCCGCCGGGTAGTTCTGCAGGCTGAGGAAGTTCGCCTCGATGACGTTGCCGACCATCTGCGTGCCGGTGCCGCCGAGGAACGTCGACGACGCGTTGACGTAGTCGCCCGCGGCCGGGATGAACGTGAGCAGCGAGCCCGAGACGACGCCCGGGAGCGACAGCGGCAGCGTGACCCGCAGGAAGGTCTGCACGGGCCCCGCGTAGAGGTCGCCGCCCGCCTCGACGTAGCGCAGGTCGAGGCGCTCGAGCGACGTGTAGATCGGCAGCGTCATGAACGGGATGAAGTTGTAGGTGAGGCCGAACACGACGGAGAACGGCGTGCCCGTGATGTGGTCGTCGGAGCCGAGCAGTGAGAGCGCGTGCAGCGCCGTCGACACCGGACCCTCGTCGGAGAGGATCGCCTTCCAGGCCAGGGTGCGCAGCAGGAACGAGATGAAGAACGGAGCGATGACGAGCGTCACGCCGAGCGCCTGCACGAGCGGGAAGCGCCGCAGCCGCACCCCGAGCAGGTAGGCGAGCGGGTAGCTGAACAGCAGCGCGAACGCGGTCGCGAGCAGCGCGTAGAGGAACGAGCGGATGATGTGCTCGCCGTACATCGACACGACCGTGACGTAGTTGCTCCACTCGAACCCGGGCACGTAGTCGCCCATCGCGCCCGACGGCCCGGGGGCGTTGAACGAGGTGAGGACGAGGGAGACGAGCGGCACGAGGAAGAACAGCGCGAGGTACGCGATGCCCGGCAGGAGCAGCACGAGCGCGACCCAGCTGCGGCGCCGGGGTGCGTCCTCCGCCTGGCTCTGCGCCGCCGTGGTGGCGAATGCCCCGAACGCCATCAGGCCTCGTCCAGCTCCGCCTCGAGCGCGGCGCGCTGCTGCAGGGCGATCGCGGAGGTGTCGGTGTCGTCGACGAACCGGCCGGGCTGCTCGATCGACGCCGGGTCGTCGGCGAGACCGAAGCCGTGCTCGACGCCCCAGCTGAGCCAGACCACCGCGCCGAGCGACACGACCGAGCCGTAGACGAGGTTCTGCGAGAACACGACGAGCGTGCCGAGACCCGGCACGGCCACCTGGTACTGCGTGCTCACGCCGCTGAACGAGACGTCGACGACGCGCCCCGGGCCGAGCACGTTCTGGCCGGCGACGGCATCCGGCTCCTCGGAGTGCAGCAGGATCTTCTCCGGCCGCACGCCGATGACGACCTCGCCCGAGTGCCGCTGCGCGCGCTCGCGCGGCACGCTGAGCCTCGTGCCGCCCGTGCCGACGACGAGGAGGTCGCCGGACGAGGAGACCGCCTCGCCCGGGAACAGGTTGGACTGCCCGAGGAAGTTGGCCACGAAGGCCGTGGCGGGCAGCTCGTAGAGCTCCTGCGGGGCGCCCATCTGCTCGATCCGGCCCTTGTTCATGACCGCGACCGTGTCGGCCATCGTCATGGCCTCCTCCTGGTCGTGCGTGACGTGCAGGAAGGTGAGGCCGACATCCGACTGGATGCTCTTCAGCTCGAGCTGCATCTGCCGGCGGAGCTTGAGGTCGAGCGCGCCGAGCGGCTCGTCGAGCAGCAGCAGCGCCGGGCGGTTCACGACGGCGCGCGCGAGCGCGACGCGCTGCTGCTGGCCGCCGGAGAGCTGTGCGGGCTTGCGGCCCGACACGTGGTCGAGCTCGACGAGGCGCAGCGCCTCGTGCGCCCTCCCGGCCGCGTCGCGGATGCCGCGACGCTTGAGCCCGAACGCGACGTTCTCGAGCACCGTCATGTGCGGGAACAGCGCGTAGCTCTGGAACACGGTGTTGACCGGGCGCTGGTACGGCTTCGAGGCCGTGACGTCCTTGCCGCCGATCAGGATGCGGCCGGAGGTCGGCTCCTCGAGTCCCGCGACGAGGCGCAGGGTCGTCGTCTTGCCACATCCGCTCGGCCCGAGCAGGGCGAAGAACGAGCCCGCGGGGATGGTCAGATCGAGCTCCTCGATCGCCGTGAAGCCCGGGAACCGCTTCGTGATGCCGCTGAGCTCGAGGTCGGCCCCGGACTCGGCGAACGCCTGCTGCGCCACGGGCGGCTCAGCCGAGCAGCACGGCCTGGAAGGCCGCCCCGAACTGCTGCTCCTCCGCGGACGTGAGCGTGCGGAACCGCTTCACCGTCGCCAGGGTCTCGTCGGACGGGAAGATGAGCTGGTTCTCGGCGAGGTCGGGGTCGATCGACTCCATCGCCTCCTTCGCACCCACGACGGGCGTGATGTAGTTCACCCACGCCGCGACCTCGGCCGCGACCTCGGGCTCGTAGTAGTAGTTCATGAGCGCCTCGGCGTTGGCCTTGTGCGCCGCGCCGATCGGCACGAGGAAGTTGTCGTTCCAGATCGTGCCGCCCGAGTCGGGGATGGCGAACTTCCACTTCTCGTAGCCGACCTCGCCGTTGATCGTCGTGATGTCGCCCGACCAGACGATGGCCGCGAGGGTGTCCTCGTTCTGCAGGTCCTCGAGGTAGGCGTTGCCCTTGACGTTGCGGATCTGGCCGTCGTTCACCTCCTTGGTGAACAGGTCGATCGCCGCCTGGAACTGGTCGGCCGTGAAGTCGCCCGAGATGTCGACGCCCTGGCTGAGCATGAGCAGGCCGATCGTGTCGCGCATCTCGCTGAGCACGCCGACCTTGCCCTTGAGGCTCGGGTCCCACAGGTCGTCGATCGACTTCAGGCCGTTCGGCACCTTCTCGGTGTTCCAGGCGAGGCCGGCGAAGCCGCCCTGCCACGGCAGCGAGTTCTTGCGCCCGGGGTCGAAGTCGGGGTCCTCCAGGTCGGGGACGAGGTTGGAGATGTTCGGGATGTTGGCGTGGTCGAGCTCCTGCGTGTAGCCGAGGGTGATCCAGCGGCCGACCATCCAGTCGGTGAGGCACACCGTGTCGGCACCGATGTCCTGGCCGAGCGCGAGCTGGTCGCGCACCTTCGCGTAGTAGGAGTTGTTGTCGTCGACGTCGACGTTGTACGTGACGGTGATGCCGGACTGCTTCTCGAACGCGTCGAGCGTCGGGTGGTTGCCGTCGTCGTCCTCGTCCATGTAGGCGGGCCAGTTCGACCAGGCGAGGGTCTTCTCGGTCGCCGAGACGTCCTTCGCCGCGGTCGGCTTGGCCTTCTCCCCGGCCGCGCAGGCGGCGAGGGTCGCGGCCGTCGCGATGCCGCCGGCCCCCGCGAGCACGGCGCGCCGGGTCAGCTGGGCGGCGCGCGCCTGCTGCACCAGCCGGCGGATGATCGGGTCGTCGGGAAGCGTTCCGGGCATCGCGTCTCCTCGCGTTCCGCGTCGGCCCCCGCGGCCCGAGGGCGACCTGGCTCCGATCCTGGCACAGCGGTGAAGCCCGGTCACCCATCACCGACCGGATCGGTGACGCTGTAACACGATGTTCACGAGATCATCCGTGCCAGCGCGATCAGCCTACGGATTCCGTGGCGACATCCGCGGATCGCTGACGGATCGGCCAGCGCAGGCGCACGCGCACGGGCACCCCGTCCGGGTCGAGCGCGAGGGCCCGATCCGCTCCCGCCGCGACCGGCGGCGGCAGCTCGCGCGTGCGCAGCGCGCCGCGCACGTCGGCCGGCGAGCAGCCGACGAGCAGCACGCGCGCCCGCTCGGCGACGGCGGGCAGCAGCCCCCACGCGGACTGCCACGCCGCGGGGTCGCCGAGCGCCGCGAGCCGCTCCCCGCCTCGCCCGAGAGCCGCCTCGACCGCGGGCCGGCCGGCGTCGGCCTCGACGACCGCGAACCCGGCTGCGCGCAGCGCCCGGCGCACCGGCGCCGGCGCGGCCGCGACCACCGCGAGCAACGGCTCGCCGGCGAGGTCGAGCTCGGGCACGGCGGTGGCCGCGGGGGCGGGCAACGCGGCGTCGACCCCCGCGACCTGCACCCAGCAGCCGTCGAGGGAGCCGCGGCCGGGCGGGGCCGCGGCGTCGAAGCACTCCGCCGCGGCCCCCGCGAGCAGGTGGTCCTGCCGGGACGGCATCCGCAGCGTGAGCCGCCGGTCGCACAGCGCCGCGATCGACGCGAGCGCGCCGTGCAGCCGCTGCGCGGTCAGCGCGACGCCGACGCCGGCCGCGCGCCCCGAGCGCAGCACGGTGC
Source organism: Galbitalea sp. SE-J8 (assembly GCF_030345695.1). Taxonomy (GTDB): domain Bacteria; phylum Actinomycetota; class Actinomycetes; order Actinomycetales; family Microbacteriaceae; genus JAUASV01. The sequence continues at coordinate 62,044 of NZ_JAUASV010000015.1, read as the reverse complement.
CGAGCGCGTCGGCGAAGGCGAGCGCGTGCTCGTCGGGCATCCGGGCGAGCACCGCGTCGACGTCGTCGATCAGCACGACCGTGTCGAGCCGCCGGCCGGACTCGACCGCGGCCGCGAGGGTCGTGACGACGTCCCACGCGCCCTCGACGTCGCCCGGCACGACGACGGATGCCCCCGCCTGCGCCGCGATCGTGGCGAGCGCCGCGGTGCGGCCGCTGCTCGCGGCGCCGAGCACGAGCAGGTGCCCGTCCGCCGCCGGGCGCCAGAGCACCGGCGGCTGCGCCTGCTCCGCGGGCCGGTCGGCGAGGCCCAGCACGATCGCGCCGGACGGCGGTGCGAGCCGCGCCAGGGTCGCGAGCGGCAGCGTCTCGGGCAGCGGATCGAGCCACGGCCGGCGGACGCCGTCGTGCGGGCCCGGCGTCGCCGCGGCGATCCGGTGCGCGTCCGCCGCCGTCGCGAGGGCCACCTGCACGGGCACCGGCTCGGCGCCGGCGACCGCGACGAGGGCACGGCCGGGCCGCGCCGCCGGGATCGCGGCAGCGGCATCCGTTCCGAGCACGGCCGCGCTGTCGGCGCGGTTGTTGACGCGCAGCGACACCCGCAGGTCGACGTTCGCGAGCACGCCGTCCCGCACGACGCCGGCCGGGCGCTGCGTGCACAGCACGAGGTGGATGCCGAGCGAGCGCCCGCGGGCGGCGAGATCGGTGAACAGCGCGTGCAGCTCCGGGTCGCCCGCGACGACGGCCGCGTACTCGTCGACCACGATGACGAGCCGCGCCAGCACGCCCTCGGGCAGCTCGTCGATCGAGCGCGCCGCGGCGAGCGCGAGCTCGCGCTCCCGCACGCGCACCTCCGCCCGCAGGCTCGCGAGCGCGCGGGCTGCCGTCACGGGCGAGAGGTCGGTGATCACGCCGACGCAGTGCGGCAGGTCGGCGAGCGGTGCGAACGCGGCCCCGCCCTTGAAGTCGACGAGCAGGAACGTCACCTCGGCGGGCGATCGGCCCGCGGCGAGCGCGAGCACCCAGGCCACGAGCAGCTCGCTCTTGCCGCTGCCCGTCGTGCCGCCGACCACGGCGTGCGGCCCGTCGCGCACGAGGTCGACCCAGAGCGGACGGCCGGCGGCGGCGAGGCCGAGCGGCGCGGCGAGACCGGCCCGGGCCGCATCCGTCCCGAGCGCGGCGGCGAGGTCCGCGAAGGCGGCCGCCGCGGGCGGCTCGGGCGCCGCCCGCCCGCGCGCCCGGCCCGCGCTGCGCGCGAGCTGCTCGGCTCGACGGGCGGCGAGCGGCGCGCTCACCGGCTCCACGTCGAGCGGGCCGGCGAGCTCGCGGTCGTCGTGCCGCGCGAGCACCGGGGCGGCGGTCAGGTCGACGACCGTGCGGCACCGCGCCGGCGCACGATCCGGCCGGGGAGCGATCGCGACCACGAGCTCGCCGGCGGTGCCGCGCACGCGCACCTCGCCGTCCGGCACGGCCGGGTCGCGCACGAGCGGATGCGGCAGCCGCGCGAGCCACGCCGCCTCCGCGCCCGCACCCGCGTCGGCGCCCTCGGGCACGACGAGGACGTGCGCCGCCGGGTCGAGCCGGATCGCGAGCTGCAGCAGGTACCCCCGCGCGACGGCCCTCGCGAGCGGGGCGGGGCCGACGACCGCGATGCCGCCGGCGGCGACGAGCGGCGCGTCGCCGAGCTCCGCCGCCCGGCGCGCGAGCGCGTCGAGGCGCGGGTCGTCGTCGAGCGCCCGCACCGCGACGTCGAGCCGCACGGCGCTCGGCCGGCGCCCGCGGCCGAGCACGACCCGCACGTCGTCGAGGCTCGACGTCCAGCGATCGGGGTCGTGCCCGCCGCGCGCCACGAGCGCCGCCAGGTCCGGCCGCTCGGCGTCGAGCCGTCGGCGCTCCTCGGCGTGGGCGCGCTCGACGCGCTCGACCGACCGGGTGAGCTCCGCGGCGAACCGCGCCGCCTCGCGGCGCCGCTGCCGGCGCGCGCCCCACCGCCCGTCGACGAGCGTTCCGACGGCGACGAGCGGCCCGAGAGCCGCGAACACCAGGGCGAACGCCGACCGGGTCACCGCCCACAGCACGAGGCTCACCACGACGGGTGCCACGGCGGCGACGAGGGGGGACGGCGGGCGCGGGGCGTCCTGCACGGGGTTCGGGGCGGGGATCCGCTCGGTGGGGTCGATCGTGCGCATGCGAGGCAGTGAACCGCGCCGCGGCATCCGCCGACGCCGGGATGGGCGCGGGCGACCCGCGCGGGCGCCTGGGGAGGACGGGTCGCCGGTCAGCCGACCACGATGAACTGATCGCCGATCCAGATCCGGCCGCCGCGCGGCACCCGGTAGCGCCGCCCGGGCTCGCAGCGACGCTGCGTGCCGCCCGACTCGACGCGCGTGCCGTTCGCGCTGTGGCGGTCGCTCACCCAGAGCGCGCCGTCGTCGATGCCGAACGCGAGGTGCGTCTTCGAGACCGAGCGCGTCGGGTCGGTGATCGGCACGAGCTGGTCGACCCGCTCCCCCGGCTCGGCCGCCGGTGCGCGGCCGACGAGGCCCGCGCCGCGCACCTCGACGAACTCGCCCGTGCTGAACTGCAGCGCGAACCCGGCGGTCACGAGGATGCGCCCCGGCGCCGCGCGACGCGGGCGCGGCGCGACCGGCCGAACGAGCGCAGCGAGACCCGCGCCCGCACGCGGCCCCACCCTCCCGAGCCGCGGTCGAGCGCGGCCCGCAGCTCGTCGACCGCCCGCCAGACGCGGCCGACCTCCTCGTCGTCGACGGCGTCGGGCCCGAACGCCGCCCGGTCCGCGACCGCCGCGAGCACGAGCGCCCGCGAGCTCGACAGCGTCGCGGCGAACTCCGCCCGGGTCGCCGACTGCGGAACGCCGTATCCGTGGTCGACGACCGCGTCCTCGAACTCCCGCCAGCCGGCGGCGACGCGCGCCGAGGGCGGCCCCCGGCGCCGCCGCCGGCGGCGTCGACGGGCCTTCGCGACGACGATCGAGACGAACGGGGCGGCGACGACGCCGAGCACCGCGAGCACCCAGGACGCCGCCCGCACGATCGCGAGCACGGTGGCGAGAACGCCGTCGAGCGGGGACGCCGCGTGCGTGTTCTCCGGGTCGGCGGCGCCCGTCTCCTCCGGCACGTCGCCCGGCGTCACCCGTACGATCGTGGGCGGTCGGGCGACCGCGTCGTCGTCATCGTCCGAGGTCGCCGGCACCTCGGTCGTGGTCGGCGTCACGTCGATCGGCACCCAGCCGTTCTGCGCGGTGTCGACCTCCAGCCAGGCGCTCACGTCGGCGCCCGTCACGGGCGTGCTGCCGCCGGCCGAGACGTCGGGCGCGAAGCCGACCACGACGCGCGCCGGGAAGCCGAGCTGCCCGGCCATGAGGGCGCCCGCGACGGCGTACTGCTCCTGGTCGCCGACCATCGCCTCGCTCGACAGCAGCGTCGTGATGCGCGCCGCGGAGTGTCCGGGCGCGCTCCTCGCCTGGCCGGCCTCGCCGTGGCTCAGGGTGCCCGCGCGCAGTCCCGCGACCATCGCCGCGAGCCGCTCGCCGGCATCCGTCGCTCCCGCGGTGAACGCCGCGAGCGCGACCTCCAGTCCCTCGGGCACGACGCTCGCGCCGGGCACGACCGCGGCGCCGGGGGTCAGCGACGGCCAGGCCGACTCGGGCGGCGCCACCGGCAGCACGGAGTCGATCGTCACGACGTCGCCCGTCTCGACGCCCGGGGGCACGGCGGCCGTGCTCGTCTCCGGGTCGATGACGAGCTCGTCGCCGAGCGCCGCGGCGCGCGGGCCGGCGAAGCGCACCGTCTCCACGTCGCCGATCGTCGGCAGCCAGCGTCCCGCGTAGTCGCCGACGACGATCGACACGGTGCTCGCGCGACCCGGCTCGGCGGAGCGGTCGATGCGGAACGGCAGTCGGGAGAAGTAGGCCGCGTCCGCCCCCGTGCCGCCCACCGTGTACGACACGCCGTCGTACGCGTCGAGGGTGGCGAGACGGATGCGCGCACCCGGTGCGAGGCCCGTCACCGTGAACAGCGTGGCGTCGCGCGTCGGCTGCCGCAGGTACGAGCGGAACGCGCCGAGCGGGCTGGGGTAGGCGTTCGCGTCGAACGGCTGCGGGACGACGGATCGCACCACGGAGCGGGCGTGCTGCGCGGGCGCGACGACGGCGGCCGCCGCACCGACCGTGCTCGCGACGAGCACGATGCCGACGGCGAGCGCCGCCGAGCGCACCGTGCGGCGGCGCTCGGCGCCCGCGATCGCGTGCGGACGCAGCACGCCGGGCGTCGCGGCGAGCGCGCGCGCGACCGCCGCCCGGCGCGAGAACGCCCGGCGGCTGACGATCATCGCGAGCAGCAGCGCGAGCAGCAGCAGCCCGCTCGCGCGCGGGAAGCGCACCGTCTCGACGCCGAGCGCGATCGCGACGGTGAACACGGCGACGGGCACGAGCGCCGCAGCGTCCGGGATGCGCGTGCGGGTGAGCGTGCTCGCGCCCACGACACCGCCGGCGAACGCGAGCAGCAGCGGCGGCACGAGCAGCGCCTGGTAGCCGCCGACCGGCGGCGCGATGGTGACGAGCTGCTTCCACGACGTCACGACGGCGGCGAACAGCTGCACCTCGCCGTCGAGCGAGGGCAGCACGCCGCCGATCGCCGCCCCCGGCACGGCGAGCGGCACGCCGGCGAGGGCGAACAGCACGAGGGCGACGATCGCGACCACGGGGGCCGGCCAGCGCAGGGCGCGGCCGACGAGGGCCAGGCCGACACCGCCGAGCATCCCGGCGCCCGCGACCACGAAGAACCAGGGGTCCTGGTAGACGAGCCAGAACGTCGCGGTCGCGAGGCCGAGGGCGAGCGTGTAGAACAGCGTCGTCACGGCGACGGCGGCGCGGCTCATCCGAGCACCCGCTCGATCGCGCCGCGCACGTCGTCGAGCGCGCCGAGGCGCGCCACCGCGAGTGCGCGCGTGCGCGAGTACTCCGGCGCGGCATCCGGGTCCACGATCAGGGCGACGACCCGCACACCGGGGTCGAACCGGGCGGCGGAGCGGCGCACGGCGGAGGCGGACACCGCCGACCCGCAGACCAGGAACGCGACGCTCGCCCCGCGCGTCGCGGCGGCCGCGACGCGTGCGACCGTCGGCAGGTCGGCGCGATCCACGGCGCGGTCGACCCGCGCGAGATCGTCGAGCAGGCGCGCCGGGGTGACCGTCGACAGCGAACGGATGACGGGGGCGTCCGCACGCACGCGCGTCGGCGCATCCGCGCTCACCACGAACGCGACATCCCGGGTCGTGCGCACGGCCCGGGCACCGATGCTCGCCGCGACGCTCACGGCGAGCTCGAACTCCGCGTCGGAGGCGTAGCCGCCCTCGTCGAGGGCGAGCGCGATCACGAGGCTGCTGCGCCGGGTCTGCTCGAACTGCCGCACCATGTAGCGGCCGGTCTTCGCCGTCGACCGCCAGTGGATGTGCCGGCGCTCGTCGCCCGGCAGGTACTCGCGCACGGCGTGGAACGCGAGGTCGCTCGCGGTCAGCTCGCGCTGCGCCTGCCCCTCCAGGTCGGGCGTGAGGCCGCCCGCGACGCCCGCGAGCGACACGGTGCGGGGGTGCACGAACAGCTCGGTCATGCCGCTGAACACGAGCTCCCGGCGCACGAGCCCGATCGGGTCGGCGTTCACGGTGCGGGCGGGACCGACGGTGAGCACGCCGCGGCGGGCGGTCGGCACGGCGAACGCGCGCTCGGCGACCTCCCCGCGGGCGAGCGGTGGCAGCGGGATGCGGGCGAGCCCGTCGCCGACGGGCACCTCGACGATGATGCCGAGCGCGCGACGACGGCGGGCGTTGGCCGCCCGCACCGTGCCCGTCGTGCTCTCCCCCGCGACGATCCGGTTGCGCGGCACGCTGAGCGCGATCGAGTCGACCGAGCCGGTCGCGAGGTACATCACCGCGATGGCCACGAGCGCGACCGACGCCCAGCCGATCGTGAGGAACTCGGCCCAGCCGAACGCGTAGCCGACGACGAGGCCGACCGGGATCGCGCCCAGCACCGACCAGCCGAGCGGCGTGACGATCTCCGCGACCCGGCGCAGCGTGCGGGCGAGAACGGCGCGCACGGTGCGGGCGACGCGCCCGAGGCCGACCACGGCATCCGCCGCGACGCCCCGCTCCCCGGCGAGCCGCGAGCGCGAGCCCGTGATCGCGAGCGTGTCGCGCACGGTCGTGCCACCCGTGCCACCCGTGCTCTGCGTGCCCGTCGCCCGCGGGGAGCGGCGCGTCGTCGGGCTGCCGGGCGCCGGGCGGCCGGGCGTCGTCGGGCTGCCGGGCGTGGTCATCGCGCCGTCAGATTCCGGCTCGCTCGCTCGGCGGCGGCGTCTCGATGAGCACCTGCGCGATGATGCTCGTCGCGCTCACCCCCTCGAACTCGGCCTCCGGGTCGAGCACGAGCCGGTGGGCGAGCACGCCCTCGGCGAGCGCCTTCACGTCGTCCGGCACCACGTAGTGCCGGCCGGATGCCGCGGCGTACGTCTTCGCGCTGCGCACGAGCGCGAGCGCGCCGCGCACGCTCGCTCCGAGTCGCACCTCCGGCGCGGAGCGCGTCGCGTCGACGAGCCGGGAGACGTAGTCGGTGATCGACGCGTCGACGTGCACGGTGCGCGCGAGGCGCACGAGCTCGCGCACCACCTGGGTGCTCGCGATCGCGGGCACCTCGAGCTCGTGCGCCTTCACGCCCGCGCCGTCGAGGATGCGCAGCGTCGCGGCGTGGTCGGGGTAGCCGATCGACGCCTTGATCAGGAAGCGGTCGAGCTGCGCCTCGGGCAGGCGGTAGGTTCCCGCCTGCTCGATGGGGTTCTGCGTCGCGATGACGAGGAACGGCGCGTCGACCGGATGCGGCACGCCGTCGACCGTGACGCGCCCCTCCTCCATGACCTCGAGCAGCGCCGCCTGGGTCTTCGGGCTCGCCCGGTTGATCTCGTCGGCGAGCACGATGTTCGCGAACACCGGTCCGGGGTGGAACTCGAACTCGCCCGAGCGCTGGTCGTAGATGCTCACGCCCGTGATGTCGCCCGGCAGCAGGTCGGGCGTGAACTGGATGCGCGAGCTCGTGCCCGACACGGTCTGCGCGACGGCACGCGCGAGGCTCGTCTTGCCGGTGCCGGGAACGTCCTCGAGCAGGAGGTGACCGTCGGACAGCAGCGCCGTGAACGCCAGGCGCACGACGAAGGTCTTGCCGATGAGCACCGTCTCGACGTTCGCGATCAGCCGCTCGACCGTGTCGTGGAACCACGTCGCCTGCTCGGGCGTCATCGTCGCGCTGCTCGGGCTCATGGGCCGCACGCCGCCTCTCCGTAATCCACGTCGACCCACGTCGACCCGTCGGGCAGGGTGACCGTCGCGCGTACGCGCACCCCGATCGCATCCGACGGTACAGGGTCGGCGTCCCCATAGGGCTCCTCCTCCCAGTCCGACCAGTCGGTGACCAGCGGCGTCTGCCGGTCGTACGAGTACTGCCGCGACACCGACACGGGACCCGCGGGATTCGACGGATCGCTCCACACCGGCGCCGATCCGGGTACGCACGTCGTGACGCCCGCGCGCACGTTCACCGGGGTCGCGGTCACGCCCGCCGACGGCGGCCCGCAGAACGAGTCGCTCGCGTCGCGGCAGGCCCGGAACTGCGCCGTGACCGCGCCGCCGTAGACGCTTCCGTCGGCGGCGGACGTGAGGTAGTCGCCGTTCGACACGGCCGCCCAGGCGCCCGATCCGATGCGGTACTGGTAGCGCGCGACGGTGCCGGGCGCGCTGAGCCCCGAGACCCGCAGGTCGTGGCGGCCGTCGCGGTACGCGGCGGTGAGCGTCGCGCCGGCCCGGCCCGGCGGCCGCTCGCTCTCGACGGCGCCCGAGGCGGTCGAGGCGCAGAACACCCCGTTGTCCGCGTACACGACGTACGTGTACGTCGCGCCGTCCACGGCCGTCGTGTCGGTGTAGGGCGACGTCGCGCCGGCGGCGCCCGCGAGCACGCCCCGCTTCGCGTCGACCGTGCAGGGCGGCGTGTCGACCGTGCCGTCGAAGCGCGCGACCGCGTAGCTCGGCCCGGCGCCGCCGTTCGGCGTGGCGCGTCCCCAGCTCACGGTGATCGACCCGTCCCCGGATGGCGCGAGCACGGCCGTCGGACCGCTCGCGGGGGCCGACGGCGGGCCCACGGTGCGCACCGTGGTCGACGCGCGCCGCCAGTCGTCGTCGCTCAGCACCTGCGCGCGATTGCGGGCGTACACCGCCACCGTGTACTGCGCGTCGTTGACGAGCGCGCCGCCCGCGGTCGTCGTGAACGGGCTCGTCGCCGCCGACGAGAAGTCCACCCCGGGACCGGTCACGGTCACCGTGTAGCCGGTGACCGCGCTGCCCGGGCTCGGATCGGGCACGGCGCTCCAGCTCACCGTGATGGAGCGTCCGGCGGGCGCATCCGTCTGCGGCGTCGGCGCCGCCGTGACGGTCGCGGGTGCGGCGGGGCGGTAGTCGACGGTGTACGCCTCGCTCACCGGGCTGCGCTTCGACGGGCCGATGCCGTTGACCGCGACGACCGAGAACCGGTACTCGGCGCCCACGTCGAGGCCGGTCACGGAGCAGATCAGCGCGAGCCCGCAGTCCTGGTCGATGGGGGCGCGGCTGGAGCTGACGATGCGGTACGACGTGATGGCGGAGTTGTTCTGCGCGGGCGGCGTGATGCGCAGCGTCAGCTCGCCGTTCACGAACGAGTCCGCCTGGCGCACCGGCGCCGCGGGCGTCGCGGGCACGTCCTGCACCGAGATGCGCAGCGTGCCGTAGCCGTAGCGCGCGGGATCGCCCGTGGCGTCCTCGACGACGTACGGCACGACCGTGTCGACGGGTGCGGCGTCGCGCGCGACCCGGATGGTCACGAGCCCGGTCTCGAGCTCGGTGTCGAGGCGCACGCCCGCGGGCAGCGACGAGCCGATCGAGACGAGCTCGAGGCCGGTCTGCGGGAACGGGTTGGTCGCCTCGTCGTTCTCGAGCACGTCGATCGAGGTCTCCACGCCGCGCTGCACGGTCACGACGTCGGGCACGGGCTGGGCGAGCGGGCGCGTGGAGCCGACCACCGTGAGCCGGATGCGGCCGGAGCGACCCGATCCGTTGCGGTCGCGCACGGCGATCGAGATCGAGGTCTGCGTGCCCGTCCGCGCATCGTCGTCCGCGCGCAGGGTGAGCGTGTGCCCGCTCGCGCGGTACGAGAAGCCGGTCGGCGGCGTGCCGACGACGGAGAAGGCGAGCGCGTCGACGGCGTCCGGGCGCGCCGCCTCGGTGAGCCGCGCGAGGTCGATCTGCTTCTGCTGGCCCGGCTCGAACTCGATGAGGGTTCCGGTGAACACCGGCGGCGCGCTCGCGCTCGGCACGACCGAGATGGGCAGCACGATGACCGCGCGCCGGCCCTCCGGATCGGTCGCGGTGCGCCCGTCGGTGACCTCGAACGAGACGGATGCCGGCCCGCTGTAGCCCGTGGCCGAGACGAAGCGCAGGGTGTCCTCGTCGACCACGAGCGGCTCGCCGTCCGCGTGCGTGGCCTGCACGCTGGAGGTGTCGGCGAGGCGCACCCGGCCCGACGCGGTGAGCACGCGCTGGGCGAGCTCGATCGTGAGCGTCGCGCCGCTCTCCACCTCGAGCGGGGGCGCGGCCGCGTTGATCTGCGGCACCGCCTGCGCATTGCCCGGCACCCGGATGAGCGCGTAGGAGCGCACCCCGGGGTCGTCGGGATGCGCGACGACGAACGGGATGATCTGGCTGACCGCGAGCACGGGCACGACGATGCGCTTGTCGGCCGTGACGGTCGCGGCCGAGCCGTAGCCGGGAACCACCGAGACGTCGAGAGCGTCGACCGGGCCCTCGGCGAAGAACGCGCCGCGGAGCACGTCGACGGTCACGGTGCCGCGCCCCGCGATGTCGGCGAGACCGAGCACGGTGTCGCCGACGACCGGGTACGCGAGCGGGGCGTCCGCCGCGACGCTGACGACCACGAACGCGGAGCTCGAGCCGCCCGCGGCGTTCTGCACGGTGTAGAGCACGCCGTAGGTCCCCGGTGCCGTGGGCGCCTGGATGACGAGCACGCGGCCGTCGGAGACCGACACGCCGAGCCCGGTCCGGGTGGGCTCGGCCGCGACGACCGTGAGCCGCCCGCCGTCCGGGTCGGAGTCGTTCGCGAGCACCTGCACGGTGATCGCGCGGCCCGGACGCACCGTCACCTCGTCGCGCGTGGCCACCGGGTCGCGCGTGCCGCCGACCGGCGCGGCGATCCCGATCCGCACGGTGCCGGTCGCGCGTGCGCCGAGCGCATCCGTCACGGCGTACGCGAACGAGTCGGTGCCGGTCGAGTACTCGCCCGCCGTGTACTCGACCCAGTCGGCGCCCGTCGCCGTGACCGCCCCGCGACCCGGGTTGGACGACTGGCCGATGAGCTGCACCGAGTCGCCGTCGGGGTCGAGCCCGTCGAGCGGGATCGGGATGCGCACGGTGCGGCCCGCGAACACGCGCGCCGTCACGGCCCGCGGCACCGGGGCGCGGTTCGTGGCGGGATCGACCTCGCGCACCTGGATGCGCACCTCGGCCTGCGCGACCTGGCCGTCGGATCCGCTGATCTGGTAGACGCCGACGAAGTTTCCGGGATGGTCGGGGGCGAGGTAGCGCAGGTGGTCACCGGAGGCGAACAGCAGGCCGCTCGCGCCCGTGAGCGGGTCGACGAGCCTCGGGTCGAGCGAGAACGGGAGGCCGTCGGGCTGCTCGTCGTTGGCGAGCACGTCGATCGTGACGACGTCGCCCACCCGCGCCGTCGCGACGTCGTCGCGCGCGATCGGCGGCTGCCGGGTCGGCGGCGTCGGGATGTCGACCACCGAGATCGACCCGGTCGCCGACGCGAGCCCGTTCGTGACGGTGTAGCCGATCCGCGCACCCTTCGCGATCGGTCCGGTGAGCGACACGCGCACCGCGCTCTGGTCGACGATCTCCGCCTCGACGTGCTCCGGCGATGCGTCGAGCCCCGTCACGATGAGCACGCCCCCGGCGGGATCGATGTCGGTGCCGGCCACGTCGAGCACCGTCGACGACTGCTCGTGCACGAACGCGGTCTTCGGCACCGTGATCGGCGTCGCATTGACGTCGGGCGGCGGCACGACGTCGATGCGCACGACGCCGGTGGCCGTCGAGTCGTCGTCGGTGACGACGAACGTGAGGTAGTGGGTGCGCACCTCGTCGCTCGAGAACACGAACTCGCCGGCGTCGTAGTTCGGCGTGATCGTGGCCCCGGTGCGCGGCGGCACGGCGTTGAGCCGCACGGAGTCGGTGCGGCCGCGCACGTGGTCGAGCGGCGACACCGTCACGTCCTGCCCGGCCGGCACGACGACCGCGAACGGGTCGACGACGAGGGTCAGCCGGCTGCGCGTCACGACGGTCGCCGTGATCGATCCGCTGCCGACCGCGCGGCCGTCGGAGACCGCGAGCGCGACGGGCAGCCGGCCGGAGCTGCCGGCATCCGCGCTGATCCGCACGGAGCCGTCGGGCGTGTAGCTGACCGAGTCCGGGGCGCTCACGACCGCGGAGGACACGTAGACCGGGTCGCCGTCCGGATCGACCCAGTCGTCGAGGGCGCTCACGAGCGTGCTCGATCCGGCGGCGACCTCCCGGGTCGTCGAGCGCACCTGCCGCGGGGCGCCGTTGACCGAATCGGGGCGCACCGAGACCGTGACGCGCGCCGAGTCGGTGCCGCCGCGCCCGTCGCTCACGGTGTAGTCGAACCGGGCGACGCCGGCCGCGTCGTCGGGCAGCGAGATCTGCAGTCGCTGGTTCTCGTCGATGAGCTGCACGACGGCACCGTCGACACCCGCGAGAGCGCCGACGGACGCGATGACGAGCACGTCGCCGTTCGGATCGACGTCGTTCACGAGCACCGGCAGCACGGTCGTGCGGCCGGGCCGGGCGCCGAGGTCGTCGTCGGACGCGATCGGCGGGCGCTGGTCCTTCTCGACGACGACCTCGTCCTCGTCGTCCGTCGACGTCTCGTCGTCCGACCGGGTGTCGGGATCGACGAAGTCGCCCCAGTTGTCGACGCGCGCGCCGTCGCCCTGCACCGCCCACGACGTGCCGCTCGCCGTGTCGTTGAGCACGACGTGCTCGCCGTTGAGCTGGAAGGCGAGACCCGTCGAGCCGACGACTCCGGCGGAGAGAGCGCGGCCGCCGTCGCCGCAGTCGCGCCACACCGAGCCGCCCGTCCACGCCGCGAACGCGCAGCCCGCCACGACGACGGGGGCGACCGGCGCGCCCGCCGCCTCCGGCACGAGGATGCGCGGCGGGCCGCCCGTGAACGGCACGAGCGCGAGGCCGCCGTCGTACGCGACGAGCACCCCGTCGCCGCCGTCGCTCGGCCGTTGCAGCACGAGAGAGCCGTCGTCCGGCGCGATCGCGGAGAGGTCGACGACGTGTCCGTCGACCTCGAGGCGCCGCGCCGCCGCGTCGAGCAGTGCCGTGTGCCCGTCGGCCACCGTGACCGTGACGGTCCTCGAGACGGGGATCGCCGCGGCCCGGGTGCTGCGCACCTCGCCGCGCGCCAGATCGATGAGCCGCACCTGGCCGGTGGCCGCGGTGAGGGCGACGAGCACGCCGCCGGGGGTCGCGTCCGCGACCGTGCCCGCACCGAGCGCGAGCGTCTCGCGCGAGCGCGTGTCGAAGCTCTCGAGCCCCGCGGCGTCGCGCAGCCAGAGCTGTCCGGTGCCCGACGAGAAGATCGCCGCGATCCCGCCGGCGAGGAACAGGTCGGGCTGCTCCGGCGGCAGCGGCACGGTCGCGGTCACGGCCGAGGTGACCGGGTCGAGCACGTCGGCACGGGCATCCGCGGTGTCGAGCGCGATGACGGTGCGGCCGTCCTGCGCGATGCGCTCGTCGGCGCCGTCGACCGGCACGGCCGCGTCGAGCTGGGCGATCTGCGTGTTCACGCGGCCGACGTGCCCCAGGTCGGTCGCCGCGACCCAGACGGCCGCGTCATCCGTGTCGACGCGCTGCGACGCGAACCCCGCGCTCGTGACCGCGGCGACCGCGACGAGCACCGAGGCGATCACCGCGATCGTCGCGGTGACCGCGAACGAGCGGTGGGCGCGCAGCCAGGAGAGCGGCATGGTCGGAATCAGCCCGGCACGGTCGCGCACTTGCTGCCGCTCGGGGCGCCCGGTCGTCCGTCGTGGACGACCGTGACGGTCACGCACACCTCGTCGCCCGGCGGCGCCTCGACCACGAACCGCGGCACGGTCTGGGCGCTCGTGGCGCCGTCGGCGGTGCGGATCTGGTACTGGTCCCCGGCGTCGAGGCCGGGGTCGCGCCAGCTGAACTCGATCGAGCCGTCCGCGACCCGGGCGGCGATGTCGGACACCACGGGCACCTCGCCGCGGTCGCTGCGCAGCAGCAGCACGCCCACGGTCGCCCCGACGGCGATGAGCACGACCGCGACCGCGACGAGCACCCAGGCGAGCGCCTGCGCCCCGCGCGACGACGGACGCCCGAGGCTCGAGCCCGTGACCCGGCGGTCCGAGCGGGAGCCGGATGCGTCGAGCGCCGCCGGAGCGGCCCCGCGGCGCCGGCGACGGCGTCCGTTCGCGCCGGCCGGCGTCACCTCGCGCGGGAGACCGCGCACGACGGTGCGGTCGGCGAGGTCGCTCGCCGTGGCGAGCGCCCAGTCGTCCATGGCCACCTCGATCGAGGTCGGGGCGAGCCCGAGCTCGGCCTCGACGGCCTGCAACTCGCGCACGAGCTCGAGCACGCTCGCCGGCCGGTCGCGCGGGGCGCGCGCGAGGCCGCGGGCCAGTGCGCGCTCGAGCGACTCCGGGGCGTCGGGGCGGTCCACCGGATGCGGCTTCGCGCGGTTGATGCGGCCGATGAGCGCGCCGGAGGTGTTGTCGCCGCCGGGCGCCTCGAACGGCGACCGCCCGGCGAGCAGCGAGTACACGGTCGCCGCGAACGCCCACACCTCGCTCCGCACGGTGCCCGCCGACTCGTCCATCAGCACCTCGGGCGCCGACCACGGGATGGACAGGCCGACGGCCTCCTGCGAGTCGACCTCGGCGAGCGTCGCGGCGATGCCGAAGTCGGCGAGCACGGGGTGGCCGTATGCCGTCATCAGGATGTTGGACGGCTTGAGATCGCGGTGCAGCACGCCCGCCCGGTGCGCGGTCTCGATCGCGCTGCCGATCTTGACGCCGATGCGCAGCACCTCGGCCACCGGCAGCAGCTCGGAGCGGTAGCGCGTGGCGAGCGACGAACTGCACAGCTCCATGACGAGGTACGGGCGGCCGTCCGACGACACGCTCGCCTGGTACACGGTGAGGATCGACGGATGCGCGCTCAGCTGCGCCATGAGGTTCGCCTCGGCCTGGAACATCTGCCGCACGCCGTCGTTGACGACCTCGCTCAGCAGCACCTTGACCGCGACCTGGCGCCGCGGCATGTTCTGCTCGTAGAGGAAGACGTCGGCGAATCCGCCCGAGCCGAGCACGCGCACGTAGCTGAACCCGGGCAGCGCGGGGGGCTGCGACGGAAGCCGTCTGGCCATGGCGCCCCTCCCCCGCGAAACGTTCGCCCCATTCTACGGTTTTCGAGTTCCTTTCGGAATATTGGAACCGGCCGGGAGAACGCTGGGGATCAGCGGAGGCCGAACCTGCCGTCGGGCGCCGTGTCGTCGTCGTCAGCGCCGCGCTCCGGCCCGTCGACGACGTCGACGACGACGACCGTGACGTTGTCGCGACCGCCCGCGACGAGCGCCGCGTCGACGAGGCCGCTCGCCGCCGCATCCGCGCTCGGCGCCCCCGCGACGATCGAGCGCACCCGGTCCTCGCGCACCTCGCCGGTGAGACCGTCCGAGCACACGACGAGACGGAGCCCGCGGCGCACGGGCACGAGCACGTAGTCGGGCACCGGGCGCGCCTCGAAGCCGATCGCGCGCGTGATGATGTTGCCCTCGGGATGCTGGAAGGCCTGCGCCCTCGTGATGAGCCCCGAGTCGACGAGCTCCTGCACGAGCGAGTGGTCCGTCGTGACCTGGTGCAGCATGCCGCCCTCGAACTCGTACACCCGGCTGTCGCCGACGTTGAACACGCCGAAATACGGCACGCCGTCGATGTCCATGAGCACGGCGCCCGTCACGGTCGTGCCGACGCCGATGTCGCTCTCGCCCGCGATCACGCCGATGTCGTAGGTGGCCTCGAAGAGCGCGCGCTCGACGTCGGCCGTCGTCGCGGTCGGGCCGGTCAGCCGCTCGCTCAGCCGCACGACGACGGCCGCGCTCGCGAGGTCGCCCGCGAGGTGCCCGCCCATGCCGTCCGCGACCGCGAACACCGGGGGCTGCACGAGATAGCTGTCCTCGTTCGTCTGGCGCTTGCGTCCGACATCCGTCACCGCCGCCCAGGCGAGGCGCACGGGCGACTCGTCCGCCGCCCGGAACGCCACGGTCGTCGCAGCGCTCGCCTGCCCGATCTCGGTCATCGGCCGATCCCCGTCACTGCACGTCCCTCAGCACTCATCTCTCTCAGTCGACCTGGCTCAGCGGCAGGATCTCGATCACGTTTCCGTCGCCGATGTCGATGAGGGTGCCGGGCGTCACGGCGATCGACTCGCCGCCGCTCAGCGCGCGGCCCGGCGCGCCCGGGAACACCACGATCGAGCCGTTCGTCGAGCGAAGGTCGGTGACGAGCACGCTCGCCCCGACCTGACGCAGCTCGACGTGCGTCGACGAGACCTCCTGGCGCGGCGACGCGACCGTGACGAGGCGCGGCGCGAGACCGGATGCGGGACCCGGCGGCGCCGGACGGCGGCCGACGACCGCGGGACGGTCGAGCACGACGACGACCTCCGAGCCGCTCAGCCGGAAGCCGTACAGGTCGAGCGCGGGCACCGCCTCGTCGGCGGCGAGCTCCGCACGCGGCTCCTGCGGCAGCCGGGCGCGCATGATGGTGTCCTCGAACGACAGCCCCGTCGGGTTCGGGATGCGCCGTCGCACCTCGGTGTCGTCGAACTCGTCCACCCGTGCTGCCCTCCCCGCACACCCGACTCCGCGTCGGAGCCGCTGCCGCCCGCCGCCGAATCGGTCTGATCGGCGCGCGAGTCGATCAACCGATGTACGACATCACGTGCTTGACGCGAGTGTAATCCTCGAAGCCATACGACGAGAGGTCCTTGCCGTAGCCGGAGTGCTTGAACCCGCCGTGCGGCATCTCCGCGACGAGCGGGATGTGCGTGTTGATCCAGACGCAGCCGAAGTCGAGCCGCTTCGCCATCCGCAGCGCCGTGGCGTGGTCCCTCGTCCAGACGCTCGACGACAGGCCGTAGCGCACGCCGTTCGCGTGAGCGAGCGCCTCGGCCTCGTCGGTGAAGCTCTGCACGGTGATCACCGGGCCGAAGATCTCGTCCTGGATGGCCTCGTCGTCCTGCTGCAGGCCCGACACCACGGTCGCCTCGTAGAAGTAGCCGCCGCCGACGACGCGGTGCCCGCCGAGCTCGACGCTCGCGTGGTCGGGCAGCCGCTCGATCATCCCCGCGACGCGGGCGAGCTGGCTCGCGTTGTTCACCGGGCCGAAGTAGACGTCCGTCTCGGGCGCGCCCGTCGTCGCGTTCTCCCGCGCCCAGGCGGTGAGCGCCGCGACGAACTCGTCGTGGATCGACGCGTGCACGAGCACGCGCGTCGCCGCCGTGCAGTCCTGACCGGCGTTGAAATAGCCCGCGCCGCCGATGCCCTCGACCGCGGCGGGGATGTCGGCATCCGCGAACACGATGACGGGCGCCTTGCCGCCGAGCTCCAGGTGCACGCGCTTGAGGTCGGCGGATGCGGCGCGCGCGACCTCCATGCCGGCCCGCACGCTGCCGGTGATCGAGACCAGCTGCGGGACGGGGTGGTCGACCATGAGCGCGCCCGTCGTGCGGTCGCCCGTGATGACATTGAGCACGCCCGGCGGCAGGAACTCGGCCGCGACCTCGGCGAGCAGCAGCGTCGACGACGGCGTCGTGTCGGAGGGCTTGAGCACCGTGGTGTTGCCCGCGGCGAGCGCCGGCGCGAACTTCCAGGTCGCCATGTTGAGCGGGTAGTTCCACGGCGTCACCTGGCCGACGACGCCGATCGGCTCGCGGCGGATGGAGCTGGTGTGGTCGGCGAGGTACTCGCCGGTCGCCATGCCCTGCAGGTGCCGGGCCTCGCCCGCGAAGAACCGGATCTGGTCGACCGAGACGAGGATCTCGTCCTCGATGAGGCTCTTCAGCGGCTTGCCGGTGTCCTTCGACTCGACCGCGGCGAACTCCGCGGCCCGGGCCTCGATCGCGTCGGCGATGCGGAACAGCGCGAGCTGACGCTCCGCGGGCGTCGTCTCGCCCCAGGTCGCGAAGGCCGCGGCGGCCGCCGAGAACGCGGCGTCGACGTCCGCCGGTCCGCTCACCGGGCTCGACGCGTACACCTCCTCGGTGGCCGGATCGACGACGTCGAACGCGCCCTCGCCCCGCGCCTCGACGTACTCCCCGTTGATGAAGTTGCGCACGCTCGCCATGGCGACACCCTACCGAAGCGGATGCCGCCCCAGAAGTGCGGAATCCGCATCCGTTTACCGCGTGTTGATTCGGAATCGCTTGTGAGAGGCCGCCACGCACGACAGAATCGGACCATGGCCGCGCCCCGTCCCTCGACCAAGGTCGTGCAGCTCGACGACGTCTCGAAGGCGATCATCGAGCAGCTGCAGGCCGACGGACGCCGCTCGTACGCCGAGATCGGCAAGGCCGTCGGGCTCAGCGAGGCGGCCGTGCGGCAGCGCGTGCAGAAGCTCACGGAGTCGGGCGTGATGCAGATCGTCGCGGTCACCGACCCGATGCAGCTCGGCTTCTACCGGCAGGCGATGGTCGGCATCCGGGTCTCCGGCGACACCACCGCCGTCGCCGAGGCGGTCGCCGCCCTGCCGAGCGTCGACTACGTCGTGCTCACCGCGGGCAGTTTCGACGTGCTCGTCGAGGTCGTCTGCGAGGACGACGACGACCTCATCGACCTGCTCAACCGGCGCATCCGGGCCATCCCGGGCGTGCAGTCCACCGAGACGTTCGTCTATCTCAAGCTGCTCAAGCAGTTCTACAACTGGGGAACACGATGACCACGACAGACCTCACGACGCGCGCCCCCTCCGGGGCTCCCGACGACTCCGCCCTGCAGCGCGCGGCGAAGGACCACCTCTGGATGCACTTCAGCCGCCAGTCGGTGCTCGAGGAGCACGGCGTGCCGATCATCGTGCGCGGCGAGGGGCACCGCATCTGGGACTCGCGCGGCAGGTCCTACATCGACGGGCTCTCCGGGCTGTTCGTCGTCGCGGCGGGCCACGGCCGCAGGCGGCTCGCCGAGGTCGCGGCCCGGCAGGCCGAACAGCTCGCGTTCTTCCCGATCTGGTCGTACGCGCATCCGAAGGCCATCGAGCTCGCCGAGCGCCTCGCGCACCACGCGCCGGGCGACCTCAACCGGGTGTTCTTCTCCACGGGCGGCGGCGAGGCGGTCGAGACGGCGTTCAAGCTCGCGAAGCACTTCTGGAAGCTGCAGGGCCGGCCGACGAAGCACAAGGTCATCTCGCGCGCGGTCGCCTACCACGGCACGCCGCAGGGCGCGCTCGCGATCACCGGCATCCCGGCGATGAAGGAGATGTTCGAGCCCGTCACGCCGGGCGGATTCCGGGTGCCGAACACGAACGTCTACCGTGCCGCCGAGATGGGGGCGCCGACCGACGACCTCGAGGCCTTCGGGCTCTGGGCGGCCGACCGGATCGAGCAGATGATCCAGTTCGAGGGGCCCGAGACGGTCGCGGCCGTGTTCCTCGAGCCGGTGCAGAACTCGGGCGGATGCTTCCCGCCGCCGCCCGGCTACTTTTCGCGCGTGCGCGAGATCTGCGACCGCTACGACGTGCTGCTCGTCGCCGACGAGGTCATCACGGGCTTCGGCCGGATCGGCGACATGTTCGCCTCGACGACCTACGGCTTCGTGCCCGACATGATCACGTGCGCGAAGGCCATGACGAGCGGCTACTCGCCGATCGGGGCGACGATCGTCTCGGAGCGCGTCTACGAGCCGTTTGCCCACGGCACGACCGCGTTCTACCACGGCTACACGTTCGGCGGGCACCCGGTCTCTTCGGCGGTCGCGCTCGAGAACCTCGACATCTTCGACGAGGAGGACCTGACCGGCAACGTCAAGCGCAACAGCCCGGCGTTCCGCGCGACGCTCGAGAAGCTCCTCGACCTGCCGATCGTCGGCGACGTGCGCGGCGACGGCTACTTCTTCGGCATCGAGCTCGTGAAGGACAAGGCCACCCGGGAGACGTTCGACGACGCCGAGTCGGAGCGCCTGCTGCGCGGGTTCCTCTCCGGGGCGCTGTTCGAGGCCGGCCTGTACTGCCGCGCAGACGACCGCGGCGACCCCGTCATCCAGCTCGCGCCCCCGCTCACCATCGGCCAGCCGGAGTTCGACGAGATCGAGCAGATCCTGCGCGGCGTGCTCTCCGAGGCCTGGACGAAGCTCTGACGGCGCCCCGCCCCTCGTGCAACAACGGATTTCACGGAGATGAAGCGTTTCATTCCCACGAGTGGCGGGCAGAGCCGCCCGCCGCGACCGATCATCCGTGAGATCCGTTGTGGTCGGGCACATGGGTGACGCTCGGTATCGCGCGCTGAGCCTGTGGCACGACACCGTGCCCGACGACCTCACGCCGCGCGCCGGCCTGCCCGGCACGCGGGGCGAGCACATCGCGGATGCGGATGTCGCGATCGTCGGCGGCGGCCTCACCGGCCTGTGGACGGCCTACTACCTCACCGAGCTCGACCCCGCCCTGCGCATCGTCGTGCTCGAGAAGGAGATCGCCGGGTTCGGCGCCTCGGGACGCAACGGCGGCTGGTGCAGCGCGCTGTTCCCGGCATCCGCTGCCGCGCTCGAGCGCCGGCACGGCCGCGACGCGGCAGTACGGATGCGGCGGGCCATGGTCGACACGGTCGCCGAGGTCGGGCGCGTGGTCGCGGCCGAGGGCATCGAGTGCGACTGGGCGGCCGGCGGCACCCTCACGCTGGCGCGCTCCGCGGTGCAGCTCGCGGCGGCCCGCGCGGAGGTCGCCCTGGCGGCGGCCTACGGCGTCGACGAGCTGACCCTGCACGCTCTCGCCGGTCCCGGGGCCGCTCACCCGAGCGTGTTACGCGAGACACCCCGGAAATCCGGGGTGTCTCGGGAAACACACTCGGGTGAGACGGCGTCTCGGGAAACACGCTCGGGTGAGACGGCAGGAGCCGCCGGGCGCGCGGCCGGCACGGCGGGCACGGGCGGCGCACCCCAGGCGCTCGACGCACCCCGCACGCTCGACGCACCCCGCACGCTCGACGCACCCCGCACGCTCGGCGCACCCCGCACGAGCGGCGCAGCCCGCACGCTCGGCGCACCCCGCACGAGCGGCGCAGCCCGCACGCTCGGCGCACGCGGCGCGCTCGCCGTCGTGCACGATCCGGCCTGCGCGCGCGTGCACCCCGCGAAGCTCGTGCGCGGACTCGCTCGCGTGGTCGAGCGCCGCGGCGTCACGATCCACGAGCAGACGGAGGTGCTCGACTGGGAGCGCGGCCGGGTGCGCACCGCCCGCGGCGACGTGCACGCGGGCGCGGTCGTCGTCGCGCTAGAGGGCTACGGCGCGACGCTCCCCCGCACGCACCGGCGCGTGCTGCCGCTCTACTCGCTCATGATCGCGACCGAGCCGCTGCCGGCATCCGTCTGGGACTCCATCGGCATCGCACACGGCGAGACCTTCGCCGACTACCGGCACCTCATCGTCTACGGCCAGCGCACGGCCGACGACCGGTTCGCGTTCGGCGGACGCGGGGCCCGCTACCACTGGGGCTCGACGATCCGGCCGGCCTATGACCGCTCGGATCGGGTGTTCGCGCACCTGAAGCGCGCGCTCGACGACCTGTTCCCGCAGGCGGCTCCGTATGCGGTGACGCACCGCTGGGGCGGCCCGCTCGGCGTGCCGCGCGACTGGCACGCCGGCGTCACGTTCGAGAACGGCATCGCGACGGCGGGCGGCTACGTCGGCGACGGGCTCAGCACCACGAACCTCGCCGGGCGCACGCTCGCCGACCTGATCACCGGCGCGGCATCCGACCTCACGACCCTGGCCTGGGTCGGCCACCGCTCCCCCGATTGGGAGCCCGAGCCGCTGCGCTTCCTCGGCGCGAACCTCGGCCTCGCCGCGACGGGCCTCGCCGACGCGGAGGAACGGATGACGCACCGGCCCTCGCTCGCCGCCCACCTCACCGCGCCGCTCACCGGCCACTGACCGCCTCCCCGCCGGCCGAGCGGGCGCCCGCGCCGTTCGACGCCCGAGCCATCCACGAGCGGCTTCGATACGCGGGCTCGCTTCGCTCGCGGGCCACCCGCCCAGCGGATCCGGCCGACGCCCGCGGCCACCCGCCCGGCGGGTCCGGCCGACGCCCGCGCGGCTACTCGTCCGCGGCGGCCGCGAACTGCGCGTCGTACAGGTCGGCGTAGACGCCGCCCGCCGCGACGAGCTCGTCGTGCGTGCCCTGCTCGACGATGCCGCCGTCGCGCATCACGAGGATGAGATCGGCGTCGCGGATGGTGGAGAGCCGGTGCGCGATGACGAAGCTCGTGCGGTCGGCGCGCAGCGCGTTCATGGCGTGCTGCACGAGCACCTCGGTGCGGGTGTCGACGCTGCTCGTCGCCTCGTCGAGGATCAGGATCGCGGGCTTCGCGAGGAACGCGCGCGCGATCGTGAGCAGCTGCTTCTCGCCCGCCGAGACGTTCGAGGCCTCGTCGTCGAGCACGGTGTCGTAGCCGTCGGGCAGCGAGTGCACGAAGCGGTCCACGAATGTGGCGCGGGCGGCCTCGAGGATCTCCTCCTCGCTCGCCCCCGGCCGGCCGTAGGCGATGTTGTCGCGGATGGTGCCGGCGAACAGCCAGGTGTCCTGCAGCACCATGCCGGTGCGCGAGCGCAGGTCGGCGCGCGTCATCGCCGCGATGTCGACCCCGTCGAGCGTGATGCGACCGGAGTCGAGGTCGTAGAAGCGCATGAGCAGGTTCACCAGTGTCGTCTTGCCCGCCCCGGTCGGCCCGACGATCGCGACCGTCTGGCCGGGCTGCGCCTCGAACGACACGTCGCGGATGAGCGGCCTGTCGGGCGTGTACGAGAACGACACGCGCTCGAAGGCGAGGTGCCCCGATCGCGCGTCCGGCGACTGGGCGGGAACCGCATCCGGGCTCTGGTCCTCCGCGTCGAGCAGCTCGAAGACGCGCTCGGCGGATGCCACCCCCGACTGCAGCAGGTTGGCCATCGATCCGAGCTGGCTGAGCGGCTGCGTGAACTGCCGCGAGTACTGCACGAAGGCCTGCACGGCGCCGATGGTGAGCGAGCCCGCCGCGACCTGCAGGCCGCCGACGACGGCGATCGCGACGTACACGAGGTTCCCGATGAACATCATCGAGGGCATGATGATGCCGCTGATGAACTGGGCGCGGAAGCTCGCCTGGAACACCGCCTCGTTCTTCTCGGCGAACTCGCGCTCCGACTCGCGCTGCCGCCCGAACACCTTGACGAGGGCGTGACCGCTGAAGTCCTCCTCGATCCGGGCGTTGAGCGCGCCCGTGCGCTGCCACTGCGCCACGAAATGCTTCTGCGAGCGCTTCGCGATGACCGTCGTGACCACGAGCGTGAGCGGGATGGTGACGAGCGCGATGAGCGAGAGCAGCGGGCTCGTCACGAGCATGGCGATCAGGATGCCGACGACGCTCAGCAGGCTCGTCACGATCTGCGACAGCGTCTGCTGCAGGCTCTGCGAGACGTTGTCGATGTCGTTCGTGACGCGGCTGAGCAGCTCGCCGCGCTGCATGCCGTCGACGTACGACAGCGGCAGCCGGTGGATCTTCGCCTCGACGTCCTCGCGCAGCCGGTACACGGTGCGCTGCACGACGCCGTTGAGCAGGTAGCCCTGCGCGAGCGCGAGCAGGCCGGCGAGCAGGTAGAGCCCGAGGATGACGAGCGCGAGCTGGCCGAGTGCCGCGAAGTCGATGCCCGCGCCCGGCGTGAGGGTGAGCCCCGCGATGAGGTCGGCGCGGCCGTCGTCGCCCTGGGCGCGCAGCTGGTCGACGACCTGCTGCTGCGTGACGCCCGCGGGCAGCTGCGACGAGATGACGCCGGCGAAGATGAGGTTGGTGCCCTCGCCGAGCAGACGGGGACCGGCGACGGTGAGGCCGACGCTCGCGATCGCGAGCACGATGACCGCGATGAGCGGCAGGCGCTCGGGGGCCAGGCGGGCGAGCAGGCGCTTCGCGCTCGGCACGAAGTTCATCGACTTCTCGGCGGGCATGCCCGCTCCGCCGAACGGTCCGCCGCCGCCGGGTCCCGGTCGCCGCGCGGGCGCGCCCGAGCGGGGGGCGGATGCGGCGGGTGCGCCCGCCGCGGGGGTGGTCTTCTCGCTCATCGACGGGCCTCCTCGACGCTCAGCTGCGAATTCACGATCTCGGCATAGGTGGGGTTGGACTCGAGCAGCCCGGCGTGCGTGCCGATGCCGACGACGGCGCCGTCCTCGAGCACGACGATCTGGTCGGCGTCGACGATCGTCGAGACGCGCTGCGCGATCACGAGCCGCGTGGCGCTGCCGACGTCCCGGGTGAGCGCGGCGCGCAGCGCGGCATCCGTTCGCGTGTCGAGGGCCGAGAACGAGTCGTCGAACACGTACAGCGCCGGGCGCTTGACGAGCGCGCGGGCGATCGCGAGCCGCTGGCGCTGGCCGCCGGACACGTTCGTGCCGCCCTGCGCGATGGGCGCATCGAGGCCGCCCTCCAGGGCGCGCACGAATCCCGCCGCCTGGGCGGTCTCGAGTGCGGCCCACAGCTCCTCGTCGGTCGCGTCGGTCTTGCCGTAGCGCAGGTTCGAGGCGACCGTCCCGCTGAACAGGTACGGCCGCTGCGGCACGATGCCGATGCGCTCCCAGAGCGCGTCCGCGTCGAAATCGCGCACGTCGACGCCGTCGACGAGCACGGCGCCGGCGGTCACGTCCATCAGCCGGGGCACGAGGCTCGCGAGCGTCGTCTTGCCCGCGCCGGTCGAGCCGATGACCGCGGTGGTCGTGCCCGGAGCGACCCGGAACGCGACGTCGCGGAGCACGGGCGCCTCGGCGCCGGGGTAGGCGAAGCCCGCGTTCACGAACTCGAGCGCGCCGGCATCCGTGCCCGCGGTGCGGCCGGCCACCGGCAGCACGACGGTCGACTCGGTGCCGAGCACCTCGCCGATGCGGTCGGCGCACACGCTCGCGCGCGGGATGAGGATCGCCATGAACGTCGACATCATCACGGCCATCAGGATCTGGATGAGGTAGCTGAGGAACGCGAACAGTGTGCCGACCTGCATCGAGCCGTCCTGCACGCGGAACGCGCCGAACCAGATCACGGCGACGCTCGACACGTTCATGACGAGCATGACGACGGGGAACACGATCGCGAACAGGCGGCCGGCGCTCGTCGCGGTGGCCGTGACATCCGTGTTCGCCGCGGCGAAGCGCGCGACCTCGCGCGGCTCGCGCACGAACGCGCGCACGACCCGGATGCCGACGAGCTGCTCGCGCAGCACGCGGTTGACGGCGTCGATGCGCTCCTGCATGAGCCGGAACAGCGGCACGAGGCGCACGATGACGGCGCCGATGCCGATGATGAGCACGGGCACGGCGACGGCGATGATGAGCGAGAGCTCGAGGTCCTGCTGCAGAGCCAGGATGACGCCGCCGATCGCGAGGATGGGCGCCGACACGAGCAGGGTGCACGACATGAGCACGAGCATCTGCACCTGCTGCACGTCGTTCGTCGTGCGGGTGATGAGGCTCGGCGCGCCGAACCGGGTGACCTCGCGCTCGCTGAACGCGGTCACGCGGTGCACGATGGCGGCACGGATGTCGCGACCGAACGACATCGCGGCCTTCGACCCGAAGTACACGGCCACGATCGACGCGGCGATCTGCACGAGCGTGATGCCGAGCATCACGGCGCCCGTGCTCAGCACGTAGCCGGTGTCGCCCGTCGCGACGCCCTTGTCGATGATGTCGGCGTTGAGCGTCGGCAGGTACAGGCTCGCGATCGACTGCGCGAGCTGGAACACGATGACTCCGGCGAGCAGCGGCCAGTGCGGCCTGAGGTAGCGCAGGATGAGGCGTCCGAGCATCAGCTCTCCTTCTCGGGGGTGGGACGGGCGGCGATGCCGCGGGTGACGAACGAGGCGAGCTCGGCGGTGTCGAACTCGCGCTCCTGGTTGAACGGCTGGATCGCGGACGCGAACGTCACGAGCCGCAGCAGGTAGGCGACGTCATCCGCGGGCACGGCGAGCCGGTCGAGGTCGGGCTGCAGCGCCGCGACCACGAGCTCGACGTAGCGCGTCGGACTCGGCAGCGACCCGCCGGCCGGCCCGCGCATCGCCCGCATGACGCCCATGACGCCCGCGAAGCGCGCGCGCAGCAGGCGCATGATGTCCTCGATCTTGCGCTCGAGCGAATCCTCGGGGTCGACGCCGCGCAGCGCGTCGTGGAACGGCGCGGGGTCGAGCAGGTGGTCGACGACGGCCTGGATGAGCGAGTCCTTGTCGCCGAACGCGCGGAACACGGTGCCCTCGGCGACGCCGGCCGCCTCGGCGATCTGGCGCGACGTGATCTCGCGCCCGTGCTCCACGACGAGCGGCGCGACCGCCTCGATGATCGCGGTGCGGCGGTCGTCGGGCGTCATCCGGGCGGCGCGCACGCTGCGCACCTCCGCGCTGAGTTCGACGGGGCTGCGGTTGGGCACCCGACGAGAGTAAATGAGTGAGCGCTCACTCGCAAATCCGCGACTGGGAGCATCCCGGGCCGGGCGCCGGGCGCCGCGGTGGCCAGCAGGCTGGCCGCATGCGTCGCATCCGTTCGGCCCTCGTGCTCGTCGCGTTCCTCGCCATCGCCTACGCCGTCGCCGCGCTCGGCACGGTGGCCACGATCGCGAACGTCGACGGGTGGTACGCGACGGCCGCGAAGGCGCCGTGGTCGCCGCCGAACGGCCTGTTCGGCCCGGCCTGGACCGTGCTCTACGCACTCATGGCGATCGCGGCGTGGCTCGTCTGGCGCACCGGACCCTCGCCGTCGCGCCGGCGCGCCCTCGCGCTGTACATCGCGCAGCTCGTGCTCAACGCGCTCTGGACACCCGTGTTCTTCGGCCTGTTCCCGGCGATCGGGCCGCCCGCGCTGTGGATCGCGCTCGCGATCATCGTCGCCCTCGACGTGCTCGTGCTGCTCACGATGCTCGCGTTCCGGCGCCGCTCGCGGCTCGCGGCCTGGCTCCTCGCGCCGTACTGGGCGTGGCTGCTGTTCGCGACGTCGCTGAGCGGCGCGGCCGCAGTGCTCAACTGAGGGGTCGGCGCGGGGCTGGCGCGCGAGGTCCGGCGCGGGGCGCGCGAGGGCGCGGGCGCGCGATGCAGTGCCGGGGCGCGGCCAGCGGCGCAGGGCGCACGATGCAGTGCCGGGGCGCGGCCAGCGGCACAGGGCTAGCGGCGCGCTGCCAGCGGCACGGGGCTAGCGGCGCAGGGCGGATGCCGCGACCGCGCGCACGGCGTCGGCGACCGCGTCGAGCGCGGGCGTGCGCAGCGCCCACTGCTGCCAGTGCAGCGGAACGTCGACATGCCGGCGCTCGTCGAGCACGACCGTGCCCTCGGCCTGGGCGTCGGGCAGCATCGCCCAGCCCAGACCGCCGCGCACGGCGAGCGCGAACGTCGTCGACTCCGGGATGTGGTGGCGCGGCGGGTCGAGCACGGCGCGCGACCGCGCGGCGAGGTAGCGGTCCTGCAGCTCGTCCTTGCGGTCGAACACCACGACGGGGGCGACCGTGAGCGCGGCGACGGTCGCGCCATCCGGGAACCAGCGCCGGGCGAACGCGGCGCTCGCCCGCGGCCGGTAGCGCATGACGCCGAGCGGCTCGCTCGTGCAGCCGGCCACCGCCTCGGGGTCGCTCGTGATCGCGCCCATCACGGCGCCCGCGCGCAGCAGGTCGGCGGAGTGGCCCTGGTCCTCGCGGCGCACGTCGACCTGCACGCCGTCGGGCAGGGCGAGGAGCGCCGGCAGCAGCCAGGTCGCGAGCACGTCGCTGCCGACCGCGAGGGGCACGGCCACGTTCTGCTCGGGAGCCGTCGCGTCGGCGAGGAGGGCGTCGAGCTGGCGCCCGAGACGCACGTAGCGCGCGCCGGCATCCGTCGCGGTCGCGGGCTTCGCGCGCCGCACGAGCACGGCGCCGGCGCTCGATTCGAGGACCTTGATCCGCTGGCTGACCGCGGACGGCGTGACGTGCAGCACGCGAGCCGCGGCGTCGAACGAGCCGGCGTCGACGACGGCGACGAGCGCCCGGAGCTGTGCGATCTCCACCTGAACGATGCTAATGGCACTGAAGGATCATTAGCTGGTCTGCATGGGTCGTGGAGCCCTAGCGTCGTGGTGTGCTCGCCGCTCTGACCGCTGCTCTGACGGTCGCTCTGGCCGGCGCCGTGGCCGGCGCTGTGCCCGCCGCGCTGGCCGGCCTCGGCTTCGGCGCCTCGCTCATCATCGCGATCGGCGCGCAGAACGCGTTCGTGCTCCGGCAGGGGCTGCGCCGCGAGCACGTCGGCGCGATCGTGCTCGTGTGCGCACTGTCCGACGCCGTGCTCATCGCCGCCGGGGTCGCCGGCCTCGGATCGCTGCTGCAGCTCGTGCCGTGGACGCTCGTCGTCGTGCGGATCGGCGGCGCGGCCTTCCTCGTGGTCTACGGCGTGCTTGCGGCCCGGCGCGCGCTGCGTCCGTCGCGCCTGGAGACGGATGCGGCAGGGGCATCCGTCTCGCTCGCGGCGGCCGTCGGCACGGCCACGGCGCTCACCTGGCTCAATCCGCACGTGTATCTCGACACGGTCGTGCTGCTCGGCAGCGTGTCGGCGACCCACGGCGCGGAGCGCTGGTGGTTCGGGCTCGGCGCGACGGCCGCGAGCATCCTCTGGTTCAGCGCGCTCGGCTACGGCGCGCGCCTGCTGCGGCCGCTGTTCGCGCGGCCGCTGGCGTGGCGCATCCTGGACGCGCTCGTCGCGCTCGTGATGCTCGCGATCGCCGGCTCCCTCCTGCTCGGCCTGCTCGCCACCGTGTGAGGACGTTCTGCGCGTGTGAGGACGGCCCGGGCCGTCCTCACACGCGCAGAACGTCCTCACACGGGCAGGGGCAGGGGCACGGGCACGGGCAGGGGCAGGGGGTCAGGACCAGATGGCGGAGATCTCCGCGACATCCGCCTCGCCGAGCGACACGGCCGCGCACGCGGCGTTCTGCACGACCTGCTCGGGCCGGGTCGCCCCCGCGATGACCGACGTCAGCCCCGGCTGGGCGAGCAGCCAGCCGTACGTCGCCTCGAGCACCGTGAGACCGCGGGATGCCGCGAACGCCTCGTAGCGCGCGTAGACATCCCAGTCGACGCGGTCGAGCACCTCGGGGCGGGTGTGCATGATGCGGGAGTCCGCGGGGCGCGCTCCGCCGCCGAACTTGCCCGTGAACACGCCGTTGAACAGCGGGAAGAACGGCAGGAACCCGAGCCCGTACGCGTTCACGGCGGGCAGCACCTCGCGCTCGGCGCCCCGCTCGATGAGGCTGTACTCGTTCTGCGCCGACACGAATCGCGGATGCCCGCCGATGCGCGCCGTGAACTCCGCCTCCGCGATCTGCCACCCGTCGAGGTTCGAGTGCCCGATGTACCGGATCTTGCCCTCGGCGATGAGCTCGTCGAGCGCCGCGAGCGTCTCCTCGATGGGCGTGATGCCGTCCGGACGGTGCAGCTGGTACAGATCGATCCAGTCCGTCTGCAGGCGGCGCAGGCTCGCCTCCACCGCGATCCGGATGTAGCGGCGGCTCGCGCGCGCGCCCCACTCGGGTCCGTTCGTGCCCGCCATGTCCATGCCGAACTTCGTGGCGAGCACGACCCGATCGCGCTTGCCCTTCAGGGCGACGCCGAGACGCTCTTCGCTGAGCCCGCGCGTCGAGCCGTAGATGTCGGCCGTGTCGAACAGCGTGATGCCCGCGTCGATCGCGGCGCCGACGACCGCGTCCGTGCCCTGCTGCGTCTGCGTGAGCGTCTTGTCGCGTCCGAGGTTGTTGCAGCCGAGGCCGATCACCGAGACCATCAGTCCGCTGGGTCCGAGCGGGCGGTAGCGCATCCGAGTCATGCCCTTGACGATACGCTCGCTCCACTCCTCCCCCGGCGGAGCAACGGATGCCCCATCCACGCGTCCGATTCCCGCGAGTCGGGCGTCCGCGGCCGCCGTTACAGTCGCTGCATGACCCCGATCGCCAGCCCCGCCGCCCCCGCTCATCTCATCCGCATCGACAGCCCGATCGGCCGGATCGAGATCACCGCCGACGACGACGCGGTCACCTCCCTCACGATCGAGAAGGACGGCCGCCTGCCGCTCGAGACCGAGCCGGAACGGCCCACGCCCGTGCTCGAGCGCGCCGCCGCGCAGCTCGCCGAGTACTTCGCCGGCCACCGGCACGACTTCGACGTGCCGGTGCGGCTCGAGGGCACGGCCTTCCAGAAGAGCATCTGGGCGCAGCTCGCCGCGATCCCGTACGGCGAGGTCGCGTCGTACGGCGCGCTCGGCATCGTCGCGACGGGGCGTCCCGCGGGTCGCGCCGTCGGCGGCGCCGTCGGCGCGAATCCCGTGCCGCTGCTCGTGCCCTGCCACCGCGTGCTCGCGACGAGCGGACGCATCACGGGCTACAGCGCCGGCGCGGGCATCCCGACGAAGGCCTGGCTGCTCGACCTCGAGGGCATCGCGCACCGGTGACGCCCGTGCACACGCCAGCGTCCGCGCCTCGCGCAGCCGTGCACGCCCATCACGCCCGCGACGCCCGCGACGCCCGCGCACGCTAGCGTCGGAGCGTGACCGACTCCCCCGACGTGCTCGTCGGCGCCGACGGCCGCGCGCGCTGCCGCTGGGCCGGCGCCGACACCGAGTACCAGCGCTACCACGACGAGGAGTGGGGCACGCCGCTGCACGGCGACCGCCCGCTGTTCGAGAAGCTGAGCCTCGAGGGCTTCCAGGCCGGGCTGTCCTGGATCACGATCCTCCGCCGCCGTCCGACGTTCCGCACGGCGTTCCGCGGCTTCGACATCGACGCCGTGGCGGCGCTCACCCCGACGGACGCCGACGCGCTCATGCTCGACGCCGGCATCATCCGCAACCGCGCCAAGATCGAGGCCACGATCGGCAACGCGCGCGTCGTGCGCGCGCTCGTGGCCGACGATCCCGGCGCGCTCGACCGGCTGATGTGGTCGTTCGCCCCGCCGCACCACGAGCCGCCCGCGTCGTTCGCCGAGGTGCCGGCGGTCACGCCGGAGTCCGCCGCGATGAGCAAGGAGCTCAAGCGCCGCGGATTCCGTTTCGTCGGCGCGACGACGATGTACGCGCTCATGCAGTCCGCGGGCATGGTCGACGATCACGTCGCGGGATGCTGGCGCGCCGCCGCGCGCTGAGGCACCGACCGCGCCCGGGGCGAGCACGCCCGTGGTGAGATGGGGCGTGCGCCCGAACGACGTCCTCCGCCGAGCGCGCACCGCGATCGCCGGGTCGGACGCCGCATCCGCCCTGCTCGTCTACCTCGCCTCGCGGGTCTACACGACGGCCGTGCTCGCGGGCGTGTTCGCGCTCGCGACGGCGAACGGCTGGACGTTCGCGAGCCACCGCGACCCGCAGTCGTTCGCGAACTTCCTGTGGTCGTGGGACGGCTCCGCGTACCGCAGCATCGCCCGGCACGGCTATCCGGTGCCGCTGCCGCACGACGCCGAGGGCCGCGTGAGCTCGAACCCGTGGGCGTTCCTGCCGCTCTACCCCGCGCTCGTCGCCGCGCTCATGCGCGTCACGGGGCTCGGGTTCGCGGTGCTCGCACCCGCGGTCTCGGTGGTCGCGGGCGCGATCGCCGTTGTGCTGCTCGCGCGGCTGGCACGGCGCGGCGACGGCTCCCCGCGCTGGGCCGTCGTGCTGCTGTGCGCGGCGCCGCTCACGTTCGTGCTGCAGGTCGCGTACGCGGAGAGCCTGTTCCTCGCGCTCGCGCTCGGGGCGCTCGTCGCGCTGCACGATCGGCGCTACGCGCTCGTCGGCGTGCTCGGCGTGGCGGCCGCAGCGACGCGACCGGGTGCCCTCGCCCTGGCGCTCGCCGTCGCGATCGTCGTCGTCGTGCGCGTGCGCGCCCGCGACATCCGCGCCGGCGAGGTCGCCCGTGCCGCGATCTCCGCGACCGCCATCGGGCTCGCGGGGCTCGCGTGGCCCGTGATCGCCGCGGTCGTGACGGGCGATCGGAACGCCTACCTCGCGACCGAGACGGCGTTCTGGCGGCCGCTGCTCGGCGACGACGCCGGCTTCCTGCCGCTCACGCCGTGGTTCGTGCTCGCGTATCGCTACCTCGGGGTCGGCGGGATCGCGCTCGTCGCCGTCGTGCTCCTGGCCGCCGGCGCCGTGCTCGTCGCCCTCGCGCGGGGACGCATCGCGCTCGCCTCCCGCGCCTTCGTCGTGTCGTACGCGCTGTACCTCGTCGCCGTGTTCCTGCCGCAGCAGAGCACGGTCCGGCTGCTGCTGCCGATGGCGCCCGCGCTCGCCGACCGGCGCCTGCGGCCCGGCACCGCTCGCGGCCGCGTCGCGGTCGTCGTCGCGCTGTGCGCCCTGCAGATCCCCGCGGTCGCCGCGCTCTGGTTCGGCTCGTTCCCCTGAGTCCCCCGCGTCAGACGACGAGCGCGAGCTCGCGCCGGGCGGATCGCTCGAGACGGATGCCGAGGGCTCGCGCCGCGCGCACGAGGGCGCCGGCATCCGTCGCCTCGATCCCGGCGACGCCGAGCGCGCGCACGAGCTCGCCCTTGCCCTTCTTGTTGAAGTGGTTGAGCGGCCGGCGCAGCCCGTCCGCGGTCTCGGTGACGACGCGCACCGTGACGAACCGGTCGTCGTCGGGCAGCGGCCCGAGCGCGGCGTAGGCGTGCGATCGCAGGTCGACGACGAGGCCCTCGGTCGACGCGAGCGCGTCCGTGATGGCGGCGGACCAGTGCCGCTTGAGCGGAATGCCGGGCAGCCGCGAGTCGTGCGAGAGCCGGTACGCGGGCAGCCGGTCGAGCGCGCCCACGAGGCCGAACAGCGCCGAGTGCACGAGCACCGAGTCCCCGAGCCAGGCGCGGGCGGGCTCGGGCAGCGCGGGAGCGTCGAGCGCCTCGAACAGCACGCCCGTGAATCGGTCCACGGCGGGCATCGTGGCGGCCGTGCGGACGACGCGGTTCCGGGCGACCTCGGCGCTCTGGCGGGGCGAGATCCGCAGCGCGGCGAGCGCGGCATCCGTCGAGCCCGAGAGCTGCTCGAGGGCCGCGATCGCCGCGCGGCGCTGCGGTGCGAG
The DNA here is from genome assembly GCF_030345695.1 of Galbitalea sp. SE-J8. Taxonomy (GTDB): domain Bacteria; phylum Actinomycetota; class Actinomycetes; order Actinomycetales; family Microbacteriaceae; genus JAUASV01. The sequence goes on along the minus strand of NZ_JAUASV010000015.1, from coordinate 29,555 downwards.
CCCCGGGAACGCGAGCGCGGCGAGGTCGAGCGGGCGCCCCGGATCGCCGCCGTCGCGCTTCGTCTCGGACGGCGGCAGCAGCAGCCGCATCAGCCGCGCAGGAAGGCGAGCGTGCGTTCGACGCTGTGCGCGATCGGCTCGATCGAGTCGACCCGCACGCGCTCGGCCCGGGCGCTCGCACCGGTCCACTCGCCGTACTCGTCGAGGCTCTGCTCGACCTGGTGCCACTGCGGCTCGGCGATGTGCGGCAGTCGGCGGTCCCTCGCCTCGAGGCGCTCGCGGTGCACGCGGGCGTCGGAGCAGACCACCTCGACGAACCGCAGCGTCGTGCCGCGACGTGCCGCGAGGCCGACCCACTGCTCGCGCGCCGCATCCACGGCGTTCACCGCGTCGACGATGACGCTCTGACCCGAGCGCAGGATCGACTCGGCGAGCTTCTCGGCGACGAGGTAGGCCGCGAGACCGGTCGGCTCGTCGGCGTCGATGCCCGCCGACAGGATCGCCGACTCGATCGGGTCGACGGAGATCACGGCGAGGCCGAGCACGCGGCCCACCTCGTCGGCGATCGTCGACTTGCCCGATCCGGGCAGGCCCGCCATCGCGATCAGCACGCTGCGCTCCTCGGGGTCGGGACGGTGGCGAGACGCCGATCGCGGGGAGCCCGGCCGGGCCCGCCCGCGATCGGCACGGAAGACGGTGCGGCGCTCAGACGAGGGCCGCGTTGCGCGCGACGATCGCGACGACGTCGTGGTCGACGGAGAGGAAGCCGTCCTCGGCGTTCGCGGCCACGACCTGGCCCGCGGTCGTCGTGACGCGCACCTCGCCCGCGGCGAGGACCGCGAGGATCGGCTCGTGCCCGGGCAGGATGCCGATCTCGCCCTCCGTCGTGCGCGCGACGATCTGGCGGGCCGCGCCCGTCCAGACCTCGGCGTCGGCGGAGACGACGCTGACCTGAAGGTCGGCCATGATCAGCCGTTCTCCTTCTGGATCTGCGCCCACTTCTCCTCGACGTCGCTGATCGCGCCGACGTTGAAGAACGCCTGCTCGGCGACGTGGTCGAACTCGCCCTTGGCGATCGCGTCGAACGACTCGATGGTGTCCTTGAGCGGCACCGTGGAGCCCTCCACACCGGTGAACTTCTTCGCCATGTAGGTGTTCTGCGAGAGGAACTGCTGGATGCGGCGCGCACGCGACACCGTGATCTTGTCCTCCTCGCTGAGCTCGTCGACACCGAGGATCGCGATGATCTCCTGCAGCTCCTTGTTCTTCTGGAGGATCTGCTTGACCGTGGTCGCGACACGGTAGTGGTCGGCGCCCAGGTAGCGGGGGTCGAGGATGCGGCTCGTCGAGGTGAGCGGGTCGACGGCCGGGTAGAGACCCTTCGACGCGATCTCGCGGCTGAGCTCGGTCGTCGCGTCGAGGTGCGCGAACGTCGTCGCCGGCGCCGGGTCGGTGTAGTCGTCGGCGGGCACGTAGATCGCCTGCAGCGAGGTGATCGAGTGGCCGCGCGTCGACGTGATGCGCTCCTGCAGCAGGCCCATCTCATCCGCGAGGTTCGGCTGGTAGCCGACCGCGGAGGGCATCCGGCCGAGCAGCGTCGAGACCTCGGATCCCGCCTGCGTGAAGCGGAAGATGTTGTCGATGAACAGCAGCACGTCCTGGTTCTGCACGTCGCGGAAGTACTCGGCCATCGTCAGCGCGGAGAGCGCGACGCGCAGGCGCGTTCCCGGCGGCTCGTCCATCTGGCCGAAGACGAGCGCGGTCTTGTCGAAGACGCCCGCCTCCTCCATCTCGCCGATGAGGTCGTTGCCCTCACGCGTGCGCTCGCCGACGCCGGCGAACACCGAGACGCCGCCGTGGTCCTGCGCGACGCGCTGGATCATCTCCTGGATGAGCACGGTCTTGCCGACGCCGGCGCCGCCGAACAGGCCGATCTTGCCGCCGAGCACGTACGGCGTGAGCAGGTCGATGACCTTGATGCCGGTCTCGAACAGCTCGGTCTTCGACTCGAGCTGGTCGAAGCGCGGCGGCTTGCGGTGGATCGGCCAGCGCTCGGTGATGTCGAGCGACTCGGTCGGCACGTCGAGCGACTCGCCGATGACGTTGAAGACGTGCCCCTTGGTGACGTCGCCGACGGGCACGGAGATCGGGGCGCCGGTGTCGCGCACCTCCTGGCCGCGCACGATGCCGTCCGTCGGCTTGAGCGCGATCGCGCGCACGACGTCGTCGCCGAGGTGCTGGGCGACCTCGAGGGTGATCTCGTTCGACTCGTCGCCGATCGTGATCGTCGTCTTGAGCGCGGCGTAGATGTCGGGGATCGCGTCGTGCGGGAACTCGACGTCGACGACGGGTCCCGTCACGCGGGCGACCCGGCCGACACCGGGCGTCGCGGCGCCCGGCTCGGCGGCCGGCTCGGCCCCTGAGCGACGCTGTGCGGTTGCGGTAGCCATGGGTTCTGTCCTGTTCTCTTCTTCTTCGAGTTACTTCGCCGAGGAGAGTGCGTCGGCGCCGCCGACGATCTCGGAGATCTGCTGCGTGATCTCGGACTGGCGGGCGTTGTTGGCGAGGCGGGTGTAGTCGCGGATGAGCTTGTCGGCGTTGTCGCTCGCGGACTTCATCGCCTTCTGCGTCGCGGCGTGCTTCGCGGCCGACGACTGCAGCATGGCGTTGTAGAGCCGGCTCTCGATGTAGACCGGCAGGAGCGCGTCGAGCACGTCGGCGACCTCGGGCTCGAACTCGTACAGCGGGAACGGTCCGGCATCCGTGTCGTCGGCGACCCCCTCGACGACCTCGAGCGGCAGCAGGCGCACCGTCTCGGGCTCCTGGGTGAGCATCGACACGAAGCGGTTGTAGACGATGTGGATCTCGTCGACGCCGCCCTCATCCGTCGGCTGCACGAACCGGCCGACGATCGCCTCGGCGATCTCGTGCGCGGTCGCGATCGTCGGGTTGTCGGTCTCGCCGATCCACTCCCGCTCGAAGGGGCGCCGCCGGAACGCGAAGTACCCGACGGCCTTTCGGCCGACCAGGTAGTGCACGACCGTCTTGCCCTCGCCCTCGAGCCGCGTGCGCAGCTCGCTCGCCTCGCGGATCACCTGCGAGTTGAACGGGCCCGCGAGGCCGCGGTCCGACGTGAACAGCACGATGGCGGCGCGCGTCGGGTTCTCGGCCTCGGTGGTCAGCACGTGCTCGACGTTCGAGTAGGTGGCGACCGCCGACACGGCGCGTGTCACGGCGCGCGCGTACGGGGTGGACGCCTGAACGCGCTGCATCGCCTTCTGGATGCGCGACGCCGAGATGAGCTCCATGGCGCGCGTGATCTTCTTCGTGGTCTGCGCGCCACGGATCTTCTGGCGATAGACCCGGAGTTGAGCTCCCATGGATTCCTCTTAGCTGATGCTCGTCGAACGACCGGGCAGCGCGTTCAGCGCTTGCCCTTGACGATCTGCGCCTGGTTGATCTCGTCGTCGGCCAGGTTCTCGAACTGCTCCGTGCCGGCACCGGATGCGGCGGCCGTGGTCTGGAACTCGAGGTTGAACCGGTCGACGGCGGCCGCGAGCGCGGCGGTGGTGTCGTCGTCGAGCACGTTGGTCTCGCGCAGCGTCTCGAGCACCTCGGTGTTGCGCGCGAGGTAGTCGTGCAGCTCGGACTCCCAGCGCAGCACGTCCTCGACGGGCACCTCGTCGATCTTGCCGTTCGTGCCGGCCCAGATCGACACGACCTGCTTCTCCACCGGGAACGGCGAGTACTGCGGCTGGCGCAGCAGCTCGGTGAGGCGCGCGCCCCGCGCGAGCTGGCGGCGCGACGCCGCGTCGAGGTCGGATGCGAACATCGCGAACGCCTCGAGCGAGCGGTACTGCGCGAGCTCGAGCTTGAGCGTGCCGGAGACCTTCTTGATGCTCTTCACCTGGGCGTCGCCGCCGACGCGGGACACCGAGATGCCGACGTCGACCGCGGGACGCTGGTTGGCGTTGAACAGGTCGGACTGCAGGAAGATCTGGCCGTCGGTGATCGAGATGACGTTCGTCGGGATGTACGCCGAGACGTCGTTCGCCTTCGTCTCGATGATCGGCAGGCCCGTCATCGAGCCCGCGCCGAGCTCGTCGGAGAGCTTCGCGCAGCGCTCGAGCAGCCGGGAGTGCAGGTAGAACACGTCGCCGGGGTAGGCCTCGCGGCCCGGCGGGCGGCGCAGCAGCAGCGAGACGGCGCGGTAGGCCTCGGCCTGCTTCGACAGGTCGTCGAAGACGATGAGCACGTGCTTGCCGCCGTACATCCAGTGCTGGCCGATGGCGGAGCCGGTGTAGGGCGCGAGGTACTTGAAGCCCGCGGCATCCGAGGCGGGGGCCGCGACGATCGTCGTGTACTCGAGCGCGCCGGCGTCCTCGAGCGCACCCTTGACGGATGCGATCGTCGAGCCCTTCTGTCCGATCGCGACGTAGATGCAGCGCACCTGCTTCGTCGGGTCGCCGGTCTCCCAGTTGGCCCGCTGGTTGATGATCGTGTCGATCGCGATGGCCGTCTTGCCGGTCTGGCGGTCGCCGATGATGAGCTGGCGCTGGCCGCGGCCGACGGGGATCATCGCGTCGATCGCCTTGATGCCGGTCTGGAGCGGCTCGTGCACGCTCTTGCGCTGCATCACCCCGGGCGCCTGCAGCTCGAGCGCGCGGCGCCCCTCGGTCGCGATCTCGCCGAGACCGTCGATCGGGTTGCCGAGCGGGTCGACGACGCGGCCGAGGTAGCCGTCGCCGACGGGCACGCTGAGCACCTCGCCCGTGCGGGTGACCTCCTGGCCCTCCTCGACACCGGTGAAGTCGCCGAGCACGACGACGCCGATCTCGTCCTCGTCGAGGTTGAGCGCGAGGCCGAGCGTGCCGTCCTCGAAGCGCAGCAGCTCGTTGGCCATGACGCTCGGGAGACCGACGACGTGCGCGATGCCGTCACCGGCGTCCGAGACGTGGCCGACCTCGGTCGCCGAGGCCGAACCGGGCTCGTACGCCTTGACGAAGTCCTTGAGCGCGTCGCGGATCTCGTCGGGGCTGATGGTCAGATCTGCCATTGTCCTGTTCCTTGGTTTCGTGATGTTCGCGGCCTCAGCGTGCGAGCTGCAGCTTGAGGTCGGAGAGCTTGGATGCGACGGTTCCGTCGATGACGTCGTCGCCGATGCGCACGCGCACCCCGCCGACGACCGCGGGGTCGACCACGGGGTTGATGCGCACGGTGCGGCCGGCGGACGCGGTGAGCGCCGCGGCGAGCCGGTCCAGCTGCGCGGCGGACAGCGCGGTCGCGGTCGTGACGATGGCGAGCGTCGTGCCGGACTGCTCGGCGACGATGCGCGTGGCATCCGCGATGAGCGTGCCGATGCGGCGACCGCGCGGCTGGCGCACGAGCTGCTCGAGGATCGCGATCGTCTGCGGCGAGGCCTTGCCCGACACGAGCGCGCTCACGAGCGACGCCTTGCCGTCGGAGGAGCCGAGCTTCGCGGAGATCGCGAGCTCGAGCTCCTGATCGGAGGCGACCGCAGCCTCGAACGCGAACAGCTCGGCGTCGACCGAGGCGGTGTCGGGCGCCGATGCCGCGAGGGCACGGATGCCGGCCTCCTCCAGGCCCGCGAGCAGATCGTCGGAGTCCGACCATCCGCTCGACACGGCCGCGGAGACCACGGCGCGAGCCGTCGCCGTCGTGGCGCCGAACAGGCGGTCGACGAGCGCCGACTTCTCGCCGGCCGCGATCGACGGATCGGTCAGCACGCCCTGCAGCTGGGCGGAGTCGCCGATGACCCGTCCGATCTCGAGGATCTGCTCGCCCGTCGCGAGGTCGGCGTCGCCGGCCGCCGCGAGGGCGGCGAGCGTCGCCGACCGCGCCTGTGTCGTCGCGGAACCCATCAGCGGCTCGCCTTCTCCTCGGCCTCGAGCTCGGCGAGGAAGCGGTCGACGACGGCCTGGGCCTTCGTGTCGTCCGACAGCGTCTCACCGATGACGCCCGAGGCGAGATCGATGGCGAGCGAGCCGACCTCGGAACGGAGCGAGACGAGCGCCGCCTGGCGCTCCGCCTCGATCTGCGTCTGCGCGTTCGCGGTGATGCGCGCGGCATCCGCTGCGGCCTGCTCCTTGACCTCGGTCGCGATCGCGGTCGCGTCCAGGCGCGCCTGCTCGCGGATGCGGGCGGCCTCGGCCCGCGCCTCGGCGAGCTGCTTCTGGTACTCGTCCTTCGCGGCGGCGGCCTCGGCCTGCGCGGCCTCGGCGCGCTTGATGCCGCCCTCGATCGCCTCGCTGCGGGCGTCGAGCACCGCGTTGAAGCGGGGCAGCACCTTCCAGATGAAGACGACGAGGATGATGACGAAGGCCACCGCGCCCCAGAACAGGTCGGGAGTCTCCGGGAGGACCGGGTTCGGACCCGACTCCTCGTCCGCGAGGACCGCCGACGCCAGGAATGCCGTGTGCATCCTGTTCTCCTTAGGTCAGTGGTGGGCGGGGACTACTGCGCGGGAACCGCGAACGGGATGAAGCCCGTCGCGATCGCGACGAAGGCGAGCGCCTCCGTGAACGCGATGCCGAGGAACATCAGACCGGTGAGGCGGCCCTGGAGCTCGGGCTGGCGCGCGACCGACTCGATCGTCTTGCCGACGACGATGCCGACGCCGATGGCCGAACCGATGGAGGCCAGGCCGAACGCGATCGGGGCGAGGTATCCGGCGATCATGGGGGTTTCCTTTCGAGGGTGGATGGGTTCCGGCGTGGTGCCGGAGGTTCAGTGCTCGTCCGCGAGCGCGAGCTGGATGTAGACGGCGGCGAGGAAGGCGAAGACGTAGGCCTGCAGGGCGGCGACGAGGATCTCGAACAGCGTGAACGCGAAGCCGAACGCGACGGTTCCGGCGCCGAGCAGGCCGATGAAGTCGCCGTGCGGCAGCAGGCCGAACAGGAAGAACCAGCTCGCCGACCAGCACAGCACGAGCAGCAGGTGGCCCGCGACCATGTTCATGAGCAGTCGGAGGGTGAGCGTGACCGGGCGCAGGATGAAGGTCGAGATGAACTCGATGGGCGTCACGATGATGTACAGCCCCGCCGGCACGCCCGCGGGGAACAGCGAGTTCTTGAAGAAGCGCGCGCCGTGCTTGCGGATGCCCGCGTAGATGAACAGCACGTACGACACCACGGCCATCACGAGCGGCAGGCCGATGAGCGACGTTCCCGCGATGTTGAACGGCGTCACGATGCCCGTGATGTTCATGCCGAGGGCGACGAAGAAGATCGTCATGAGCGGCGCCATGAAGCGGCGGCCGTCCTTCTCGCCGAGCGTCTCGATGACGATGTTGTTGCGCACGAAGCCGAGCGCGAACTCGAGCGCGGCCTGCGGGCGCCGCGGAACGATCGACATCCGGCGCGTGCCGAGCAGCAGCACGATCACGAGCACGGCGACGACGATGAGCCGGATCGCCATGATGCGGTTGAGCTCGAAGGGGGTGCCCTCGAACAGCAGGGCGCCGGGATAGAACTCGTCGAGCGAGGGCGCGTGGAACACCGGCCCGTCGTCGTCTGCGGCGACGACGGCAGGCGCGAGCAAGCCGAGAGCGTTAGATAGCAGCGCTGTCTCCGAACATCGGGGCGTGCGGGTCGCACGCGACGAAAGGAAGAGGGGGAACCGCAGGTGAACGCGGCCCTGGCAACCCTATCAAGAGTTCCCGGGACCGGCGTACCGTCCGGCGGCTAGGACGGGTCGCCCGGGAGCTTCGCGTCCGTGTAGGGAACGCGAGATCGGGAGATCGCCACGGTGTCGACGACGAGCGAGCCGAGCACGGCCGCCACGATCGACCAGAACAGCACCGTGCCGTTGATCCAGTCCTGGCCGCGCAGCGCGAGGGCGAGCGCGAAGAACACCGCGAACTTGACGAACAGGCCGCCGAGGATGATCGCGAAGTACGCCGGGTTGAGCATGTCGCCGCGGGTGAGCCGCGTCGCGACGATGATGCTCACGGCCGTGAGGCCGAGGAACACCGCGGCGGACACGGCGCCGACGAGGCCGCCGAGGAGACCGCGCGAGCCGTCGACGGCGAGTCCGATGCCGCCCCCGACGAGCGCGACGGCGACCGCGAGCAGGCCGCCGCCGATGAGCACGCGACGGAACAGCGCCACGGGGGTCTGGGGCGGCCGGGGGGCCGGAGTCGGCGCGGTCACAGGGAGGTTCCCTTCGTCGGGGATGCGGGCGTCGGGGACGACGTTGAGGGAGCGGGCGCGGATGCCGGCGTCGGCTTCGCGGCGGAGGCGACCGGCGCGGACTGCACGGGGGTCTCATCCGTCGGCGGCGCGTCGAGCGGATGCCGCCGCAGCAGCGGCACGATCGTCGCGACGCCGCAGACCAGCACGCCGGCCGCGATGATGACCGTCGCCCCCTCCCACGGCAGCACGATGTAGGCGAACACGCCGAATGAGATGACCGCCGTCCAGCCGTAGAAGATGAGCACGGCCTGCAGGTGCGAGTGGCCGATGTCGAGCAGACGGTGGTGCAGGTGCAGCCGGTCGGCGCTGAACGGGCTCTTGCCGGCGCGCAGCCGGCGGATGACGGCGAGCGCGAAGTCGAGCAGCGGCAGCACCAGGATCGCGACGGGCAGCAGGATCGGGATGAACGCGGGCAGCAGCTGGCGGCCGCCCCAGCTCTGCGTGTCGGTCGTCGTCGTGACCGTGATCGCCGAGGCCGCCATGAGCAGGCCCACGAGCATCGCACCCGAGTCGCCCATGAAGATGCGCGCCGGGCGGAAGTGCGGCGGCAGGCGGAAGTTGAACGGCAAGAAGCCCGCGCACGCGCCGATCAGCACGGCGGAGATGAGCGCCGCGAGGTTGAAGTACTCGCTCTGCCCGACGAACACCGACAGCGTGAAGCTGTAGAGGAAGAACACGCCGTTCGCGATGATCGCGACCCCCGCGACGAGCCCGTCGAGGCCGTCGATGAAGTTGACCGCGTTCATCACGAGCACGACCGCGAACACGGTGATCCCGAGCGAGACGGTCGAGGGCAGGATCGCGACGGCGCCGAACACCGGCAGCGTCGTGATGGTGACACCCGAGTACGCGAGGATGCCGCCCGCGATCACCTGGCCGGCGAGCTTCGTCCACCACTCGAGGTCCCAGAGGTCGTCGACGACGCCGATGACGACGATGAGCAGGCTCGCACCGAGGATGCCGAAGATCTTCGAGGGCTCGGAGAAGATCAGGTCGAACCGGCCGAGCCCCTCCGGGCTGCCGAGCCAGCGCAGGCCGCCGAACTGGCTCGCCGCGCCGAACGCCGCGAGCACGCCGAGGAACATCGCCGCGCCGCCGAGCCGGGGCGTCGGGCTCTCGTGCACGTCGCGCGCGCGGATCTGCGGGTAGAGCCGGAAGCGCAGGCTCAGCCGCAGGATGACCCAGGCGAACACGAACGCCACGACGGCGGCCGTCGCGGCCGCGAGCAGGTACAGCCTCACCGGGCGACCCGGCTCACGGCGCGTCCAGGGCGGCGCGGACGGCGTCGTCGGAGATGACGCCGTGCCGCACGATGCGGATCGGCTCGCCGCGCAGCAGCGGGGTCGCGTCGACGATCGTGGACCCGGGGTCGCGGTGGGCGGCGCCGGGGCCGGCCGCGCCGTCGTGGTCGGCACCCGCCGCTCCGCCGTCGAGGTACACCGCGACGCTGTCGCCGAGCATCGCCTCCGCCTCGGCGGCGGTCGTCGCGGCGGGCCGGCCGGTGAGGTTGGCGCTCGAGACGGCGAGCGGGCCCGTCTCGCTCAGCAGCTCGAGCGCGATGCGGTCCGCGGGCATCCGCAGCGCGACCGTGCCGTGCGTCTCGCCGAGATCCCAGGCGAGCGAGTCCCGGGCGGGCAGGATGATCGTGAGGCCGCCGGGCCAGAACGCGCGCACGAGGGTGCGCACCTCATCCGGCACCTCCTCGGCGAGCGCGTCGAGCGTCGGGATGCCGGGGATGAGCACGGGCGGCGGCGACTGGCGGCCGCGGCCCTTCGCGTCGAGCAGCCGCTGCACCGCGGCCGGCTGGAACGCGTCGGCCGCGACGCCGTAGACGGTGTCGGTCGGGATGACGACGAGCTCGCCGCGCCCGATCGCCGCCCGCGCGAGCCGCGTGCCGGTGAGCAGGTCCGCCGGAACGGTGCAGTCGTAGATGGCGGACATATCCCGCCCATGATAGCCAGCGGCCCCGAGCACCGATCGGAGGCGAGTAGCGTGGAGAGAGCCGTGACTCTCTATCTGTTCGACTTCGACAAGACCCTCTACGCCTACGACTTCCGTCGCCGCCTGCCCGAGCTGGCCCGCGTCGCGGGAGTGTCGGAGTACCGGCTGGCGAGCCGCTGGTGGGCGCGCGGGCTCGAGCTGCGCGCCGAGGCGGGCGAGTTCCCGACCGCCGACGAGTACCTCGACGCGTTCGCGCGCGAGACCGGCAGCACGCGGCTGACCCTCGCGCAGTGGGCGCGTGCCCGGCAGCTCGCCTCGCACCCGAACGCCGGCGTGGTCGCCGAGCTGACGGCCGCGCGGGACGGCGGCGCGACGGTGTCCCTGCTGTCGAACAACCCGTCCGTGTTCGAGGCCGCGCTGCCGATCATCGCGCCCGACGTCACCGGCATCCTGGCCGGCAACGTGCTCGTGAGCGCAGGCATCGGCATCCGCAAGCCCGCTCCGCACGCCTTCGAGATCGCGCTCGATCGCTACGGCGCCGAGGCGGCCGAGACGTTCTTCGTCGACGACTCGGCGGACAACGTCGCGGGCGCGCGCTCGATCGGCATCACCGCGCACCACTACACCGGTGACGACGACGCGCTGCACGCCGCGATCGCCGCGTTCCAGGGAGCGCGCGTGTGAGCCTGCTGTTCGTCTTCGACATGGACAACGTGCTCTACGACTACGACTGGCGCGCACGGATGACGCTGCTGTCCGAGCTGACCGGTCACGACCTGCCCGAGCTGCGCCGCCGCTGGTGGAACGAGGCCGGCGAGTGGCACGCCGAGCGCGGCGGGTACGACGCCGACGAGTACGTCGCCGCGTTCTCGGCCGCGATGGGCCGGCCCGTGTCCGAGGCGGAGTGGGTGCGCATCCGCGCCGCCGCGATGCGCCCGTGGCCCGACTCGATCGACGTCGTGCGGCACGCCGCGACGCTCGGCCGGGTGAGCCTGCTCACGAACAACGGGCCGCTGACGCTGCGGCACCTCGACGCGCTCGCGCCCGAGCTCGTCGAGGTGTTCGGCGACGACCGGTTCACGTCGTCGCACTACGGCGCGCGCAAGCCCGAGCCGATCGTGTTCGAGCGGGTGCTCGCGGCGTACGGCGCCGACGCCGCCGACACGTTCTTCGCGGACGATCTGCCCGAGAACGTCGCGGGGGCGGCATCCGTCGGCATCACTGCGCACCTGTTCACGGATGCCGCGCGGATGCGGGCCGCGGTCGACGCCTTCGCGGCGTCGCGCTCCCCCGGCCGCGCCCCCGCCCGCGAGACGTCCCGATCGGGGCCACTCGCCGCCCAGGACCGGTAGATCGCGACCGCCCGCCGCCTACCCGCGACGCGCGGTGGTGGTGCGGTCGCGGCCCGTGAGGTCGGGCTGCGTCGCGGCGTCGAGCCAGCCGTCCGCGGCGAGCAGCGCGCGGATCGCCGCGCCCTGCAGCTCGCCGTGCTCGATCACGACCGCTCCCCCGCTCCGCAGCAGGCGCTTCGCCGTCGCGGACACCGCGCGAACGACGTCGAGCCCGTCCGGGCCGCCGTACAGCGCGAGCTCCGGGTCGTGCAGGCGCACCTCGGGGTCGCGCGGCACCGCGCCGAGCGGGATGTACGGCGGGTTCGACACGACGACGTCGACCGTGCCGTCGAGCTCGGGCAGCGCGACCGCGAGATCGGCGAACACGAGGCGCAGGTTCGGCGCGCCGGCCCGGCGCACGTTCTCGCGCGCCCAGATGAACGCCTCGGGCGAGATCTCGACGGCGCTGACGGATGCCGCGGGCACCTCGGTCGCGAGCGCGAGGGCGAGCGCCCCGGTTCCGGTGCCGAGGTCGACGGCGACGGGAGCATCCGTCGCCGCGGCGCGCAGCGCGTCGATCGCGACCTGCGCGACCGACTCGGTCTCCGGGCGGGGCACGAACACGCCCGGTCCGACCGCGAGCTCGAGCGAGCGGAAGTACGCGACGCCCGTGATGTGCTGCAGCGGCTCGCGCGCTGCGCGGCGGGCGACGAGCTCCTCGATCGTGATCGCCTGCGCGCGCGGGATCGACGAGCCGACGATCTCGCGCGCCTGCACGTCGCCGCGCGAGGCGCCGAGCACGTGGGCGACGAGCAGTTCGGCGTCGACATCCGCGTTCGGCACGCCGGCGCGCGTGAGCACCTCGATGCTGCGGGTCATGAGTGCGGGGAGCTTGACCGGGCCGGTGCGGTCGGCGCCGGTGTGGTCGGTGTCTGCTGCGGGCGTGCGGGAGGCGGTGATGCTCATGGGCTCCGTGGTGTCGGGTCGGGTTCCGAACGGCTACGACCCTAGCCCCGTGGGCGCCGGTCGGTGGTCACGATTCGGTCACCGCCGCTGCTCGCCCGCCCGCGGCCCGACACCGCTCAGACGGCCAGGGCGGCGAGCCGCGCTTCCTCGTCCGCCGCGATGCACGCGTCGATGACGGGCTCGAGGGCGCCGTTCATCACCTGGTCGAGGTTGTAGGCCTTGTAGCCGGTGCGGTGGTCGGCGATGCGGTTCTCGGGGAAGTTGTACGTGCGGATGCGCTCGGAGCGGTCCATGGACCGGATCTGACTGCGACGCGCGTCGGAGGCGACCGCATCCAGCTCCTCCTGCTGGCGCGCGAGCAGCCGGGCGCGCAGCACGCGCATCGCGGCCTCGCGGTTCTGGATCTGGCTCTTCTCGTTCTGCATCGACACCACGATGCCCGTCGCGAGGTGCGTGATGCGCACGGCCGAGTCGGTCGTGTTGACGCTCTGGCCGCCGGGGCCGGACGAGCGGAACACGTCGATGCGGATGTCGTTCGCCGCGATCTCGACCTCCTCCGGCTCGTCGACCTCCGGGAACACGAGCACGCCCGTCGTCGACGTGTGGATGCGGCCCTGCGACTCGGTCGCGGGCACCCGCTGCACGCGGTGGACGCCGCCCTCGTACTTGAGGTGCGCCCAGACGCCGTCGGCGGGGTCGGTCGCCCCGGGCGCCTTGATGGCGACCTGCACGTCCTTGTACCCGCCGAGGTCGGACTCGGTGCGCTCGAGCAGCTCGGTCTTCCAGCCGCGCGACTCGGCGTAGTGCAGGTACATGCGCAGCAGATCGGCCGCGAACAGCGCCGACTCCTCGCCGCCCTCGCCGCCCTTGATCTCCATGATCACGTCACGTCCGTCGTCCGGATCGCGGGGGATGAGCAGCCGCCGCAGCCTCTCCTGCGCCTGGGCGAGCGCGGCCTCGAGCGCCGGCACCTCGTCGGCGAACGCGGCATCCTCGGATGCCAGCTCGCGCGCCGCGCCGAGGTCCTCCCCCGCCGAGAGCCAGTCCTCGTGCGCGCGCACGATCCGGGACAGCTCGGCGTATCGCCGGTTGACCCTCTTGGCCCGCGCGGGATCGGCGTGCAGGGCCGGGTCGCCCAGTTGGCGACCCAGCTCCTCGTGCTCCGCGACGAGCCCGCTCACGGACTCGAACACGGGCGTTACTCCTTCTCGGCGCCGGGCAGCGACTTCTGGATCGCGAGCAGGAACTCGACGTTCGAGCTCGTCTCCTTGAGCTTGCCGAGCACGGTCTCCGTGGCCTGCTGCGTGTCGAGGCCCGCGAGGGCGCGGCGCAGCTTCCAGGTGACCTTGACCTCGTCGGGGCCGAGCAGCATCTCCTCGCGACGGGTTCCGGATGCGTTCACGTCGACCGCGGGGAAGATGCGCTTGTCGGCGAGCTGGCGCGAGAGCCGGAGCTCGGAGTTTCCGGTGCCCTTGAACTCCTCGAAGATCACCTCGTCGGCCTTCGACCCGGTCTCGACGAGCGCCGTCGCGATGATCGTGAGCGAGCCGCCCTCCTCGACGTTGCGCGCCGCGCCGAAGAAGCGCTTCGGCGGGTAGAGCGCGGCCGCGTCGACGCCGCCCGAGAGCACGCGACCCGAGGCGGGCGCGACCTGGTTGTAGGCGCGTCCGAGGCGGGTGATCGAGTCGAGCAGCACGACGACGTCGTGTCCGAGCTCGACGAGACGCTTCGCGCGCTCGATGGCGAGCTCGGCGACCGTGGTGTGGTCCTCGGCGGGGCGGTCGAAGGTGGAGGCGATGACCTCGCCCTTCACCGTGCGCTGCATGTCGGTGACCTCTTCGGGGCGCTCGTCGACGAGCACCACCATGAGGTGCACCTCGGGGTTGTTCGCCGCGATCGAGTTCGCGATCGCCTGCAGCGCGAGCGTCTTGCCGGCCTTGGGCGGCGAGACGATGAGCCCGCGCTGGCCCTTGCCGATGGGCGCGACCAGGTCGATGATGCGCGGCGTGAGCTTGCCGGCGTCGGTCTCGAGGCGCAGGCGCTCCTGCGGGTAGAGCGGCGTGAGCGCCGAGAACTCGACGCGCTCGGCGTTCTGCTCGAGGGTCAGGCCGTTGATCGAGTCGATCTTGACGATCGCGTTGTACTTCTGACGGCCCTGCTGCTCGTCGCCGCGCGGCTGGCGCACGTAGCCGACGACCGCGTCGCCCTTGCGCAGGTTGTACTTCTTGACCTGTCCGAGCGAGACGTAGACGTCGTTCGTGCCGGGCAGGTATCCGCTCGTGCGCACGAAGGCGTAGTTCTCGAGCACGTCGAGGATGCCCGCGATCGGGATGAGCACGTCGTCGTCGCTGATCTCGGGCTCGAAGTCGTCGCCGACGGGTCCGCGGCCGCGCTTGCGGTCCCGGTAGCGGCTGCGGCCACTGCGCTCGCCGCCCTCGGCGTCGCCCTGCGACGGGTTCTGGCCGTTCTGCTGCTGGGTCTGCTGCTGGCCGTTCGCGGTGCCCTGCTGACCGTTCTGCGCGCGCTCGGTCTGCGTGTTCTGCCCGCGCTCGCCCTGCGTGTTCTGGTTCTGCGCGTTCTGGTTCTGCGCGTTCTGGTTCTGCGCGTTCTGGCCCTGGCCGCCCTGGCCCTGGCCGCCCTGGCCGCCGCGGCGGTTGCGGTTGCGGCTGCGGCCCTGGCCGGGCTCGCGCTGCGGCTCGGCGCCGTCGCCCTCGCCGGACGGCACGACGCCGTCGAGCAGCGCGTCGATCGCGTTCTCGGAGACGTGGGCGGTGGCGGACTTGGGCGCGTTCTCGCCGCCCGCGGACTGCTGCGCGACGAGGTCCTCGACGGCGGCGGCGGCCGCGGCACGGGCCTCGGCGTCGCCCATGGTCGCACGGCGCGAGCCGCGGCGACGGGATCCGCCGGTCGCGGCGGGAGCCTCGACGGCCGGCGCGTCCGCACCGGATGCCACGGGCGCCCCGGTCGCGGCGGGCACGTCGGCGGAGGGCGCGTCGGCGGCGGGCACGGCATCCGTCACGGGCGCCGCCGGGTCGGCGGGGGCGGCGTCCGCGGGGGCCGGGTCCTCGGCGGGAGCCTCGGCATCGACGGGTGCAGCCTCGGCGGCCGGCACCTCGGCGGGCACCTCGGCGGGGGCCGGGGCGGCGTCCTGGGTGTTCTGAACGTCGTTGATCGCGTTCACGAGCTCTCCCTTTCGGAGTTTGGAGGCGCCGACGATGCCGAGCTCCCCGGCGAGCTTCACGAGCTCGGGGATGCGGAGGGCGGTCAGGTCGGCGGTGTCGCCCGTACGGCGGGCATCGACATCGGTCACAGTTGGTGGATTCCTTCCGCCACGCGGGTGCCGGTCATTCTGCGAGCGGGCATCCGGTGGAGAGATGGTCGGCGGTTGCCGCGCACAGATTCGGGCGGACGGTCGACGACCGGTGATAAGAGAGCGACCGGGGAAGCTTTCAGGCTTCTACCTGGCGCGTGGCCACTGTAGCACCCTTGAAATCCACGGCGAGCATGAGCGCCTGCCAGCCGGTGGAACCCTCAGCCGCCACGAGGTCGACGGCGAGCTGGCGCTGGGCCGGATCGCTCGCGAGCACGAGCACGCTCGGCCCGGCACCGGAGACCACGGCCGCGAGACCGCGCGCGCGCAGCAGGCGGATGAGGGCATCCGTCTCGAGCATCGCGCTCGCCCGGTAGTTCTGGTGCAGCCGGTCCTCGGTCGCCGCGAGCAGCAGCTCGGGGCTCTGGGTGAGCGCCGCGACGAGCAGCGCCGAGCGGGACACGTTGAAGATCGCGTCCTCGTGCGGCACCTGGGCGGGCTGCAGCGAGCGCGCGAGCTTTGTGGACAGCGTCGCCTCGGGCACGAGCACGAGCGGCGAGACGCCCCGGTGCACGATGAGCTTCTTCGCGCCGGGCCCCTCGGGCGTCGTCCACGCGATCGTGAGGCCGCCGAACAGCGCGGGGGCGACGTTGTCGGGGTGTCCCTCGAGCTCGGTCGCGACGGCGAGCAGCCCGTCGGCGTCGATGTCGACGACGCCCTCGAGCAGGCCCCGGGCGGCCATCACGCCGGCGACGATCGCAGCGCCCGAGGAGCCGAGGCCGCGGCCGTGCGGGATGCTGTTGCGCGCCACCAGGTCGAGCCCGGGCACGGGATACCCGTAGGCCGCGAACGTCGCCGCGATCGAGCGCACGACGAGGTTCGACTCGTCGGTCTCCACGACCCCCTCGCCGACGCCGTGCACCTCGACGCTCGCGCCGGGTGCCGCGCGCACCGTGACCTCGAGCTCGTCGTAGAGCGCGAGCGCGAGGCCGAGCGTGTCGAGACCGGGGCCGAGGTTGGCCGTCGTCGCGGGCACCGTGACCGCGACCGAGCGCCCGACCGGGAGCGGGCTCGGCGCGGGCGCGCCCTCGGTCACGTAAGGCCCAGGACGGATGCGATCTGCGGCACGTCCACGGGCACGACCGTCGGCTGCACCTCGGCGCCGTCCGCGGACTTCAGCGCCCACTGCGGGTCCTTGAGCCCGTGGCCGGTGACCGTGATGACGACGGTCGCTCCCGCCGGGATCGCGCCGGCATCCGCTCGCTCGAGCAGTCCCGCGACGCCGATCGCGCTCGCCGGCTCGACGAACACGCCGACCTCGCTCGACAGGATGCGGTGGGCGTCGAGGATCGCCTCGTCGGTGATCGCGCCGAAGTAGCCGTCGCTGTCCTCGCGGGCGGCGAGCGCGAGCTCCCACGACGCGGGGTTGCCGATGCGGATCGCGCTCGCGATCGTCTCGGGGTTCTTCACGACCCGGCCCGTGACGATGGGCGCGCTGCCCGCGGCCTGGAAGCCGAACATCCGCGGGAGCCTCGTCGACACGCCGTCGGCGAGGTACTCGCGGTAGCCGCGGTGGTAGGCGGTGTAGTTGCCCGCGTTGCCGACCGGGATGACGTGGAAGTCGGGCGCGTCGCCGAGCACGTCGACGACCTCGAACGCGCCCGTCTTCTGCCCCTCGATGCGGTCGTTGTTGACCGAGTTGACGAGGTGCACGGCGTAGTTCGCGGCGAGGTCGCGCGCGATGTCGAGGCAGTCGTCGAAGTTGCCCTGCACCTGCAGCAGCTCGGCGCCGTGCGCGATGGCCTGGGCGAGCTTGCCGAGCGCGATCTTGCCCTCGGGCACGAGCACGGCCGCGGTGATGCCCGCGTGCGTCGCGTACGCCGCCGCGGAGGCGGAGGTGTTGCCGGTCGAGGCGCAGATGACCGCCTTCGCGCCGTGCTCGACGGCCTTCGAGACCGCTATCGTCATGCCGCGGTCCTTGAACGAGCCGGTCGGGTTCATGCCCTCGAACTTCACGAAGACGCGCGCGCCCGTGCGGTTCGACAGCGCGCCGGCGGGGATGAGCGGCGTGCCGCCCTCGCCGAGGGTGACGATCGGGGTCGCGTCGGTGACGTCGAGACGGTCGCGGTATTCGTGGAGCACTCCACGCCACTGATGGGCCACGTGCGGTCTTTCTACTCTGCCAGCGGGTCTACTGGGCTTCGATGACTCGGAGGACGGAATCGACGGATGCCACGACGTCGCTCCCCGCGAGCGCGGACACGCACGCGGCGAGGGCCGCTTCGGGGGCGGCGTGCGTGACGACGACCAGGCTAGCGGTCGGGGCATCCCCGCCGGTCGACACGGACTGCGACACCTGCTCGACGCTCACGCCCCGCTCGCTGAACTCCGTCGCGATAGTCGCGAGCACGCCCGGGCGGTCGAGCACGGTGAGGGTGATCTGGTAGCGCGTGACGACGCTCGCGATGGGCAGCATCGGCAGGTTCGCGTGCGTCGACTCCGCGACGCCGGGGCCGCCGACGACGTGGCGCCGGGCCGCCGAGACGAGGTCGCCGAGCACGCTCGACGCCGTCTGGGGACCGCCGGCGCCCGCGCCGTAGAACATCAGGTCGCCGGCCGCCTCGGCCTGGATGAACACGGCGTTGTTGGCGCCGTGCACGGCGGCGAGCGGATGCGCGAGCGGCACGAGCGCGGGGTGCACGCGCGCGCTGATGGCGCTGCCGTCCGCCGTCTCGACGCGCTCGCAGATCGCGAGCAGCTTGACGACGTAGCCCGCGGCCCGGGCCGCCGTGACCTGCTCGAGGGTGACGCCCGTGATGCCCTCGCGGTGCACGGCGTCGAGCGGGACCGTCGAGTGGAAGGCGAGGCTCGCGAGGATGGCGGCCTTCTGCGCGGCGTCGTAGCCCTCGACATCCGCCGTCGGGTCCGCCTCGGCGTAGCCGAGCCGCTGGGCGTCGGCGAGCACGGGGGCGAGGTCCTCGCCCTGCCGGTCCATGCGGTCGAGGATGTAGTTGGTCGTGCCGTTGACGATGCCGAGGATGCGCGTGACCCGGTCGCCCGCGAGGCTCTCGCGCAGCGGGCGGATGATCGGGATGGCGCCCGCGACCGCCGCCTCGTAGTAGAGCTGCGCGCCGACCCGCTCGGCGGCGTCGAAGAGCTCGGGACCGTGGGTGGCGAGCAGGGCCTTGTTGGCGGTGACGACATCCGCCCCGCTGTGCAGCGCCTCGAGGATGTACGTGCGCGCGGGCTCCAGCCCGCCCATGAGCTCGACGACGATGTCGGCACCGTGGATGAGGGCGAGCGCGTCGGTCGTGAGCAGCTCGGCGGGGATCGCGGGCACGCGCTCGGCGCCGGGGTTGCGCACCGCGACCCCGATGAGCTCGATGCCGGCGCCGGCCCGGCCCGCGAGCTCGTCGGCGTGCTTCAGCAGCAGGTCGGCGACGTTGGCGCCGACGACGCCGCCGCCCAGCAGTGCGACCTTGAGGTTGCGGTACTCGATCACTGGTCTCCTTCGAGAGCGCGGTCCGGTTCGTCCGCGCGGACGGGGTCGAGGATGACGTCCCGCACGAGCAGGTCGGCCTCCGTCTCGCCGCGCACGATGACGCGGGCCGCGCCGTCGCGCACCGCGACGACCGGGGGGCGGCCGAGGTGGTTGTAGTTGCTCGCGAGCGACCAGCAGTAGGCGCCGGTGGCGGGCACCGCGAGCAGGTCCCCGGGCGCGACGTCGCCCGGCAGGTAGTCGGCCTGCACGACGATGTCGCCCGACTCGCAGTGCTTGCCGGCGACGCGCACGAGGGCGGGGGCGGCATCCGTCACGCGGTTCGCGATGCGCACGCTGTAATCGGCGCCGTAGAGCGCGGTCCGCGCGTTGTCGCTCATGCCGCCGTCGACCGACACGTACCTGCGCACGTGCTCGCCGTCGACGAGCACGTCCTTGATCGTGCCGACCTCGTACAGCGTCGCGCCGGCCGGGCCGACGATCGACCGGCCGGGCTCGATCGCGACGATCGGCACGGGCACGCCGGCCTCGGCGGCGCCGTCCGCGACGATCCGGGCGAAGCGCGCCGCGATCTCGTCGAACGCGAGCGGCTCGTCGACGCTCGTGTAGGCGATGCCGAAGCCGCCGCCGAGGTTGAGCTCGGGCACCTCGCCGCCCGCGAGCAGCCGCGCGTGCACGGCGAGCAGGCGTCGCGCGGCCTCGGCGAAGCCGTCCGATTCGAAGATCTGCGAGCCGATGTGCGAGTGCAGGCCGAGGAAGCGCAGCTGCGGGCGCGAACGGATGCGCTCGACCGTGCCCTCCGCCTCGGCGAGCGGGATGCCGAACTTCTGGTCCTCGCGCGCGGTCGCGAGGTACTCGTGGGTCGACGCGTGCACGCCGGAGTTGATGCGCAGCCGCACGTTCTGCACGCGGCCGTGGCGCGCGGCGGCATCCGCGACCCGGTCGATCTCGATCAGGGAGTCGATCACGATCGCGCCGACGCCGACGCTCACCGCACGATCGATCTCGGCGAGGCTCTTGTTGTTGCCGTGCAGGCCGATGCGCGCGGGGTCGGCGCCCGCGGCGAGCGCGACGGCGAGCTCTCCCCCGGTGCACGTGTCGATGTTCAGTCCCGCGTCGAGCATCCAGCGCACCACCTGCGTGGAGAGGAACGCCTTGCCCGCGTAGTACACCCTCGCTGCCGAGCCGACGCGCGCGAACTCGCGGTCGAACGCGGCCTTCACTGCGGTCGCCCGGGCACGGGCATCCGCCTCGTCGACGACGTACAGCGGGGTGCCGAACTCGCGGGCGAGCGCCGTCGCGGTGACGCCGGCGATCGCGATCTCGCCCGTCGCGGCGCGCGTCGCGCCGCTCGACCACACGGCCGGGGCGAGGGCGTTCGCGTCGTCCGGGACGTCGAGCCACGCGGGAGCGAGCGGAGACTGGGACACGGGTCGACCTCGAACGGATGCGGCGGGGGGTCCCGCGGGCCGGGACCGCGGCACGAGCGCCCCCATCCTATGCGAGCCCTGGGGCCTCCCCCGCTCGTGCCGGTCGGCGGCCGACCTCCCTCCCGTGCCGGCCCCGCTTGTCGGCCCCGCCGCTGGTCGAGGAGCGCCCGGCGCGCTGGCCGGCCCCGCTGGCCGGCCCCGCTGGTCGGCCCCGCTGGTCGAGGAGCGCCCGGCGAAGCGACGGTCGCGTCTCGAGACCACCCCCGCCCGCGCGCGCCGCCCAGCGCGGCCCGACCGTGTAAACCCCTCCCCTCGATCACGGAAATGCAGGAGCATCCGAGCGTCGCCGCAGAGACGTTGGCGTGATTCGGGGGTCGGGTTCGCGTGCGCCGCGCCGCGCTCCTGCATTTCCGTGATGTCGGCGCTCGAGACCAGCACGGATCGTTCGGGCGGGCGGGTGGTCTCGAGACGCGTCCTCGCTGCGCTCGGGCGCTCCTCAACCAGCGGAGCGGCAGCTGTGTCGCACCCCGCTGGTCGAGGAGCCGCGAGCGAAGCGAGCCGGCGCCGCCGCTGCTCCTCCGGGCGGGTCCGGGCGCGCCGCCCAGCGCGGCCCCATCGCGGAAACCCCTCCCTCGATCACGGAAATGCAGGAGCACCCGAGCGTCACCGCAGAGACGCTCGCGTGATACGGGGGTTGGGCGCGCGTGCGCCGCGCTGCGCTCCTGCATTTCCGTGATGTCGGCGCTCGAGACCACCACGGATCGTTCGGGCGCTCCTCGACCAGCGACCGACCGCTCGCCCGCCCCGCCGGTCGAGGAACGCGCGCGCGAAGCGAGGCCGCGTCTCGAGACCAGGACGGGTCCGAAACGGCTCAGCAGGTGCCGCGGGGGGCCGACCCGAGCGTGGCGCGGGGGGCCGACCCGAGCGTGCCGAGGACGACGTCGCGGCCGCTCACGGTGGCATCGACGCCGTCCGGATGAACGGACACCGACCGCAGCTCGAGGCCCTGCGGCAGGGAGGAGGCGACGCAGATGCGCTGCGGACCGGCGACCGTGTCGACGAGCGATGCGAACGGCGACGAGCGGAGCGCCGCGATGTCGAAGTCCAGCGTGCCGACCTTCGCGTGCGTCGGCGTCAGCAGGATCGCCCCGTCGTCGGCGCTCGCGGTCGCGGTCACGCTCACCGGAAGCGCGAGGCCGCCACCGCCGAACGACGACTCGATTCTCACGCCGCCGTCGCCGAGCACGATGCGCGCGTCCGCGAGGGCGTCGACGCGGCCCGCGAGCGACGCGATCTGCTCCGGAGTCAGGGTCACGACGGCCGTGAGCTTCTGGGTCGGGGCGCCCTCCGCGAACGGCACGCCCTCGGCACGAACGCGGAGGTCGCCCGTGATCTGCCCGAGCGAGGCGCCCGTGGCGTCGACCTTCACGTCGTCGGCGCGCTGCGCGATGAGCTGCGGCACGAGCGACCCGGATCCCAGGTCGACGGCGACCGCCGCCGGGTCGACGCCGAGCGACTGTGCGACGCGGGTGCGCACGGCATCCGTCGCGATGCTCCGGCCCGCGGTGTCGATCGCGATCCACGCGGCGGCGACGAGCACGACCACGACGACGAGCGCGACGACGAGCGCGCGCGCCCGACGCCGACGCCCGCGCGGCGCGGGGGCGGCGACGGAGGTCACATCCGCTCCGGCGCGCTCACCCCGACGAGTCCGAGCCCGGTGCGCAGCACCTGCGCGACGGCGTCGTTGAGCCACAGCCGGGTGCGGTGCAGGTCGGTGACCGCCTCGCCCGCGAGCGGCGTGACGCGGCACGCGTCATACCAGCGGTGGAACGTGCCCGCGAGCTCCTCGAGGTAGCGCGCGACGCGGTGCGGCTCGTACACCTCCGCGGCGAAGGCCACGACGCGGGGGAACTCGGCGAGCGCGCCGAGCAGCGCGCCCTCCGTCTCGTGCGTGAGCAGGCTCGCGTCGAACACGCCGCGGTCGACGCCCGCCGCCTCGGCGTTGCGGGCGACGCTGCGCGTGCGGGCGTGCGCGTACTGCACGTAGAACACGGGGTTGTCGTTCGTCTTGCGGCCGAGCAGGTCGAGGTCGATGTCGAGCGGGCTGTCGACGCTCGACCGCACGAGCGAGAAGCGCGCGGCGTCCGTTCCGACGGCGTCGACGAGGTCCTCGAGCACGACGACGGTGCCCGCGCGCTTCGACATCCGCTGCGGCTTGCCGTCCTTCACGAGGTTGACCAGCTGGCCGATGCGCAGCTCGAGGTTGACGTGCGGCACGTCGCCGAAGGCCGCGGCCATCGCCATCATGCGGCCCACGTAGCCGTGGTGGTCGGCGCCGAGCATGATGATGTTGCGCTCGAACCCGCGGTCGCGCTTGTTCAGGTAGTACGCGAGGTCGCCCGAGATGTAGGCCGGCTCGCCGTCGCTCTTGATGACGACGCGGTCCTTGTCGTCGCCGAACGCGGTCGTGCGCAGCCAGAGCGCGCCGTCCTTCTCGTACATGTGGCCGGCATCCGTCAGACGCTGGATGGCGCGCTCGACGGCGCCCGAGGAGTGCACCTCGTTCTCGTGGAAGTACACGTCGAAGTCGACGCCGAAGTCGTGCAGGCTCTTCTTGATGTCGCCGAACATGAGCTCGACGCCGACGCTGCGGAACACCTCCTGCAGTTCCTCGCGGCTCGGGATCTCGTCGAGCCGGCCCGGGTAGGCGGCCTCGACGCGCGCGGCGATCTCGGCGATGTAGTCGCCGCCGTAGCCGTCCTCGGGCGTCGGCTCGCCGAGGTGTGCGGCGAGCAGGCTGCGCGCGAACCGGTCGATCTGCGCGCCGTGGTCGTTGAAGTAGTACTCCCGTGTCACCTCCGCGCCCTCGAAGGCGAGGATGCGCGCGAGCGAATCGCCGACCGCCGCCCAGCGCGTGCCGCCGAGGTGGATCGGCCCGGTCGGGTTCGCGGAGACGAACTCGAGGTTGACCCGGATGCCGTCGAGCGCGTGGCCGCGACCGTACGCGTCGCCCTGATCGACGATCGTGCGCGCGAGCTCGCCCGCGGCGGCCGCATCGAGCGTGATGTTGATGAAGCCGGGGCCGGCCACGTCGACGCTCGCGACGCCGGGGATGGCCGCGAGCCCGGCCGCGATCTCGGTCGCGAGCTCGCGCGGGTTCGCACCGAGCGGTTTCGCGAGCTTCATGGCGATGTTCGCCGACCAGTCGCCGTGCTCCCGGTTCTTCGGCCGGTCGAGCACGACCGCGTCGGGGCCCGGCGCCGCTCCCCCGCGCCGCACCGCGACCTCCGAGACGACGGAGTGGACGGCGGCGGCGAGATCGGCGGGATTCACGGGGGTTCAGCCTAATGCCGCTCGCCCCGCGGCTCCCCCGCGCGCCGCGCACCCGTCGCCCGATCGGATGCGTTCCGTCGCCCGGGGGTCGCCCGCCGGCATCCGTTCCGTCGCCCGCTTCCCTGAATCCGCCTGTCGGACGACGCCGCGGGCGGCCTCGGTGGTCATGATGGGCGCATGGTGTCCCGTCGCGTACTTTCCGGTCTCCTTGCTCTCGGCGTCGTCCTGGCCGCGACGGCCTGCACGCCGACCGCGCCCGACGACGGCTCGAGCGCGAGCCCGAGCGCGCCCTCGCCGTCTGCGCCGTCCGCGACGGAGTCGGCCACGGCATCCGCGACTCCGCCGGAGACGCCGAGCGCGACCCCGACCGACTCGAACACGCCGGCGCCGGTGGACAGCGGAGAGAAGGTCACGCAGACCTGCGCGCAGCTCGTCACGGCGCAGCAGATGTACGAGTACAACAGCAACTTCTCGCTCGACGACGGCTGGACGCCCGCGGCCGGCTCGCGCGCCGCGACGGCCGTCGGCTACCGGGGCGTCGCCTGCTCGTGGATCAACGACTCGAGCTCGGAGCGCATCAGCCTCGGCGTGGCGCACCTGCGCGCCGACACGCTCGCCTCGATCGAGGCGCAGCGCGCGGGGGGTACGCAGACGCCGTGGGGCTACTTCACGGTCGACGGCTCGACGGGGCGGGCGGATGCCTTCACCGACGACTACTGGATCACGCTCGACTCGAAGACGTTCTTCGAGCCCGGCGACGCCGCGCAGCTCGTGGAGGACGTGGTCGGCGCGCTCGGCTGAGCCCCGAGCCCTGAGCCCCGGGCACCCGCTAGGTGAGCTGGATGAGGTCCCGCCCGTCGTCGAGCTCGAACTCGTCCACGACCGCGGTGACCGTGATGGCGTCGAGGCGCAGGTCGGTCCAGTGGTTGGTGAGGAAGGCCGTGTCGGCGGCATCCCGCCCGGTGGAGATGCGCACGAGCGACTGGCGCGGCGCGAGGTGCGTCGCGTCGACGACGTGCCACGCACCTTCGACGTACACCTCGACGACCGCGTGGAAGTCCATCGGGCTGAGCCCCGGGGCGTACACGGCGACCATGCGGGCGGGCAGGTCCATCGCGCGCAGCAGGGCGATCGTGAGGTGCGCGTAGTCGCGGCACACCCCCTGCCGGCCGAGCAGCGTGCGCGACGCCCCGTCGGTCGGCAGGCTCGATCCGGGCACGTACGTCAGTCGTTCCGACACCCACTGCACGACGGCGTCGACGAGCGGGCGACCGCGCAGCCCGCCGAACTCGCCGCGCGCGGTCGGGGCGAGCGCGTCCGACTCGCAGTAGCGGCTCGGGCGGGTGAACTCGACGAGCTCGATCTCGGTCACCGGTGCGGGCGGCGACGACCCCTCGATGAGACCCGAGTAGTCGACGACGAGGGTGCCGGCGTCGGCCTGGAGGCGGTGCCACCGCGTGCCGTCGCGGTCCGGCACCTGCTCGGCCGCGACATCCGTTCCGTCGTGCACGAACGCGAGCGTCTCGCTCACGGTCGCGGGCACCGCGGGCGTGATGCCGAACACCATGTCGGTCGGCCCGAACAGGGTGAGCTCGAGGTGAACCCCGACGGTGCGCTGCATGCGCTCATGGTCGCAGAACGGTGTTGCGGACGCGTGACGGGGAACGGATGCGGCCCACGCGCCCAGCGCGGCGCCTCGCGGAGTCGCACCGGCTACCAGGGCACGGGAGCACCGTCGCGGTCGAGGAACTGCAGCCCGACCTGCCCCGCCGTGGACTCGATGACGTCGGCGACGAGCGGCATGGAGGTGGCTGGGGAGAGCGGGGCGTCTGCTCCTCCGAGGTCGGTCTGGTTGTGGCCCGGGTCGATGAGGAGCTTCGTGTGGTCGTCGTGCGCGTGCCGGGTGGCGTAGGAGCGCATCAGCTGGTTGAGAGCCGCCTTGCTGGCCTTGTAGACCTCGAAGCCCGGCTCGTCGTTGCGGGAGATGCTGCCCTGTTCCGAGGACATGACCCCGACCGTGCCGCCGGGCACGACCAGGTCGCGAAGCGCCTCGATCGTGCGCAGCGGGGCGAGCGCGTTCGTCGTCATCACCTCGATGAACTCCTCGGTGGTCGCCTCGGTCACGGCGCCGGCGCTGCGGTTGATCCCCGCGTTGACGAACAGCAGGTCGAACCGGTCGCGGGACAGGTGCTGACGCAGGGCCGCGACCTGTGCGGTGTCGGTGATGTCGACGGTCGCGCTGCGCACCCGCCCCGCCGATGCGGCGACGGAGGCTTCGAGCGCGTGGCTCGGAGCGCGGACGGTGGCGGTGACCGCCCATCCGCGACGGGCGAGCTCGTGGACGAGCGCCAGTCCCAGCCCCCGGGAGGCGCCGAGGACGAGTGCGGAACGAACGGGCACTGACATGGTGGAATCCTAACTAGACGGGCCGTTGCGTCTAGTCTACGCCCTCCCTCCTAGAGTGGGGGCGTGAGTTCGAACTCGACGACGGGCACGCGGCCCCGCACCGGCAACCGGCGCGATGACGACGCGCGTCGTGCGGTGCTGCACGCGGCAGACGACCTGCTGGCCGAGCACGGTTTCGCGAAGCTCACGATCGAGGCGATCGCGCGGCAGGCCGGCGTCGCGAAACAGACGATCTACCGCTGGTGGCCGTCCAAGGTCGAGATCTTGCTCGACGGCCTGATCGAGGGCGCCGAGAAGTACCTTCCGGTTCCGGACGGCAGGGTCGAAGAGGCGGATGTCGAGGCGTACTTCGAGCGGTTCCGTCGCTTCGTCGAGGAGCTGCCGGACGGGAAGGTCTTCTGCGCGCTGCTCGGCCATGCGCAACACGATCAAGCCGCGGCGCACCAGCTCCGCTCTCGATTTCTCGATCCCCGCCGCGAACGCGAACGGGGCCTGATCGAACGAGCCGGCCTGCCGCGCGCCGGCGCCGCGCCGGCGGCGGTCGACGCGTTGATCGATGAGCGCGTGGGGGCGATCCTCTGGCGCGCCATGACACGAGCGCCCGTCCGCTGACGGCATTCGTCCGGCAGGAGCCATCGTCCAGGTCGATCGCGATCGCGCCGCTCAGGGTGTCCGGGGAGCGGTCATCCCTCGCGGGCCGAGCAGGCTCAGGAGCGCGAGCGCGTCGGCGTCCGCGGAGCCCCGCGGCGCCGAGTAGAGGATCAGGCGCTGGTCGGCTTCGTCGAGGGCCATCGAGTCGCAGTCGAGGGTGATCGTGCCGACGGCGGGGTGGCGGAACGTCTTGGTCAGCGAGGGGGCGGCGCGGATGTCGTGCCGCTGCCAGAGCCGCGCGAACTCGACACTGCCGTCGAGCAGCTCCTCAATGAGGTCCCGCACCGTCGGGTCGGCCGGATAGCGGGCGAGCGCCCGGCGGAGCTCGGCGACGAGACGGCCACGGAACTCCGTTTCATCGGAGATGCCGTAGAGCGGTCGCCCGTCGCTGTCCGCTCGCAGGAACGCGCGGCGGGCGAGATTGCGGTCCTCCGGTTCGAGGCCGGCGAAGTCCTCCATCAGCGCCGCGGCGAGGTCGTTCCACGCGAGCACCTCGAGCGCGGCGGACCGCACGAATGCTGCGGTCTGGGGGGCGCGTTCGATGAGCGCGAGGATGCTCGGGCGCACATCCCGGCGGTGCAGTCCGGCGCGGATCGGGGCGGTCCCCGCGAGGACGTGCAGGTGGTCGGATTCCTCGTTCGTCAGCCGGAGTGCTCCGACGATGGCGAGGAGCACCTCGGCCGACGGCCGCGGTGCCCGGCCCTGTTCGAGGCGGACGTAGTACTCGGTCGAGATGTGCGCGAGCACGGCGACTTCTTCGCGACGCAGCCCGGGAGTGCGACGCCGGTCGCCCCGGGGCAGACCGGCATCCTCAGGCCGCAGCCGCGCCCGCCGGCTGCGGAGGAACGAGGCGAGCTCTTGCTTGTCCACAACGCGAGTCTGCATCCTCCCGGGCTTCGCCGTCAGGGCTGCGACGCCAGGCGGGCGGTGTCGTGGTACTTCCTGTGCCTGAATAGGGTTCGGCCGCGGCGCGAGGCTGGGCGGCATGACACACACCATCGACCACAGCTCCATCGGCCTGCTCGCCGGCAAGGTCATCTTCATCAGCGGCGCGAGCCGCGGTATCGGCGCCGCGGCGGCAAGGCTGTTCGCCCGTGAGGGCGCCGCCGTCGTGCTCGGTGCGCGGAGCCGCGACGCGCTGGACAGCGCGGTCGGCCAGATCCGCGACGACGGCGGCGCCGCCGAGTCGGTGACCCTCGATCTCGCCGACGACGCGAGCATCCGCGCCGCAATCGCCCACATCGACGACGTGCACGGCCGCCTCGACGGCGCATTCAACAACGGCGGAGTCGTGCAGCAGCAGACCGGTGCTCTGGACACCACCATCGAGGCGGATATCCAGCAGCAGTTCGCGGTGAACTTCCGGGCTCACTGGGTCGCGATGAATGCCGAGGCAGCGCTGATGCGCAGGTCCGGCGGCGGCGCCATCGTGAACACCTCGAGCATCGGCGCCCGCCGAGCCAACCCTGACCTGCCGGCCTACGGCGCGATGAAGCGAGCGTTGAACAGCATCACCGAGACCGCGGCGGTAACCTGGGCCCCGTCGGGTATCCGCGTCAACGGCCTCATGCCCGGTGGGACCGCCACCGAGATGATCGTCGACTGGGAGCAGGCCACGCCCGGTATCACCGACCGGATCGCCGCGTCGATCCCGCTCGGGCGGATGGCTGAGCCGAGTGAGGTCGCGGAAGTCGCCGCGTTCCTCCTCAGCGATCGCGCCTCTGCCGTCACCGGCGCGATCGTCCCGGTCGACGGCGGAGCCGGCGCATGACCGCCGGAGCATGACACGTCTGCACTGGCTTGTTCTCCCCCGAATTAGCGGCACCTGGTCGGGGGATTTCGACACATTCTCGCGCGCCACCAGGATGGTATCGAGTCGGTCTCGACTCGACAGCCTTCTGAACATGTCGGAGCAACTCGAAAATGACCTCGCCGCGAGCCGTTCGTCCGCACAGCACCGCCCGTCATCTGCTGCTCATCGGTCTCGCGGCCATCGGCCTCGCCGCGGCCGCGCTGCTCGCACAGTTCGTCACGAGCGCGGATGCGGCGCACGCGGAGGACACCGGAACGATCGCGGGCACCGTTTCCGCTCCCGCCGGCCTCGCCCTCCCCGACCAGATGTCCTTCTCGCTCTCCCGCGACGGCAGCTACTACTACGGAGGCTCGTCCGGCTACGCCCCGAGCACCGGCACGTTCACCCTCGCCGGGCTCCCGGCCGGCTCCTACACGCTCCAGTACTACCCGTACAGCTACAGCTCGAGCGCACCCAGCTACCTCAGCGGCTGGTACGGCGGCACCAGCCAGGACAGCGCGACCACCATCACGGTCACCGCCGGAGCCACGAGCACCGCCAACATCACCCTCACCGCCGGCGGCAAGATCAGCGGCACCATCACCGCCCCCGCCGGCCTCGCCCTCCCCGACCAGGTGTCCTTCTCGCTCTACCGCGACGGCAGCTACTACTACGGCTCG
>NZ_JAUASV010000014.1 GCF_030345695.1 Galbitalea sp. SE-J8 | reverse complement strand
TCGCGGCGATCACCACCAGGCGAGCCGCGGCATCCGTCAGATCATCCGCGGCGACACTGCTCGAGGGTGCGCCGAGCCCGCTGCCGATCGCGGCCGCGGCCGCGACTCCCACGGTGCCCTCGGTGACCGCTGCCGCGACGGGCGCAAGCCACGGCGATGCGCCGGTCAGGATCGCGCCCGCACCCACCAGGGCCCGGGCGTCGGCGGCCGACACTCCCGCCGTGCGCTGCACGAGCCGGTCGGCGGTGCGCTCGCCCATCCGCTGCGCAAGGCCGGCGTGGCCGCGCTCACGATCCGAACGCCGCGCGAGCTCCGCCGCGACGAGCGCGAGACCACGATCGATCTCACGGCGCACGGCCACCAGCCGGGCCTGCGCGTCGAGCACCTCGTCATCGGACATGCTCACCAGCCGCGCCGGATCCGGGATCGCGAGGTTCGGTGTCATGACCCCATCCTCCCCAACACTCGAACACCCGTTCGAGTCCACGCGAAGAATGTGGAGAACCCGGAGAACCCCAGCCTGTGGAGAACCCGGCCCTGCGAAGAAATCCGCGTGCGGGATCGCGGCATCGATGTCCGCGAGGTCGGCGACGTGGTCCAGGACGATCACGAACACGGCCCCATCCTGGAACCCGCCTCGCCTCAGCCCTCGGATGCGGCGACGGCGCGGGATCTCGTCCCCGCCCGCCGCAGCTTGACGATGCTCGCGACGACGGAGAGCGCGCCGCCGCCGGCCGCGACGTACAGCACCTGGGCGGCCGCGTGCGCCTGGGTCGCGATCGAGCCGAGCGAGGCGCCGGTGAGCACGAGGGCCATGCTCACCGCGCCGCTGCCGGCCGACTGCGCGAGGGTGCGGTTGACGTTCAGGATGCTGGCCGCCGAGCTCGCGTACCGCATCGGGGCGGCCGACATCATGTCGCGGTTGTTCGGCGACTGGAAGATCGCGAAGCCGACGCCCGTGAGGGCGGTCGCGAGCAGCACCTCGTAGATCGGCGGATGCTGCCCCAGGAGCGCGAGCACGAGCAGTCCCGCGGTGAACACGACGAGCCCGATCACGGTCAGCCAGGCCGTGGAGTAGCGGTCCGCGAGCCGGCCCGACAGCGGCGCGACGAACACGATCACGAGCGGCCACGGGGTGAACAGCAGAGCCGACTGCAGCGGATCGGCGTGGTACGCCGTCTGGAACAGGAACGGCAGCGCCACGAACGCCACGCCCTGCCCGAAGAACGACCAGAACGCGGTGAGCACGGCGAGGTTGAAGCTCCCGGTGAACATGTCGAGCGGGATGATGGGCCGCACCGCGCGACGCTCAACGCGCACAAAAAGCGCCCCGAGCCCGATCGTCGCGGCGAGCAGCACCGCGCCCACGACGGCGGTGCCGGGGTCGACCAGCTGGTGGATGCCGAGCAGGAAGCTCGCGACGGTCGCACCGGCCAGCACGGCTCCCGCGAGGTCGTAGTCGCCGCGCGGCGGAGCGAGGTGCGGGATGAACCCGGCCGCGAGAACGGTGGAGACCACGCCGATCGGCACGTTGACGAGGAACAGCCAGCGCCAGTCGAGGTCGACGAGGATGAGGCCGCCGACGGTCGGGCCGGCGCACGTGCCGAGGGCCACGATCATCGCGTTCAGGCCGAGCACGGTGCCGAGCCGCTCCGGCGGGAACAGCCGCCGGTAGATCGGGATGGCGACCGCGAAGATCATCGCCGCGCCCACGGCCTGCGCGACCCGGGCCGCCACGAGCACCGGCAGCGTCGGCGCGAGCGCGCACGCGACGGAGGCGAGGGTGAACACCGGCACCCCGGTGACGAACATGCGCTTGCGCCCGAACTGGTCGGCGAGCCCGCTCATCGCGGGGATCGCGCACGACACGGCGAGCAGGAACGCCGTCGTCACCCACACGGTGTCGGCGGGGTCCGCGTGCACGTCCCGGGAGAGCTGGGGCAGCGCCACGTTGAGGATCGACGCGTCGATGTTCGCCATCAGCATGGCCAGCAGCACGGCGACCATCGAGACGTTCCGCCGCGTCGCGGAGATGGGCGGCGGGGTGGCGCTCGAGCCGGCGGCGCGCTGGTCGGCGCTCGCGCTCATCCGTCGCTCCGGACGGATGCGTCGCCTCGCGCCGTGCGGCGGACGGATGCGGCGTGCGCGACCCAGACGCCGAGCCCGACGAGCGGCAGGGCGCCGGCGAACAGGCACACGCCCGGCCAGCCCAGCCGGTCGTGCAGGGTTCCGGCGATCGCGGAGCAGGCGGCTCCGCAGGTGAACACCGTCGCCATGAAGACCGTGTTGAGGCGCGAGCGCGCGTCCGGTCGCAGCGCGTAGATCTCGTGCTGGCTGAGCACCTGGTGGGACTGCACGGCGAAGTCGAGCATCACGGCGGCGGCCGCGAGCGCGATCAGGTTGCTCGAGAAGAACGCCGCGATGAGCAGACCGAGCACCGCGAGCGTCAGCGCCGCGCCGCTGCCGATGCGGCCCCGGCCGTGGTCGCCGAGCCAGCCGGCGATCGGCGCGGCGATCGCGCCCGCGGCTCCGACCAGGGCGAACATCGCGATGCCGACCTGACCCATCCCGAACTGGTCGGTGAGCTCGAACGCGACGGTCGTCCAGAACGCGCTGAACGCCCCGAACAGCAGTCCCTGGCAGATCGCGCGCCGCCGCAGCGCCGGCTCCGCGACGATCAGCCGGCCGATCGACGCCATGAGCCTCGGGTACGACGGCGCGTCGTGCGGCACGCGCCGGGGCAGGACGCGCCAGACCAGCAGCGAGAGCACGAGCATGATCGCGGCCGACACGAGGAAGATCGACCGCCATCCCCAGGCATCCGCGACGAGGCTCGACAGCGTGCGCGCGAGCATGATCCCGAGCAGCAGGCCGAGCATCACGCGACCGACCATGCGGCCGCCCCGGCCCGGGGGAGCGAGGTGGGCCGCGATCGGCACGACGAGCTGCGTCACCACCGAGGCGAGCCCGACGAGCACGGAGAGCACGAGGAACAGCGTGAACGACGGGGCGAGCGCGGCCGCGGTGAGCGCGGCCGCGGTGGCGACGAGCGTGCACGCCGCGAGCCGCCGGTTCTCGACCATGTCGCCGAGCGGCAGCAGCACCACCATGCCGACCGCGTAGCCGAGCTGGGTGAGGGTGACGACGAGGGCGACCGCGCCCCGGCTGACGGAGAAGTCGTGCGCGATGAGCCCGAGGAGCGGCTGCGCGTAGTAGACGTTGGCGACCGCGAAGCCGCACGTCACGGCCATGACGGTCGTGATCAGGCGCAGGCTGCGCCCGTTGTCGGCGCGCTCGACGCGACTCAGGGGCGGACTCGTCGGCTGGGATGCCGTGCCGGAATTAGTGGACACCCAGTCCACTATATCGGCGGCGGCCGCGGGCCGCGAGGCGTGTCGCGGCCGGGAGGACGGTCTAGGCTTGCGTGCGCCGTCGACCGGAGGAGGTGAGCCCGATGAACGCAGTAGTCAGTGGGCGCTCCCTGCTGTCCACGTTCGCGCGACCGAGGTAGTCGCGACCGGGAGCGCCCACGGCACTTCGCGAAAGGCGACTCCCATGAACACCACCCCGATCACCCCGCGCGCGCTCGTTCTCGGCGGCGGAGGATCCACCGGCAACGCGTGGCTGATCGGCGTCGTCGCCGGTCTCTTCGACGCGGGCCTCGACGTCACCGCGGCCGATCTGACGATCGGCACCTCCGCAGGTTCGACCGCCGCCGCCCAGCTCACGGGCGCGACCCCTCCCGAGCTCTACACCGCCGTCCTCGCGGCCGCGCCGAGGCGGCAGGCCGACCGGGGCGGCGGTCCCGTCCCACCCGTCGGCGACCACCTCGGCCGACTCACCGCCACGATCGACGCCGCCGCGGATGTCGCGGACTTCCGCCGTCGGCTCGGCGGGTCCGCGATCGAGGCGGATGCGGCATCCGACGGCACGTGGTCGGCACGCTGGCGCGCCACGGTCGCCGCACGCCTGCCGGGCGCGCGCTGGCCCGAGCGGCGGGTGCTCCTCACGGCGGTGGACGCTCGAACCGGCGAGCCCGCGGTGTTCGATCGGCACGCGGGCGCCGACCTCGTGGACGCCGTCGCCGCGAGCTGTTCGAGCGGGCACGCCTACCGGATCGGCGATGGCCGCTACCTCGACGGCGGCTACCGCGCGAACGCCGAGAACGCGGACCTCGCGGCCGGCAGCGAACGGGTGCTCGTGCTGTCGCCGCTCGGCGGTCGCAGCCTCATGCCGTCGCACTGGGGCACGCACCTGGCGACGCAGGTCGACGACCTCCGCGCGAACGGCAGCCGGGTCGAGACGGTCGTGCCGGCGAACGAGGTCGAGCACCTGTTCGGCCGCAGGGCGATGGACGTCTCGCTGCGACCGGCGGCGGCCCGCGCCGGATACGCCGAGGGCCGCGCCCGGGCGGGTGTTCTGGCCGCGCTCTGGGGGTGACGCCGTGCGGGGATGCGGTCCCCGCGGCCGTCTAGGCTGAGCGCACGGTTCGCGGACGTCGAGGTCCGTGGACGAACGGACGGGCAGGATGAACGATCGCGATCCGGGCGACGTCGACGACATCCTGTACCGGCCGTTCGTCGACGAGCTGCCCGTCGACGGCGCCGCCGTCTCGACGCTCGGCGACCCGCTCGGCACGGAGACGCTGTGGGCGAGCGACGCGCGCGCCGCCCGCGTCGACGGGATGCTCATCGACCTCGGCGAGGGCCCCACCTGGCTCGCGGCATCGTCCCGCACGCCGGTGCTCGAGGGCGACCTGGCCGCGATCGACGGCGGACGGTGGCCGGTCGCCCACGGACTGCTCCGGTCGATGGGCGTTCGCGGCATCTTCGCGTTCCCGCTGCACGTCGGCGCGCTGTCGCTCGGCGCCGTCGACCTGTTCACCGTTCGGCCGACCCGGCTGTCCGCCGGGTGCGTCGCGCGCGGCACCGCACTCGCCGACAGTGCGGCGCGCGTCATCCTCGGCCGCGCCGTCGCCGATCTCGACGCGGTCGACCCGGCGCCGGCCGACGGCCCGCACTCCCGGCGCGAGGTGCACCAGGCGACCGGCATGGTGGCCGCCCAGATGCGCGTGT
Source organism: Galbitalea sp. SE-J8 (assembly GCF_030345695.1). Taxonomy (GTDB): domain Bacteria; phylum Actinomycetota; class Actinomycetes; order Actinomycetales; family Microbacteriaceae; genus JAUASV01. The sequence goes on along the minus strand of NZ_JAUASV010000014.1, from coordinate 84,227 downwards.
CGGTGACGGATGCGCGGCTCGTCATTGCGGCGCACGCCTACGCATCGGGCGAGCCGGTGCTCGGGATCGCCAGCGAGATCGTCGCCAGGCGACTGTCCTTCGAGCCGTCGAACGACCCGACTTAGGATGGCCCGATGACAGCGCACACGCGCGAAGGACTGCTCGTGGAGACCTTCGTCTCCCTCGCCGACTCGCTGGTCGCGGGCTACGGCGTCGTCGACCTGCTCCAGGCGCTCGTCGAGCGCAGCGTCGAGCTGTTCGACGCGACGGCCGCCGGCATCGTGCTGTTCAATGCCGCGCACCGCCTCGAGGTCATCGCCTCGACGAGCGAGCGCAGCCAGTTCGTCGACCTCATGCAGCTGCGCGCCGACGAGGGGCCGTGCTACCTGGCCGCGACCACGGGCGCTCCGGTGTCGGTCGGCGACCTGGACGCGGTCGCCGAGGCGTGGCCGGCCTTCGCCGACGCCGCGCGACGGGCCTCGTTCGTGAGCGTGCACTCCTTCCCGCTGCGGCTGCGCGACGCGACCCTCGGCTCGCTCAACCTGTTCCGCGATCGACCGGGCGGCCTCAACGAGCCGGATGCCGTGGCCGCGCAGGCGCTCGCCGACGTCGCGACGATCGGCATCATCCACGAGCGCACGCTGCGGGAGATGGACCGGACGCGCGAGCAGCTGCAGCGCGCCCTCGACAGCCGGATCGTCATCGAGCAGGCCAAGGGCTACCTCGCCCACACCGCGGGCATCGGCCTGGACGAGGCGTTCGCCCGCATCCGTCAGCACGCGCGTTCCACCCGGACGCGCATCGGCGAGGTGGCGACCGCGGTCCTCGAGGCGCGCCTCTCGCTCTGACCGCGGACAGTCGAACGGGCGCTCGGGACGACACCCCCTTTTTGGGGGCAGAACGAATAAATGCGAAGACCTAATCTCGATCTCGTGAGAAAACGACGCGAAAGCCCATCGGGTCAGCAGCTCGTCTTCATGGGTTTCTGCTGAGCGTCCAGTGAGTTGCGTATTCGCCGCCAGTGCACGTCGCGCATGCTGAGCGCGCGACGATGGTGGCGGGCACGATTGGAAGCTGCCGCAGCCGTCGCCCTCGCCGTCACCTTGATCGCAGTGGGTTGGGCTGATCAGCGGATCGCCACGGTCGCGGATCAGACTGTGAATTCGAATTGGAGGGGCGCGTACGATATTCTCGTCACGCGAGACGGAAGCAGTGTCCGGTCACTGACCGGGGACGATCTCGTTCCGACTGACTTTCTGGGAGCGCATCATGGCTCCACCATTTCGACGGACCTGTGGCACAGGATCGAGTCCTTGCCTGGCGTAGAGGTAGCTGCGCCGATCGGAGTGGTCGGTTCACTGCGTTCTACCCCACTAAACGCGTCGCTATTGGTTGTGGACGACCACGAGAACGGTCAAAGCGACCTCGCCGATCGGCACGAGACGTTTCGAATTACGAGCTCATTGACGCGCTCGACGGGGTTCGGCGACGCGACTGTTTCGAAAGTGAGTGGGCTCGTGTCGCTCGCGAAACGGACGAGTCGGTCCCTCGATCCCAGTCAAGGATCGGGGTATCCAGCCAGCTACTCACCGTTGCAGACCGACTTCTTCTATCTCATCGACGCCGGCGTGATGCCGCAGGTGCCGACCACGATCGTCGCGATCGATCCGGCATCTGAATCCAAACTGGACCAGGCTCGATCCGCGGGAGTATATAAGCAACTTGCCGATCTCCCTGCCGATCGATCTGAACAAATTCCCTCGAACTGGGCAGCTCGGGTCGATTCCGATGAGTTCAGCATACAGAGGCAGGCGTTGACGTCGGCGACTCAAGACGGACCCGAGGTTGTCGTACCCCTCATTGTCAACGAATCGCCTGCGGCACGCTTGAAGCTCACGGTTCACGTTGATCGATACGTCGGGTCGGCCCCGATCAAAGACGAGGGCGATCTTGCGCGCGTCCAGAGCGCGGACCTTGTTCCCTATCGCACTCTCGCCAAAGATGTGTCATCGCTTCTCGTGCCATTTTCGAATCCAGATGTGACAGTTCAATTGGGGAGCGCGAAGCTCAGGGACGGCGAGACCGCGGGGAGCTTGTATCAGAACTTTACCTCGCTGAAAGCGGAAGCTGCGGAGCCACCAACGTACAAGACCTCGCGGACAGGAGTCGGGGGTGACGTCGAAGTTGTTCCCTTGGGAGTGGTGGGGGCTGATGGGCGCCCCGTCGGTGTGGGGCGGATTGCGACCGAGAACCCCGACGAGGGGCTGGGTGCAGCGCGGGCATATCGGAATACTGTTCTGTCGAAAGAGGGCAGCATCCCATTGGCAGCGCCCGTGGGAACGTTTACTTCGAAAGAATTGACCGACGGTGGTGTCGACTCGATCTCCTATGTCCCGTCGGGGCTGTCGAATGGCTCGGGTGCCAAGATCGTCGCGGCGGCGGCGAACGCACCGCAGAAGGTCGGGCAGACGGTCGATTCGAACTTGACCGGGGTGGATTTCATTTCTGACTCACCAGGGGCAATTACTGACCTCGAGGGCGGCCGGACGCTGCGAGGCGATAGTCCGATCGACGCAGTTAGGGTGCGCGTCAAAGGAGTTACGTCGTTCAATGCTGACGGTCGGGCCGCGATCAATTCCGTGGCGCGCAGGATATCGGAGCTGGGTAAGCTCTCGGTGCGAGTCGTCGCCGGCTCATCGCCCGAGACCGTGGATGTGTATGTGCCGGGCTACAACGTGTCTCCTTCTGGCGATGCGGATCTCGGTGTGGTTGCGGAAGAATGGACCACCCTTGGGGCGGCGGTGCGGGTTGATAGCGCGATGAACGATCTGGTGCGCCGCCTGATCGTCTTGACCTGCGCCGGACTGATATTCGTATTTGGCTCGGCCGCTGCCGTCAGCGCTGTTCGCCGCCGACGCGAGAGTGCGTTGCTTAGACAGTTGGGCTGGTCCGAGGCTGCTATTGCGGTATCGCTTCTTCGACGTCAGCTCGTATCTGTGACACTGATCGCTGGCGCCTGCGCGAGCGCGAGCGCGTGGAGTCATTGGGCCGGGACCGTTGTGTCGGTTTCGACGCTCGTGCTGGGTGCGGTGTGTCTTGCGATGGTGCTGTCGACCGTTGTATCACTGGGGGCAGTGCGGACGAGGGACCTGGTGCGAGTGAGAAGTGTCTTCTCGGTTCCCGCGCTGACGGCCCTTCGCGTCGCTTCCACGTGGCGGACGTGGATCACGCTTGCGGTCGGGATCTTGATGACGGGCCTGTATGCCTACTCAACGTCGGCCGCGGTGGATTACGCGGTGAGGGACTCAGGTCGCACCAGACTGAGTGGTGCGGTCCTGGCCGAGGTGTTTGGTCCGACTCTTGCACTTGGTGCGATGGGCCTGGTGGGGGTCTTCGTCCTTCTTGCGCTTGGTGTCGCAGCCTCCAATCGTCAGAGCGAGGGGCTTGAATGGGTGCTGCGGATGCTCGGACTTGATTCATGGATTGCACGACGGATCCGCGTCGTTCAGGTTGCACTCGCAGTGTCCTTCGCGGCAGTAGGCGACCTGATTCTGCTTTTGGTCTTGCGTCCCGAGGGTGATAACGCGTCAGTCCTGCTCTCGATCGCAGTTGGCGGACAGCTGTTGGCGTCCGGTGTTCTTTTCGGAGTTTCCCTAGGGGGGCGGGTTCTTGTCCGACAATGAGGCTCTTATCGGGGCGAGCGGTATTGAGCTCGCCTACGAGCGGCCTGGCGGCTCTCGGTTATCGATTGTTTCTAACCTCAATCTGGATGTCGTTGGGGGCTCGTCGATTTGCTTCTCGGGACGAAGTGGTTCCGGTAAGACCACCGTCCTGCGAGTGCTTGCTGGATTGCAACGCCCGACGGCGGGCGCGGTGATGTGGTCCGGGAGCGATGTGAGTGTCCTGACGGAGAAGGAGCGGCGCAGCTTCCGACGTCTTCATTTCGGAGTGCTGGATCAGGACTCGAGTCTTATCGATGATCTTACGGTTGTCGAGAATGTCATCGTTCCTGCCATGCCGGACGGTCGCGCTGCGGTGAATCGTGCACGCGAACTGGCGAGCGAGCTTTTCGACGCGCTCGGAATTGCGTCCATTGCACGTTCGCTTCCGGCGCGTATCTCCGGTGGCGAGCGACAGCGTGCCGCGTTGGCACGCGCATTGATCTTGTCGCCCGAGGTCTTGATCGTGGATGAGCCGACGGCGAATCTGGACGTGGGCGCTGCGGCGAGCGTTGTCGACCTTATTGCGAAGTTTGCGTCCGGTGGCGGGGCCGTGATCGCGGCTAGTCATGATCCTTCTGTTGTCGGGTCATCGGACGTCGTCGTCGCGATGTGAGTGGCGGCCGGTCGATGAAGTCCATTCGGTCTGACGTGCTCGGGCCGTTGGCTTGCGGTCCCGAGCGCGCCGGGGCTAGAGCGCCCGGCGCTGTGCGGCGAGCGGACAGTCGAAGGGGTCGCGCTCGCGCAGCCCGACGCGATTGAGGTAGCGCAGCACGGTGCGGTAGGACGACACGAGCCCGACCTGGGTGTACGGCACGCCGAGGGTGCGGCAGTAGTCCGCGACGAGCGGCGCGGCACGGCGGAGGTGCAGGCTCGGCATCGACGGGAACAGGTGGTGCTCGATCTGGTAGTTGAGGCCGCCCATCGCGATGTCGAGCAGCCGGCCGCCCCGGATGTTGCGGCTCATGAGCACCTGGCGGCGCAGGAAGTCGTGGGTGACGCCGGCGGGCACGACGGGCATGCCCTTGTGGTTCGGTGCGAACGACCCACCCATGTAGAAGCCGAAGACTCCGAGCTGCACGACGAGGAACAGCACGGCGATCGCGGGCGACAGCACGAGGAAGACGAGCGCCGTGAACCCGCCGAGCCGGATGCCCATGAGCGCGATCTCGACGGCCCGGCGGTCGACGTGCTCGCGCTCGAACACGCGTCGCACGCTCGCGACGTGCAACGAGATGCCCTCGAGCGGGAGGATCGGGAAGAAGAACGCACCCTGGTGCGCCATCGCCCAGCGCAGCGCGGGGCCGTGCCGACGCGCCTGCGCCGCCGAGAACTCGATCACGGGCACACCGAGGTCGGGGTCGGAGCCCACCTTGTTCGGGTTCGCGTGGTGGCGCGTGTGCTTGTGCCGCCACCATCCGTAGCTCATGCCGACGAACAGGTCGCCGATCAGCAGGCTCGCCCAGTCGTTCCAGCGGCCCGACGCGAAGATCTGCCGGTGCGCGGCGTCGTGGCCGAGGAACGCGGTCTGCGTGAACAGGATGCCGAAGGCGGCCGCCGTGAACAGCTGCCACCAACTGTCCCCGATGCCGATGAACAGCGCGATCGCCGCGCCGATGGAGAGGGGCACGGCGGCGAGCCGGGTCCAGTAGTAGCCGTACCGGCGCCGCAGCAGACCGGCTTCGCGCACGGTCGCCGCGAGCCGCGTGTAGTCGCTCGACGGCGACGAGCGGGCCGGCCTCGACTCGGCCGGCTTCGACTCGGCCGGCTTCGGGCGCGCGGCGGTCGATCCGGATGGTGGGGCGGTGGTGGGGACCATGGTGAACCTCGATGACGAGAGGCCGGAGCCGGCGGAGAGGAACCGAGGTCTGGGGGTCCTTGCCCGAACGGTAAGGACCCGCCGTCGCGACGCACAAGCCCCGCGAGCAGATCGGCGCGGAACCCGCAGCATCGCTTCCGGAGTCCGACGCCGGCATCCTCGACGCGGGCCTGCGACTCGCGCCGACATCCGCCCGTGGGCGTTCCGATGCGTCGACGCGCCCGGTAGCGTCATGCCTGCGGAACGCACGAGGGAGGCGGATGTCGACGCCACGCGATGACGGGCTGGGTCTGTGGACCATCCCCAACGTGATCTCGTTCGCGCGCCTGCTCGTGCTCACGCCCGCGTTCGTCTACGCCCTCGTCGTGGACGACTCGCCCGCGGCGGCGCTCGGCATCCTCATCGCGCTCGGTGTGACCGACTGGATCGACGGCCAGATCGCCCGGCGGTTCCGGATGCGCTCGGCGATCGGCGCGAAGCTCGATCCGATCGCCGACCGGATCAGCCAGGGGATCGTGTGCATCGCGATGACGGTCGCCGGGCTCATCCCGCTCGTGGTGATGATCGTGTTCGTCGCGGCCGACCTGCTGCTGCTCGCCGCTCTCCTGGTCAAGCGACCGCCGGCCGTGCCGGTGAGCGCGCTCGGCCGCGTGCGCACGGCGGTGCTCATGATCGGCTTCCCGCTCGTGCTGCTCGCCGCCGCGATCCGCTCGGACGCGCCGTGGCTGCTGCCCGCGAGCGTGACCCTCGTCGCGATCGGAGCCGCGATGCACGCGATCGCCGACACCACGTATGCGGTGTGGGTGTTCCGCGGCACCGAGGCGCTGCACCGCGACGCCCATCCGGACGCGCCGTCGGATCGGCCCGCCGACCGCTCCTGACGCGGGCCTTGACGCGGAATCCTCCGCTCTGTCACCGTGGGTCAAGTGACTGGGACACTCGTCCCAGTCCTCGCGCACGCAGCGCGACCGCGACGACCGCGGCGACCGCGGGGGAGGGGGACACGGATGGCGCGCATGTCGAGCCTCGACCGCCGTTCCGAGCTCATCGACGCCGCGTTCCGCGTCGTGTCCCGCGACGGGATGGGCGCCGCCACGACGCGCGCGATCGTCGCCGAGGCGGGGATGCCGCTCGCGAGCTTCCACTACGCGTTCGCGAGCCGCGACGAGCTGCTGCGCGAGCTCGTCGAGCACGTGCTCGACGCCGAGTCGCTCGCCGCCGCCTCGACCCTGCGGCTCGGGTCGGACATCCGCGCCTCGATCGTCGCGGCGCTCACCGCCTACGTCGACGAGCTCGCGGCCGACCCGTCGCGAGAGCTCGCGATGTTCGAGCTGACCCAGTACGCGCTGCGCACCCCCGCCCTGCGCCACCTCGCCGCCGAGCAGTACGCGCGCTACCGCGCGACGGTCGCCGGCGTGCTCGAGGCCGGCGCCGCGCACGCCCGGGTGCGCTGGACGCTGCCGCTCGACGACGTCGCGCGCCTCGTGGTCGCCTTCACCGACGGCATCACCTTCGCCTGGCTCGCCGACCGCGACCGCGACGGCGCCCTGCGCATCGTGGCCTTCGCGGCCGACAGCCTGTCCACCCTCACCGCGCCCGCGCCGGGCCCGGCCACCCCCACCGAGGAGCCCGCATGAGCACGCCCGCTGCCAGCACCCCCGCCGCCCGGCCCGCCGCGTCGAGCGCCGGCCTCTTCCAGGAGCCGATCCGCCGGGTGCCGGCGCGCTGGATCACCCTGTTCGCGACCGCCTGGTTCGGCATCTGGATGGCGCAGCTCACCCCGATCCAGCTGCTGCTGCCCAACCAGATCGCCGAGGCCTTCCACCTGCCGCTCGATCCGGAGCAACAGCTCAGCACCGAGAACTGGCTCGACCCGGTGATGGCCTTCGGCGTCATCTCGGCGATCGCGGGGGCGTGCGCACTCCTCGCCTACCCGCTCACCGGCGCGCTCAGCGATCGCACGACCTCGCGCTTCGGCCGCCGCCGGCCGTGGATCCTCGCCGGCACCCTGGTGTTCGCGGTCAGCCTCGTGCTGCTCGGGCTGCAGACCGGCCTCGTCGGCATCGGCGTGTTCTGGGCGACGACCCTCGTCGGCTTCTGCATGGTCACCGCCGCGATCACCGCGACGATCAGCGACCAGGTGCCCATCAACCAGCGCGGCTTCGTGTCGGGCTGGGTGAGTGCACCGCAGGCGGTCGGCACGCTCGCGGGCCTCGCGCTCGTCGACGCGCTCGCCCTGTCCACGCTCGTCGGCTACCTCGTCGTCGCCATCGCGCTCGTCGTGCTCGTGGTGCCGTTCCTCGTCGTGCTCCGCGACCCGGCCCTGCCCGCATCCGAGCGTCCGCCGTTCGCGGCGCGCGCCATCCTCGCCGGGTTCTGGGTCAGCCCGCGCCGTCACCCGGACTTCGGCTGGACGCTGCTCAGCCGCATCCTCGTCAACCTCGGGAACGCGCTCGGCACCACCCAGCTCATCTACTTCCTCGCGTTCGGCCTGCACAGCGCGCACGTCGTCGACGACCTGCTGCTGCTCACCGCGGTCTACATGGCGTTCTTCATCGTCGCGGCGCTCGTCGTGGGCCGCATCAGCGACCGCATCGGCCAGCGCAAGATCTTCGTGTACATCGCGTCGTACCTCATCGCGATCGCCGCCCTGCTGCTCGCGTTCGTTCCGGCGCTGAACGTCGCGATCGTCGGCGCGGGCATCCTCGGTCTCGGCTACGGCGCGTACATGGCCGTGGACCAGGCGCTCGCGACCCAGGTGCTGCCGGATGCCCACGCCCGCGGCAAGGACCTCGGCATCATGAACATCGCGCTCGCCGTGCCGCAGGCGGTCGGGCCGCTGCTCGGCGCCGTGCTCGTCGTCGGCTTCGCGGGGCTCGTCGGATCGAACGGCGGCCAGCTCGTCGGGGACACGTTCGTCGGAGCCGGCACCGGGTTCGCGGCGCTGTTCGTGGCGTCCGCGATCGCGTCGGTGCTCGGCGGCTTCGCGCTCATCCCGATCCGGAGCGTCAAGTAGTGACCGAACGATCCCGCGCGCCCGAAGGATCCGCGCCCGGAGGATCCCGTCTGCACGAACCGACGCATCCCGAACCGACGCGGGTGCCCGAACCGACGCGGATGACCGCAGCGACGCTAGCCGCGCTCATCGCGACGCCGCCGGCCACGCAGCCGTGGACCGAGCCGGCCCGGTACTGGCCGGCGCTGGGCGCCGCGACCGCCCAGCTCGACCCGGTGTTCGCGACCGTGCACGTCGGCGCGCTCGCGCACAACGCAGACCGGCTCGTCGCACGCGCGTCCGGCACGCCGCTGCGGATCGCGTCGAAGTCGGTGCGCTCGCGCCCGATCCTCGACGCGGTGCTCGCGCTGCCCGGCTGGGCGGGCGTGCTCGCGTACACGCTGCGCGAGGCGCTCTGGCTCGCGCAGGACAGCCCCGGGCGGCCCGGGATCACGGATGTCGTGGTCGGCTACCCGACCGTCGACCGCGGCGCGATCCGCGCCCTCGCCGCCGACCCGGCGCTCGCCGCCCGCGTGACGCTCATGGTCGACGACGTCGCACAGCTCGACCTGATCGACGCGGCACGCCGCGAGGCGGACGGGCCGGGCGCTACGGAACTGAGGGTGTGCCTCGAGCTCGACGCGGGCTTCGACTCGCGCCTGCTCGGCTTCACCGGCGCGCGCCGGTCGCCCGTGCACACCGTCGCGCAGGCCGAGGCGCTCGCCCGCGCGATCGTCGGCCGGCCGGGGTTCCGGCTCGTCGGGATGATGGCGTACGAGTCGCAGATCGCCGGCACGATCGACGACCCGGCCGGGCGCCCGCTCTACGCGCGCGCGGTGCGCGCGATGCAGCGCTCCTCGCGCGCCGAGCTCGCCGATCGCCGGGCCGCGGCCGTCGCCGCGGTGCGGGCGATCGCCGACCTGGAGTTCGTGAACGGCGGCGGCACCGGATCGATCGAGTCGACGAGCGCCGAGAGCGCGGTGACGGATGTCGCGGCCGGCTCGGGCCTGTTCGGCCCGCACCTGTTCGACCACTACACCGCGTTCTCGCCCGCCCCCGCGGCGGCGTTCGTGCTCCCCGTGGTGCGCAAGCCGGCGCCCGGGCTCGCGACGCTGCTCGGCGGCGGCTGGATCGCATCCGGTCCGCCCGGGCCCGATCGCCTGCCGCGGCTGGAGTGGCCGACCGGCCTCGCGATGCTGCCGCGCGAGATGGCCGGCGAGGTGCAGACGCCGGTGTCCGGGCCGGCCGCGGCCGCGCTGCGCGTCGGCGACCGGGTCTGGGCCCGGCATACGAAGGCGGGCGAGCTGAGCGAGCACGTCGACGAGCTCGTGCTGGTCGACGACGACGGGGTCGTCGGCAGCGTGCCGACGTACCGGGGCGAGGGGAAGGTGTTCCTGTGACCGTGCAGTCGGCGATGGCCACGCTCGGCCCGTCGCGCCGCTGGCGCAACTGGGGACGCACCGTCGAGGCGCGCCCGGCCGCGGTCGCATCCCCGGCCTCGCCGGACGAGGTGGCGGCCGTCATCCGCACGGCGCGGGAGCGCGGGCTGCCCGTCAAGGCGGTCGGCGCCGGCCACAGCTTCACGGCGATCGCCGCGACGGACGGCGTGCAGCTCGACATCTCGGCGATCGACGGCGTGCTCGCGGTCGACGGCACCCGGGTGAGACTCGGCGCCGGCACCAACCTCTACCAGCTGCCCGCACTGCTCGCGCCGCACGGCCTCGCCCTCGCGAACATGGGCGACATCGACCGGCAGACCATCGCCGGGGCGACCGCCACGGGCACGCACGGCACCGGGCTGCGGTTCGGCGGGCTCGCGACCCAGATCCGCGCGGCGACGCTCGTCACCGCGTCCGGCGACCTGCTGCGCGTCAGCGAGAGCGAGAACGCCGAGCTGCTGCCGGCCGTGCGCATCGGACTCGGCGCCCTCGGCATCCTCGTCGACGTCACGATCGAGTGCGTGCCGGCCTACCTGCTGCACGCCGTCGAGCGCGGCGAGCGCCTCGACGCCGTGCTCGACGAGTGGCTCGATCGCGTCGAGGCCGCCGATCACTTCGAGTTCTACGCGTTCCCGCACGCCGACGGCGTCAGCACCAAGACCAACACGCGACTGCCCGCGGACGCCGAGCGGCATCCGGCGCACCCCGTGAGCAACTGGATCGAGGAGGTGCTGGTGCAGAGCGGCGTGATCGCGGCGATGTGCCAGGTGAGCCGCGTGGTGCCCGACGTGCTGCCGCCGCTCCACCGCCTCGCGACGACGCTGCAGGGCAATCGCGACTTCACGGATGCGTCGCCGGCGGTCTTCACGTCGCCGCGCTACACGCGATTCCGCGAGATGGAGTACGCGCTTCCGGTCGAGGCGGTGCCCGACGCACTGCGCGCGGTCAAGCGGATGATCGCGGAGCGGGATCTCCGGATCGGCTACCCGATCGAGGTGCGCGCCGCGGCCGCGGACGACATCTGGCTCTCGACGGCGCACGGCCGGCGCACGGGCTACATCGCCGTGCACCACTACTTCCGGCAGGACCCGACCCGGTACTTCCGGGAGGTCGAGGCGATCATGCGGTCGTTCGACGGGCGCCCGCACTGGGGCAAGATGCACGTCCGCGACGCGGGCTCGCTCGCCGCGGCGTACCCGCGATTCGCCGACTTCCTCGCGGTGCGCGACCGGCTCGATCCGGAGCGCGTCTTCCGCAACGACTACCTGACCCGCGTGCTGGGGGTCTGAGCGGCGCGCGCGTTAACCTGGCCGAAACACGGCGCGAAACAGACCGAAACGCGCTCCGCATACCGTGTAGCCCACCTTTCAGTCACACCCGAGGCGAGGCAATCACCCCATGTCAATCACGTCGATCTTCTCGCGCCGCACGGCGCGCGCCGGCATCGCGACCGCAGCGATCGCTGCCGCCGTCATCTCGCTCGCCGGCTGTTCCGGGAGCACCCCGAGCAGCGACACCACGCCCGGCGACGCCGGTGCTGCCGACTACGGCACCGTCAACCTCCAGCTGTCCTGGATCAAGGACGTCGAGTTCAGCGGCGAGTTCCTCGCCGACTCGAAGGGCTACTTCAAGGACGCCGGCATCTCCACGGTGAACATGACGCCCGGACCCTCGACCGGCACGTCCGAACTGCTGTCCGGCAAGGCCGACGTCGCACTCAGCGACGCCGTCTCGGTCGGCAGCGCGGTCTCGCAGGGCCAGCCGCTCAAGATCATCGGCACCGAGTTCCAGAAGAACCCGTTCACGATCCTCTCGCTCGGCGAGAAGACCCCGCTGAAGAGCCCGAAGGACCTCATCGGCAAGAAGATCGGCGTCGACGACTCGAACACCGTGCTCTTCAACGCGTTCCTCTCGGTCAACGGCATCGACCCGAAGGACGTGACGGTCGTCCCCGGCCAGTTCAACGGACCCGCGCTGCTCGAGAGCGGCCAGGTCGACGGCTACGTCTCCTACCTGACGAACGAGGGCATCCAGGTCGAGCTCGACGGCTACACGCCGGTCAACCTCGCGTTCGCCGACTTCGGCCTCCCGTTCGTCGCGGAGACCGTGACCGTCACGCAGGACTCGATCGACAACGACCGCGACAAGCTCGTCGCCTTCCTGAAGGCGGAGGTGCAGGGCTGGAGCGACTTCGTGAAGGACCCGCAGTCCGGCGCCGACCTCGCCACCGGCACCTACGGCAAGGACCTGAAGCTCGACCCGAAGCTCGAGGCGGCCGCGGCCACCGCGCAGGCCGGCCTCGTCGCGACCGACGAGACCGCGACCAACGGCCTCTTCACGATCTCGGACGAGCTGCAGCAGGAGACCATCGCGTCGCTCAAGGCCGCGGGCATCACGACCACGGCCAAGGACCTGTTCGACATGTCGCTGCTCGCCGACGTCTACAAGGCGAACCCGGACCTCGTGGACTACTCCAAGTAGTCACTCGGGACGAGCAGGAACACACGATCCGTGACTGACACGGTGACCGCCGGTGCCCAGGGCGCAGCCCTGGGCACCGGCATCCACATCAGCGACCTCCACAAGGAGTTCCGCGTCGGCACGCGCACGGTCACGGCGCTGCAGAACGCGAACCTGCACACCGACCAGGGCTCGTTCCTCGCGCTGCTCGGTCCCTCGGGATGCGGCAAGTCCACGATCCTGCGCATCCTCGCCGGCCTCGAGGGCCCGTCGAGCGGCACCACCCGGGTCGACGGCAAGAGCCCGAAGGAGCTGCGCCGGGACAACGAGCTCGGGATCGCGTTCCAGGACCACGCCCTGCTGCCGTGGCGGAGCGTCTACAGCAACATCCGGCTGCCGTTCGAGGTCGCGGGCAAGCGTCCCGACACGACCTACATCGACGAGCTCATCGACCTCGTCGGGCTGCGCGGCTTCGAGAAGGCCAAGCCCGCCCAGCTCTCCGGCGGCATGCGCCAGCGCGTGTCGATCGCCCGGTCGCTCGTGATGAAGCCGAGCGTGCTGCTGCTCGACGAGCCGTTCGGCGCGCTCGACGACATGACCCGCCAGCGCCTCAACCTCGAGCTGCTGCGGATCTGGACCGAGAAGCCCGCGACGACGCTCCTCGTCACGCACGGCATCTCGGAGGCGATCTTCCTCGCCGACAAGGTCGCCGTGATGAGCCCCCGGCCCGGCCGGATCAAGGAGATCATCGACATCGACCTGCCCCGGCCGCGCACCCCGGAGATGATGCGCACGCCCGAGTTCCACGCCTACGTGGACCAGGCCTCCGAGCTGCTGTTCGGCGTCGGCGGCGCCGCGGCGGAGGACTGACGTGCCCCGTCGTCTGCCGGTGCCGTCCTGGCTCGCCGCCACCGTCGGCATCCTCGTCGTGATCGCCGTCTGGTGGATCATCGCCGTGCTCGTCGACCCGGGGGAGGGCAGGCACGCCATCGTGCCCACGCCGCCCGCCGTCATCGCGCAGGTCGTGAGCGACGGGTTCTCGTTCTACACGAACGCGTTCGTCGTGACGCTGCGCGAGGCGGGCTTCGGCTACCTGGCGGGCAACGTCGTCGCGCTCGTGCTGTGCGCGCTCGTGCTCGTGCTGCCGCCGCTCGAGGGCGTGCTGAACCAGATCGCCGTGATCTCGTACTGCCTGCCGCTCGTGGCCATCGGCCCGATCCTCAAGCTCATCCTCGGCGGCGCGACCTCGACCGGCGACACCTCGGCGACCGCGACCTTCGTCGCGGGGCTCTCCGTGTTCTTCACCACGGTCGTCGGCTCGCTCCTCGGACTCAAGGCGAGCGATCGCGCCGCTCTCGACGTCATCACGGTGTACGGCGGATCGCGCCTCACGCAGCTGCGCAAGGTGCGGATCGTGTCCGCGATCCCGCACGTGCTCACCGCGCTGCAGATCGCCGTTCCGGCCGCCTTCCTCGGCGCGATCCTCGGCGAGTACTTCGGCGCGATCGACCTGAGCGTCGGCACGCTGCTGCTCACCTCGCAGTCGTCCGGCCAGTCCGAGCGGCTCTGGGGCCTGTTCCTGATGTGCGCGTTCGTCGCGATCATCGGCTACGGCCTCGTCGGCCTCGTGGCGCGCGCCGTGGCGCCCTGGGCGCGCGGAACCGCGGGGGCCGGCGCGTGACCGCGCTCGCGGCGCCCGCCGCCGTCGACGTCCGCGCCCGCCGGCGCGAGATCCGTTCCACCACGCTGCGCGCCGTCGGACGCGCGCTCGGGCGGTCGCTGTTCACCGCCGTCGTCTCGTTCGTCATCATCGTCGGCGTCTGGTTCTCGGTCGTCACGTTCTTCGGCGTCGCGCCCTACATCACCCAGAACCCCGCGCAGGTCTGGAACTACCTGTTCACGCTGCCGTCGGCATCCGCCAACCGGGAGCTGATCTGGGGCCAGCTCTCGGTGACGCTCGCGCACTCGGCGTTCGGCTTCGTGTGCGGGCTCGTCGTCGCGATCCTCGTCGCGATCGTGTTCCGCGTCTCGCGGCTCGTCGAGGCGGCGTTCATGCCGTTCGCGCTGCTGCTGCGCTCGGTGCCGCTGCTCGCCATCGCGCCGATCATCTTCATGATCTTCGGCATCGGCTCGCAGGCCTCGGTCGGCGTCATCGGCGGCATCGTCGTGCTCTTCCCGGCGCTCGTCACGATCGCGTTCGGGCTCAAGAACGCGTCGCCGACCATGATCGACGTCGTGCACACGTACGGCGGATCGACGTGGACGGTCGTGCGCAAGGTCGCCCTGCCCGGGTCGCTGCCCTCGCTGTTCGCCGCCGCGCGCATCTCGGTGCCCGGCGCGATCACCGGCGCCCTGCTCACCGAGTGGCTCTCCACCGGCGACGGCATCGGCGGATCGGCCAACAAGGAGATCGTCACCGGCCAGTTCCCGGCGCTGTGGGCCGCGGTCGTCGTCGTGACGCTCGTCGCGCTCGGCATCTACATGCTCGTGCAGCTCGTCGAGTCGGTCGTGCTCGCCCGGATGGGCATGGCGACGAACACGAGGTAGCACGCTGCGCGGCGAACCTCGGTCGCAGGCTCCGTCGGCGCCGGGGTCGCGCGACGCTGGCGCGTCGCCTACAGCCCGACCGCGCTCAGCGTGCGCACGTCGTAACCGGGGAGCCGCCCGCGGCCGCCGAGCCCGTCGAGCTCGAGCACGACGCTGATGCCCGCGACGCTCCAGCCGGCCGCCTCGACGAGGTGCGCGGCGGCCGCGAGCGTGCCGCCGGTCGCGAGGATGTCGTCGAGCACGAGCACGCGGGAGCCCGCGGGCAGGTCGTCGGGCTGCCCCTCGAGCGTCGCGCTGCCGTACTCGAGGTCGTAGCTGCGCGACAGATGCGGGCGCGGCAGCTTGCCCGGCTTGCGGATGATGAGCATTCCGGTCCCCAGCGCGTAGGCAGCGGATGCCGCGAGCACGAACCCGCGCGCCTCGACGCCGGCCACCGCGTCCACGCGATCCGCGAACGGCTCGACCAGGGCATCCGTCACCGCGCGCAGCGCCGCGCCGTCGGCGAACACCGGGGTCAGGTCGCGGAACAGGATGCCGGGCTTGGGGAAGTCGGGCACGAGCGCGGTGAGCTCGTCGATCGAGCGGCGCGCGGTGTCGAGGGCGGCGGAGGGCTCGGGCATGCCCCGATTCTCGCAGGCGAGCGCGGGCGCGGGCGTGCGGGCGCGAGGACGGGCGTGCGAAATGATTCGGCCGCCGCCCAGCCGCTCACCCTATGATTCCCCCATGGAATTCCTGCCCTGGATCATCATCGGCGTCATCGTGCTCCTCGTGATCATCGCGGGCATCTACCTGTGGTCCACCTACAACGGCCTCGTCACGCTCGGCGTGCGGGTCGACGAGGCGTGGAGCGACATCACGGTGCAGCTCAAGCGCCGGGCCGACCTCATCCCGAACCTCATCGAGACGGTCAAGGGCTACGCGACGCACGAGAAGGGCGTCTTCGAGGCCGTGACCCAGGCGCGCGCCGAGACGCTGCAGGCGAAGTCGCCGGGCGAGGCGAGCGTCGCCGAGAGCCACATGCAGTCCGCGCTCAAGGGCGTATTCGCGGTCGCGGAGGCCTACCCGCAGCTGCAGGCGAGCCAGAACTTCCTGCAGCTGCAGGGCGAGCTCGTCGACACCGAGGACAAGATCCAGGCCAGCAGGCGCTTCTACAACGGCGGCGTGCGCGAGCTCAACACGAAGATCAAGATCTTCCCGAACACGCTCTTCGTGCGCGGGCTCGGCTTCACCGAGCGCGAGTTCTTCGAGGTCGCGGATGCCGCGTCGATCGCCGAGCCGCCGCGCGTGCAGTTTTGATCACACCCACCCGCTGGTCGAGGAGTTCGCGAGCGTAGCGAGCCGGCGTCTCGAGACCGCACCCATCGCCCCGGGGGACTGACCCATGTATCGCGCCATCGCGGCGAACAAGCGCAACACGGTGTTCATCATCGTGCTGTTCGTGCTCATCATCGGTGCCATCGGCCTCGCGGCTAGCGCCATCTGGGGCGGGCCGGGCAGCCAGCTGCCGATCACCATCGGCGTGCTCATCGGCGCGGGCCTGTACACGCTCGTGCAGTACTTCCTCTCGTCGGGCCAGGCGCTCGCGATCGCCGGCGCCGTGCCGATCCGCAAGGCCGACGACCCGCGGCTGTACCGCATCGTCGAGAACCTCGCGATCACCGACGGCCTGCCGATGCCGAAGGTGTACATCATCCCCGACCCCGCGCCGAACGCGTTCGCGACCGGCCGCGACCCGCAGCACGCCTCGGTCGCCGCCACGACCGGGCTGCTCGAGCTCATGAACGACCGCGAGCTCGAGGGCGTCATGGCGCACGAGCTCGGGCACGTCAAGAACTACGACATCCGTGTCTCGACGATCGTGTTCGGGCTCGTCGTCGCGGTCGGATTCCTGAGCGACATCCTGCTGCGCCTGAGCTTCTTCGGCGGCGGGAACCGGCGCGACAACAACAACGGCGGCGGCGGGAACCCGATCGTGCTCGTGCTCGGCATCGTCGCGATCGTGCTCGCCCCGATCGTCGCGGCGGTCGTGCAGGCCGCGGTCTCGCGGCAGCGCGAATACCTCGCGGATGCCACCGGCGCGCTCACCACGCGCGACCCCGAGGGGCTCGCGAGCGCCCTCGCGAAGCTCGGCGAGCACGGCCGCCCGATGCGCCGGCAGAACTCGTCGATGGCGCACCTGTGGATCTCGGACCCGACCAAGCCCGGCGTCATCGACCGGCTGTTCTCGACCCACCCGCCGCTGCCCGACCGCATCAAGCGGCTGAACGAGAGCGGCACGCACTTCTAGCGGCGGGGCCGGCATCCGGGTCGGCGGCCTGCGGCTAGTGCTGGGCGCGCTGCACGACGCCGAAGACGTTGTCGAACAGCCGGATCACCGCGGGCGTGGCCTCGTCGCTGCTCAGCCCGCTCGCGGCGATCCGCACCTTCGCGGCGCCGACCACGGCGGCCTGGGTGCAGGTCGCGAGCGCACAGATCGGGGTATCGCCCGGGGTCGTGCCGTCCGCACCGCCGGTCGGGTCGATGCTCACCCCGACGATGTGGTCGGAGTCGCCCCAGCCGCAGAGCAGCGTGTCGGCATCCGCGCCCGCCACGTCCATGCCGTCGGTCGGCAGCGCGGGCAGCGGCGCACCGAAGACGAGCGAGAGCATGTCGTCGTCGAGCAGGTCCGCGCAGGTCAGGCCGAACGCGGATGCCGCGGACGTGCCGCTTGAGGACGACGACGGGCCGGACGACGACGAGCCCGGCGCTGACGTGCTCGCGTCGCCCGGTGTGGCGGACCCGGGGGCGGCATCCGTCGCGACGCCCGATCCGGTCGCGTCGCCCGCCGGCGCGCCGGAGCCGCAGCCCGCGAGCAGCAGGAGCACGGGCAGGGCGAGAGCGAGAGGTCGTCGTCTCATCCGGGCAGGCTAGTGCGCCGACCCGCGCCACGCACCCGCGACATCCGCGATGAGGTCGCCGCGGTCGGCGAAGGCCACCGACCCGTGGCCCTGCCAGGCGACGACCTCCTCGAGCAGGGGAACGACGCGGTCGGCGAGGTCGGCCGGCGCGTGCGGCTCCCGCCACGCGGACTGCACGCGCAGCACGCGCGCCCTGCGGTCGTTCTTCAGGTCGATGCGCCCCACGACGCCGTCGCCGGCGAGGATCGGCAGCGAGTAGTAGCCGAACACTCGCTTGGGCTCGGGCGTGTAGATCTCGATGCGGTAGTGGAAGTCGAACAGGCGCAGCGCCCGGCCGCGCTCCCACACGACCGGGTCGAACGGGCTGAGCAGCGCACCGGCGTCGACGCGGCGGGGCACGCTGGTGCCCGTGCGCACGAACGCGGGGGAGCGCCATCCGTCGACCGCGACCGTCGACACGGCGCCCGTCTCGACGAGCTCCGCGAGCCGGGCCCTCGTGTCGTCGGTGCGCATCCGGTAGTGGTCGGCGATGTCGCTCACCGTGCCGATGCCGAGCGCCGTGACGGCGAGCAGAACGAGCTCGCGCTGCGCGTCGGCCGCGGGCACCGCGCGCGCGAGCACGGACGCCGGCATCACCTGCTCGGGCAGCGCGTAGCTGCGCTCGAAGCGGTCCCGGCCCGCCGTGACCACCTCGCCGAACAGCCAGAGGTGCTCGAGCGCCTGCTTGACGCCCGACCAGCCCCACCAGCCGCCCTCGCCCCTGCCGCTCGGATGCTCCAGGTCGCTCGCGCGCGTCGGGCCGCCGTCGCGCAGCGCATCGCGCACCCACTGCACGATCTCGGGGTGCGCCTGGAACCACGAGCCGGGGCCGGCGTACTTGTCGCGCATCGCCCGCATCCGCCAGCGGAACAGCGGCCAGTGCTCCTTCGGGATCACGGCCGCGACGTGCGCCCAGTACTCGGTCCAGTCCCCGCGGCGATCGAACAGCACGCGATCGAGGTCGGCCTTGTCGTAGCCGCCGAGGCGCGCGAACACGGGCAGGTAGTGGCTGCGCTCGAAGACGTTCACGCTGTCGAGCTGCAGGAGCGGCAGGCGCCTCAGGTGCGCGCCGAGCTGGCGGACGCCGACGGCATCCGGGCGCGGTCGCGCGAAGCCCTGCGCGGCGAGCGCGATCCGGCGCGCGGCCGCGGGGGAGACGGATGCCGGCACGCTTCACACCGTAACGGAGCGCACCGACACGCTCACCCGAGCGTGTTGCTCGCTCACTGGCCGTGTTGCTCGCTCACCCGAGCGTGTTGCTCGCTCACCCGAGCGTGTTGCTCGCTCACTGGCCGCGTTGCTCGCTCACTGGCCGTGTTGCTTGCTCACCCGACCGTGTTGCTCACTCACCCGACTGTGTTACTCGAGATCGCCCGGACGTCCGGGCGATCTCGAGTAACACGGTCGGGTGAGCCGCGGCCGGGCGCGGCCGAGGCGCGGCCGAGCGCGGCCGAGCGCGGCCGAGCACGAGCGGGCGCGGCCGGGCGAGGCCGGCATCCGTTCCCCTGCCGTTCACCGCGTGGACGCCGCCCCGCCGCTCGCGCTCTCTAGCGTTGCCCAGCGGGTCGCCCGCGGTTCCCCACGCGTCGGCACCACAGCGCCGCCGGCCGCGTCGACCCATCGAAGGAGATCCCCGTGCGACACCAGCGCACCATCCTCGCGGCCGGCATCCTCGCCACCGCCCTCGCGCTCAGCGCCTGCTCGGGCGCCGGCGACAGCCAGAACACCGGGTCCACCGGCGCGGGCTCCGACGTCGACGCGGCCACCGCCACGAGCGCGGAGGCGTTCGGCGGCCTCGACGCGCTCGTCGCCGCGGCGAAGGCCGAGGGCCAGCTCAACGTCATCGCCCTGCCCGACACCTGGGCGAACTACGGCGAGATCAAGAAGAAGTTCGAGGACACCTACGGCATCACGGTCAACTCGGCCGATCCCGACGTGTCGAGCGCCGAGGAGATCCAGGCGGCCGACAACCTCCGGGGGCAGGACACTGCTCCCGACGTCTTCGACCTCGGCACCGCCGTGACGCTCGCGTCGACGGACTACTTCGCGCCGTACCAGGTCGCGAACTGGAGCGAGATCCCGGACGGCAACAAGGAGTCCACGGGCCTGTACGTCAACGACTACACCGGCGCCATGTCGATCGGCTACGACTCGACCTCCGTGCCCGAGCCGACGAGTCTCGACGACCTGCTCGGCGACGACTACCGCGGCGCGGTCGCGCTCAACGGCGACCCGACGCAGGCGGGCGCGGCCTTCGCCGCGGTCGGTCTCGCGGCCGTGCAGTCGGGCGGAACGCTCGACGACTTCACGCCCGGCATCGACTTCTTCCGCAAGCTCAACAAGGCGGGCAACTTCATCCCCGTCGACGCGACGCCCGCGACGATCGCGTCGGGCGAGACCAAGGTCGTCTTCGACTGGTCGTACAACAACCTCGCCGTCTCGAAGGACGTCGACGGCTGGAAGACGACGGTGCTGCCGGGCACGGCCTACACGAGCTACTACAACCAGGCCATCAGCAAGGACGCTCCGCATCCCGCCGCCGCTCGCCTGTGGCAGGAGTTCCTCTACTCGGCCGACGCGCAGAACCTGTTCATCGTCGGCGGCGCCTACCCGGTCACGCTGCAGGCCATGACGGATGCCGGCACCGCCGACACCGACGCGCTCGCCGCGATCGGCGAGCTCAGCGCCGACCAGGTCACGCCGACCGACGCGCAGGCGGAGGCCGCGTCGGCCCTGCTCGCCTCCGACTGGGCCGGCGCTGTCGGCTGACATGGCGGGCCTCGTCACGCGCCCTGGCGTTCGGGACCTCCCCGAGCGCCAGGGCCGCGCCGTCGCGTCACGCGGCACCGCACGGATGCCGCACCGTCGTCGTCCGCGCGGCCTCGCTCTCCCGCTGCTCGGGCTCACGCCGTTCGCGGCGTACGTCGTGCTGTTCCTCGCGATACCGACGGCGCTCGCGGTCGCGACGGGATTCTTCACGAAGGGCGGCGCCCCCACCCTCGACAACGTGGTGGGGCTGTTCACCCCGACGGTGCTCGGCACGTTCGTGTCGTCCGCGTGGATCTCGGCGCTCACCGCCGTGCTCGGCGCCGTGATCGGTGCTCTCGTCTGCTACGCGCTCCTCGGCCTGCCGGAGGAGGGCGTCATCCGTCGCACCGTCGAGGCGGGATCGAGCGTGCTCGCGCAGTTCGGCGGCATCATGCTCGCGTTCGCCTTCATCGCCACGATCGGCGTGCAGGGCGTGCTGACGGTGTGGCTCAAGGGAATCGGCGTCGACATCTTCGCGGACGGCGTCTGGATCTACCAGGTGCCCGGCCTGATCCCGGTGTACCTCTACTTCCAGGTGCCGCTCATGGTGATCACGTTCCTCCCCGCGATGGAGGGGCTCAAGGTGCAGTGGGCCGAGGCCAACGCCACGCTCGGCGGCACGCGCCTCGGCTACTGGACGCGCATCGCCGCGCCCGTGCTCGCGCCCTCGTTCGCCGGGACGCTGCTGCTGCTGTTCGCGAACGCGTTCTCGTCGTACGCGACCGCCGCGGCCCTCATCAGCCAGGGCGCGCAGATCGTGCCGCTGCAGATCCGGTCGGCGCTGCGCAGCGAGACCGTGCTCGGCCGGGAGAACATGGCCGGCGCCCTCGCGCTCGGCATGGTCGTCGTGATGGTCGTCGTGATGTCGCTCTACTCGGTGCTGCAGCGACGCACGTCCCGGTGGCAGCGATGAGCGCGCGATCGGGCGCCGTCGCGATCGGCGCGCAGCCCGGACGCGTGGCGCGCATCGTCATCCTCGGCGTCGTCGGCCTCGCCTTCGCGGTGCCGGTGCTCGCGATGGTGCAGTTCACGTTCCGCGCCGGCCTCGCGGGCGGTCTCACGCTGTCGCACTGGACCGGCCTCGTCGATGCGGATGCGGGGCGCACGTACCGCTCGCTGTTCCAGGCCGTGGGCAACTCGGGCGTGCTCGTGCTCGTGACCGTCGCGATCGTGCTCGTCGTGCTGCTGCCGACCATGGTGCTCGTGCACCTGCGGTTCCGCCGGTTCGAGCGCGTGCTCGAGATCGTGTGCATCGTGCCGATCACCGTGCCCGCGATCGTGCTCGTCGTGGGTCTCGCGCCCGTGTACGGCGTCGTCGTGCGGGTGCTCGGCGGCTCGGTGTGGACGCTCGCGTTCGCGTACGGCATCACCGTGCTGCCCTACGCCTACCGCGCGATCCGCTCGAGCATGGACGCGGTCGACCTCACGACGCTGACCGAGGCGGCGCGCACGCTCAGCGCGGGGTGGCCCGCCATCATGGTGCGGGTCATCGTGCCCGTGCTGCGCCGCGGGATCCTCGCCGCCGCGTTCATCGCGGTCGCGGTCGTGCTCGGCGAGTTCACGATCGCATCGCTGCTCAACCGGGTCAACCTGCAGACCGCCCTGCTGCAGGTCTCGCAGAGCGACCCGTACGTCGCCGTCATCTTCGCGCTGCTCGCGCTCGCTCTCGCGTTCGTGCTGCTGCTCTCGATCGGGCGTCTCGGCGCCGCCCCGCGCGCCCGCGCTCCCCGTGCTCGAAAGGCCCCGGCATGACCGTCACCGCCCCCGCACCCGCCTCGCTCGCCGCTCCGGGAGCGAGGGTCGAGCTCGTCGGCGTCGTCAAGGAGTTCGCCGGGCACCGGGCGCTCGACGGGGTCGACCTGACGCTGCGTCCCGGCGAGCTCGTGGCGCTGCTCGGGCCGTCGGGCTGCGGCAAGACCACCGCGCTGCGCGCCCTCTCGGGGCTCGAGAGCGTCGACGGGGCGATCACGATCGACGGGCGCGACGTGGCATCCGTTCCGACCAACCGGCGCGACATCGGCATGGTGTTCCAGGCCTACTCGCTCTTCCCGCACCTCACGACGATCGAGAACGTCGAGTTCGGGCTCCGGATGCGGCGCGTGCCCGCCGCGGAACGCCGCGCGCGCGCCGCCGACGCGCTCGACCTCGTCGGCCTCGGGCACCTGGACGGCCGCTACGCGCACCAGCTGTCGGGCGGCCAGCAGCAGCGCGTCGCGCTCGCCCGCGCCCTCGTCACCCGCCCGCGCGTGCTGCTGCTCGACGAGCCGCTCTCGGCGCTCGACGCGAAGGTCCGCGTGAGCCTGCGCGACGAGATCCGTCGCATCCAGACCGAGCTCGGCATCACGACACTGTTCGTGACCCACGACCAGGAGGAGGCGCTCGCCGTCGCCGACCGCGTGGCCGTCATGCGCGCGGGTCGCATCGAGCAGATCGGAACGCCCGAAGAGCTGTACTCCACCCCGGCGAACTCGTTCGTCGCCGACTTCGTCGGGCTCTCGAACCGGCTGCCGGGCGTCGTCGAGGGGGGCCGTGTCGTCGTGCACGGCGTCGCGCTGCCCCTGCTCGACCCGACGCGCCTGGACGGCGAGGCGATCGCCTACGTGCGGCCCGAGCACGTCACGATCGCCGCGCGCGACGAGGCGGCGGGCGGGCGTGGTGAGTTTGCGGGCGGACGTGACGAGTTGGGGGGCGGGCGCGGCGAGTTTGCGGGCGTGCGCGGCGAGGCGGCGGGCGGTCGCGGCGAGGCGGCGGGCGCGCGCGGTGAGCTGGCGGGCACGATCCTGACGACGAGCTTCCTCGGGCCGGTGCGGCGCACGCGCGTGAGTCTCGACGACGGCACCGTGGTCGCGGTGCAGCACGCGGCGGTCGACGACGCGATCGTCGGGCAGCCGGTGCGCATTGCGTTCACCGGCCAGCCGGTCGCGGTCGAGTAGCGGAACCCGGCGGCGAGATCCGAGCTCACCCGACCGTGTTACTCGAGATCGCCCGGACGTCCGGGCGATCTCGAGTAACACACTCGGGTGAAGCGCGGCCGGGAACCGCGGCCGGGAACCGCGGAATCGGGGCCGGTGCGGCATCCGCTCTCCCTAGACTGGCGCGCATGATCTTCCGTCGGCGCAAGTCCATCACCCCAGGCGTGCCGAGGGAGGTGCCGACCGGCGATCCGCGGCGCGCGGAGGTCGAGCGCGCCATCCCGGTGCCGGTCGAGATCGCCGGCCAGTGGGCGTGGCGGCTGCTCGCGGTCGCGGGCGTGCTCGCGGTGCTCGGGTTCGTGGTCGCGACGCTCAGCGACCTGGTCGTGCCGGTGCTCGTGGCCGTGCTCGTGTCGGCACTGCTCGTGCCGTTCGTGCAGATGCTCGTGCGGCGCCGCTGGCCGCGCGGACTCGCGGTCGCGCTCGCCATGGTGCTCGCCCTCAGCGTCGTGGCCGGTCTCATCGTGCTCGTGGTGTTCCAGGTGCGCAGCGGCCTGCCCGACCTGCAGGCGCGCAGCATGGCGGCGTACGACGACTTCGAGGCCTGGCTCGCCGGCCCGCCGTTCGAGATCGGGGACACCGAGCTCGCGGGCTACATCGACCAGGCCATTCAGGCGATCGGCGCCGACACCTCGACGCTCGTCAACGGCGCGCTCTCGGTGGGCACGACCGCCGGCCACGTGCTCACCGGATTCCTGCTCGTGCTGTTCACGACGCTGTTCATCCTCATCGACGGCCGGGGCATCTGGCGCTGGATCGTGCGCGTCTTCCCCCGCCGCGCGCGTCGCGGCGTCGACGGCGCCGGACGCAGCGGATGGCTCACCCTCACCACGTTCGTGAAGGTGCAGATCTTCGTGGCGTTCGTCGACGCGGTCGGCATCGGCCTCGGCGCGTGGATCATCGGCTTCTTCATCGGCGGCTTCCCGCTCGTCATCCCGATCGCCGTGCTGGTCTTCCTGGCGAGCTTCGTCCCCGTCGTCGGCGCGGTGCTGAGCGGTGTCGTCGCCGTCTTCATCGCCCTCGTCTACGGCGGGCCGCTGCCCGCGGTGTTCATGCTCGGCGTCGTGCTGCTCGTGCAGCAGGTCGAGGGGCACGTGCTGCAGCCGATCGTGATGGGCACGGCGGTGCGGGTGCATCCGCTCGCCGTGGTGCTGTCGGTGGCCGGAGCATCCTTCATCGCCGGCATCCCCGGGGCGCTGTTCGCGGTCCCGTTCGTGGCGACCCTCAACGTCATGGTGAAATACATCGCGAGCGGCGAATGGCGCCGCACCCGCAATCCCGACCTCGACGACCTCGCGCAGCACACGGGCGTCGTGGACACACCCGAGGGACCATGACACCACAGACGACTCTCGCAGGCCCCACCCTCGCCGACTTCGAGGCCGCGCGCGCGACCGTCGCGGCCGTCGCGCGCTCGACGCCGCTCGAGAGCTCGCACTTCCTCAGCGACGCGCTCGGTGCGCCGGTGTTCATGAAGTGCGAGAACCTGCAGCGCACCGGCTCCTACAAGATCCGCGGCGCCTACAACCGGATGTCGAAGCTGACGGATGACGAGAAGGCTCGCGGCGTCGTCGCGGCGTCCGCGGGCAACCACGCCCAGGGCGTGGCGCTCGCCGCGCGCGAGCTCGGCATCCGGGCGACGATCTTCATGCCGGTCGGCGTCGCGCTGCCGAAGCTGCAGGCGACCCGGGGCTACGGCGCCGCCGTGCAGCTCGCCGGGGACATCTTCGACGAGACCCTCGCCGCGAGCCTCGCGTTCGCGGCGGAGACCGGGGCCGTCGTCATCCCGCCGTTCGACCACGAGGACGTCGTCGCGGGTCAGGGCACGCTCGGTCTGGAGATCCTCGAGCAGGTGCCCGACGTCGCGACGATCGTGGTGCCGATCGGCGGCGGCGGCCTCATCTCCGGGGTCGCGAGCGCCGTCAAGCAGAAGGCCGACCACCCGGTGCGCATCGTCGGCGTGCAGTCCGAGAACGCCGCGGCGTACCCGATCTCGCTTGCCGCGGGCGAGCCCACCACGATCCGGATCTCGCCGACGATCGCCGACGGCATCTCGGTGGCGCGACCCGGCGCGCTCAATTTCGCCATCATCCGTGACGCCGTCGACGAGATCGTCACGGTGCGCGACGACGACACCGCGGCGGCGCTCGTTCAGCTGCTCGAGCGCGGCAAGCTCGTCGTGGAGCCGGCGGGCGCGGTCGGCGTCGCCGCCATCCTGCAAGGCAAGGTGTCCGCGACCGGGCCGACTGTCGTCATCCTCTCGGGCGGCAACATCGACCCGCTCATGATGGAGCGGATCGTCGCCTTCGGGCTCTCCGCCTCCGAGCGCTACCTCAAGGTGATCATCCCGCTGCCGGACCGGCCGGGGCAGCTCGCCGAGACGAGCCGCATCGTGGCCGATCAGAACGCGAACGTCGTCGAGGTCATCCACACCCGGCACGGCACCGGGATGCAGATCTCGGCCGTCGAGCTCGAGCTGCACATCGAGACGCGCGGCAGCGAGCACGCCGAGAAGGTGCTCGCAGCGCTGCGCGCCGAGGGCTACGAGCCGCGCCTCAAGGCGTGACCCGCCCCGCCGGGCGAGGAGCGCGCGTGCGCACCGGCCCCTCCGCTGGCTGAGGAGCGCCCGGGCGCAGCGAACGGCCCCGCACCGTGCGGCGTCGCTCGGTCGGGGTGCCGACGGGGTCGAGCGCCGACACGGTCGAGTGCCGGCGGGGTCGAGTGTCGGCGGGGTCGAGCGCGGACACGGTCGAGCACGGGCACGGTCGAGCGCGGGCGGGGTCGAGCGCCGACATCACGGAAATGCAGGACCGCGGCGCGGCGCGCGTGAACCCAGCCCCGGAATCACGCGAGCGTCTCTCCGGCGACGCTCGGATGCTCCTGCATTTCTGTGATCGAGGGAGGGGGTTCCGCGATGGGGCGCCGCTGGGCGGCGCGCCCGGAGGAGCGGTGCCGGCGTCACACCCCGCTGGTTGAGGAGCGCCCGAGCGCAGCGAGGACGCGTCTCGAAACCATTCGTTCGCCCGGTGGAGCTGTGGTGGTCTCGAGACGCCGGCTCGCTTCGCTCGCGGGCTCCTCGACCAGCGGGGCGGGGCTCGCGGGCTTCGCTCGCGGGCTCCTCGACCGGCGGGGCGGGGTGCCGCGGGCTCCTCGACCGGCCGGGTGCCGCAGCTGCCCCTCCGCTGGTTGAGGAGCGCCCGAGCGCAGCGAGGACGCGTCTCGAAACCATTCGTTCGCCCGGTGGAGCTGTGGTGGTCTCGAGACGCCGGCTCGCTTCGCTCGCGGGCTCCTCGACCAGCGGCGCGGGGTGCCGCGCGGGCTCCTCGACCAGTGGCGCGGGGTGCCGCGCGGGCTCCTCGACCAGCGGGGCCGGCGGCCGGCGGCCGCCGACGGCGAGGGCCGGCCGGTCAGGCGGAGTAGGTCTCGACCTTCACGACGGTCACCTCGATGTCGCGGCCGTTGGGCGCCGCGTACGACGTCGTGTCGCCCTCGCGCCTGCCGAGGATGGCGGCGCCGAGCGGGCTCGACTCGCTGAACACGTCGAGGTCGGCGTCGCCGGCGATCTCACGGCTGCCGAGCAGGAACTTCTTCTCGTTGCCGAGGATCGACACCGTGACGACCGTGCCGAGCTCGACGACGCCGGAGCTCTCCGGCGCGTCGCCCACCTTGGCCGTGCGCAGCAGCTCCGTGAGCACGCGGATGCGGGCCTCGATCTTGC
The DNA here is from genome assembly GCF_030345695.1 of Galbitalea sp. SE-J8. Taxonomy (GTDB): domain Bacteria; phylum Actinomycetota; class Actinomycetes; order Actinomycetales; family Microbacteriaceae; genus JAUASV01. Next base: position 56,814 of record NZ_JAUASV010000014.1, on the reverse strand, counting down.
CCTGTTCCTCCTTGGCGGCGTGGTAGCCGCCGTTCTCCTTCAGGTCGCCCTCCTCGCGAGCGGCCTCGATGCGCTTCGCGATCTCGGTGCGACCCTCGCTCGCGAGCTGTTCCAGCTCCGCCTTGCGTCGGTCGTAGGCCTCCTGCGTGAGCCACGTGGTGGTCGTGTCGCTCATGGCTGATGCCTCCTTGTGCTTGTGGATGGCGGCGTTCGCGGACACCGCGCCCGAAAGAAAAGACCGGCCGTTCGGCCGGTCCGCGGAAGTAAGTCACCCAGTCTACCAGGGTGCCTCCGTCATGACGTCGGCCAGCAGCGGTTCACGACCCCCGTCACGGCGCGCTGCGTGGTGCGCACCGTGGTCGTGAACGCCCGGGTGTGCTGCTGTGACGCCGGCACGTCGACGACGAGCCAGCCGACCGTGCCGCCGGTGGCGTCGAGCCCCTGCACCGCGCACTTCGCGGCCGTGCCGGGATCGACGGTGACCTGGTAGCGCACGGTGACCACGGCATCCGATCCGACGCTGTAGCCGACCGGGTCGACCCCGATGTCGGCGGAGGGGGAGAGGATGCCGGCCCACCACACCCACGCGCCGAACACGAGCACGATCGCCGCGGCCGCGAGCGAGCCGACGAGCCGCGTGCGGCGCGCCGACGAGCGTGTGCGCCCGTAGCGAGCGTCGAGATCGGTCACGGGCGTGCTCACGGGAGTCCTCGGAACGGGGCGGATAGGCTGGCGTCCAGGCTATCGAGCCGACCCCGGAGTCTCCTGACCCGGCCCCGGACATCCGCGAACCGCCCCCGATCGGAGCACCCGTGACGCTGCGCCTCCTCGCGGTGCACGCGCACCCGGACGACGAGTCGAGCAAGGGCGCCGCGACGTACGCGCACTACGCGCGGCGCGGCGTGCGCGTGCTCGTCGTGTCGTGCACGGGCGGCGAGGCGGGCGACATCCTCAATCCCGGGCTCGCGCCCGCGGCCCGGGTGCGCGCCGAGCGCGACATGGCCGGGCACCGTCGCACCGAGATGGCCGAGGCGCAGCGCATTCTCGGCATCGAGCACCGCTGGCTCGGCTACCGCGACTCCGGGCTGCCCGGCGAGGGCGAGGGCGTGCGCGCCGACAGCTTCGCCGGCATCCCCGTCGAGATCAGCGGCCGCGCGCTCGTGCGGGTCGTACGCGAGTTCCGCCCGCACGTGCTCGTCAGCTACGACGAGAACGGCGGCTACCCGCATCCGGACCACATCCGAGCGCACGAGATCGCGGTCTGGGCGAACGCGGTGGCGGCGGATGCCGCGGCCCTGCTCGGATCCGGCGCGCCCTGGGCGACCCCCAAGCACTACTACGACCGCATCTTCTCGCTCGACCGCACCCGGGCCGTGAGCGACGGGCTGCACGCGGCCGACCCGGCCGACGGGCGGATCGCGCAGCTCGACGAGATGCTCGCCTGGCGCGAGCTGCGGGATGCGGCGGGCGGGCGCCCCGCGACGACGCGCGTTCCCTGCGCTGCCGAGTTCGACATCCGAGATGCCGCCCTGCGCGCCCACGCGAGCCAGGTGGCGCCGGACGACCCGTGGTTCTTCTGGCCGAACGACGTGCAGCGCCGCGTCTGGCCGACCGAGGACTTCGAGCTCGTGTCGTCGACCGTGCCGACGAGCGTGCCCGAGACCGACCTGTTCGCCGGCATCGTCGACGACCGACTCCCCGAGGACGCCCCATGAGCCTGACCGCCGCCGTCGTGAACCCCGTCGCCGCCGCGACCCCGAGCCCGTCGCCGACGCTGCCCGGCCTCAGCGTGGACCAGAACGCCGTGACGCCCGGCTGGGTCGGCTTCGCGGTCACGTTCGTCATCGCGGTCGTCGTCGTGCTGCTCATCGTGGACATGACGCGCCGGGTGCGCCGGGTGCGCTACCGCGCGGAGATCCGCGAGCAGCTCGAGGCCGAGGCGCGCGGCGAGGACTCGGGCGAGGGCCGGGGCGACCGTCAGGGGTAGAGCGGGTGCAGGGCGATGAGCAGGATGCCCGTCCAGTGGCACAGGAACGCGAGCAGCGTGAACGAGTGGAACACCTCGTGGAAGCCGAAGACCCCGGGCACCGGATTCGGCCGCTTGAAGCCGTACGCGGCCGCGCCGATCGAGTAGCAGACCCCGCCGACCAGGATGAGGGTCATCATCGCCGCGTTCGCCTCGAAGAAGTCGACGATGAAGGCGAACGCGGCGTAGCCGAGCAGCAGGTAGAGCGGCACGTACAGCCAGCGCGGCGCACGGATCCACAGAATACGGAAACCGACGCCGAGCGCCGCCCCGCCCCACACCAGCCAGAGGAGCACGGTCGCCTTCGCCGGCGGCAGCGCGAGCACCGTGATCGGGGTGTAGCTGCCCGCGATCAGCAGGAAGATGTTGGAGTGGTCGATGCGGCGGAACACCGCCTTGACCCGCGGGCTCCAGTTGACGCGGTGGTAGAGCGCGCTCGTGCCGAACAGCAGCAGCGAGCTCGCGAAGAACACGGCGGTCGAGGCCTTCGCCGCCCCGCCGTCGGCGAGGCAGACGAGCACGATGCCGAGCGCGATCGCCACCGGGAACGTGCCCGCGTGGATCCACCCGCGCCAGGTCGGCTTCTTCTCGATCGCCGCGTACTCGACGGCGTCGTCGAGCAGCGGCAGTCTGGGCAGGTCGCCGTCCGGATCGGGCTGCGACGCGACCTCCGCGAGAGACGGGGTGGCGGGCGGCTCGTCGGTCTCCGGCGTCATGGCCCGAGCATAGGGGCGCCGGATAACGGCGGGATGGGAGAGCCGGCGCCACCCCGCTAACGTGGACCCGTGAGTGGCACCGGGGAGTCCGCGGGACGCGGCTTCCTGTACGACCTCTACACCTCGCGCCTCAAGCGCTCGCTCGCCGCGGCGCCCCGCCCGAGGCACGTCGCGATGATCATCGACGGCAACCGGCGCTGGGCGAGGATGCGCGGCTACTCGAGCGCGGCGCACGGGCACACCGCGGGTGCGCTCAAGATGCACGAGTTCCTCGCCTGGTGCGACGACCTCGGCATCGAGGTCGCGACCCTCTACCTGCTCTCCACCGACAACCTCACCGGCCGCTCCGCCGACGAGCTCGAGCAGCTGTTCGCGATCATCGCGGACCTCGCCGACGATCTCTCGCACACGCGCGACTGGCGCGTGCAGCACGTCGGCTCCGACGAGGGACTGCCGGCTCCGCTCGTCGCGGCGATCCGCGCGGCCGAGGCGCGCACGCGCGACCACACCGGCCTGCACGTCAACCTCGCCGTCGGCTACGGCGGGCGGCGCGAGATCGTCGACGCCATCCGTTCGATCGTCCGGTCGCACCACGGCACGCTCGACGACCTCGCCGACGTGCTCACCCCCGAGCTCATCGGCGAGCACCTCTACACGGGCGGCCAGCCCGACCCCGATCTCGTGATCCGCACGTCGGGGGAGCAGCGGCTGAGCGACTTCATGCTGTGGCAGAGTGCGCACAGCGAGTTCTACTTCGTCGAGGCGCTCGGCCCCGACCTGCGACAGGTCGACTTCCTGCGCGCGCTGCGGGACTTCGCGCGTCGCGAGAGGAGGTACGGCGGATGACGGATGCCGCGTTCGAGCGCTACCTGGACAGCTTCGACGAGGAGCCCGGCTACCTCGACTTCGCGTTCGTGGGTCCGATGGGGGCCGCCGCGCGCGGGGAGCAGCTCGCCCTGACCGAGACGCTCGCGCGGGCACGCTTCGGCACGGTGCCCGCGCTGCTCGAGCAGGACGAGCGCGCGCGGGCGGCCGTCGCGGCCGTCACCGGGTTCCGCGCCGACCAGGTCGTGTTCCAGCCGAACACGAGCCAGGGCCTCATGCAGGCCCTGTTCGGCATCACGGGAACGGTCGCGCTCGCGCCGAGCGAGTTCCCGAGCCTGCCGTTCGCGGCGGTGCGCGCGCACGAGGCGCTCGGCGCGCTCGAGGCGCGCTGGCTCGAGACGGATGCCGGACGCGTCACCCCCGGCGGCATCCGTGCGCAGCTCGACGACTCCGTGGTCGCGGTCGCGGTGAGCCTCGTCGACTTCCGCACCGGGTACCTCGTCGACCTCGAGGGCATCCGCCAGGTGATCGGCGACCGGCTGCTCGTCGTCGACGCCATCCAGGGGTTCGGCGTCGTCGACGCGCCCTGGGGGCTCGCCGACGTCATCGCGACGGGCGGCCAGAAGTGGCTGCGCGCCGGCTGGAGCACGGGCTTCCTCGCGCTGAGCGACCGAGCCGTCGACCGGCTCACCCCGGTGCTGTCGGGTTTTCCGGCGAGCGAGGTCGAGGGGATGCCGCTCGACGCGGTGCCGCCGCCCGCGCGCGGCGCCCGGGCGTTCGAGATCGCCCCCGCCGACCCGATCGCGCAGGCGCGGCTCGCGGCCGCGCTCGAGCAGCTCGCCGAGGTCGGCGTCGGCCCCGTGCGCGAGCGCATCGTCGAGACCACGGAGCGCATCATCCAGCTCGCGGACGAGTTCGCGGTGCCGGTCCTCTCGTCGCGAGCGCCGCACGAGCGGGCCGGGATCGTCGTGCTCGGCCCGGAGCCCGCCGAGCTCACGGCGCTCGCCGCGGCGCTGCACAACCACGGCGTCGCGACGACCGTGCGCGCGGGCACGGTGCGGGTGAGCGCGCACGCCTCGACGACCGACGAGACCCTCGACCTGCTGCGCGCCGCGCTCACGAGCTACGCCACCGCGATCTGACCCGCGCGGCCCCGCCCCGCCGCACCTCCCTCCCGAAAACGAAGGAGGATCGCGCGATCCGGGGCCGGTTCGCGGCGTGCCGGCGGCAGGCACATCCGTTCTCCTTCGTTTTCGGGGCGAGCTCTTCGGCCGGGCGCTCCGGGGCGGGCGCCACCGGGGCGGACGCGCGGGCCGCCGGATGTTTACTCAGCCGAAACACGCCGACCGCGAGTCGTGAAACCTGTCCGTCATTCGACGTGCCTATGGTGTGGAGCATCAGGCAGGGCGCCTGATCGAGATGGCCACCCATCCGTTCGTCTCGAAACCGCTGGTCGGCCGTCTTCGCGAAAAACTCGAGCGTGCGAGCGCTCGGGGACGGAGCGAGTGTGGCCCAGCAATCCCGACCGACGACGATGCAGACGGGGGCCGCTGGCTCCCGCGCGACCACGGCGACGCGCACGTACGTGCTCGACACCTCCGTGCTGCTCTCGGATCCGAAGGCGATCTTCCGCTTCGCGGAGCACCCCGTCGTGCTGCCCGTCATCGTCATCACCGAGCTCGAATCGAAACGCAACGACCCCGAGATCGGCTATTTCGCCCGCCAGGCGCTCCGCAACCTCGATGAGCTGCGCGTGCAGCACGAACGCCTCGACTTCCCGATCGCCACGGAGGGCGGCGGCAGCGTGCGGGTCGAGCTCAACCACTCGAACCAGTCGGTGCTGCCGTCCGGTCTCCAGCTCGGCGACAACGACTCCCGCATCCTCGCCGTCGCGCTCAACCTGCAGGGCGACGGGCTCGACGTCACCGTCGTCTCGAAGGACCTGCCGATGCGCGTCAAGGCCGCCTCGATCGGCCTCGCCGCCGAGGAGTACCGCGCCGAGCTCGCGCCCGAGGAGGGCTTCACCGGGCAGGCGGATGTGGACCTCTCGGCCGAGCAGATGGCCGAGCTGTACGACACCGAGGCCCTCACCTCGCGCGCCGTGCAGGACCTGCCGGTCAACACCGGCCTCGTCGTGCACTCGGAGCGGGGCAGCGCCCTCGCGCGCGTGACCGGACGGGGCAGCATCCGTCTCGTGCGCGGCGACCGCGACCTGTTCGGCCTGCACGGCCGCAGCGCCGAGCAGCGCCTCGCGATCGACATGCTGCTCGACCCGGAGATCGGCATCGTCTCGCTCGGCGGCCGCGCGGGCACCGGCAAGAGCGCCCTCGCGCTGTGCGCGGGCCTCGAGGCCGTGCTCGAGAAGCAGCAGCACCGCAAGATCATGGTGTTCCGGCCGCTCTACGCGGTCGGCGGGCAGGAGCTCGGCTACCTGCCCGGCGACGCGGCCGAGAAGATGAACCCGTGGGCGCAGGCCGTGTTCGACACGCTCGGCAGCGTCGTGTCGCAGAACGTGATCGACGAGGTCATCGACCGGGGCATCCTCGAGGTGCTGCCGCTCACGCACATCCGCGGACGCTCGCTCCACGACGCGTTCGTGATCGTCGACGAGGCGCAGTCGCTCGAGCGCAACGTGCTGCTCACGGTGCTCTCGCGCATGGGCCAGAACTCGCGGGTCGTGCTCACCCACGACGTCGCGCAGCGCGACAATCTGCGCGTCGGCCGCCACGACGGCGTCGCGAGCGTGATCGAGAGCCTCAAGGGGCACCCGCTGTTCGGGCACATCACGCTCTCGCGCTCCGAGCGCTCTGCGATCGCGGCGCTCGTCACCCAGATGCTGGAGTCGAACGAGCTCGCCTGATCCTTCGTTCGGCCCGAGTCGCGCGGCCCGGGCTACCCGCCCGGGTCGCGCGGCCCGGCCGGGTCGTGCGGGCGCGGTCGGGGTCGCGCGGCGAGGGGTGAGCGGATGCCGTCCGCGCACGGATTCAGCGAGACGGCGCGAGCGGGCACCGTCGTGCGCTTCGTGCGCTTCGGGCGCCGGCCGGCGGGATCAGGATGCGTCGGCGAGCGTGCGCGCGCCGCGCGATCGCACGGCCGCGTTCACGAGGAGCGTGACCGCCACGAGCGCCGCGGATGCGAGCGGCAGGCCGGTCGCGCCGAACGGGTCGCCGGCGTCGATCGCGCTGCCCGCGAGCCACGAGCCGATCGTGACCCCGAGCGACAGCGCGACGGTCGGCCAGGTGAGCGCGAGGGTCACGCCGGCCCGGTCCGTGGTCGACTCGATGATCGTGCTCGCGGCGATGAGCACGGGCGTCGTGGCGAGGCCGCCGAGCAGGCTCGCGACGGCGAAGCCGGACGCCGTCGGCAGCACCGCGAACCACGGCACGAGCGCGGCGAACACGAGCCCCGCGACGGCGAGCCGGGCGAGCGCGGTGCCGCGGTCGCCGATCGCGCCGACGACGAGCCCGGCGGTGACGCTGCCGACCGCGAACACGGCGAGCAGTGCGCCCGCCACCCAGGTCGCGCCGAGGTCGTCGGCGATGCCGACGGCCGTGAGATCGACCGAGCCGAACATCAGGCCGATGCCGACGTGGGCGGGCAGCAGCGCGAGCACGGACAGCGGCAGCCAGCTCGCGGCGCGCCCCGCCGCGGAGACCGTCGGGCTCGGACGCGGGATGCTGGAGCGCTCGGCGAGCAGCCCGAGGCATCCGCCCACGCTCGCGAGCACGCCGATCGCGAGTCCGAGCTCGGGCGCGATCGCCCCCGCGACGATCGTGACGACAGGCGGTCCGATGACGAACGAGAACTCGTCGAGCACGGACTCGAGCGACAGGGCGGTGTGCCGGTGGCTCGCCGAGGTGAGGCGGTGCATCCAGCGGGCGCGCACGAACGATCCGGCATCGGCCGAGCTCGCGCCGAGCGCGAGAGCCGCGAGCAGCAGCACCGGCACGGGCGCCCCGAGGTCGACGGCCGCGATGAGCGCGGCACCGGCGAGGATCATCGACACGATCGTCCACGGCAGCACGCGCTGCTGGCCGCGCCGATCGGCGGCGCGGGACCACAGCGGTCCGCCGATCGCCGCGCCGATCACGACCGCTCCGGCCGCGACGCCCGCGATCGCGAAGTCGCCCGCGCGTGCCGCGACGAGCAGCACCGCGCCGATCTGGGCGCTCGAGCGCACCAGGCGGGCGAACCAGCCGGCGAGCGAGACGCGCCAGGCGCCGTCGACGAGCACGGACGCGTAGCGTCCGACGAGACCGTGCGACACGGTGGACTTTCCCAACTGGCCGCCACCGAAGGAGGGACCGCCCTCCGGCCGCTCGGTGCCAGCGGCACGAGTTTACGCGTTGTCGTGCCGACGGGCCCCGAGACGGCGCTGGCGCGCCTCCTCGGCCAGCGGGGAGCGGACCGGCGCCGGCTCAGCCCGGGTGGGTCATCGTGGTGACGTCGAGGGCCGTGTCGAGCTGCTCGAGCGTCACCTCGCCGCGCTCCACGAAGCCGAGGTCGATGACCGACTCGCGCACCGTGATGCCCTTCGCGACGGAGTTCTTCGCGATCTTCGCGGCGGCCTCGTAGCCGATGATCCGGTTCAGCGGCGTGACGATCGACGGCGACGACTCGGCGAGGGCGCGGGCGCGCTCCAGGTTCGCCTCGAGGCCGTCGACGGTCTTGTCGGCGAGCAGCACGACCGAGTTCGCGAGCAGACGGATCGACTCGAGCAGCGCCGTGCCCATCACCGGGATCGCGACGTTGAGCTCGAAGCTGCCGGTCGCGCCCGCGAACGCGATCGTCGCGTCGTTGCCGATGACGCGCGCGGCGACCATGATCGTCGCCTCGGGGATCACCGGGTTGACCTTGCCGGGCATGATCGACGAGCCGGGCTGCAGGTCGGGGATGTGCAGCTCGCCGAGCCCGGTGTTCGGCCCCGAGCCCATCCAGCGCAGGTCGTTGCAGATCTTCACGAGCGACACCGCGATGGTGCGCAGCGCACCGGATGCCTCCACGAGCCCGTCGCGCGCGCCCTGCGCCTCGAAGTGGTCGAGCGCCTCCGTGAGCGGCAGCCCGGTCTCGGTCGTGAGCCGTTCGATCACGGCGGCCGCGAACCCGACCGGCATGTTGATGCCCGTGCCGGTCGCGGTGCCGCCGAGCGGCACCTCGGCGACGCGCGGGATGGTCGCCTCGACGCGCTGGATGCCGAGCTCGATCTGGCGCGCGTAGCCGCCGAACTCCTGGCCGAGGGTCACGGGAGTGGCATCCATCAGGTGGGTGCGGCCGCTCTTCACGGCGTCCCGCCACAGCCCGGCCTTCGCGGCGAGCGCCGCGCGCAGGTGCGCGAGCGCGGGCACGAGGTCTCCGACGAGAGCCGCCGTGACGGCGACGTGCACGGAGGTCGGGAACACGTCGTTCGACGACTGCGACGCGTTCACGTGGTCGTTGGGGTGCACGTCCCGGCCGAGGGAACGCGTCGCGAGCGTCGCGAGCACCTCGTTCATGTTCATGTTCGAGCTCGTGCCCGAGCCGGTCTGGTAGGTGTCGATCGGGAACTGGTCGTGGTGGGCGCCGCCGATGATCTCGTCGGCCGCATCCGCGATCGCCCGCGCGATCGAGGCGTCGAGCTTGCCGAGGTCCGCGTTGACGAGCGCCGCCGCCTTCTTGATCCGCGCGAGCGCCACGATCTGCGCCGCTTCGAGACCGGAGCCCGAGATGGGGAAGTTCTCCACCGCGCGCTGCGTCTGCGCGCCGTAGAGCGCGGATGCGGGCACCCGCACCTCGCCCATCGTGTCGTGCTCGATGCGGTAGTCGAGGAGCGAGTCGGTCACAGCGGTGGGCCCTTCTTGCGGTCGGGAACGGGGGTCAGACCAGGCCGACGTGCACGTCGGGCACGGCGCGGCCCTCGGCGAGGCGGTAGTTCGCCCCGACGACCGCCAGCGTACCCGCGGCGACCCGCTCGGAGATGATCTCGGAGCCGGACAGGATGCCCGCGATCGAGTCGCGCAGGTGCTCGCGGCCGACGTCGAACGCGTCCGCCTCCTCGGGGCGGTCCGCGGTGCCGGCGGCGAGCGCGACGCGCATCACCGCGGGCTGGATGCGCTCGGTGAGGTGCGCGATGTGCGGCGGCAGGGGCTCGCTGTCCGCGCCCGCCGAGGCGATCGCCGCGGCGACGGCGCCGCAGGAGTCGTGGCCGAGCACGACGATGAGCGCCACGCCGAGCACCGTGACGGCGTACTCGAGCGATCCGATGACCGACTCGTCGACGACCTGGCCGGCGTTGCGCACGACGAACAGGTCGCCCAGCCCGCGGTCGAAGATGATCTCCGCGGCGAGGCGCGAGTCGGCGCAGCCGAACAGCGCCGCGCTCGGCGTCTGACCGCCCGCGAGCGCCTCGCGGTAGTCGGCGTCCTGGTGCGGATGCTCGGGGCTGCCCGCGATGAAGCGCGCGTTGCCGTCGAGCATCTGCTGCCACACCTCGGCGGGCGAGAGCGTCGGGGTGGGCGTCACGGCAGGTCCTCTCCGACGGCCTCGACGAACGTGGTGAACTCGTCGAGGTCGGCGGTGCCGTAGACGAGGAACTGGGTGCTGCCGGCCGTGGTCTCCCAGACCCGCGCGTAGTTGCCGGCGGTGGCGGCATCCGGGGCGGTCCAGGCCTGCCAGGCGACACCGCCGACGGTCTGCGTCTGCGGGCCGGTGGAGTGGTCGGGCAGCGTGTGCTTCACGAGGTCGTCGTCGACCGCGTCGTGCTGCTCGACGGCGACGAAGCCCGAGCGCGGGGTCACGAAGCCGAGGTACCAGTAGCGCTCGTCGGTCGAGCCGCGGAACTCGGCGGCGTTCGCGGTCCAGCCGGCCGGCAGCTCGGGGTCGACGACGGGCTCGCCCGCCTGGGCCGCGATGGCGTGCCAGTCGACGCTCAGGTCGAGACCCGGGTCGGGGCGGACGACGACCGCGACGAGCGCGACGACGATCGCCACGGTCGCGACGAGCGCCGCCGCGAGATTGCGGGTGGTCTTGCTCGCGCGGTAGCGGGCCGAGTTGGCCGCCTTGCGCTCGGCGGTCTCGTCGGGGGTCTCGGGGCGGCCGAGCTCGGCGACGATGCGCGGTTCGCGCGCGCGTGCCATCAGAACGCCTCGTCGTCGGACGGATCGGCGGCGGGTGCGGCGGCCGCTCCCCGCGCGGCGCTGTGCCGCTCGGCGGCCGCTCCCCGCGCGGCGCTGTGCTGGTCTGCGGCCGCTCCCCGCGCGGCCTCGAGACGCTGGCGGGCGCCGAGCAGCCACTCCTCGCAGCGGCGGGCGAGGGACTCGCCGCGCTCCCAGAGGGCGAGGGACTGCTCGAGCGTCGGCGCGCCCTGCTCGAGCTCCTGCACGACGCGCACGAGCTCGTCGCGCGCCTGCTCGTACGAGAGCTCCGCGAGGGGCGTTGGGTCGGAAGCCACGGTCTCGAATCCTATCGTCGGGTGCGGGCGGCGTCAGGGTCGACGTCGGCGTCGGCGTCGACCGTCGAACGGATGCTGCCGTCGGCGAGCGTGAGCAGCAGGCGGGAGCCGGGGGCGGCATCCGTCGCGCTGCGCAGCACGCCGCCGTCGGGCAGCTGCGCGATCGCGTAGCCGCGGTCGAGCGTGCGCTGCGGCGAGAGCGAGCGCACCTGGCCGGCGAGCTCGACGACGCGCACGTGGGCGCGCTCGATCGAGCGCTCGATGAGGTCGCCGGCGCGGGCGGTGAGACGGGCGAGCTCCTCGGCGCGCCCGTCGACGAGGCGCTCGGGGTGCGCGAGCACCGGACGCGAGCGCAGCTGCTCGATGCGGTCCGCCTCGTGCGCGAGCCGCGTCGTCACGCGCGTGCCGATCCGGGCGCGGGCCTGCTGGATGCGGGCGAGCTCCTCCGCGACGTCGGGCACGACGCGCTTGGCGGCGTCCGTCGGCGTCGAGGCGCGCAGGTCGGCCACGTCGTCGAGCAGCGGACGGTCGGCCTCGTGGCCGATCGCGCTCACGAGCGGCGTGGCGAGGGCGGCCGCGGCGCGCACGAGCCGCTCGTCGCTGAACACGAGCAGGTGCTGGAAGTCGCCGCCGCCGCGGGCCACGATGATGACGTCGACCTCCGGGTCGGCGTCGAGCCGGCGCAGCGCCGCGAGCACCTCGGGCACGGCGCGGTCGCCCTGCACCGCCGCGTAGGCGGTGCGGAACTCGACGCCCGGCCAGCGCCGCTGCGCGTTGCGGAGCACGTCTTTCTCGGCGTCCGAGTCGCGGCCGGTCACGAGTCCGATGACCCCCGGCAGGAACGGCAGCCGCTTCTTGCGCGAGGCGTCGAAGAGCCCCTCCGCGGCGAGCGTGCGGCGCAGCCTCTCCAGGCGCTCGAGCAGGTCGCCGAGGCCGACGTGGCGCATGTCGAGCACCTGCATCGTGAGGGTGCCGCCCTTGACCCACCAGTCGGGCTTGACGAGGGCGACGACGTGGTCGCCGCGTGCGAGGTCGGCGGGCACGCGCGCGCGCACGCTCGACCACATCGTGAACGAGACCGTGGCATCCGCCTCGAGGTCCTTGAGCTTGCCGTAGACGACGCCGCCGCGCTCGTTCCACTGGGTGAGCTCGCCCTCGACCCACACGGTGCCGAGCCGTTCGATCCAGCCCTTGATCTTGCCCGAGAGCAGCGCGACGCCCCAGGGCGCGTCCACGGTCGCGGGGGCATCCGTCATGCGACCCTCCGTCCGTTCCGTGCGCCTCGTGCGCCTCGTGCACTCCACGCCTCGTCCAGGCGCCGCCCGTAGAATCGGGCCGTGTCCACCATCACCAACGGGAACGTCGCCGTGCTCGGCGTGCCGCGAGTCCCGTCGGCCCGCAACAGGCTAGTGGACACCCCCGTCGCCGCCCCCAAGCGGGTGCTGCTCGCAGCGCCGCGCGGATACTGTGCAGGAGTGGACCGGGCCGTCGTCGCCGTCGAGAAGGCGCTCGACCGGTTCGGCAGTCCGGTGTACGTGCGCAAGCAGATCGTGCACAACGTGCACGTCGTCGCGACGCTCGAGAAGCGCGGGGCGATCTTCGTCGACGACGTCGCCGAGGTGCCGCCGGGCAGCCACGTCGTGTTCAGCGCCCACGGTGTCAGCCCCGCCGTCGTGCGCGAGGCCGCCGAGCGCGACCTCGAGGCGATCGACGCCACCTGCCCGCTCGTCACCAAGGTGCACCGCGAGGCGACGCGCTTCGCGAAGCAGGACCGCCACATCCTGCTCATCGGACACGCCGGGCACGAGGAGGTCGAGGGCACGATGGGGCACGCACCCGAGCGCACGACCCTCGTGAACGGACCCGACGACGTCGACGGCCTCGTCGTCGACGACCCCGACAACCTGGTCTGGCTCTCGCAGACGACACTGTCCGTCGACGAGACGATGGAGACCGTGCAGCGCCTGCGCGCGCGGTTCCCGAACCTGCAGGACCCGCCGTCCGACGACATCTGCTACGCCACCCAGAACCGCCAGGTCGCGATCAAGAAGGTCGCGCCGCAGGCCGACCTCGTGATCGTCGTCGGCAGCGGCAATAGCTCGAACACGATGCGGCTCGTCGACGTCGCGCTCGAGCACGGCGCCACCGCCGCGCACCGCGTCGACTACGCGCACGAGATCGACCAGGCCTGGCTCGACGGCGTCGCCACGGTCGGCGTCACGAGCGGTGCGTCGGTGCCCGAGGTGCTCGTGCAGGAGGTGCTCGAGCAGCTCGCGGATGCCGGCTACCGCGACGTCGAGACGGTCGTCACGGCCGAGGAGGATCTGATGTTCTCGCTGCCCAAGGAACTGCGGACGGATGCCGAGGGCAACCCCGACGAGCGCGGCCTCGGCGGCCGCCGCCGACTCGATTGGCAGACCGCGTGAGCGACGCCGGATCGGGCCGGGAGCGCGCGGACGGCCGGCGCGCGGACGGCCCCGGCGCGGATGCCGCGGGCCGGGAGCGCCCGGAGTACGGCGAGTACGCGACCCCCGAGGAACAGGCGGCCGCATCGGGCATGACGCTCGAGGAGTTCCTCGAGCGCGGGCGCCCGCGTCCGCGTGCCGCCGGCGCCGTCGAGGACGCGCCGCGCGAGGCGACCGGGGTCGGGGCGCGACCCGTGGCATCCGCGCCGCCGCCGTACGCGACGGCCGACGCGCCGCGACGGTCGCGCCGGTGGGACGTGCTGCTCACGGTCGTGCTCATCGGCATGGGCACGTTCTCCACGATCAACGGCATCGCGACCTACCCCGACCTGCCGACGACGCTCGCCTCCGCCTACGAGCTGTACGGCTACACCGGCCCCGTCGAGCCGGTCGGCCTCGCGCGGGCGGTCGGCATCGCGCTCGCGATCATCGAGCCCGTCGTGCTGCTCATCGCGATCGCGATCTCGGTGCGCCGCCTGCGCCACGGGAAGGTCAGCTTCTTCGTGCCGCTCATCGCGGGCGTGGTCGTCGGCATCGTCGCCGCCGCGCTGTTCGCCACCGTGGTGTTCTCCGATCCCGGCTTCCTCGGCTACCTGACCAGCGTGTCGACCCCGACATCGCCGCCGAGCACGAACTGATCCGATGGCCAACGGGGGAGGGCCGGGGGGCGAGAGGCGCACGCGGATCGCCGTGCTGCCGCGCGAGATCGCCTCCGAGGTGGTCACCGCATCCGTCGCCCGCAGCGGCTGGGCCGTGTCGATCCTGGTGTCGATCCTCGACATCCCGGTGCTCGTCGACGTGCTCGTGGCGCGCGGGCACGGCGACCGGATCCTCCCGCCGCTGCTCTGCCTCATCGCGTTCACCGCGGTCGTCGTCGTGGCGGGCCTGCGTCGCACGCTCCTCACCCGGGTCGTGCACCTCGTGCTCGGCGTCGCGCTCGCGACGGCGTTCTTCGTGCTCGTCTACCGGATCGACCCCGGACTCGACGGCGACAATACGTTCCTGCTCAACCGACCCGCGTTCGCGCTCGTTCTGCTCGCGCCGGCGGTCGCGCGGCCGCTCGCCGGGCTGGCCTGGGCGACCATCGGCCTCGGGGTCTCGTTCGCGTCCACCGGGCTCGCCGCCGTCGTGCTCGGTCAGCCGCTGTGGCCCGGCTGGGGCCCGGTCACGGGCTGGGCCGTCTACGCGAGCGCGTACGTCATCCTCTCCGTCGTGCGGGCGAGCCAGGCGAGCCGCATCCCCGACCTCGAGCGGCTCGAGCACGAGACCCGGCGCGTCGCCCTCGAGCACGAGTTCGAGCAGCGCGCGGCCGCGATGGTGCACGACACCGTGCTCGGCGACCTCACGGCCGTGATGAGCGCGCCGGACGAGCTCGACGAGCGCACCCGGCAGCGCTTCCGAGCGGATGTCGACACGCTGCGCAGGCCCACCTGGTTGCGCGAGCCGGGCCACGCCCTCGACGTCGACGGCGACGACAGCGCCGTGCGCAACGGCACCGTGGCGCTCGTCAGCGAGATGCAGTGGCGCGGGCTCACCGTCGAGGTCACGGGCACGAACGACGAGGTCGTCCGGATGCCGCCGGCGGCGCGCGAGGCGATCCATGCGCTGCTGCGCGCCGCGTTCGACAACGTGCTCGCGCACGCGCAGGTGGCCTCCGCCGAGCTCGTGGTCGGCGGCGCGGCGAGCGAGCTGACCTACATGGTCATCGACCAGGGCGTCGGCTTCGACACGGCGACCACGACCGGTCTCCCGGCTGCCGCGGTCACGGCGATCGAGGCGAGCGGCGGCAGCGTGCGGGTCTGGTCGCGGGTCGGCGCCGGCACGTCGGTGCTCGTGTCCGTGCCCGTCGGCGCGCGAGTGCCGCACGAGGTCGACGGAGCGCCGTCGTGAACCGGCTGCTGCGCACCTCGCCGCAGAGCCTGGACCCGCTCAGCTGGTACTCGCGGCCGCTCTTCGCCGGGTCGTTCGGCGCGCTCATCCTGTTCTACGGCCTCGCCTCGGTGACGAGCACGTGGCGGGATGCCGCCGCCCCGCTGCTCGACATCGTGGCCGTCGCGCTCGTCGCGGCCGCATCCTTCCTCGTTCAGGTGCGCACCGGGCCGTTCCGGCGTCCGTTCGGCTCGCTCTCCGCGATCCCCGTGCTCGCGCTGGCCATCGCCGGGCTCGTCGTCTCGACGTGCGCGAACTACTCGGCGACGACCCTCGTGCAGTACTGGTGGGCGCCGGCCGGGGTCGCGATCGTGATCGCGACGCTCGCGCCGCACTCGTCGGTGCTGCAGGTGCTCGTCTACGGCGGCGTGCTGAGCGTGGCCTCGGGCGTCGCCGGCGGGATCGCGTTCTCGACCGACGTGACCGTGTGGCCGCCCGTGTCGGCCGCGGTCATCGCGATGGGCACGACGCTCATCGGCCTCGTCGCGTCGGCGGTGTTCATCGTGACGGTCGTCGCGCGCACCCGCGAGCTGTTCGTCGACGCGGGCACCGTGCCGGAACGCGTCGACGGCGCGCTCGCCGACGAGACCGCCCTCATCGTCGAACGCCACCTGCTCGCCCGGCTCGGGGCGCGCGTCGCGCCGTTCCTGGAGCAGATCGCCGACGCCGGCGTCGTGACGGATGACGACCGCGCCCTCGCCGGACAGCTCGCGCGCCGCCTGCGCTCCGACCTGAAGGAGAGCGTGAACCGCAGCTGGCTGGAGTCGGTGGCGGCGCACGGCCGGATGTTCGTCGTCGACCCGGACCACCGTGCCGACCGGATGAACTCCGCCCAGCGGGCGGCGCTGCGCGGGCTGCTGACCGCCGCGCTGCGCTCGCCCGGGGCGGATGCCGGCAGCCTCTTCATCGAGCTCCGCGGCCAGCCCGACGGCTCGACCGCGGTCGCGCTCAGCCTCGACCTCGACCTGCCCGAGGGGCGACGCTCGACGATGCTCGCGCCGTACTACCTCGCGCTGCAGACCACCGTCGACGACCTCGACTGGGACACCCGGCGCGGCCTCCTCACCTTCGCGGTGCGCCGGGACGAGGGCACGGGCTCGGGCTCGGGCCCACATCCGCGTCCCTGAGCGCCGCCCGCGTCACGAAGAGCGCCACGAAAGCGCGTCACGAAAACGAAGGAGATCGAGCCCCGAACTCGCTCGACCGTGAGGGTCGGCGGCCGTTCGTGGCCCGATCTCCTTCGTTTTCGGGCAGGGCGTTTCGGGCGCGGGCGCGCGGGTGCGCGGACGCGGGCGGCTCAGTTGCTGTGGCCGAACGAGCCGAGCTGCTTCGTGGCCTCCACGACGCGGGCCGCGAGCGCGGACTCGGCGATCTTGCCCCACGCGCGCGGGTCGTAGATCTTCTTGTTACCGACCTCGCCGTCGACCTTGAGGAAGCCGTCGTAGTTGCGCAACACCGTGTCGGCGACCGAGCGGCTGAACGCGTACTGCGTGTCGGTGTCGATGTTCATCTTCACGACGCCGTTGGCGACCGCGGTGGCGATCTCCGCATCCGTCGATCCCGAGCCGCCGTGGAAGACGAGGTCGAGCGGCTTCGGCCCGGTGCCGTACTGCGCGGCGATGCCGTCCTGGATCTCGCCGAGCAGCTCGGGGCGCAGCTTCACGCCACCGGGCTTGTACACGCCGTGCACGTTTCCGAACGTGAGCGCCGCGATGTAGCGGCCCTGCTCGCCGAGTCCGATCGCCTCGACGACCTCGGTCACGTCGCCGAGGGTCGTGTACAGCGCGTCGTTCGTGCCCTCGTGCTCGACGCCGTCCTCCTCGCCGCCGACGACGCCGATCTCGACCTCGAGGATCGCGCCGATCGCCCTGATGCGCGGCAGCAGCTGCTTCGCGATCTCGATGTTCTCCCCGAGCGGCACGGCCGAGCCGTCCCACATGTGCGACTGGAAGATCGGCCCACGACCGGATGCCACGGCCTCCTCGCTCGCGGCCACGAGCGGCAGCAGGAAGTCGTCGAGCGCGTTCTTGGGACAGTGGTCGGTGTGCAGCGCGACCGTGACGGGGTAGTTCTTCGCCACCTCGGTCGCGAAGGCGGCCATCGCGAGCGCACCCGAGGCGCGGGCCTTGACGCTCTGGCCCGCGAAGTAGTCCGCCCCGCCGGTCGTCACCTGGATGATGCCGTCGCTGCCGGCCTCCGTGAGGCCCTGCAGCACGCCGTTGATCGTCGACGACGACGACACGTTGATGGCCGGGTAGGCGAATCCGCCCGCCTTGGCCTTGTCGAGCATCTCGGCGTACTGGTCCGGGGTGGCGACGGGCATGGTGTCTCCTCCAAAAGGGGCGTCGGTGTCCGCCCCGAGTCTACCGACGCGCGGTGGCGGCATCCGCGGGTGGCTAGGCTGGGAGCGCGTTGATCCGACGACGGATCCCCCCACGGCGCCCCCGATCCCATCCGTTTGGAGAGTTCTGCGCTAGTGACCGACGAGACCGCCTCCCACTTCAACCACCCCGACCGGAACCTCGCGCTCGAGCTCGTGCGCGCGACGGAGGCGGCCGCGATCCGCGCCGTGCCGTTCATCGGCCGCGGCGACAAGCTCGGTGCCGACGGCGCGGCCGTCGACGCGATGCGCAAGTTCCTCGGCACGGTCGAGTTCGACGGCGTCGTCGTGATCGGCGAGGGCGAGAAGGACAAGGCGCCGATGCTGTTCAACGGCGAGCGCGTCGGCACGGGCAACGGACCGGCCGCCGACATCGCCGTGGACCCCATCGACGGCACCTCGCTCACCGCCGCCGGCCGGCAGAACGCGATCTCGATGCTCGCCGCCGCCGACCGCGGCTCGATGCTCGACGCGCACACCGTGTTCTACATGCAGAAGCTCGTCGTCGGCGCCGAGGGCAAGGGCGTCGTCGACATCCGCCAGTCGATCGGCGACAACATCCGCGAGTACGCGAAGGCGAAGAAGAAGGACGTCGGTGAGGTCATCGTCGCCGTGCTCGACCGGCCGCGGCACGAGGAGCTCATCGAGGACATCCGCGCGGCCGGCGCCGGCACCCGCCTGCTGCTCGACGGCGACGTCGCCGGCAGCATCAACGCCGCGATGTATGGCACGCGCATCGACATGTGCGTCGGCACCGGCGGCAGCCCCGAGGGCGTCGCGACCGCGTGCGCGATCAAGGCGCTCGGCGGACAGATCCAGGGCATCCTGGCCCCGAAGACGGATGCGGAGCGCGAGGCCGGCGCGGCGGCCGGGCTCCGGTTCGACTACGTCTACGAGGCCGACGAGCTCGTCGCCTCCGACAACACCTTCTTCGTCGCCACGGGCGTCACGGACGGCTCGCTCGTCGCGGGCGTCCGCCGGCTCGGCCCCGTGATCCGCACCGAGTCGATCGTGCTGCGCTCGGTCTCCGGCACGATCCGCCGCGTGAGCGCCGACCACCTGGCGTCGAAGTGGCTCTGACCGGCGTCGTCGCCCTTCCGGGTTCGTCGTCGCCCCCACGGGTGGTTGATCGCTGCCCCCAACGCGCGGCCCTAGTGGCCCGAACACGGGTTGACCCGGGGTCGCGAGCTACGCGGTGCGCTTCTCGGCCGCGTCGCCCAGGTCGGGTGTCGGCGCGGCCTCCGGCGTGACGATCGCGGTGTCGATCTCCGCAGGGGCGATGCCGGTCTCGTCGAGCGCCTCGAGCTCGGCGCGCACGAACTCGGCCTGCGTGAGGCGCTTGGGCGCGGACTCGATGGTCGCCGGGGTCGGGATGACCTTCGACTCGTCGAGAGCGTCGAGCTTGCGGGCGGTGACGAGCACGCGCTGCTCGAGGCTCGACGCGAACCTGTTGTAGTTGTTCACGGTCGACTCGATCGAGCGGCGGACGGCATCCGCGTGCTCCGCCATCGTCGCGATGCGGGAGTAGAGCTCGCGGGACAGGTCGAACAGGCGCTTGGCATCCTCGGTGAGCACGTCCTGCTGCCACGTGAACGCGATCGTCTTGAGCAGTGCCCACAGCGTGCCGGGCGTGGCGAGGATGATGCGCTTCGAGAACGCGTACTCCATGAGCGCGGGCTCGGCCTCGATCGCCGCCGCGAGCAGGGGCTCGTTCGGGATGAACGCGATCGTGAAGTCGGGGCTCGCGTCGAGCCCGGTCCAGTACGCCTTCGACGAGAGCGCGTCGACGTGGGAGCGCACCTGCTTGCCGTGCTTCGCGAGCAGGTCGACGCGGGCGCGCTCCTGGTCGCCGGTCGCGCCCGCGGGAATCGCTGCGGCCTCGATGTAGGCGTTGTACGGCACCTTCGAGTCGACCGGGATCTGCTTGCCGCCGGGCAGGTTGATGACCATGTCGGGGCGGCGCAGCCCGGACTCCGAGGCGATCGTCGCCTGCACGTCGAAGTCGACCCGGTTGATGAGCCCCGCGGACTCGACGAGCGTGCGCAGCTGCGTCTCGCCCCACACGCCGCGCGTCGCGTTGTTCTTGAGGGCCGAGGCGAGCGACTCGGCGGTCGAGCGCAGGCGCTCCTCGCTCTCGGCCGCGGCCTTGAGCTGCTGGCTCAGCTCGCCGTGCTGCTGCGAGCGCTGCGTCTCGAGCTCGGTGACCTTCGCCTGCATGGTGCGCAGCGTCTCCTGCACGGGCGTGAGCGCCTGCAGCACCCTGCTCTCCGCCCGCTCGGCCTCCTGGCGCTCCGCCGCCTCGCGGCGCGCACGCTCGACGTGCTCGCGATACTGATCCTGCGCGAGCACGAGCTGCTCGCGCAGTGCGGAGACGGATGCCTCTGCCGCCGCCAGCTGGGACCCCACCTCCGCGCGCGCCGACTGCTCCTCGGCGCGCACCTCCGCGACGAGCTGCGCGTGGCGCGCATCGAGCTGGGCGCGCTGCGCCTCGACGATCGCGGGATCGATCGCGGGGGCGGCTCCCGCGGCGGCTGCCGCGACGGCCGCGGTCGTGCGCGAACGACCGACGAGCAGGCCGATGACCGCGCCGAGCGCGACGCCGAGCACGAGACCGATGAGCAGCAGGACGGCTTCCATGCTGATCAGTCTGGCGGCGGCATCCGACATCGCCCGGGTCCCGCGCCGCTCGGTCGACCCCGCGCCCCGAAAACGAAGGAGGAACCGGCGGATGCGGCGCTGTATCGCCGCAATGGTCCGCGGATCGCGCGGATCTCCTTCGTTTTCGGGATGGCTCGCGGCACCATCGGATCGAATGCGCGCGCGCCCGCGCCAACAAAATGTTCGGGAAATGTCTCGTGCCTACACTCGCGGCATGACCATCCTCGACCACTGGGTCTCCGGCGCCGCGTTCACTGGTGAATCGACGCGCACGGCACCCGTCTACAACCCCGCGCAGGGCGTCGTCACCAAGGACGTGCGCCTCGCCAGCACGGATGACGTCGCCGTCGCCGTCGCCGCTGCGGCCGCCGCCTTCCCGGCCTGGTCCGGCACGAGCCTCGCCAAGCGCCAGCAGATCATGTTCGCGTTCCGGGAGCTGCTCAACGCCCGCAAGGGCGACCTCGCCGCGATCCTCACGAACGAGCACGGCAAGGTGACCTCCGACGCGCTCGGCGAGATCGCCCGCGGCCTCGAGGTCGTCGAGCTCGCCACGAGCATCCCGAACCTCATGAAGGGCGAGTACAGTGAGTCGGTCTCGACCGGCGTCGACGTGTACAGCATCCGTCAGCCGCTCGGGGTCGTCGGCATCATCTCGCCGTTCAACTTCCCGGCGATGGTGCCGCTGTGGTTCTTCCCGATCGCGATCGCCGCGGGCAACACCGTCGTGCTGAAGCCGAGCGAGAAGGACCCGAGCGCCGCCGTCTGGATGGCGCGGCTGCTGCAGGAGGCCGGCCTGCCCGACGGCGTGCTCAACGTCGTGCACGGCGACAAGGAGAGCGTCGACGCGATCCTCACGCACCCGGATGTCGCGTCCGTGAGCTTCGTCGGCTCGACGCCGATCGCGAAGTACATCTACGAGACCGCGGCGCAGCACGGCAAGCGCGTGCAGGCGCTCGGCGGCGCGAAGAACCACATGCTCGTGCTGCCCGACGCCGACCTCGACCTCGTCGCCGACTCCGCCGTCAACGCGGGCTTCGGCAGTGCGGGCGAGCGCTGCATGGCGATCTCGGTGGTCGTCGCGGTCGGCGACGTCGCCGACGCGCTCATCCCGAAGATCACCGAACGGATGGGCGGCCTCACCGTCGGGGACGGCACGCGCGGCTGCGACATGGGGCCGCTCATCACGCGGGAGCACCGCGACAAGGTCGCCGGCTACATCGAGCTCGCCGAGCGGGACGGCGCGCGCGTCGTCGTCGACGGACGCGGCGTGGCAGCGGATGGCGCGGCCGACGGCTTCTGGCTCGGGCCCACGCTCATCGACGCCGTGCCGACCAGCTCCGACGTCTACCGGCACGAGATCTTCGGCCCCGTGCTGTCCGTGGTGCGCGTCGCGAGCTACGAGGAGGGCGTCGCGCTCATCAACGCGAGCCCGTTCGGCAACGGCACGGCGATCTTCACGAACGACGGCGGCGCCGCCCGGCGCTTCCAGACCGAGGTAACGGTGGGAATGATCGGCATCAACGTGCCGATCCCGGTGCCGGTCGGCTACTACTCGTTCGGCGGCTGGAAGGCCTCGTTGTTCGGCGACACGAAGGCCTACGGCCCGCAGTCGGTGCACTTCTTCACCCGGGAGAAGGCGGTCACGAGCCGCTGGCTCGACCCCAGCCACGGCGGCATCAACCTGGGCTTCCCGCAGAATTAGCCGGGCGCTGCGCCGCGCCGCCTCGCGCCGGGTGCACGCGCGGGCCGGCCTCCGCTGTGTCCGAAAACGAAGGAGAACGGGCGCGACCGCGGCCGGAATCGGGTGTGCGGGTCGCATCCGTTCGATTCCTCCTTCGTTTTCGGAAGAGCGCGGGCCGAGCGCCGACGCACGCGGGCCGACCGAGCACGGCGGGGCCGGCACGCGCGAGAATGGATCGCGATGAGCCCCTTCTGGCGCCGGCGACGCCGGGACCTCGGAACGTACGAGGCCCCCGCGCCCGTCGAGCCGCCCCCCGTCGAGCGCGTCGTCGACGACGGCGTGCTCATCGCCGAGTCGAGCGTACGGATGACGCTGCGCAACCGCATCGTCGTCGACGCCCTGCGCGACCGGCTCGACCTCGATCGGGACGCTCTCGCGGAGGTCGCCGCGGGCGCGTTCGAGCAGCTCGCCGACTCGGAGTGGGAGCTCGGCGAGCGCGAGCGGGCGCGCCGCGAGGCGCGGCGGTTCGACGACCCGCTGCCCGATGCGGATGCCGTGGCCGAGGACCGCGAGAACGAGCGCCGCGAGACCGTGCACCGCGCCATGTCCGCGGCCTTCGCCGGCCGGGGGCGGGACCGCGACGCGCTCGACGCGCTCGTGGAGCGCAGCCGGCTGGAGGCGTGGCGGGAGATCGGGGCGTTCCTCGCGAGCCGGATCGTGCCGCTCGAGCCGGAGCCGGCGCCCGATCCCGACTACGTCCGCGAGCGGGCCGAGCGCGTCGGCGCGTTCCTCGCGCTCGACCTCGCGGGACTCGCGGCCGAGCGCGGGGTCGCGCTCGAGTGAGCCGTCCGTGACGACGCTCGCCGAGGTGTCCCGCGAGGGCATCCTGCTCGCCGCCGGCGGCCGCGCGCTGCTGTTGCAGCTCGCCCATCCGGCGATCGGACGCGGCGTCGCCCGGCACAGCGACTTCGCGGGCGACCCGCTCGGCCGGCTGCACGGCACGCTCGCCTATGTCTATGCGATCGCGGCCGGCACGCCCGGCGAGGTCGCCGCGATGCGCCGCATCGTGAACCGGGCGCACGCGCCGGTGCGCGGGCCGGGCTACAGTGCGATGGACCCCGAGCTGCAGCTCTGGGTCGCCGCGACGCTCTACGACTCCGCGATCGGCATGTACACCCGGGTGTTCGGCGAGCCGACGGATGCCGAGGCGCTGTACCGCTCCTACGCGGTGCTCGGCGGCGCCCTGCAGATGCCCGCCGAGCTGTGGCCCGCCGACCGGGCCGCGTTCGGCCGCTACTGGGACGCCCAGCTCGCACGCCTCGCGGTCGACGACGAGGTGCGCGCGGTCGAGCGCACCCTGCTGGGCGGCGCGACGCTGCCCGTGCCGCTGCGCCCGCTGCTGCCGGGCGTGCGTGCCGTCACGGCCGCACTGCTGCCTGGGCGCGTGCGCGAGGAGTTCCGGATGGCGTGGAGCGACCGCGATCAGGCGCGCGTCGAGCGGCGGCTCGCCGTCGCATCCGCGGCCTACCGTCGCCTGCCGCTCGTGGTGCGCAGCGCGCCGCAACGGCATTACCTGCGCCGGGTGGCCGCGCTCGCGCGGCGCTGACCCCTCCGCGCGGCGCTGACCCTCCGCACGGCGGCGCCTCGCCGGGTGGCTCAGAGCGTGAGCGCCGCCGGACGGTGGTCGGCCGCCGCGGCGCCGATCCGCCCCATCCGTGCACCCGAGATCGTCGCGAGACGCCCCACGTCGTCGGCGCCGTGGCGGCGGGCGGCGTGCACGATGATCGCCGCGCACGCGAGCGAGTCGGCGAGCGCGTCGTGGTGCCGGAAGTCCTCGAAGCCCGCGGCCATCGCGGCGACCGGCAGGCGGTAGGAGTCGAGGTGGTAGGTGCGGCGCGCGACCTGCAGGCTGCACAGGTAGCCGAACGACGGCGTCTCGACGTAGCTCGCGCCGCACGCCGCCCGGATGACGCCCATGTCGAACCCGGCGTTGTGCGCCACGAGCACGTCGCCGTCGGCGAAGGCGACGAGGTCGGCGAGCTGCTCGCTCCAGAGCGGGGCGTCCACGACATCCGCCGGCGAGATGCCGTGGATGCGCGTGTTCCACTCGAGGAAGCGGTCGTGCCCGGACGGCGGGCGGATGAACCAGCTCGCCGTGTCGACGACGGCGCCGTCGCGCACCTTCACGAGACCCACGGAGCACGCGCTCGCGGCGGAGTTGTTGGCGGTCTCGAAGTCGATGGCGGTGAAGTCCAGGGGCACGTCATCACCCTCGCACCGGCCCCCGACGTTCGACGGATGACGCGCGGCGCCGGGCTCAGCGCAGGTCCGCTCACGCGCGGCGCCGGGCTCAGCGCAGGTCCGCTCCGAGCGCGCACATCTCGCGCACGTTCGCCCGCATCCGCTCGCCGAGCATCGCCCGCGAGGGCACCTGCGCGTCCTGCTGCACCTCGATGAACGCGGCGATCACGAGCGCGACCGCGATGCGGGCGGTGTGTTCGTCGGCGCGCTCGGTCGCGAGCACGACGAGCTCCTGCCGCAGCGAGTGCAGCCAGTGGAACATGGTGGGCGCGAGCTCCGGATGCCGCCGCACGAGCTCCTTGCGGGCGCCGTGCTCGTCGATGTCCGCGGCGCTCGCGGCGACGAGCACGCACAGGTCGTCGACCAGACCGCCCTCGGCGTGGCCGAGGAAGAGCTCGACGTGCTCGGGCGGCACGGGACTCTCGGGCAGGCCCAGGGCCGCGGCGGCCTTCGACGGGAAGTAGTTGAAGAACGTGCGCGGGCTGACCCCGGCACGGGCGCAGATCTCCTCGACGGTCGCGCCGCCGACGCCGCGCTCCTCGATGAGCGCGCGCGCCGCGAGCTGCAACGTGGTGCGGGTGACGAGCTTCTTCCGGCTGCGCAGCCCGAAGGCGGCCGTCTCCTCGCCGTTCTCGATCGTGCTCATGGCTTTCCCCAACGGGACCGAACGGATGCGCGGGGGGCCCCGGCGCGCGGCCGGAGCCCCCACGCGTCACCGCTGGGTCGGGATGCTCCCGGTCACCGGCGCGACGAGCGATCCGGTCTGGGCCGCGGCGGCATCCGCCTGGATCGCGAGCTCCTCCTCGGCGGCGAGCTCCTCCTCGGCCGCGCGCTCCGAGTCGGCGCGCTCCTGCAGGGCGGAGCGCTGGCGCAGCGGCGGCACCTTGAAGAACCAGGTGAGCACGAACGCGAGCAGGATGACGCCGAGCGCGATCCAGTACACGACGACCGCCGAGTCGTTGAACCCGGTCAGGAACGGCGCGCTCAGGCGCCTGTCGGCGCCGTTGAGGAACGACGTGTCGCTCGTGGAGCTGCTCGACGAGCTCGAGACGTCCGCGTTCGCGTCGAGCTGCTTCTCGATCGCGGGCACGACCGCGTCGACGAAGGCCGAGCGCTGCGTGGCATCCGTGAGGTCGATGCCCTGCGCGGTCGCCTGCTGCTCGAGCGGCTCGACGAGGGGCGTCCAGAGCTGCTTCATGATCGCGGCGTTGGCCGGGGCGTCGGCGACCTCCGGGTCGAGCGCGGCCGACAGCGCCGACGTGAGCGTCGCGGTGTCCTGGTTCGCCTTCATGATGTTGCCCGGCAGCACCGAGAACAGCACCGAGAGCAGGATGGCGACGCCGAGCGTTCCACCGATCTGGCGGAAGAAGGTCGACGCGCTCGTCGCCACGCCCATCTGGTCGGGCTCGACCGAGCCCTGGCTGGCGAGCGTGAGCGTCTGCATGAGCTGGCCGAGGCCGAGACCGATGAAGAACATGCCGAGCATGAGGAACCACAGCGGCTTGTCGATCGTCAGGAAGGTGAGGATGAAGAAGCCCACCCCGGTCGCGAACGTGCCCGTGACCGGGAAGATGCGGTAGTGCCCGGTGCGCGACATGATCTGCGTCGAGCCGATCGCCGCGATCATGAGTCCCACGATCATCGGGATCATCGCGAAGCCGGAGACCGTCGGGGTCAGGCCGGCGACGATCTGCAGGTAGAGCGGGATGGTGAGCATCGCGCCGAACATGCCGAAGCCGACGAGCACGCCGAGCACGGTCGCCATCGAGAACACGCCGGAACGGAACAGGCGCAGCGGGATGATCGCATCCGTTCCCATCGCGCGCTCGACGAGGATGAGCGTGACGAGTCCGATCGCGCCGATGGCGTAGCAGACGATGGCGCCCGCGGAGCCCCAGCCCCACTCGCGGCCCTGTTCCGCGATGAGCAGCAGCGGAGCGAGCGTGACGATGATGAACGCCGCACCCCACCAGTCGATGCGCGGCGCGTTGTGGCGCTCGAACTTCGGCAGGTGCAGGAACGAGATGACCATGAACAGCGCGACGGCGCCGATCGGCAGGTTGATCAGGAACACCCAGCGCCAGCCCGAGATGAACAGGATCTCGTGCGCGCCCGCGAACAGGCCGCCGATGAGCGGTCCGACGACGGATGAGATGCCGAACACCGCGAAGAAGTAGCCCTGGTACTTCGCGCGCTCACGCGGCGCGAGCATGTCGGCCATGATCGCGAGCGGCAGCGACATCATCGCGCCGGCGCCGATGCCCTGCACGGCGCGGAAGCCGGCGAGCATGAGCATCGACGTGGAGAACGTCGAGAGCACGGAGCCGAGCAGGAACACCGCGATGCCGAAGATGAACAGCGGGCGGCGGCCGAAGATGTCGCTGAGTTTGCCGTAGATCGGCGTCGCGATCGTCGAGGTGATCAGGTAGGCGGTCGTGACCCAGGCCTGCTGGTCGAGGCCGTGCAGGTCGTCGCCGATGGTGCGGATGGCGGTGCCGACGATGGTCTGGTCGAGCGACGACAGGAACATGCCGGCCATGAGGCCGTAGATGACGAGGAGGATCTGCCGGTGCGACATCACGGGCGCGTGCCCGGTCGACGTCGGCGCCGCGGTGGCGGAGGAGGACATGCGGTTCCGTTCGGAGGAGGGATCGCGCGGGAACCGCCTGCCGACGGGGAAGGCGGAGCCCGCGTCGGCTTCGTGCGTCGCCGATGCCTTCGGCGAGTGCAAAGTTACGGTAGCTGCAACTTTGCACTCTGCGCAAGTTGCGGGATCGAGGCTCGCGACACGTGCCGACGGCGTGGGATCCGTTCCCCGGCCCGCGGGCCCGTTCAGAACTCCGGAGATTCTGGCGTGTTGAGCCCGCTTCGCGCCGTTCCGTCCCGCCGACCGCGTTTTTCTCCGGAGTTTTGAACGGCACCCGCCGGCGTCACCGCTCCCGAGCGCACCGGTACGCTGGACCCCCGTGGCTCTCACCATCGGAATCGTCGGACTTCCCAACGTCGGCAAGTCGACGCTCTTCAACGCGCTGACCAAGAACGACGTGCTCGCGGCGAACTACCCGTTCGCGACGATCGAGCCGAACGTCGGCGTCGTGAGCCTGCCCGACCCGCGGCTCGACCGGCTCGCGGAGCTGTTCGGCAGCGAGCGCACCGTGCCCGCGACGGTCTCGTTCGTCGACATCGCCGGCATCGTGAAGGGCGCGAGCGAGGGGGAGGGGCTCGGCAACCAGTTCCTCGCGAACATCCGCGAGGCCGACGCGATCGCGCAGGTCGTGCGCGGGTTCGCGGACGACGACGTCGTGCACGTCGCGGGCGTCGTCGACCCCTCGGACGACATGGAGACGATCAACACCGAGCTCGTGCTCGCCGACCTGCAGACACTCGAGAGGGCGCTGCCGCGCTACGAGAAGGAGGTCAAGGGCAAGCGCATTGAGGCCGCCGTGCTCGAGACGGCGCTCGCCGCGAAGGCATGGCTCGACGGCGCGAAGCCGCTCAGCGCATCCGCTCTCGACCTGGCGCCGATCCGCGAGCTGGGGCTGCTCACCGCGAAGCCGTTCCTGTACGTGTTCAACGTCGACGAGCAGGTGCTGACGGATGCGGTGCGCCGGGCGGAGCTGGCCGCTCTCGTCGCGTCCGCCCAGGCCGTGTTCCTCGACGCGAAGGTGGAGAGCGAGCTCATCGACCTCGACCCGGAGGACGCCCAGGAGCTGCTCGAGTCGACCGGTCAGACCGAGAGCGGTCTCGACCAGCTCGCCCGCGTCGGGTTCGCGACGCTCGGCCTGCAGACCTACCTCACCGCGGGGCCGAAGGAGTCGCGCGCGTGGACGATCCCGCAGGGGGCCAAGGCCCCGCAGGCGGCGGGCGTCATCCACACGGACTTCGAGAAGGGCTTCATCAAGGCGGAGGTCATCGGCTTCGACGACCTCATCGCGGCCGGCTCGATCGCCGAGGCCCGCGCGAAGGGGAAGGCTCGCATCGAGGGCAAGGACTACGTCATGCAGGACGGCGACGTGGTCGAGTTCCGCTTCGCGCTCTAACCCCTGGGCTTCAGTGGCTTCTGGGCTTCAGTGGCTTCTGGCCTTCACTGGCTCTTGGGCTTCACTGGAGCCCTGCCGGTGCTGCGTAGTTCGAGCTGGGGCCCGCCGTGGCTCGTCATAGCGCGAGGGCATGCCTGAGATCGTCATGACGCCCGAGACGCGCTCATCGACGCGCGTCGGGACGAGGTCCAGGTAGTTCTTGACCGGTATGGCGCAACCAGTCCGAAGCTGTTCGGCTCCGTCGCCCGGGTCACTGCGCATGCGGGGTCGGACATCGACATCCTCGTCGAGCTGGACCCTGCCGACGGGCACCCGCTCGTGCTCGAGCGGCGGCTTTCGGCCTCGACGCTCGCCGACGCGGTCGCAGTGCGAGTTGCGACTCTTCTGGAACGGATGGTGCACAGCCCCCGCGTCGCACGGGTGCTACGGCGGGGCCGTGAGCAGCCTCGAACCTCAGGACGAGACCCTGTCGCAGCGCGAGCTGCGCAACGAGTCCGGCCGCGTGCTCCGAGCGGTGAGCGAGGGCCACTCCTTCGTCCTGACCAACAGCGGGGTGCCCGTGGGACGGATCGTGCCGCTGGACGCGCCCGCCCCCGGGCTGACGATCGTTCGCCCGGTGCGGCGCGAGGGTGGCTGGGCGGCACTGGACATCGAGCGCAAGAGCACGGAGCAGGGGCCCGCCGTGATGCTCGACGACCTGCGTGGGGACCGGCTGTGAGCTCCCGTCCGGTCGTCTACGTCGACACGTCGGCTCTCGGCGCGGTGCTCGTCGATCAGCCCGAGAGTCCCGCCCTCCTGGAATGGCTCGACCAGACGCAAGCTGCGCTGGTCTCCAGTGACCTGCTCGAGACCGAGCTGCGCCGCGTCGCGGTCCGAGAGGGTCTCGATCAAGCCGACGTCACGAGAGTGCTCGACGGTGTCGCGCTCGCGGCTCTCGACCGCGCCGTCCACCGCAGCGCCGGCTTCCTGCCCATGCAGTACCTGCGCACCCTGGACGCCCTGCACCTTGAGGCGGCGATGCGGCTCGACGCATCTGCTGTCCTCACCTACGACCGTAGGCTCGGCGAGGCCGCCCGGGCCGCGGGGCTGGATGTGATCGCGCCCGCCGGGTGACTCGTGCACGACCGTGCGGGATGGTTCATGGCACCGCGGGCGCCGAAGGAGCGACCGGCGTGGTCCACGGGGTGCGGGTCAGGTCGGGTAGCGCACTTCGGTCAAGCGCTCGGACACCGCCCAGAGCTCCCTCCCCACGCCGGGGTCGCGGGCCTCGGCCGCGGCCTGGACCTCGGTGACGTCCCCGCGCTGCTCGTTCTTCCCGGCTGGACCGAAGAACTGGCTCCCGCGAACACCGTTCGCGGTGGCCGCATAGAGCTGCGGCAGCGCGCCCTGCTCGGTCGGCTGGGTGTTGAGCGCGGCGAAGGCCGCGGCGATGACCTTCCCGATCGCGCCGCGGCTCTCCCACGCCCGCGGCGTCAGGTTCGAGCGGGACACTCCCGGGTGCGCGAGCGTGCTGATGATCGGTGAACCCGTGGCGCGGAGGCGGCGGTCCAGTTCGATGCCGAAGACCGTGTTCGCGAGTTTCGACGCGCCGTACGCGGCGGAGGCATCCCACGTCTTCTCGAACATCAGGTCGTCGAACCGCAGGTGCGCCCCCCGGTGCGAGAGCGAGCTCAGCGACACCACACGGGGTGACCGTCCGCGTTCCAGGAGCGGGAGCAGCCGGCCGGTGAGTGCGAAGTGGCCGAGGTGGTTGGTGCCGAGGTGAAGCTCGAAGCCCTCCGCTGTCGTCCGGCGATTTCCGAGGATGACGAGACCGGCGTTGTTGACGAGCAGGTCGATCCGGTCGAGCTCGTCGGACGCGCGCTCTGCGAACGCGCGGACCGAGTCGAGCGACGCGAGGTCGAGACTCCGCACTGAGACGCGTGCGCCCGGTGCCTCATCCTGAATCGTCGCCGCGGCCGCCTCGCCCGCCGTGGTGTTCCGCACGGCGAGGACGACGTCGGCCCCGTGGCGCGCCAGCTCGGTCGCCGTGACGAGACCGAGGCCGGAGTTCGCTCCCGTGACGATCGCGGTCCGCCCGGTCTGGTCGGGGATGTCGGATGCTGTCCATGACCTCATGGACCTCACGCTACGAGTCGGTCGTCTCGTCCCCGTCGTCCTCGGCATCCTGGGTCTGGCAGACCCACCATCCTCGCCTCGCCCGGTCGGAGAATGGTGCGATGCACCCGGCTCCCTCGCGCGGTAGGACGATGTCCGCATGAGCACGGCAGAGACCGCCGCACGAGAACTCGGAGAGTTCCTCCGGTCCCGTCGGGAGCGTACTCGCCCCGAGGATCTCGGTCTGGAGCCGGGGCCGCGCCGCCGGGTGGATGGTCTGCGACGGGAGGAGGTCGCGGTCCTCGCCGGTCTCAGCACCGACTACTACCAGCGCCTGGAACAGGGCCGGGGCGCGAAGCCATCCGACGCGCTGCTCGACTCGCTCTCCGAGGCGCTCCGCCTGGATGCTGCGGAGCATCGCCACGTGATGACCCTGGCCCGCGCAGTGCGCCAGCCGGAGACCCCGAAACGCCGCAAGCAGGATCGCGTCCCCGAGAACGCGAAGCGGATGCTCCAGGCGATGGGACTACCGGCGTTCGTGCTCAGCCGCCACCTGGATCTGCTCGCCTGGAACGATTCCGCCGTAGACCTGCTGGGCGACCCGCTCGAGCTGCCCCAGGGCCGGCGCAACATGCTGCACGTCCTCTTCCACGACGACGACTCGAGGCTCCGCTGCGCGGGCTGGGAGACGATGGCGCTCGACTACATCGGCCTGTTCCGCTCTGCCATCGGGCACGACCCCGGAGATCCGAGAGCAGTGACGATCGTCGGAGAGCTGAGTCTGCACAGCGGCGAGTTCCGACGACTCTGGGCTCGGAACGAGGTGCGCGACAACCTCCACGGCTCCAAGACCATCCGTCACCCTCGGATCGGGGAGATCGCCGTCGAGTGGGATGCCTATCCGCTGCGCGGCGTGCCCGGACCGATGATGATCGTGTTCGTACCTTCGTCCGTGTGAGGGGGCGCAGGTGCGCCCCGCACGCGCAGGAGGAGCAATCTGCGTCGTCCCGCGCCGGTGCGGGTGGCGGTGCAGGAACCGGGGCTCAGACGAGCGCGAGCTCCACGAGCTTTCCCCGCAGCGCCGCGTCCGAGGGCTCGACCTGGTGCGTGCCGTCGGCGAACGCGATCACCGGGATGTTGGTGCGGCCGGAGATGGCGCGCGCGGCATCCGCATTCTCGGCGCTCGCCTCGACGTCGACGTAGTCGTACGCGACACCCGTCGCGTCGAGCAGCGCCTTCGAGCGGCGGCAGTCGGAGCACCAGTCGGCGCCGTACATCGTGATCTCGGCCATGCCTCGATCGTAGGACGAACGGATGCCACCCCGCCGAACGGACGCCCCGCCGAGCGGACGCCCCGCCGAGCGGACGCGGCGCCGAGCGGATGCGGTCCCGCCGAGCGGACGCCGACCCGGCGCCGAGCCCGACCGTGCGGCAACGCGTCACCGCTCGTTAGCGCGAGTGCGACCCGCCGTTCACCCGGCGGACGCGCTGCGCACCTACCGTCCGGGCATGGCACCACGACCGGCCCCGGGCGTCGTGGCCGTCGTGCCCGCGCGCGGCGGTTCCAAGGGGGTGCCCGGCAAGAACCTCCGCCGCGTCGCCGGGGTGCCGCTCGTCGTGCGGGCCGTGCGGGCGGCCCGGGCCGCCGGACTCGTCGACGACGTCGTCGTCTCGACGGATGACGCGGCGATCGCCGAGGCCGCGCGCGCCGCGGGGGCGATCGTCGTCGATCGCCCGGCCGAGCTGAGCGGCGACACCGCGAGCAGCGAGGCGGCGCTGCTGCACGCGCTCGGCGCGCTGCCGGGGGAGTACGGCATCCTGGCGTTCCTGCAGGCGACGAGTCCGTTCATCGACCCCGCCGACCTGGATGCCGCGATCGCGCGGGTGCGCGACGATGCGGCCGACAGCGTGCTCGCGGCCGCGCCCGCGCACGAGTTCCTCTGGCGGGAGTCGCCCGACGGCGCCGTCGGCACGAACCACGACCACGCTCGCCGCCTCCGCCGGCAGGACGCGGAGCCGCAGTTCCGCGAGACCGGCGCGTTCTACGTCGTGCGCACCGACCTGTTCCGCGCGCACGAGCACCGGTTCGTGGGCCGCGTCGCCCTGCAGGTCGTGCCGGAGCTGACCGCGATCGAGATCGACACGCCCGACGACCTCGCGGTGGCGCGCGCGATCGCACCGCTCGTGAGCGTCGAGACCGCCATCGACGTCGACGCGGTCATCACCGACTTCGACGGCGTGCACACCGACGACCGCGTGACGATCGACGAGCACGGCCGCGAGGCGGTCGCCGCGCACCGCGGCGACGGGCTCGGGATCGCCGCGCTGCGCGGCGAAGGCATCCCGCTGCTCATCGTGAGCGCGGAGCGCAATCCGGTCGTCTCGGCGCGCGCCGCGAAGCTGCGGATCGACGTGCGACGCAGCGTGGACGACAAGCGCGCCGTCGTCGAGGCGTGGATCGCGGATGCCGGACTCGACCCCGAGCGGGTCGCCTACGTCGGCAACGACGTCAACGACCTCGCGGCGATGCGCGCGGTGGGCTGGCCGATCGCGGTCGCCGACGCGCATCCGGCGGTGCTCGCCGCGGCCCGCGTCGTGCTCGAGCACAGCGGCGGGCACGGTGCCGTGCGCGAGGTCGCCGAGCGGGTGCTGCTCGGCCGCGCCGCATCCGTCGAGGCCGCATCCGTCGAGGCCGCGGCCACCGACGCCGCATCCGTCGACGCCGCATCCGTCGGGGCCGCATCCGCCGAGGCCGCGGCCACGGTCGACGTCCCAGCCACGGTCGGCACCCCCGCCACAGAGGAGAAGAGCGCATGGTCGCCATCGGTTCCCACCGCGTAGCCCCGGGCGAGCCCGTCTACGTCATCGCCGAGATCGGGCTCAACCACAACGGCGACGTCGAGCTCGCGAAGCGGCTCATCGACGTCGCCGCGGATGCCGGTGCCCAGGCCGTCAAGTTCCAGAAGCGCACGCCCGCGATCTCGACCCCCGAGCACATGAAGAGCGTGCTGCGCGAGACGCCGTGGGGCACGATGACGTACCTCGAGTACCGCTACCGCGTCGAGTTCGACCGCGAGCAGTACGTCGAGATCGGCGACCACGCCACGATGCGGGGCCTCGACTGGTTCGCGTCGCCGTGGGATGAGGAGGCCGTCGACTTCCTCGAGGACCTCGGCGTGGTCGCGCACAAGGTCGCCTCGGCATCCGTCACCGATCTGCCGCTGCTCGAGCGTCTTGCGGCGACCGGCAAGCCGATCATCCTGTCGACGGGGATGTCGACGCTCGCCGAGATCGACGCCGCGGTGCGCACGTTCGACCCCGAGAACCTGGTGCTGCTGCACGCGACCTCGACGTACCCGATGCCCGCGGAGGAGGCGAACCTGCGCACGATCGAGACGCTGCGCGGACGCTACGGCGTGCCCGTCGGCTACTCGGGTCACGAGCCCGGGCTGCAGATCTCGATCGCGGCCGCCACGCTCGGCGCGGTCGCGGTCGAGCGGCACATCACGCTCGATCGCACGATGTGGGGCAGTGACCACGCCGCCTCCCTCGAGCCGCAGGGACTCGCGCACCTGGTCCGCGACATCCGCATCATCGAGCAGGCTCTCGGCGACGGGGTGAAGCGCGTGTTCCCGGGCGAGCTGGCGCCGCTCGCGAAGCTCCGCCGCGTCGTCGCGTGACGGCGGGCGGGGCGGCGGCCGGGTCGACGACGGGCGAGCCGGGCCGACGGATGCGCGTGCTCGCGGTCGCGGACAGCGACTCCTACGTCAAGTGGGGCGCCGCCATGCTCGACCGCATGCCGCCGGAATGGGATCGCGAGCTCGTTCTGCTCGCCACGCCCGTGCTGCCGAGTGCGGCCCAGCTGGCGGCGGCCCTCGCGGGGTCGATGTTCGCGGCCCCCGGCGCGCCCGTCGTCGACCTGCGGGACCTCGCCGAGCGTGTCGCCCGCGACCGTCCCGACGTGGTGCTGCTGTCGGTGCGCGGCCCGGTCGTGCGCGTGCTCGTTCGCTCGGTCGTCGCCGCCGCGGTCGGGCCGCGCCCGGTGATCGTCTCCGGCCTGCCCGGCATCTCGATCCCCGAGACGTATCAGGCGCTCTACTACCGCTCGCAGGTCGACCTCGTCGTGCTGCACAGCAAGCGCGAGGTGCGTGCCTTCACCGAGCTCGCGGCCGACCGCGGGATGCAGCAGAGCTTCGCCCTCGCGACCCTCCCGTTCCTGCCGACCCGGCGAGCCGGCACGTCGACGGATGACGCCGCCGACATCGTCTTCGCCGCCCAGGCGAAGGTGCCCGCGCTGCTGGAGGAGCGGGTCGGACTCGTCGAGCGCCTCGTCGCCGTGGCGCGGGCCCGGCCCGACCGCCGGGTAGTGCTCAAACTGCGCGGGCTGGCCGGTGAGCCGCAGACGCACGCGGAGAAGCATCCGCTCGACACGATCCTCGCGGGTCTCGACGACGTGCCGCCGAACGTCGTCGTGTCGACCGGTCCGATGGCCGAGCATCTCGATCGCGCCGCCGTGCTCGCGACCGTGAGCTCGACCGCGGCCGTCGAGGCGATCGCGCTCGGCGTTCCGGTGCGGCTCATCGACGACTTCGGGGTGAGCGGCGGCCTCATCAACATCGTGTTCGAGGGCAGCGGCCTGTTCGGCCCGACCGAGTCGCTCGCCGCCGACGAGTTCGCTCCGCCCGCGGCCGCCTGGCTCGACGACAACTACCTGCACGCGGCGGGTGACACCGACTGGATCGCCAAGATCGAGCACGCTGCGCTGCTGCGCTCGCGGGGCGCGCTGCCGCTGCGCCGGCAGTTCCGCGGCTCGCTCGGCGGGGCGCTGCGTCGCACCTGGGACCGCAAGCTCGCGCTCGGCCCGTACGACCGATCGGCGTCGGGCCGATTCGCCTACGTCGCCGTCGTGCCGGTGCGCGGTGCCGTGCGCCGGGCGCGGGCGCTGCGGGCGCGGCTGCGCCGGGCTGTCGAACGCCGCCGTGCGACGCGGCTCGTCGACCCGGCCGAGACCCCGATCAGCGGCTGACCCGGGAGCCGGCCGGCCCGCCCCGCCCCGCCCCGGCCTGCCCAACCTGCCCTATCGTGCCCCCGATCACGGAAATGCAGGAGCCGTGGCGGTCCCCGCCGCCCACCTGCCGCACGATTCCGCGGTCGGCCGGCCGCCACCACCGGGCGGGAGCATGTCGGCTCCTGCATTTCCGTGATCCGGGGAGCGAAGCCCGGGGCGCGGAGGGAGACCTGGACGGCGGGCGGGGGATCCGGGCGGAGGGAGATCCGGGCGGCTGCGGGGCGCGCGGTTTAGCGGCCGTCGAGACGCACTCCGGACGCGCGCTGCAGGTGCGCCGCGCCGAGCAGTTCGCCGTCCACCGCGCCGTAGTGCGCGAGCGCCTCGCGGTGCGTCGCCGCGGTGACGGATGCCACGGGGGCCTCGATCCCGGCGGCCCGGGCGATCGCGACGAGCGCTTCGAGCTCCTCGACCACCCGGTCCAGTCCGAAGTCGGGCGCCGTGTCGCCGTCGAGCAGGCGCGGCGCCCATTCGTCGAGCAGGGCGCTCGCGGTCGGGCCGGCGCGCAGGGCGTCCAGTGCGGCCCGCGGCGGGATGCCGGCGGCGACCGCGAGCTGCAGCGCCTCGGTGATCGCGAGCAGTTGCCCGAACCATGCCGCGTTCCCGGCGAGCTTGAGGGTGTGCGCCTGACCGACGCGATCGCCGACCACGACCGGATCGGGGTCGCCGAGCGCCGCGAGCAGCGGCCGCACCGACTCGATCGCCGCGGGATCACCCGACACCGTGAAGCCGAGGGATGCGCTCGCCGCGGCGGCCGGACCGCCCCGCATCGGCGCCGCGACTGACGCGATCCCGCGGGCGGCGAGTCGCCGCGCGACCGCCTCGGCGACCCGCGGGTCGTTGCTCGTGAGGTCGAGCCACACCGCGCCGGGTGACAGGGCGTCGATGAACTCACCGCTGCTGTCCGCGCCGCCGCCGCTGACCGTGCCGGTACTGACCGTGCCGCCGCCGCTGACCGTGCCGGTACTGACCGTGCCGCCGCTTCTGGAGCTGCCGCCGGGGTCACGGCCGTCGCTCGTCACGTCGCTGGTTCCGTTGCCGTTCGAACCCGCGCCGTCAGGGTTGCTATCGCGCCGGCCCGCGTCACCGATCGTGGGGTCGCTGACCGCGCCGTCGCTTCCAGAGCTGCCGTCGGGCTTGCGGCCGTCGCTGTTCGCGCTCGTGCTGGTGGAGTCGCTGTCGCCGCCGTCCGCGTCACCGCGCCCGCGGTCCGCGCCCCTGCGCGAGCCGCCGCCCACCCGCTCGCCCGCATCCGCACCTGCGTCCGCATCCGCACCGCCACCCGCCCCGCCCGCGCCGAGCAGCGCGGCGACCTCCGGCGCACCCGGCAGCACCGTCACGAGCACGCGGATGTCGCGCAGAGCATCCGGAGGGACCGCGGCGGGGTTGCGCGCCGGGTCGGTGGGGTTCGGGGTGGGGTTGCGCG
Source organism: Galbitalea sp. SE-J8 (assembly GCF_030345695.1). GTDB lineage: Bacteria > Actinomycetota > Actinomycetes > Actinomycetales > Microbacteriaceae > JAUASV01. The sequence goes on along the minus strand of NZ_JAUASV010000014.1, from coordinate 19,779 downwards.
CCGGGTCGGTGGGGACCGAAGTGGGGTCGCGCACCGCATCCGTGGGGCTCGCGGCGGAGGTGACCCCCGCATCCGCCGCCGCAGCGCGCCGGGAGGCGTCGATGTCCCAGCCGCGCACGTCGTGTCCGGCGGCGGCGAGGCGCATGGCGATCGGCAGCCCCATCCGGCCGAGGCCGAACACCGAGATCGTCGGCCTCCGATGGCCCTCGGCACGAATCATCCCCGGCGCCGCCTATCGAACGTCCCGAACGGCATCATTCGCACCGTCGGGAGTCGCCCGACACATCCAACCGCGCCGCTCGGCCCCGCGCCCGCGTCCGGCACGGTCAGAAGTCGCGCAGGTTCGCCCGCGTGCCGCCGGTGCCGAGGTCGTCGCGGAGGATGCCGCGGCGGCGCAGGATCGGCACGAGGTCGTCGAGCGTGCGGTGGATCGTGACGGGGTGCAGGTCGCCGGAGAAGATCAGTCCGTCGTTGTCGGCCTCCGCGCCGAGCTCCTCGATGAAGTCGGCGATCTCGTCCGCGGTGCCGACGACGCCCGTGCGGTCGGCGACCCGGCCGAGGCGCGCCTTGCGGGCGAGCAGCTCGCGCAGCGGGGTGCCGTCGCCGAACTCGCTGCCGCCCAGCAGCCCCTTGATCGTGCCCTGCGACACGTGGTCGCCGAACACGCCGGGGTCGAGCGGACGGTCGAGGTCGAGCGCGGTGAGGTCGGTCTCCGAGTCGCTCGACCAGGCCTTGGCGACCGCGAGCAGCGCCGCGTCATCCGGATGCTGCGACGCGTCGACGAGGCGCCGCGCCTCCTCGGGGCTGCCCACGATCGTCGGCTTGAACACGATGAGCGTCTTGACGTGGTCGGGGTCGCGGCCGTGCAGCACCGCCTGCTCGCGCACCCGCTCGCGGTAGCCGCGGAGCTTGCCGAGGTCGAACGACGCGAGCGCGAGCTGCACGTCCGAGTTGGCGCCTGCGAACGCGATGCCGCGCGGCGATCCGCCGGGCGAGACGATGAACGGGTCGTCGTCCGCAGGCAGCGCGTTGAGCGGGCCGTCGAAGCGGTAGAACTCGCCGCGGTGCTGCACCGCGTCGAGCAGCGACCCGTCGGCGAACCGGTCGGTCGCCGCGTCCCGCACGAGCGCACCCGGCCGCCAGCTCGACCACAGCGAACGGATGCCGTCGAGCCACTCCTGCGCGCGGTCGTACGCGCGGTCGTGGGGCAGCGGGTCGACGCCGAAGTGCCGGCTCGAGCCGACATCGGTGACGACGTTCGCCCCGAAGCGGTGCCCCGAGAGGTGGCCGAGGGTCGCGAACTGCCGCGCCGCGGTGTACGGGTGGTACGCGAGCGGGTTCGTCGTGACGGCGACGCCGATGCGCTCGGTCGCGTCGAACAGGTACGGCGCGAGCAGCAGCGGGTCGTGCTTCGGGGCGCCGTAGGCCTCGCGCACGCGCAGGTCGAGCGTCGACGGGTTGCCGAGCGACAGGGCGTCCTCGATGATCACGAGGTCGAAGCCGGCACGCTCGAGCTCGCGGATCGACTGCTGGTAGAGGTCGGGGCGCGTCCAGTCCCAGTTCCACTCGCGGTAGTCCCGCGCCCAGCCGTGCGGGCCGAACCCCCGGCTGAGGAACCAGCCGAAGTGCTGCAGGCGACTCACGCGAACGCCCGGTCCGCCGCGGGCGTCGGCGCGTCGGCGGGAGCAGCGGATGCGCCAGCGGCGGCGGAAGCAGCGGATGCAGCACCAACGGGCGCGGCACCAGCGTCCTCGGCATCCGCCCCCGGCAGCGCCGCGACCGCCCGGAACCCGCGCTCGAGGTCGCGGATGAGGTCGGCCGGGTCCTCGATGCCGATCGAGACCCGCAGCATCCCGCCGCCGACCCCGGTGGCCTCGAGCTGCTCGGCGGTGCGGTGCGTGTGGCTCGTCGTGCGCGGGTGCAGGATCAGCGAGCGCACGTCGCCGAGGTGGGTCATGCGCGTGAACAGCTCGAGCGAGTCGTAGAACGTGCGCGCGACGGCCTCGCCGCCCCGCAGGGTGAAGGAGAACACGCTGCCCTGCCCGAGCGGCAGGTAGCGCTGGGCGAGCGGGAAGTACGGGTTCGACGGCAGTCCCGCGTAGTCGACGCTCTCGACCTCGGGGCGCGTCGCGAGGAACTCCGCGACGCGCAGGGCGTTCGCGCTCTGGCGCTCGACGCGCAGCGAGAGCGTCTCGAGGCCCTGCGCGACGAGGAAGGCGCTGAACGGCGACGGCGTGGGGCCGAGGCGCATCGTGATGTCGTCGCGGGCGTGCACGAGGTAGGCGTTCGAGCCGTGAAGGTCGAGGAGGCTGCGCTCGCCCGGACCGTGTCCTCCACGAACGCGCTGCGGCGTCGTGAGGTGCGCGAACCGCCCGCTCGCGGCCCAGTCGAACGTGCCGCCATCGACGATCGCGCCGCCGATCACGGCCCCGTGCCCGGCGAAGAACTTGCTCGTCGAGTGGATGACGATGTCGGCGCCGTGCTCGAACGGACGCACGAGGTACGGAGTCGCGAACGTGTTGTCGACCACGAGCGGCACGCCGTGGCGGTGCGCGACGCGCGCGATGAGCGCGATGTCGGCGATCTCATTGCGCGGGTTCGCGATCGACTCGATGAACACGGCCTTCGTGCGGGGCGTGATGGCCGCCTCCCACTGCGCCTCGTCGTTCACGTCGGCGACGAACCGTGCGCCGATGCCGAACGACGAGAAGTTGTCGACGAGCAGTCCGCGGGTGCCCTCGTAGATCGCCTCGGCGGCGGCGATCTCGTCGCCCGCCTTCGCGAGGGCGAGCAGCGCCACGGTCGTCGCGGCCTGGCCGCTGCCCACGAAGATCGTGCCGAGGCCGCCCTCGAGGTCGGTGATGCGGTCCTCGACGGCGGTCGCCGTCGGGTTGCCGACGCGCGTGTAGGTGTAGCCTTCGCCGCCCGCGAACCGGTCGGCGCCCTCGGCGAAGTCGTCGAAGACGAACCCCGCCGTGAGATAGATCGGGGTCACCCGCGGATCGTGCCCGCCGAGCTCCTTGCCCGCGTGCACCTGCCGCGTGACGAATGCCAGCCGCTCCTCGCTCATACCCGGCCTCCCATCCGATACAGGATGCACCGTCGCGGGCGCCGTCGGTGACCCGCCGGTAGCGCTGCGTAACGTGCGGTGCTGCGAGACTGGAGCCATGGTCGTGCGAACGGATGCCGCCTCGCGTCGCCCGGGACGCCGCCCGTGGACCACCCCCGACGTGCGCCTGTGGACCGGGATCGCCGGCCTGGCGGTCGCCGTGCTGCTCGTGTTCGAGTTCACCGTGCGGATGTCGATGGGCCCGCGTCCCGCGCTCGACGAGCCGGAGGCGCTCGTCGACTTCATCAGCTCGACGAGCACGAAGAGCCTCGTCAAGACGCTCACCGACACCGTGATGATGGGCTTCCTCATCGTGTTCCACGCCGGCCTCAAGCAGCTCATCGTCGAGGCGAGCCCCCGGCTCAGCTGGATCGGCGACACGCTGTTCGGCGCGGGCATCGCGTTCGTCGCGGTGACCCTCGTGGGCGACTCGCTCGAGGCCGGCGCCGCCCTCGACACCGTGGGCGCGATCGGCGAGCCGATCGCGATCCGGGCCCTCACCGACGGCTACCTGATGATGTTCGGGCCGATGACGTGCGTGCTCATCTCGGTGATGGCCGCCTCGGCCGGCTACGGCATCCACTCCTCCGGTGCGCTGCCGCGCTGGGCGCCGCGCGTCGCCTACGTCGTCGCGATCCTCAACCTCGCGGGCATGCTCACGACGTTCGGCGGCACGAGCAACGAGGCCTGGTACTCGGTCGGCGGCTGGGGCGCCGCGGCCTTCGCGACCTTCCCGTGGCTCGCGTGGGTGATCGCGGTGAGCGTCGCGGTGTTCCTCGAGCGCCGCGCGGAGCTGCGCGCCGGCGCCGGCGCTGCGCTTCTGATCCCGGAGGCGTGACCGGCCGCGGCATACGATCGCAGCATGGACACCTTCCTCTCAGTCGTGCACGTCGTCGGCGCGGTCTTCATCGTGGGGCCGATGGCGATCCTCCCCATGACGGGGCTGCGGGCGCTGCGCACCGGTGCGGCGACCTCCGCGCGCACCCTGGCCACGTCGACGACGGTGTTCTCGGGCATCTCGGTCATCATTGCGCTCATCGGCTTCGCGCTCGTCGGGCTCGCGCCGGCGAAGTACGACCTGCGCGTCACGACGCCGTGGGTGCTCTGGTCGATCGTGCTCTACGCGATCGCGCTCGTGCTCAGCCTGTTCCTCGTCGCCCCCGCGCTGCGCGGCGGCGCCGAGCGCATCGAGGCGGGGACGGATGCCGGGTCCGCCCGTGCGCGCGTCGCCGCCGGCTCGGGCATCGCATCCGTGCTCCTCCTCGTCGTCGTCGTGCTCATGGTCGCGAAGCCCTGACACGGGTGCCCGCGAGCGTTCACCCGCCCGAAACACCGTGGCCGCTAGGCTGGCCGCACAACCTCATATCGGGCCGCGCCGCGCGGGCGGGAGAGCCGGAACGCACCGATCCGGCACCGAAGGAGCAAGCCTCCCCGCCAATCTCTCAGGTCACCAGTACCGCTCGCACGCCAGGCCGCTCTGAAGAACGCACCCCGGCCACCCGGGGAGCTACCGACGGTGAAAGCCGGATGCGCCGCTCGTTGCGGCGCGGCCGGTGAAGCTCTCAGGTCGACGCCACTCCTCCCACGGAGCAGGCGACAGGTACAGAGGGGGAGTTCACCGCGATTCGCAGGAGGACTCCGTGCCCGATAGCCCACCCAGCTCCGCCAGCCCGCTCCACGCGCTGCACGCCGCAGCCGGGGCGAGCTTCACCGACTTCGCCGGCTGGCAGATGCCGGTCAGCTACGGCTCCGACCTCGCCGAGCACCACGCCGTGCGCACGGCGGCCGGGCTGTTCGACATCTCGCACATGGGCGAGATCGTCGTGATCGGCCCGGATGCCGCTGCCGCGCTCGACCACGCCCTCGCGGGCCGGCTGTCGGCATCCGCGCTCTGGCAGGCGAAGTACACGCTCATGCTCGCGCCCGAGGGCGGCATCGTCGACGACCTCATCGTCTACCGCACCGCCGACGACCGGTTCCTCGTCGTCGCGAACGCCGGCAACCGCGCCGAGGTCGCCCGCGAGCTCGCCGCGCGCACCGCCGGGTTCGACGCCCAGGTGTTCGACGAGAGCGACGACATCGCGCTGCTCGCGCTGCAGGGGCCGGCCGCGCTCGGGATCCTGCGGGCGCTCGACGGGTTCGACGTGCCCGGGTTCGCCGAGCTCGGCTACTACCGCTGCGCCGCCGGCACGTGGGGGGAGCACGACGTGCTCGTCGCGCGCACCGGCTACACCGGCGAGGACGGCTTCGAGCTCTACCTCGACCCGGATGCCGCTCCCGCGCTCTGGCGGGCGCTGCTCGAGACCGGTGCCGACTCGGGCCTCATCGCGTGCGGGCTCGCCGCGCGCGACACGCTCCGCCTCGAGGCCGGCATGCCGCTGTACGGGCACGAGCTCGGCCTCGACACCCTCCCGGTGCAGGCGGGACTCGGCCGCGTCGTCGCGCTCGCCACGAAGGGCGACTTCGTCGGCCGTGACGCGATCGAGCGGGGCGCCGCTCCCGGCGCCCGCGTGCTCGTCGGGCTCACGACCGAGGGGCGTCGCGCCGGCCGCGCGGGCTACGGCGTGTTCGTCGACGACAGCCGGTCCGAGAGCACCGACGGCACCGAGCCGCCGACCGAGCCGGTCGGCATCGTCACGTCCGGCGCGCTGTCGCCGACGCTCGGCCATCCGATCGCGATGGCCTACGTCGCCCCCGAGGTCGCGGACGGCAGCGTGCCGCTCGCGATCGACGTGCGCGGCACCCGCATCCCCGCATCCGTAGTTCCGCTCCCCTTCTATACGCGAGAGAAGAAGTAATGGCCGACGAGACCGCCCTGAAGTACACGCCCGACCACGAGTGGGTCGCCGTCGACGGCGATGTCGCCACGATCGGCATCACGGCCTACGCGGCCGAGAAGCTCGGCGACGTCGTCTACGTCGACCTGCCGGCCGTCGGATCGAGCGTGACCGCGGCATCCGTCGTCGGCGAGATCGAGTCGACGAAGTCGGTCGGCGAGCTGTTCGCGCCGGTCGACGGCGAGGTCGTCGAGGCCAACCGGGCCGTCCTCGACGACGCGTCGCTCGTGAACTCGTCGCCGTTCGACGACGGGTGGCTCATCAGGGTGCGCTTCACCGAGTTGCCCGACCTGCTCGACCACGCCGCCTACCAGGAGCTCACCGCGTGACCGGGTTCGCCGACCGCCACATCGGAACGGATGCGGCGGCCCAGTCCCGCATGCTCGCCACCCTCGGCTACGACAGCGTCGAGGCGCTCGTCGAGGCCGCGATCCCGCGCGCCATCGCGGTCGACGCCGCGCGGGACTGGACCCTGCCCGAGCCGGTCTCCGAGACGGGGGCGCTCGCCGAGCTGCGCCGACTCGCGTCGCGCAACACGGTCGCGGTGAGCATGATCGGCCTCGGCTACCACGGCACGATCACGCCGAGCGTGATCCAGCGCAACGTGCTCGAGAATCCGAGCTGGTACACCGCCTACACGCCCTACCAGCCCGAGATCAGCCAGGGCCGGCTCGAGGCGCTCATCAACTTCCAGACCATGGTCGCCGATCTCACGGGGCTCGCGACGGCGAACGCGTCGATGCTCGACGAGTCGACCGCCGTCGTCGAGGGCATGCTGCTCGCGCGGCGCGCCTCCGGCTCGTCGTCGAGAGTCTTCCTCGTCGACGCGGATGCCCTGCCCCAGACCCGCGCGCTCCTCGCGCACCGCGCCGCGGCGGTCGGCATCGAGCTGCGCACAACGGATTTCACGGATGCGACCGGTGAGCTGCCCGAGGCGTTCGGCGTGTTCATCCAGTATCCAGGCGCATCCGGCCGCATCTGGGATCCCAGCGCGGTCATCGCATCCGTGAAATCCGTTGGCGGGCTCGCGGTCGTCGCGGCCGACCTGCTCGCGCTCACACTCCTGAGGTCCCCGGGCGAGCTCGGCGCGGACGTCGCCGTGGGCACGAGCCAGCGCTTCGGCGTTCCGATGGGCTTCGGCGGCCCGCACGCGGGCTACCTCGCCGTGCGCGCCGGCCTCGAGCGCCAGCTGCCGGGCCGCCTCGTCGGTGTCAGCCAGGATGCCGACGGCCACCCCGCCTACCGGCTCAGCCTGCAGACGCGCGAGCAGCACATCCGTCGCGAGAAGGCGACGAGCAACATCTGCACCGCGCAGGTGCTGCTCGCCGTGATGGCGTCGAGCTACGCCGTGTACCACGGCCCGGACGGCCTGGCCGCGATCGCGAACGCGGTGCACCGCGTCACGATCAACGCGAAGGCCCGCCTGCGCGCCTCGGGGGTGGAGGTCGTGGAACAGCCGTTCTTCGACACGCTCCTCGCGCGCGTGCCCGGGCGCGCCCGCGAGGTCCTGGCCGCCGCGGAGGCCGACGGCATCCTCTACGGCCTCGTCGACGACGACACGGTTCGGCTGGTCTTCGACGAGACGACGGCCTACGGCGCGGAGCTGCTCGATGCCGTGCTCGCTCCGCTCGGCGCCGAGCCGGTCTCGGGCCGGGAGAAGGGCAGCTGGCGTCCCGCGTCTCCCCTCCCGCCCGAGCTCGTCCGCACGTCGGCGTACCTGACGCATCCGGTGTTCACGACGCACCGCACCGAGACCGGAACGATGCGGTACCTCAAGTACCTCGCCGACAAGGACTACGCGCTCGACCGCGGCATGATCCCGCTCGGCTCGTGCACGATGAAGCTCAACGCCGCCACGGAGATGGCGGCCGTGACCTGGCCCGAGTTCGCGAACCTGCACCCGTTCGCGCCGCGGGCGCACGTCGAGGGCTACCTCGACCTCATCGGCGACCTCGAGGGCTGGCTCGCCGAGCTCACCGGCTACGACACCGTCTCGCTGCAGCCCAACGCGGGCAGCCAGGGCGAGCTCGCGGGCCTGCTCGCGATCCGCGGCTACCACCTGTCCCGCGGCGACGCGCAGCGCACGGTGTGCCTCATCCCGGCGTCCGCGCACGGCACGAACGCGGCATCCGCGGTGCTCGCGGGACTCCGGGTGGTCGTCGTCGCGACGGATGCCGACGGCAACGTCGACCTCGACGACCTGACCGCGAAGATCGCCGCGAACGCCGACGCGCTCGCGGCGCTCATGATCACCTACCCGTCGACGCACGGCGTGTACGAGCATGAGGTGCGGCGGATCACGGATGCCGTGCACGCCGCCGGCGGGCAGGTCTACATCGACGGCGCGAACCTCAACGCGCTCGTCGGGTACGCGCGGTTCGGCGACTTCGGCGGCGACGTCAGCCACCTCAACCTGCACAAGACGTTCTGCATCCCGCACGGCGGCGGCGGTCCGGGCGTGGGGCCGGTGGCGGCGAAGGCGCACCTCGCGCCGTTCCTGCCCGGGCATCCGCTCGCGCAGTCGAACGAGCACTCCGGGCTCGAGCACGGCGGCGGTCCGGTGAGCGCCGCGCCGTACGGCAGCCCGAGCATCCTGCCGATCTCGTGGGCCTACGTGCGGATGATGGGTGCCGACGGCCTCACGCGGGCCACGGGCGCCGCGGTGCTCAGCGCCAACTACATCGCCGCCCGGCTGCGCGAGCACTACCCGGTGCTCTACGCGGGCGACAACGGTCTGGTGGCGCACGAGTGCATCCTCGACGTGCGCCCGCTCACGAGGCAGACCGGCATCACGGTCGACGACGTCGCGAAGCGTCTCATCGACTACGGCTTCCACGCGCCGACGATGTCGTTCCCGGTCGCGGGCACGCTCATGGTCGAGCCGACCGAGAGCGAGGACCTCGCCGAGATCGACCGCTTCGTCGACGCGATGATCGCCATCCGCCTCGAGGCCTCGGCCGTCGGCGCGGGCGAGTGGCCGGCCGACGACAACCCGCTCGTGAACGCTCCGCACACCGCGCGCAGCGTCATCGTGGGGGAGTGGGGGCACGCCTACTCCCGCGAGGCGGCCGCGTACCCGGTCTCGACGCTGCTGCGGAACAAGTACTGGGCCCCGGTGCGCCGCATCGACCAGGCCTGGGGCGACCGCAACCTGTTCTGCGCCTGCCCGCCCCCGGAGGCCTTCGAATAGCCCGCGGCCCGGCGCCCGCACGTTGGCGGTAGAAACGGCGCGTTGGACACCGTTGCTGCGGCATCCGTTGTCCGGAACGCCGTCCGTTGCTGACGGTTTCTACCGCCAACGGCATTCCGGCGGGTCAGGTGAAGAGGGCCGGGAGGAGCGCTGCGGCGAACGGGTAGCCGACGAAGACCGCCGCATCGATGAGCGAGTGCGCGATGACGAGCGGCCACAGCCGCCCGGTGCGCAGGTAGAGGAGGCCGAAAACGACGCCCATCAGGGCGTTGCCGATGAACGCCGAGTAGCCCTGGTAGAGGTGGTAGGAGCCGCGCAGGACGGCCGGGCCGACGACGATCGCCCAGGTCGGCCAGCCGAGCCGGCGCAGGCGCTCGTAGAGGTATCCGATGACGATGATCTCCTCCTGCGCGCCCGATCGGAACGCGGAGAGCAGCAGCACCGGCACGCTCCACCAGTACGGCGGCAGCCCCGTCGCCTGCACCGCGACCGAGAGGCCGAGCAGGCGGCCGCCGACGTACACCGCGAGCCCGCACGCACCGATGACGAGCGCGATGCCGACGCCGCTCAGCGCGTCGAACCACGGGCGCCGCGAGTCGAGCCCGAGCCGGCCCATCCGCGGTCGTTCGCGCGACCAGAGCAGGAAGACGACGAGGGCGACGGGCACGAGCGCGAACGCGATGCCGAGCAGCTGGTAGACGAGATCGAACAGCTCGCGCGAGCTCTGCGACGGGTTGAGCGTCGTCGACTGCGACGAGATCGGCCCGCGCGTCGACAGGTCGATGAGGGAGACGATCGAGTAGATCGCCGACTGCCCGAGCGAGAGCGCGAGCACGAGGATCACCTCGGCCGAGATGCGTCCGCGCGACATCGCTGGGCCCGGCGCCCCCGGGTCGCTCGGCGGTGGTGCCCCGCCGCTCGGCGGCACCGGGTCGGTCACCATCCCGCGTCCCCCCCCGTCCGGGTGCCGCATTGCGTTGCTCGGCACGATTGCAGCGTTTGGGGCCGATTTCGCGCGGGATTATTGCAGCGGATGCCAAATGCGATCGCATTCGTTTCCGATGTGTAACTTTTCCGCCACGGGTTTGGCGGCCGACCTGACCCCTATCTAGGGTACCTCTTATCCACGGCCAGGAGAGCGAGCGATCGCGCGCCCTGGCTGCCCGTGCACACAGGAGGAACATTGAGAATCGGCCTGAATCGGAGGTCGCGCCTCGGCGTCGGCCTCGCGGCTATCGGCATCACTGCGCTCGCGCTCGCGGGCTGCACCGACACGACGAGCACCCCGGGTGCGTCGGACTCGCCGGCCGCGACCAGCGACAGCAACGCGACCGTGACGGTCGCCGTCGTCAACGAGGCGACCTCGTTCAACTTCAACACCCCGGACGGCAACCTCGACACCAACGGGTTCATCAACTACCTGACCCAGCCGCAGTTCTTCACGCTGGACCAGAACTTCGAGGTCGTGCCCAACACCGACCTCGGCACGGTTGAGAAGCTCAGCGACGACCCGCTGACCGTCAAGTACACGCTCAACAAGGACGCCAAGTGGTCCGACGGCGAGGCCATGACCGCCGACGACCTGCTCCTCGGCTGGGCGATCGGCTCGTGCTACTACAACGAGGACTACTTCCCGACGGCCGGCGGCTGCACGGGCATCGACCTCTCGATGCCGGAGGTGGGCGACGACAACACGTCGATCACGTTCTCGTACTCGAAGCCCTACGTCGACTGGAACCTCGTCAACCCGATCCAGTTCCCGGCGCACGTCGTCGCGGATGAGGTCGGATCGACCGTCGAGGACATCGACTCCGCGATCACCGACACCAAGCGCGGCGGCTCGAACGACCTGCTCAAGAAGGTCAGCGACTTCGTGACGACCGGCTACGACGCCACGGCTCTGCCGTCGGACCCGAAGCTGCTCGTCTCGGGCGGCCCGATGATCGTGACCGACTGGACGCCCAAGCAGTCCATGACGTTCGAGCGCAACCCGGACTACACCGGTGACCACGCGGTGAAGTTCAGCAAGCTGGTCATGCGCTTCATCGGCGACGCCAACGCGCAGGTCACCGCCCTCCAGAACGGTGAGGTCGACGCGATCGCCCCGCAGGCATCCGCCGACACGATCAAGGCGCTGCAGTCGGCCAAGGCCAACATCATCCAGTTCTCGCAGGTCAGCTACGACCACCTCGACCTCACGATGGACTCGAAGGTCTTCTCCGACCCCGACGTGCGCAAGGCGTTCCTGCTCACGATCCCGCGTCAGAAGATCCTCGACGACATCGTGACGCCGGTGCAGTCCGACGCCAAGGTGCTCGACTCGCAGGTGTTCGTCCCCGGCCAGGAGGGCTACGACGAGTCCGTCGCGGCGAACGGCTCCTCGGCGTTCGACGAGGTCGACATCGACCAGGCGAAGCAGCTCCTCGCGGGCAAGACGCCGACGGTGAAGCTCATGTACAACACCGCGAACCCGAACCGCGTGGACGAGTTCCAGGCGATCCAGGCGTCGGCCGAGCAGGCCGGCTTCACGATCGAGGACGCGGGCACGCCCGACTGGTCGAAGAAGCTCGGCGACGGCAGCTACGACGCCGTGCTCTTCGGCTGGATCAACCCGGGTGCCGGTAACGCGGCCTTCCCGCAGGTCTTCAAGACCGGCGGCGGCGGCAACTACAACAACTACTCGGACAAGGCCGTCGACGCTCTCGTCGACCAGACCCAGACGGAGCTCGACGCGTCGAAGCTCCTGACGCTCAAGGAGCAGATCGACGCGGCGACCTTCGCCGACGGCTACGGCCTGCCGCTGTTCCAGAGCCCCGGCGTGTTCGCCACGCTGGGCAAGCTCAAGGGCGTCGAGCAGTTCGGTGGTCAGAACAGCCTGTTCTGGAACATCTGGGACTGGACGAAGTAGGCAGGCGTGGAGGATCGCTGATCTAGGATCCTCACCCAGCGCGGGGCGCCGGAACTCGAGAGAGGTCCGGCGCCCTCGCGCTGAGCCACGTGAACCCACTCGCCCGACCAGAGAAGTCCGCCATGTTCACCTTCATCGCGCGCCGAGTCGGCGTCTCGATCCTCGTTCTCATCGCGGCGTCGTTCATCATGTACATGCTGACGTCGCTCGCGGTGCACCCGCTCGAGGACCTCCTGCAGAGCAACGCCCGCAACCGGGCAGAGCTCATCGAGCAGCGCACCGTGGCGCAGCACCTCGACGTGCCGGTCGTGCTGCGCTGGCTGCTCTGGCTCGGCGGCGTCGGCCGGTGCATCGTGCCCATCGGCGGCACGTGCGATCTCGGCACCACCTTCACGAACCAGCCGGTCACCGAGCTGCTCCCCGTCGCCATGGCGTCGACGCTGCAGCTCATCACCGCGTCGTTCATCCTCGCGATCATCCTCGGCATCGTCGTCGGCATGGTGACCGCGCTCCGCGCCAACAGCGGATTCGACTTCACCGTCACACTCGCGAGCTTCTTCCTCTACTCGCTGCCGTCGTTCCTCATGGCGGTGCTGCTCAAGGCGTTCATCGCCCTCGGCTACAACGACTTCCTCGCGGACCCGGTCATCCCGCTGCCCACGCTCATCGTCATCGCGATCGTGCTAGGCCTCGTTCTGCAGCTGCTCGTCGGCGGCCGCCTGAGCAAACGGATCGTGACGTTCGCCGCGACCGCGGTGATCAGCGCCGTCGTGCTCGGCACCATGTCGGCGCTGCACTGGTTCACGACGCCGATGCTCGGGCCGGTCGTGCTGCCGATCATCGCCGCCGCGATCGGCTTCGGCATCGTGGTGCTGCTCGCCGGCCTGAAGAACCGGCGCGCCTACCTGACGGCGGCGATCACGGTCCTGCTCGGCATCGTCAGCTACTTCGCGCTGCAATGGCTGCTGAACATCTCGACGCTCGGCACGATCGTCATCCTCGCCCTCGTCGCCGTGATCGTCGGCGGCGCCGTCGGGTTCTTCGTCGGCGGCTACGATCGCGGACTCATGGTGCGCATCGGCGCCCTGACCGCGTTCTTCATCGGCAGTCTGATCTTCATCGACCGCCTGATGCGCAGCTGGCCGTACTACATGTCGCTCACCGGCGACCGCCCGATCGCGACGGTCGGCTCCCAGACCCCCGGTCTCCCGGGCGACTTCTGGACGCACGGCCTCGACACCTTCACCCACCTGCTGCTGCCGACGATCAGCCTGCTGCTCATCAGCTTCGCGGGGTACACCCGCTATGCCCGGGCGGGCATGCTCGAGGTGCTCGAGCAGGACTACGTGCGAACGGCGCGCGCGAAGGGCCTGCCCGAGCGCACGGTCATCGTGCGCCACGCGTTCCGCAACATGCTCATCCCGCTCACGACGCTCGTGGCGACGGACGTCGGCGCGCTCCTCGGCGGCGCCGTCATCACGGAGGCGGTGTTCGCGATCAGCGGCATGGGCGCCCTGTTCAACTCGGGACTCGCGGGCCAGCAGATCGCGCCCGTGATGGGCTATTTCCTGGTGATCGCGATCACGGTCATCTTCTTCAACTTCGTCGCGGACCTCGCGTACAGCGTCCTCGACCCGAGAGTGAGGCTGCGATGAGCACCGTGCTGGGCAACCCGGTCGAGCCCGAGCTTCCCGATCCCACCGGAGAGGTGGAGGACGCGCTCTCGCAGAAGCGCCGCGGCGAGAGCGAGGGCCGCATCATCCTGCGGCGGTTCCTCAAGAACCGCACGGCCGTCGTCTCGCTCGTGATCTTCGTGCTGATCACCCTCTACGCCATCTCGGCGATCGGCCTCGGTCCGATCCCCGGCTGGTGGAAGTACGGCTATCGCCTGCCCGGCGACCAGGTCAACCAGGGCGAGCCGACGCTGCAGCTCTGGCCGTTCTCGCCCGGCGAGCATCCGTTCGGCCAGGACCGCATCGGCAAGGACTACTTCGCGCTCACGATGCGCGGCATCCAGAACTCGGTGCTCGTCATGCTCGTCATCGGCATCGTCGGCACGGTGCTCGGCGTCGTCATCGGCGCGGTGGCCGGTTATTTCCGCGGCTGGGTCGACTCGGTGCTCATGCGCATCACCGACGTGTTCCTCGTCATCCCCGCGATCGTCATCGGTGCGGTCGTCGGTGCGACGGCCGGGGGCAACGGTCTCGGCGCCTGGGGCCTGGCCATCCTGCTCGGACTCGTGTCCTGGATGGTCATCGCGCGCCTCGTGCGCAGCGAGTTCCTGTCCCTGCGCGAGCGCGAGTTCGTCGAGGCGGCCCGGGTCGCGGGCGCCTCGGACACGCGCATCATCTTCCGCCACATCCTGCCGAACGCCGTCGGCGTCATCATCGTCTCGGCGACGCTGCTCATCGCCTCCGCGATCATCCTCGAGTCGGCGCTGAGCTTCCTCGGCTACGGCATCCGGACGCCCGACTCGTCGCTCGGCCTGCTCATCGGCGCGAACCAGAGCGCGTTCTCGACCCGGCCGTGGCTGTTCTGGTGGCCGGCGTCGTTCATCGTGATCCTCGCGCTGTGCGTGAACTTCATCGGCGACGGGCTGCGCGAGGCGTTCGACCCGCGGTCGAAGCGCTTCAGCCTGCGGCGCACGAAGGAGCGCCCGGAGGCGTCGTCGTGAACGTCGCTCTAGACGAGCGTCGTGGCGAGCACCGTTCCCGCGAGCAGCACGAGCAGCGCGGCGTCCTGCGCCCACAGCACGCGGATGCGCGGCGGGTTCTCGTCGGCGACGCCGATCGGGATGCGGTCGGCATCCCGCAGCTCGCTCCAGCGGGTGCGCACGAGCGCCGCGGCCTGGCCGGACTCGCTGCCGAGCAGGTCGCCGGGACGCACCGTCGTGCCGAGGTCGGGCACGCGGGCGCTCGACGCGCGGGCCTCGCGGCGCTTCGCGAGCATCACCCCGGTGCGGCCCGGCGCGGGCGCGGCCCACGCGGCGAATCGACCGCGCGGCGTGATGAGGGTCAGAGCGAAGCGCGTGTCGACGTGCACGAGGCCCGCCCACGGCACGTGCACGGTGCGCACCAGGTTGACCAGGGTGACACCAGCGTCATCGACCTCGACCGACGGATGCCACAGCCACGCCCACGCGGCGAACGCGACGAACGCGGCCGGCAGCAGCCAGAGCGGCTGCGCGAGGCCCGCGTGCAGCACGGTGTAGCCCACGAGGCCGAAACCCACGAGCAGCCACACGCTCACCGCGAGGCCGCGGTTGAACCGCGACGTGTAGCGCTCCATGCCCCCATGCTCCCAGAAGGACGGTCCCGCTCATGAGCCCCACGGATGCCGCGATCCTCGAGGTCACCGACCTGAACGTCGATTTCGCCGTCGACGGCTACTGGGTTCCCGCGGTCAAGCACCTCTCGTACACGATCAAGCGCGGCGAGGTGATGGCGCTCGTCGGCGAGTCGGGTTCCGGCAAGAGCGTGAGCTCGATGTCGATCATCGACCTGCTGCCGAAGAACAGCCGCACCTCGGGCAGCATCAAGGTCGCCGGACGCGAGCTGCGCGGCCTCCGCGGGTCGCAGCTGCGCCACGTGCGCGGCAACGAGGTCGCGGTGATCTTCCAGGAGCCGATGACGGCCCTCAACCCGGTGCTCACCGTCGGGTCGCAGATCATCGAGACCCTGCGCCTGCACTTCGGCATCTCGCCCTCGGAGGCGAGAACGCGCGCCCTCGAGCTGCTCGCCATGGTCGAGCTGCCCGATCCGCTGAAGGCGTTCAACTCGTATCCGCACCAGCTCTCGGGCGGCCAGCGCCAGCGCGCGATGATCGCGCAGTCGATCTCGTGCGACCCCGCCCTGCTCATCGCCGACGAGCCGACCACGGCGCTCGACGTCACGGTGCAGGCCGAGATCCTCGACCTCGTGCGCAGCCTGCGCGACAAGCTCGACACGGGCGTGCTGCTCATCACGCACGACATGGGCGTCGTCGCCGACCTCGCCGACCACGTCGTCGTCATGCGCGCCGGTGAGGTCGTCGAGGCGGGCTCGACGCGCGAGATCTTCGGCAACGCGCAGCATCCGTACACGAAGCTGCTGCTCGACTCGGTGCCGCGCCTCGGGCAGGACCTCTCGGACGCGCCCGTGGCGACCGTCGCGGATGCCGTGGCGGCCGAGCTCGACGTGCGCCCCGTCGTGCTCGACTTCGAGGACGCGATCATCGAGTACCCGGGCCACGGCCGGGTCAAGGCGTTCCGAGCGATCGACGGTGTCAGCCTGCGCCTGCACCAGGGCGAGGTGATGGGGCTGGTCGGCGAGTCCGGCTCGGGCAAGACCACCCTCGGCCGTGCGGCGATCGGGCTGCTGCCGATGACCGAGGGGCGCCTCGACGTCGTCGGCGTCGACCTGTCGATCTGGAGCCGCAAGCGTGCGCACGACGTGCACCAGAAGGCGGGCATCGTCTTCCAGGACCCGGCGTCGTCGCTCAACCCGCGCATGACGATCGGGCAGTCGATCGGCGAGCCGCTGCTGCTCGCGAAGAAGTTCTCGGGCGCGGGCCTCGAGCGCGAGGTGGACCGCCTGCTCTCGAGCGTGCAGCTGCCGTCGGCGTATTCGACGCGCTACCCGCACGAGCTCTCCGGCGGTCAGAAGCAGCGCGTCGGCATCGCCCGGGCGCTCGCGCTGCGACCCGAGCTGCTCATCGCCGACGAGCCGACGTCGGCCCTCGACGTGTCGGTGCAGGCGACGGTGCTCGCCCTGCTGCGCGAGCTGCAGGCCGAGTTCGGGTTCGCGTGCCTGTTCATCACCCACGACCTCGCCGTGATCGACGTGCTCGCCGATCGCATCGCGGTGATGCACAACGGCCGGCTCGCCGAGGTGGGCACCCGCGACGAGATCCTGCGCAGCCCGAAGGACCCGTACACGCAGCGCCTCATCGCGGCCGTTCCGCTGCCCGACCCCGACCTGCAGGAGGTGCGCCGCGAGGAGCGCGCGCGCATCCTCGCGGCCGGCACCGACCCCCTCCACCCGTGAGGCGGCGCAGATTGCTCTAGCGGTGCCCCTCGGGCGACAAGCCGCGTCGTCTCACGGGTAGAATGGTGGAACGGAGTTGCTTCGCGCCTCCGTCGTTCTCATTTCTCCCGCGCGCCGACCGCCCGACATGCACGCGCGCTCCGCCAGCAAGGAATTCATCCATGGCCCACGCCACCCGCGCCGACCTGCGCAACGTCGCGATCGTCGCCCACGTCGACCACGGCAAGACGACCCTCGTCGACGCCATGCTCAAGCAGACCAACTCGTTCGGTGACCACGCGCACGTCGAGGACCGCGCGATGGACTCGAACGACCTCGAGCGCGAGAAGGGCATCACGATCCTCGCCAAGAACACGGCGATCTCGTACAACGGTGCTCACGCGACCGACGGCCCCATCACGATCAACGTCATCGACACCCCCGGCCACGCCGACTTCGGCGGCGAGGTCGAGCGCGGCCTGTCGATGGTCGACGGCGTCGTGCTGCTCGTCGACGCGAGCGAGGGCCCGCTGCCGCAGACGCGCTTCGTGCTCCGCAAGGCGCTCGAGGCGAAGCTGCCCGTCATCCTGCTCGTCAACAAGACGGACCGACCGGATGCGCGCATCGACGAGGTCGTCAGCGAGAGCCAGGACCTGCTGCTCGGCCTCGCATCCGACCTCGCCGACGACGTTCCCGATCTCGACCTCGACGCGATCCTCGACGTGCCCGTCGTCTACGCCTCCGGCCGTGCCGGCGCCGCGTCGCTGAACAAGCCCGAGAACGGCACCCTGCCCGACAACGACGACCTCGAGCCGCTGTTCGGCGCGATCCTCGAGCACATCCCGGCCCCGTCGTACGACGACGAGCACCCGCTGCAGGCCTGGGTCACGAACCTCGACGCGAGCCCGTTCCTCGGCCGCATCGCCCTGCTGCGCGTGTTCCAGGGCGAGATCAAGAAGGGCCAGACGGTCGCCTGGGTGCGTCACGACGGATCGCACTCGAACGTGCGCATCACCGAGCTGCTCATCACGAAGGCGCTCGACCGCTTCCCCGCGGAGAGCGCGAAGGCCGGCGACATCGTCGCGGTCGCCGGCATCGAGGACATCACCATCGGCGAGACGATCGCCGACCCCGAGGATGTGCGCCCGCTCCCGGCCATCACGGTCGACGACCCCGCCATCTCGATGACGATCGGCACGAACACGAGCCCGCTCATCGGCAAGGTCAAGGGGCACAAGCTCACCGCACGCATGGTGAAGGACCGACTCGACCGCGAGCTCATCGGAAACGTCTCGCTCAAGGTCGTCGACATCGGCCGCCCCGACGCGTGGGAGGTGCAGGGCCGCGGCGAGCTCGCGCTCGCCATCCTCGTCGAGAACATGCGCCGCGAGGGCTTCGAGCTCACGGTCGGCAAGCCCCAGGTGGTCACCAAGAAGGTCGACGGCAAGACCTACGAGCCGTTCGAGCACCTCACGCTCGACGTGCCCGAGGAGCACCTCGGCGCCGTCACGCAGCTGCTCGCGGCGCGCAAGGGCCGCATGGAGAACATGGCGAACCACGGCACCGGCTGGGTGCGCATGGAGTTCATCGTGCCGTCGCGCGGTCTCATCGGCTTCCGCTCCGAGTTCCTCACTACGACGCGCGGCACGGGCATCGCGAACGCGATCTCGCACGGCTACGAGCCGTGGGCCGGGAACATCGAGACGCGCGTGAACGGCTCGATCGTCTCCGACCGCGCCGGTGTCGTGACACCGTTCGCGATGACCAACCTCCAGGAGCGCATGAGCTTCTTCGTCGAGCCGACGCAGGAGGTCTACGAGGGCATGGTCGTCGGCGAGAACTCGCGCGCCGACGACATGGACGTCAACATCACCAAGGAGAAGCAGCTGACGAACATGCGCCAGTCGACTGCCGACAACTTCGAGAAGCTCACCCCGCCGCGCAAGCTCACCCTCGAAGAGAGCCTCGAGTTCGCCCGCGAGGACGAGTGCGTCGAGGTCACCCCCGAGATGGTGCGCATCCGCAAGGTCGAGCTCGACGCGACCACGCGCGGCCGCGCCGCCGCGCGCCTCAAGAAGCAGGGCTGATGGCACGGATGCCGCGCTTCGCCGCAGCGCTGGCCGCGGCCGCGCTCGTGGCGGGTGCGGCATCCGGCTGCTCGGCGGTCGGCGACGGCGTGCGCGACCTCAGCGGGGGAGCCGTCGTCGTCAGCTCGACCGGTGTGCCCGCGGACTTCCCGAACGCCGTGCCGCTCGCGGACGGCGAGATCACGACGGCCGGCGCCGTGGGCCTCGACGACGAGCGGGTGTGGAACGTGTCGGTGAGGGTCGGCACGACCGACCTCTCGAAGCACGCCCGGGCGGATGCCGGGGCCGCGATCGCCCAGCAGCTCACCGACGCGGGATTCGTGCGGGTGCCGGGCACCGACCTGATCTCGGCCGACGGCACGGAGATCGCCGCCGCGACGACGCAGTGGCTCGTCGCGGTCGTCGTGCGCGGGGTGGGCGGCGACGTCATCGCGAACTACACGGTGCGCGCGAACACGATGTGACCGCCCCGCGTCTGCCTGAACCACTCCGCTGGTCGAGGAGCGCGCGGCGCGCCCCCTCCCGGTGGTCGAGGAGCGCGCGGCGTTCCCCGTCCCGGTGGTCGAGGAGCGCGCGACGGAGTCGCTCGCGTCTCGAGACCAGTACGGCTCGTTGCTGCGAGGGTGTGGTCTCGAGACGCCGGCT
>NZ_JAUASV010000013.1 GCF_030345695.1 Galbitalea sp. SE-J8 | reverse complement strand
GGCGAGCTGGACGACATGGAACGGGTCCATCACCTCCACCGCGTCCGGCAACGCTTCGGCGGCGGCGGTCTTGAATCCGGTGAACCCGTCCATCGCGACCACCTCGATCCCGTCCCGGAATGCCTGCGGCTGCGCGTTCAGCCAGCTCCGGAACACGGCCTTGGAGCGGCCCTCGACCATGTCAAGCAGCCGGGCCGGGCCGCGGCGCTCCTTCACCGGGGTGAGGTCGATGATTACCGTCACGTAGCGGTCCCCGAGCCTGGTGTGCCGCCATGCGTGCTCATCGACGCCGATCACGGTGACCGAATCGAAGCGGTCCGGGTCGCTGATCAGCAGCCTGCGGCCCTCGTCGAGGACGGCCTTGTTCGCGGTCGCCCACGACACCCCGAGTCGGGCCGCGACACGGCTGACCGTGAGGTGGTCCACGACCAGCGCGGCCAGCGCCCAGCCCAACGCGCCTCGCGACAGCTTCGATCTCGGCTCCGCTGCCTGCGCGATGTCCTGTCGCCAGGAGCGTCCGCAGCCGGTGCACCGCCAGCGGGGCACCCTCACCAGCAAGGTCGTGGGCCGACCGCCGAACGGCACGTGCGCGAGTACGCGCACGTCCGTCCCGCGGGATGCGCCCTCGGCCCCGCACTGCTGGCACCACGGATCCGGATCAGCCACCCGGCACTCCAGAACCGCGCAGAACGCATCGATCCGCTGCCCCACGACGACGAGGCCGAGCTCATCAAGGCGGCAGAAGACAGTCAGATCGGCAGGGGCGAAGGTAGCGTGGGACACGTCGAGGTCTTTCTCGGATGGTGAGCGTGAAGAACTTCCATCCTGGAAGACCTCGACCCCGTTCCGACCCACGACGCGCTACCCACCTACCCCCTTGATTGCGAAGAGCCGACATAGGCCTGCTCGACGTTGGAGCCGACGCCGCCGAAGGCCTCTACCGGCTCGTCGACGCCGCATACGAGAAACGCTCCATCGCGATCTCCTCCAACCTGCACCCCGCAGGGTTCGACGAGCTCATGCCCAAGACCCTCGCGACCGCGACCGTCGATCGGCTGCTCCACCACGCGCACATCTGCCAAACCTCGGGCGACTCGATCCGGCTCACCCAAGCCCTCGCCGGAAACGGAGTCACCAAGATGAGCTAACCGCGCACGACTGCTTCATGGCCGACGCCACCAATCCCTGGTGGGCAGATCTGTTGGCCATGACCGGGCAGTTCCCGTGGCCACCAGCGGGCAACTCTGCTGACCACCCACGGGCAGTTCGAATTGGCCATTGACACGCGAGCAACTTCGTCACGCGCTCCTCGACCAGCGGGGGCGGGGGCCCGATCCCTCCGCGCCGCGCGCTCCTCGACCAGCGGGGGCGGGGGCCCGATCCCTCCGCTGGTCGAGGAGCCCGCGAGCACAGCGAGCCGGCGTCTCGAGACCACCCACCCCAGAGCCCCCGATGGTCTCGAGACGCGAGCGACTTCGTCGCGCGCTCCTCGACCAACGAGGGCGGGATCACTGATGGTCTCGAGACGCGAGCGACTCCGTCGCGCGCTCCTCGACCAACGAGGGCGGGATCACTGATGGTCTCGAGACGCGAGCGACTCCGTCGCGCGCTCCTCGACCAACGAGGGCGGGTCAGGCGCGCAGCTCGTCGAGCACCGCGGCGAGCTGGTCGACCGCGAAGCGCAGGTCGTGCTCGGTCGCGACGATCGGCGGCGCGAAGCGGATGGTGCTGCCGTGCGTGTCCTTGACGAGCACGCCGCGCCCGGCGAGCAGCTCGCACACGCGCCGCCCGGTCGCGAGAGACGGATCGATGTCGACGCCGACCCACAGGCCCGCGCCGCGCGTGCGCAGCACGCCCCGCCCGACGAGCGACTCGAGCCCCACGCGCAGCACGGCGCCGAGCTCGCGCGCCCGCGCCTGCGGCTCACCCGTCGCGAGCATCCGCACGACCGCGAGTCCGACCGCCGCCGCGAGCGGGTTGCCGCCGAACGTCGAGCCGTGCTCGCCGGGCCGCAGCACGCCGAGCACGTCGGCGTCGCCGACGACCGCCGACACCGGCACGATGCCGCCGCCGAGCGCCTTGCCGAGCAGGTAGAGGTCGGGCACGACGCCGACGTTGTCGCACTGGAACGTCGCACCCGTGCGGCCGAGGCCCGACTGGATCTCGTCCGCGATGAGCAGCACGTTCGCGTCACGCGTGATCGACCGCACACGCGGCAGGAAGTCCGCGGGCGGCACGACGATGCCGGCCTCGCCCTGGATGGGCTCGACGAGCACGGCGACCGTGTCCGGCGTGATCGCGGCGGCCATGGCATCCGCGTCGCCGTACGGCACGGAGACGAACCCCGGCGTGTACGGACCGAAATCGGCCCGCGCCTCCGGGTCGTTCGAGAAGCTGATGATCGTCGTCGTGCGGCCGTGGAAGTTGCCGTCCATGACGACGATCTCGGCGCGCTCGGGAGCGACGCCCTTCACCCGATAGCCCCACGCGCGCGCGACCTTGATGCCCGACTCGACCGCCTCGGCGCCCGTGTTCATCGGCAGCACCATGTCCTTGCCGGCGAGCGCCGCGAGCTCCGCCGCGAAGGGCCCGAGCCGGTCGTTGTGGAACGCGCGGCTCGTGAGCGTGATCCGGTCGAGCTGCTCCCTCGCCGCCGCGACGAGCACCGGATGCCCGTGCCCGAAGTTCACCGCGGAGTACGCGGCGAGGCAGTCCAGGTAGCGGCGGCCGTCGACATCCGTCACCCAGGCGCCCTCGCCGTGGCTGACGACGACGGGGAGCGGGTGGTAGTTGTGGGCGAGGTGCTCGGTGTAGGCGGGGTCGACTCCGGTTGCGTCGTCCGAAGGGGCGGCCGGCGCCGTTCGCGCGTCGACCACCTCGGTCGGGTGGAGGGTGTCGTGGCGCGTCATCGGCGGAGCTCCAGGGTGCAGCACTTCACGCCGCCGCCGCCGCGCAGCAGCTCCGAGAGGTCGAGGCCGATCGGGTTGTAGCCGCGCGCGCGCAGGTCGCGCTCGAACGTCGTGGCGCGGCTCGCGATGACGACGTTGTGGCCGTCGCTGAAGCTGTTCAGGCCGAGCCAGGCGGCGTCCTCCTCGGTCGCGAGCACCGCATCCGGGAACAGCTCGCGCAGGATGCCGAGCGAGCGCTCGTCGAACGCGCTCGGCAGATAGGCGATGTTCGCGTCGGGGCCGTCGGAGGAGAGCACCGCGATCGCCGTGTCGAGGTGGTAGAAGCTCGGGTTGATCAGCTGGAGGCTGACGACCTCGCGGCCGAAGATGCTCGCGACCTCCGCGTGCGAGTCGGACGCGCTGCGGAACCCCGTGCCGGCCAGGATGCGGTCGCCGACGAGCAGGAAGTCGCCCTCGCCCTCGTTCACCTCCGCCGGCTCGCGCACATCGAGGCCGGCCGCGCGGAACCAGTCCATGTAGGCGGGGCCCTCGGGCTGGCGCTCGGGGTAGGTGAAGCGGGCGCCGTACGCGATGCCGTCGACCACGAAACCGCCGTTCGCGGCGTAGACCATGTCGGGCAGTCCCTCGATCGGGTCGATGAGGCGCACGTCGAAGCCGAGGTCGAGGTAGGTGCGGTGCAGCGTCTCCCACTGCGCGACCGCGAGCGCGGTGTCGGTCGGCTGCTGCGGGTGCATCCAGGGGTTGATGCGGTACGACACGGTGAAGAAATCGGGGCGGCACATGAGCACCGTGCGCGTCGTCGCGGATCGGGCGGGCAGGGTGGCGGCGGGCTCGGTCAACGTCATGCCGCCCAGTCTCACACGCACCGATCCGGGGTTGTCGTGCCCGGTGCGCAGTGTTCCGGCGCGTAACTCGGCGTGCACGCAAGAAATCGCCGATAGGCTCGGTCCATGGACGCTCTCGACTACGGCATCATCGACCAGCTCCGCCTGAACGCCCGCGCGGGCTACGGCGACATCGGCGACGTGGTCGGGCTGTCGGCATCCGCGGTCAAACGGCGCGTCGACCGGCTCGTGGCCGACGGGGTCATCCGCGGCTTCACCATCCAGGTCGACCCGGCGGTCGACGGGCTGGGCACCGAGGCCTACGTCGAGCTGTTCTGCCGGGGCACCGTGGCGCCCGACGAGCTGCGCCGCATCCTGTCGAGCGTGCCGGAGGTCGTCGACGCCGGCACCGTCACGGGCTCGGCGGATGCCATCGTGCACATGCGGTCGCGCGACATCCCCTCGCTCGAGGACGCCCTCGAACGCGTGCGCCTCGCCCCGAACGTCGACCACACCCGCAGCGCCATCGTGCTCAGCCGCCTCATCCACCGCACGAGCGACTGAGCGGGGTGGCCCGCGCAGCTCAGGACGGGGCGCCGAGCAGCTCGCGGTGCATCGCCGTCTGGCCGACCGCGCTGAACGCGGTCGCGCCGTGCAGGTTCTCCCAGCCGCCCGTCCACTCGATGCGGCTCGCGAGCTCCCACACGGTGGCCGCCGGGTCGGCCTCCGCCGCCGCGCGCACCTGATCGCCGCGCGATCGGTGGTGGGCCGCGAGCTGCGCGCACCGCGTGGCGAGGCCGCGGAAGCGGAATCCGTGTCCCGGAAGCACCTCGTAGTCGCCGAGGGCCGCGAGGCGCGCGAGCGAGCGCTCGTAGTCGGCGATCGGATTGCTGTCCGAGCGACCGCCGAGGCCGATTCCGGGATTCTCCGTCGGCAGCACGGTGTCGCCGGTCATCACCAGGCACTCGTCGTCGATGACGAGCGCGAGCGAGCCCGAGGTGTGCCCGGGCACGTGCATCACCCGCACGTCGCGGCCCGCGATGTCGAGGCGGTCGCCGTCCTCGAGGAGCACGTCGGCGGGCGGCGGCGGCGCGTCCACGAGCGCCGTCGGGATCGCGCGCGCGAGCTCGGCCCGCCGGTGCTCGGGCACGCCCCAGCGCTCGAACCGGTCGGAGTAGTCGACGTCGTGGCCCACGCGCAGCGTCTCGTCGAGCGCCTCCTGCTCGGCGCGGTGCAGGCCGAGCGGCACGCCGCGCGACGTGAACCGGCCGGCCATGCCGATGTGATCGGGATGCATGTGGCTCACGACGACGCTCCGCACGTGGCGCGCCCGGAAGCCGATCGTCGACAGCGCGAACCGCAGCGCGCCCCAGTTGTCCTCGGAGTCGGACCCGGGGTCGACGATGTGCACGCCGCCCGCCTCGTCGGCGATCGCGTAGGCGAAGCTGTACGGCAGCCGCCCGCGGGTCAGCGGCATCGGGAGCGCCCAGATGCCGTCGCGCACGGCCTCGATCTCGGGCACGGTGTGCTCGGCCGTCGCGACCTGCTGCGACCTGCTCGTCGGCTGCATGGGTCCCCCAACCCGGTTCACCGATCGTCGGACCGGTGTACCTCGATGGTACGGGCTGCGCGCGCCGGCCGGGCTCAGTGGCCGGTGCGGTCCGAGTCCACGCCCGCGCCGGGGCCGAGCGCGAGCGTTGCCAGCTGCTCGAGGTCGGCGGCGCTCAGGTCGAAGGAGAACACGTCGAGGTTCTGCCGCATCCGTTCCGGGTTCTTCGACTTGGGGATCGGCACGAGCCCGGCCTGCACGTGCCAGCGCAGCACGACCTGGCCGGGCGTCACGTCGAGCCGCGAGGCGATGCCGGTGATGAGCGGATGCGCGAGCAGGTCCGTCGCGCCGGCCCCGCCGCCGAGCGGCGACCACGAGCTCGTGACGATGCCGTGCTCGGCGTCGAACGCGCGGTGGTCCTCGCGCGTGATGGTCGGGTCGAGCTGGATCTGGTTGACCGCCGGGGTGAGCCCCGTGCCGTCGATGAGGGTGCGCAGGTGCGCGGGCTTGAAGTTGCTGACGCCGATCGAGCGGGTGAGCCCGGCATCCTGCAGCTTCTTGAAGGTGCGGAAGGTGCTCGCGAACTTCCCGCGCTTCGGCAGCGGCCAGTGGATGAGCAGCAGGTCGACGTAGTCGAGGCCGAGCCGCTCGAGGCTGTCCTCGAGGCCCGCGATCGCCCGGTCGTCGCCCTGGTAGCCGCCGTCGAGCTTCGTCGTGACGAAGAGCTCCTCCCGCGGCACGCCGGCGCCGCGCACGCCGCGGCCGACACCGCGCTCGTTGCCGTACTTCGCCGCCGTGTCGATGTGCCGGTAGCCGAGGCCGATCGCGGTCGCGACCGCCTCCTCGGCCTCGCGGTCCTTGAGCGGCCAGGTGCCGAGGCCGAGCTGCGGGATCGAGCGGCCGTCGTCGAGCGGGATGAGGGGTGCGAGCGGAGCGGATGCCATGGCTCCATCCTGCCCCGACCCGCTGGCGGGGAAGGCCGGCCACGGGCGCCGGCGCGCCTCCCCCAGCCACCAGCGAGACGCCGCCGGCGCGCCTCCTCGTTCAGCCGACGAGGTCGCCGGGCAGGAGGGCTTCGAACGGCGGGTACGGGTTGCCGAAGCGGTGGCTCGTGATCGATATCGCCTGCTCGCGCAGGAACGGCAGCAGCTCCACCCGCCCCGCGGTCGTGACCTCGTCGGCGTACACGGCGACGTCGGCACGCCCGCCGAGCGCCACGGCGAGCGCTCGCGCGTCCCCGCCGATGAGACGGATGCGACCGGGCGCCTCGCGCGCGACGCGCGCCCGGAACGCGGCATCCGTCTCGATCTCGACGGGGAGCCGCGCGAGTGCGCCGCTCATCCGGATGCCCGACGACACCTCGACCGCCGCGCCCGCGAGCAGAGCCGCCGCGAGCACGCGCACGAGGTCGCGCAGCATCCCGCGCTCGCTCAGCCGCACCCGCACGGCGCCCTCGAACGGCCGGTAGCGCAGCACGTTGCGCTCGACGCCGAGCGCCGAGACGTCGCGGGCGACGCCGAACTCCGCGTCCCAGGCCGCCCGGTCGCTCCGGGCCCCGCGGCGCACGACGTCGAAGTCGTCGAACGAGAGCTCGGGGGCGGCGTCGTCGAGCAGCCGGGCGATCAGCGGGCCGAGCCCCTCGGCGTCGAACGAGTCGGCCGGGGCGGCCGGCACCGCGTGCCACGAGCCGAGCGTCGGGAGGTGGTTCGGCCCGCCGGCCTTCGCCGAGGCGCCGACCGTCGAGCGCTTCCAGCCGCCGAACGGCTGGCGCCGCACGATCGCCCCGGTCGTGCCGCGGTTCACGTAGAGGTTGCCGGCCTCGACGTTGTCGAGCCAGTGCGCGACCTCGTCCGGGTCGAGGGAGTGCAGCCCGGCGGTGAGCCCGTACGCGGGCGCGTTCTGCAGCGCGATCGCCTCGTCGAGCGTCGCCGCCGTCATGATGCCGAGCACGGGCCCGAAGTACTCGGTGAGGTGGAACTCGCTGCCCGGCGCGACCCCGAGGCGGATGCCGGGGGTCCAGAGCCGGCCGCCGGCCGCGGCACCGTCGACAGGCTCGGGCAGCGGGCGGGGCCCGGGCACCGCGGGCGGCCCAGGCAGCGGGCGGGGCTCGACGAGCCACGACTGCCCCGGCTCGAGGGTCGTGAGCGCGCGCAGCAGTTTGCCGCGCGGCGCCTCGATGACCGGACCCAGGTGCGTGAGCGGATCGGATGCCGGCCCGACACGCAGCGTGCGCACGCTGTCGACGAGCTGCCGGCGGAACCGCTCCGACCGGGCCACCGACCCGACCAGGATGACGAGGGATGCGGCCGAGCACTTCTGGCCGGCGTGTCCGAACGCGCTTCTCACGACATCCGCGACGGCGAGGTCGAGGTCGGCCGAGGGCGTCACGACGATCGCGTTCTTGCCGCTCGTCTCGGCGACGAGCGGCAGGTCGGGGCGCCAGGAGCGGAACAGCTCGGCCGTCTCGTACGCCCCGGTGAGGATCACGCGGCCGACCGCCGGATGCGCGATGAGCCGGCGCCCCAGCTCGCCCTCGGCCACGTCGACGAGCGTGAGCACCTCGCGCGGGATGCCCGCCGCCCAGAGCGCCTCGACGAGCACCGCGGCGCACCGGCGGGCCTGCGGCGCGGGCTTCAGCACGACGGACGCGCCCGACGCGAGCGCCGCCAGGACGCCGCCGGCGGGGATCGCGACCGGGAAGTTCCACGGCGGCGCGACGACGATGAGCCGGGCCGGCTCGAACCGTGCGCCCTCGACGCGCTCGAGCTCGATCGCGCGTCCCGCGTAGTAGTGGGCGAAGTCGATCGCCTCGCTCACCTCGACGTCGCCCTCGGCGATGATCTTGCCGGTCTCCGCCGCCATCACCTCGACGAGGCGCCCGCGGTAGGCGGCGAGCGTCTCCCCCGCCGCGTGCAGCAGCGCCGCGCGCTCGGCGGCGCCGCGGGCGGACCAGCCGACGGATGCCGCGCGCGCGTCCGCCACGAGGCGCTCGACCGCATCCGTCGTCGTCACGCGCGCCGCGGCGATCGTGTCGGCGCCGAGGGTCGAGCCGGGGACGCGCCCGAGCACGGCGCGCCCCCAGGCGCGGTTCGCGGCGAGCGCCGGATCGGTGTCGGGCTCGTTGGCGAAGTCGGTGCCCGACAGCTCGGCGATGGTCGCCACGGCGGTGCGATCCTGCGTGCGGTTCGGGGCGGGGGCGGCCACGCCCTCCTCGGCGAGCGCCGCGAGCGACGCGAGGAACCGGTCGCGCTCGCGAGCGAAGAACGCCGGATCGTCCAGGTCGAACACGGCCGACATGAAGTTGTCCGGGCTCGCGTTCTCCTCGAGCCGGCGGATGAGGTACGCGACGCCCGAGTCGAACTCGCGCGGGTGCACCACGGGCGTGTAGAGCAGCAGGCCGCCGACGTCGCGCCGCACCGCCCGCGCCTGCCCGGTCGCCATGCCGAGCAGCATCTCGAACTCGACGCGCGACTCGACGCCGCGGTCGATCGCGAGCAGCCAGGCGTGCGCGACGTCGAACAGGTTGTGACCCGCGACGCCGATGCGCACCGCGTCGGCGCGCTCGGGCGTGAGCGCCCAGTCGAGCACGCGCTTGTAGTTCGCATCCGCCTCGACCTTGCTGCCGACGGTCGCGAGCGGCCAGCCGTGCACGGTCGCGTCGACGTGCTCCATGGCGAGGTTCGCGCCCTTGACGACCCGCACCTTGATGCTCGCGCCGCCGGCCGCGCGCCGCGCCCGCGCCCATCCGGTCAGGCGCTGCAGGGCGCCGAGCGCATCGGGCAGGTAGGCCTGCAGCACGATGCCCGCCTCGAGCTCGTGCACCTGCGGCTGGTCGAGCAGGCGCGTGAAGACCTCGATGGTGAGATCGAGGTCCTTGTACTCCTCCATGTCGAGGTTGATGAACTTCGGCGTCGGAGCGGAGGCGGCCAGCTCGTAGAGCGGGGTGAGGCGCTCCACGACCTGCGCCACGGTCTCGTCGTAGGCCCACATCGAGAGCTGGCTCACGATGCTCGACACCTTGATCGAGACGTAGTCGACGTCGTCGCGCGCGAGCAGCGCCCGCGTGCCCGCGAGACGGCGATCGGCCTCCGCCTGCCCGAGCACGGCCTCGCCGAGCAGGTTGACGTTGAGACGCACGGATGCGGCGCCCGCCGCGCCCGGGGTCGCGTCACCCGTGCGCAGGCGGGCGATGGCGGCGCCCAGCTTCGCGTCGCTCGCGTCGATCACGAGGTGACCCACCATCCGTCGCAGCACGCCGCGCGCGATCGGCACGACCGGCCACGGCAGGGCCGGCGCGACCGCCCCGCCGAGCGCGATGAGGGCGCGCAGGTGCCACGGCAGGAAGCGCGGGATGCGACGGGCGAGCCGCCCGAGCTCGCGGCCTGCGACGCGGAGGTCCTCCGGGCGCACCACGCGGTCGACGAAGCCGATCGTGAAGTCGAGGCCCGCGGGGTCGCGCAGCACGCCCGCGAGGCGTGCCGCGCTGGGGTCGGCCGGCGCGTCGGCGCTCTCCCGCAGCCAGCGCTGCACGGTCGCGATGGTCCGCGCTGCGCGATCCGCCTGCTCCCCTGCCACGACGCCGAGCTGCCCTGGATCGCGGGTGTTCGGCCCGTGCGACCCGCGATCCAGGGCCACTCGGCGTTCGGGATTCGTCATGGGGCCAGTCTGCGCCGTCGCATCCGTTCAGGAGAAGCGATTCTTTTCGCACGATTCTGTTCAGTGATGCTTCACAATGGGCGGATGCTCGACCTGCGCCGCCTCCGCCTGCTCCGCGAGCTCAAGCTGCGCGGCACGGTCGGCGCTGTCGCCGCCGCGCTGTCGTTCTCGCCGTCGGCCGTGTCGCAGCAGCTCGCCCTGCTCGAACGGGAGGCGGGCGTCGCGCTGCTCACCCGCGTCGGACGTCGCCTGCAGCTCACTCCCGCGGCCGAGGTGCTCGTCGAGCACACCGCGGCCCTGCTCGAGCGCGTCGAGCTCATGGAGTCCGAGCTCGTCGGCGCGACGACCGCGGTCGGCGGCACCGTGCGCCTCGCCGTGTTCCAGTCGGCCGTGCTCGGCCTGCTGCCGCGGGCGCTCACCGAGCTGCGGCAGCGGCATCCGTCGCTCCGCGTCGAGGTCGTGCAGCGCGAACCCGAGCACGCGCTCTTCGAGGTGTGGGCACGCGACTTCGACCTCGTCGTCGCCGAGCAGTACCCGGCGCACACCGCCCCGCGCCAGCCCGAGCTCGACCGCGTGCCGCTGCTGCGCGACGAGCTGCGCCTCGCCGGCGCGCCCTCGCTGACGGATGCCGCGGACCTGCCCTGGGCGATGGAACCGCGCGGCACGGCGAGCCGCCATTTCGCCGAGCAGGTCTGCCGTCAGGCCGGGTTCGAGCCCGACGTGCGGTTCGAGACCGCGGACCTGCAGGCGCACATCCGTCTCGTCGAGTCCGGCAACGCGTGCGCGATCCTGCCCGACCTGGTGTGGGGCGTCGACGCGCCGACGGTCGCGCTCGTCTCGCTGCCCGGCCGGCCGCACCGCGACGTGTTCACGAGCGCGCGGCTCTCGAGCGCCGACCGCCCGGCCATCGTCGCGGTGCGCAGCGTGCTGGCCGGGCTCGCCGGTTCCCGGTGGAGGACGCATCGCCCGACTTAGAATCGTCGCCATGGTCGACAGCCCGCACGCTGCCTCGCCGGTGAGCTCCGATGAGTGGGCGATCTGGCGCGCCTTCACGGACATGCGCCGCGGCCTCGACCTCGCCCTCGAGAACCAGCTGCAGCGGGACGCCGACATCTCCGGCGCCGACTACGCCGTGCTCATCTCTCTGCTCCAGGCACCCGATCGCCAGCTGCGCGTCGGCGACCTCGGCCGCACGCTGCTGTGGGAGAAGAGCCGCGTCTCGCACCAGGTGAGCCGGATGGAGCGCCGCGGGCTCGTCGAGCGCCGCGACTGCGCATCGGATGCCCGCGGCACCTGGGTCGGGATCACGCCGGCGGGCGGCCGGGCGGCTCTGCGCGCGACGCGGGAGCACGGCCCCACGCTGCGCCGGCTGTTCTTCGATCTCGTCACCCCGGAGCAGCTCGCCGCCATCGGAGCCGCCTCCGAGCGGGTGCTCGAGGCGCTCCAACCGGCGACGGATGCCGCGTGCGAGGCCGCGGAGGCGGCCGACGTCGAGGGGTCCGAGACATCCGGGGCCGGCAGGGTCGCGGGGCCCGAGGTCGCGGGGCCCGAGGTCGCGCGGGCCGAGGTCGCGCGGGCCGAGGCATCCGCGGCCGACGAGCGGGTCGACGACCGAGCCGACGCGCGCACGTGACCGAGCACCACGACGTCGTCATCGTCGGCGGTGGCCACAACGGGCTCACCGCCGCCGCCTACCTCGCGAGCGCCGGCCGCTCGGTGCTGCTGCTGGAGCGCTCGAGCGTGCTCGGCGGCGCCGCGATATCCGCGCCCGCGTTCCCGGGGCTCGACGCGCGGCTCTCGCGGTACTCGTATCTCGTGTCGCTGCTGCCGCAGCGCATCGTCCACGATCTCGGGCTCGACATCCGGCTGGTGCGGCGGCGCTACTCGTCCTACACGCCGCGGCCCGGCACCGACACCGGCCTGCTCGTCGACACGCTCGACCCGACCTCGCTCGGCAGCGAGGCTCTCGCCTGGACGCGCTTCTACGACCGCACGTCGCGCCTCGCGCAGGCGCTGTTCCCGACCGTGACCGAGCCGCTGCTGCGGCGCAGCGAGGCCCGCGCGCTCGTCGCCGACGACACCGCGTGGGCGACGCTCGTCGACGAGCCGATCGGCGCGACGATCGAACGCGAGTTCGCCGACGACCTCGTGCGCGGCGTCGCGCTCACCGACGCGCTCATCGGCACGTTCGCCCCGAACGTCGACCCGACGCTCGCCGGCAACCGGTGCTTCCTCTACCACGTCATCGGCGGCGGCACCGGCGACTGGGACGTTCCGGTCGGCGGCATGGGCGCGGTCACCGGCGAGCTCGCGCGTGCCGCCCGTCGCGCCGGAGCCCGGCTCGAGACGGATGCCGAGGTCACCGCGATCACGCCCGACGGCGACGTCACGGTGCGGCTCCGCGGCGCGGAGCGGACGGTGCACGGCGACGTCGTCCTCGCCAACGTCGCGCCCGCGGTGCTCGCCTCTCTCGTGACGCACCCGCCGACCGAGTACCAGCCTCATCCGCTGGTTGAGGAGCCCGCGCACCCGCCGGTTGAGGAGCCCGCACTTCCGCCGGTTGAGGAGCCCGCGAGCGCAGCGAGCCGGCGTCCCGAAACCACCACAGCCCCGTCGTCGACCGAGTGGTCTCGAGACGCGTCCTCGCCACGCTCGGGCACTCCTCGACCAGCCGAGACCGCCGACGAGCACCCTTTCCCGCCGGTTGAGGAGCCCGCGAGCGCAGCGAGCCGGCGTCCCGAAACCACCACAGCCCCGTCGTCGACCGAGTGGTCTCGAGACGCGTCCTCGCCACGCTCGGGCACTCCTCGACCAGCCGAGACCGCCGGTCCTCGCGAGCACAGCGCGCTCGGCGCACAGGTCAAGGTCAACCTCCTCCTGTCCCGCCTGCCGGCGCTGCGCGACGCATCCGTCGACCCGGCGCAGGCGTTCGGCGGCACCTTCCACGTGAACGAGACCTGGTCGCAGCTGCAGAGCGCGTACGACGCCGCGTCCGCGGGCACGGTGCCCGAGCCGCTGCCGCTCGAGATCTACTGCCACTCGCTGAGCGACCCGTCGATCCTCGGCCCGGAGCTGCGAGCGAGCGGCGCACAGACCATCACGGTGTTCGGGCTGCACGTGCCCGACGCGCTGCAGGGCGGAGCGGATGCGGCATCCGTGCTCCAGCGCGCAGCGCTCGACTCGCTCGACGCCGTGCTCGGCGAGCCGATCGAGCCGCTGCTGCTCACGGACGCCGACGGCCGGCCGGCGATCGAGACGAAGACGACGCGCGACCTCGAGCGCGCGCTCGCGATGCCCGGCGGCAACATCTTCCACGGCCCGCTCGCGTGGCCGTTCGCCGAGGACGACGCCGAGCTCGCGACCCCGGCCCAGCAGTGGGGCGTGGCGACGGCGTGGCCGCGCATCTTGCTGTGCGGGTCGGGCGCGCAGCGCGGCGGCGCGGTGAGCGGCATCGGCGGGCACAACGCGGCGATGGCGGTGCTCCAGGCCGGCTGACGCTGCCCGGCCGACCCGCTGCCCGGCCGACCCGCTCTCGACGTGCTACCGCGGTGTCGGCCGTGCTCAGTACGCTCGGCGCCATGGTCGATGCTGCCCCTCTCGATGTCCACGCTCTGCGCTCCGCCGTGTCGGGTCCCGTGCTGGTGCCCGGCGAGCCGAGCTTCGCCGAGGAGCTCGAGGGTTTCAACCGCGCGCACACCCACACGCCCGCGGTCGTGGTCGGCGCGACGGATGCGGCTGACGTCGCCGCCGCTGTGCGGTTCGCCCGCGACGCCGGACTGCCGGTGCGCGTGCTCGCGACCGGGCACGGCTCGCACGCGGCGATCGGCGATGGCGTCGTCATCACGACCGGGCGTCTCGACTCCGTCTCCGTCGACGCCGACGCGCGCACCGCGACGGTCGGCGGCGGGGCGAGCTGGGCATCCGTCGTCGCGGCCGCGGCGCCGCACGGTCTCGCGCCCATCGCGGGGTCCGCGCCGACCGTCGGCGTGGTCGGCTACCTGCTCGGCGGCGGCCTCGGCCCGTTCGCCCGCAGCCACGGCTTCTCCTCGGATTTCGTGCGCTCGGCGACCGTCGTGACCGGGACGGGCGACATCGTCCAGGCGAGCGCCGACGCGGATGCCGAGCTGCTCTGGGCCCTCCGTGGCGGCAAGGGCGGACTCGGCGTCGTCGTCTCGATCACGATCGACCTCGTGCCGATGCCCGAGCTGTACGGCGGCAACATCCTGTTCCCGACCGAGGCGATCGCGCCCGTGCTGCGCGCCTGGGCCGCGCTCACGACGGATGCCCCGCCGGAGCTCTCGACGAGCGTCGCGATCGTGCGCTTCCCGCCGATCGAGCAGCTGCCGCCGTTCCTGCGCGGGCAGACGCTGCTCGCGCTGCGGGTCGCCTACCCGGCGGCGGCGTCCGAGGGCGAGCGCCTGATCGCGCCGCTGCGCGCCGTCGCGCCCGCGCTCGCCGACACCGTGCGACCGCTGCGGCTCGACGAGGTCGCGAGCATCCACAACGACCCGACCGACCCGGGCGCGAGCACAACGACGGGCGCGATGCTCGACCTCCTGGATGCGGATGCCGTCGAGGCGCTGCTCGACGTCGCGGGTCCCGGCGAGGAGCTCCGGCTCGTCGCCGTGGAGCTGCGTCATCTCGGCGCGGCGACGCACGAGGACGTCCCGGCCGGCTCCGCGGTCGGCGGACGCGGCGCCGGCTTCACGCTCGCGCTCATCGGCAGCCTGATGCAGCCCGGCGTCGAGGGCGAGGTCGCGGCCGCGACCGACGCGGTGCTCGCGGCGCTCGCCCCCTGGATCTCCGCCGAGACGACGATCAACTTCGCCGGCGCGCCGGTCGACGCGGCCTGGCCCGCGGACGTCCGCACGCACCTCGACGCGGTGCGCCGGCGGGTCGACCCCGACGGCGTGTTCCCATACTGGCCCGCGGGCGCCTGACGCGGTCTCGCGGGCGCCCGACGCAGTCTCGCGGCCCGGCCCGGCGTCGCCCGGCGTCGCCCGGCGTCGCCCTGGCGTCGCCGCGGCGTCCGACCGGCGCCGGCCCGCAGGCGCCCGACCCGCAGGCGCCCGACCCGCAGGCGCCCGACCCGCGAGTCCGGCCGCGCGGGGCGCTCCCGACTCAGGCGCCCCAATCCGCCGGGGCGGGCTGGCGCGTCGACGGGAGCGCGACATCCGCTGCCCAGCGCGCGACCCACTCGGGCAGTACCCGCTCGCCCGGGTCGACGCCGAGCAGCTCCGCGAGCTCGGCCGTCGACACGGTGCCCCCGCCGCGCCGCAGGAACCGCCCGCGCACGACGCCGCGCGCCCACACCTCGCCGTCGACGACGAACTGCTGTTCGAGATACACCGCGCGCTCGTCGTAACCGGCGATGCGGGTTTCGAGCGTGAACGCCTGCCCGCGATCGATCGAGCGCCGGTACGTCATGGTCGAGCTCGCGACCACGGGGTAAACGCGCAGCCGCATCATCCGTCGCCACAGGCCGGCGCGGATCAGGAGGTCGACCCGTCCGAGGTCCATGAGCCCGAGGTAGTTGCCGTTGTTGATGTGACCGAGCGTGTCGATGTCGGTGAGCCGGGCGCGCATCCGGATGCGGCCCACGTCGTGCGCGCCGAGGCGACCGCCGCGACGGCTGCGGATCAGCCAGTAAAGGGTGCGGAAGATCATGTGCACGCGGTCACGCTAGCGACCCGCGCGACCGCGGATCGGCGATTGGCATCTTGTCGACAACGGGTCCGCGCGGGATCGTCGAGGGCATGAGCGGAGCGGTACAAGTCGACGTCGTGCGGGTGTTCACGGATGCCGCGGGCGGCCTCGGCAACGAGCTCGGCGTGATCAGGCAGTGGCCAGCGGGCCGCGAGCAGGAGATCACCGCCGTCCTCGGGTTCAGCGAGTCGGTGTTCGTGAGCGGCATCGCGGACGGGGTCGCGTCGATGCGCATCTTCACGCCGGCCGGGGAGCTGCCGTTCGCGGGGCATCCGTGTGTCGGCGCCGCCTGGTGGGCGGCGTCGCAGGGCACGCCGCTCGTGGCGCTCGACGTCGCCGCCGGCCGGGTCGCCGTGCGCGCGGACGGTGAGCTGACCTGGATCGCCGGACGCGCCGAGTGGACCCCCGACTTCGCGTTCAGCGAGCTGCCGGATGCCGCGGCCGTCGACGCCCTCGACCCCCACGCGTTCACCGAGGGCACGCACTACCTGTGGGCGACGATGCCCGACGGCCGCCTCCGCGCGCGGATGTTCGCGCGGTCGATGGGCATCCTCGAGGATCAGGCGACGGGCGCGGCGGCCGTGCGCCTGACATCCGTGCTCGGCCGGGATCTCGCGATCGTGCAGGGTCTCGGCGCGGAGCTCTTCACGCGCGTGCTCCCCGACGGCTTCGTCGAGGTCGGCGGCCGCACGGCCTTCGACCGGGCGCTGGAGCTCCCCCTCCCCTGACCCTGGCCCTCTTCCCCTGGCCCTCTTCCCCGCTGAGGGGGCGCATTCTGTCGTTATGGGGCGTGCCAGAGCGACAGAATGCGTCCCCTCAACGATCCACACCGCGCGCCCCCCAACGATCCACAATGCGGGATTGTGCACAGATGGGACGGGCGAGCCTGGGCGGCCCGGTGACGGGCGCAAGGTGCGCACATGCGCACACCCCGGCCCCTCCCCACTGAACTCGCCGCCGCACCGTTCCGCGTCGCCGACGCCGAACGGATGGCGCTCCCGCCCGCACGCCTGCGCGCGAGCGACCTCGCGCATCCGTTTCACGGAGTGCGGCTACCGGCACACCTCGGCGAATTCGCCGACCGGTGCCGAGCGGCGCTCCTCGCCGTGCCCGACGACGCGTTCGTGTGCGGACCGTCGGCGGCCCTGCTGTGGGGCGCGCCCCTCGATCGGCGCTGGGAGCGACGCATCGAGATCGACATCGCCCGCCCGGATCCCGAGCGCGCACCGCGCGGGCGCGGCATCGCCGGCCGCTCGCTCACCGTCGGCGACCGCGAGCTCGCCCATCGCCACGGCATCCGGGTCACCTCTCCGTCGCGCACCTGGTGCGATCTGGGTGCCCTGCTCTCGCTCGCCGACCTCGTCGCGGTCGGCGACTACCTCGTGCACTGGCGTCTGCCCCTCAGCACCCGGGATGCTCTGAGGCACGCCGTTCGCACCTCGGGAGTGCGCCGGGGCATCCGGATGCTCCGCGCGGCGCTCCCGCTCATCGATGAGCGGAGCGAGTCGCGACGCGAGTCCATCCTGCGCGTGCTGCTGAGTGCGGCCGGCATCCGCGGGCTGTCGGCGAACCACGAGGTCGTCATCCGCGGCCGGCGCTTCCGGATCGACCTCGCGCTGCCCGATCGGATGGTGGCCATCGAATACCAGGGCGAGTACCACGCCGACCCGGCCCAGCGGCGGCGCGACATGACACGACGCCAGACGCTCGAGTCGGCGGGCTGGTTCGTCATCGAGCTCAATTCCGACGACCTTCGCGACGCAGAGGAACTCGTGCGCCGCGTGCTCCAGGTGCTCGCCCGCCGCTGAGGTGCGCCGCTGCTGCGCTGGTGTGGTGCTGCTGCTGCGCTGGCGCTGCGGCGGCGGCGCTGAGGGGACGCCTCTCGCGGGAATAGCGCGCCACATAACAGCAGGATGCGCCCCCTCAGCGAGTGGGCCAGCGCGCGGCCAGGGCGCGGGCAGCGCTGGGTCAGCGGCTGCGGTGCACGGGCGGGGCGAAGCGCGGGCCGCGGCGCGGGGGGCGTATGCCCGTGGCCTCGACGAGGCGCATCACGCGCTGGCGCTGCCCCGCCCACGGCGCGAGCAGCTCGAGCATGCCGTCGTCGTCGACCACCCGCCCGGCGAGCACCCAGCCGACCGCGGCCGGCAGGTGCGCGTCGCCGACGCTCGGCCGGTCCGGGTCGCCGTGCGAGCGCTGCAGCGTCTCGGCGGCCGTCCACACGCCGATGCCGAGCACGGTGCGCAGCCGTGCTTCCGCGGCGTGCCCCGCGTGAGCGATCGTGCGCTCGAGCCCGTCCGCGGCGGCCGCCGCGCGCATCAGCGTCGCCGCGCGCTGCGGCGTCACGCCCGCGCGGTGCAGCTCCCACGACGGGATGCGCCGCACGACGGATGCCGGCGGGCACGCCCGCATCCCGTCGGGCGCCGGCCCCGGCGCCCGCTCCCCGTGCCGGCGCACGAGCGTGCGCCAGGCGCGCTGCGCCTCGCCGCTCGTGACCTTCTGCTCGAGGATCGCGGGCACGAGCGACTCCCACACGATGCCGGTGCGCGTGAGGCGCAGCCCCGGGCGGCGCCGGCGCGCCTCGACGAGCACGGGGTGCGCCGACACGTCGAGCGCCGACCAGTCGTCGTCGCGACCGAGGAGCGCCGGAACGGATGCCACCGCCCACTCCGCGCCGGATCCCCACGCGGTGGCGACCACGGCATCCGTGCGCTGCTCCAGGTGCAGCGTCGCGACGCCGTGCGGCGTGCGCGTGACGCGCCACACCGCGCGCCCCTCGACGCGGAACGTCGGGTCGTACGCGCCGCGCCGCAGTGGCGCGAGAGTCGCGAGCAGGTCGACGGGCTCGGCCGGACGGTATTCCGTGCGAGCCGACGCTGCCGTCGACGGTGCCGCAGCGGCCGCCGACGACGACGCGGCCGGCGCCGCAGCGGACGCAGCGGCCGCAGTGGACGAGGCCTCGGCGGGCAGGGTCATGCGGCGAGCCTAGGCCGGAACGCCGGACGCAGCAGACGAAACGGGCCGCGGGCCGCTGCTCGACCCGCCGCCGTCAGCGCGCCGCTCGACCCGGGGCCGGCGCCGCCGCCAGCGCGTCGCTCGACCCGCCGCGCGGTCAGTACGTCGTCACGTAGCCCGAGCCGAGCGCTGCCGCGAAGATGACGGCCCAGAGCACCCAGAACAGGATCCAGAGCACGATGAACACGATGCTCAGGATGAGTCCGACCTTCGCGGGAGTGTTCTTGTAACCCGCGGCCTTCGACTGGTTCTGGGCGATGATGCTGACGATCAGCCCGGCGATCGCGAAGACGAACGCGAGCACGAGGCCGACGATGCCGAGCGTCTTGCCCGGGTAGTCGACGCCGACGGGCGGGGGGACGGGCGTACCCGGCGTCGCGGGCGGGGTGGGCTCGGGCGAGTAGGCGGTCATGGGGGGCTCCTCAAGCTGGATGGTGCCTGGACGACGCGACTGTAGCGGCGCACCGCTGTCCACCGATAGGAGTTGTGCACAGATGACCCGCGATGACGAGGCCGGGTCGCGCGATGTGCATGCGGCATGATGGCACCGTGAAGATCGGCATCCTCACGAGCGGCGGCGACGCCCCGGGTCTCAACGCGGTCATCCGCGGCATCGTCTACACCGGCCAGCAGACCGGGCAGTGCGACGACTTCGTCGGCTTCCGCGACGGCTGGCGCGGCGTGACGCAGGGCGACGTGATGCCCATCGGCCGCCGCGAGATCATCGGCATCCACAAGCTCGGCGGCACGATCCTCGGCACGAGCCGCACCAATCCGTTCGAGGGCGGCGGCGTCGCGCGGGTGAACGAGGTCATGGCGGCCCACGGCATCGACGCGCTCGTCGCGATCGGCGGCGAGGGCACCCTCGCCGCGGCGAAGCGGCTCACGGATGAGGGGGTGCGGATCGTGGGCGTGCCCAAGACGATCGACAACGACCTCTCCGCCACCGACTACACGTTCGGCTTCGACACCGCCGTGCAGATCGCGGTCGACGCCATGGACCGGCTGCGCACCACGGGCGACGCCCACGGCCGCTGCATGATCGCCGAGGTGATGGGGCGCCACGTCGGCTGGATCGCGCTGCACTCGGGCATGGCCGCCGGGGCGCACGCCATCCTCATCCCGGAGCGGAAGACGCCGCTCGATCAGATCGTCGGCTGGGTCGAGTCGGCCCGGTCGCGCGGCCGCGCGCCGCTCGTCGTGGTCGCCGAGGGCTTCAGCCTCGACACCATGGACGACGCGCACTCCGAGCGCGGCCTCGACGCGTTCGGTCGTCCGCGTCTCGGCGGCATCGGCGAGCTGCTCGCGCCCCTCATCGAGGAGCGCACGGGCATCGAGACGCGCGCCACGACGCTCGGGCACGTGCAGCGCGGCGGCACGCCGAGCGCCTACGACCGCGTGCTCGCCACCCGCCTCGGCATGGCCGCACTGCACCTCGCGATGAGCGGGCAGTGGGGGCACATGGTCGCGCTGCGCGGCACCGACATCGTGACCGTGCCGTTCACCGAGGCGCTCGGCGCGCTGAAGACCGTGCCCGACGACCGCTACGACGAGGCCCGACTGCTGTTCGGCTGAAACCCGCGGCCGGTCGGCCGCCCGCGATGCTTGGATAGCGCCATGAGCTGGCGTGCCTGGATCGTCCCGGAGAAGGGGGCGCCGGCGGCGCTCGCCGAGCGCACGGATGCGGAACTCGCGCCCGGCGACGTGACCATCGACGTGACGCACTCGAGCGTCAACTTCAAGGACGGGCTCGCGCTCGCCGGCCGTCCGGGCGTCGTGCGCTCGTTCCCGCTCGTCGCCGGCATCGACCTCGTCGGCACGGTGGCAGCGACGGAGCCGGGGGTGGGCGCGGCGGGCGGAACCGCATCCGTCGGCGACCGCGTGCTCGTGAACGGCTGGGGTCTCGGCGAGACGCGCGACGGCGGCCTCGCCGAGCGCGCCCGCGTCGACGCGGACTGGCTCGTGCCGGTGCCCGAGTCGTTATCGAACGGGCAGGCCGCGGCGATCGGCACCGCGGGCTTCACGGCGATGCTCGCGGTGCTCGCGGTCGAGGAGCGCGCCGCGATCTCCGGCTCCGCGCCGGACGGCGGCCTGCCGGTGCTCGTCACGGGCGCGGCGGGCGGCGTCGGCTCGCTCGCGATCGCGCTGCTCGCGCGGCTCGGCTTCCGGGTCACGGCATCCACCGGCCGAGCGGATGCCGAGGGCGGCTACCTGAGCGCGCTCGGCGCCGCGACCGTCATCGACCGGGCGGAGCTCGCACAGCCCGGCAGGCCGCTGCGGACGCCGCGGTTCAGCGCCGTCATCGACTCGGTCGGCGGCGTGACGCTCGCGAACGCGCTCGCGCAGACCGAGTACGACGGGGTCGTCGCGGCGTGCGGGCTCGCCGGCGGCTCGGACCTCCCGGCCACGGTGATGCCGTTCATCCTGCGCGGCGTCTCGCTCGTCGGCATCAACTCGGTCTACTGCCCCGAGCCGCGGAGGCGGGCCGCGTGGCAGCGGCTCGCGACCGACCTCGAGCCGGCTCTGCTCGACCGCATCACGGCGACGGTGCCGCTCGACGAGGCGGGGGCGGTCGCGCAGCGGATCCTCGCCGGCGGGGTGCGCGGACGCACGGTCGTCGCGATCGCAGGCTGAGGCGTCGGCGCGGGTGACGCGCACGGCATCGGCGCGATCGCGGGCCGAGCCGTGCGGCGGCGCGATCGGCGGCCGAGCCGTGCGGCGGCGCGATCGCGCCGTGGGACACTGAACGGATGTCCGCTCTGCTCGTCACCGCATCCGTCTTCCTCGGCCTGGCCGGCCTCGTGCACGTGTACATCTTCTGGCTCGAGTCGCTGTCGTGGACGGTGCCGACGACGTGGCGCCGGTTCGGCATCCGCTCGCAGGAGGAGGCCGACACGGTGCGCCCGATGGCCTACAACCAGGGCTTCTACAACGGCTTCCTGGCGATCGAGGTGTTCGCGGGCATCGTGTTCCTGTTCAGCGGCGGCGTGAGCTTCGCGGGCGCGGCCCTCGCGCT
Source organism: Galbitalea sp. SE-J8 (assembly GCF_030345695.1). Lineage (GTDB taxonomy): Bacteria > Actinomycetota > Actinomycetes > Actinomycetales > Microbacteriaceae > JAUASV01. The sequence continues at coordinate 67,769 of NZ_JAUASV010000013.1, read as the reverse complement.
GTTCGGCGCGCTCTCGATGGTGCTCGCGGCGACCGTGCTCGTGCTCTCCAACCCGCGGCTCGCGCGCGCGGCCGTGCTGCAGGGACTGCTGCCGCTCATCGGCGGCGCGCTGCTCGTCATCAACCTCGTCGTCTCCGCCTGAACGTTGCAGACCGGTCGTCCGCGGCCGGCGCGTCGGCGGATGCCGTTACCGTTCCGAGCATGACGACAACGGATGCCGCCGATCGCGCGGCGATCGAGACCGGGGTGCGCGGGTACGAGCGGGCCTGGCGCAGCAACGACCCGGCGGAGATCGCGGCCCTGTTCACCGTGGACGCGCTCTATTTCCGCCGACCGGGGCCCGAGAGACCGGGGGTCTGAGCCCGCGGTTCAGCGCCCGGCGACGAAGTCGACGAGGGACTCGACGAGGGAGTCCGCCGAGCGGGACTCGGCGATCGCGTGCACGGTGAGCCCCGCGCCGCGGGCGTCGAACGCCGTGCGCGGGCCGATGCACGCGACCACGGTCGCCTCGGGCAGCGGCGCGAGCTGCTCGGCGATCTGCCGCGCGACGCTGCCGCTCGTGACGAGCAACGCGCCGATGCGACCGGATGCGACATCCGCTCGCACGCTGTCGGCGACCGGCACGCCCACGGTGCGGTACGCGGCGACGTACTCGATGTCGAGGCCGCGGTCGGCGAGACCCGCCACGAGGGTCGGCTCGGCGATGTCGGACTGCGGCACGAGCACGCTGCCCGTCGCGCCGGAGTCCCACTCCCTGACGAGGCCGCGCGCGGAATTGTCCTCCGGCACGAAGTCGACGTGGTATCCGGCGAGCACGAGGGCCGCCGCGGTGGTCTCACCGACCGCCGCGACGCGCGTGCGCTCGGGCAGCGCTACGCCCGAGCTCACGAGCACGTCGACGGTCGTCGCGCTCGTGACCACGAGCCAGTCGTAGCTCCCCGTCGTCAGCCGCTCGAGGGCGCGCGCGAGGGCATCCGGGTCGTCGGTGCTCGCGAAGTTGATGAGCGGCGCGATCACCGGGATCGCACCGAGCCCGCGCAACGTGGCGGCGACGGCGTCGCCCCACTTGCCGCCCCGCGGCACCAGCACCCGCCACCCGGCGAGGGCGCGGTCGGTGGCTGGCATGACCCCCATGATGCCGCGCGGTGCGGCGACGGTCTAATCGTCGCTCAGGATCGCCCACGCGATCGTGCCCGCGACGGCGATCGCGGCGGCCGTGGCCCCGATGATCCACGGCACCGGATTGCGCGAATACGAGACGCGCACGCGCTCGGCGAGCAGCGACGCCTGCTTCGGCACGTTGAGCTTGTCCTCGAGGGCGTCGAGCGTGCCCTCGAGCTCCGCCCGGGTGGACGCGATGCGGGCGTCGAGTGATGCATCCGACATGGTCAGGACCGCCTTCCGATTCCCTTGATCGCGTCCACGTCGCGCTTGACGCTCGCGATCGTGTCGGTCGGCGCGGGCGGGAGACCGCGCTTGAGATTCGAAACGCCGACGAGCACGAGCACCCCGGCGATGAGGAGGAGCGCGACGCCGACGATGAGCGCCGACAGCCAGGCCGGGAGCGCCACGGCGATCCCCAGGATGGCGGCGGCGATGAGCACGGCGAGAGCGAAGAACGCGACGAGCGCCGCGGCCGCGAAGAGGCCCGCGCCGATCCCGATCGCCGTGAGCTTGGCGATGAGCTCCCGCTTGAGCGAGTCGAGCTCGGCCCGGAACAGGTCGACGACGAGCTTCGGCAGGTCGGCGATCAGCCGGAACAGGCCGCGCCGATCTCGGGGATCGGCGTCGCTCATGACGTCGAGGTCGCGGAGCGCGGCTTCGAGGCGGACTTGCCCGCCGACTTCGAGGCGGTGACCTGGGCGGCCACCTTCTTGCCCTGGTCGGCCACGAACCCGGCGACGTCGGGCGCCTTGTCCTTCACGAAGTCCTCGGCGGTGTGCACCTGCTTCTGCACGCGCGGATCGTGCCAGAACCTTGCAGCGGCCGACTTGATCTGCTCGTAGCGCTCGTGCCCGGCACGGGTGCCGAGCACGTATCCGACGGCGAGCCCGGTCGCCAACAGGATCTTGCCTCTCATGGGTGTGCCTCCAGTCGGGGGTGCGCGCCGATGCGGGTCGGTGCGCCGAGTGACCAGATTATCCGGCTCTCGGCGTGCACCGGGGCCGCATTCAGGCTTCGGGTCGGCGTCAGGCCGCGGGCGTCGCCGCGGCGGCGGCGCGGGCGGCGGCCGGCAGCGCGTCGAGGATGCGGGCGACGGCCGCGTCGTCGTGCGCGGCCGTGACGAACCAGGCCTCGAACACGCTCGGCGGCAGGCTCACCCCCGCGTCGAGCATGGCGTGGAAGAACGCCCGGTACCGGAACGCCTCCTGGTCGCGCACCTCGTCGTAGTCGCGCGGGGCGGACTCCCGGAACGCGAACGAGAACAGGTTTCCGGCGCGCTGCACCGTGTGCGCGACGCCCGCGGCGCTGAGCGCCTCGCTCGTCTCGGCGCTGACGATCGCGGCGACCGCGTCCAGGCGCTCGTAGACGGCGGCATCCGCGTTCTGCAGCGTCGCGAGGCCCGCGGCGACCGCGACCGGATTGCCGCTCAGCGTGCCCGCCTGGTAGACGGGGCCGAGCGGGGCGAGCAGCTCCATGACGTCGGCGCGGCCGCCGAGCGCCGCGAGCGGCATGCCCCCTCCGACGACCTTGCCGAAGGTGAACAGGTCGGGGTCCCAGCTCTCGGCGGCGTGGCCCCAGTAGCCCGCGGGCGCGACGCGGAAGCCGGTGAGCACCTCGTCGGAGATCATCAGGGCGCCGTGCTGCCGCGTCAGGCGGCGGATGAGCGCGTGGAAGCCCGGCGCGGGCGGCACCACGCCCATGTTGGCGGCCGCCGCCTCGACGATCACGCCCGCGATCTCGGCGCCGCGCTCCGCGAACAGCCGCTCGAGCGCCGCCGCATCGTTGTACGGCACGACGATCGTCTGCGCCGCGATCGGCGCCGGCACACCCGCCGAGCCGGGCAGCGCGAGCGTCGCGACACCCGATCCGCTCTCGGCGAGGAGGCCGTCGGAGTGACCGTGGTAGTGGCCGGCGAACTTCACGAGCAGGTCCCGCCCGGTCGCGCCGCGCGCGAGACGGATGGCGGTCATCGTGGCCTCGGTGCCGGTCGACACGAGGCGCAACCGCTCGACCGGACGCCGCGGGCCGTCCGCCCCGGGCAGGCTGACACGGTGCTCGACGAGCTCCGCGAGCTCGGTCTCGGCGGGGGTGCTCGCGCCGAAGCTCAGGCCCCGGGCAGCGGCCGCCTGCACGGCCGCCACGACCGACGGATGCGCGTGCCCCAGGATCGCGGGACCCCACGACGCGACCAGGTCCACGTATTCGCGACCCTCGACATCCGTCACGTACGCGCCCCGGGCGGCGACGATCGCGCGCGGCGTGCCGCCCACGGACCGGTACGCCCGGACGGGCGAGTTCACCCCGCCCGGGGTGGCGCGCTGGGCGCGGGCGAAGGCCTCGTCGTTCGTCGTCATACGCTCATTCTCTCGTCTCGGTGCTCTGCCCGGGCCGCGCCGCCTCCCGCGCGGCCCCACCACCCCGCCTCCCGCACGGCCCCACGCGCGGCCCCTCCTCCCCGCCCCCCGCGCGGCCCCCCGCGCGGCCCCTCCTCCCCGCCCATCACGGAAATGCAGGAGGGTCGGTCGTCTACGTCGGCCGAATCGGGCGTTTCCGCCCCTTCGGGACAATGCGCTCCTGCATTTCCGTGATCGCGGCGGGGGCCGGGCCGTGCGTGGGGTCGCGCGGGAGATGGGGAGGGCGAGGGCTCGCGGGGCGGCCGACGGGCGGCGGCGGGCCCGGGACAGGCGCGGCGGCGGGGCCGGCGGCGGGCCGGCGGGCCCCGGGACGCGCGCGGAGGCGCAGCGCGGGTCAGACGCCGGCGCAGGCGCAGCGCGGGTCAGACACCGGCGCGCAGGGTGCGCGCGACCTCCAGGGCGTAGTAGGTGAGGATCGCCTCGGCGCCCGCGCGCTTGATGGCGAGCAGCGTGTCCGGGATGAGGCGCTCGCGATCGATCCAGCCGTGCGCCGCGGCCGCCTCGATCATCGAGTACTCGCCCGAGACCTGGTACGCCCAGGTCGGCACGGGCGAGGAGGCGGATGTCGCGGCGAGCACGTCGAGGAAGTGCGACGCGGGCTTCACCATGACGATGTCGGCACCCTCGGCGATGTCGAGAGCGGCCTCGCGCACGCCCTCGCGCCCGTTCGCCGTGTCGAGCTGGTAGGCGCGGCGGTCGCCCCGCAGGCTCGACTGCACCGCCTCGCGGAACGGGCCGTACCATCCGCCCGAGTACTTGCCCGAGTAGGCGAGGATCGGCGTCAGCTCGTGTCCGCTCGCGTCGAGCGCGGCGCGCACGGCCGCGACCTGGTGGTCCATCATGCCGCTCAGGCCGAGCAGACCGCTGCCCGCCTCGGCCTGCACGACGGCCATCTCCGCGTAGCGCTCGAGAGTCGCGTCGTTGTCGACGAGTCCGTCCGCGGTGAGCACGCCGCAGTGGCCGTGGTCGGTGAACTCGTCGAGGCAGACGTCCGTCTGCACGACGAGCGCGTCGCCCGCCTCGGCGACGGCCGCGCGCGTCGCGACCTGCAGGATGCCGTCGGGGTCCGTGCCGGCGCTGCCGACGGCATCCTTCTTCTCGTCCAGTGGCACGCCGAAGAGCATGATGCCGCCGATGCCGAGCTCGGCGGCATCGGCCACGGTCGCCCGCAGCGAGTCGAGCGAGTGCTGCACGACGCCTGGCATCGAGGCGATCGGGCGCGGCTCGGTGAGTCCCTCCCCCGCGAAGACCGGGAGCACGAGCTCGGCCGGGTGCAGGCGCGTCTCGGCGACGAGGCGGCGCATGGCCGCGCTCTGCCGGAGGCGGCGGGGGCGGATGGGGTCCACGGTCATCGGATGCTCACAGCGGTGCGATCTCCCGGGCGCCGAGCGCGACGAGCTCGGCCGCGACGCGCGCCGCGAGGTCGGTCGCGGGGGTCGGGGTGTCGTCGAGGTAGAGCGCGTGGCTCGCCGTCAGCCGCGAGCCGCCGTCGGGCGCGTAGACCCGCGCGGACAGGAACAGCATCCCGTCGTCGATGATCGCGTGTGCCGCGATCGGCGCGGCGCAGCCCGCCTCGAGCTCGGCGAGCACGGCGCGCTCCGCCTCGACGATCGTGCGGGACGGCCCGTGGTTGAGCGCGGCGACCAGCCTCTCCTCCCCGCGACGCACCTCGATCGCGAGGGCGCCCTGGCCGGGGGCGGTCGGCCATGAGTCGATGCTGAGCTGCTGCGTCGCGACGTCCGAACGGTCGATGCGCGCGAGGCCCGCGGCCGCGAGCACGACGGCGTCGAGCCGGTCGGATGCTGCGGCATCCGTCACGCGCGCGAGCCGCGTGTCGACGTTGCCGCGGAGGTCGGCGACCTCGAGGTCGCCGCGGGCGTCGAGCAGCTGAGCGCGGCGGCGCGGCGAGCCGGTGCCGACGCGGGCGCCCGCGGGCAGCGTCTCGAGCGTGAGCGCGTCGCGCGCGACGAGCGCGTCGCGGGGGTCGGCGCGCTTCGGCACGGCGCCGATCACGAGGCCGTCGGCGGGCGCCGTCGGGAGGTCCTTGAGGGAGTGCACCACGACGTCCACCTCGCCCGCGGCGAGCGCCTCGCGCAGCGCCCCCGCGAACACGCCCGTTCCGCCGAGCTGCGCGAGCGACGCCCCCGACGTGTCGCCGTGCGTCGTCACGGGCACGAGCACGACCTCGCGCTTCGCCCGCGCGGCGAGCGCGTCGGCGACCTGCTGGGACTGCGCCAGGGCGAGGGCGCTGCCCCGCGTGCCGAGACGGATGGGGCCGCCCTTCGACAGCATCAGGGAGCTGTCGCCGCTCACGGCGCCACCCCGCACAGCGCGGGCTTGAAGCCGGCGCGTACGTTCTCGCAGCAGCCCGGGCGGCAGGTGTCGTACCACGGACCGAGGTCGGTCACCGACGGCCGCTCCGCGACCGGGATGCCGTCGCGGCGCTCGAGCACGAGGTCGATGAGCGCGTCGACGTAGGCCGGGTGCGTGCCCGGCGTCGGCGTGCGGCGGTACGCGAGTCCGGCCTCTTCGGCGGTCTCCTTCGCCTCCGTGTCGAGGTCCCAGAGCACCTCCATGTGGTCGGAGACGAAGCCGAGGGGCACCACCGCGACCGCCGTCACGCCCTCGCCGGGCAGGGCGGCGATGACGTCGTTGACGTCCGGCTCGAGCCACGGCTGGGTGGGCGGCCCGGAGCGCGACTGGTAGACGAGCTGCCACGCGGGAACCGCAGTGGCAGCGATGTCATCGCTCGTGTTCGTCGCGTCAGGGATGAGAGAAGACATGATGTGCTCGGCGACGGCGAGGTGCTGGCGCTCGTAGGCGTGGCCGTCCGGACCGCTGCGCTCGGCATCCGTCGACGGGATGCTGTGGGTCGAGAACAGCACGCGCGTGTTCTCGGGCGCGTGGCCCAGCTCCGCGAACGCGGCGAGCGCGTCGCGCACGCCCTCGAGGAACGGCTGCACGAAGCCCGGGTGGTCGAAGAACTGGCGCACCTTGTCGATCTCGAGCGCGCCGTCGAGTCCGGTGGCGTCGAGGGTGAGCGCGTAGTCCTCGCGGTACTGCCGACACGACGAGAACGAGCTGTACGCGCTCGTGCCGATCGCGATCAGCTTCGCGAAGCCGCGCTCGTGAGCCTCGGCGAAGGCGTCCTTCAGGTACGGGTCCCAGTTGCGGTTGCCCCACACGACCGGCAGGTCGATGCCGCGTTCCGCGAGCCGGGCCTCGAGCGCGGCCTTGAGCTCGCGGTTCTGCTGGTTGATCGGACTCACCCCGCCGAAGTGGCGGTAGTGGTGCGCGACCTCCTCGAGGCGCTCGTCAGGGATGCCGCGCCCGCGCGTGACATTGCGCAGGAACGGGATGACGTCGTCCTGCCCCTCCGGCCCGCCGAAGCTCGCGAGCAGGATCGCGTCGTAGGCGACCGGCTCGGTGACGAAGGGCTCGCCCGCGGCCGCCTGAGCGGATGCCGCGGCCCGCACGAGCTGCGCATTCGGGTCGAGCGTGTCAAGCTCGCCGTTGGAGATGGTCACAGCGGATTCCTTACGAGAGAGCGTGAGGCGATCGCGGTGCGTTCCGCCGGGGATCGGTGGGCATCTTTGGGCGGGCGGAATGCACCGCGATCACCGGAAGCGGCAGCGGCAGCGGCAGCGGCAGCGGCAGCGGCAGCGCTCATCGGAGCACCTCCAGGACCTCCGACGCCGGGATGCGGCGGCCCGTGAAGAACGGCACCTCGCCGCGCACGTGCAGGCGCGCCTCGGTCGCGCGGAGAGCGCGCATCATGTCGACGAGGTCGGTGAGCGAGTCGGACTCCATCGGCAGGATCCACTCGTAGTCGCCGAGCGCGAAGGCGGCGACCGTGTTGGCGACCACGCTCCGGAACGCGGCGCCCTTACGCCCGTGGTCGGCGAGCATCCGTCGGCGGTCGGCGTCGTCGAGCAGGTACCAGTCGTAGGAGCGGTCGAAGGGATAGACGACGAGCCAGTCACGGGCCCGCTCGCCGCGCAGGAAGCCGGGCACGTGCGCGCGATTGAACTCGGCGTCGCGGTGCACGCCCATCGCGTTCCAGGTCGGCAGCAGGTTCACGAGCGCGGCGCTGCGGCGCAGCTCGCGCAGCGCCCACTGCAGGGTCTGCGCGTCGGCGCCGTGCAGCCAGATCATCAGGTCGGCGTCGGCGCGCAGTCCCGAGGTGTCGTAGAACCCGCGGATCACGACGCCGGCGCTCTCGACGTCGGCGATCGCCTCGTCGAGGCGCCGTCCTGAGCCTGTCGAAGGGTCGCCCTCGCGGGTCGGTCGGAGCGGGTCGCGGCGCAGCACCGCGAAGAGGGTGAAGCCGTCACCGGATGCGGCGGTCGGCTCCGCTGCGCTCGTGGCGCTGTCGGTCATGGCCTCCATCCTCCCCCGCGCACCAGACGGGCACCAATCGGCGAGCGGGATTCGGGACTTCTGTCCCGGGCGCTGGGGCGGGCGGGTGCGGGTGCGCACCCCCTCGAGCGGTTGAGGGGTCGCATTCTGTTGGAATCGGGGAGCGCATACCGACCAGATGCGTCCCCTCAGCGACGGCGCTATGGCGCTACGGCGCTATGGGGTCAGAGGGCGCGGGCGCTCCACCGGCCGTCGCGGCGCTCGATCTCGATCGGGTGGTCGAAGGCGTGCGAGACGCGCTCGGTGGTGAGCACGGCATCCGCGTCGCCGGCAGCCGTGATGCGCCCGTGGCGGATGAGCATCGCGTGCGTCGTCGAGCGCGGCAGCTCCTCGAGGTGGTGGGTCACGAGCACGCTCGCGAGCTCCGGGTGCGCGGCGTGCACGGCGTCGATCGTGCCGAGCAGCTTCTCGCGCGCCGCGACGTCGAGTCCCGTCGCGGGCTCGTCGAGCAGCACGAGCGCGGGCTCGGTCACGAGCGCGCGAGCGATGAGCGCGCGGCCCCGCTCGCCCTGGCTGAGGGTCGTCCACGGGGACTGGGCGACTCCGGCGATGCCGAGCGTGCGCAGCAGCTCCGCGACGCGGGCGAGCTCGGCATCCGTCGGCTGCCAGCGCATCATCAGCTCGGTCGTGCCGGTGAACCCGGTGAGCGCGACCTGCTCGATCGTGAGCGGGGACGCGAGCGGGTGCCGCGGGTTGACGTGTCCGATGTGCTCGCGCACGGCACGGATGTCGACCCGGCCGAGACGCTCGCCGAGGATCTCGACCGTGCCCGACGACGGATGCGTCACCGCGCCCGCGAGGGACAGCAGCGTCGACTTGCCCGCGCCGTTCGCGCCGATGAGGGCCCAGCGCTCGCCGGCCTCGACCGTCCAGTCGACCTCGTCGAGGAGCGGTCGCCCCTGCCGGACGAGTGACACGTCGGACAGGCGGAGCACGGGCACTCCTCCACGCTACCGTCGGCGGCGAGCGCGCTGAGACGACGCAGATCGTCGTTATGCGCGCGGCAAAACGACGATCTGCGTCGTCTCACGGCACCGAGGGGTCGAGGCGCAGCGTCACTGGATGCCAGGCCGGCCCGACGATTCCCCGCACGATGCTCGGGTAGCGCGCGTACTTGCCGAGGTAGGCGGCGTCGACGGCGGCCTGCTCTGCATCCGTCGGCTGCACGGGGGTCACGTCGTACTCCGCTCCGCCCGCCCGCAGGCGCCCGCGACCGCTCGCCACGAGGCGGCGGAACCACCCGTTCTCGGGGCCGTGGGCGCTGCGCACGTAGTAGCCGGCATCCGTCGCCACACCCCAGATCGTCACGGACGGGCGGAGGGTGCCGTCGGGGCGGTACGAGGAGATGCCGACCTCCTCGGGGGCGTCGATGCGGTCGAGGTCAGCGCGGGAGAAGGACGTCATGCGGTCAATTCTCGTCCGGTACTCCCGCCCGGGAGAGGGTCTGTCGGTACCGCCGTCGGCCGCGCGGGTCGCAGCGATTGACCGGTCGTGAACGAACAGCTTCGTCGATCGAACAGCTTCGTCGATCGACGAAACGACGGTCAGCCCGCGAGCAGCTCGCCGGCGACGCGCTCGGCGTGCGCGACGACGTTCGCGATGCCCGTGCCCGCGACCGACTCGCCGACGTACCAGCGCTCGTCGTCGGTGAGGGTGCGCGGCGACGCGCGGGTCCACGCGACGACGTCGGTGCCGACGACCGCGCCGAGGGGCGTGCCGAGCAGCACCGCGGCATCCGTCTGCGCCTCCGCGAGCGTCGGCTCGTGGTCGTAGGACAGCCGGATGACGTGGCGGCCGGCGCCCGCCCTCTCACGCAGCCAGCCCCACTTCGCCGTGCCGTGGGTGAGCGCCTTCGCGCCGACACCCGGCGTGCCGGGCACGACGAGCAGGCCGCTGCCGCGCGGGTTCGCGTCGAGCGCGGGCTGCTCGACGACGAGGGTGACGAGCCAGACCCGGGTCGCGACCGGGGTGTCGTTCGCGGCCCACACCACCTCACCCGGCAGCGGCTCGTCGCGGTCGACCCGCCGGCCGATCTCGACGCGCACGCCGAAGCGGTCCAGGTCGGCGGCCAGCTCGTCGACGAGCCGGTGCACGCCGCCGCGGATGCCGAGCACGGCCGCGCCCGCGGGCGCCCGATCGCGCAGATCGCGCACGCCCTTCGCGAGCGAGCCCTCGCGACGCATCGCCGCCCGAAGGCCGGGCGCGACGCGGTCGACCTCGAGGACGTCCGGATGCTGCGAGTGCACGCCCATCACGACGGGGGCGACGAGCTGCTCGAGCACGCCCGCGCCCATCCGTCGCCGCACGAGCGCGCCGAGCGACGTGGCCGCGTCGCCGACCGTGCCGGGGATGAGCTCGTCGAGCATCGCGCGCGCCGCCGTCCGCCAGCCCACGACGCGCACGACGTCGCGCGCGAGCGGCACGCCCGGGATGCCGACGATGCTCGTCGCGGGCAGCGGCACGGCGCCCGCCGCGCGGTGCAGCCACGAGCCGCCGCCGGTCGGCGGCACCACCTCGTCGCCGAGGCCGAGGCTGCGGGCGAGCCCCTCGACCGTGCCGGCCCGGGTCGCGAAGCTCTCGGCACCCGCGTCGAGCACGATTCCGCCCACGACGTGGTGCGTCACCGTGCCGCCGAGGCGGTCGCCCGCCTCGAGCAGGGTGACGGATGCTCCTCCGAGCGCGAGGCGGCGCGCCGCGACGAGGCCGCCGAGGCCGCCGCCGACGACCGTGACCTCGAGTCCCGCGGCGTCGGTCACAGCCCGTGCACCAGCTCGACGATGCGGGTGAGCACGTCGGGGTCCGTCGCGGGCGGCACGCCGTGCCCGAGGTTCACGACGTGCGCGGGAGCGTCCCGCCCGCGCTCCACGACGTCGACCACGTGGGAGCGCAGGGTCGGCCACGGCGCGCTCAGCAGCGCGGGGTCGATGTTGCCCTGCAACGGCACCCCGGGGATGCGGGCCGCGGCCTCGTCGAGCGGCAGGCGCCAGTCGATGCCGACCGCATCCGCTCCGATGGCGCGCATCGCGCTCAGGAAGCCGCTCGCGCCCAGTCCGAAGTGCACCTTGGGCACGTCGGTGCCGCGCAGGTGCGACAGCACGCGCGCCGAGTGCGGGGCGACGCGGCGGATGTAGTCGCGCTCGGAGAGCGAGCCGACCCACGAGTCGAACAGTTGCACCGCCGACGCGCCGGCCTCGACCTGCGCGAGCAGGAACTCGCCCGAGATGTCGGCGCACCAGTTGAGCAGCGCCGCCCAGGTGGCCGGGTCGGAGTACATCAGGCTGCGGGCGCGCTGCTGGTCCTTCGACGGGCCGCCCTCGATGAGGTAGCTCGCGAGCGTGAACGGGGCGCCGGCGAAGCCGATGAGCGGAGTCGCGCCGAGCTCGGCGACCGTGCGCGCGACGGCCTCGCGGATCGGGGCGAGCGCATCCGGGTCGAGCGGGCGCAGCCGCAGCACGTCGGATGCCGTGCGGATCGGGTTCGCGAACACCGGCCCCCGGCCCGGCACGATCTCGACCTCGAGGCCCGCGAGCCGCGCCGGGATGACGATGTCGCTGAAGAAGATGCCCGCGTCGACGCCGTGGCGGCGCACCGGCTGCAGCGTGATCTCGCTCGCGAGCTCGGGCGTGAGGCACGCGTCGAGCATCCGCGTGCCGACGCGCAGCTCGCGGTACTCGGGCAGCGAGCGCCCCGCCTGGCGCATGAACCAGACCGGCAGCCGCTCCGGACGGTCGCCCCGGTACGCGCGGATGAGCGGGGCGGATGCGGTCGCGCCCGTCGCGAGCGGATGTTCGGGGGGCAGGACCACGGCGTCCACCCTAGGCGGTGCCGCATCCTGGCCCCTCGCCGTGGGCGCGCGCGCTCGCGCCGTGGCCGGGGGCGGGGGGATGCGGCGCGGCGAGCGCATAATGAGGTACGTGCTCCTGTGCCTGACCGCGAACCACCGCAACGCGTCGTTCGACCTGCTCGAGGCACTCTCCACCGGAGCCCCCGCGGCCCAGGCCGCCCTCGTCGAGAGCGGCGAGGTCGTCACGGGCGCCGTCGTGCTCGCGACCTGCAACCGGTTCGAGGCCTACCTCGACATCGACGAGCCGCTCACGGCCGCCCGTGCGGTCGCGGTCGAGACGACGTTCGAGGCGCTCGCCGCGGCATCCGGGGTCACGCTCGACGCGCTGCGCTCGCAGGTCACCGTGCTCGACGGTGACGACGTCGCCCACCACCTGTTCGCCGTCACGAGCGGTCTCGAGTCGATCGTCGTCGGCGAGGACGAGATCGCCGGCCAGGTCGGCCGCGCGCTCGACGCGGCGCGGCGGGGCGGCACGACCTCGAGCGCGCTCGAACGCTTGTTCCAGCGCGCGTCGCACACTTCGCGCGGCGTGAAGAACCGCACCTCGCTCGGTGGCGCCGGGCGCTCCCTCGTGCGCCTCGCGCTCGAGCTCGTCGGCAGCCGCATCGCCGACTGGAGCGCGACGCCCGTGCTCGTCGTCGGCACGGGCCAGTACGCCGCGACGACCGTCGCCGCGCTGCGCGACCGCGGCGTCGTCGACATCGCCGTGTTCTCCCCCTCCGGCCGCGGCGCCGCGTTCGCGCTCAAGCACGGACTGCGGCACGCGCTCGAGCTCGCTCCCGCGATCGCCGCGGCGGATGTCGTGCTCACCTGCACCGCGAACCTCGCGATCACCGCGGCGGATGTCGCGCCCGGGCGCCGTCTCATCGTCGACCTCGGCCTGCCACGCAACGTCGACCCCGGCGTGGCCGGTGTCGAGGGCGTCGCGCTGCTCGACCTCGAGACGATCGGCCTGCACGCCCCGCTCGAGCAGCTCACCGCGACCCGGGACGCGCGCGCGATCGTCGCGAGCGCCGCCGCCGACTTCGCCGCCGACGCGAGGATCGACCCGGCGATCGTCGCGCTGCGCAGCCACGTGCTCGGCCTGCTCGAGACCGAGGTCGCGCGCGCCGCGAAGCACGACGAGGACGGCCGCGTCGAGCAGGCGCTGCGCCATTTCGCGGGCGTGCTGCTGCACGGTCCGAGCGAGCGCGGACGCGAGCTCGCCCGCGCCGGCGAGGCCGCCGCATTCGTCACCGCGGTCGAGGCGCTGTTCGGCGTCGAGGTGCCGGAGGCCGCGGCATCCGTCGGCGAGGCGGAGCGCGACTCGGCCTGATCCGGCCCCGCGACCTCGCGCTGCTCACCGTCGCGCTCGGCGTCGCGCTCGTCGTCGCGCTCGTCGAGCGCCCCCTCCGCCGGTCGAGGAGCGCCCCCTCCGCCGGTCGAGGAGCGCCCCCTCCGCCGGTCGAGGAGCGCCCGAGCGCAGCGAGGCCGCGTCTCGAGACCACCAACGATGGTTTCGAGACGCCTGCTCGCTCCGCTCGCGGGCTCCTCAACCAACACCGTGCGACCCCCGCCGGTCGAGGAGCGCCCCCTCCGCCGGTCGAGGAGCGCCCGAGCGCAGCGAGGCCGCGTCTCGAGACCACCACCGATGGTTTCGAGACGCCTGCTCGCGGGCTCCTCAACCGACGGCGTGCGGCGGTCAGCTCACGTATTCGAGCACGTCGGAACCGACCGTGCGCATCGCCTCGAGGGCGCGCAGCCGCCGCGCGATCGAGTCGTCGTCGAACTGCACCGTCACGGCGTAGGCGACCCGGCCGCGCGGACCGCTCAGCGTGCCGACCTCGCTGCGCACGCCCGCATCCGTTCCGGTCGTGTTCACGAGGCGCAGGCCGTGATCGGTGCCGCGATGAGCGAGGGGGTCGAGCCCGAACGCGCTCGCGACCATCGACAGGTCGGAGCCGAGCGAGAGCCAGTCGAGCACCCGCTCGCTCGTGACCCGGTCGACCGCTTCGCCGCGCGCGAGGGCGGCGAACAGTCCCGCGAGCTCCGCCGTCGAGCCGACCGAGAACTGCGGGGCGTCGTCCGGTCCGCGATCGTCACGCGCGCGATCCAGGAGCGCCGTGCGCGAGAGCCCCAGGGACTCCGCGCGCGACCGCACCGCGTCGAGGCCCACGCGGTCGAGCAGCAGGTTCGTCGCGAGGTTGTCGTTCGTCGCTCCGATGAGCGCGGCGAGGTCGACGACCGGCAGCGCGGGCACTCGGAGGTGCTGCCAGAGCCCGCTCTCGCCGACCCGCGCAGCGGAGTCCTTGTCGACGATCCCGAACGCGCCCCCGCCCTCGGCCGTCAGCCGCGCACTCACCTCCGCGAGCAGCAGCACCATGCCCACGGATGCCGTCGGCAGCGCCACGCGGTCATCGATCGCCAGCAGGGTGGCCCCGGACGCGGCATCCGTCACGTGCGCCGATACCGCCGCGCCCTCGTAGGCGAGCGTGCCCAGCGCGCGGAACGACCCCTCGAAGCTCGGAGCGGACTCGCCGACGTGCCGGCCGGCGCGGGAACGCCGCCGCGCGCTGCTGCGCTCGCGCGATTCGATCATCCTGGCCTCCTGGACTCCTGGTCGGCGGGGCGCGTCACCAGATCGTGACGCGCTCCTCCGGATCGAGCCACAGTGCGTCGTCCGGCGTGACCCCGAAGGTCGCGTAGAACTCGTCGATGTTGCGCACGATCTGGTTGCAGCGGAACTCGTTCGGCGAGTGCGGATCGATCGCGAGCAGACGGATGACCTCCTCGTCGCGCGACCGCTGCTGCCAGGCCTGCGCCCACGACAGGAAGAAGCGTTCGGCGCCCGTGAGCCCGTCGACGATCGGCGGCTCGGCGCCGTCGAGCGAGATGAGGTAGGCCTTCCACGCGATCGACAGCCCGCCGAGGTCGCCGATGTTCTCGCCGATCGTCAGGGCGCCGTTGACGTGGTGCTCGTCGCCGGTCAGCTGGGCGGGCACGAGCGGCTCGTACTGGGCGATGAGGGATGCCGTGCGCGTCTCGAACGCGGCGCGGTCGTCGGCGGTCCACCAGTCGGTGAGCCGGCCGTCGCCGTCGAACTTGGAGCCCTGGTCGTCGAAGCCGTGCCCGATCTCGTGTCCGATGACCGCGCCGATCGCGCCGTAGTTGGCCGCCGCATCCCGGGTCTCGTCGAAGAACGGGAACTGCAGGATCGCCGCCGGGAACACGATCTCGTTGAACCCGGGGTTGTAGTACGCGTTGATCGTCTGCGGCAGCATGAACCACTCGTCGCGGTCGATCGGCGAGCCGATCTTGCCGATCTCGCGCTGGAACTCGAACTCGTCGGCCGCGCGCACGTTCGCGATCAGGTCGGACGGATCGATCGCGAGCGTGGAGTAGTCGCGCCACTTCACCGGGAAACCGATCTTCGGCGTGAACCGGTCGAGCTTGGCGAGGGCACGTTCGCGCGTGGCATCCGTCATCCAGTCGAGGTTCGTGATGCTCTCGCGGTACGCCTCGATGAGGTTGCCGACGAGCTCGTCCATCGCGGTCTTCGCGCTCGGCGGGAAGTGCCGTTCGACGTAGATCCGGCCGATCGCCTCACCGAGCGCGCCCTCGGTGAGGCTCACGCCGCGCTTCCAGCGGGCGCGCATCTCGGGCGTGCCGGTGAGCGTGCGGCCGTAGAAGTCGAAGTTGGCCTCGACGAACTCGCTCGACAGGTAGGCGGCGTTGGAGCGCACGACCTGCCAGGCGAGCCACACCTTCCAGTCGTCGAGACGCTCCTCGGTGAGCAGCGTCGCGAGGCCCTCGACGAAGCTCGGCTGGTAGGCGACGACCTCGGCGAACGCGGATGCCGGCACACCCATGCCCTCGGCCCACGCGTCGAGGTCGACGCCGGCGGCCATCGCGCGCAGCTCGTCCCACGAGCGCAGGTTGTAGGTCTTCTCGCTGTCGCGCGAGTCGACGTTGTTCCAGTGGAAGGCGGCCAGGTCGGTCTCGAGCGCGAGGATACGCCCGGCCGCGGCCGCAGCTTCCGTCGCTCCCGCGCTCGCGAGCTGCTTCTCGACGAACGCGAGGTACCGGTCGCGCACGTCGGCGAAGCGCTCCTCGCGGTAGTACGACTCGTCGGGGAGTCCGATGCCGCCCTGCACGAAGAACGGCAGGTAGCGGCTCGGGTCGCCCGGGTCGTTGTCGATGTAGATGCCGAAGAAGCCGCCGATGCCGCGGCGCTCGAGCGCGCCGAGCGCGCGCAGAAACTCGCTCGTGGTCGTCGGAGCGGTCGCCTCGGCGAGCAGCGGCACGATAGGCGTCGCGCCGAGCGCCTCGATGCGCTCCTCGTCCATGAAGCTCGCGAACAGGTCGCCGATCTTGCGCGCCTCGGTGCCGGGCTCGGCCTGCTGCGACTCCTCGATGATCGCGTGCACAGCCTTCTCGGCCTCCTCCGCGAGCGCGTAGAAGCTGCCGTAGCGCGCCTTGTCGGCGGGGATCTCGGTGCGCTCGATCCAGCGGCCGTTCACGTGCCGGAACAGGTCGTCCTGGGGCCGGACGGCGGGGTCGAGGTCGGCGGTGCGGATTCCGGATGCGAGGGTGGCGGTCGGCTCGGCGGCGGGGGCGTTCGGGGCGGCTGACGCGTCGTTCATGCGCTTCAGCCTACGGCCGGCCGCCGCGCGCGCAGGGCGTGCCCACCGAGCAGCTCTCGTGAAGACCAGCGACGTCATCGCTGACGTGAGCGAGGATGTCGACGCCGCCAACCTCGGCCGGTACGAGACCGGCACGGCACTGCCGAACCTGGCGACCCTGGTGCGCATCGCCCAGTCGCTCGAGATCGACCCGGGGTTTCTCGTCGCCGGACTCGTGGTCGGACCTCCCACCCGAGCGCGAAGCGCCCCAGGCGCTACGCGACTTCGCGCGCGGGCGTCCTTCCAGCCGCTGATCGATCGGCGATCGCTCCTCCCCAACCCCCGGTCGGCGTTCCCTTGCCACCGCGCGCGGCCTGGACCGGCTTCTCCGTCTGAGCGGGTGACAGACTCCCGATCCTCGATGACAATAGGAGGATGACCGTGAGCGACGCGCAGACCTGGACCGCCCTGGGCGTGTTCGCGGCGTTCGCGTTCGGCGCCCTCGGCGTGATGTCGACCCTGCTCGTGCGCGTGCTGCGCGCCGACATCGCCCGACTCGACGCCAAGATGGACGCGCGGTTCGATACCGTGTCCGCCCGGTTCGACGCCATGTCCGCGCGGTTCGACGGAGTCGATCAGCGCTTCGACACCCTCGACCGCGACGTGCAGGCGCTGTACCGTCACACGTTCGGCATCGACCGCGGCTGACTCTCCCCCTGCGAGGGATCAGCGCGGCTCAACGCCCGCCGTGCTCCTGCCACTCGGCGAGCAGCTCGGCCAGGCGTCCCCGCACGAAGCGGAAGAAGCCGACCATGTCGAGCACGCGCGCCTGCGCCCCGGCGCCGAGGTCGGATGCCGCGGCCTCCCCGGCGAGCATGAGCTTCTCGTAGATCGCGCCGTTGTTGACGCTCGTGGCGTACCACGCCGCCGGGATCTCGTAGACGTACCGGCGCTGCCCCGGCATCCGGTGACGGTCGATCATCCCGACCACCTGCAGGTACTTGACCGCGCCCGAGATCGCCGCGGGGCTCGCACCCGTGACGGCCGCGAGCTGCTCGGCGTCGAGCGCGCCCGCCTCGCTCGTGAGCAGCGCGACGAGCACGGTCGCCGCCATGCGGGGGAAGCCGGCGTCCGCGAACGCGCTCACCAGACGGATGCTGCTCTCCGGCATCCGCTCGGCCCCCGTCTCGCGGTCTCCCGCACCCGCTCCGCTCCCGGCCATGCTCACGACGCTAGCGGGCGCTGCCGCACGACGACCACGGCGAGCGCGAGCAGCACGATCGCGATGCCCGCCGACCACCACGCCCCCGACCAGTCGACGCCCGCGAGCGGCACGGCCGGCACGTGCGTGAACGGGCTCGCGTCGCGCACCGCGTCGGGCACGTCGAGGATGCCGCCGAACTGCCCGATGAGCAGCGCCGCGCCGAGCGCCGCCCAGCTCACCCCGACGCTCACGCGCGGCACGAGCGCGAACAACACCGCCGCCGCGCCCACGCACAGCGCCGCAGCGGGCAGCTGGGCCGCGGCGGCCGCGAGCGCTCCGCCGGCGAGGTCTCCCCGCCCGGCCGCGACGAGCGAGAGCGCCGTGACCGCACCGGCCGCCGTGAGCACGACCGCGACCGCGAGAGCGGCGACGACGAGCCAGGAGCCGATCCAGCGGATGCGGCCGACCGGGCTCGCGAGCAGCAGCTCGACCCGGCCGTCGCTCTCGTCCGATCGCGCGCGGACGATCGTGTGCACCCCCGCGGCCGCGGCGAGCGCCCCCGCGAGGCCGACCAGCACGGCGAGGAACTCCTCGATGATCGTGCCGTGGCCGCGCCCGACGAACGTGTCGAGCGCGCTCGACAGTTCAGGCTGGTCGGCGAGCGAGCTGTCGAGCACCGAGGCGAGCGCGCCCGCGAGCAGTCCGAGCGCGGCGCCGCCGATGCCCCACCCGATGATCGAACCGCGGTGCAGCCGCCAGGCGAGCCCGAGGGCGGAACGGATGCGGCCGTCCGCCCGTCCGCTCCGCTCGCGCAGCAGGCTCGATCCGAGGTCGCGGCGGCCCTGCACGACGAGGGCGACGGATGCCGTGACGAGCGCGAGCGCGACCTGCAGAAGCAGCGGGGCGGCATCCGGGTGCGAGAACGGCAGCGTGCGCTGTCCCCAGCCGATCGGGCTGAGCCAGCTCGGCCACGTGCTCGTCACGGTGAGCCCGTCGGCGCTGCGCTGACCGGCGGCGTCGCCGATCGCGCGCAGCCCCCACAGCACGCCGACTGCGGCCGCGGCGAGTCCGTTCGCAGAGCGGGACGTCGGCGCGACCTGGGCGGAGAGCGCGGCGAGTCCCGCGCTCGCGAGGCCGACGCCGCCCGTCGCGAGCCCGGCGAGCACCGAGCCGCCCGCGTCCAGGCCTCCCGCGATGAAGGCGAGCGCGACCACGGCCGCGAGCAGCACGTTCGCGAGCAGCGCGTCGAGCAGGGCGGCGGCAAGCGGTGTCGCGCGGCCGATCGCCCCGGCGCCGAGCAGCTCGGTGCGACCGCGCTCCTCCTCCCGACGCGAGTGGCGCACGACGAGGAACGTCGACATGAGACCCGCCATCAGGGCGAGGTAGGTGTACACCTGCATGAAGCTGAACGCGCCGACGCTGCCGCCGTCGGGCACGCCGCGCAGGGCGAGGAGCGCGGGCGTGGTGGTGAGCACCCGGACGAGCTGCTCCCGCTCGGCCGTTCCGCCGTACGTGGTGGCGATCGCGGTCGCGGACATGAGCGCGAGCAGTGCGGTCGCGAGCACCCAGATCGGCGTCGTGATCCGGTCGCGCCGGATGCGCATGAGCGTGAGGCGCAGCATCAGGCGTGGGTCCTGGAGAGCGACGTGCCGGAGGTGGCGTCGGCATCCGTCTGCTCGCCGTAGTGGCGCAGGAACAGCTCCTCGAGGCTCGGCGGCGCGACGGTGATGCTCGACACGCCCGCGGCGCCGAGCGCCGCGAGCACGGGGGGCACCGCGTCGGAGTCGACGTCGAAGCGCCACGACCGCGTGTCGTGCTGCACGTCGTGCACGCCGGCGAGCGAACCGAGGTCGGCGTCGCTCACGACGGTGAACGTCGTGCGGGTGAGGTGGCGCAGCTCGCTGAGCGTGCCGCGCTCGACGGCCCGGCCCGCCCGGATGATCGTGACCCGGTCGCACAGCTGCTCGACCTCGCCGAGGATGTGGCTCGACAGCAGCACCGTCGCGCCCTCGTCGTGCACGCGGCGGATCTCGGCGCGGAACACCTCCTCCATGAGCGGGTCGAGTCCGCTCGTGGGCTCGTCGAGCACGTAGAGCTTCGCGCGGCGGCTGAGAGCGGCGACGAGCGCGACCTTCTGCCGGTTGCCCTTCGAGTAGCTGCGGGACTTCTTGCGGGGGTCGAGCTCGAAGTCCGTGAGCAGCCGGGCGCGCAGCGCCGGGTCGGCGCCGCCGTGCAGGTTCGCGAGCAGGTCGACGGTCTCGCCGCCGGTCAGGTTGGGCCACAGGCTGACGTCGCCGGGCACGTAGGCGAGGTCGCGGTGGGCGGCCACCGCATCCGTCCATGGGTTGCGGCCGAGAACGGATGCCGTGCCGGCGCTCGCCCGGATCAGCCCGAGCAGGATGCGGATCGTCGTCGACTTTCCCGCGCCGTTCGGGCCGAGGAAGCCGTGCACCTCGCCCGCCGCCACCTCGAGGTCGAGTCCGTCGAGCGCGGTCGTGCGCCCGAATCGCTTGACGAGACCGTGCGTCTCGATCGCCGTGTTCATGTCCGCGACCCTACTCTGATTTCACGTTTTCCCGAATCTCCCAAATCCCGCTGGTGGCGGGGGTGCGAGAGAGTGGGGCGGTGCGGATGGTGCTCGGCGCGCTGACCGCGCTCGCGACCCCCGTGCTGCCGCTCGCGTTCACGACCGCCGCGGGCCTGCGCGCGGCTCTCCTGCCGGTGCTCCTGGTGCTCGCGCTCGGCGTCCCGCTCGGCGGACTCGTCTTCGTGCTCGACGGCGTGCTCATCGGCGCGGGCGACGCTCGCTGCCTCGCGATCGCGGGCGCGATCAACGTCGCGGTCTACCTGCCGGCACGCCCCCGATCGGGCCGGGCCTCAGAGCGCGGGGACGGCGGCGGGGACGGGCCCCGCGGTCGCCCCGGCGTGGAACTCGCACACCAGCCCGACCGGCGCGGGCACCTCTCCCGCGGCGAGGTCCAGCGCGGCACGCGCCGCCGCACGGCCCTTCTCGACCGCGGGCTGCCGCATCGTCGTGAGGTCGTCCGCGGCGAGTCCGTCGAGCTTCACGCCGTCGAAGCCGAGGACGCTGAGGTCCTCGGGCACGCGCAGGCCGAGCTCGCGCGCGGCACGGATGACGCCCACAGCGAGCAGGTCGCTCTGGGCGAAGATCACGGTCGGCCGGTCCGTCGCGGGGCTGCGCTCGAGCACGACGCGCGCCGCGACCTCGCCCGACTCGACGAAACTGCCGTCGGCGACGACGCCGGGCGCGCCGGGGAACACGTCCCGCACCCCGGCCGCCCGCTCCATCGTCACCTGCACGGTGCCGATCGCGGGGTCGGGCAGCGCGCGGATACCGCGGCCGGTGCCGGGCGCGCCGCCCGCGGCCCGCTCTCGCGCATCGAGCGGGAGAGCGACGATCGCGACTCGCTCGTGGCCGAGGGAGCGCACGTGCTCGGCGAGCCGGCGCGATGCCCCCCGGTTGTCGAGGTCGATCGCGTGCACCCCCTCGAGCGGCGGAGCCTCGATCGCGACGACGGGAACGCCGCGCTGCCGCACGAGGGCGACGGACTCCGCCACGCGCGGACTGCAGCCGACGAGGATGACCGCATCCATCGGCGCGACCGCGACGCTCGCCGGGCCGTCGCCGGCATCCGTCACGAGCAGGAGCGCGCTGCCGGCGGGCGACAGCTCGTCGGCGACGCCGTCGAGCATCGCGCGCTGCACGGGGTCGCGGAACGCGCGGCTGAGCCGGTCGTCGAAGACGACGCCCACGATGCCCGAGCGGCCGCGCCGCAGCGAGGCCGCGCGCGGGTCGGGGCCGGCGTAGCCGAGCTCCTCGGCGGCCGCGAGCACGCGCGCCCGGGTCGCCGCCGAGACCGGGCCCGCGCCGCTGAACGCGAGGGACGCCGTCGACGGCGAGACACCCGCGCGCGCGGCGACCGCGACGAGCGTCGGGCGGGGGTTTGCCTCGGCGTCCATGGCTGGTTACAGTACTCGGACCGGGTTGATCGAATCGATTCGACCCGCGGCACCCCGGCCCCGCCGCCCGCCCGCTCCGCCGCCCGTCCGCACCGTCGCCAACGGCGCGAGCGACCGCGGACGGATGCGGACCGCATCCGCCCCATCCCCAGGAATCACCGTGGCTTCATCCGTCTCGACCGCGCCGTACGCCGGCGGACTCTCGCGCACCCAGGTCGTCGCCTGGCGCAACGCCCTGTTCGTGGTGTTCGCGATGTGCGGCATCGCCATGGCGAGCTGGGCGGCGCGCCTGCCCACCGTGCGCGACGCGCTCGCCGCGAGCTCCGCCCAGATGGGCTGGCTGATCTTCGCGATCTCCGCGGGCAGCATCCTCGGACTGCTCGGATCGAGCCACATCGTCGCGCGCCTCGGGGCGCGCCGCACGATCGTGCTGGCGTTCCTGCTCGGACCGGCCGGCTACGCCCTGGCGGGCATGGGCGTCGGCCTCACGAGCTACCCGGTGATCTTCGCGGGCCTCGTCGTCTTCGGCTCCTGCTTCGCCGTCTGCGACGTCGCGATGAACCTGCAGGGCGCGGCGAACGAACGCGTGCTGCGCCGCACGATCATGCC
Source organism: Galbitalea sp. SE-J8 (assembly GCF_030345695.1). Classification (GTDB taxonomy): domain Bacteria; phylum Actinomycetota; class Actinomycetes; order Actinomycetales; family Microbacteriaceae; genus JAUASV01. The sequence continues at coordinate 45,533 of NZ_JAUASV010000013.1, read as the reverse complement.
CGTCTACCACGCGTTCTTCAGCGGCGGCACCGTGCTCGGCGCGGGCGCGGGCGCGCTGCTCGAGCGCCTCGGCGTGCCCGTGCTCGTGCACATCTGCGGCACGGCGGTGCTGCTCGTCGTCGGCGTGCAGCTCTCCGTGCGCTTCCTGCGGTCGGAGCACCTCGTCGACGGCGACACCGAGACCGAGACGGATGCCGCCGACCACGGCACCTGGCGCGACCGGCTCGCGATCTGGCGCGAGCCCGCGACCCTGCTCATCGGACTCATCGTGCTCGGCATGGCCTTCGCCGAGGGCAGTGCGAACGACTGGCTCGCGCTGTCATCCGTCGACGGCCACGGCACATCGAACGAGGGCGGCGCGGTCGTGTTCGGCGTGTTCGTCGCGGCCATGACGATCGGGCGCCTCGCGGGGGTGCTCGTGATCGACCGGTTCGGACGCGTGCCCGTGCTGCGCGCCTCGGCCGCGCTCGCGGTCGTCGGGCTCGCGGCCTACATCCTCGTTCCGAACATCGTGGTCGCCGGCATCGGCGTCGTGCTGTGGGGCCTCGGGGCGTCCCTCGGCTTCCCGGTGGGCATGTCCGCGGCCGCCGACGACCCCCGCCGGGCCGCGGCGCGGGTGAGCGCCGTCGCGACGATCGGCTACTGCGCGTTCCTCATCGGACCGCCCGTGATCGGCTTCCTCGGCGAGCACGTCGGGCTGCTCTACGCGCTCGTGCCGGTGCTCGTGCTCGTCGCCGTCTCGGGTCTCGTGTCGGGTGCGGCTCGCGAGCGCGCCGCGGCACGGCGGCAGCGCTGACGGACGAACGGATGCCGTGAGCGACCCCGACGTCAGCCCCGGTCCGGCGACGGCACCGATCCCCGTGCTCGACGCGCGGCCGCCGGTCGCGGCCTGGCGCCGCGCGGTGTTCGCGGGATTCCTGCTCAGCGGGCTCGCCGTCGCCACGTGGACCTCGCGCATCCCCGTCGTGCAGGCCGAGCTGCACCTCGGCGTCGCGCAGGTCGGCGCCCTCATCACGGCCGTGCCGATCGGGAGCCTCGTCGGCGTGCTGCTCGCGAGCCACGTGCTTCACCGCTTCGGCGCTCGCACCACGGTGCGCACCGCTGCAGCGGGGATGGCGGTCGCGGTCGCCGGGCTCGGCGCCGCGGCATCCGTCGCCCACAGTGCCCCGCTCGCGGCCTGCGCCCTCGTGCTGTTCGGCCTGAGCAACTCGACGACGGTCATCGCCGTGAACGTCGAGGCGGCGGCGCTCGAACGCGCGCACGGGCGCACGATGCTCCCGCTGTTCCACGCGACCTGGAGCATCGGCGGGTTCGTCGGCGCCGGACTCGGTGCCGCGGCATCGGCTGCGGGCGTGCCGCTCGCCGTGCACGACGGGGTCGTCGCGGCCGCCGTGCTCGTCACCGGCCTGCTGCTCGCGCCCTCGCTGCCGCGGCGCGTCGAGCTCGCCGGCCGCCCCGCGATGGGGGCGCTCGACCGCCTGCTCGTGTGGCGCGAGCCGCGGGTGCTCGGCATCGCCCTCGTGGTGCTCGGGTTCGCGTTCATCGAGGGCGCGGCGAACAACTGGCTCGCGGTCGGCATGGTCGAGGCGCGCGGCGTGAGCGCCGCGGTCGGCGCCCTGATGCTCAGCGTCTTCACCCTGTCGATGACTGTCGGGCGCGCACTCGGCGGGCGCGTCGTCGACCGGCTCGGCCGGATGCGCAGCGTGCGCCTCTCGATGCTCGCCGCAGTGCTCGGCATCCTCGTCGTGGTGCTCGTGCCGTGGCCCGCAATCGCCGTAGCCGGCGTCGTCGTGTGGGGGCTCGGCGCGGCGCTCGGCTACCCGCTCTCGATGTCGGCGGCCGCCGACGATCCGGACGGCGCCCCCGCCCGCGTCGCGGCCGTTGCGACCGTCGGCACGGTCGCCCAGCTCGGCGGTCCGTCGATCATCGGCGGGCTCGGCTCCGTCGTGGGCGTGCTCCACGCGTTCCTGCTCCCGATGGCGATCCTCGCGACCGCGTCGCTCACCACCCCGGCTCTGCGGCCGCCTGCCGGCTCGACCGCGGCATCCGTCACGGCGCCACGACGAGCATGACCGGGCGTCGTGCTCGTCGCCATCCACGCGAGCCTGCTCGACTGACGCGGTACGGCCTCCTCATCCGGTGGGTACCGTGGAGTGGTGCGACTCGTCATTGCCCGCTGTTCGGTCGACTACGCCGGGCGCCTGAGCGCGCACCTCGACCTCGGCACGCGGTTGCTCATCCTCAAGGCCGACGGCAGCCTGCTCGTGCACGCCGACGCGCTCTCGTACAAGCCGCTGAACTGGATGTCGCCGCCCGCGACCTTCAGCACCGTCGAGCCCGACGAGGATCAGCGGGATGCCGGCGTCACCGAGATCTGGAAGGTGAGCCACGCGAAGACCGCCGACCTGCTCGTCGTGAACATCCACGAGATCCTGCACGACTCGACGCACGAGCTCGGCATCGACCCGGGACTGCGCAAGGACGGCGTCGAGGCCGACCTGCAGAAGCTGCTCGCCGAGCAGATCCACCTGCTCGGCGAGGGCCACACCCTCGTGCGGCGGGAGTACATGACCGCGATCGGCCCGGTCGACATCCTCGCGACGGATGCCGCGGGGGCATCCGTCGCCGTCGAGATCAAGCGCCGCGGCGACATCGACGGCGTCGAGCAGCTCACCCGCTACCTCGAGCTCATGAACCGCGATCCGCTGCTCGCGCCCGTCGCGGGCGTGTTCGCGGCGCAGGAGATCAAGCCGCAGGCGCGCGTGCTCGCGGAGGACCGCGGCATCCGCTGCCTCGTGCTCGACTACGACGAGATGCGCGGCCTCGAGACCGGGCACGCCCGGCTGTTCTGAGCCGGTTAGCCTGGGATCGTGAGCGCCGACCCGACCCGTCCGTACTCGTGCGTGCTCTGGGACCTCGACGGCACCATCGTCGACTCCGCCGCGGGCATCCTCGAGAGCCTGCGCTGGACGTACCAGCAGCTCGGCATGCCCGTGCCCGGCGACGACGAGCTCATCCACTGGGTGGGGCCGCCGATCATGGACTCGTTCCGCGACCTCGCGAAGCTCGACCCCGAGGAGTCCGCGCGTGCGCTCGCCATCTACCGCGAGCACTACATCGTGAACGGAGCGGTGCACTCGCCGCTGTTCCCGGGCATCGCCGCGGTCGTGCGCGAGGTGCACGCGGCCGGCCTGCCGTCATCGCTCGCGACCTCGAAGCCCGAGATCCCGGCCACGCTCATCCTCGAGAAGGCGGGACTCGTCGATGCCCTCGACGTGATCACCGGCGCGAGCGCGGATGAGGTGCGCAGCGCGAAGAAGGACGTCGTGGCCGAGGCGCTCGTGCGCCTCGCCGCGCTCGGGTTCGACGTCTCCCGGCCGGTCATGGTCGGCGACCGCATCCACGACGTCGAGGGTGCGGCCGCGAACGGCGTGCCCACGATCGCGGTGCTCTGGGGCTATGGAACGGATGCGGAACGCACCGACACGGTCGCCCTCGCCGCGACCCCGACCGACCTCATCCCGCTCCTCCTCGGCTGACCCGCGACAACGGATTTCACGGAGTCATCCGCCGGCCCGCCCTTGCGCGCAGCCTGCCGTGTGACGAAGGGGCTGATCATCCGTGAAATCCGTTGTTCGCGGCGCACGAGTGCCCGGCGCGGGTCAGCGGGCGAGCTGCTCGACGATCGCGCCGTAGAGCCGCGGGAGCCGACGCGCGGCCGGCACGATCGCGCGGCGCAGCGGCGTGCCCGCGGCGCCCACGAGCACGGATGCCGTCACCCGGAACCCCCGCGTGATCCGCCGCCACTCCGGCGCGTAGGCGGGCCCGCCGGTGAGCGACGCGATCGCCGCCCGCGCCTGCGCGAAGCCGAGCCGAAGGCCCTCGCCCGTGATGGCGTCCACGTATCCGGACGCGTCGCCGACGAGCAGCACGCGTCCGCGCGACGGCGCCACGGCGCGCTGCCGCAGCGGACCGGCGCCCGCGAGCGACGACGCGTGCTCCGCGCCCGTCACGCGCGCGCACAGCTCGGGCAGCTCCGCGAGCGCCTCGTCGAACGCGATCCGTCGCGGACCGAGCATCGCGAATCCGACCAGGCCCGGCGCGACCGGGGTCACGTAGATCTCCACGCGCGGGCTCCAGTGCACCTCGACGAGGTCGGTCCACGGCGCGAGGGCGTAGTGCCGCACGTAGCCGAACCGATGCACGCCCCCGGCCCGCCCGGCGAGTCCCGCGAGCCGGCGCACGGTCGAGTGCAGTCCGTCGGCGCCGACCAGCCACCGCGAACGGATGCCGCCCACGGTCACGCCGTCGGCATCCGTCGCGAGCTCGGTCACCCGCATCCGCTCGACGCGAGCCCCGGCCGCGAGCGCCCGCGCGCGCAGGGCGGCGTGCAGCACCGTGCGCCGCACGCCGCGGCCGGCCGGACCCGCGAACCGGTGGTCCGCGGCGCCCGACGCCGACCGGTAGCTCACCCCGCGCAGCGGCATCCCCTCCGGGTCGACGCCGAGTCGCGCGAGCAGCGGCAGCGCGCCCGGCATGAGTCCCTCCCCGCACGCCTTGTCGACGACCCCCGGATGCCGTTCGAGCACGAGCGCATCGAGCCCCGCGAGCCGCGCCTCGATCGCGGTCACGAGGCCGACCGGTCCCCCGCCGACGATCACCACATCCGCGTCGAAGGCGGTCACGGCGGCCCCAGCGCCCGCAGCGCCCGCTCCTCGACCGGGATGCGGAACCGCAGCAGCAGCACCGCGTTGAGCACCGTGAACGCGAGCGCCGTGACCCAGGCGGTGTGCACGAGCGGAACCGCGACGCCCTCGATCGCGACGATCCAGTAGTTCGGATGCCGCACCCACCGGTACGGACCGAGGTCGGCGACCGCCCGGTCGCCCGGCACCACGATGACGCGGGTGTTCCACGCGGCGCCGAGCGATCCGATGCACCAGTACCGCCCGGCCTGGCAGGCGAGCGCGACGGCGAGCATCGGCCAGCCGAGCGCGGGCACGAACGGGCGGAAGGGCGCCTCGACGAGACAGCCGACGAGCAGAGCGGTGTGCAGTGCGATCATCCACGGCAGTTGGCGGCGTCCCGACTCGACCCCGCCGCGGGCGAGAGCCGCTGCGGCGTTGCGCCGCGAGACGACGAGCTCGCCGACGCGCTCGGCGCCCGTGCCGACGACGAGAGCCCAGAACAGCAGCACCGACAGCGACACCGACGGCAGCAGCACCACCGGCACCACCACCGGCACCACCACCGGCACCACCACCGGCAGCAGCACCACCACCGGCACCAGCGACGGCTCGGCGAACGGCATCACGGCCACCGCATCAGCACGAACTCGGCGCTCAGTCCCGGGCCGAGCGCGGCGATCACGCCGACCGCGCCGGGCGCGGGACGGTCCAGCTCGATCGTGTCGGCGAGCACGTGCAGCACGCTCGACGACGACAGGTTGCCGACCGCCTCGAGCGAGTCCCAGCTGCGCTGCAGGGCGGCATCCGGCACCCCGAACGCGGCGGCGAGCGCCTCGAGCACCCGTGGACCTCCCGGATGCGCGACCCAGTGGTCGACGCCGGCGGCGGTGAGCCCGTGCGCGGCGAGGAAGGCCGCGGCATCCGCCGGCAGGTGGGCGTCGACGACGGATGCCACGGCCGACGTCAGCACGATCTCGAACCCGGTGCCGCCCACGCGCCAGCCGAGGATGTCATCGGTATGCGGGTAGAGCGCGCTGCGGGTGGCCTCGATGCGCGGTCCGCGCGCGGCCGGGTGTGCGTCGCCGACGAGCACGACGGCGGTCGCCCCGTCGCCGAACAGGCCGGTCGCGACGAGGTTGCCCGTCGTGCCGTCGTCGCGCTGCAGGGTCAGCGAGCACAGCTCGGCGCTCAGCAGCACGGCGACCTCGGCCGGATGACCGTCGAGGTAGTCCGCGACCCGGGCGAGCCCGGCGGCGCCGGCGACGCAGCCGAGGCCGAACGACGGGGTGCGCTTGACGTCCGGGCGCATGCCCATGCGCGTCGCGAGCAGCGCGTCGACGCTCGGCGCGGCGATCCCGGTGACCGAGGTGAAGAACAGCGCGTCGATGTCGGCGGGCGCGAGCGCGGCATCCGTCAGCGCTGTCCTCAGCGCACCCTCGAGCAGGTCGGTCGCGATGCGGATGAACGCGTCGTTCGCCTCCCGGAACGAGCCCAGCGACCGGTACGCCTCGAGGGGCAGCGCGGTGTGCCGGTGGGCGATGCGGCTCGACGAGTGCAGGCGCTCCATGACCGCGCGTCGGCCCGGGTCTCGCGTGAGCAGCGGCGCGAGCTCGGCCGTGATCGCCGCCTGCGGGTAGACGTGCGCGGGCAGCACCGGCGCGACGGCCGCGATCCGGGTCATGGCGTGACGCTACCGGCGCGCCACGGCCGGGATCGGTGCGATCAGCCGATGCTCAGTCCCTGGGCACGAGCACGAACACCGGGATGCGGCGCGTCGTCTTCGTCTGGTACGTCGCGTAGTCGGGCCACGCCTCGACCGCGCGCGCCCACCATTCCTCGTGCTCAGCGCCCTCGGCGAGGTGTGCGTCGTAGTCGCGCCTGTCGGCGCCGTCCTGGAGCTCGACGTGCGGGTTGGCGACGAGGTTCCAGTACCAGACCGGGTGCTGGGGCGCCCCGCCCTTCGACGCCACGACGGCATAGACGCCGTCGTGCTCGACGCGCATGAGCGCGGTCTTGCGCAGCTTGCCGCTCTTCGCGCCGACACTCGTCAGCACGATGATCGGCTTGCCGTGCAGCTCGGCTGCCTGCGCGCCGCCCGTCGCCTCGAAGGTCTCGGCCTGCACGCGGGCCCGCTCGGCGGTGCTCGGTGCGTACTCCCCGTTCAGTGGCATGGCCTCATCGTGCCCTACGTCCGATCCGCACGCCCGCGAGCGTTCCGACGACGAGGTAGACGGATGTCGCCGCGAGCACCACGAGCAGCGGTGCGACCCAGCCGCCGACGGCCTCGTGCACGGCCCCGACCACGAGCGGACCGAGCGCCGCGACGGCGTAGGCGACGCCCTGCACGAGGCCCGAGAGGCGTGACGCGTGGCGGTCGTCGCGCGCGAGCACCACGACGAGGATCGTGATCGCCGTGAAGCCGCCTCCCTGCGCGGCGCCGCCCACGACGCACCACACCGCCCACGCGCCGGGCGCGAGGAGGAATCCGATCGGCACCGTCATCCACATCGCGCCGATCACGGTGACCCCGGCGGCGTCGCCGAGACGGGACGCGACGGCCGGCACGAGGAACGCCCCCGCGATCGCGCTGATCTGGAACACCGCAGCGATCGCGCCCGACGCGGTCGTCGACGTGCCGACCTCGTCGGCGAGCAGGGTCGGCAGCCAGGCGGTGACCGAGTAGTAGGCGAACGCCTGGCCGGCGAACGCCGCCGCGAGCATCCACGTCGTCGCGCTGCGGAACAGGCGCGGCGGCACGTGGTCCTCGGTGAGCTCGGGGAGCGCCGCGGGCAGCGGGACGAGCGAGCGGCGCCATCCGTTGAGGCCGAGCAGCACGGCGATCGCGACGACCGCCGCGAACGCCCAGACCGCGATGGCGACGCGCCACCCGGCGCCGGCGGCGATGGGCGGGGCGCCGAGCGTCGCCGCCGCCGAGCCGATGTTGAGCGTCGACGTGTACAGCGGCGTCATGAGGCGCGCACGCCGGCCCGAGTACTCGCGGCGGATCACGACGGGCACGATGACGTTGCCGACCGTGATGCCGATGCCGAGCAGCGCCGTGCCGGCGAACACCGCGGGCACGTCGCCGACCGAGCGCACGATCGCTCCGACCACGATCGCGGCGAGGCCCGCGGTCATCGCGAACGGCGTGCCGCCGCGGTTCGCGAGCCACACCGCGAACGGCGTCGCGACCGCGAAGCACAGCACCGGGATGCTCGTGAGCAGCGCCACGACCGAGGCGCCGACGCCGAGGTCGAGCTGGATGCCGCGCACGACGGGCGCGACCGCGACGACGGGCGAGCGCAGCACGAGACCGATGAGGACGATCGCGATCGTCACCCACAGCATCCGGCTCCGCCCGGCGAGCGGCGGCGGGGGGACGGATGCTGCCACGATCCTCCGAGCCTAGTGGCGGCCCGGCGTGCGCCCACTCCGTCGCTGAGGGGACGCATCCTGTCGCTCTGAACGCGTCCGAAGCAGCAGTTTGCGTCCCCTCAGCGAGAACGGACGCGCTCAGCGCCGAGGGAGCAGCTGGGCCGCGAGGCCGATGCCCGCCGCGAGGAGGATCACCGCGCCGAAGCCGAGCGCCACGGGAAGCACGCCCAGCGGCGCCACGAGCGCCGTCGCCACCACCGCGGGCACGCCGAACGCGAGGTACGACACGAGGTAGAGCCCGGCGAACAGGCCCGCGCGCTCGTGCGGCTGCGCGAGCGGAGTGAGCTCGCGCAGCGCGGCCGAGAACCCGATGCCGAACCCGCTGCCGCCGACGATCCCGCCGAGCACGAGCACCGGGAGGGCGACGAGCGCGATGCCGAGGATGATGCCGAGCGCCCCGACCGCGACGAGCGCCGGGGCGAGCACGAGCATCGAGCGCGCGCGACGGCCGCCGGTCAGCGCGCCCGCGATCGCGGCGGCGCCCGGCTGCAGGAACGAGATGACGCCGCCGACCAGCGTGTCGTGGATGCCGAACACCCCGGCGAGCACCGTCGGCAGCAGTCCGATGAACAGGGTCGGCACCATCCAGGCCGCGAGCACCGTCGGCACGACCCGGCGGAACGTGCCGCGCGCGGCGCGCGGGATCGCGAGGTGCGGCCGGAGGGACGCGAGCGCTCCCGGCACCGGGGTCACGGTCTCGGCGCTGAGCGCCGCGACGATGACGCCGGCGACCATCACGATCGCGAGGGATCCGAAGACGAGCTGGGGCGTCGCATCCGTCACCGACTCGAGCCCGCCCGCGATGAGCGCGCCCAGTCCGAGTCCGCCGGCGGGGGCCGCGCCGCCGATGATCGCGCCGAGCCGCTTGCGGTGCGCGGGGGCGAACTCGATGACGGCGGCGGTGAACGCCGCGGTCGCGCCGCCGGTAGCGATGCCCTGCAGCACGCGAGCGACGATGAGCCACTCGACGCTGCCGGCCGCGAAGAACACGGCGAGCGCGACGAGCTCGAGGGCGAGCGATCCGATGAGCACGGGCCGGCGTCCGAGGTGGTCGGAGAGCGACCCCACCACGAGCAGGGTGAGCAGCAGCGCGAACGCGTAGGCGCTGAACGCGACGCCGAGCTCCCAGGTCGGGAAGCCCCAGCGCGACTCGAGCGCGCCGAGCAGCGGCGCCGGCGCCCCGGCCGCGACGAAGAACGCGACGAGGGTGATCGAGATGCCGACGAAGGATGCGCGCTGTGAGATCGCCCGGCGGCGCGACGCCGGGACGACCGGGATGGATGCGGTGCTGACGGACACGGGGCGGCTCCCTAAAGCAAATCGGTTTGCGTTATCGGGACCGTACTCCCGCTCGGAGGTTAAAGCAACTAGGATTGCATTTATGCCCGAGAATGAGGTCGCGAGACGTCCCGGCGGTCGAAGTGCCGCCGTGCTCGCGAGCGTGAAGACGGCCGTCGAGGAGCTCATCGCCGAGAAGGGCCGCGAGCGCGTCACGATCCCGATGATCGCCGAGCGCGCGGGCGTGCAGCCGTCGAGCGTCTACCGGCGCTGGGGCGATCTGCCGACGATGATCAACGACGTGGCGACGTACCGCCTCGATCCGGCACGTCCGATCCCCGACACCGGCGACATCCGCCGCGACCTCGAGCTGTGGGCCGCCGAGATCGTCGAGCACTACCGCAATCCGGTCAACGCCGCCCTGCTGCGTGGCGGCGCGTCGACCGCCGGCGAGCTCGAGAGCGACTGCCTGCGCAACCGGCGCTCGGAGGCGCAGCTCATCGTCGATCGCGTCGGAACGGATGCGGCGCCCACCCCCGGAACGGATGCGGCGCTCACCGCCGACACGGTCATCGACGGCCTGCTCGCCCCGATCATGTACCGGGTGATCTTCCTGCCGTGGACCCTCGACGACGAGCTCGTGCCACGCCTGCTCGGCATGCTCTTCCGCTGAGGGGACGCATTCCGTCGTTTCCGGGTGCCGCATACCGACCGGATGCGTCCCCTCAGCGAATCACTGGAGCCTCAGCGGGTCACTGCAGCACGCTCGTCAGGCGCGCGATGTTGTCGACGGCGGTCGCCCACCGCCCCCGGGCGTTCCACTCCTCAACGGTGAGCTCGCGGGAGTGCGCGCGGTAGTCCTCCTGCACGGCGCGCATCTGGGCCAGGAACGCCTCGCCCCGCACCATGACCGAGAGCTCGAGGTCGAGCGTGAACGAGCGCATGTCCATGTTGCTCGATCCGATCACCGCGATCTCGTCGTCGACCGTGAAGTGCTTCGAGTGCAGCACGACGGGCGCCTCGTAGAGCCGGATGCGCACCCCCGCGGTGAGCAGGGCCTCGTAGTAGCTGCGCTGCGCATGGAACACCGCCCACTGGTCCCCGATCGCGCTCACGAACAGCTCGACCTCGACCCCGCTCTCGGCCGCCGTCGTGATCGCGTAGAGCATGGCGTCGTCGGGCACGAAATACGGACTCGTGATCACGATGCGGTGCTGCGCCGAGTGCACGAGCGCGAGGAACAGCCGCAGATTGTTCTCGCCGTCGAAGCCGGGGCCCGACGGCACGACCTGGCAGTCGAGCGTGCCGACGCGCTCGATGGACTCGATCGACGGCGTCGTGTCGATGAGCTCGTCGGTCTCGCAGTACCAGTCGGTGACGAAGAGCACGTCGAGCGCCGCGACCACCGGCCCGCGGAACTCGACCATGAAGTCGTGCCAGCGCAGGTGCCGCCGCGCGTTCTTGCCGGTCTGGTATCCGGGGTCGACGATGTTGCGCGACCCGGTGAACGCGACCGCGCCGTCCACGACGAGCAGCTTGCGGTGGTTGCGCAGATCGGGCCGCTGGATCTTGCCGCGCAGCGGCTGGAACGGCAGCATCAGGTGCCACTGCACGCCCATCGCCTCGAGCCGGCGGATGGTGCGCCCCCACCCCGGGTAGCGCCGGTTGCCGAGGTGGTCGAGCATCACCCGCACGGTGACCCCGCGCCGGTGCGCCCGCTCGAGCGCGTCGAAGAAGGGGGCGCTGGTGTCGTCGAGCAGCAGGATGTAGAACTCCGCGTTGACGGTGCGGGCCGCGCCGTCGATGGCCCGCACCATCGCGTCGAGCGCTCGCGCGTCATCCGCCCAGACGGTGCCGGCGTTGCCGCTCGCGAGCGGGATCGCGCCGAGCGCTCGACTGAGCGCGACGCTCGTGCGGAACCACGACGGCCACTCCTCGGCGCTGTCGTCGGCGAGTCCCTCGGTCGCCCGGCGGATGAGCGCGTCGACCGTCGCCTGCCGCTGGCGGCGCCGACGCGGCAGCCGGGCGCTGCCGAGCAGCAGGAACAGCAGGATGCCGAGGTACGGCAGGAAGTTGATCGCGAGCAGCCAGGCGAGCGCCGTCTGCGGGCGCCGGTTGCGCGGCACGACGACGAGCGACACGACGCGCACGCAGAAGTCGACGGCGATGAGCGCCCACGCGACGATCTGGACGATCACGGCTGCCGACCCCGCATGGTGCGAGGCTAGCGGGGCTCAGGCCGTCGCGGCGCGGCGCCGTGACGCGGCCGCGCTCACCCCGACGAGCGCCAGTCCGAGGGCGCACAGCACGGCGAGCAACGGAGCGACGAGGTCGACGGCCTCGCCGAGCCCGACCGCCGTCGCGATCGCGCCCGCGCCGACCGCCGTCACGGCCTGCACGAGGTAGCTCACGAGGTACACGAGTGAGAGCGTCGCCCCGCGGTGGTGGGCGGGCGCCGCCCGGCTCACGAGGGCGAGCCCGCCCGTGAAGGCGAACCCGTAGCCGACTCCGCCGACGACGCACCATGCGACGAACAGCACGAGCGATCCGCTCGCCGCGGCGAGTGCCATGAGCAGCACCGCGGCGAGCGACGCGAGCGCTCCCGTCGTCACGCTCGCGAGCGCCGGTACGCGCGAGATGAGCAGCGACGTGACGAGGATGACGATCGTCGAGATGCCGAGCAGCGCGCCGATCACGGCGAGGTCGTTCGTGCCCGTGAGCTCGCGCGCCATCTGCGCGCCGAGCGACAGGAACATCGCGCCGACGGCGTAGGCGATGCTCACGCTGACCGCGGCGATCGCGATGGGCAGACGGATGCCGGGCGCCGGCCGCAGCGGTCGGGGCGCGAACCGCACGCCGGTCGCCGAGTCGTCGGGGGTGAGCGCGACGAGCACGAGCGCCACGGCGCTGAGCAGCGCGAGCACGAGGTAGCTGAGCACGAGCGGCAGCGGCAGGAACTGGGCGAGCACGCCCGAGACGACGAGCGACAGCGTCAGTCCGCCCGACGTCGAGGCGGTGGTGAGCGAGCTCGCGAGCCGCGGCGACCGGAACGGCGAGCTCTCGACGAGCGACGCGCTCGCCGCGCTCAGCGCGAACCCGGTGCCGACTCCCTGGAGTGCGCGGCCGATGAACAGCGAGGGCGCGCCGCTCGCCGTGGCGAACACCGCGCTCGCGATGCCGATGAGCGCGACGCCGATGAGGATCGCGCGCCGGCGACCGATCGCATCCGAGATGCCCCCGAACAGCAGCAGCACGGCGAGCAGGGCGACCGGGTAGGTGCCGAACACGCTCGTCGTGATCACGGGGGTCAGGTGCCAGTCCGCGGCGTAGACGGGGTAGAGCACGCTCGGCGCCCCGCTGGCCCAGAGGGAGAGCGCGAGCACGACGGCGGATGACCAGAAGGTCGCCGTGCGGCCGAGGACGGGACGGGGTGAGCGGGGCATGGTCGCGAGCCTAGCCCCCTCGATTGGTTTTTCCAAGTGAGCGGGGTACGATGGTCGGCATGTACGCGGCAGCTCACGGCACCGACCCCTCGTGCCAGATCCTCCGGTCGCTCGAAGTGCTCGGCGAGAAGTGGACCCTGCTCATCGTGCGCGACGCGCTCAAGGGCAGCACGCGTTTCGGCGAGTTCCGCGATGCGCTCAAGGCGCCGACCGACGTGCTGTCAGCGCGCCTCGCCTCCCTCGTCGAGCACGGCATCCTCGAGAAGCGCCCGTACGCCGAGCCCGGGTCCCGCGAGCGGTTCAGCTACCACCTGACGGCGGCCGGCGACGGGCTGCGGCTCGTGATCGCCGCCCTCGCGCAGTGGAGCGACGAGTTCGACCCGGCGACGGGCGAACGGGCGTCGGTGCTCGTCGACGCCGCGACCGGAGAGCCGGCGCGCCTCGCCTTCGTGCGCGCCGACGGCACGGCGGCGCAGCGACCGCGCCTCGCGCCCGGTCCGGCGGCGAGCGCGGCATGGCGCGAGCGCTACGCGACCGGTCTGGTCGGCTGACGCCTCTCAGCCGAGGGCGGCCGAGATGGCGTCGAGGTAGACCGCGGGCTCGGGCGCGCCGACGATCGCCGAGCGCAGGATCCAGCTCTGCGCGATGGCGGCCAGGGCGGATGCCGTGCTCGCCGCGAGCGCGCCGGCGGCGGCCTCCGACGCGGTGCGCTCGCGCGCCCAGGGCAGCACGATCGCCGCGAACTCGGCCTCGAGGCCGGTGATCGTGTCGCGCACCGCCTCGGCAAGGGCGGCATCCGTCGTCGACTCCGCCCAGAACTGCACGACGAGGGCGGCCGGGACCTCGCGGCCGACGCTGCCGAGGATCGCGTCGAGCGCGGCCCGCGGGGTCACCACGTGGTCGCCGTCGGCGAGCTCCGCGAACTCCTGCAGGCGTGCGCCGAGCACGGACCGTGCGACGTAGCGGCCGAGCTCGGCCTTGTCGCGGAAGTTCGAGTAGAACGAGCCGGCCGACACCCCGGCCTCCTCGATGATGTCGGCCATCGAGGTGTGCGGCACGCCCTTGCGCGAGAGCGCCCGGATGGCGGCCCGGGCGATCTGCTCGCGCCGGGCGGCGCGGTACTCGTCGGACACTCGGGGCATGCAAACAGAATACACATTCTGTATAGTGCACAAACAGAACAACCATTCTGTGAAAGGTGCCGCCATGGCTCAGCCCGTCCGTCCCCACACGCGGTGGGGCTTCACCGCGCTCTTCGGCCTGCTCGGATCGCTCATCGTGGGCGTGCTCGTGCTCGCCTTCCTCTGGCCCGTCGCGACCGCCGAGGTGCACGACCTGCCGGTCGCCATCAGCGGACCCGGCGCCGCCGTGCAGCAGGTCGAGGCGGCGATCGACGACGCCACCGACGGCGCGATCGCCTGGACCCGCGTCGACGACCGTGCCGCCGCGGTGTCGTCGATCGAGGCGCGCGACACCAGCGGCGCGCTCGTGCTGTCCACGGATGCCGCTCCCGAGGTGCTCACGGCGAGCGCCGGCGGCACCGCCGCGACCCAGCTTCTCGGTCACGTCGCCACCGGCCTGCAGGCGCAGCTCGACGCTGCCTTCGCGGCGTCCCGCGCACCCGCGGGCGCCCAGCCGCCGACCGTGACGACGACCGACGTCGTGCCGCTGTCCGCGGACGACCCGAACGGGTCCGGGCTCACCGCGATGTCGTTCCCGCTCGTCCTCGGCGGAATGATCGGCGGCATCCTGATCTCGCTGCTCGTCGTCGGGGTGGTGCGCCGCCTCGTCGCGCTCCTCGTCTACGCGGCCGCCACCGGGCTCGTCGTCGGGCTCGTGACGCACACCTGGTTCGGCATCCTCGGCGGGTCGTTCGGCCTCGACTGGCTGGCGCTCGCGGTCTCTATGCTCGGCACCGCATCCCTCATCGTCGGCTGCACCGCGCTGCTCGGGCCGCGCGGCATCGCGATCGGCTCGGTCGTCACGATGCTCGTCGCGAACCCGATCTCGGGCGCCGCCCTGCCCGCGCAGTTCATCGTCGGGCCGTGGGGCGAGATCGGCCAGTACTTCGTGCCCGGCGCGGCGTCGACCCTCGTGCGCAGCATCTCGTACTTCCCGAGCGCGGACACCGCGCAGCAGTGGCTCGTGCTCGCCGCGTGGGCGGTCGGCGGTCTCGTGCTGAGCGTCGCGGGGCACTTCCGCTCGCGCGCGCCCATCCAGCTGCCGGCCGTCGAGCTGGAGCCCGCGGGCGCGCACGCCGCGTGACGCCGGGGGTCGGTAGGGTCGATCGGTGCTCACCGTGACGCTGCCGACCCCCGACCTCATCGCCGATTTCGGGCCGGTTCCCGAGGGCGTGCGGCTCGTCGAGTGGGACGTGCAGAGCCCGCCGCCGGAGCCGGAGACGATCGACGTCGTGCTCATCCCGCACTTCGTGGTGCGCCGCGACGTGTTCCGCCGGCTGCAGGACCTGCCGAGGCTCTCGCTCGTGCAGCTGCCGAGCGCCGGCTTCGACCACGCCGTGCCGCACATCCCGGCCAGGGTCGCGGTCGCGAACGGCCGGGGCGTGCACGACGACGAGACCGCGGAGCTCGCGCTCGGCCTCACCCTCGCGAGCCTGCGCGGCATCGACACGGCGGTGCGGGATGCCGCGGTCGAGCACTGGCCCGCCGCCACGCTCCGGCCGAGCCTCGCCGACCGCCGCGTGCTGCTCGTCGGCTACGGCTCGATCGGCACGGAGATCGCGGCGCGCCTCGCGGCCTTCAAGACGCACCTCACGATCGTCGCGCGCACCGCCCGCGATGAGCACGGCGTGCGCGTGCACGGCTTCGACGAGCTGCCCGGGCTCGCGCGCGACGCCGAGGTCGTCATCCTCATCGTTCCGCTGACGGATGAGACGCGCGGCCTCGTCGACGCGGCCTTCCTCGCGGCGCTTCCCGACGGCGCGCTCGTGGTGAACGTCGCGCGCGGCGGCGTCATCGACACCGACGCGCTCGTCGCCGAGCTCGCCACGGGACGCATCGCGGCCGCGCTCGACGTGACCCGGCCCGAGCCGCTGCCGGCCGGGCATCCGCTCTGGCGCACGCCGAACACGATCATCACCCCGCACCTGGGCGGCAACACGACGCTCACCCCGACCCGCACGCTCGAGCTGATGCGCCGTCAGGTGGCGCACCTGGTCGCGGGCGAGCCGGTGGAGAACGTCGTGCGCCCGGCGTCGGCGTAGCAGCGGGCTCCCGGCCAAGCCCGGTCGGGCACCACCCGTGCTCGCACCTGCCAGACTCGACGGATGACGGATGCGGACCTCGCCGCGCTGCGCGCCCGCCGCTCCGAGCTCGCCCGCGCCGCCTTCGCACGGGACGCGGACCCGGCGCTCCTCGACCAGATCGCGGCGATCGACGCGCGCATCGCAGCCTCCACCGCGGCGACGGATGCGGCGCGCGGACCCGGCGCGGCGGCGGCCGACGCTGCCGCGACCGGCTCGCCGGACGACGGCGGGAACGGCCCGCGGAGCGATCCGGCGGGCCACGCGACGGGCGCTGCAGCCGGCGCAGCGTCGGCCGCGGGCCGCCGGATCCGGCCGCGGCTCGTCGCGCTCGTCGCCATCCCCGCGCTCATCGCCGGTCTCGCGGGCGTGTCGATCGGGCGCGCGCTCGACGCGTCCCGCCTCGACGGCGCGACCGCGCCATCCGGCTCGCCGTCGCCGGGATCGACCTCGGGCCCGATCCCGACCGCGAGTCCCCCGGCGCTGGCCGTGTTCGACCAGCCGCAACTGCCGACCGACGTGCCCGCGTTCAGCACCGGGGCGTTCGACCGGGGATCGTTCCGGTTGCTCGGTGACTACGCGGGCCTGAACGGCGACATCGACCACCTCCGTGCGTGGGCCGTCCGTGACGTCACCGGTTACCCGTGCCTGCTCGTCGCATCCGGTGCGGACGACGTGGCGGCGTCCTGCTCGTCGAGCCGCACCTTCCCTCCGGGCGGCATCGTGGTGGCGTTCGCCGTCGGCGGCACGATGTCGGCGGTGCGGTGGTCTGCGGCCGGCGAGGTCGACACCACGGAGACGCCGTTCGTCGGGGGCAGGTCCTAACCTCGGCGCATGCCGGAGAGCGTCGGCGTCTGGTGGGCCAGGCGACAGTGGACGAAGGGCCTCGAGGTGCCCTACGCGATGGGCGCGTACCGCGACGCCTGGAAGCCGTATCCGACTCTCGTGAGGCAGTACCACCCCGACCTCAACGCGGGCATCGTGCTCTCGCAGATCCCGCCCGCGGCGGAGGTGTACCTCGTCTGGCAGTGCGACGTCGGGCACCGTTTCGTCGCGACGCCCGAGGAGCAGCGCTCCCGCCCGGGTGGGCCGGAGCGGCGGCGCTCGGCCTGGTGCCCCGAGTGCGCGCGGCTCGCGCAGCCGGTCGCACCCCGCTCGTCCTCGCCGCCCGTAACCGTCTATGCCGGTTGCGGGCATCCGCGCGACGAGCGCACGATCGACGCGCCGGATGAGACCCGCTGCCCGCTGTGCCGCAAGCTCGACGGGTCCCGGCTCACGCGCGACGAGCTCGTGGCCCTCGCGATCCCGAGCATGCGCGTCGCCCTCGAGAGCGAGAGCCTCGTCGGCCGCCGCTACCGCTGGCAGTGCGCGGCGGGGCATCCGTCGTTCGAGGCGCAGGTCTCGCGCGTCATCGACGGGCGGCGCTGCACGGTCTGCCGCAACGCCGCGGCGAGCGGAGCGGATGCCGTGGCCGTCGGCGACGCGTTCGTCAGCGTCCACGCGCCCCGCGTGACATCCGCGGTCGAGGCCGACCTGCACGCGCGGTTCGCCGCGCGGTACGCGTTCGAGCTCGACGCCAACGCGGTGCGGGTCGCGACGCCGTTCTTCGACCACGTCGAGGTGTGGCCCGACCTCGTCATCCCCGAGCTGCGCGTGGCTATCGAGTACGACACGATCGGCCGCTTCGGCCTCGAGCACACCGGCCGCCACGAGCAGAAGGACCGCCGCAAGGATCGCCTGCTGCGCGCCGTCGGCTGGGAGGTCGTGCGCCTGCGCACGCGACCGCTCCAGCCGCTCGGGCCCTTCGACGTGACGTGCTCGGGCATCACGGGCCCGGTGCTCGATCGCCTCGACGACGCGCTCGCGGCGATCCGCGGCGAGCTCTTCGTGGCCGCCTACCGCCGCTGACCCGGGATCAGGGGACCCGGGATCATTCGTCGGGGACCACGACGAGCGCCGCCTTCGTCGTCGCACCGAAATCGCCCTCGATGCTCACCTCGACACGTTGGGAGCGGGTTGACGGCAGAAGCGCGGTGTTCCGCTCCGACGTTCCGTCGCAGGTGCCCCACGAACTGGCGATAACGGTTCCGTCGGGCTTCGCGACCTTCCACCCGAGCCGGTCAGCGTCGACGCACGAGAAGAGCACCGCCGTGCTCGCGTCCGACGCGGGAACGGTGACGACCTCCTCACGCGACTCGGAGCTGTTCTGCGCCACGAGGCGGGCGATCTCACCCGGTTGCGGCGGCGGGGAGGCGAACGACGACGACGGACGCGGAGAGAAGCTGTCGCGCGGGACGGAACTGTCCGAAGCGTGGGGTGCAGGCGTCGGATCACCGTCCGACGCGGGAACGGTGACGACCTCCTCACGCGACTCGGAGCTGTTCTGCGCCACCAGGCCGGCGACGTAGCCCTCGGCTCGCTCGGGAAGCCGGCGAATGACTGGCGGCGCGCGTCACCGAATCGACTCCTGGTCGAAGGCGCGCAGGAACGCCTCGCGCGGGATGACGACGCGCCGCCCGAGCTTCACGCTCGGGATCGTGCCGCCCTCGATCGAGGCGGTGATCGTGCGGGGATCGACGCCGAGGGCTCGGGCGGCATCGAGCCGGGTGATGACGAAGGCGCGCGAGGCGCGGATGTCGTCGATGGTGAGCGTGGGCTGCTTCACTACGAGCGCCGCATCGCCGAACCGAGCGACCACCTCGCCCCCGACGCCGCTACGGGCACGCCGGACTCGTCGCCGACTACGCGACGAGGAAGGCACCCCATGGAAGCACCAGCTCTACGTGCCCATCGACCCGGCCCGGCCGGAACTCGGCGAGAATCGGGCGACCCGCGGCGGATACACGACGATGACGCAGGCGCAGGCCGCGCTCGACACGGCACTGAAAGCCCGAGCGCAGCACGCCAAGCTCGTCGCTGACCTGCCGCCGACGCCGTGCAGGACCACAAGGTCAAGCCCACCAAGACCAGCACCAGCCGGGTCGTGGACCTGGCCCCCGACCCAGGACCGAAATCCCAGATCAGGAGCCATTCCACTCTGTGCGCGAGGGGGGACTTGAACCCCCATGCCCTCACGGGCACACGGACCTGAACCGTGCGCGTCTGCCAATTTCGCCACTCGCGCGCGCAAGCCGACCCCGCGGGATCAGCCGCACGAGACTACCACAGCGCCACTCGTCACCTCGCGCCGCGATCCTCGGAGAGCACGCCATGGTGCCTCCGCTAGCATCGCAGGAACCGAGCCCGGCAGCGGGGCCCGGTACCGAGCCGAGGGGAGCCTCACGCCCGTGGGTCTGCTGGACAGCTTCGAGAGGGGTCTCGAGCGTGCCGTCAACGGCGCGTTCGCGAAGACCTTCAAGAGCGGTCTGCAGCCGGTCGAGATCACGAGCGCCCTGCGCAGGGAGCTCGACACCCGCGCCGCGCCGGTCGACCGCGACCGCACCCTCGTGCCCAACGAGTTCACCGTGCGCCTCTCGCCGGCCGACTACGAGCGGATGACGGCGATGGGCGACAGCCTCACGGGCGAGCTCGCGAGCCTCGTGCAGTCGCACGCCGCCGCGCAGCACTACACCTTCCCCGGTCCCGTGCGCATCGCGTTCGAGCCCGCCGAGCGGCTGAGCCAGGGCATGGTCGAGGTGCGCAGCGCGACGGCCGCCGGCCGCATCCGCTGGACGCCCGTGCTCGAGGTCAACGGCAAGACCCACCGCATCGGCCGCGGGCGGGTGGTCATCGGACGCGGCTCCGACGCCGACATCACCGTCGACGACACGAGCATCTCGCGCAAGCACGTCGAGATCCTCTGGGACGGCGAACGCGCCCAGGTCACCGACCTCGGCTCCACGAACGGCTCGCTGCTCAACGGGCAGAAGGTGTCGAAGGCCCTGCTGCCGCCGGACTCCATCGTCGACATCGGCCGCACCCGCATCGTGTTCCGGGTGCTCGCCGAGGCGGCCTCCGGCAGCGGCGCCGGGAGCGAGAGGAGCGCCCGTCGATGAGCGAACTCGTGCTCCTCGTACTCCGGTTCGGCTTCCTCGCCCTGCTCTGGGTGTTCGTCTTCGCGATCGTCTACGCGCTGCGCACCGACCTGTTCGGCCAGCGCGTGCGCAAGCTGCCGGCGACGGATGCGGCCCCCGCCCCCGCCGCATCCGTTCCGCCCGCCGCGTCCCCCGTCGCGTCGCCCGCCGCTCGCCCGGCGCCGAGCGAGCCCGCGTCGTCGGCACCGGGCGCGATCGCGACGCGCCTCGTGATCACGGCCGGCGCGCGGGAGGGCATGGAGATCCCGCTCGAGGGCGAGGAGCTCACGATCGGCCGCGCGAGCGAGAGCGGTCTCGTCATCCGCGACGACTACACCTCGACCTACCACGCCCGCCTGCTCAAGTGGGCCGAGGGCTGGGTCGTGCAAGACCTCGACTCGACGAACGGCACCTACCTCGACGGCAAGAAGGTGGCCGTGCCGACTCTCGTGCCGCTCGGCACCACGGTGCGCATCGGCACGACGAGCTTCGAGCTGCGGCGGTAGGCGTGGCGTCCAACAGCGCAGCCGTCTCGCACGTCGGCAAGATCCGCTCGAACAACCAGGACTCCGGATACGCCGGGGCCTACCTGTTCGTCGTCGCCGACGGCATGGGCGGCCACGCCGGCGGCGACGTCGCGAGCGCGATCGCGATCACCGGCATCCTCGACACCGACCGCGAGTACGCGACCCCCGACGAGGCCGAGTACGCCCTGGCGTCGGCCCTCGTCTCGGCGAACGGACGGATGGCCGAGACCGTCTTCGACCATCCCGAGCTCACCGGCATGGGCACCACCGTGAGCGGCATCGTCGTCGTCGGCGCCACGGTCGTGCTCGCCCACATCGGCGACTCGCGCATCTACCGCTGGCGCGACGGCGAGCTCGAGCAGATCACCCACGACCACACCTTCGTGCAGCGGCTCGTCGACTCCGGACGGATCACCGAGGAGGAGGCCGCGGTGCACCCGCGCCGCAGCGTGCTCATGCGCGTGCTCGGCGACGTCGACGCGAGCCCCGAGATCGACACGGCGCAGTACCCGACGAAGCCGGGCGACCGCTGGCTGATCTGCTCCGACGGGCTGTCGAGCTACGTGCCCGTCGAACGGATCGCGCACGAGCTGGGCACGGTGACGGGCGCGCGCGCGACGGCCGATCGGCTCATCAAGGACAGCCTCGACCACGGCGCCCCCGACAACGTCACGGTCGTGCTCGTCGACATCGACGAGTCCGGACTGATCGCGCACGAGCCGCCCGCGATCGTCGGCTCGGCCGCGCTCCCGCTGCAGTTCGAGGGCGACACCGGGCGCCGGCCGGTGCGCCTGCCGACGCTGCTGCTGCATCCGCTCAAGGCGACGAAGCCCGACGACTCGCACTTCGAGCCCGAGTCGGACACCTACCTGCAGGAGCTCATCAAGGAGGATGCACGCCGCAACCGGCGCCGCCGGATCTGGTGGATCGTCTGGACCCTCGTCATCCTGCTCGCCGTCGCGGGCCTGCTCGTCGGCGCGTACCAGTGGACGCAGACCCGCTGGTACGTCGGCGCGCAGGGCACGACGGTCGCGATCTACCAGGGCGTGCAGCAGGACCTCGGCCCGATCGCGCTGCACCACGTCTACGAGCAGACGTCGATCCAGATCGCCGACCTGCCGAGTTACACACGCAGCGCGGTCAAGCAGACCATCGGCGCGGGTTCGCTCGAGGAGGCCCAGCGCATCGTCGAGAGGCTCGAGCCGTGAGCGACGCGCCCACCGCGGCCGTCGGCACCACGACCTCTCCGCACACGACGACGATCGGCGAGCTGACCGGCGCGATCCGCATCAAGCTGCGGCAGCCGGCACGCAAGCGCAACCTCGAGCTCGTGCTGCTCGTGCTGGCGTGCGCGATCGACGTCGCGGCCATCGGGCTCGTCCAGCTCGGCGCGAACGACGCCATCGACTGGTCGCTGCTCACGCTCGGCGCCGTGCTCACCGGCCTCGTGCTCGTCTTCCACATCGTGCTGCGCGTCGTGGCAGCGGATGCCGACCCGCTCATCCTGCCCGTCGTCACCGTGCTCAACGGCCTCGGCATCGCCGAGATCTACCGCATCGACATCGCCGAGCACACGACCGACTGGTCGGGCAACAGCATCAAGCAGATCGTCTGGACGGCGATCGCCATGGTGCTCGCGATCACGGTCGTGCTCGTCGTGCGCAACCACCGCACGCTGCAGCGCTACAGCTTCGTGGCGATGTTCGTCGGTCTCGCCCTGCTGCTGCTGCCGATGCTGCCGTTCATCGGGCTCCGCATCAACGGGGCGCAGCTGTGGGTCGGCATCGGCGGGGCGCGGTTCCAGCCGGGCGAGCTGGCCAAGATCGCGCTCGCGGTGTTCTTCGCGGCCTACCTCGTGCAGGCCCGCGACACGCTCTCGATGACCGGGCGCCGCATCCTCGGCATCCGCCTGCCGCGGGCGCGCACGCTCGGGCCGCTCCTCGTGGTGTTCGCGGTGTCGATGCTCGTGCTCATCTTCCAGCGCGACCTCGGCACGTCGCTGCTCTACTTCGGGCTGTTCCTCGTCGTGCTCTACGTCGGCACCGGGCGGGCGAGCTGGGTCGTGCTCGGCCTGCTGCTGTTCGCGGGCGGCGCGTACGTCGCGGGCACGACGCTCGGCTACGTCGGCGGGCGCATCACGAACTGGCTCGACGCGTTCAACAACCACGTGTACGACGCGGCCGGCGGCAGCTACCAGCTCGTGCAGGGCATCTTCGGCCTCGGCGCCGGCGGCCTCACCGGTACGGGCCTCGGCCAGGGCCGCCCCGACCTCGTGCCGCTCGCGGAGAGCGACTACATCGTCGCGAGCCTCGGCGAGGAGCTCGGTCTCATCGGCCTGTTCGCGATCCTCGCGCTCTACCTGCTGTTCGTGTCGCGCGGCTTCCGCATCGGCTTCGCGGCGCAGGACGACTTCGGCCGCCTGCTCGGCGTCGGGCTGTCGTTCGTCATCGCGCTCCAGGTCTTCATCGTCATCGGCGGCGTCACGCGCGTCATACCGCTCACGGGTCTCACCACGCCGTTCCTCGCGGCCGGCGGCTCGTCGCTCGTCGCCAACTGGATCATCGCCGCGCTGCTGCTGCGCGTCTCCGACTCGGTGCGCAACCAGCCGCGCTGGATCGTCGAGCCGCGGGAGGCGCTGTCGTGAACCGCGAGCTCAAGCGCGTCAGCATCCTCGTGCTGCTCATGTTCGTCACCCTGTTCGGGTCGACGAGCGTCATCCAGGTCGTGCAGGCGGATGCGCTGCGCAACGACGCGCGCAACATCCGCACGCTCTACGCGAGCTACTCGGCCCAGCGCGGATCGATCCTCGTCGACGGCGAGCCGATCGCGGAGTCGGTGCGCAGCCGCGACCAGTTCAAGTACCAGCGGAAGTACCCGCACGGCCGCCTCTACGCCCCGGTCACCGGCTACTACACACTCAACCAGGGCAGCGCGGGGCTCGAGAGCGCGCTCAACGACTACCTCAGCGGCACCGCGAACGCCCAGTTCTTCGACCAGGTCGGCAGCATCTTCTCCGGGCAGGACCCGAAGGGCGCGAGCGTCGAGACGACCATCGACCCGGCCGTGCAGAAGGCGGCCTACGACGCGCTCGGCAAGAACAACGGCGCGGTGATCGCGGTCGAGCCGTCGACCGGGCGCATCCTCGCGCTCGTCTCGAAGCACTCCTACGACCCGAACGAGCTCGCCGTGCACAGCACCTCGAGCGTGCTCGCGAAGTACCAGGCGCTCATCGACAACCCGGACGACCCGCTCATCGACCGGGCGATCGCCGGCGACCTCTACTACCCCGGATCGACCTTCAAGCTCGTGGTCGGCGCCGCGGCGCTCGAGTCCGGCCAGTACACGGTCGACAGCGAGTTCGACAACCCGCCCGAGCTCACCCTGCCGGGCACGACCACGACGATCGGCAATGCCGAGGGCGGCGACTGCGGCGGCACCGAGAAGGCGTCGATCGCCACGGCCATCCGGCTGTCCTGCAACATCCCGATGGCCGAGCTCGGGCTCGAGCTGGGACAGGATGCGATCGGCGCCGAGGCCGCGAAGTTCGGCTTCGGGCAGAGCTTCCAGATCCCGATGAAGGCGACGGCGAGCACCTACCCGACGGGAATGGACGACCCGCAGACCATGCTGAGCGCGTTCGGCCAGTACGAGGACCGCGTCACGCCGCTGCAGATGGCGCTCGTGAGCGCTGCGATCGCGAACAACGGCACGCTCATGAACCCGACCCTCGTCGACCAGATCATCGCGCCCGACCTGAGCATCATCGACGACCCGCAGCCGACCGAGTTCAGTCAGCCGCTCACGGCGGCGAACGCGGCGGCGCTGCGCGATGTCATGGTGCAGGGCGTCACCAACGGGGCGGCGAGCAATGCCACAATCGAGGGAGTCTCCGTCGCCGGCAAGACAGGCACGGCGCAGAACGGCGGCGACCTGCCCCACACGCTGTGGTTCACCGGCTTCGCCCCGGCGGACAACCCCCAGGTGGCCGTGGCGGTCGTGGTCGAGAACGGTGGCGGAATGGGTCAGAACGGATGGGGCAACCTCGTTGCCGCGCCGATGGCCAAGAAGGTGATTGAGGCGGTGCTGAACAGATGAGACCCACGAGCGGGCTCACCTTCGGTGGTCGATACCAGCTGTCGAGCCGGGTCGCGATCGGCGGCATGGGCGAGGTCTGGGAGGCGACCGACCTGGTGATCGGTCGCACCGTCGCCATCAAGATCCTCAAGGACGAATACCTCGGCGACCCCGGGTTCCTCGAGCGCTTCCGCGCCGAGGCGCGCCACGCCGCCCTCGTGAACCACGAGGGCATCGCCAACGTCTACGACTACGGCGAGGAGGACGGCAGCGCCTACCTCGTCATGGAGCTCGTGCCCGGCGAGGCGCTCAGCGCCATCCTCGAGCGCGAGCGCGTGCTCTCCTCCGACCGCGTGCTCGACATCGTGGCCCAGACGGCATCCGCCCTGCAGGCCGCGCACGCCGCGGGCCTCGTGCACCGCGACATCAAGCCCGGCAACCTGCTCATCACCCCCGACGGGCGCGTGAAGATCACCGACTTCGGCATCGCGCGCATCGCCGACCAGGTGCCGCTGACCGCGACCGGCCAGGTGATGGGCACCGTGCAGTACCTGTCCCCCGAGCAGGCGAGCGGACACCCCGCGAGCCCCGCAACGGACATCTACTCGCTCGGCATCGTCGCCTACGAGGCTCTCGCCGGCCGTCGGCCGTTCACCGGCGAGAGCCAGGTGGCGATCGCGATGGCGCAGATCAACGAGGCCGCACCCGAGCTGCCCGTGACGATCGCCGAGCCCGTGCGCAACCTCGTGTTCTCGTGCATCGCGAAGCGACCGGATGACCGGCCCGCGTCCGCCCAGCACCTCGCGCGCGCCGCGCAGTCGCTCCGCCGCGGCGACGTCGCGGCCGCGGCGACCGCCGTGCCGGCCGTGCTCGGCTCCGCGCGCCCGGGAACGACCGCCGCCACGACCGTGCTCGGCGCGGGAGCCGCCACGACGCGCGTGATGCCCGCGACCCAGAACCTGCCGTTGACGGAGCCCGCGGCCGAGGAGCCGCGCCGCCGGAGCCCCTGGACCTGGCCGCTCGTGGCGCTCGTCGGCGTGCTCGTCGTCGCGCTCGTCGCCGCCGTGATCGCGTTGCTCGCGAACCCGAACAGCCCCGAGCCGAACCCCTCGTCGTCGAGCCCGCGTCCCACCCAGAGCACCCCGTCGAACACGCCGACCGAGCCCACGACGATCGATGCCGCCGAGCTCCAGCAGCTGAACGGTCTGACCAAGGATGAGGCCCAGGATCTCCTCGACTCGCTCGGACTCGAGCTGAAGTGGACGGCGGGCGACGTCACGCCCTCCGGTGAGACGTCGGAGGTGGCCTACCGGTGGACGCCGTCCACCGGGGAGCTCGACAAGGGCCAGACGGTCACGGTGTACTACTACACCGACCCCGAGAGCCCGCCGGCCCCCGCCGTCGCCTCGGTGACCCCGTCCGCGAGCCCGCAGGTCGGCACCGAGGTCACGGTCCGGTGGAACGAGTACGTGCAGTGCATCCCGGGCTACGACCTGCAGAGCTACACGGTCGAGGTGAGCGGGAGCGGCGGCACCATCCTGGGCGGGCTGTCGACCTTCCCTCCCGACCAGCGCCAGGTCAACATCCTGATGGCGACCACCCCCGGCACCGTGCAGTTCACCTACTATGCGAACTGCGGCGCCGGACTGCAGTCGAAGGTGTCGCCCCCGCTCACGATCACGGGCACCCCGGCTCCGGTCGACACGCCGAGCACACCGCCCACCGACACCCAGCCGAGCACCCCGCCCACCGACACGCCGCCCACCGACACCCCGCCCAGCCCGCCCGCCACCCCGAACCCCTGACCGGGCTCGGGTACACTGGCGGCCGGAACGGCGGGAGACGGATCACCAGTGGTTGACGGCGTAGCGCAGGGCGTGACGGTGCTCGCCGGGCGCTACCAGGTCGGCGACCTCATCG
The DNA here is from genome assembly GCF_030345695.1 of Galbitalea sp. SE-J8. GTDB lineage: Bacteria > Actinomycetota > Actinomycetes > Actinomycetales > Microbacteriaceae > JAUASV01. The sequence goes on along the minus strand of NZ_JAUASV010000013.1, from coordinate 18,893 downwards.
GACGCGGCGGCATGGCCGACGTGTACGCCGGAACGGATGAGCGCCTCGGCCGCCGCGTCGCCATCAAGCTCCTGAAAGCGAGCCTCGCCGCCGATCCGGCGTTCCGCAGCCGGTTCCGCCGCGAAGCGCAGGACGCCGCGAAGATGGCGCACGCGTCGATCGTGCGCATCTTCGACGCGGGCGAGGAGACGGTGCGGGATGCGATCACCGGTCGTGAGACGCAGGTGCCGTTCATCGTCATGGAGTACGTCGACGGCAAGCTGCTGAGCGACCTCATCGCGGGCGGCCCGATGGATCCCCACCAGGCCGTCGGGATCATCGAGCAGGTGCTCGTCGCCCTCGAGTACTCGCACCGTGCGGGCCTCGTGCACCGTGACGTGAAGCCGGGCAACGTGATGATCACGAGCACGGGTCAGGTGAAGGTCGTGGACTTCGGCATCGCGCGAGCGGTCTCGGAGTCGAGCCCGACCCTCGCCGAGACGAGCACGGTCGTCGGCACGGCGCAGTACTTCTCGCCGGAGCAGGCGCGCGGCGAGGCCATCGACGCCCGCACCGACCTCTACTCCACGGGCATCGTGCTGTTCGAGATGCTCACCGGGCGTGCGCCGTTCGTCGGCGAGAACCCCGTCGCCGTCGCCTACCAGCACGTGAACCAGCAGGCCGTTCGCCCCAGCGTGATCAACCCGCGGGTGTCCCCGGCGCTCGACGCGGTCGTGCTGCGGGCGATCGCGAAGGACCGGTTCGAGCGCTTCCAGACGGCCGCCGAGTTCCGCGCCCAGCTCACCGCCGCCGACCAGGGCACGACCGTCATCAAGCGACCGGTCCCCGCCGCGGACTTCCACCAGACCCTGTTCGGCGTCGATCCGGCCCGCACCGCGGGTGCCGAGGCGACGATGCGCCAGCTCACGGTCGACGATCGCACGCGCACGGGCTCGCGGGCGAGCCAGTCGCGCCCGCCGGTGGCCTGGATCTGGGGGGGCATCGCCGTCGTCGCGGTCGTGGTCATCGCAGTGCTCTACTGGGCCCTCACGTTCAGCACGACGAGCTTCGTGCCGAACAACTCGATCGCCGTGCCGGACGTCGTCGGCGAGTCGTTCGAGGACGCGTCCGCGCAGCTCGACGACCACGGGCTGCAGGTGCGGCAGGTGAGCGAACCGAGCGCCACTGTCGACGCGGGCTTCGTGGTGTCCACGACGCCCGCCGCGAAGGTCACGGTCGAGAGCGGCGAGGTCGTCGAGGTGCACGTGTCGACCGGCAAGCTGCAGGTGACCGTGCCGAGCATCATCAACCTGTCCCTCGAGGACGCCACGGCGAAGCTCGAGGCCGCCGGCTTCCAGGTGAGCGACGACGTCACGACGACCCATTCGCCGAACATCAAGGCGAACGTCGTCCGGGGCTCGACCCCGGAGGGGGGATCGCAGGCGGAGGACGGTGCGACCGTCACGCTCATCGTCTCCGACGGCGAGATCGACATCGAGGACGTCACCGGCCGGCCGATCACCGAGGCCGCAGCCCTGCTCAGCGGGGCGCAGTACCAGCTCGACGTCGACCAGGTGCCCGACTACACCTGCTCGGGCACGACGGTCACGAAGCAGTCGCTCACCGGGGTGCAGAAGCAGCACGCGAAGATCACGCTCACGTGGTGCGCGGGTGCCCCGGCGCCGAGCGCGCCGCCCGCCCCCGCGGGCTGAGCTCAGAGCCGCACGAGCGGCGTGAGCCCCTTCGCGGTCTCGGCCGCCTCGGGCAGGCCTGCGACCGCGAGCCAGTTGCCGAGCATCCGGTAACCGCCCTCGGTGAGCACCGACTCCGGGTGGAACTGCACGCCGAACACGGGCCGCGTCACGTGCCGCACGCCCATGATGACGCCCCCCGCGGTGCGCGAGGTCACGACGAGGTCGTCGGGCACCGTCGTGTCGACGATCGCGAGCGAGTGGTACCGCGTCGCGGTGAACGGATGCGGCACCCCGTCGTAGAAGGCGCTGCCGTCGTGCTCGACGAGCGAGGTCTTGCCGTGCATGAGCTCCTCGGCGTGGGTGACCGTGGCGCCGAGCGCCTCGCCGATCGCCTGGTGTCCGAGGCAGACGCCGAGCAACGGCTGACCGGTGGCGATCGCGGCGTGCACGATGGGGATCGAGACGCCGGCATCCGCGGGCGCGCCCGGTCCGGGCGAGAGCAGCACGGCGTCGTACCCGGCGATCACCGCGGGAACGTCCTCGACCGGGAACGAGTCGTTGCGCACCACCCTGGTCTCCGCACCGAGCTGCTGGAGATAGCCGTCCAGGGTGTAGACGAAGGAGTCGTAGTTGTCGACGACGAGCACACGCGTCATGGCTCGGTGTCCTCCTGGCTCGGCCCGCCGGTTGCGGCCGGAACACCCATAGTACGAGAGGGGCGACCCCCGCCGCGCCCGGCTTCCCGGCCGCGCCCCGCTAGGATGCTGGCCATGGCCCGCAACACCGAGAAGTCCGTCGCGCCGCCGGAGTCGCGCGAGAGCTCCCCGAATCCGGTCTGGTTCAAGCCGATCATGTTCGGCTTCATGATCGTCGGGCTCGCCTGGATCATCGTGTACTACGTCAGCAGCCAGACGCTGCCGATCCCGAGCCTGTCGAACTGGAACATCGCCATCGGCTTCGGGATCATGTTCATCGGCTTCCTGATGACGACGCGCTGGCGGTAATCACACCGGTGTAACTATCCACCTGTGCAATCGGGTGTGGATAACCCCTCGCCCGGGCGGGCGAGCGGGGGCCTCAGTAGAGCGCGGCGTATCCGACGGCGCTGATCGCGATCAGCGCCGTCACGATCCCGGCGAGCCCGGCGATCTGCGTGCCGCGCCGCGTGCGCGACCGGGTGTTCACCAGCACGAGTGCCGCGGCTGCTCCGGCGATGAGCCCGCCGACGTGCGCCTGCCACGACACCGACCCGATGACAAGCCCGATCGCGAGGTTGAGTCCGACGACGACGAGGATCTGCACGCCGTTGCCGCCGAGGTGCCGCGCGATGATGAAGTAGGCGCCCATGAGCCCGAAGATCGCACCGGACGCCCCCGCGACCGCCGCCCCCGGCGCGAGCAGCAGCACGGCGACCGATCCGCCGAAGCCCGCGATGAGGAACACGGCGAGATAGCGCCAGCGGCCGAGCATCTGCTCGAGCGCCGGCCCGATGAAGAACAGCGAGAGCATGTTGAGCCCGATGTGCAGCCAGGAGAAGTGCAGGAAGACGCTCGTGAGCATCGTCCACGGCAGCTGGTCCGTGAACCGCGGCTGGTACAGCCCGTACAGCTGCACGTAGGGACCGATGCCCGGCGCGATCTCGAACAGCCAGGCCAGCACGCACACGGCGATGATCGCGTAGGTGACGACGGGACGACCGGCGCTCGCCGCCCCGCGGACGCGGCGCAGCATCCGGGAGCCCGCGCCGGAGCCGGGCCGGGAGCGCTGCGCGTGGTCGTAGGCCGCGCGCTGCTCGCGCACGCACTCCGGGCAGTGCACGCCGACCGCGGCCGGGATCTGGCACTCGGGGCAGATGGTGCGTCCGCAGCGCTGGCAGAGCACGAAGCTCTGCCGGTCCGGATGCCGGTAGCAGACGTCGCTGCTGCGCTCGCCGTACTGCGGTGCGGACGCGCTCAGGGTCAGACCTCGTCGACGGTGATGCTCTGGATGACGACATCGTCGAGCGGCTTGTCCCGGCCGTCGGTCGGCACCGCCTCGATCGCGTCGACGACCTTCTTCGACTCCTCGTCGGTGACGAAGCCGAAGATCGTGTGCTTGCCCTGCAGCCAGGGGGTCGGCACGGTCGTGATGAAGAACTGCGAGCCGTTCGTGCCGCGGCCGAGACGCTTGCCGGCGTTCGCCATGGCGAGCACGTAGGGCTCCTGGAAGCTCAGCTCGGGGTGGATCTCGTCGTCGAACTCGTAACCCGGTCCGCCGATGCCCTGCCCGAGCGGGTCGCCGCCCTGCAGCATGAAGTCCTTGATGATGCGGTGGAAGATCACGCCGTCGTAGAGCGGCACGCCGCTCTGCGTCGCGCCCGTCGCCGGGTGCGTCCAGTCCTTCTCGCCGGTCGCGAGGCCCACGAAGTTGGCGACCGTCTTCGGGGCGTGATTGCCGAGCAGGTCGACCTTGATGGTGCCGAGGGAGGTGACGATCGTCGCGACGGCGGTGTGTGCAGGCATGACGACGATTCTTGCATGAGCGCCGCGCGCATCCTGGGCACGCCCTGGCAGGCTCCTCGACGCGCGGAGCCGCCGTGCCACTATGGTGTCCCGATCATCTCCCCGATGCTGGAGGTTCCGCATGCCCCTGTCCCGCAAGCGCAAGAAGGAGCTCGCGCAGCTCCGCAAGGACGCCGGCGTGCTGCTCAAGGAGCAGCGCGAGGTGCTCGGCCAGGCCGGCAGCGTCGTCCGCGAGGCCGGGCAGCAGGCCGCGCACCTCACCCGCGAGGAGGTGGCTCCGCGCATCCGCGACGCCTACGAGACCCGCGTTCACCCCGCAGTCGATCGCGGCGCGGCCGCCGCGCTCAACGCGGCGCACACCACGCGCTCGGCGATCGTCGACGACGTGCTCCCCCAGGTCGGCGCCGTCATCGGGTCGGCACTCGCGTCGCTCGACATCGCGAGCAAGCCCGAGGTCAAGAAGGCCATCAAGAAGGCGTCGAAGAAGGCGTCGGCCGCTCGCGCGACGGCGCTGAAGAGCCCGGCCGGCAAGCGCGCCGCGGAGCTCGCGGCACGCGCCGGTGTCGTGAAGCCGACGTCCTCGGGCCCGGGCAAGTACATCCTGATCGGACTCGGCGTGGTCGTCGTCGCGGGCATCGCGTACGCCGCCTGGCAGACGCTGCGCGCCGACGACGACCTCTGGATCGACGACGAGCTGGACCAGGCGGACGTGGAGACGCCCGAGGCCTGACCGGACCCTCCTCCCCCGACGAAGGGCCCCGCTTCGGCGGGGCCCTTCGTCGTCTCCGCACCCCGCACTGCGGTCGTGCGGGTTCCCGCAGATTCCACTCGCGGCCCCGCACTGTTATCGAGGATTCGTTGACCCGGCGTCGCCGCCGGTCGATCGTAAGAGCCGCCGACCGGCATCGCACCCGAATCGAATCCGAGGACCCGCCGTGCTCTCTTCACGCTCCCACCCCACACCGCCACCGACGCGACCGGCCCTGAGACGCAGGATCCTCGCGATCGTGCTCGGGGCGGCCGTCGGTCTGACCTCGAGCCTCGTGGCCGTCGAGACCGCCCACGCGGCCGCCGCGACGGTCGTGAGCCTCACCTTCGACGACGGCAACGCCGATCAGAGCACGGCCGCCACGTCGCTCGCCGCGCACGGCATGGCCGGCACCTTCTTCGTCAACTCCGGCACCATCGGTCAGCCCGGGTTCTTCACCCAGGCGCAGCTGACCGCACTGGAGGCGGCCGGCAACGAGATCGGCGGGCACACGGTCGGACATCCGTCGCTCCCGTCGCTGCCCCTCGACGAGGCGCAGCGCCAGATCTGCCTCGACCGGTCGACGCTGCTCTCCTGGGGCCACGCGGTGCGCAGCTTCGCCTACCCGTTCGCCGAGACCAACGCCGACCTGCAGCAGCTCGTCGCCGACTGCGGCTACAACAGCGCGCGCAACCTCGGCGACATCCGTTCCCGGTTCGGATGCGACGACTGCGACTACGCCGAGTCGATCCCCCCGGAGAGCGCCTTCGAGACGAAGGCACTCGACCAGGTCGACAGCACCTGGACGCTCGCCGACTTCCAGACCGCGGTGACGAACGCCGAGTCGCACGGTGGCGGCTGGGTGCAGTACACCTTCCACAACATCTGCGGCAGCGTGTGCGGCGAGCTGTCCGTCCCGTCCGCCGTCTTCGACCAGTTCCTCGACTGGCTGCAGGCCCGCGCCGCCACCGGCACGACCGTGAAGACGGTCGGCGACGTCGTCGGCGGTGTTGTCAAGCCCGCGGTCGCCGCGCCGCCGAGCAGCGCCGGCACGACGGTGCGCAATCCCGGCTTCGAGACGCTCACCCCGAGCGGTGTGGCCGAGTGCTGGCAGCAGGGCGGATACGGCGACAACTCGCCCGAGTTCAGCCTCGTCTCGACCGCCCACTCCGGCATCCGGGCGGGGAAGGTCACGGTGACGGCCTACGCGGGCGGCGATGCGAAGTACCTGCCCACGCTCGATCTCGGGTCGTGCGCGCCGGCGGTGACGCCCGGCAGCTCCTACACGATGAGCGAGTGGTACACCTCTACGCTCCCGACCACGTTCGAGGTCTACCTGCGCAATCCCGCCGGCGGCTGGGATTACTGGGTGTCGAGCGCCTCGGGCGTCAGCCCCTACCCCGCCACGGACACGTACGCCCGCGCCCAGTTCACCACTCCCCCCGTTCCCGAGGGTGCGACCGCGATCTCGTTCGGTCTCAACGTCGCCGCCGTCGGCACGGTCATCGTCGACGACGCCGCGCTGTGGGAGGCGTCGCAGCTGCCGGTGACCACGGTCACCACGACGCCGGGCACGCCGGATGGCACGAACGGCTGGTACCGCACGGCGCCGACGATCGCGCTCGCGATCACCGCGCCGCTCGACGGCTCGAGCGAGTACTCCTACGACGGCACGACCTGGACGACCTACACCGCGCCGATCACCGCGCCCGCCGGGCTCTCCACGCTCTCCTACCGCTCGAGCACGGATGCCAGCCACGTCGAGGAGACGCGCACGCTCACGCTCAGCGTCGACACCACCGCGCCGACCGTGACGCCCGCGCTGAGCGCGTCCCGCGTGATCAGCGCGACGGCGGCGGACGCCGGCTCGGGTGTGGCGGCGATCGAGTGGCGTGACGCCGGCGGCGCATGGGCGAGCTACTCGGGCGCCGTGCCCGCAGGGGACGCCGCCCGGTCGCTCGAGTTCCGCAGCGTCGACGTCGCCGGCAACACGTCGGCGGTCGCAACGCTCGCGGTGCCCGCGCTGCCGCCGACCGACACGCCCACCGATACCCCGACCGACACCCCGACGGACACACCCACCGATACCCCGACCGACACACCCACCGACACGCCGACGGACACACCGACCGGCACGCCCACCGACACGCCGACCGGCACGCCGACGAGCACGCCCACCGACACCCCGACCGACCAGCCCACCTCGGCACCGCCCGCGGCCACGGCAACCGTCGGGCTCACGCTCTCGCCCCGATCGACCGCCTACGGACACTCCGCGTCCGCTCGGGTCACCGTTCGCGCGGCCGGTGTCGTGCCCACGGGGAAGGTCTCGATCACGGTCGACGGGCGCACGGTGGGAACCAAGACGCTCGTCGCGGGCTCCGCATCCGTCGCGCTGTCCGCGAAGCTCGCGGTCGGCGGTCATCGCGTGGTCGCCCGATACCTCGGCAGCACCGCGGTGAAGGCCGCGTCGTCGACCACGCACGTGCTCAAGGTCACCCGGGCCAAGGCGAAGGTGACGATCTCCGCGTCGAAGAAGCACGCCGTGGTCCGCCGGAGCGTCGTGAAGGCGACCGTGCACGTGAGCGTGCCGAAGACGGCCGCCAAGCCCACCGGCACCATCACGATTCTCGCCAACGGACACCGCATCGCGTCCGCGAAGCTCTCCGCCGCCAAGAAGGGGGTGATCTCCATCCGGCTGCCCCGATTCACCTCGACGGGGAAGTACGCGCTCCGTGCGCGCATCTCCTCGTCGGTCCACGTCACCACGTCGACCAGCGCAGCGAAGACGCTGCGCGTCACGGGGTGACCCCCGTCGCCGCACTCGATCCCGTCGGCGATCACCCCGACGTTCGGCCCCCGCCCCGAAGGTGCCGAACGGCCCGCGACGGAGCTGCGATCGAGTGCGGCGGCACCCTTCCTGGGTAGACGCCGAGTAATTGCACGGCTTCGAATTACGATGCACACTCATGCAACCGGCTGCCGCCCAGACCCCGCGCCGGCCGTTCCGCCCCCCACACCCGGACCGGGGCGGCACGCGACGTCCCTGGCCGGCGCCGGCGGGGAGTGCGGGTCATCGATGCCTCGCACTCCCGTCGGCGCCAAGTCGATCACTGTGAGGTAACCCGAATGCTCTCCATCACCGTTCCGTCGCGCTCGACTCCACGGAGGGGATGTCCGCTCGCGGAGCGTGCATCGTGATCCCCAGCAGAGCCGCGGCGCGGGACGCCCTCGCCGCCGTGCTCGCCGCGGAAGCCGAGTCCTTCACGTTCGCCGCCGGGCCGTCGCTGTCCGGGCGCACCACGTTCCTCCGCGACGTGATCGACCCGCGCTCCCGACGCCGGGTCACGGTCACCGCCCACCCGGCCGAGAAGCAGCTGCCGCTGTCCGGACTGTCCGCGCTCATCAACGCGCTCGGTCACGCCCGGCTCGCCGAGTTCGCCGGACGGTTCGCGGTCATCGGAAGCGGGCCCGACGCGGTCATGTCGGCGGCCGTCGACCTCATCCGGATGCTGCGCGGCGCGCACGTCGATCCGACCCTCGTGCTCATCGACGACCTCGATCAGCTCGACGACCTCACGCAGGAGATCCTGGCGTGCATGTCGACCCGTCTCACCGGCACGGGGCTGGCCGTCGTCGCCACGGTCCTCGCCCCGCTCGAGCGATCGCGGTTCGAGGGCGCCCGCGTGCTCCGGCTCGAGCCGCTCGACCCCACCGAGGCCGAGCAGCTGCTCCTGAGCCTCGCGGAGCCGGACACCCACCCCGGCACCCTGTGGATCGTGCGGTCCCAGTCCGGTGGATGGCCGGGCGTGATGCGCCGCGCGCTCGAGCAGCTCTCCCCCGACCAGCTGGTCGGCGCGGCCGCGATGAGCCTGCCCCCGCACGTCGACACCGGTCGCCTCGCGCTCGACGACACCCGGGTGCGGATGCTGCGTCGGCTGTCGATCGCGCCCCTCACGGCGGCCGGCGCGTTCGGGCCGCTCGCGGACTCCGAGCGCGACGCGGTCGATCAGCTGATGAGCGACCGCGTCATCGAGCGCCTCGGACCGTTCCTCCGGATCTGCGATCCGGCGCTGCGCGCCACCGTGTACTGGAGCATGGACGCGACCGAGCGGCGGTGGATGCACACCGCCGCCGCGGAGCGGGAACGGCCGCTGCCGCTCGGGCTGGCCGCCTGGCACGACGCGCTCGGCGACCCCGAGGGCGCCCACGACGCCGAGCTGCTCGAGCTCGCGCTCGCGCTCGCCGTCGCGCTCGCGGAGACGTCGTGCATCCCCGCGCTCGTCGAGATCGTGGAGCGGGCGGTGCTCACGAGCCGGGACCGCGACCGACTGGTGCCGGGGCTGCTCGCCGTGTCCGGCGAGCTCGCGCGACAGGGCGCGTTCGCCGTCGTGCTGCGCTACGCGACCATGGCGCGCACGATCGCCGAGGATCCGGCGCACCTGCTGAGCGCCGTGGCTCTCGAGTTCGTCGCGGACGCGGTGCTCACCCGACGACCGGCGACGGGCGAGGTGGACGTGTACGTCAGCCGCTACCGGACGACGCACCCCGACCAGTGCGGCCGCCTGCTGCTCGTCGTCGCGGCCGTCCTCGCGGCCGACCTCGACACGCTCGGCGCCCAGGCCCGGGTGCTCGGCGCCCGCCTGCTCATGCGCGATCGGGTGCCGAGCGAGACCGGCATGAGCACCTGGATCATCCGCTTCGTACGAGGCGTCGACGCACTGCCCCGCGAGGTCGTCCCCGCCGCGGTCAGCCGTCCGCCCTCGCCGGAGACGATGGCGGCGATGAGCGCTCCGGCGCTGCTCATGTGCGCGTGCGCGATGATGTACGCCGAGGAGTACGACGCCGGGCGGCGCGCGCTCACCGCGCTCTCGATGCGGCTGAACGCCACGGACCCGGCCTCGCCGTGGCGCCGGTGGCACCTCGAGCTCGCGGCGCTCAACGAGTACCGCGCCGGTGCATTCGCCGACGCCGCTCCGCTCGCCGACGAGCTCCTGGCCGACGGCGCGCGCGGCACGCTGCGCCCGCTGCTGACCGCCGCCTCCATCGGACTCGCTACGGGCGGCCCGGATGCGGTGCGCGACCTCGTCGAACAGGCGGACGAGCTCGCCCGGTTCAGCGGCCTGCCCTCGGCGCGGGCGCGAGCCTGGTCGCTCCGTGCGCGATCGTCGCTCATGAGCGGGGACCTCGGCGAGGCGATCGTGCGACTCGACCGGGCGCACGCGGTCGTGCCGTGGGCGCGGCCCGCCGTGCTCCGGTTCGCACCCGACCACGTCGAGGCGCTGTCGATGACGGGCGATGCGCGCCGCGCCCGCACGGCGCTCGCCGACTTCGAACGCGCCCACGCCGCATTCCCGTCGCGGTGGGGAGATCTCGCACTGCTGCGTGCGCGCCTCTTCCTCATCGACGACGACGGCGTGGAGGGCGCGGTCGACGCCGCCTTCCGCACGGTCCGGCGCTCGACGCCGACCGTGGAGGTGGCCGAGCTCCACCTCGCGGCCGCGCGCGTGCTCGCGCGCGCGGGGCGGCGCACCGCCGAGGAGCACCGCGCCGCCGCGGAACGGCTGTTCGACGAGTCCTCCGCGTTCGCGTGGGCGGCGGTCGCCCGCACCGCGCTGCACGGAGCCCGGTCGCACCGCACCGGTCCCGATCCGCTGCTCGCGACCCTCACCGAGAACGAGCTCGCGGTGCTCCGGCTGATCCGGCGCGGCGTGCGGAACAAGGACATCGCGGCGGCGCTGTTCGTGTCGCTCCGCACGGTCGAGGTGCGGATCACCCAGATCTACCGCAAGCTCGACGCGCGCTCGCGCTCGCACCTGCTCGCCCTGCTGCCCGCCGACGGGGAGGGCGACGAGAGCTACTGAGAGCCGGCGGCGCGGCGCACCGGGCTGACCCAGACCCCGGTCGCGCCGCGCCGGAACGCGCGCGCGACGGCCCGCAGGCACATCGCCGCGTCGAGCATCCGGATGAACGGGAAGACGAGTCCGAACAGCAGCACGACGGGCCGGCGCATCGCGACGGCGAGCCATAGCGTGAGCACGAGATCGGGCGCGAGCACCCCGACCACGAGGGCGCCCGGCGGCAGGGCCGCGGCGACCGCATCGGCCGCTGCGGCATCCACCGGTCCGGCGATCGCGACGATCGCGCTCGCCACGAGGCTGAGCGCGGCGAGCGGCAGCACGAGCAGCACGGCGACCGCGGCGATCACGAGCTCGACGATGTGCGCCCAGAGCGCGACCCAGAACACGCGCGGCCGCCACGGATGCCGGCGCACCGTCTGCCAGAAGCCGAGCGACCAGCGCGCCACCTGCTTCGCGTAGTCGCGCAGCGTCGCCGGGTCCTGCGTGTACGCCACGGCCGCTCGCGGATGGAACGCGATGCGCCCGAGCTCGCGGGCGTGGATCTCGAACGTGACGTTGTAGTCCTCGATGGTGAGGCCGGGCGCCGCGATGTCGACGGTGGCGAGCACGTGCGAGCGGTACATGCTCGCGAAGCCGGGCACGATGGACACGGCGTTCGCCGCTCGCGCGGCCTGGCCGTACTTCATCGCCCACTGCATCACGAGATAGACGCGCTGACGGTACGCGGTGAGCACCGCCGCGACGACGCCGCCCGCGCCGCGGGCGTGCCGCGTCGACGCGCGCCCCGCGACGGCCACCACGTCGGGCGCGGCGAACAGGGGCAGGCCCGTCGCGAAATAGTCGTCCGAGAGCACGGTGTCGGCGTCGAGCAGCAGCACGACCGCGAACCGGCGCTCGAGCCCGAATCGCTCGACGGCCGCCGCGATCGCGCCGGCCTTGCCCCGGTTCGGATCGAGCGCGAGCACGTTCACGCCCGCGGCGCGCGCGATCGCGACCGTGGCATCCGTCGAGCCGTCGGAGACCACGAACACCTGGTCCGCGCGCACGTGCCGGCGCGCGGAGTCGATCGTGCCCTGCAGCACGAGCGCCTCGTTGTGCGCGGCGATGAGCACCGCCACATCGTCGACGGTCAGTGCTGGGTCGGTTGCGGGCGGCCGGCGGCGGAGCAGCCGCGCGGTGCTGCGCGCAAGGCCCGCGGTGCCCCAGACCAGGGTGCCGACGCCGACCACGGCGAGCGCCGACAGCAGGGCGACGAGCACCCACGGATCGGACATGGTGCTCCTTCCTCACGCGGTCCCGCGGTCCCGCGGTCCCGCGGTTCACGGTAGGCGCCGCGCGCGCTCGCGCGATGCCGTCCGTCCCGCACTCTTGTGCGGATCCTGCGGTCGGCCCGCACACCACGCCCGCATTCCCGCACGATCGCCGTCCGGGGCTCGCCCCGATCCGTGAGGCTGAGTCATGGTGAGGGGCGTATCGACCCCCCACCCGAAGAGGAAGCCGACGATGAACGTCCTCACCCAGACCGCGCCCCCCGAGAGCCCGGCCCTCCGCACCGCCCTGGCCGCCGTGCCCCGACCGAGATCGCGTCCCGCGTTCGACTACGACGTGGCGATCGTCGGGCTCGGATACGTCGGGCTCCCCACCGCCATCGCGTACCACGCCGCCGGCTCCCGCGTGCTCGGCGTCGACGTGAGCGAGCGGCGCATCGACGCCATCCGCAGCGGCGCCGCCGACCTGCTCGACCGCGATCAGCACCGGCTCGCGACCGCGCTCGCAAGCGACGACGGGACGCTCGAGATCACGGCGGACCTCGGCCGGCTCGCCTCGGCGGCCGCCGTCGTGGTGTGCGTGCCCACCCCGGTCGACGACTACCTCAGCCCCGACCTGCGGATGCTGGCGAGCGCCTGCGCGACCGTCGTCGAGAACGCGGTGCCCGGCCAGGTGCTCATGCTCACGTCGACGACGTACGTCGGCACGACCGAGGATCTGCTCGTTCGACCGCTCGCCGCCCGCGGCCTCGTCGCCGGCCGCGATGTCTTCGTCGCGTTCAGCGCCGAGCGCATCGACCCCGGCAACGCCGCCTTCGACCAGGAGGACGTGCCGCGCGTGATGGGCGCCGCTACGCCCGAGTGCGCCGAGGAGGCCGACCGCCTGCTGCGCCGCTACGCGACCTCCGTGCACCACGTCGGCTCGCTCGCCGCCGCCGAGATGACGAAACTGCTCGAGAACACGTTTCGCGCGGTCAACATCGCCCTGGCGAACGAGTTCGCCGACATCTGCGAGCACCTCGACATCAACGTGAGCGACGTCATCGACGCCGCAGCCACGAAGCCGTACGGCTTCATGCCGTTCCGGCCCGGACCCGGCGTCGGCGGCCACTGCATCCCGTGCGATCCGCACTACCTGCTCTGGCAGCTGCGCCGCGACCGCATCAGCGCCCCGGTCATCGAGCACTCGATGGCCGAGATCTCGCACCGTCCCGGCCGGATCGTCGACCGCGCACGCCGCCTGCTCTCCGAGCGCGGGCTGCCGGTGGCATCCGCTCGCATCCTCGTCGTCGGGGTGTCGTACAAGCCCGACGTCGCCGACCTCCGCGAATCCCCTGCGCTGGAGATCCTGGGCACCCTCGCCGAGGAGGGTGCCCAGGTGGGATTCGTCGACGCACACTTCGACCGGGTCGCCCTGCGCGACGGCACGATCGTCACCGCGACGGATGCGCCGCCCGAGTTCGACGCGGACCTCGTCATCCTGCACACTCGCCACAGCAACGCCGACCTGTCCTGGCTTCGCGCCGAGACCCTCCTCGACATCACCTATCCCCGGACGGCGGTCGCGTCGTGAAGAGCCTCGTCACCGGCGGCGCCGGCTTCATCGGCAGCCACCTCGTCGAGGAGCTGCTCGCCCGCGGCGACGACGTCACCGTGCTCGACGACCTGAGCACCGGGAGCGTGAGCAACCTCGCCGCGGTGCGCGACCATCCGCGGTTCCAGCTCGTGGTCGGCACGATCCTCGACCCGACCGTCGTGCACGGCGTGGTGAGCGGATGCGATCGCGTCTTCCACCTCGCGGCCGCCGTCGGCGTCAAGCTCATCATCGACGACCCGCTCGCGAGCCTGCGCACCAACATCCACGGCACCGAGAACGTGCTCATGGTGTGCGAGGAGACCGGCGCGACGCTGCTGCTCGCCTCGACGAGCGAGATCTACGGCAAGAACGAGGCCGATCGCCTGCACGAGGACTCGGACCGGGTGCTCGGTTCGACACTCAAGTCGCGGTGGAGCTACGCCTCCGCGAAGGGCATCGACGAGGCGTTCGCGCACGCGTACTGGAGCCAGTTCGGCCTCGCCGTGTCGATCGTTCGCCTGTTCAACACGGTCGGCCCGCGGCAGAAGGGCCGGTACGGCATGGTCGTGCCGAACCTCGTGGGCCAGGCGCTCCGCGGCGACCCGCTGACCGTCTTCGGCACGGGCGAGCAGACCCGGTGCTTCTCGTCGGTGCACGACATCGTGCCGGCGCTCATCGGCGTGATCGACAACGACGCGACCCGCGGACAGGCGCTCAACCTCGGCGGCGCCCACGAGATCTCGATCCTCGATCTCGCGCGCGCGATCATCCGCGTCACGGGCAGCTCGAGCGAGATCCAGCTCGTGCCCTACGACACGGCGTACGGCGACGGCTACGAGGACATGCGCCGCCGCGTGCCCGACAACACCCGGGCGCACGACCTCGTCGGGTTCGCGCCGCGAACCTCGATCGACGAGATCGTGCGGGGTGTCGCGGAGAGCCTCCAGTCCACCGTCGACCGCTCGGATTGGACGATGCAGCAGGCGCGCCCGCACGCCTCGACGACGGTGATCGTCTGATGTGCGGCATCGTCGCCTGCCGCACCCGCGGCGCCGCGGCCTCCTTCCTGCTGCAGGCCCTCGCGACCCTCGAGTACCGGGGCTACGACTCGGCCGGCGTCGCCGTGCGCACGCGGGACGGCGGCACGATGCGGCTGCGCACCACCGGCCGGGTCGCGACGCTCGCCGAACGGGTGCGCCGCGAGGCCCGCCTCGATCTCACCGGCGTCGGCATCGGCCACACCCGCTGGGCCACGCACGGCGGCGTCCGCGACGACAACGCCCACCCGCACGCCGACTGCACCGGCCGCCTGCAGGTCGTGCACAACGGCATCATCGAGAACGCCACGCAGCTGCGCGCCGAGCTCGAGAGCGCCGGCCACGTGTTCGCGTCGGAGGTGGACAGCGAGGTCATCGCCCACCTCGTCGAGGCCGCCCAGGCATCCGGCGATGACCTCGCGGCCGCGGTCGCGTCGACCGCGGCACGGCTGCGGGGCAGCTGGGCCGTGGTGGTGCTCGAGTCGGCGACATCCCGCGTCGTCGGCACGGCGTTCCACGCCCCGCTGCTCGTGGCCTCGTCGGCGCGCGGTTCCTACTTCGCGAGCGACGCGAGCGCGATCGACCGCTGGGTCGACGACTACCAGGTGCTCGGCGACGGCGACGTCGTGGAGCTCGGTGATCCCGTGACCTGGTCGTCGGACGAGCCGGCTCGGCTGCGCATCCCCCGGCTTGCGCGATCGAGCGGCCTCGGCGATCACCACGATCACATGCAGAAGGAGATCGACGAGCAGCCCGAGATGTCGGCGAGCATCATCGACGCCCTCGCGCTCGACGCCGTGAGCGGCACACTCTGGGCCGACCAGGCGCTGCCACCCTTCGACCGGGTCGCGGTCCTCGGCTGCGGCACCTCGCTCAACGCGGGCGGCGTGGTCGGCGCAGCGTTCCGCCGGTTCGGCAGCGTGCCGGTCACGACGGTCATCGCGAGCGAGGCGTCCGAGCTCGTCGTGGAACCGCGTACGCTCGTCATCGCGATGAGCCAGTCCGGCGAGACCGCCGACATCCTGCGCGCTCTCGACTCGACCGCCCTGCGCGACGCCGCGCTGCTCGCGATCACCAACAACCCGCACTCGACGCTCGCCCGCCGGGCAGCGGCGGTGATGGCGTGCGCCGCGGGCCACGAGGTCGGCGTCGCGGCGTCGAAGACGTTCGTCGCCCAGGTGCTCACCGGTGTGCTGCTCGCGGTCTCCGCCCTGCGGGCGACCGGCCGCATCGACGCCGAGCGGGCCTCGGCCGTCGTCGACGACCTGCGACGGATGCCGGACCTGCTCGCGCAGTCGCTCGCGATCTCGAAGCACGCGGTGCCCCCGCTCGCCGCGGAGCTCGCCGAGGCGACCGGTTTCCTCTTCCTCGGCCGCGGCTCCGGAGTGGTCTACGCGGCGGAGGGCGCGCTCAAGCTCAAGGAGCTCACCTATCGCTGGGCGGAGCACTACCCCGCCGGCGAGCTCAAGCACGGGCCGCTCGCACTCATCGAGGACGGCACCCCCGTCATCGTCATCGACGACGGCGATCCGCGGCTCGCGGGCAACATCGCCGAGGTCGAGGCGCGCGGCGGCCGCGTCATCACGATCGGCGGCCCCGGCGCATCCGTGCCCGCGCTGGGGCTGAGCCTCGCGGCGCCGGTCGCGGGCGGCTTCCGCGCGTGCGGTCCGCTCGAGAGCGTCATCCCGCTGCAGGTGCTCGCCCGCGAGCTCGCGCTCGTGCTGGGACGCGACGTCGACAAGCCGCGCAACCTCGCCAAGTCCGTGACGGTCGAGTGATGTCATGCCGGCGTCGCGACCCGTCGGGCTGTCCCTGGGCGTTGCGGCCCTGCTCGTGATCAGCGCCGTGGTGAACCTGCCGACACTCGGTCACGTGCCGCCGACGACCGCGGTGTCGCTGACCTTCGACGACGGGCACGCCGACCAGTGGGGAGCCGCCCGCGCCCTGCACGAGCGCGGGCTCGTCGGCACGTTCTTCGTGAACTCGGGCTTCGTCGGCTCGGAGGGGTTCATGCCGCTGGCACGGCTGCACGACCTCGTCGGCTTCGGGGACGAGATCGGCGGTCACACGGTCTCGCATCCCGACCTCGCCGCGATCGACCCGGTCGAGGCGCGCCTCCAGCTCTGCAACGACCGCGTGACGCTCTCGCGCTGGGGCTTCGACGTGCGCAGCCTCGCGTATCCGTTCGCGAGCACCTCGCCCGCGGTCGAGAAGATCGCCGCGGAGTGCGGGTACACCAGCGCGCGCGGTCTCGGCGACATCCGCACCCGGTTCGGCTGCGCCACCTGCGCGCGGGCCGAGGTCGTGCCGCCGCCCGACCCGATGCTCACCCGCGCCCCGACCCAGGTCGACGCGACCTGGACTCTCGACGACCTGACGTCCGTGGTCACCCAGGCCGAGGCGGCGGGCGGCTGGGTGCAGCTGACCTTCCACCGCGTGTGCGACGACGGATGCGACCCCCTCGCGATCACGCCCGCCCTGTTCGACCGGTTCGCGGACTGGCTCGTCCAGCGCACCCGGGAGCGCACGACGACCGTGGTCGCGACCGTGCAGCAGGTGCTCGGCGGTCCCCTGCGCCCGGTGATCTCGGGCGGCGGCGAGTCCGCGGTGCGCGACGGCAACCTCGTGTCGAACCCGGGACTCGAGGAGCGCGGCGCCGACGGCGTGCCGGTGTGCTGGAGCCTCGGCGAGTACGGCGCGAACGACGCCGCGGTCGACTACGACGCCGAGCCGCACGGCGGTGCGACCGCCGCGCGGCTGCTGCTCACCGCATACGGCTCGGGCGATGCGAAGCTGCTGCCCGCCCTCGACCAGGGCTCCTGCTCGCCGCCCGCAGCATCCGGTCACCGCTATGCGCTGAGCGCCTGGTACCGCTCCACGGCCGTCACGCAGTTCGCCGTGTACCGGCGCGACGGGCAGGGCGTCTGGTCGTACTGGACGTCGAGTCCGTGGTTCGACGCGGCCGACGAGTACACCACCGCGATCTGGACGACACCCCGGGTGCCGAAGGACACGGAGGCCCTCAGCTTCGGCCTCAACCTGTTCTCCGACGGCCGGCTCACGACCGACGACTACGCCATGGTCGACGCGGGACCGGGGAACGGATGAGCGCCCCCGAGCGCGGCGCCCGCCCGGTGCGGCTGGCCGCGGCCGCGATCGCGATCCCCCTGCTGCTCGGCGGCTGCGCCGGCGAGTCCGCGCCGGAGCCCACGCCCCCGGCCACCTCCACCGTCGTCGTGCCGGTGCCCACGCCGACCGGGCCGCCGGGCACGCAGGCGCCGGTCGAGCCCACCACGACTCCGACCTCTCCGCCGCCGTCGTCTTCACCGTCGTCGACCTCGCGGCCGTCGACGACGCCCACCCACCGGGCCACCCCGCGGACGACGCCCAGCCCCCGGGCCACCCCGTCGCACCGACCGACTCCCACGCGTTCGTCCGCACGCCCGAGCGCGGGCTCGACCTACCCCTGGCACCACGAGATCGTGTCGACGACGTTCTGGGTCGGCGAGGTGTTCGACCCGGATGCCGACGACGGCACGCAGGTCTACTCCACCTACGACTCGCACTGGATGACCGCGTACGGCGGCTGCGACGGCGTCGTTGTCGGCGGCACCTGCTCGACCGAGAAGCGCACGGCCGCGCACGACTACTTCCCGACGAGCATGACCCCCCGGCAGAACCCGTTCTACCTCGACCTGCCCTTCGACGACCTCAACGATCGCGCCGCCCACGCGCGGCGGGGCGCGGTCATCCCGTGGGCGAGCCGTGCGCCGTACTCGTCGATGCTGCGTGACGGCAACGCGAGCCTCATGAAGAACCGCTGGGTCGAGCTCCGGAAGGGCTCGCGCACCTGCTTCGGCCAGATCGAGGATGCCGGGCCCGGCGAGTACGACGACGCCGAGTACGTCTTCGGCACCGACGACCGGCGGCCGCTCAACGCGCGCTACGGCGGCGCGGGGATGGACGTCTCCCCCGCGCTGAACGGATGCCTCGGCTTCGCCGATCTGGACGGCGACGTGGACCGCGTCTCGTGGCGCTTCGTCGACGACGCCGACGTGCCCGCGGGACCGTGGACCCGCATCGTCACGACCTCGCCGGCGTCCTGACCTGGTTCGTGCCACATGGTCGTCGTTTTGGGCGTTTTGAGGGTGCGATGGTTGATTTTCCGGGCCTCGCGGTCGGGAAGTTGCGCACTAAGCGGTGCGCCTAGGGTGCCTTTGTGGGGTTGT
>NZ_JAUASV010000012.1 GCF_030345695.1 Galbitalea sp. SE-J8 | reverse complement strand
ACACCGACACCGACACCGACACCGACGCCAAGGAGGTCTCCACCGACAGCGCCCTCGAACTCACCGCCTGAACCATCAACAGTTCGAAGGAACCCGAGCTACACCACTACCTGGGGCTTGACCGCGAGCGCAGCGAGCCGGCGTCTCGAGACCACCACAGCCCCATCGGCGAACGAATGGTTTCGAGACGCGACGCTCGCTCCGCTCACGGCGCTCCTCAACCAGCGGAGGGCACCTGCGCACGGGCGCTCCTCAACCAACGGAGGGAAGACGGCGTCCCACCCCGCTGGTCGAGGAGCCCGCCCCACCCCGCCGGTCGAGGAACCCGCCACCCCCGCCGGTCGAGGAGCCCGCGAGCGCAGCGAGCCGGCGTCTCGAGACCACCACAGCTCCATCGGCGAACGAATGGTTTCGAGACGCGTCCTCGCTGCGCTCGGGCGCTCCTCAACCAGCGGAGGGCACCTCCGCTCGGGCGCTCCTCACCCAGCGGAGGGGGTCAACCAGCGGCGGAGTCCAGCCACGCCGCGAACGCGTCGAACGCGTACGGGCGGCCGAGGAAGTCCTCGACGAGCTCGGCGGCATCCTTCGACCCGCCGGGCGCGAGCACGAGGTCGCGGTAGCGCTGCGCCGGACCCGCGGCGAACAGGTCGTCGCCGTCGAACGCCGTGAACAGGTCCTTCGCGATGACGAGACTCCAGAGGTAGGTGTAGTACGCCGACGAGTAGCCCGTGAGGTGCCCGAACGAGGCCTGCAGGT
Organism: Galbitalea sp. SE-J8; assembly: GCF_030345695.1. Lineage (GTDB taxonomy): Bacteria > Actinomycetota > Actinomycetes > Actinomycetales > Microbacteriaceae > JAUASV01. The sequence goes on along the minus strand of NZ_JAUASV010000012.1, from coordinate 92,813 downwards.
GAGTGTCCGGCAGCTGGCGCAGCACGTCGTAGCGCGGCCGGAGCGCGTCGATGTACGCCGTGCGGTCCGCCGGTCGATCGCGGTGCAGGAAGTACGAGACGGCGGAGTAGAACAGCTGCCGCGCCGCCCACTGCGCGCGCCCGAAGCCGTTCGCCCGCCGCATCCGCTCGACGAGCTCGGTCGGGATGGGCTCCCCCGCGTCATCCGTCGCGAAGGTCCGCAGCACGCGTGCGTCCCAGGCCCACTCCTCGAGCATCTGGCTCGGCGCCTCGACGAAGTCCCACTCGGTCTCGATGCCCGAGAGCGCGACGTAGGGCTGCCGCGACCCGACGAGACCGTGCACGAGGTGCCCGAACTCGTGGAACAGCGTCTCCACCTCATCGTGCTCGAGCGGCCCGCGATTGAAGTTGCACACGAGCGCGCCCTCGAACAGCGGTCCGCCCGAGACACCCGGCCGCAGGTCGAACATCGCCGCGTGCTTGTACTTGCCCTCGCGCGGGTGCAGGTCGAGGTGGATGCGGCCGAGCGGCTCGCCCGTGAGGCTCACGTCGTAGACGCGTACCTCCTCGTGCCAGGTCGGGGCGTCGACGGCGGTGTACTCGAGACCGAACAGCCGGCTCGTGACATCGAGGAGTCCCTGGCGCACCTTGTCGATGTGCAGGTAGGGCCGGGCCTCCTGGCTGTCGACGGCGTAGCGCTCGCGGCGCAGCAGCTCGCTCGCGAACGCGGCGTTCGACGCGTCGACGACCTCGACGGCCGGGTCGCTCGCGCGCAGCGCGTCGAGCAGCTCGTCGTAGTCGGACGCCGCCGGCGCCGACACGGCATCGCGCAGGCGCTCGATGAACGCCTCGATGCCCGCGGCCGAGCCGACCATCTTGCGCTGCGTGTCGCGGTCGGCCCAGCTCGTGAACCCGACGAGCGCCGCGAGCGCCGCCCGAAGGTCGAGGATCTCGCCGAGCACCCGGTCGTTCTCCGGCCAGCCGCGGTTCTCATAGGCGACCGTGAGGGCGCGGCGCGCGTCGGCATCCGTCGAGAACGTGCGCAGCGGCACCGAGTCGGGGTAGTCGGTCGTGATGGTCACGAGACCCTCGGCGTCGGGCGCGTGCGCCTCCCGGTAGTCGTCGGGCAGCCCGTCGAGGGCCGACGCGGGCACCCGGATGCTGCGCACGTCGTCGCGGACGACGCGCGAGAAGTCCTGGTCGAGCTGCGTCAGCCGCTCCTCGATCTCGGCGACGCGCGCGCGCTCGGCGTCGGGCAGGTGCACGCCCGCGAGACGGAACTCGCGCAGCGCGCGCTCGAGCACCCGGGCCGCGAGCGACTCGAGCGCGCCCGCGTCGACGGCGTCGAGCACGGCGAACAGCTCGCGGTCCTGCGCCTGTGCGGTGCTCAGGGCCACCGTCTCGCGACCGCGCTCCTCGAGCAGGTCGCGCACGCGCTCGTCGGGGTGCACCTCGGAGACGAGGAAGCAGGGCGCGGATGCGGTGCGCAGCTCGAGGTCCGCCGCATCGAGCAGCGCGATGGTCTCGGCGGCCGACCGCTCGGACCCGTCCTTGAGCTGGTCGATGGCCGCCCGGTAGGCGTCGATGTGCTCGCGCGTGTAGGCGTCGGCCCACGCGAGCCAGTCGGATGCGGGCAGGGGCACGTTCGGCGTTGTCGTCACCCGATCAAGGCTAGAGCGTGGCGGCGACGCGGACGCCGAGGCGACGAGCGCCCGCACGAGCCGGTCGTCGGCCGAGGAACCCGCCTCGCTGGTCGAGGAGCCCGCATCGCTGGTCGAGGAGCCCGCATCGCTGGTCGAGGAGCCCGCATCGCTGGTCGAGGAGCCCGCGAGCGCAGCGAGCCGGCGTCTCGAGACCATCGGCCACGCTCGCCGATCGTGGTGGTCTCGAGACGCGAGCGACTACGTCGCGCGCTCCTCGACCAACGGATCCGGACGACTACGTCGCGCGCTCCTCGACCAACGGGTCCGGGCGACCGCGTCGCGCACGGCGGCTGACCACACCGCCGCCGGTCGAGGAACCCCCTCGCCGGTCGGGTGGGCAGCGGGTCAGCGGGCTCGACGCATGCCGCGAGCGACGAGAGCGCTCGCGAGCACGTTGAGCGCGATGCCGATCGCAGCCGAGACCGATGCCGCGGCGGGCAGCAGACCGGGCGCGTGGAAGTACGGCGGCAGGGCGGGCAGGATGGCGACGCCCTGCAACGCGATGATCCCGAGCGACGGACCGCGGCGCCCGTTCCGCGCGAACGGCAGGAGCAGGAGCGTCGCGAGTGCCACCGCCGGCGATCCCGGCATCGCGGCGTCGAGGCCATTCGACGCATCGGCGAGGGGGATCCGCGCGCGCGAGTGCTCGTGCTGTCGATGCTCGACGACCGGGCGACCGTGCTCACCGCGATCGAGGCGGGCGCCGCGGGCTATGTCACGAAGGCGTCCGCGCTCGTCGACATCGTGCGGGAGATCCACGCCGTGCACGCCGGGCAGCTCGTGCTCGGTGACGAGGTCGGCAAGCACATCGTCGCCGCGACCCGGGGGCAGGAGGACGCCCGCTTCACCGTGCGGGAGCGGCAGCTGCTCCCGCTGCTCGCGGACGCGGCGCCGACCGCACGCATGGCCGTGCGGATCTGAGTGAGCGAGAAGACCGTGCGCAACTACCTCTCGGGCCTGTACCTCAAGCTCGGGGCCTCGGACCGCGCGGCGGCGACGCTCGCGGCACGCCGGGCGCTCGGTCGCTGACCGTGCCAGCACGGATGCGCGCGGGCGCGGCATCCGGAAGGATGCTCGCATGGCACGATTCCTGGTGACCGCGATGCCCTTCACGGGCCATGTCGCGCCGATGATCGCGGTCGCCGCGGCGCTCGTCTCGCGGGGACACGGGGTGCGGGTCTACACGGGTGCCGCGTTCCGGGGGCGCGTCGAGGCGACGGGCGCGCGGCTCGTCCCGTGGTCGAGCGCGCCCGACTTCGACGAGCAGGATCTGCCCGCGACGTTCCCGCGGCTGGTCGGCAAGAAGGGTCTCGGCCAGCTGCTCGTCAACATGGAGGACCTGTTCGTCGGCACGGCGCCGGGGCAGGTCGCCGACCTCGCGGCGGAGTGGGAGCGCGAGCCCTGGGACGCCCTCGTGTCGGAGGAGACCTCGCTCGGTCCACGACTCGTCGCCGAGCGGATCGGATGCCGCTGGGCGACCGTCGCGATCGCCTCACTCAACCTGCCCAGCAGCCAGGGGCCGCCCCCGGGCCTCGGCCTCGCCCCCGGCCGCGGCACGCTCGGTCGGGCACGGGACGCTGCTCTCCGTGGCCTGGTCCCGATCCTCGCCGGGCGGCTCACGGGGCCCGTGGCCCGCGCTCGCTCCGACGCGGGTCTGCTGCGCGGGCCGGTGCGCTTCGACCACCTGGTGCACTCGCCGCAGCTGATCCTCGCGACGGGCGTGCCCGCGCTCGACCACCGTCGCACCGACCGTCCGGGGACGCTGCGCTGGGTCGGTCGCCTCGCACTGCCGCCGGCCCCGGCATCCGCAGCGCCGTTGCCCGCGTGGTGGCCGGACCTCGCGGGCCGCAGCGTCGTCCACGTGACGCAGGGCACGCAGAACGTGGACCCCGCGGACCTGCTGCTCCCCGCGCTCGAGGCGCTTGCCGGGCTCGACGTGCTCGTCGTCGCGACGACCGGCGTGCGGGGCCAGCACGCGCTGCCCTTCCCGGTGCCCGCGAACGCCCGCGTCGCCGACTTCGTGCCGCACGACCTGCTGTTGCCCGAGGTCGACCTCGTGGTCACGAACGGCGGGTGGGGCGGCGTGCTCGCCGCACTCGAACACGGTGTGCCGCTCGTCGTCGCCGGCGGCGACCTGGACAAGCCCGAGGTCGCGGCGCGCGTCGCCTCCGCGGGCGTCGGCCTCAACCTGCGCACGGGGCGGCCGGGCGTCGGTGCGCTGCGGGCCGCGGTCCACGCGGCGCTCGGCGACGACGCGCTGCGCGCCCGGGCGCGCGCGCTCGCGACCGAGCTCGCGAGCGCGGGGGGCGCCGGGGGCGCAGCGCTCGCCCTCGAGGAATTCGTCGCCGGGCCCGTCGACCTGCCGCCTCGCGAGATCACGACGTAGCTCGGCGCGCGGGTCTGCTCGGTGCCGGGGCATCACCGAGCCCGCGCGCGGCCCGGCCGGCCGCGTCGGCTCAGCGGATCTGGCGGATGCGCTCGCCCTCTCCCCACGCGCGGTCGGCGGTCAGCACGTCGCGATCGAGTCGCTCCGCGACCGACAGGCACAGCCGATCGGCGAGCGAGAGCCCCGAGCCGCGCCGCCACAGCGCCGCCGCGCGCTCCGCATCCGCCCTGGTCACCTGCTCGACGCCGATGCCGTAGCTGTCGAGCAGAGCCGCCGCCCACGGCCAGTCCCCGCCGGCGGAGCGCACCTTCTGCGCGATCTCGCACCAGTTCGCCGCGCTGACCACCGCGGAGCCCGCCTCGAGCGCGTCCTCCACGACCGATGCGCCGTCCTCGCCCCGGAGGAAGGCGAGCACCGCGGATGCGTCGAGCACGTCGCTCACGCCACGTCCTCGCGCCGCGCGGCCTCGCGCCGCTCCGCGAGCAGCTCGTCCACGAGGTCGGCACCTGCGAGTTGCGAACGGATGAGCGCCTTGGCCTGCGCGCGTGTGGCCACGAGCACCGCGCGGTCGGTCTCGATGAACAGGAGCGGCGTTCCCTGGGTCCAGCCCTGACTCTCCCGCAGAGCCGCGGGCACGACGAGCCGCCCGCGATCGCCCAATGACGTCGTGTATGTGGCATCCATACCGGGACGGTACCACTCGGAAGCGTCAGATGGGACGGGTGGTGTGCTCCCGGGATGTCCCCGCATCGATCATGAGGGCCGGAGCCCCTCATCGCCCTCGAAGGGTCCCCCCATGACCACCGTCTTCGCGCCGACCCTCCCGACCGCCTCCCCGACGTCCAGCGCGATCTACGCGCCACCGGGTGAGCCGGGATCGTGCTCGCGCTCTCCTTCGGGCTCGGGTTCGCCGGACTCCTCGAGACCATCGGCCACGCTCGCGACCCGCGGTGGTCTCGAGACGCGAGCGACTGCGTCGCGCACCTCGGCTGAGCAGCCCCCCGCTGGTCGAGGAGCCCGCGAGCGCAGCGAGCCGGCGTCTCGAGACCATCGGCCACGACCGCGACCCGCGGTGGTCTCGAGACGCGAGCGACTGCGTCGCGCGCTCCTCGACCAACAGTCCGAGCGACTACGTCGCGCGCTCCTCGACCAACGGGTCCGAACGACCGCGTCGCGCACGGCAGCTGACCGCACCGCCGCCGGTCGAAGACCCCGCCTCGCTGGTCGAGGAGCCCGCGAGCGCAGCGAGCCGGCGTCTCGAGACCATCGGCCACGACCGCGACCCGCGGTGGTCTCGAGACGCGAGCGACTGCGTCGCGCGCTCCTCGACCAACGGGTCCGAACGACCGCGTCGCGCGCTCCTCGACCAACTGGCCCGAACGACCGCGTCGCGCGCTCCTCGACCAACGGGCCCGAACGACGGCGCCGAGCGCTCATCGACCTTCTACTGCGCCTTGGTCTCCGCGATGCGCGCGAGCAGCCCGTTCACGAAGCCGCTCGACTCCTCGGTGCTCAGCTCTGTGGCGAGCCCCACGGCCTCGGCGATCGCGACCGGGTCGGGCACCTCGGGGTTGAAGACGATCTCCCAGATGCCCATCCGCAGCAGCGCGCGGTCGACCGCGGGCATCCGCTGGATCGTCCAGCCCTGGGCGTAGGTCGAGATGAGGGTGTCGATCTCGTCGATGTGGTCGGCGACGCCCTGCGCGATGTCGCGGGCGTAGCCCCACGAGGAGGCGCGCTGCGGGTTCGCCAGGGCGCGAGCGGCCTCGGTGGCGATCGCGTCGTCGAGGGCGAGGCCGCGCAGGTCGGCGCCGTACAGCAGGTCGAGGGCACGCTTGCGCGCCTTGGATCGGGCGCTCATCTCGCTTCTCCAGCCGTTCCGGCGGCGATCAGTCGTTCACGCGGCCGAGGTACGAGCCGTCGCGCGTGTCGACCTTGACCTTCGTGCCCTGCTCGAGGAACAGCGGCACCTGGATCTCGTATCCCGTCTCGACCGTCGCGGGCTTCGTGCCGGCACTCGAGCGGTCGCCCTGCAGGCCGGGCTCGGTGTAGGTGACCTCGAGCACGACGGATGCCGGCAGCTCGACGTAGAGCGGGTCGCCGTTGTGCAGCGCGATCGTCACGTTCTGGTTCTCGAGCATGAAGTTCGCGGCATCGCCGACCTGGGCGGCCGAGACCTGGATCTGGTCGTAGGTGCCGAGGTCCATGAACACGAAGCTCTCGCCGTCGTTGTACAGGTACTGGTAGTCGGCCCGGTCGATGGTCTCGGTCTCGATCTTCGCGCCCGCGTTGAACGTCTTGTCGACGACCTTGCCGGTCATGACGTTCTTGAGCTTGGTGCGCACGAACGCGCCGCCCTTGCCCGGCTTGACGTGCTGGAACTCGATGACCGACCAGAGCTGGCCGTCGAGGTTGAGGACGACGCCGTTGCGGATGTCGGCGGTGGATGCCATGCGTGTATTCCCTTGTTCGCTGGTTGAGTAGCGCGCGAGCGCAGCGAGCCCGCGTATCGAAACCCGCCCCGCGATCGGGGCGGTCAAGCCGACGGACGAGTCTAGCGGCTGCGGCGCTCGATCGCGGCGAGGGCGAGCACGTACGAGTCGAAGCCGAACCCGGCGATCACGCCGGTCGCGACGCCCGAGATGACGCTCGTGTGCCGGAACTGCTCGCGCGCGTGCGGGTTCGAGATGTGCACCTCGACGAGGGGCACGCCCGCCGTGGCGAGCATCGCGGCCGCATCGCGGAGCGCGTAGCTGTAGTGCGTGAACGCGGCCGGGTTGAGGATCACGGGCGTCGCACTGTCGACGGCGGCATGGATCCAGCGGATGAGCTCGGCCTCGTCGTCGGTCTGGCGCACCTCGATCTCGGTGGCGGCATCCTTCTCGGCGTTCAGCAAGCGCTCGAGGGCGGGGAGGTCCTGGTCGCCGTAGACGTCCGGTTCGCGGCTGCCGAGGCGGCCGAGATTCGGGCCGTTGAGGACGAGGATGCGGGGCACGGCGTCGAGCCTAGCGAGTGGTCGGCGGCGAGGATCGCCCGAGCGCTCACCCGAGCGTGTTACTCGAAATCGGCCGGAATCCCGAGCGCTTTCGAGTAACACGCTCGGGTGATGCCCCGAGAGCGGGCGTCGGCGCCGCGCGGCTCAGACGCCGACGTCCTGGTACGCCGCGAAGAGCAGCGCATCCTCGGGGCCCGTGAGCACCGTGGGCTTGCCGATCGCGTCGAGCACGATGAAGCGCAGCACGCTGCCCCGCGCCTTCTTGTCGCGGCGCATCACCGACAGCAGCGTGTCCCAGCGGCCGACCGGGTAGTCGGTCGGCAGGGAGAGCGAGTCGAGGATGCGCCGGTGCCGGTCGACCGCGTCGTCCGAGAGCCGGCCGGCGAGGCGCGACAGCTCCGCGGCGAACACCATGCCCACGCTGATCGCCGCGCCGTGCCGCCAGCGGTACCGCTCCGCGTACTCGATCGCGTGCCCGAGCGTGTGTCCGTAGTTCAGGATCTCGCGCACGCCGAGGTCGGTGAAGTCCTCCCCCACGACGCGCGCCTTGAGGCCGATCGCGAGCTCGACGACCCGGCGGAACTCGTCGCTGGCCGGGTCGGTGACCCGGTCGACGTCCGCCTCGACGAGGTCGAGGATCTCCGTCTCGCCGATGAAGCCGCACTTGACGATCTCCGCGAAGCCGGCGAGCAGCTCGTTGCGCGGCAGCGTGTCGAGCAGGTCGAGGTCGACGAGCACCGCGGCCGGGGCGTAGAACGAGCCGACCAGGTTCTTGCCCTCGGCCGTGTTGATGCCGGTCTTGCCGCCGATCGCCGCGTCGACCATGCCCGCGACGGATGTCGGCACCTGCACGAGACGCACGCCCCGCAGCCAGGTGGCGGCCACGAACCCGGCGAGGTCGGTCGTCGACCCGCCGCCGAATCCGACGACGGCATCCGAGCGGGTGAAGTCGGTCTGCCCGAGGATCTGCCAGCAGAACGCGGCGACCTCGACGCGCTTGGCGTCCTCGGCATCCGGCACCTCGGCGAGGTAGACCTCGAACCGGTCCGCGAGCGCCTCGCGCAGCGCGGCCGCGCGCGCGCCGAGCGTGGGCGGATGCACGACGAGCACCTTGCGCACGCGCGGGCCGAGCCGGTCGGCGAGCTCGGCGAGCACGCCCCGCCCGACGACGACGTCGTAGGGGTCCGCTCCGCTGACCGGGATGACCGTGGTCGTCATGCGTTCTGCTCCTTCGCCCAGTCGGCGATCTCTCGGGCGATGTGCTCGATGGGCCGGCGCGACGTGTCCACCGTATGGCGGGCGAGCCGCTCGTACAGCGGGCGCCGCTCGGCGTAGATGCGCCGCCAGGAGGCGACGCCCTCGGTCAGCAGCGGACGGCTGTCCGAGCCCAGGCGCACCGCGACCGCCTCCTCCGAGATGGTGAGCAGCACGACCGGCAGCTCGGCAAGCTCGCGCTGCGTCCGCTCGTCGAGCACAGCGCCGCCCCCGAGCGACACGACGGCGCGCCGCGCGAACGCGTCGGCGACGGCGGCGCGCTCCAGGGCGCGGAAACCCGCCTCGCCCACGGCCGCGAACAGCTCCGGGATCGGCCCGTGCTCGAGAACGACCGCGCGATCGGTGTCGACGAAGTCGACGCCGAGCAGACGCGCGATGCGCTTGCCGACGCGCGTCTTGCCGGCGCCCATCGGCCCGATGAGCACGACGAGTGGCGCGACCGCGTCCGTCACAGCGATCCCGTGCCCGCCGACCCCGTGCCCGCCGACCCCGTGCCCGTCGACCCCGTGCCCGTCGACTCCGTGCGCAGCGGCTCGGGGATCGCCGCGAGGTATGCGCGCAGGTTGCGGGCCGTCTCGGCGACCGAGTCGCCCCCGAACTTCTCGAGCACGACCTCGGCGAGCACGAGCGCGACCATCGCCTCCGCGACGACGCCCGCGGCCGGCACGGCGCACACGTCGGAGCGCTGGTGGTGCGCGCGGGCGGCCTGGCCGGTGGCGACGTCGACCGTGCGCAGGGCGTGCGGCACGGTCGCGATGGGCTTCATGCCCGCGCGCACGCGCAGCACCGTTCCCGTCGACATGCCGCCCTCCGTGCCGCCGGCCCGGTCGGAAAGCCGGAGGATGCCCGGCACCATCTCGTCGTGCGCCCCGGAGCCCGGTCGGCGGGTCGTCTCGAAGCCGTCGCCGACCTCGACGCCCTTGATCGCCTGGATCGACATGATCGCCTGGGCGAGCCGGGCATCCAGCCGTCGGTCCCACTGCACGTGGCTGCCGAGTCCCGGCGGCAGACCGTACGCGAGCACCTCGACGACGCCGCCGAGCGTGTCGCCGTCGTCGTGCGCGCGGTCGATGCGGGCCACCATGGCCTCGCTCGTCGCCGGGTCGAAGCAGCGCAGCGGATCGGCGTCGAGCACCGCCACGTCGTCGGGCGTCGGCAGCGCCGCGCCCTCGGGCACGCGCACGGTCTCGATCGACAGGGTGTGCGAGACGAGACGGATGCCGAGCTCGCCGAGGAACCGGCGGGCGACGGCACCGAGGGCGACGCGTGCCGCGGTCTCGCGCGCGCTCGCCCGCTCCAGGATGTTGCGCGCCTCGTCGAAGCCGTACTTCTGCATGCCGACGAGGTCGGCGTGGCCGGGGCGCGGCCGGGTGAGCGGCGCACCGCGCCCCGCGGGCAGCGTCGAGCGGTCCACCGGCGTCGCGCTCATCACGTCGACCCAGCGCGGCCACTCGGTGTTGCCGATGCGCAGCGCGACGGGGGCGCCGGTGGTCTCACCGAACCGGATGCCGCCCGAGATCGAGAGCTCGTCCTGCTCGAACCGCATCCGCGCCCCGCGGCCGTAGCCGAGCGAGCGACGCGTGAGGTCGGCCCGGATGTCGTCGGGCAGCACGGGAACCCCCGCGGGAAGGCCCTCGAGGATCGCGACGAGTTCAGGGCCGTGGGATTCCCCAGCGGTCAACCAGCGGAGCATGGGTTCGATTCTGACAGACGGCTCAGCGCGCGACGGACGCGCGCATCGCGGCCAGCACGCGCGACTCGTCGGGCAGCGGGCTCTCCGGCGTCCAGTCGACGAACGCCCGCACCTGCAGCAGCGCCTGCTCGACGAGCATGTCCAGCCCGTCGACGACCGTGCCGCCGACCTCGAGCCAGGACGCCGCGAGCGCGCTCGGCCACGGGTCGTAGGCGACCTCGAGGAGAACGGATGCCGCGCGCACCTCCGGCGCGAACGCGAGCTCGTGCGGGGCACCGCCCGGGAGCGTGCTGACCACCGCGGACGGCGCGTGCTCGTCGGCGACGAGTGGTGCGAGCGCGACCGGCACGCCGAGTCGTCCGCCGAGCGCCACGAGGTCGCCCGCCCGCGTGGCGTCGCGCACGCGCACGATGGCGCGGGTCGCGCCGAGCCGCTGCGCGGCGACGAGCACGGATGCCGCGGTCGCTCCCCCGCCGAGCACCGTGACCGAGTCGAGGGCGCTCACCCCTGACCGGGCGAACGCGCGGACGATTCCGTCGACGTCCGTGTTGAAGCCCCAGCGCCTCCGGCCGTCGATGACGACGGTGTTCACGGCGCCGGTGAGCTCGGCGACCCCGTCGATGGCGTCGAGCAGCGGCCGCGCCTCGCGCTTGAGCGGCATGGTGAGCGAGAGCCCGCGCCAGGAGCCGTCGAGGCCCGCCACGAACTCCGCGAGGCCGCCGGCGCGCACCTCGATCGCGTCGTAGCGCCAGTCGAGCCCGAGCGCGTCGTACGCGGCGCGGTGCAGCAGCGGGGATCTGGAGTGCCCGATCGGCGAGCCGAGCACCGCGAGTCGCGCGGTCATCCGTTGTCGAAGTCCGGGTGGTCCCGGATCCAGGCCTGCCACTGCTTCACGGCCGTCTCGTGCTCCGCGGCCGTCTTCGAGAACACCGTCTCGCCGGTCTCGCCGTCGACGAGCACGAAGTACAGCCAGTCCCCCGCCGCCGGGTGCAGCGCCGCGTCGATCGCATCCGCTCCGGGCGCCGAGATCGGCCCGACCGGCAGGCCGTCCCGGGCGTACGTGTTGTAGGGGTTCGCCGTGTCGGCGCGCTGCGCGGCGGTCGTCGCGATCCTGGAACTGCCCGCACCGTAGGCGACGGTGGCATCCGACTGCAGCCGCATCCCGATGTCGAGGCGGTTCTGGAACACCCGGGCCACCTTGTAGAAGTCGGCGGTCGAGCCGCCCTCCTTCTGGATGATGGACGCGAGCGTGAGCACGTCGTGCCGGTCGGCCTCGGCGACGCCGGCCTTGTCGAGAGTGCGCCGCATGACCTGCGCCATCTGGCCGAGCATGTCGGCGGCGGAGGTTCCCGGATCGAACTCGTAGGTCGCCGGGAACAGCCAGCCCTCCGCGCTCGGCTCGCCGGCCGGGATGCCGAGGGCAGCGAGGTCCTGGGAGGCCGCCTGCAGATCGGCGAGGGGCGTTCCGGTCTTGTCGGCGAGGGTCTGCAGCAGCTGCGGGAGGGTCTGCCCCTCGGTGATGAGCACCTTCGTGACGACGCGGGAGGCCGGGTCCTGCAGCGCCGCGAGAGCGGCCGCGGCGCTCATCCGGGCGTGCAGCCGGTAGGTGCCGGGCTGGAACGTGGGCGCCGGCTCGGTCGCGACGAGCAGGTCGTAGAACGCCTTCGGGGTCATCGTGACGCCGGCCTTCGCGAGCGTGTGCGAGATGGCGACGCCGGTGTCGCCGCTCGCGATCACCACGTCGACCGTCTTCGCGGTGCCGCTGCCCTCGTAGTCCTCCGGCAGCTGCCAGCCCAGCAGTGCCCGGATCTGCGGCTCGAACAGCGACCAGGCGGCGTAGGCGCCCCCGCCGAACACGAGCAGCACGATGAGCAGCCCGATCCAGCCCGTGCGCCGCCGCCGCTTGGGCGGTGGCGCCCCGCCACCGGTGACGGATGCGAACGTCGACGGACGCTGCGCCGCGGCGGCGTCGCGCGCGGCCTGCTCCTCCTGCTCGGCGCGCGCGCGCGCCTCGCGACGCGTGAGCGGCTGCCCGGGCTGCCCGGGCGCCACGGGCGACGGCGCCACGGGAGCCACGGGCGACGCCGCCCCGGGCTCCGCCGGCGAGCCGGCCGCGGGCGATGCCGTCGCGCCGGCCGGGGGTGTCGGTCGTTTCGCGAAGATCTCGTCCCACGACGGTTCGTTCGTCATCGCGCTGGTCCTTCGTCGGGGTCGAGGGGGCCGGTGGCCGAGGCCCCGGCCGCGTCGCCGCGATCGCGCGCCGCCGCCGCGACGATCGTGCCGGGCGCGCGGCCGCTCGATCGCTCGGCGTCGAGGGCGTGCTGCAAGATTACAACCGCGGCCGCCTGGTCGATCACGGAGCGCGACGAGCGTGTCGAGCGCCCGGCCGCCCGCATCGCGCCCTGCGCGGTGACCGTCGAGAGGCGCTCGTCCACGAGGCGCACGGCCGGCCCGTCGGCGGTCGCGAGCCGCGCGGCGAACGCGCGCGCGTCATCCGTCGAGGGCGTCTCCGCGCCGCTGAGCGACAGCGGCAGGCCGACGATGAGCTCGACCGCTCCGTGCTCGGTCGCGAGGGAACGGATGCGGTCGACGTCGCCCCGGCCGCGGGGCACGGTCTCGACCGGGGTCGCGAGCAGTCCGTCGGGGTCGCACCGCGCGACCCCGATCCGCGCCCGCCCGACGTCGACGCCGAGCCGAACGCCGCGTCTCAGCGCGCCGCTCCCGCGATCTCGGCCTCGATGGCCTCGAGCGCGCGTCCGATGGCCGCGGCATCCGTGCCCCCGCCCTGGGCGAGGTCGTCGCGTCCGCCGCCGCCGCCGCCGAGCACGCCCGCCGCGAGCTTCGCGAGCGCGCCGGCCTTCGCGCCCGTCGCACGCGCGGCCTCGTTGGTCGCGACGATGACGGTGGGCTTGCCGGCCGCCTCCGCGGCGAGGGCGACGACCACGGCATCCGTTCCGAGGCGCTCGCGCACGCTCGTGACGAGCAAGCGCACGTCGTCCGCGCTCGCGAGCGTGCCGACGTTCTCGGCGACGAGGCTCACCGCTCCCGCGGGCCTCGCGTTCGCGGCGATCGCCGGCACGCGCTCGGCGAGGGCCGCGGACTCGAACGCGGCGATCCTCTTCTGCGCGTCCTTGAGGTCGGCGAGCAGGCCCGCGACGCGGTCCACGACCTCGCCGCGCGGCGCCTTGAGATTGCTCGTGAGCTCGGAGACGATGGCGCGCTCGACCGCGAGGTCGGCGAACGCCTCGCGCCCGACGAGCGCCTCGACGCGGCGGTTGGACGAGCCGACGCTCGACTCGCCGACGAGGTTGATGAGGCCGATCTCGCTCGACGAGCCGACGTGCGTGCCCGCGCACAGCTCGAGCGACCACGGCCCGCCGATCTCGACGACGCGAACGGTGTCGCCGTACTTCTCGCCGAACAGCGCCATGGCGCCGAGCGCCTTCGCCTCGTCGAGGCTCATCAGGCGCGTCGTGACCTCGAGGTCGTCGCGCACCTTGCTGTTCGCGAGGTCCTCGATCTCCGACTTCGTGGCCGGGCTGAGCGCCTGACTCCAGTTGAAGTCGAGGCGCATGTAGCCGGCCTTGTTGTACGAGCCGGCCTGGTGCGCCTCCGGTCCGAGGATCTGGCGCAGCGCCGCGTGGACGAGGTGCGTCGCGGAGTGCGCCTGGGTCGCGCCGCGGCGGTAGTCCGGGTCGACGAGCGTCGTCGCGGGCGAGCCCACGCTCACCTCGCCGTTCGTCACCTGCACGGTGTGGCTGACGAGGCCCTTGACCGGCTTCTGCACGTCGAGCACCTCGAGCTCGAAGCCACTGCCGACGATCGTGCCGGCGTCGGCGTCCTGGCCACCGGACTCGGCGTACAGCGAGGTCTCGGCGAGGATGACCTCCACGATGTCGCCCGCGCCCGCGTGGGCGACGCTCACGCCGTCCTTGAGCAGCCCGAGCACGGTCGTCTCGGTGGTCAGGTAGTCGTAGCCGGTGAACACCGTCTCGCCGAGCGCGCGGAAGTCGCCGTACACGCTCAGGTCGGCGATCCGGCCCTTCTTGGCCTTGGCATCCGCCTTCGCCCGCGCGCGCTGCTCGTGCATGAGCGCGTCGAACGCGCCGCGGTCGACCGAGAGCCCGGCCTCCTCGGCCATCTCGAGGGTCAGGTCGATCGGGAAGCCGAAGGTGTCGTGCAGCAGGAACGCGGTGTCGCTCGGGATCTCGGGCGCGCCGGCGTCCTTCGCCCTCGTGACGGCGAGGTCGAGGATCGTGGTGCCCTTGTCGAGCGTCGCGAGGAAGGTCTCCTCCTCCGCGAGCGAGAGCCGCGCGATGCGGTCGTACTCGGTCGCGACCTCGGGGTAGGCCGCCTTCATCGCGTCGCGCGACGCGGGGAACAGCTCCCCGAAGCTCGGCGCGTCGACGCCGAGCAGGCGCATCGCGCGGATCGAGCGGCGCAGCAGGCGGCGCAGGATGTAGCCGCGGCCCTCGTTGGACGGCGCGACGCCGTCCGACATGAGCATGAGGCTCGAGCGGATGTGGTCGGCGATGACGCGCATCCGCACGTCGTCGTCGTGGTCGGCGCCGTAGCGCTTGCCGGAGAGCTCGGCGGCGCGGTCGAGCACGGGCCGCACCTGGTCGATCTCGTACATGTTCTCGACGCCCTGCTTGAGGAAGGCGACGCGCTCCATGCCCATGCCGGTGTCGATGTTCTTCTTCGGCAGCTCCCCGAGGATGGGGAACTCCTTCTTGCCGGTGCCCTCGCCGCGCAGGTACTGCATGAAGACGAGGTTCCAGATCTCGACGTAGCGGTCGTCATCCGTCGCCGGGCCCCCGTCGACGCCGTAGGCGGGGCCGCGGTCGAAGAAGATCTCCGAGCACGGGCCGGCCGGTCCCGGCACGCCCGTCGACCAGTAGTTCGTGTCCATGCCGAGCCGCTGGATGCGCTCGTCGGGCAGGCCCGCGGTCTTCTTCCAGAACCGGATGGCGTCCTCGTCGTCCCGGTAGACGGTCACCCACAGGTCGCGCTCGTCGAAGCCGAGGCCGCCATCGGACTCGCTCGTGGTCAGCAGCTCCCAGGCGAACTCGATCGCCTGCTCCTTGAAGTAGTCGCCGAAGCTGAAGTTGCCGTTCATCTGGAAGAACGTGCCGTGCCGCGGCGTCTTGCCGACCTCCTCGATGTCGAGGGTGCGGATGCACTTCTGCACGCTCGTCGCGCGCGGGTACGGAGCGGGCACGACGCCCGTCAGGTACGGGATGAACGGCACCATGCCGGCGACCGTGAACAGCAGCGTCGGGTCATCGCTGACGAGCGACGCGGAGGGCACCACGGTGTGACCGCGGTCCCCGAAGTAGGTGAGCCAGCGGCGCTGGATGTCTGCGGTCTGCATGCGTTCCTGAAATCGTGACGAAGAGCGGATGCCGGCGAGGCATCCGTTGGTACGGCCGGTCGCGGATCAGTCGCCGCGGTTCGCCGCGTCGGCGATGACGTCCTGGGCCTCGGCGATGGTGGACTTGAGCTCGGCCTCGCGCACCTTGTAGCCGTCGACGACCGCGTCGACGAACTCCGAGACGCGGGCGTCGACCTCGTCGAGGAACTGCTTGCCCTGTGGTGTGCGCGAGACGAAGTGGGCGGCCACGAAACCGGCGGTGGCGCCGAGGACGAACACGAGCACGTTCTTCATGGCTTGCTCCAGATCTTGCTGTCGAGGACGGGCCTCCCACTCTACCCAGCGCCCATCGCCCGGGTACGACGGAGGGGGCCGGTCCGCTGGACCGACCCCCTCCGCCGAACGCGCTGGATCAGCGAGCGGCGTAGTACTCGACGACGAGCTGGACCTCGCACGTGATCGGCACCTCGGCGCGCTTCGGGCGGCGCACGAGGCGCGCCTGCAGCGTGGAGAGCTCGACCTCGAGGTAGCCCGGCACGGGCGGGAGCACGTCGGCGTGGCCGCCGGCGGCCGCGACCTGGAAGGGCTCGGTGCCCTCGCTCGCGGCCTTGACGTGGATGAGCTGGCCCGGCTTCACGCGGAACGACGGGCGGTCGACGATCTTGCCGTCGACGAGGATGTGGCGGTGCACGACGAACTGGCGGGCCTGCGCGGTCGTGCGGGCGAAGCCGGCACGGAGCACGAGGGCGTCGAGGCGCTGCTCGAGCTGCTCGACGAGGTTCTCACCGGTCAGGCCGGCGGTGCGACGCGCCTCCTCGAACTGGATGCGCAGCTGCTTCTCGCGGATGCCGTACTGCTCGCGCAGACGCTGCTTCTCGCGCAGGCGGACGGCGTAGTCGCTGTCCTGGCGGCGCTTCGTGCGGCCGTGCTCGCCCGGAGCGTACGGGCGCTTCTCGAGGTACTTGGCCGCCTTCGGGGTGAGGGCGATGCCGAGGGCGCGGCTGAGACGGACCTTGCGGCGGTCCTGGGACTTCGTGGGCATGGAGATGTCCTTCCGACATGGCCGCGTCTCTCGCGGCTCACGGACGTACCCCTCGCCGCCTCACGGAATCGGCGCGCACGTCGGGGCGCGCCGGGGAGGCTTTCGCGTGGGAGAGGTGTCCGGCTCAAACCGAACCGGACAACCCTACCAGAACGGATGCGGCGGTCCCACCCGCCGGCCGGGTCACGAGCCGCGGATGATGCGCTTGAGCCTCTCCCAGCGCGCCTTCACGTCGCGCTCGTTGCCGTGCTCGGTGGGCTCGTAGTAGCTGGCGTCCTTGAGCGCGTTCGGCAGGTACTGCTGAGGCGCCACCCCGAGCTCCGTGTCGTGCGGGTAGACGTAGCCCTTGCCGTGGCCGAGCCGCTTCGCGCCCGCGTAGTGGGCGTCGCGCAGATGCTTCGGCACGGGTCCCGCCTTGCCGGCCCGCACATCCGCGATCGCCCGGTCGATGCCGAGGTAGGCGGCGTTCGACTTGGGCGCGGTCGCGAGGTAGACGACGGCCTCGGCGAGCGGGATGCGCCCCTCGGGCATGCCGATGTACTGCACGGTGTCGGCGGCGGCGACCGCGACGACGAGCGCCTGCGGGTCGGCCATGCCGATGTCCTCGGCGGCGCTCACCATGATCCGCCGGGCGATGAAGCGGGGGTCCTCCCCCGCCTCGATCATGCGCGCGAGCCAGTGCAGTGCGGCGTCGGCGTCGGAGCCGCGGATCGACTTGATGAACGCGCTGATCACGTCGTAGTGCTCGTCGCCCTGCCGGTCGTAGCGCAGCAGCGCGCGGTCGACGGCCGTCGCGACGAGCTCCGCGGTGACGACGGGCGGCGTGTCCGCGTGCTCGGGCGCGGATGCCAGAGCGGCCGTCGCGGTCGCCTCGAGCGCCGTGAGCGCGCGCCGCGCATCCCCCGAGGCGAGCTGCACGATCGCGTCGCGCGCGTCGTCCGCGAGCGTCACGGCGCCGTTCAGCCCGCGCTCGTCGGCGACGGCGCGGTCGACGAGCGAGCGCAGGTCGTCGTCGTCCAGGATCTGCAGCGTGAGCAACAGGGAGCGGGACAGCAGCGGGGAGATGACCGAGAACGACGGGTTCTCGGTGGTCGCGGCCACGAGGATGACCCAGCCGTTCTCGACGCCGGGCAGCAGGGCGTCCTGCTGGGCCTTCGTGAAGCGGTGGATCTCGTCGAGGAACAGCACGGTCGAGAGCCCGTAGAGGTCGCGCTGGGCGAGCGCCTTCTCCATCACCTCCCGCACGTCCTTGACGCCGGCGGTCACGGCGGACAGCTCGACGAAGGCGCGACCCGACGTCGAGGCGATGAGCTTCGCGAGCGTCGTCTTGCCGGTGCCGGGCGGACCCCACAGGATGACGGAGGTCGCGCCGCGCTCCCCCGTGCGATCGCCCGCGAGCGCCATCAGGGGCGATCCCGGTCCGAGCAGGTGCGTCTGACCGGCGACCTCGTCGAGGGTGCGCGGGCGCATCCGCACGGCGAGCGGCGTGACACCGCTGCGCAGTCCGGGCGCGCTCGGCGTGGAGGGGCTCATCGTGCTCCGATGCTAGCGACGCCGCCCGACACGGCACCGGCCCCGCGGCATCCGTCGGCACCGGATTCCCATATCCGGCTCGCTAGAGTCCTCTCTGGTCGCTCTCGCGGCCGCCCGGCCGCGCCCGCGGTCGATCCCCACTCGCGGAGGATGCCGTGGCCCAGAGCCGGAACCAGCAGCGCGCCGAGCGCGAGGCGCGCCAGCGCCTCGAGGTCTACAACGCCCGCCAGGAGGTGCACGCCCGCCAGCGCTCGCGCAAGGTGCGGGACAACGTCATCGCCGCGGTCGGCGTGCTCGTGGTGGCCGCCGTGGTCACGCTGACGCAGGTGGTGTACTTCACGAGCGGCCCGGGGGCGCCGGCGCCCGAGGCGAGCTCCACGCCGAGCGCGACGGCGACGGATGCCGCGGGCCAGAACGTCGGCGACGTGCCCGACCCGTCGCTCGCGGAGGGCCGCACCTGGACGG
The DNA here is from genome assembly GCF_030345695.1 of Galbitalea sp. SE-J8. GTDB lineage: Bacteria > Actinomycetota > Actinomycetes > Actinomycetales > Microbacteriaceae > JAUASV01. Next base: position 74,348 of record NZ_JAUASV010000012.1, on the reverse strand, counting down.
GCGACCTCGAGCTCAACGACGTGAAGCTCGGCGTCTCGCTCGACGGCGCGCTCGCACCGCAGGCGGTGTCGTCGATCATCCAGGACGTGCAGAGCGGCTACTACGACGGCAAGACCTGCCACCGCCTGGTCGACGATGCGAGCGGCGCTCCCGAGCTCATCCAGTGCGGGTCGCTGAACGGCGACGGCGCGGGGGATCCGGACTACCAGTTCGGCCCGGTCGAGAACGCGCCCGCGGACGGCGTGTACCCGGCGGGCACGATCGCGATGGCGCGCGGCGCCGGCGAGTACTCGATGGACCACCAGTTCTTCATCATGCTCGCCGACGCGCCGCTCGGCTCCGACGCCACCGGCTACACGGTCGTCGGGAAGGTCACGAGCGGGCTCGCGGACCTCGCGACGTCCGACATCGTGACGGCCGGTATCACGCCCGGATCGAGCGCGACCGACGGCGCGCCCGTCACGCCCACGACCATCACGGCCTTCAGCCTGCAGTGATCGTGCGCGACGGCAACAGCACGCTCCAGTAACGGTCGGTCGCATCCGTCCGGCCGCCTTATAGGCTGGTGCGCGGTCGGCGACGAGGCAGCCGCCCGCGTATCGACGAGCACGAGTATCGACGAGGAACAACTGTGGCACCCACTGAGAACGCGCCGTGGGGGCGCGTCGATGACACCGGCACGGTCTTCGTGCGGGAGGCCGACGGCGAGCGCGCCGTCGGGCAGTACCCGGACGGCTCGGCCGAGGAGGCGCTCGCCTACTTCGAGCGCAAGTACGCCGACCTCGCCGGACAGGTCGCGCTGCTCGAGCAGCGCGCGAAGGGCGGCGCTCCGGCCGCCGACCTCGCCAAGACCGTGACCTCGCTCACCGCGGCGCTCGTCGAGCCCAACGCGGTCGGCGACCTCGCCACGCTGCGCGTACGCGTCGAGGCGATCGGCGGCACCGTCTCGGAGCTCACCGAGAAGCAGTCCGCCGAGGCGCGCGAGGCCGTGGACGCCGCGATCGCCCAGCGCACGGCGATCGTCGTCGAGGCCGAGGCCCTCGCCGCCCAGGATCCGGCCCGCGCGCAGTGGAAGCAGGTCGGCGCCGCGCTCGACGCGCTGTTCACCCGCTGGCAGACCCACCAGGCGCAGGGCCCGCGACTGCCCAAGGGTGAGAGCGAGCGGCTCTGGAAGCGGTTCCGCGACGCGCGCGCCACCATCGAGACGCACCGCAAGGCCTTCTTCGCCGACCTGGATGCGGCGAACAAGCAGGTGCGCGCCCGCAAGCAGGCGCTCATCGAGAAGGCCGAGGCGCTCGCCCCGAAGGGCGCCGAGGGCATCCCCGCCTACCGCGCGCTGCTCGACGACTGGAAGGCCGCCGGTCGTGCCGGCAAGAAGCTCGAGGACACCCTCTGGGCCCGGTTCAAGGCCGCGGGCGACGTGCTCTACGCGGCGAAGTCGGAGCGCGACACGATCGAGAACGTCGAGTACGAGGCGAACCTCGAGCAGAAGCTCGCCCTGCTCGACGAGGCCGAGCCGCTGCTCGGCGCGACCGATCGGGCGAGCGCCCGCGCGACCCTCACCGGCATCCAGCGCCGCTGGGACGCGATCGGCAAGGTGCCGCGCGACCACGTGCGCACCGTCGAGGAGCGCCTACGCCGCATCGAGGCCGCCGTCAAGAAGCTCGACGACGACCACTGGCAGCGCACCGATCCCGAGAAGGCGGCACGCAACGAGGGCTTCGCGTCGCAGCTGCACGACGCGATCGCGAAGCTCGAGGCGGAGCTCGAGGCCGCGAAGGCGTCGGGCGACAGGCGCCGCATCGAGAAGGCCGAGGAGGAGCTCTCCGCCCGCAAGGCCTGGCTCGGCGCGATCGCGCACTGATCGCACTGATCCCGCACTGATCCCGCGCCGATCGCACTGACCAGCACCGGCCCGCGCCGATCGCACGGGCCGGGGCGCGCCGGCCGGGCTCTGCTCGTCCACAGGCCGCACCCGTCCACGGAATCCCCGCACGGGCCGGAGCGGACCCAGCGGATGCCGCAGGGTGCGCCCATGACCGCCTGGCCCGTGCTCACCACCGCCGACCTGCCGCTCGCCGAGCTCGGGGCGTCCGTGCTCGACGGCGAGCTGTTCCGCTTCGACGCGGTGTTCGCACCGATCGACGAGTTCGACCGCCCGGCCGTGCGCGCGGCCTCCATCGTGCGGGTCGCGTCGCCGCGCCACATCGCCGAGCGGCACAGCGCCGCGTGGGTGCTCGGCGCGCTCGACGATCCCCCGCGGCGCCACGAGCTGTGCGCATCCGTCGCCGCGCGCACCTCGTCCGCGATGCCGGGGGTGCGGGTGCGCGAGGTCGTGATCGACGAGGACGACCTCGTGCGGGTCGCGGGCCTCGGCGTCACGACGCCCGTGCGCACGGTCGTCGACCTGGCCCGCACCGCAGCCGGGTTCGAGGCGGCCGACCGGGCCACCTGCCGCCGCCTCCTCGCGCTCGGCGACGCGGACGCCGAGGCGTGCCGGGAGCTCATCGAGCGCCGGCGCAACCTGCCGAACAAGCGACAGACCTGGGACCGCATCCGCTCGCTGTGACCGCGAGGGGCGCGGGAACGACCCGGTCTCAGTTCGACTGCACGCGGTACACGTCGTACACCGCGTCGATGCGGCGCACCGCGTTGAGCACCCGGTCGAGGTGCGTCGTGTCGCCCATCTCGAACACGTAGCGGCTGAGCGCGATGCGGTCGTTCGTGGTCGAGACCGACGCCGAGAGGATGTTGACGTGGTGCTCGGTGAGCACGCGCGTGATGTCCGAGAGCAGCCCGGCGCGGTCGAGCGCCTCCACCTGGATCTGCACGAGGAACACGCTCTTCGAGCTCGGCGCCCACTCCACGTCGATGAGCCGCTCGGGCTCCTTCATGAGCGAGGGCACGTTGTGACAGTCGGCGCGGTGCACGCTCACGCCCGCCCCGCGCGTCACGAACCCCATGATCTGGTCGCCCGGCACCGGGGTGCAGCACTTGGCGAGCTTCACGAGGATGTCGGGCGCGCCGCGCACGAGCACGCCCGAGTCGCTGTCGCGCAGCTGACGCGACTTGCCCTTGGGGGCGAAGACGACATCCGAGTCCTCGGCGTCCGCCTCCTGCGTGATGCTCGCGAGCACCTTCTCGATCACCGACTGGGTCGAGACGTGCCCCTCGCCGACCGCGGCGTAGAGCGCCTCGACGCTGTCGTAGCGCAGCTGCGTCGCGACATCCGCGAAGCTGTCCTGGCTCATGAGCTTCTGCAGCGGCAGGTTCTGCTTGCGCATCGCCCGCGCGATCGCGTCGCGCCCCTGCTCGATCGCCTCGTCGCGGCGCTCCCGGGTGAACCAGCCCTTGATCTTGTTGCGGGCGCGCGGGCTCTTGACGAAGTTCAGCCAGTCCTTGCTGGGGCCCGCATCCGGGTTCTTCGAGGTGAAGATCTCGACGCTGTCGCCGGACTGCAGCTCGCTCTCGAGCGGCACGAGCCGGCCGTTGACCTTCGCGCCCATGGTGCGGTGCCCGACCTCGGTGTGCACCGCGTAGGCGAAGTCGACCGGGGTCGCGCCCGCGGGCAGGCCGATGACCTTGCCCTGCGGAGTGAAGACGTAGACCTCCTTGGCGCCGATCTCGAACCGCAGCGAGTCGAGGAACTCGCTCGGGTCGTCGGTCTCGGCCTGCCAGTCGGAGATGTGGGCGAGCCAGGCCATCTCGTCGCTGCGCGCGGGGGCGGTGTCGCCGTCGCGGCTCGACCCGGCGCGCTCCTTGTACTTCCAGTGCGCGGCGACGCCGAACTCGGCGCGCTGGTGCATCTCGTGGGTGCGGATCTGGATCTCGACGGCGCGACCCGACGGCCCGACGACGGTCGTGTGCAGCGACTGGTAGAGGTTGAACTTCGGCGTCGCGATGTAGTCCTTGAACCGGCCGGGGATCGGGTTCCAGCGCGCGTGGATCGCACCGAGCACGGCGTAGCAGTCGCGCACCGAGCCCACGAGCACGCGGATGCCGATGAGGTCGTAGATCTCGTCGAACTCGCGTCCGCGCACGATCATCTTCTGGTAGATCGAGTAGTACTGCTTCGGCCGGCCGACGACGTCGCCCTTGATCCTCGCGGCCTTGAGGTCGTCGCGCACGGCGTCGATGACCTGCTGCACGAAGCCCTCGCGCTGCGGCGTGCGCTGCCGCACGAGGTTCTCGATCTCGACGTAGAGCTTCGGATGCAGCACCGCGAAGCTCAGGTCCTCGAGCTCCCACTTGATCGCCTGGATGCCGAGGCGGTGCGCGAGGGGCGCGTAGATCTCGAGCGTCTCCTGCGCCTTGCGCGCAGCGTTCTCGGCCGGCACGAACCCCCAGGTGCGGGCGTTGTGCAGGCGGTCGGCGAGCTTGATGACGAGCACGCGGATGTCCTTCGACATCGCGACGACCATCTTGCGCACCGTCTCGGCCTGCGCCGAGTCGCCGTACTTGACCTTGTCGAGCTTCGTGACGCCGTCGACGAGCATCGCGATCTCGTCGCCGAAGTCGTGCCGGAGCATGTCGAGCGAGTAGTCGGTGTCCTCGACGGTGTCGTGCAGCAGCGCCGCAGCGAGCGTCTTCGACCCGATGCCGAGGTCGGCGAGGATCTGGGCGACCGCGAGCGGATGCGTGATGTACGGCTCGCCGCTCTTGCGCTTCTGTCCGCGGTGGGCAAGCTCTGCCGAGCGGTAGGCGCGCTCGATGAGGGCGACATCCGCCTTGGGATGGTGCTGCCTGGCGGTGCGCAGCAGCGCGTCGAGTGCGCTCGAGGTGGCGGCGGGCGCTCGGGAGAACAGGCGCGGGAGGACCCGGCGCAACGACGTGGAGGTCGTCGTCTCCGTCATGCCGCTCCCCTGTTCGACGCCACCGGGAGCCCGTCGGTCTCGGTCAGACGATTCTACGGGCGCGGATCAGGCCGCGCCGACGACGGTCGGGCCGCCGGCCGCGCGCCAGGCCGACATCCCGCCCGCCACGTTGACCACGTCGAGGCCCCGCTCGGCGAGGGCCGCCGCGACGCGCGCCGACCGGCCGCCGGAGTGGCAGACGATGTAGAGGGTCTCGTCGTCGGGCAGCTCGTCGAGGTGGGCGGCGAGCTCCGACATCGGCACGAGCGTCGCCTCGGGGGCGTGGAACGTCGTCCACTCGTCGCGCTCGCGCACGTCGATGAGCCGAGCGCCGGATGCGACGAGGCCGATCGCCTCCGCCGCGGTCACCTCGCGCAGCTCGTCGCTCACTTCGCCACCGCCTCGACGGGCGCCTTCGCGGCGGCGGCGCGCTGGGTGAGCAGCCGTTCGGTGCGCTTCTTGATCGCCGGCTCGTTCTGCCGCAGGTGGGCGTACACCGGGGCGCCGATGAAGATCGTCGAGTAGGTGCCGATCACGATGCCGACGAAGAGCGAGAGCGCGATGTCGCGCAGCGTGCCCGCGCCGAGGATCGCGGCGCCGATGAACAGGATCGCGGCGACCGGCAGGGCGGCGACGACTCCCGTGTTGATCGAGCGCACGAGGGTCTGGTTGACCGCGAGGTTGACCGACTCGCCGAACGTGCGCGAGGCGCCCGGGCCGTCCTCCGACGTGTTCTCGCGGATCTTGTCGAACACGACGACCGTGTCGTAGAGCGAGTAGCCGAGGATGGTCAGGAAGCCGATCACCGCCGACGGCGTGATCTCGAAGCCGAGCGCGCCGTACACGCCGGCCGTGATGATCATGTCGTGCACGAGCGAGATGATCGCGGCGAGCGACATCTTCCAGGTGCGGAAGTACAGGCCCATGAGCACGGCCGCGATCACGAGGAACACGACGAGCGCGCGGACGGCGGCATCCGTGATGTCCGCGCCCCAGACCGGCCCGATGTACGAGGCGTCGACGTCCTTGGTGTGGAACGCCGTGCCGAGCGCCGCGGCGACCTGGTCGGAGACGTCCTTCGACTTCAGGATCTCGGTCTGCACGCGCATGCCGTCGGTGCCGACCTGGGTGACCTTCACGGTCGTATCGGGAACGATCTCGTGCACCGTGTCGGTCGCGAGGCTCTCGCTCTGGCTCGTGACGTGGTTGACCTGGAACTGCGAGCCGCCGACGAACTCGATGCCGAACACGAACCCGCCGCGCAGGATCGGCAGCAGGATGCTCAGCCCGATGAGCACGCCCGCGATGATGTACCACCACGTCCGGCGACCGACGAAGTCGTACGACCGGGCGCCCGTGTAGAGGTCGTTGCCGAATTTGGCGAAGCTGGCCATCAGGACTCCTTGCCGTCGTTGGCCGACGTGGGATCGATCCCGGCCTTGCGCTCGGCGATCGTCTGGCGGCGCTCCGCCTCGCGCGCGGCGCCCGCGCGGCCCGAGGCGCGCGGGTCGCGGAACTGCGCCCGGCCGCGGTAGACCGCGCCGAGCGCGTTCGGGTCGAGACCGGTGATCGGATGCCCGCTCGAGAAGAACCGGGTCGACGCGAGCAGCTGCAGCACCGGATGCGTGAACAGCACGACGACGAGCACGTCGATGATCGTGGTGACGCCGAGCGTGAGCGCGAAGCCCTTCACGTTGCCGACCGCGAGCACGAACAGGATGACCGCGGAGAGCAGGTTGACGCTCTTGGCCGCGAAGATCGTGCGCAGGGCGCGCTTCCAGCCCGCCTCGACCGCGCCCACGAGCGCCCTGCCGTCCCGCAGCTCGTCACGTATTCGCTCGAAGTACACGATGAACGAGTCGGCGGTCAGGCCGATGCTGACGATGAGGCCCGCGACGCCGGCGAGCGAGAGCCGATAGCCCTGGCGCCAGCCCAGGATCAGGATGACGAAGTACGTGATCGCGGCCACGACGACGAGCGACGCGATGGTCACGGTGCCGAGCAGCCGGTACTGGAACAGCGAGTAGATGATCACGAGCAGCAGGCCGATCGCACCCGCGATGAGACCGCTCTGCAGCTGGGTCGAGCCGAGGGTCGATGTGATCTTGTCTTGGCTCTGCACCTGGAAGCTGATCGGCAGCGCGCCGTACTTGAGCTGGTCGGCGAGCGCCTTCGACGACTCCTCCGTGAACGAGCCGGTGATCTGCGGCTTGCCGTCCGTGATGACGGCGTTGGTCGACGGGGCCGAGATGACGCGACCGTCGAGCACGATGGCGAAGCGGTTGCGCGTCGGATCGGTGTTGAGGTAGCCGTAGAGCCGGGTCGTGACCTTCGAGAACTCCTTGGCGCCCTCCGAGTCGAAGACGATGTTGACCGCCCAGGTGCCCGTCGACGCGCCGGTCTGGGTCGTCACGACGCCGTTCGAGGCGTCGGCGATGCGCTCGCCGGACACCTCCACCGGGCCGAGCACGTACTTCTCGGAGCCCGAGGGGTCGCACGTCACGATCGGCTGCTTCGGATCGGCCGTGTTGAGCGCGACCGGGTCGATCGTCGAGCAGTCGAAGGAGTCGTACTGCGCCTGCAGCGCGGGCGTCACGTAGGACGGGTCGCTCGCATCCGTGGGGGTCGCGGTCGGGGTGGTCGAGAGCGACTCGCTCGGCGACGGGCTCGGCGACGCGGTCGAGCCGTCGCCGCCCACCGAGCTCGTGGCCGGATCGCCCGCGACGAGCACCGGCCGGAACTCGAGCTTCGCGCTCGCCTCGATCTGGCTGAGCTGCGTCTCGCTGGGGTTGCCCGGCAGCGAGACGACGATGTTGTTGCCCGAGGTGTTGATCTCCGACTCGGAGACGCCCGTGGCGTCGACGCGCTGACGGATGATGGCCACGGCCTGGTCGAGCTGCTCCTGCGTCGCGGCGGCGCCGCCCTCGACCTGCGGGGCCAGGATGAGCTCGGTGCCGCCCTGAAGGTCGAGCGCGAGCTTCGGCGCCCACGTCGACTCCTGGGGAACGAGCACGCCGTAGGCGTTCACGCCCGCGAGAACCGCGATGATGGCGGCCAGCCAGATGAGGCTCCGCCAGGCCTTTCTGACCGGAGTGGATCGTGCTGCCACCGGAACTCAGCTTTCTCGTCGCGTGCGTCGGCGGCCGTGCGCGACGGCCGCCGAGGGAGGGGGAAAAGGAGCGGGGTCGCGCCTAGGAGGCGTCGCCGTCGGTCGCGGGCTTCTTCGTCGTGCGCCGCGCGGGCTTCTTCGCCGCGGCAGCGGCATCCGTCGCCGGCTCCGACTCGGTGCGCTCGCCGAACGCGGGCTCGGCGTCGAGCGACGCGGCCGCGGCGGCCTCGCGCTCCTCGGCCTCGCGGTTCGCGATGGCCATCGCCTCCTCGACGCTGCGCGGCGCGCCCTCGGGCGCGTCGTCGCTGCTCACGACCTTCGACAGCGTCTGCTTGTGCACCTTGACGGCGGTGCCGGGCGCGATCTCGAGCGTCGCCGTGTTCGCGACGTCGTCGAGCTCGATGATCGTGCCGTAGAGCCCGAAGCTCGTCATGATCTCGGCGCCGGGCACCATCTGGGTCTGGATCTTCTCGGCGTCCGCCTTGCGCTTGCGGCTGTTGCGGAACACGAAGAAGACGAGCACCGCCAGCACGACGAGCATGATGATGGTGGTGGGGTCGAAGGGCACGACAAGAACCTCTGGTCTCGAGAATGAAGGGCCGCGCAGCTCGACGTGAGAGCGCCTGACGGCCACCTGGGACTATAGCCCATCGTCGAACAGGGTCCCTGACGATCGCGCGATGCCGAAGTGCGCCCAGGCCGAGCGCGTGGCGACGCGTCCGCGGGGCGTGCGGGTGAGCATCCCGATGCGCACGAGGAACGGCTCGACGACGGATTCGATCGTGTCCGCCTCCTCGCCGACCGAGACCGCGAGCGTCGAGAGCCCCACCGGACCGCCGTCGAACCGCTCGAGCACGATCGACATCACGGCGCGGTCGAGCCGGTCGAGGCCGAGGTCGTCGACGTCGTAGAGCTCGAGCGCGGCCCGCACGGCGTCGACGCCGGAGATGCGGTGCACGACCGAGTAGTCGCGCACGCGCCGCAGCAGGCGGTTCGCGATGCGCGGGGTGCCGCGGCTGCGCCGGGCGATCTCGGTGAGCGCCGTCGCGTCGACCTCGAGGCCGAGCAGGCCGGCGGCGCGCGCGAGCACGCGCTCGAGCTCCTCGACCTCGTAGAACTCGAGGTGCGCCGTGAAGCCGAAGCGGTCGCGCAGCGGGTTGGGCAGCAGGCCCGCGCGCGTCGTGGCGCCGACCATCGTGAACGGCGCGAGGTCGAGCGGCACGGAGGTCGCCCCGGCGCCCTTGCCGACCATGATGTCGATGCGGAAGTCCTCCATCGCGAGGTAGAGCATCTCCTCCGCGCTGCGCGCCATGCGGTGGATCTCGTCGATGAACAGCACCTCGCCCGGCGTGAGGCTCGAGAGCAGCGCCGCGAGGTCGCCCGCGTGCTGGATCGCGGGGCCGCTCGACATGCGCAGCGGCTTGCCGGTCTCGTGGGCCACGATCATCGCGAGGGTCGTCTTGCCGAGTCCCGGCGGGCCCGCGAGCAGGATGTGGTCGGGCGTGCGCTGCTGCAGCTCGGCCGCGTCGAGCAGCAGCTGCAGCTGGCCGCGCACCCGGGACTGCCCGACGAACTCGGCGAGACGCGTGGGGCGCAGCGCGCCCTCGAACGCGAGCTCCGCCTCGGACTCGGGCGCCGGGCTCACGAGGTCGTGGTCGCTCACGGGGCCACGCCCGCGGGGCCGAGCAGGGCGAGCGCGCGCCGCAGCAGTGCCGGAACGGATGCGGCATCCGCCGGTCCGGCGTCGGCGAGGGCGTCCGCGACGGCCTCGACCGCCACCCGCTCGGGCCAGCCGAGACCCGTGAGCGCGACGACCACGTCGTCGCCGACCGATGCGCGCGCGGCGGGTGCGGCGGGCGCCGGGGCGATCGCGACGAGCTTGCCCTGCAGCGACACGGCGATGAGTCGCGCGGTCTTCGGGCCGATGCCGCTGACCTTGCGGAACGCGCCGTCGTCCTCGCTCGCGACCGCACGCGCCACCTCGTCGGGCGTCATGGCCGCGAGCACGCCGAGGGCGCTCTTCGGGCCGACGCCCGAGACGCCGCGCAGCAGGTCGAACACGGCGAGCTCGTCGGGTGTCGCGAACCCGAACAGGCTGAGGTCGTCCTCGCGCACGATGAGCGCGGTGTGCACGCGCGCCTCCGAGCCGATCCGCAGGGTGAGGGCGTGCGCGGGCGTGACCTGCACGGCGAGGCCCACTCCCCCGACCTCGATGACGACGCTCGAACCGACCGCGGCGAGCACCGTGCCGCGCACCGACGAGATCATGCGCCCACCCTACGAGCGGGGCCCGACCGCTCGGCCGCGCGCCACGCGCGCTGGGCGGGGGTGAGGGCGCCGTCCGCGATCGCGGGCGCTGTCGGCGACCCCGAGCGCCACGCGCTGCACAGCGCGAGCGCGAGCGCGTCGGCCGCGTCCGCCGGCGTCGGCACGGCGTCGAGCCCGAGGATGCGGGCGACCATGGCGCCGACCTGGCGCTTGTCGGCCGAGCCGTAGCCCGTGACGGCGGCCTTCACCTCGCTCGGCGTGTGCAGCGACACGGGCAGCCCGCGCGCGGCGGCCGCGTGCATCGCGATGCCGCTGGCCTGCGCAGTGCCCATCACGGTGCGCACGTTGTGCTGCGCGAACATCCGCTCGACCGCGACGGCGTGCGGCGCGTGCTCGTCGAGCGCGAGCGCGATGCCCTCGGCGATCGCGAGCAGGCGGCGCTCGAGCGGCAGCTGCGCGGGAGTGCGGATGACGCCCACGTGCACGAGGCGCGCGCGGCGGTCCGGGTCGACGTCGACGACGCCGACGCCGCACCGGGTGAGACCGGGGTCGATACCGAGCACGCGCATGCCCGCGAGCCTACCCGCGGTTTCGTACATCCGTTCGAATCCGGCGCGGCGCGTCGGCCGTCCGGCGTCAGTCGTCCTCGTCGAGCTCCGCGCGCACGTCGGCGGGAAGGTCGAAGTTGGCGTAGACGTTCTGCACGTCGTCGCTGTCCTCGAGCGCGTCGATGAGCCGGAAGATCTTGCGCGCGGTGTCCGCGTCGACCTCGACCTGCAGGTTCGGCACGAACTCGGCCTCGGCCGAGTCGTAGTCGATGCCCGCGGTCTGCAGCGCCGAGCGGGCCGCGACGAGCTCCGAGGGGTCGGTGATGATCTCGAATCCGCCGCCCTGGTCGACGACGTCCTCGACGCCCGCGTCCATGACCGCCTCGAGGATGGCATCCTCCGTGACCCCGTCGCCCTTCGTCACCGAGATGACGCCCTTGCGGCTGAAGTTGTACGCGACGCTGCCCGGGTCGGCGAGGGTGCCGCCGTTGCGCGACATCGCGGTGCGCACCTCGGCCGCGGCCCGGTTGCGGTTGTCGGTGAGGCACTCGATGTAGAGCGCGACGCCGTTCGGGCCGTAGCCCTCGTACATGATCGTGGCGTAGTCGATGGTCTCGCCCGTGAGACCCGCGCCGCGCTTGATGGCACGGTCGATGTTGTCGTTCGGCACCGAGGTCTTCTTGGCCTTCTGCACCGCGTCGACGAGGGTCGGGTTGCCCGACAGGTCGGCGCCGCCGATCTTCGCGGCGACCTCGATGTTCTTGATGAGCTTGGCGAACGACTTCGCACGACGCTGGTCGATGACCGCCTTCTTGTGCTTCGTCGTCGCCCATTTGGAGTGGCCTGACATGCGCACCATCGTACCGGCGCGCGTCGCTAGGCTCGGCGCGTGCCCGCCGTCGCCCCGTCCCCGCACTGGTTCCGCGTCGGCTATCTGGCGAACGCCCTGCGCCGTTGCGCGGACGAGATCCGCTGCGACCTGGCCACGATCTCCGTGCGCCGCGCGGTCACGCTGTTCGAGCTGTTCGACCTGCGCTACCGGCCCCAGCACGTCGCCCGTGCGGATGACCGCACCGAGTGGGCGGTGACCACGGATGCCCCGCAGGGCGCGTTCGTCGTCACCGGCATCCGCGAGGTCGTGCGCCAGGACACGGGCCGGTCGGACGCGGTGGAGCTGCAGCTCATGCTGCGCGCCTCGCCGGCGCGCACGGCCCTCGGCAGCTACCGCCTCTCGGGGGCGCAGAGCGTGCGGGGCGACCGCGCCTTCGAGCTCGCGGCCGACGCGCCGGTGCTCGCGGTCTTCCTCGACGGGAAGCGCATCGGGGCGCGCTGAGCGGGCGATCAGGCGGCGGCGCGCGCCTTCTCGAGGAAATAGTCGTGGAAGCGCAGGTCGTCGGCGATCTCCGGGTGGAACGACGTGCCGATGAGCCCGCCCTGCTCCACCGCCACCATGCGGCCGTCGGGCAGCGAGACGAGAGGCGTGACCGACTCCGCCGCCGACTCGACGACGGGTGCACGGATGAAGACGGCGTGCGTGGGCGGGTCGCCGAACGCGGGCACGGGAAGGTCGGCCTCGAACGAGTCGAGCTGGCCGCCGAACGCGTTGCGGCGCACGGCGACGTCGAGCCCGCCGAAGGTCTGCTGGCCGGCGATCCCGTCGAGCAGCCGGTCGGCGAGCATGATGAGCCCGGCGCACGTGCCGTAGACCGGCATGCCCGCGGCGATGCGGGCCGTCACGGGCTCCGCGACCCCGAAGGCGCGCGACAGCTTGTCCATCACGCTCGACTCCCCGCCCGGGATGACGAGGCCGGCCACCGTGTCGAGCTCGCTGGCGCGGCGCACCGGCACGGCATCCGCTCCGAGACCCCGCAGCACCGCGAGGTGCTCGCGGAAGTCGCCCTGGAGCGCGAGCACCCCGACGCGCACCGCGCCCTTCGATCGGCTCAGGGGTCCGTCACCAGCCCCGCTCGGCGAGGCGGTGCGGAGCGGCGAGGTCGGCGACGTTGATGCCGACCATGGCCTCGCCGAGTCCGCGGGACGCCTCGGCGATGACCCGCGGGTCGTCGTAGAACGTGGTCGCCTTGACGATCGCCGCAGCGCGCTTGGCGGGGTCGCCCGACTTGAAGATGCCCGAGCCGACGAAGACGCCGTCGGCGCCGAGCTGCATCATGAGCGCGGCATCCGCCGGGGTCGCCACGCCGCCCGCGGTGAACAGCACGACGGGGAGCCTGCCGGTCTCGGCGACCTCGACGACGAGGTCGTAGGGCGCCTGCAGCTCCTTGGCGGCCACGTAGAGCTCGTCCCTGCTCTTCGACGCGAGCGCGCGCAGCTCTCCGTTGATGGTGCGGATGTGCTTGGTCGCCTCCGACACGTCGCCCGTGCCGGCCTCACCCTTGGAGCGGATCATCGCCGCGCCCTCGGTGATCCGGCGCAGCGCCTCCCCCAGGTTCGTCGCGCCGCAGACGAACGGCACGGTGAAGCCCCACTTGTCGATGTGGTTGACGTAGTCGGCGGGCGAGAGCACCTCGGACTCGTCGATGTAGTCGACGCCGAGCGCCTCGAGCACCTGCGCTTCGACGAAGTGGCCGATGCGCGCCTTCGCCATCACCGGGATCGAGACGGCGCTCACGATCGCGTCGATGAGGTCGGGGTCGCTCATGCGCGCGACCCCGCCCTGGGCACGGATGTCGGCGGGCACCCGCTCGAGCGCCATCACGGCGGTGGCGCCCGCATCCTCGGCGATCCTGGCCTGGTCGGCGGTGACGACGTCCATGATGACGCCGCCCTTGAGCATGTCGGCCAGGCCGCGCTTGACTCGGGTGGTGCCGGTGGCCGTGCTGTCGCTCATGGTCGGAATCCTAGGCGGTTGCCATCGGCGTGACGTGCCGCGGGGTGCCGTCGGCGATGCCAGGATCGACGGATGAGCATCCTCTCGATCCAGTCCGCCGTCGCCTACGGACACGTCGGAAACTCGGCCGCGGTGTTCCCCCTGCAGCGCATCGGCGTCGAGGTGATGCCCGTCTACACGGTGAACTTCTCGAACCACACCGGGTACGGCGCGTGGGGCGGTCCGCTCATCGCGCCCGACGACGTGCGCGCGGTGATCGACGGGGTCGAGGCGCGCGGGGCGTTCCCGGGCGTGGACGCCGTGCTGTCCGGATACCAGGGCGGTGAGGGCATCGCCGACGTCATCATCGAGACGGTCGCGCGGGTGAAGGCGGCCAACCCGTCCGCGATCTACGCGTGCGACCCGGTGATGGGCAACGCCATCTCGGGATGCTTCGTCGCGCCCGCCATCCCGGTGCTGATGCGCGAACGCGTCGTGCCGGTCGCCGACCTGATCACCCCGAACCAGTTCGAGCTCGGCTTCCTCACCGGCACCGAGCCGGCCGATCTCGCGTCGACGCTCGACGCGGTGGACGCGGTCCGCGCCCTCGGGCCGCGGATCGTGCTCGTCACGAGCGTCGTGCGCCCGGAGGCCGAGGACGACACGATCGAGATGCTCGCGGTCGACGACCGCGGAGCGTGGATCGTGCAGACGCCGCGGCTCCCCGTGAAGGCGAACGGGTCGGGTGACGTCACGGCCGCGCTGTTCACGGCGCACTACCTGCGCACCGAGGATGCGGCCGACGCGCTCGCCCGCACCGTCTCGAGCGTCTTCGACCTGCTCTCGATGACGTATGCGGCCCGGGCGCGCGAGCTCATGCTCGTCGAGGCGCAGGAGTTCTACGCCCGTCCCCGCATGCAGTTCGCGGTGAAGCGGGTGCGCTGACTGGCGGAGTCACGTGCGCAGAGTCACGCGCGCTGGGTCACGCGCGCTGGGTCACGTGAGCTGGGTCACGTGCGCTGCGGCGTGTCGGTCGGTGCGCGCGGGGTGGTGGTTCGGTGCCGGGATGTGCTCGGCGGGGTGTGGCGGGGTCGTCCGAGGGGGTGTCCCATGGGTTGGGGTCGTCGGTCGGGGTCGATCCACGGCGCGGGGATGAGGTGGGGGCGTCCGTCGATGAGGCGGATGGCGAAGTGTCCGCGGTGGACGTCGCGGTGGTGTTTGGGGCAGAGCAGGATGCCGTTGGTGATATCGGTGGCGCCGTGGTGTGCTTTCCACCAGAGGATGTGGTGCACTTCGGTCCAGGATGCGGGTGCGGTGCAGCCGGGGACGGCGCATCCGCCGTCGCGGATCGCGATGACGCGGCGTTGGCGGGTGGTGAAGAGGCGGTAACGGCGACCTTCGTCGAGGGGGTTGCCCTGACCGTCGAGGGTGAGGATGCGCAGGCCGGCGTCGCAGACGGCTTGGGCGATCATGCTCGCGGGTGCGGTCTCGTCGACCTCGGCCATCCGTCCCGTGCCGACCAGTCCCGTGCCGACCAGCCCGCCCCTGCCCGCGAACGTGCCGCCCGCGAGGGTGTCGGCTCCGAGAGCGCCGCCCCCGAACGCGCCGCCCGCGATTGTGTCGTTGGTGGTGTGGTGGAGGAGTTCAGTGGCGGTGATGGTGGCGAGCACGGTGGTGAGGGGACGCATCTGGCCGGGTTCGGTGCCGGTCGCACGGGTGCCGGCGGTGAGCAGGCCCATCAGCACGTCGTGTTGTTTCTGTTCGCGGGTGCGCGGATCCAGCCGCCGTGCTACCTCGTGCCCGCGCCCCGACCCCCGTTCCCGCTCGGACGCCCGGGCTCGCTCGTTCTGGTCGGGGGACGTGATGGTGATGCCTGCGGCGGTGGGTGTGGTGAGGCAGTCGTCCTCGGACAGGAACCGGGGTGTCGCGTCGGGAGAGAGCGCTTCGGCGAAGTTCGCCCGGAGCAGGGCGGCGAGTTCCGGGGCGAGGCGGCCGGTGATCGGGGTGAGGCCGTGGTGTTCCCGGCCGAGGGTGAGGCTGCGGCGTCTGTGGATGTCGTCGGCGCGGGGCTCGATCCCGTCCGGGTCGAGCACGTCGCGCCAGACCCGGGATTCGAGCGCGAGATAGTCGGCGGGGTTGCTGGTCGCGGAGGCGGTCAGTTCGGCCTCGCAGCCCTCCAGGGCGGTCAGCGACGCGGGACCACGGCGCGCCTGGGTCAGGCACCGGTCGATGGTCAGAGCCGAATCGATCCCGACCCGGCCCGCGGTGACCGCTCCGGCGAGGTGTTCCCGCGCCGGCGGCAGCACCTGGTCCGGGGCGGCATCCCCGGGGAAGGGGGTGCGGGGCCGGATCGCTGCCCCGACCCGGACCCGATCGCCCGCGGTCGCGCCCGAGACCCGGGCGAGTTGCGCGATCAGGGACGCGGCACGGGTCTGCCCGAACCGGCGCGCCAGCGAGTCCGGGTCGTCGGAACGCGCATCGGCTTCCCCCGCGAGCAGGCACCGGAACGCGTCGACCAGGCGGCCGAGCTCCTCGAAATCGCCGATCATCGCGACCAGCTCCCGGTCGGTGTACCCGGCGACGGGCTCCTCGACCAGGGCACGCACCGCATCCCGGGCAGCCTCCACACCGGCTACCCGCGACGCGTGCCGCGCACCCAGGTTCGAATACATGTTCTAATTCTCGGCCCCACCACCGACACCCGCACCAGATATCCACAACCCACCCGCCCTCGCGGACACGCCCTCACAGACACGCCTTCACAGACAGCGGCCACCGCACCGGGGTACGACGACATGACCAGCAGCGTCGGTGGCGGACCGGGAGTGCGGGCGGCCGCTCAGTCGGCCGGCCAGGCGTCGGCGAACTGCTGGCGAACGTCGCCGAGCAGCCGCGGGATCGCCTTGGTGCCGCCGATGATCGGCAGGAAGTTCGCGTCCGCGGGCCAGCGCGGCACGATGTGCTGGTGCAGGTGCGCGGCGATGCCGGCGCCCGCGACGGCGCCCTGGTTCATGCCGATGTTGAAGCCGTGCGCGGACGACGCCGCGGTCGCGACGCGCATCGCGACCTGGGTGAGACGTGCGATCTCGGCGACCTCCGCATCCGTGGCGAGATCGTAGGTGGCGACGTGCCGGTACGGGCAGACCAGCATGTGGCCGCTGTTGTAGGGGAACAGGTTGAGCAGCACGTAGGCGAGCTCGCCGCGGTGCACGATGAGCGCCTGCTCGTCGGAGAGCGTCGGCGCGACGCAGAACGCGCACGCCTCCGGATGCTGCGACGGCGCGGATCCCGCGTGGTTCGACTCGATGTAGGCGATCCGGTACGGCGTCCACAGTCGCTGGAACGCGTCGGGCACGGCGGCGAAGGAGTCCGGCGACTCGACGTCGCCGTACTCCTCCCCGTCGTAGTCCCTCACGAGCGCCGGCCCCGCATCCGGGTCAGACCTGCGCCTTCGTCGCGATGGCGTCGAGGATGCGCTGCGTCGCCTCGGCGATCGGCACGCCGTTGTCCTGGTGGCCGTCGCGGTAGCGGAAGCTGACCGCGCCGTTCGCCCGGTCCTCCTCGCCGGCGATGAGCACGAAGGGCACTTTCGACGTGGCCGCGTTGCGGATCTTCTTCGGCATCCGGTCGCTCGAGGCGTCGAGCTCGACGCGCACGCCCTGCCGCTTGAGGTCCGCGAGGATGCCGTCGAGGTAGTCGGCGTACTGCTCGGCGACGGGGATGCCGACGACCTGCACGGGACTCAGCCAGACCGGGAACGCGCCCGCGTAGTGCTCGAGCAGGATCGCGAAGAACCGCTCGATCGAGCCGAGCAGCGCGCGGTGGATCATCACCGGACGCTTGCGCGTGCCGTCGGCCGCCGTGTACTCGAGCTCGAACAGCTCGGGCTGGTTGAAGTCGAGCTGCACGGTCGACAGCTGCCAGGTGCGTCCGATCGCGTCGCGCGCCTGCACGGAGATCTTCGGGCCGTAGAAGGCCGCGCCGCCCGGGTCGGGCACGAGCTCGAGGCCCGAGTCGACGGCGACCTCGCGCAGCGTCTCGGTCGCGATCTCCCACTGCTCGTCGCTGCCGACGGACTTGTCGGGATCGCGCGTCGACAGCTCGAGGTAGAAGTCGCTCAGCCCGTATCCGCGGAGCGTCTCGAAGACGAACTCGAGCTGGCGCTTGATCTCGTCCTTGGTCTGCTCCTCGGTGACGTAGATGTGCGCGTCGTCCTGCGTGAGGCCGCGCACGCGCGTGAGCCCCGACAGCACCCCCGACTTCTCGTAGCGGTACACCGTGCCGAACTCCGCGAGCCGCAGCGGCAGCTCGCGGTAGCTCCGCCCGCGTGCCCGGAAGATCAGGTTGTGCATCGGGCAGTTCATGGGCTTGAGGTAGTAGTCCTGGCCCTGCCTCGTGACGTTGCCCTCGGCATCCGTCTCCTCGTCGAGGTGCATGGGCGGGAACATGCCGTCCGCGTACCAGTTGAGGTGCTGGCTGATCTCGTAGAGGCGCGCCTTCGTGATGTGCGGCGTGTTGACGACCTCGTAGTCGTGCGCGATGAGCCGCTCGCGCATGTAGTCCTCGATCTCCTTGCGGATGATGCCGCCCTTGGGGTGGAACACCGCGAGCCCCGAGCCGATCTCATCGGGGAAGGAGAACAGGTCGAGCTCGGTGCCGAGCTTGCGGTGGTCGCGCTTGGCGGCCTCCTCGAGGCGCGTCGTGTAGGTGCGAAGCTCGTCCTTCGTCGGCCAGGCCGTGCCGTAGATGCGCTGCAGCTGCTTGTTCTTCTCGCTCCCCCGCCAGTACGCGGCGGCGGAGCGCATGAGCTTGTAGCCGCCGTTCAGCGCCCCCGTGTTGGGCACGTGCGGGCCGCGGCAGAGGTCCTTCCAGGCGACCTCGCCGTCACGCGCGATGTTGTCGTAGATCGTGAGCTCGGCGCCGCCGACCTCGACGTTCTCGTCGCCGTCGTCATCCGTCGATCCGCCCTTGAGCCCGATCAGCTCGAGCTTGTAGGGCTCGCCCGCGAGCTCGGCGCGCGCCTCGTCCTCCGTGACGACGCGGCGCGAGAAGCGCTGCCCGGAACGGATGATGCGGTCCATCTCCTTCTCGACGGCCCTGAGGTCGTCGGGGGTGAACGGCGTCTCGACGTCGAAGTCGTAGTAGAAGCCGTCGGTGATGGGCGGACCGATCCCGAGCTTCGCCTCCGGATTGATGCGCTGCACCGCCTGCGCCATGACGTGCGCTGTCGAGTGGCGCAGGATGTTCAGCCCGTCCGGGCTCGACGCCTCGACCGGCTCGACGGCGTCCGTGGTCGTGACCGTCGTCGCCTTGTCCTTCAGTTCGCCGTTCACGCGGATCGCGATCACGGACCGATCGGGAAAGAGCTCGAAGCCGGTCTGGTCAGTCACCCGTACGACTTTAGTGGCGGGCGGATGCCGCTTCCGCCGGCCGGGCGACCGGGGGCACGACGTCCTGCTTGCCCTGCTCGCGAACTCGGGCGCACGGCAGGACGCGTTGCCGACAAGCGAAACCCGCTCACCGCAGTCGAACCGATGAGCGCCGCAACGCCCGTCCCGCCCGCCGTGCGCGCGGGTGACCGCCCCACATCCGGTGGGCCCCACTCACCGTCACGCGAACCGGTGGCCGACCGTGGAGTGAAGAGCGGACGCGTCAGCGTTCGCGCGAGATCGCGGGTCACTGGCAGCTTCGTGGTGGGCGATACTGGGATCGAACCAGTGACCTCTTCCGTGTCAGGGCATTCAGGGGGCGAGTTCCCCTGACTCTTAGGGGCCTCGGGGCGTCTCTCAGACCCCTGAATTCGTCCTCGGGGTGATCTTGGGGTGAGCGGTCAGAGGTCTTTGAGGCGGCTTCGCCAGTACCCTCGACACGGCTCACCTGAATGCTCCCCCGATCATGTCGTCGAGGTCCTTCGAGATGCTGAGCGCGTGCTCACGCAGAGACTCACGGTTCGGCTCGAATCCCGCAGCGCTGATCTTCGCAACGAGTTCGGCGAGCACGTCGTCCACGGGCTGGCCCGTCATGCGCTCGTTGACCTCGCGGAAAATAGCGCGGGCCCTCTCGTTGGCGTCCTCCTGGATGCGCGCCCATCCTGGGCTGCTCATGACGTGGGCCCGCAGGTTCATCGCCTCGTGGAGCAAGCGGATGACCTGAACCAGGTTGCCGACCTGGCGGTAGATCACGAAGTGTCGAGGGTTGGCGATTCTCCGCACGCCCTGGCTGACCTCATCCCGGCTGGATATCAAGTGCAGGCTGCGGACTCCGTGCCCGAGGTCGGTGCGGTCGTGCGATCCGGCGCGATTCGGGTCGTCCACGATGCTGAGGATCGCAGCGTCGATGAGTGCTTCATAGCCGTCGCGGATCGCTGCGCCGAACTGTGTGGTCGACCATTCGAGGATGTCATCGATGTCCGCCTCAGCTTCCGGGGCGAGGTCGAGCTCGAACGTCACGCGGTCTTGGCGTCGGCGCGCTCGGTCGCCAACCGTCCGCGCTCTCGCAGGTAGTCCCGCAGACCACCTGCCGGGATGCGGATGCCCTGGCCAGCGTCGAGGCTGGCGATCCCGGCGTCGACGGCGGCTCGGAGCGCAGCGAGCCGGGTTTCGTCCGAGACGTCCGCGGTGCCGAGCGTGGCGAGGAGTTCCTGCGCGACCTCGGCCCGCTCGGCGCGCGGGAGCGCCTTGGCGGCGTCGAGCACTTCGGCGGCTGTCGGGGTCATGCGTGGATTCTACGGCGGCGAACCGCATCGGCCGGCGTCCGACGCGCCTCATGCACGGCTCAGCGTGTCGGACTACAGGCCGGGAGCGTCGCGCTCCGGCCCCGTCCTGCCGTGGTCGCTCGACGGCCGGAACCGACCGAGCTGCGCGGCGCGTGCCTCGCGCGCGGCCCGGGCGCGCTCGGCGATTTCCCGTTCGGCCCGGGCTCGGGCGGCGAGTTCGCGGACATACTGGACGGCCTCGGTGACCGGCAGGGCCTCGATCTGCGCGAGGTCGCGCCGGGCCTGCTCCGCGCGGGCACGCAACCCGGCCGCACGGGTGCGGGCGGTGCTCGGGGTCGCGGAGCCGAGCACCTTCCGGCGCAGGACGGTGGACTCGCGCAGGTGCCGCTCGGCCAGGCTGCCTCGTTCACGGTGGGCCTGCTCCGCCTCCTGCCGCGTCTCGGTCACGCGCGGGTCGGCGTCGGCTTGCTTCCCGGCGACCGTCTCGGCCCACGGCTTCAGGCCGCCCGCGCCGGTCGGCAGGCTGCCCCAGCGTCGCCGCACTGCGTCCTCCGTCGCGCGGTGCTCGTCTACGGCCTCGGTCGCCGCGCGGCCGGCGGCACGCCTCCTGAGTCGCCCGGCGCTGCCACGGGCAGTCTGCGCCTCCCACATTCGCTCCCGGCCGGTGAGGTAGGCGATGCCATCAGCGGTGGCCCACCCGATCAGCGGGGCCGCGACCTCGGCGCGCACCCGCGTGGCGCGGGCGTCCGCGGCGGCGACCGCGTCCTGCTGCTCGTCGGACTCGGCGCGGTGCGTGTCACGCTGCCGGTCGAGCGCGGTGATCGCCTGCTCCCACTTCTCGGCTTCCCGGTCGGCGCGGTCCCGCTCGAGCGCGGTCACGAACTGCTCCCGTGCGTCGTCCACGTCGGCCGCGACGACGTGCAGCCGATTCGTCTCCTGGCCTCGGGTCATGCCGACGTAGACGCCGGAGGCGTCGAGCGCGTCGGACAGGACCGTGTGCGAGGCGGGCACCGTCGAGCCCTGAACACCACGCCGGCGCGCACACGCTCGTCACGGATGCGCTCGTTCAGTTCGCGCGCCTCTGTCGTTGGTCGCGGTCGTGATCGCGTCTCCGTCGCGCGCGTCGCGGGCGATCGCTCCCTGCACCGCCTCGGAGTCCTCGTGGAGCACCACGAGTCCGAGGAAGTGGTGGGCGATACTGGGATCGAACCAGTGACCTCTTCCGTGTCAGGGAAGCGCGCTACCGCTGCGCCAATCGCCCAGATGGATGCTCGGTTCGGTGGTCCGAGCCTGGAGGTGAAGACGGGATTCGAACCCGTGTAGACGGCTTTGCAGGCCGCTGCCTAGCCACTCGGCCACTCCACCATCAGTGAGTTCCCGTGGAACGGGAACCCCTTCGAGCGGATGACGAGACTCGAACTCGCGACCCCAACCTTGGCAAGGTTGTGCGCTACCAACTGCGCTACATCCGCACTCCGCATCTCTGCGGCTCTAAGAACATAGCCGATCGTCGAGCACCGCGCCAATCGATGACGCAGGCGCGTGTCGCCTCGCCGCCCGGTCCGTCGTGGTCCCGGCGGGCCTCCCCCATCCGCTACGATCGTTCCTGCAACACGGGCGATTGGCGCAGTTGGTAGCGCGCTTCCTTCACACGGAAGAGGTCATCAGTTCGAGTCTGGTATCGCCCACAGCAGGGAACCCCCGGTGATGCCGGAGATTCAGCGTGCGGTGGCCTACCGGCTGAGGCTGCGCCCGTTACTCGGAGCGCCGCCACGCGCGGAGCGAGCACTGACGCCACTGAGGTCATTGACGCCACCGAGGTCATTGACGCCACTGAGGTCGGAGAGGTCAGGCCATGGGCGCGGGGCGCCCGTGTCTCGGGTCGATCACGGCGGCGATCCGGTCGGCGGCGACCTCCGCACCCGGGAACTGAGCGCGTCGTCTGCGGCCGGTCGCGGCCGCCCGGGCGTTGAGTTCGTCATCGGCGAGGATCTCCTGGACGGCATCCCGGATTGTCGCTGGACTGGCCGACTTCGGCAGCCAGCGGCCCAACCCGGCGGCCTGGATCACGTCACCGATGAGGCGCTGATCGGCGGTCGGGTTGATCGACAGCGCGGCGACGATGCGCCGGTACACCGGCAGCATGCCCGGCCAGCCGGATGAGCTGAGCGCGACGAGAACACGTGGGCGCGCACCGCGGTCCAGTGGTTCGGAGCCGATCTCGGTCGACCACGGTCGGCGATGAGCGCGCTCGCGCTCTCCGGGGTCTTCCGGCTCGTCATCAGCCGCATGAGCGCACCGAGCTGACGTGGCCCCAGTTCGCCCGCCTCCGGGCGGATGCCTCGCCGATGCCAGTGTCGCAGGATGCGGTGGCGCGAGCGAGAGTCAGTGTCGTGGGTCAGGTCGTGGGTCAAGTCCCGCGCTAGAGACCTGCGCCGCCCACCTCGGACACACGCCGACGTGGCAGCCCGACCCAACTGGAGTCCGCTGAGACCGTTCTGCCCTGAGCAGAAAACCCCGGATGCGCCCGGGGTGCCGATCTAGCATCAGGCATGGCCGAATCGAGTGCGCGTCTTCGCCTGGTGTCCAACGAGACCCCGAAGGAGCGGGATCGTCCGGAGCGGGAGCCGCTGTGGCGGCACATGCTCGGCGCTCACCTCCGCATCCTGCGCCATGATCGCGATGAGACTCTGACCGAGACGGCTCGACGTGCCGGCGTCTCGACGCAGTACCTCTCGGAGATCGAGCGGGGGATCAAGGAGCCGTCGAGCGAGGTGATCGCCGCCGTCGCGGATGCGCTCGGTGTGACGCTGCTGGACCTGACCGTCGCCGTCGCGGACGACCTTCGTGCGGCGCAGGCCGGGCCCGCGCAGAACGCGAGTTGCGCGACGGCGTTCGCTCTCGCGGCCTGACCGCGGGCTACCGCTGCTCGATGACCTGGTCGATCAGGCCGTACTCCATCGCGCCGCGCGCGGTGAAGATGCGGTCGTGATCGGTGTCCGCGCGGAGCGTCTCGACGGTTTGCCGGGTGTGCCGGGACAGGATCGCCTCAAGGTCCGAGCGGATGCGGACGACCTCGTCGGCTTGGAGGATCAGGTCGGGGATGGTCCCGCGGCCCTGAGCCGCCGGCTGATGCAGGACGATGCGGGTGTGCGGAAGCGCCGCACGCTTTCCGTCGGCGCCGGAGGCCAGCAGGACCGCGCCCACCGCGACGGCCTGGCCGACGCAGGTCGTCGCCACCGGGGAACGGATGAAGCGGATGGTGTCGTAGATCGCGAGCATGGCGCTCGGGTCGCCGCCTTCGCAGTTGATGTAGAGCTGGATGTCGCGCTCGGCGTTGTCGGCCTCCAAGTAGAGGAACTGTGCGATCAGCGCGTTCGCCACTCCCGCGTCGATGGCGGTGCCGAGGTAGACGATCCGCTCGGTCAGCAGGTGCGAGTAGACGTCCATGATGCGCTCCCCGCGCGCATCCCGCGCGATGACGTTGGGAATCGTGTACGTGCTCATCGCGCCGCCTCCTCGGTCTCGGTCCGGAACCCTGCTCGATCGCGGGCGCGAGGCACAACCTCCTCGAACCGCTGCACGATCGCATCGATGAACCCGTACTCCTTCGCCTGCTCGGCGGTGTACCAGTGGTCGTGCAGGGAGTCCTCGAATACCCGCTCGATCGGCTGCCCGGTGTCTTCGGCGATGAGCCCGAGCACGGTGTCCCGGGTGTGCCGGAGGTCGTCGGCCTGCAACTCGATATCGACGGCCGCTCCGCCGATCCCCGCCGAGCCCTGATGCATGAGCACGCGGGCATGCGGCAGCGCGCGCCGCTTGCCCGGAGTGCCGGACGACAGCAGGAACTGCCCGGCGCTGTACGCGATGCCCATCACGAGCGTCGAGACATCGCACGGGACGAGGCGCATGACGTCCCTGATCGCCAGCATCGCCGGCACCGACCCGCCCGGCGAGTGGATCCACAGGGCGATGTCCGTCACCGCATCCTCGGCGGCGAGACCGAGAATCGAGGTTGCCAAGAGCGTCCCGTTGTCGTCGTCCAACGGTCCGTCGAGCACGAGGACCCGCTGCTCGTAGAGTTCCCGACGGGCGCGATCGTTGAACTGCGGCATTCCTGGTGCGTCACTCATGGTCCCACCATCGCCCACGTCCGCCACCGGGCGGCCACAATCTGCCAGCGGCAGAACTGCCCTCAGCAGAACGCCGTCGCACCCGCGGCAACACCGCCAAGCGCGCCGACCGGTGCAATGACGGCGACCTGGCCCGTGAGCAGGCCGAGGATCATGCCTCTCGTTGCTCCGAGCGCCCGTCGACGCTCCAGACGACGCCGGCAGCAGGCCTACCGGTCGGTGCTCTCGCGCGAGTCGCTCGTCCAGTTCGGGTCGTCGAAGTCCGATCGCTGGCCGACGACCGACGCGGACAGTGCGTTGAGCACGCGCAGGTCGTCGGCGGTCAGCGCAATCGACGCGGCGGAGGCGTTCTCCGTGATGCGCTCGGGGCGACGGGTGCCGGGGATCGGGACGACCGGCAGGCCGAGGCGGTCGCCCGCCGCGTACAGCCAGGCGAGCGCGATCTGGGCAGCCGTCGCGCCGTGGTCGGCGGCGATCCCGGTCAGCGCCGTGACGACGGCCTGGTTGGTCGCGAAGGCGTCACCGGTGAACCGGGTGAGGCCCGCCCGCCAGTCGCCCGCGAACGTCGCGGGGTCGCTCAGCGCGCCGGTGAGGAATCCGCGCCCCAGCGGCGAGTAGGGCACGAAACCGATGCCGAGGCGGGCGGCCGTCGGCGCGACGGAGCGCTCCACGTCGCGACTCCACACCGACCATTCGCTCTGCACCGCGGCGATCGGATGCACGCGGTGCGCGGCCTCCAACTCATCCGCGGTCACCTCGGACAGGCCGAGGTGCCGGACCTTGCCCGCGGCCACGAGCTCGCTCATCGCGCCGACGGTGTCTTCGATGGGCACCGTGACGTCGCGGCGGTGCAGGTAGTAGAGGTCGATCGTGTCGACGCCGAGCCGCCCGAGACTGGCCTCGGCGGCCGCGCGCACGTAGGCGGGGTCGTTGCGAGCGCGCATGGTCTTCGCCGCGATCGAGCCGGTGATCCCGAACTTGGTGGCGATCGTCATGTAGTCCCGGCGGCGCCCAGCCACCTCGCCGACCGTGCGCTCGCTGTCGCCGTCGCCGTAGATGTCCGCGGTATCGATGAGCGTCACGCCGGCGTCGAGGGCGTGGTTCAGCGCCCTCAGGTTCTCCGCGAGCGTGCTGGAGCCGTACACGCCGGTCAGGGCCATCGCGCCGAAGCCGAGCCGGCTGACGGTCAGTCCGTCGCCGAGGTGGGTGGTCGGCAGGCTCATCGCAGGCTCCCGTTCGTCGTGACCGAGCGCTGCACGGATGCGACCCCACCCGACACGGGTCGGCCGTCGCAGTCCAGACCGGCGTCGATCAGGTAGCGGTAGTGGGTCACCTTCTCCTCGAGCGACGCCAGGTGCTGATCGAGCTCCGCCTGGCGGCGACGGATGCGATCACGGTGCGCTTCCAAGATCGCCAGGCGGCGCGCGTGCGTCGCCGCGCCGCCGGCGACCAGGCGGGAGAACTCGCGCATCTCATCCGTCGGCATCCCGCTCTCGCGCAGCTTCGCGAGCGTCTCGACCAGGGCCGCGTCCCTGCGCGTGTAGCGCCGGCGACGGTCCGACCCCCGACGCACCGCGGGCAGGAGGCCTTCCCGTTCGTACCACCTCAGGGTGTCCTGGCTGAGTCCGCTCAGGCGCGC
The DNA here is from genome assembly GCF_030345695.1 of Galbitalea sp. SE-J8. Lineage (GTDB taxonomy): Bacteria > Actinomycetota > Actinomycetes > Actinomycetales > Microbacteriaceae > JAUASV01. The sequence continues at coordinate 48,256 of NZ_JAUASV010000012.1, read as the reverse complement.
GACCTCGGCGATGCCCAGGCTGGCGTCCGTGTCGTCCAGCACCTCGAATTCGACCTGCATGCTCATGCCGCAACGCTAGGTCCTGGAGTCCACTCCAACGCAAGTCGCCCGTCGCGCGCCCCCGTCGCGCGCCCTCGTCGCGCTCGCGACCTAGAATCGACGACATGGTCGATTCCGGTGCACGACGAGTCGTGACGGTGCCCGACGTCGTCGGGCTGCCCTTCCATGTCGGGCGGGATGTGGCGGCCGATGCCGGCGTCGCGCTCGCGAGCACCGACCCGGACGGGCCGCCCATCGGCTCGCTGGCGTGGCCCGGCCTGTTCTCGATCGTGAGCCAGCACCCGGCGCCGGGCGCCCAGGTCCGCGAGTGGGACTCGGTCGCGATCGAGGTCGTCGCGCACGGGGACGCGGGAGACCGCGAACAGCGGGAACCGCATCCGTCACCGCCCGCGGACGCCGCCCGGGCGACCCCCGAACGACCGCAGCACCTCGATCTGACCGACGACTGACCGCGTGCTCGTTACGCCGACCTCCCTACCCCGGCGCGCATCAGGCGAGCGTGTCGAGGTCGACGACGGTGTGTGCGGCATCGAGCACTTCCTGATCGTGCGTCGCGACGAGCACGCCACGATCACGGCTCGCAGTCGCGGCGAGCAGTGCGACGACGCTCGCGGCATTGTGCCGGTCGAGGCTCGCCGTCGGCTCATCGACCAGGAGCAGCTCCGGCTCGGCGAACAGCGCGCGTGCGAACGCCACCCGCTGCGCCTCGCCGCCGGAAAGCCCATCGACGAGGCGGTCCAGGTGCCGGTCGAGACCCACGAGACGAAGCGTGTCCCGGGCGCGATCCGCTTCAGCTCGGGTCGGCCTCCGCCGCAACACGGGCAGCACGACGTTCGCAGTGGCGGAGATCCCCCTGATCATTCCGCCGTCTTGAAGCACCACGCCGTAGTTCGACGCGCGCAGGCGGGTGCGGTCGTCATCCGTCATCGTGTAGAGATCGGTCCCCTTCCACGACACGGATCCGGACGACGGAGCCCTCATCCCCATGGCGATGCGCAACGCTGTCGACTTGCCCGAGCCTGACCGGCCCTTCAGCGCGACGATCTCCCCGGCGTGGACGGTGAACGTGAGCGGCGGGAACAGATCGTTGCCGTCGTATCGCGCGATGATGCCCTGGAACGCGAGCAGCGCGGTCGGAGCATTCTGACTCATCACGACTCTCTGACTCTGCGCGCGGCGGCGGACGCCGCGAGCCACAGCACGGTGGCCGACCCGAGAATCGCCACGGCGAACAGTGCGACCTGCCAACTCGCGAAGGTGAATGTCAGTGTCACTGCCCAGCCGACCAACAGGGCGATGACCAGCGCGGGAACGGTCAGCCACAGCGACACCCGAACCTCCAGTGCGGCAACGTCTCGCCACAACCATCCGGCGGCGCGCAGATACCCCGCATCCCGGGTCCGCCCCCTCACGCCGTGGCGCCACAACAGTGTGGTGAACACAATGGCCTCCGCCAGCACAACCATGAGCAGTGCGAACTGCGCCCCGGACAGAGCACCCCCCAGGGCTCCGGCCAACAGGGTCGGACCGGCCGCGACCGAACGCGCCCCGAACAGTGCCACCCCGATTCCGAACGACCCGATGCCAAGAGCGAGGAGACACACGGTCGCCAGGGCCGCCCCGCGGCTACGGCATGCGATCGCCCCCGCCGCCAGCATCCGGCCGTGGGCGAGGAACGGTGAGCGCGACGTCGCTGCGATCCGCGGCTCGCGCAGACCGAGCCAGGCGCCGACCATCGCCGTCGCGCCCGTCGCGAGTGCCAGCAGCGTAGCGATGCTACCGGTGAGCACGGAGCGACCGACGAGTCCCGCGGTCAGAAGCGACGCCACGGCCGCACCAGCGGAGAACAGAACGGGGAGCCGGGCCAGGCGCCACCAGACCCGTCGGCGTGTCCACCCGAACGCGCGAAGCACCCCTGCCTCCGTCCGCGTCAGATCGCCCTCGAGCTGAAACGCGGCGAACGCGCCGAGCGCGACGATTGCCGCGCCCATGCCGACCAGGGCGAGCGTGAGAGAGCTGAACGTGTTCGCGACCCGGGTCGATGCGCCCATCGTCGTCCAGCGCTGGGTCACCGTTCCCAGCTTGACGACGTCTCCGGCCGAGTCGACGTACGCGGGCACGTCGAGGGTGACCGGCTGCGGGCTGGAGCCGATCACGACGTCGGCGGAGAAACCCAGCCGCTCGATCTGCGTGGCGACCTCCTCGACCGAGCGGATGGCGTTGCCATCGATCGTGGTGATGCCGCGCACCCTGATCCTGATCGCGTCGATCGGCGCCTCGCCACGCAGCAGCTCGGCGTCTCTGATGTCCGCGATCGCGGACGGCGGGCGGGAGACCAGCCCCGCGGGATTGAACGTCGGGCGCAGCACGGCGCCGCGTGGCGCGATCGGACTGTTGTCGACGATCAGGTCGGGCACATCGTAGATGCCGAGGCTCACCCGCCCCTCGTCCGGAGAGTCGGGCACGAGCTGCGCCGAATCGAAGTCGGCGATCGGCTCGAACGCCGCCGGATGCGCCGACGCCACCGCCGCCACTGCGCGGTACTGCTCCTCCTGACTCGCGACCGGCACGGAGTCCAACGGTGCCCCGAGGTGGATGGCCGGACCGGTTGCGGGTGTCTCGCCGAGCGGACTGATGGTGAACTCGGCTGCGTCCGCCGACGTTCCGCTGGACGGCACGTAGCGAGGTCTGCTGGCGAGCAGGTACTGCGAACTCGAGAACACCGTGCCTCCGCCGTCGACGTCTTCCTGCGGACCACCGCCGAGTTCGGCGATGAATCCGGGCGAGCCGATCGGGTTCCGGTCGAACGGCAGATCGACGTCGGTGCTCGCTTCGACCTTGCCGGTGTCAGGAATCGTCCGCAGCGAAGCCGTTCCGTCCACGTACGGAACAGCCGCGGCGCCCCGGTAGATCACATCGGCGGAGACGTGGAACGTCGACCGCGCAGCATCCGTCGCGGTGGCCACCACGGGCACCACCGCATCGGTGAAGCCCTTGAGCGGCACGGCGGGAGGATGGATCCCGGCCGGGTCGAGGCGACCGGCTTTCACCTGGGCCGCGATCGCGTCGTTCAGCGTCGCGATCGAGAACGCGGACATGGTCTGGTCCCTCACGCGCCCGAGTGAGCCGAGCGCGCGCACCGAATGCCCGACGAGCGCCTGTTCGGCAACGGGATCCACCGCCACGATGGTGCCGCTCGTCGGCGGGAACGGCTTGCCGTACACGCGCCAGCCGTCGTCTGCGTCTCCGTCGGAGAAGCTGATGACACCCGACGAGCCGATCCGCTGGCCGCCGCCCGGGCCGGGGATCGCGAGCGCGAAACTCTCGGACGCGATCGGCGTGGACTGCACGCCATCGTCCACCGACTGGGTCAGTGTGACGCGCACAACCTCGGGAGCGCTGTTGGCGGGCAGGTCCACGGCAGGAGTCACCGACGACGGCGTCACCTGGCCGATCACGGAAATCGGTGCGGCAACGTCAACGCCGGAGAGAGCACGGATGCGAGCAAGGTCACCAAGCGAGATGCCCCCGCGTCCGCTGAATTGGAGGTAATTCGGCTCGATCAGGCCACTCGTCGGAGAATCCGGTGTCGCGCCGGAATCGTGCGGAAGCACGAGAATGTCGTACGCACCGCGAGCCCTGTTCGTGATGTCGGACGTGAGCTGCACCTGTGCCGTCGTGCCGAGCAGCGCAATCACGATCGAGGCGACACCGCCAAGAACCGCAGCCAGGGTGCTCGGTCGCGGCACTCTAATCCGCACGCCTGCGACTCAGCACGGGTTGGAGTGGACGATCTTCGTCGAAGACGTCGCGGCCGCGACGAGAACGCCGCTACTTACCACATCAAGCTCCTGAGTGAACGTGTGGGTCGAAGGACATGAATCGAATCCATAGTCAAAGGATGACGTCGTGGGGTGAACCCGTGCTCGTGCTCGCGTTAGGGAAGAATGTTGGGGTTCCTCCCGACCAAGACACGGTGTAGTGAGCCAGACCGGCGTAGGTGGTGCTCTGAGTGTTCGGACTGATCGTTGCACCAGCCGCGATCGCCGGAGCCGCAACTCCGACGGCAGGAATGAGTGCTGAGCCGCCGGCGAATAACATACTTGATGCTGATTTACGCATTTTTACCCTCGATCTGACGAAAAAAGAGCATGTTATCTCGAGTAACTGCGACCGCACAGCAAACACGCCACGATCGCAGTTAAGGTTCCAATGAGGTAAGTATACCCGCGGGAGTCTGGCCCGCAACGGCGAGGCGGGGGCCCCTCGCGAGAATCCTGACACGGAGACCACGGACCGGGGATCACTCCCATTCGCCGCGCCCAGCTGCCGCGTCCGCCACTGGCGGGGAAACCGCACCAGCGGGCGGCGAAAGCGGAGTGTGGCGGGAGCGACCTCTCGAGCCGCACTTCGGCTACGCCATCCGCTGCCACACACGCCCCCCTCCGAACGGCCGGAGCGTGTCCATCGGACCGAGGAACGACGAGGGGGCGCCATCCCGCAGGATGACGCCCCCTCGTGACGGGTGAATCCGTGCTCACTCGGTGGCGAGCACGTAGCCCTCCTCGCCGTGGACGGCCTGGTCGACACCAGCGACCTCGTCCTCGTTCTTCACACGGAAGCCGATCGTCTTCTCGATCACGAAGCCGATGATGAAGGCGATCACGAACGAGTAGATGAGCACGCCGATCGCGGCGATCGCCTGCATGAGCAGCTGCATGCCGCCACCGCCGTAGACGAGGCCGGTGTCGATCGCGAAGAAGCCCAGGTAGAGCGTGCCGACGATGCCGCCGACCATGTGGATGCCCACCACGTCGAGCGAGTCGTCGAAGCCGAGCTTGTACTTGAGCTCGATCGCCAGGGCGCAGATCGCACCGGCGAGGATGCCGAGCACGAGCGCCCAGCCCGGGGTCAGGTTGGCACAGGACGGCGTGATCGCGACGAGACCCGCGACGGCACCCGATCCGGCACCGACCGAGGTGGCCTTGCCGTCCTTGAGCTTCTCGACGATGAGCCAGCCGAGAATGGCCGCCGCCGTGGCGCCGAGGGTGTTGACCGCGATGAGGCCCGCGTTCGCGAGGTCGTTGCTGAACTCCGCACCGACGTTGAAGCCGAACCAGCCGAACCACAGCACCGAGGCGCCGAGGAGCACGAGCGGAACGTTGTGCGGGCGGCTCATGCCCTTCGCGAAGCCGACGCGCTTGCCGAGGACGAGAGCGAGCGCGAGAGCGGCGGCACCGGCGTTGATGTGCACCGCGGTTCCACCGGCGTAGTCGATGACCGTGTAGTCGAGTCCGAACGTGTCACCGAGGCTGAGGATCCAGCCGCCGCCCCACACCCAGGCCGCGACGGGGAAGTAGACGAAGGTCGCCCACAGTCCCGCGAAGATGAGCCACGAGCCGAACTTCGCGCGGTCCGCGATCGCACCCGAGATCAGCGCCACGGTGATGATCGCGAAGGTCGCGCCGAAGAGCGCGCCGACGAGCGTCTCGTTGTCCGCCGAGCCGAGGCCGAAGTCGGAGAACGGGTTGCCCGAGAACGCCCACGGGCTGTCGACCGACGACATGTTGTAGCCGTAGAGAATCCACAGCACCGAGATGAGACCGAGTGCGCCGAAGCTCATCATCATCATGCTGACGACGCTCTTGGCCTTGACCAGACCGCCGTAGAAGAACGCGACACCCGGCGTCATGAAGACGACAAGCGCCGACGCCGTGATCGCCCAGGCGAGTTCGCCAGTATCCACAGTGTTACCTCTCGTAGTTTCCGCAAAGGACGCACTCCGGCTCCGCGCGCCATCACGCGCTCCCCCCGGGTACGGGCTCAGTCTGGCGAGGGGCTGTTTCGTGGGCGCGCGGTAGATGTTTCGCGGAGGTTACGCCGCTCGCGCGCAGGTAAACATCGTGTTTCCTGTCGCTCCCGATCCGCTCGGAGATGGCGAGCGGATGCGGCGGCTCAGAGACCGGCGCCGGTCGTCAGCGCGATGAGGCGCGACATCGCGCGCAGGTACTTCTTGCGGTAGCCCCCGGCCAGCATGTCGGCGGCGAACACCTCGTCGAGCGGGATGCCGCTCGAGACCACCGGGATCTGCGCGTCGTAGAGGCGATCGACGAACGCCACGAGACGAAGCGCGTCGGTCTGATTCGCGAGCTCGTGCACGCCGGTGAGCACGACGGTGTCGATGCCGGCGACGAGCTTCACGTACTTCGAGGGGTGCACGCGCGCGAGGTGCGCGAGCAGCGCGTCGAAGTCGTCGACGGTCACGGTGCCTGTGAGGCGCGCGGCGATCGCGTCGATCGCCGCGGCATCCGTCGTCTGCGCGTGGCCCTCGATGTCGCGACGCCGGTAGTCCAGCCCGTCGATGCGCATGATCGAGAACTGGCCGGCGAGCTGGTCGATCTCGCGCAGGAAGTCCTGTGCCGCGAACCGTCCCTCGCCCAGCGCATTCGGCGGGGTGTTCGACGTGGCCGCGATGCGAGTGCCCGAGGCGACGAGCTCCCGCAGCAGGCGCGACATGAGTCGCGTGTCGCCCGGGTCGTCGAGCTCGAACTCGTCGATGCAGATGAGCGCTGCGCCGGTGAGCGCCGCGAGGGCGCCGGCGTAGCCGAGCGCGCCGACGAGCGCCGTGTACTCGATGAAGGTGCCGAAGTACTTCCGGCGCCCGCCGGTCGCGTGCCACAGCGCCGCGAGCAGGTGGGTCTTGCCGACGCCGAAGCCGCCGTCGAGGTAGATGCCCGGCTTCGCATCCGGCTGTCGGCGGCGCGAGAAGAAGCCGCCCGGCCGGCTGCCGGCCGCGAACGCGCGCATCGCCTCGAGTGCCTCGCCCTGGGAGGGGTGGTCGGGGTCGGGCCGGTAGCTGTCGAGCGTCGCGTCGGCGAACTGGCGCGGCGGCACGAGCTGCTCGACCATCTCCGCGCCGCTGAGCTGCGGGTCGATGTCGACGAGGTGCGAGCGGGCGGATGCGGCGGTCGACTCGGTCACGATCCTCCACCGTAGTGTCCGCCGCGCTTCGCTCCCGACCGCTCGGCACGGGAGGATGGTGCGTGCTCATCACCCGCGTGTTCCCCGGTGCGCCGGAGGTCATCGACGTCGACGCCGATCGTGCCGCCGCCCGGGCGCGGCTGCTCGACCTGTACCGGCCAGCCGCGCTGTCGATCGTGCGCACGAACCTCATCACGAGCGTCACGGGCGAGGCCGCGGGCGGCGACGGCACGTCGCACACGCTGAGCAACCCCGTCGACCGGATGATCCTCGGCGTCATCCGCGAGCTCGCCGACCTCGTGCTCGTCGGCGCGGCGACGGTGCGCGCCGAGGGCTACCTCATGCCCCGGCGAGCTCCGCTCGCGGTCGTCACGGCATCCGGCGATCTCACCGGCCACGCGTTCGCGGCCGACACCGCGCCCGGACGGCTCGTCGTGGTCTGTCCCCCGGATGCCGAGGCGCGCGTCCGCGCGCAGCTCGCGCCGATCGAACCGCGGATCGTGGTGCTCGACGCGACCGCCGGGCGGATCGACCCGGTAGCGCTCGTCACCGCGCTGCGCGTTCGCGGGTTCGAGTCGATCGTGTGCGAGGGCGGTCCCGCACTCGCCCGCCGGCTGCTCGCCGCGGGCGTCGTCGACGAGCTGTGCCTGACGACGAGCCCGCGCCTCGGCGGTCGGCCCCCGTCCCTCGCCGCCGACGACGGCCTCGACCTCGCAGCGACCCTCGAGCAGCTGCTCGTCGACGACGGCGGCGCGGTCTACTCGCGCTGGACGCTCACCGGGCCCGGTGCCGAAGCGCCCGGAGCCAGCGTGTGATGTCCCGCGTCCAGCGCTCGGGATCGTAGTTCCACAGCTTCACGTGCCGGGCGCGCTCGTAGCGCTCGAACGTCACGATGTCGGGGCGGGCGCGGGCGAGCGCGATCGACGGCCCGGCCGGCACGTAGCCGTCGTCGACGCTGTGCATCAGCAGCACCGGCACGTCGAGCGCCGCGGACCGGCGCACGAAGTCGAGCCGGGCGAAGTCGATCGGCTCGGCGAGGCCCGTCAGCCGCCCCGCCCACGGCTCCCCCATCAGGCGGATCGCGCCGCGCCGGATCGGTGCCGGCACGCGCTCGAGCCGGCCCTGGAAGTCGAGCACGTCGACCCAGTCGACGACGGGCGAGTCGAGGATGAGGCCGCGCACCCGCTCGGCGAGCGGCGAGCGCGTCGCGGCCTGCAGCACCGTGGCGCCGCCCATCGAGAACCCGAACAGCACGAGGTCGGTGGCGCCGTGATCGACCGCGTAGCGCATCGCGGCGTGCACGTCCTGCCACTCGGCGTCGCCGAGCGCGTAGCGGCCGTCGGGGCTCACCGGCGCATCCCCGTCGTTGCGATACGACACGACGAGCGCGTGCGCCCCCGTCTCGTGCACGGCGGGCACGGCGCGCAGCGTCTCCTCGCGCGACACGGCGCGCCCGTGCACCGCGATCACCCACCAGCCGGACTCGGCCTCCGCCGGGAACCACCACGCCGGGGCCGGCCCGAGCGGCGTGTCGATGTCCACGCGGCCGACCGGCAGGCCCAGGTCGTCCGGCGCCGTGTAGTACCAGCCCGAGATCCGGGCGCGCGTGCCGGGCACGAGCGCTCCGCGGTCCACGCGCAGCACCGCGCGCTCGACGACGGCGCCGCCCAGCTCGTCGGCCGGCCCGTCGCCCCGCTCGATGACATCGCCGATGCGGGCGTGCCCGCGCCCGCGGTCGAAGAACAGGCTGTACCGCCCCGGGAGCACCGACTCCGGCGTGGCCGAGATGGTGACGCTGTGCTCGCCCACCGCGAGCACCGTGACGTCCTCGTCCCGGTCGACGGGCGGCGTCACGATGCGCCTGGCCATGATCGTCGCGACGGCGGCGGATGCGGCGGCGGCGACCACCGCGAGCGCGCCGCCGGCGATGATCGCGACGGTCAGCGCGGCGGGGAGCGCGCGGGGGGCGGGGGCCGATCCGCGCGCCCCGCCCGTGCTCCGCATCCGTCTCTCCCGCTGTTCGCCGACGATCCGCCGATCCACAGTTCCGGCGTGCCTCGTATCGCACCCTAGCGCCAGAGATTAACGTTCGAGTGTGCCCGAGACGAGTTCAGGATCACTGCCGATCCCCTTCGCGGCCGCCGTCGCGGCCGTGCGTGCCGCGCCCGCGCGCGCCGAGCTCGTGATCACCGAGATCCCCGCACCGCAGGGGCTCGCGCCCTACTCGTTCGCCCTCGCGGCCGACGTGCACCCCACGCGGCACGCGAGCGACTCCGAGCTCGGCGTCGGCCGGTTCGTGCTGCTGCACGACCCGGCCTCGCCGCCGGCGTGGGGCGGCGACTTCCGCATCGTGTGCTTCGCCCAGGCGCCGCTCGAGCCGGAGATCGCCGTCGACCCGTTCCTCGCCGACGTCGCGTGGTCGTGGCTCATCGACGCGCTCGACTCGCGCGGCGCGCAGTACGTCGCCGCATCCGGCACCGCGACGAAGACCATCTCGACCGGATTCGGCGAGCTCGCGGAGCAGGGTGACGGCGCGCAGATCGAGATCAGGGCATCCTGGACTCCCGTGTCCACCGATTTCGTCGCCCACATCGACGGCTGGGGCGAGCTGCTCTGCATGCTCGCCGGCCTGCCGCCCACCTCCGACGGCGTCAGCCTGCTCTCGGCACACCGGGCAGCGCGTGACTGATCCCGCCTCGACCCCCGTCCCGGACGCCACGACGGATGCCGTCCCGGACGCCGCCCCGCGGGTGCAGGAGCCGCACGCCCACGTCGACGTCATCGCCGATCGCGAGGGGTTCCTCCGCGCGGTGGAGGTCATCGCCGCCGGAAACGGCCCGGTCGCGATCGACGCCGAGCGCGCCTCGGGCTACCGCTACTCGCAGCGGGCGTACCTCATCCAGGTGTTCCGCCGCGACGCCGGCGTCTTCCTGTTCGACCCGCCCGCGATCGGCGACCTGAGCGCGCTCGACACCGCGATCGGCGACGAGGAGTGGATCCTGCACGCCGCGAGCCAGGACCTCACCTGCCTGCGCGAGGTCGGCATCGACCCGCAGCGCCTGTTCGACACGGAGCTCGCGGCGCGCCTCGCGGGGCTCCCCCGGGTCGGCCTCGGCACGGTCGTCGAGGAGCTGCTCGGCATCCACCTCGCGAAGGAGCACTCGGCGGCCGACTGGTCGACCCGGCCGCTGCCGCAGTCCTGGCTCGTCTACGCCGCGCTCGACGTCGAGCTGCTCGTCGACCTGCGCGACGCCCTCGCGCAGCGGCTCGAGGAGACCGGCAAGGCGGAGCTCGCGGCGCAGGAGTTCAACGCCGTGCTGCTGCGCGACCTCGTCGTGCACCGCGCCGAGCCCTGGCGCCGGATGAACGGCCTGCACACGGTGCGCGGCGCCCGCAACCTCGCGATCGCGCGCGAGCTCTGGCTCGCGCGCGACGAGTACGCGCGCGAGGTCGACACCGCGCCCGGCCGGCTCGTGCCCGACGCGTCCCTCGTCGCGGTCGCCCGCCTCGCGCCCGCGACGAAGCGGGAGCTCGCCGCGCTCAAGGAGTTCACCGGGCGGGCCAGTCGCTCGCAGATCGAGCGCTGGTTCGCGGCGCTGGAGCGCGGACGCGCCACGACCGACCTGCCGGCGCTGCGGGCGCCGGGCGAGGCGGTGCCCGCTCCCCGGCTCTGGGCGGACAAGAACCCGGAGGCCGACCGTCGCCTCAAGGCCGTCCGGCCGGCGATCGCCGAGGCCGCCGAGCGCCTCGGCCTGCCCGCCGAGAACCTGCTCACCCCCGACCTGCTGCGCCGCCTCGCGTGGGCTCCGCCCGCGCCGCTCGACGCGGCATCCGTCGACGCCGCGCTCGGCGCGCTCGGCGCCCGTCCCTGGCAGCGCGCGGAGGCGGTTCCGATCATCGTCCGGACGTTTGTCGAGGCCGACCAAGCCCCGACCGAGGCCGGCGAAAGTGCTTCGTAGGAACACGCAGGCGATGCCGGGCGCCCAGGCTCGGCTGCCTAGGCTCACGGTGTCATAACGAAAGTGGAGGCATCGTGGCCCATTCACCATCGGCCCGTCCCGAGGTCGTGTTCGTCGACGGCATGCGTACGCCGTTCGGCCGAGCCGGCGAGAAGGGCATGTACTGGCAGACCCGCGCCGACGACCTCGTCGTCAAGGCGATGATCGGCGTGCTCGAGCGCAACCCGTCGATCCCGCGCGACCGGTTCGACGACGTCGCGATCGCGGCGACGACGCAGCAGGGCGACCAGGGGCTCACCATCGGACGCACGGCGGCGATCCTCGCGGGGCTGCCGAAGTCGGTGCCCGGCTACGCGCTCGACCGGATGTGCGCGGGCGCCATGACGACGGTCACGACGATCGCCGGCGCGATCGCGTTCGGCGCCTACGACATCGGGATCGCGGGCGGCGTCGAGCACATGGGCCGCCATCCGATGGGCTTCGGGGCGGACCCGAACCCGCGCTTCCTCGCGGAGCGGCTCGTGAGCGCCGAGGCGCTCAACATGGGCAACACGGCCGAGCGCATCCACGACCGGTTCCCGGCGCTCACCAAAGCGCGCGCCGACCGCTACGCGATGGCCAGTCAGCACAAGGCCGCCGCGGCCTACGAGGCGGGCAAGATCCAGCCCGACCTCGTGCCCGTCGCGATCAAGAGCGAGAACGGATGGGGGCTCGCGACGCGCGACGAGGCGTTGCGTCCCGAGACCACGCTCGAGGGCCTCGCCGGTCTCAAGACGCCGTTCCGCCCGCACGGCCGGGTGACCGCCGGCAACTCCTCGGGCCTCAACGACGGCGCGACCGCGAGCATCATCGCGAGCGCGGACGCGGCCCGCGAGTTCGGCCTCGCACCGAAGATGCGGCTCGTGAGCTTCGCCTTCGCCGGCGTCGAGCCGGAGATCATGGGCATCGGACCGGTGCCGTCGACCGAGAAGGCGCTGCGCAAGGCCGGTCTCACGATCGACGACATCGGCCTGTTCGAGCTCAACGAGGCGTTCGCCGTGCAGGTGCTGTCGCTGCTCGACCACTTCGGCATCGCCGACGACGACCCGCGCGTCAACCCGTGGGGCGGCGCGATCGCCTTCGGGCATCCGCTGGCGTCCTCGGGCGTGCGCCTCATGATCCAGCTCGCGCGGCAGTTCGAGGAGCACCCCGAGGTGCGCTACGGCCTCACGGCGATGTGCGTGGGCCTCGGGCAGGGCGGCAGCGTCATCTGGGAGAACCCCCTCTTCGACGGAGAGAAGAAGTAAGTGGCCTACGAATTCCAGTACTCCGATTTCGACGAGCTGCTCGCCTTCTCGGCCGACGAGGTCGTCACGCACTCCTTCGTGCGCGACGTGCCGATCTCGAACGGTCGCACGCTCGCCCTCATCACGCTCGACAACGGACGCGACCACACGCGCCCGAACACGCTCGGCCCGGTGACGCTCGTCGAGTTCGCCCGCGCCCTCGACGCGCAGCGCGAGCGCGCCGGCCGCGGCGAGATCGCGGGCGTCGCGGTGACGGGCAAGCCGTTCATCCTCGCCGCCGGGGCCGACCTCTCGAAGGTCGGAGAGGTGCCCAGCAAGGACGTCGCCCGCAAGCTCGCGCAGCTCGGCCACTGGACCTACGACAAGCTCTCCACGCTCGGCGTGCCGTCGTTCGTGTTCACGAACGGCCTCGCGCTCGGCGGCGGCGTCGAGATCGGCCTGAACGCCGACTACCGCACGATCGACAGCTCGGCGGCGGCGATCGCCCTGCCCGAGGTGTTCCTCGGCATCATCCCGGGCTGGGGCGGCGCGTGGCTGTTGCCGAACCTCATCGGCATCGAGAACGCGCTCAGGGTCGTGCTCGAGAACCCGCTCAAGAACAATCGCACGCTGACGGCGCAGGAGGCGTACGACCTCGGCATGGCCGACGCGATCTTCGGCCCGGCGAACTTCCTCGAGGACTCGATCGCCTGGGCCGACGGCGTGCTCAGCGGCAGCATCCGGGTCGAGCGCAGGAACGCGCCCGGCCGGATCGAGCGCACCGCCAAGTGGCCGATCGCGATCAAGATCGCGTCCGACACCGTCGAGAGCCGGCTCGGGCACGTCGCGAAGTCGCCGTGGAAGGCGCTCGAGCTGCTCAAGTCGGCAGCGAAGACCGACAAGCACGACGGCTTCCGCGCGGAGGACGAGGCGCTCGCCGAGCTCATCGCCGGCGACCAGTTCGCCGCGAGCATCTACGCGTTCGACCTCGTGCAGAAGCGCGCCCGCCGGCCCGCGGGAGCACCGGATGCCGCGCTCGCCAAGAAGATCACGAAGGTCGGCGTCGTCGGCGCCGGGCTCATGGCGAGCCAGTTCGCGCTGCTGTTCGTCCGGCGGCTGCAGGTGCCCGTGCTCATCAGCGACCTCGACCAGGAGCGCGTCGACAAGGGCATCGCCTACATCCGGGGCGAGCTCGAGACCCTGCGCAGCAAGGGGCGGATCAGCCCGGACGAGCTCAACCGGCTCTCGGCGCTCGTGACCGGCACCGTCGACCGCGCCGACTACGCCGACTGCGACTGGGTCATCGAGGCCGTCTTCGAGGAGCTCGGCGTCAAGCAGGACGTCTTCGCCGACATCGAGCGCTACGTCGCCGAGGACGCCGTGCTCGCGACGAACACGTCGAGCCTGTCGGTCGACGCGATCGGCGCGAAGCTCGCGCATCCGGAGCGCCTCGTCGGCTTCCACTTCTTCAACCCGGTCGCGGTCATGCCGCTCGTCGAGGTCGTCAGGGCTACGAAGACCGACGACGTGACGCTCGCAACGGCGCTGGCGGTCGCGAAGAACCTGAAGAAGAACGCCGTCATCACGAGGGACACGCCCGGTTTCGTCGTCAACCGCGTGCTCGCGAAGGTGCTCGGCGAGGCGATGCACGCCGTCGACACGGGCACCGACTTCGCCGTGGTCGACGAGTCGATCGCGCCGTTCGGGCTGCCGATGACCGCGTTCGAGCTGCTCGAGCTCGTCGGCCTGAAGGTCGGCGCCCACGTGCTCGACACGCACCACGCGGCCTTCCCCGACCGGTTCTTCGAGAGCCCGAACCTGCACCGGCTCGCCGAGCTCGGCCACATCTTCGAGCGGGACGGCAAGGGCAGGATCACGGGCGTCGACAAGCGGGCGCGCGCGATCGTGGCGGGCGGCACGACGCCGATGACCGCCGAGCAGCTGCGCGTGCGGTTCGAGGACGGGCTCGCCGACGAGGTGAAGCGGATGCTCGACGACGGCGTCGTTCAGGCTGCCGAGGACATCGACCTGTGCCTCATCCTCGGCGCGGGCTACCCGTTCCAGATGGGCGGCCTGACGCCCTACCTCGACCGGGTCGGCGCCTCGCAGCGGGCGTTCGGCGACACGTTCCACCACCCGCCGATCGCGGGCGTTGCGTAGCGTCGCGGGCCGCTGGATAGCATCGGGCGCGTGACGGAGGAGCGGCTGCGCCGGGTCGCGGTGCTCGTGCTCGACGGCGCGAAGCCGCTCGACGTCGGCATCCCCGCGCAGGTGTTCTCGACGCGCGCGAGCATGCCGTACGAGGTGCGCGTCTGCGGACCGGCGCCCGGGCTCGTCACGGGCGGCGACGGGCTCTCGTACCACGTCGCCGGCGGGCTCGACGCGCTCGCGTGGGCCGACATCGTGTTCATCCCGGGCTACCGCCACCCCGACCGCGACGACCCGCCGGCCGCGGTGATCGCGGCGCTGCGGGCGGCATCCGCCCGGGGCGCGCGGCTCGCCGCGATCTCGACGGGCGCGTTCGCGCTCGCGGCCACCGGCCTGCTGGACGGCCGCCGGGCGACCACGCACTGGCACTACACGCGCGCGCTCGCGGCGCGGCATCCGCTCGTCGAGGTCGACGAGAACGTGCTCTTCGTCGACGAGGGGCCGGTGCTCACCTCGGCGGGCGCCGCCTCCGGCATCGACCTGTGCCTGCACGTGCTGCGCGGCGACCTCGGGGTCGCCGCCGCCACGCACGCCGCGCGGCGTCTGGTCGCCGCGCCGTACCGCAGCGGCGGCCAGGCGCAGTATGTGCCGCGCAGCGTGCCCGAGCCGCTCGGCGAGCGGTTCGCCGTGACGCGCGCGTGGGCGCTCGAGCACCTCGACGACCCGCTGAGCCTCGAGGAGCTCGCCCGGCACGCGGCCGTCTCGCCGCGCACGTTCTCGCGCCGGTTCCACGACGAGACCGGCTACACGCCCATGCAGTGGGTGCTGCGCGCGCGGGTCGACGTCGCCCGTGAGCTGCTCGAGCTCTCCGAGCGCTCGGTCGAGCAGATCGCCGCGGAGGTCGGCCTCGGCACCGGGGCGAACCTGCGGCAGCACTTCCGGCGGGTGCTCGGCACGACGCCGAGCGAGTACCGGCGCACGTTCACTCGCGGCGAGTGACGGCTGGCGAGATCCTTGCGGATGCTGTCCCGGCGGCCCCTGGGCGGCAACCGGCGCGAGCGCGACGCTGGTGGTCGATCGAAAGGAGATCACCATGACCCGCATCGCCATCAACGGATTCGGCCGCATCGGACGCAACACCCTCCGCGCGCTGCTCGCCCGGGACAGCGACCTCGAGGTCGTCGCCGTCAACGACCTCACCGAGCCGGCGGCCCTCGCCCGCCTGCTCGCGTTCGACAGCACGGCCGGGCGCCTCGGGCGGCCGGTGAGCGTCGAGGGCGACGTGCTCGTGGTCGACGGGCGGCGCATCCGCGTGCTCGCCGAGCGCGAGCCGGCCGATCTGCCCTGGGCCGGGCTCGGCGTCGACCTCGTGCTCGAGTCCACCGGACGATTCACGTCCGCCTCCGCGGCCCGGGCGCACCTGGAGGCCGGCGCCTCCCGCGTGCTCGTGAGCGCGCCGTCGGACGGCGCCGACGTCACCCTCGCGTACGGCGTCAACACCGACGCCTACGACCCGGCGCGGCACCGCATCGTCTCGAACGCGTCGTGCACCACGAACGCGCTCGCGCCGCTCGCCGCCGTGCTCGACGAGTTCGCGGGGATCGAGCACGGCTTCATGACGACCGTGCACGCCTACACGCAGGAGCAGAACCTGCAGGACGGCCCGCACCGGGATGCCCGGCGTGCGCGCGCGGCGGCGGTCAACATCGTGCCGACCACGACGGGCGCCGCGAAGGCGATCGGCCTCGTGCTCCCCCGCCTCGACGGGCGGCTCTCCGGTGACTCGATCCGCGTGCCCGTGCCCGTCGGATCCCTCGTCGAGCTCAACACCGTGGTCGCGCGCGACGTCACGCGCGACGGGGTGATCGCCGCGTACGCGACGGCCGCCGCCGGACGGTACGCGGGCATCCTGGAGTTCTCGGACGACGCGCTCGTGTCATCCGACATCACCGGCGATCCCGCGTCGTCGATCTTCGACGCCCAGCTCACGCGCGTCGACGGCCGCAACGTCAAGGTCGTCGCCTGGTACGACAACGAGTGGGGCTTCTCGAACCGCGTCGTCGACACGCTCGAGCTGCTCGCCCGCTCCTGAGCCCGGCGCGCGCGGGCGGGGCTACTCCGACCGCGCGCGCTCGGACGCCGGCACGTCATCCGGCAGCGGACGCGCGACCGGGATCTTGCTGCCGAGCACCTGGGACACGACGTCCTGGGCGATGCGCTGCGCGGTGAGCCCGACGCTCTCGAGGATCTGACCGCGCGTGGCGTGCGGCAGGAACTCGTCGGGCAGGCCGAGCTCCGTGACGGCCGTGTCGACGCCCGCGTCGCGCAGGTCCTGGCGGATGCGCGTGCCGATGCCGCCGACGCGCACGCCGTCCTCGATGGTCACGACGAGGCGGTGGTCGGCCGCGAGCCGCACGACGCCGGCCGGAACGGGCACGACCCAGCGCGGGTCGACGACCGTCGCGCCGATGCCCTGCGCGGCGAGCCGCTGCGCGACGTCGAGGGCCAGGTCGCACATCGGTCCCACGGCGACGAGCAGCACGTCCCGGTGGGCCGCCTCGCGCAGCACGTCGACGCCGTCATCCGTCCGCCGCTCGGCCTCGTGCTCCGAGCCGACCGAGCCCTTCGAGAACCGCAGCGCCGTCGGGCCGTCCTCGACCGTGACCGCCTCGGCGAGCTCCTCGCGCAGCCGGGTCGCGTCGCGCGGGGCGGCGATGCGGATGTTCGGCACGATCTGCAGCAGCGCGAGGTCCCACATCCCGTGGTGGCTCGGACCGTCGGGGCCCGTGACGCCCGCCCGGTCGAGCACGAGGGTGACGCCCGCGCGGTGCAGCGCGACATCCATGAGCACCTGGTCGAACGCGCGGTTCACGAACGTCGCGTACAGCGCGACCACGGGATGGAGCCCGCCGAACGCGAGGCCGGCGGCGGATGCCACGGCGTGCTGCTCCGCGATGCCGACGTCGAGCACGCGGTCGGGGTACCGCTCGGCGAGCCGGTGCAGCCCGGTCGGGCGCAGCATCGCGGCCGTGATGCCCACGAGACGCGGGTTGCGCTCGGCGAGGGCGAGGATCTCGTCGGCGAACACGCTCGTCCACGACGGACGGCTCGCCGTCTCGAGCGGCTCCCCGGTCTCCGGGTCGATCTGCCCGACCGCGTGGAACTGGTCGGCGACGTCGGCGAGAGCGGGCTCGTAGCCGTGGCCCTTCTCGGTGATCGCGTGCACGATCACCGGCGCGCCGTAGTCGCGCGCCTGGCGCAGGGCGTGCTCGAGGGCCTCGAGATCGTGGCCGTGCACGGGGCCGATGTACTTGATGTCGAGGTTCGAGTAGAGCGCCTCGTTGTTCGTGAACCGGGAGAGGAAGCCGTGCGTGCCGCCGCGCACGCCACGGTAGAACGCGCGCCCCGGAGCGCCGAACAGGCCGAAGAACCGCTCGCTCTTCACCCGCAGGTCGCGATAGCTGCGCCGGGTGCGGATGTCGCTGAGGAAGTGCGCCATGCCGCCGATCGTCGGCGCGTAGGAGCGTCCGTTGTCGTTCACGATGATGACGAGGTTGCGCGAGTTGTCATCCGTGATGTTGTTGAGCGCCTCCCACGTCATCCCGCCGGTGAGCGCGCCGTCGCCGACGACCGCGACGACGTGCCGGTCGGCCTGGCCGGTCATCGTGAAGGCCCGCGAGATGCCGTCCGCCCACGACAGCGAGCTCGAGGCGTGCGAGGACTCGACGATGTCGTGCTCGCTCTCGTCGCGCTGCGGGTAGCCCGCGAGCCCCCCGCGCTGCCGCAGCGCGGAGAAGTCCTGCCGGCCGGTGAGCAGCTTGTGCACGTAGGACTGATGGCCGGTGTCGAACACGATCGCGTCGCGTGGCGAGTCGAACACGCGGTGCATCGCGATCGTGAGCTCGACGACGCCGAGGTTCGGTCCGAGGTGCCCGCCGGTCTTGGATACCTCCGTGACGAGGAACCGGCGGATCTCGGCGGCGAGCTCGTCGAGCTCCCGCGTGGAGAGCCCGTCGAGGTCGCGCGGGCCGGTGATCCCCTCGAGCAGGCTCATTCTTCGAGCCTACGTGCTCGCCCCGTCGCTCTCGACGTTATTCAGACCAGGGAGCGGAGCACGTACTGCAGGATGCCGCCGTTGCGGTAGTAGTCGGCCTCACCGGGGGTGTCGATGCGCACCACCGCGTCGAACTCGACCGTCTGCTTGCCCGCGGGCGAGTGCGCCGTCGGCTCTGCCGTGACGTGCACCGTCTTCGGCGTCGTGCCGCCGTTCAGCGCCTCGATGCCCGAGATGCTGAACTCCTCGGTGCCGTCGAGCCCGAGGCTGTCGGCCGACTCGCCGGCCGGGAACTGCAGCGGGATGACGCCCATGCCGATCAGGTTGGAACGGTGGATGCGCTCGAAGCTCTCCGTGATCACGGCCTTCACGCCGAGGAGGCTCGTGCCCTTCGCGGCCCAGTCCCGGCTCGAGCCGGAGCCGTACTCCTTGCCGCCGAGCACGACGAGCGGCACGCCGTTCGCCTGGTAGTGCGTCGAGGCGTCGTAGATGAACGTCTGCTCGCCGGCCTCGGTGGTGAAGTCGCGGGTGTACGAGCCCTCCACCCCGTCGAGCAGCTGGTTGCGCAGCCGGATGTTGCCGAACGTGCCGCGGATCATCACCTCGTGGTTGCCGCGCCGCGAGCCGTAGGAGTTGAAGTCCTTGCGCTCGATGCCGTGCTCGGTGAGGTAGCGGCCCGCCGGGGTGTCGGCCTTGATCGAGCCCGCGGGGCTGATGTGGTCGGTCGTTACCGAGTCGCCGAGCTTCGCGAGCACGCGGGCGCCGACGATGTCGGTGACGGGGCTCGTGTCGAGCGTCATGCCGTCGAAGTACGGCGGCTTGCGCACGTACGTCGACTCGCTCGCCCACTCGAAGGTCGAGCCCTCGGGCGTGGGCAGGGTGCGCCAGCGCTCGTCGCCGTCGAAGACCGACGAGTACTGCTTGTCGAACATGCCGGTGTCGATCGACGCGTCGATGGTGCGCTGCACCTCGGCGGAGTCGGGCCAGATGTCCTTGAGGTACACGTCCTTGCCGTCGAGATCGGTGCCGAGCGCGTCCGCCTCGAAGTCGAAGTTCATCGAGCCGGCGAGCGCGTACGCGATGACGAGCGGGGGCGACGCGAGGTAGTTCATCTTCACGTCGGGGTTGATGCGTCCCTCGAAGTTGCGGTTGCCGGAGAGCACCGCGGTCACCGCGAGGTCGTTCTGGTTGACGGCCGTGGAGATCTCGTCGAGCAGCGGACCGGAGTTGCCGATGCACGTCGTGCACCCGTAGCCGACGGTGTAGAAGCCGAGCGCCTCGAGGTCGGCGGTGAGGCCGGCCTTCTCGTAGTAGTCGGTGACGACCTTCGAGCCGGGCGCGAGCGTGGTCTTGACCCACGGCTTCGCGGTGAGGCCCTTCTTCGCGGCGTTGCGCGCGAGCAGGCCGGCCGCGAGCATGACGCTCGGGTTCGACGTGTTCGTGCACGACGTGATCGCGGCGATCGCGACCGCACCGTGGTCGAGGGTGAACTCCGTGCCGTCGCCGAGCGCCACCCGGGTCGGCTTGGTGGCGGTCGCCGGGGCGTGGCTGGTGTGCGTGTGCGAGGTCTCGTGCGCGCGGTCCTCGTCCTGGGCGGTGAAGCCCACCGGGTCGGATGCCGGGAACGTGCCCTCGACCGCGTCGTCGACGAAGGAGTGGCTGACATCCGCGTAGTTGGCGAGGTCCGCCTCGAACTGCGACTTCGCCGCGCTCAGCTCGATGCGGTCCTGCGGGCGCTTCGGACCGGCGATCGACGGCACGACCGTCGCGAGGTCGAGCTCCAGGTACTCGCTGTAGGTCGGCTCGGCGGATGCGTCGTGCCAGAGCGACTGCGCCTTCGCGTACGCCTCGACGAGCGCCACCTGCTCCTCGCTGCGGCCGGTGAGCCGCAGGTAGTCGATCGTGACCTCGTCGATCGGGAAGATCGCCGCGGTCGAGCCGAACTCGGGGCTCATGTTGCCGATCGTGGCCCGGTTCGCGAGCGGAACCTCCGTCACGCCCTCGCCGTAGAACTCGACGAACTTGCCGACGACCCCGTGCCGGCGCAGCATCTGGGTGATGGTGAGCACGACATCCGTCGCCGTCACGCCCGTGGGGATCGCGCCGCTGAGCCGGAAGCCGACGACCTTGGGGATGAGCATCGACACGGGCTGGCCGAGCATGGCCGCCTCGGCCTCGATGCCGCCGACGCCCCAGCCGAGCACGCCGAGGCCGTTGACCATGGTCGTGTGCGAGTCGGTGCCGACGCACGTGTCGGGGTAGGCGCGCAGCACCCCGTCCACGGTGCGCGGATAGATCACCTTCGCGAGGTGCTCGATGTTCACCTGGTGCACGATGCCGGTGCCCGGGGGCACGACCTTGAAGTCGTCGAACGCGGTCTGGCCCCAGCGCAGGAACTGGTAGCGCTCGCCGTTGCGCTCGTACTCGAGCTCGACGTTGCGCTCGAGGGCGTTCTCCGTGCCGAACAGGTCGGCGATCACCGAGTGGTCGATGACCATCTCGGCCGGCGAGAGCGGGTTGATCTTCTCGGGGTCGCCGCCCAGGTCGGCCATCGCCTCGCGCATCGTCGCGAGGTCGACGATGCACGGCACGCCGGTGAAGTCCTGCATGACGACGCGCGCGGGGGTGAACTGGATCTCGGTGTCGGGCTCGGCCTCGGGCACCCAGGCGCCGAGCGCCTCGATCTGCGCCTTCGTGACGTTCGCGCCGTCCTCGGTGCGCAGCAGGTTCTCGAGCAGCACCTTGAGGCTGAACGGCAGCTTCTCGTAGCCGGGCACCGTGTCGATGCGGAAGATCTCGTAGTCGGTTGACCCGACCGTGAGCGTGTCCTTCGCGCCGAAGCTGTTCACTGCAGACATGATCGGTCTCCTTCGCTGAACGGGCTCGCTCGACTCGCTCGCGCCACCTGGCACTCATCCTCGCGCGGGCCGGAACCGGGCGGCTAGCAAGGCAAGCCTAAGCCCGGAGCCGCCCGGGAGCGGCGGGCTCAGCAGCCATCATATATCTTGACGTCAAGATATCTCAGGATGCCTGCGGCGGCTCGGCCGTGTCGCCCGCCGCGCGGTCGGCCGGCGCGAACGCGGGGCTCACGAACAGCCAGGTCAGCCACAGCACGAGCGCGTAGAACGGCACCCCGAGCACGAGCTTCGCGGCGGCGAGCCACGGCGTGAACGCCGCCGAGTCACCGAGCGACGCGAGGTACAGCGGCAGCTCGACGACGAGGCGCAGCGCGAACAGTCCGACCCAGAACCAGGTGCCGATCGTCAGCACGCGGCACTTCGCCGGCACGGCCCGCCAGCCGGTGAGGTCGCCGCTCAGCGCGCCCACGACGAGGCCGACGAGCGGCCAGCGCGCAACGAGCGTGACGAGGAGCACGACGAGCGAGACGACGTTGATGACGATGCCCGGCACGAAGCTGTCCTGGGCGCGGCCCGTGATGAGCGCGAGCACCGCGGTCACCGCGGCGACCAGGACCCCGGTGAGCGCCGGGCGCACGGCCTCGCGCGCGATCCCGCGGATCACAAGGAAGACGATGCAGAGCACGAGCGGAACGCCGACCGAGACGGCCACGACGACCGGCTGGTCGAGCCCGAGCACGATGTTCGTGATCGCGAACGCGATCAGGAACGCGAGGCCCGGGAGCACCGACTCCACGACGCCCCGCACGCCGCCGACGACGCGCAGCAGCTCGGCTCCGCTCGGCAGCTCGCCCGGGGCGAGACGCGAGAGCGCCGATCCGCGCAGCGCCGTCGTGAACAGCTCGGCGAAGCCCGGCTGCGCGGCGCCGTCCTCGGGCGCGCCGGGCGCCGGGCGGTCCTCGCGCTCGCTCATACCCGGCCGGGCTCGGCGGCCGCCGGCATGTGCAGCGGGATGAGGTCGCGCGGCGGCATCGGCGAGGAGCCGCGCACGACCACGATGCTGCGGAACAGGTCCTCGACGGGCGCGGCGGCCTCCGGCTTGATGGCCGCCTCGCCCGAGATCACGCCGCGCAGGAACCAGCGCGGGCCGTCGACGCCGATGAAGCGCGCGAGCCGCGCCGAACCAGGCGCGTCACCCGCCGCGCTCGGGATGCGCGCGAGCACCTCGGGGCCGAACGGGCCGTCGACGACGCGGGTCTCGCCGCCCTGCTTGCCGATCTGGTCGACGATCTGCTCGCGGATCTCGTGCCACAGGCCGCTCGAGCGCGGCGCCGCGAACGGCTGCACCTGCAGGCTCGACCCGGCATAGTCGAGCCCGACCGCGACGACACGCTTCGTGCCCTCCTCGACCTCGAGGCGCAACTGCAGGTCGGGACGCGGCAGGATCTTCACCCCGCCGAGGTCGACGTAGGGGCGGACCGGGTTCGCCTCGCTCTCGTCGAGCGGGCCGTTCTCGGCGCGGTCCTCGGGCGCCGACTTCGCATCGTCGGGCAGCTGAACGCTGTCGTCGCTCACGCGTCTCCTCCACTGGTCGTCGCGGCCGTCTCGGCCGCGGTCGTCGTGTACCCCGTCGAGCCGAAACCGCCCGACCCCCGGTGGCTGCCGGGCAGCGTGTCGACCGGGATGAACCGCGCGCGGGCGACGGGCATGATCACGAGCTGTGCGATCCGGTCGCCGATCGCGACAGGATACGCGTCGCGGGCATCCGTGTTCAGCAGCGTGACGCGCACCTCGCCGCGATAGCCGGCATCCACCGTGCCCGGGCTGTTGACGACCGTGATGCCGTGTCTCGCCGCGAGGCCGCTGCGCGGCACGACGAACGCGACGTAGCCGTCCGGCAGCGCGATCGACACGCCCGTGCCCACCGTCGCGCGCTCCCCCGGATCCAGCACGACGGCCTCCGCCGCGGTGAGGTCCGCGCCCGCGTCGCCGGGGTGCGCGTAGGCCGGCACGGAGGTCGCACGGATGAGCACCTCGACGTCATTCGGCACGCATCGAGGCTAGTGCACGGCACCATGGAGTCATGCCGACCCCGCACGAACCCCCGCTGTACTCCGAACGGCTGTGGCCCGCCCCGTGGCTCTACCTCGCCACGGCGCTCGTCATCCCCGCGAGCCTGCTCGTGTTCCTGCCGATCTCGCCCGTGGTCGGCGCGGTCGTCGCGGTCGTGCTCTACGCCGGATGCGTTCTCGCCCTGATCGCGGCGGCGACCGCCGTCGACGTGGACGCCGCCGGCCTCACGGTGGGACGCGCGCGACTGCCGCTCGACGCCGTCGGCGCCGCGAGCGCGCACCGCGGCTCGGCGAGCGCCGAGCGCGGCCCCTCGCTCGACGCGCGCGCCTGGCTGCACCTGCGCGGCTGGGTCGCTCCCGTCGTCAAGGTCGAGAACACGGATGCGACCGACCCGGCGCCGTACTGGCTGTTCTCGTCCCGGCACCCCGAGGCCGTCGTCGCGGCCCTCGAGACGGCGAAGGCGGGGCGTCCCTAGGGACGCCCTGCCTTCGAAGCCGTCGACACAGCGCGCGCTGTGCGTGCCGTCGGCCGCGCGGTCACGCCGCGCATTCGAGGCAGATCGGCCCCAGCTTCTCCAGGTGGTCGATCTGCGAGCGGTGCTTCACGAGGAAGCAGCTCACGCAGGTGAACTCGTCGGCCTGCGGCGGAAGCACCACGACATCGAGGTCGAGGTCGGAGAGGTCGCCCCCCGCGAGCTCGAAACTGCCCGGGTTGTCGGCGTCATCCACATCGATCGACGAGGACGCCTTGTCGGGAACGCGCTCCTTCAGCGCCTCGATCGACTCGCTGTCGTCGTCGGTCTTCCGAGGGGCGTCGTAGTCGGTCGCCATACCCATCCATCTCTTAGTTCGCACACGTCAACCGAAATCGGCGCGCACAGTCTGCATCATCCGTCTGGCATCCGCAAACCGATTCCGACGGTGTTCGCGGAGCGCCCGATTCAACCCGCGGCGCGCCCGCGGTATTCCCCGGATCGGGGCCCGAAGCGTGCGATCCTGTCGCGTATTCATAGGCCCGCGGGAGGAACGGTTCGCCATGCAGGATCTGCAGTTCAGCGGCATCGAGGACGGTGCGCTCGTGCTCATCGCCGACGACGGATCGCGCTACCGCGTGGTGGTCGACGAGGAGCTCAAGGCGACCGTGCGGCTCGCCATGCCGGACCGCTCCGCCGAGCGCCGGCTCAGCCCGCGCGAGATCCAGGTGCTCGTGCGCTCCGGCCACTCCGCGGCGCAGATCGCCGAGGAGCGCGGCGTCGCGCTCGACTACGTGCAGCGCTTCGAGGGCCCCGTCCTCGCCGAGCGCGAGTACGTGACGGATGCGGCGCGCGCCGTGCCCGTGCGCACCGCGCTCGACGCCGACCCCGAGGCCTCGACCTTCGGCGACATCATCGGCTCGCGCCTCGAGACGGTCGGCGCGGTCGACGAGTCGTGGACGAGCTGGAAGGAGGAGAGCGGCTGGGTGGTCGTGCTCACCTTCGTCGTGGGCGAGGTCGAGCACGACGCGCGCTGGCAGTTCGATCCCAAGCGCGGCGCCCTCTCCCCCGCGAACGCCGAGGCCATCCGGCTCTCCCAGCAGGAGCAGTCGCCGGAGGGCATCATCCCCCGGCTGCGGGTCGTGGGGCAGGCGCGTCCGACCGACACGAGCCGGTTCGACAGCGGCGCGTTCCTCGTCGACGATCCCGCGTTCGCGGCCGAGCAGGAGACGGATGCCGGCTCCCCCGAGCCGGCGGACGCCGAGGCCGACGACGACCGCGCCCACACCGCCGACCTGCTCGAGGCGCTGCGCCGCCGCCGCGGCGAGCGGGAGCCCGCCGTCTACGCCGAGGCGGACGAGCCGGCGAGCACGCCCGCACCCGCCGGCATCCGTCTCGTCGACGTGCCGATGGACGACTACTTCGCCGACGACCCGATCCCGTCGCGCGAGCCCGCGGAACCCGCGCCGCCCGCACCGACGGCGACCGTGCGACCGGCGCGCAAGGGCCGGGCGTCGATGCCGAGCTGGGACGACATCGTGTTCGGCACCCGGCCGGACGACGACCTGGTCTGACCCGTACTGGTCGGTGCCCCGACCCGGCCCGGCGTCGTCAGCGCGCGAACGCGCCGAACGGCACGAGCGGCACGCGCAGCTCCTCGGGCGACCACGAGCCGTGCTGTCCGACGATCGTCATGGTTCCCGTGCCGTCGGGCCCGCGCCGGTAGTAGGCGATCGCCTTGCGCGCCGCGACGAGCACGTCGCCGATGCGGTCGCGCATCCGCTCGTCGACGGCGCCGAACCAGCCCGCGGCGATCGCCTCGTCACGCGAGGCGACCCACGACCGCCCGCCCTCGGCGGCACTCCAGCGCTCGAGCACGGCGCCGGCGGCGCCCGGCGCGGCGTGCACGTGCAGGCAGCGCGGGTCGCCCGCGACCGCGACGACGTCGCGGGTGAGCTCGGGGTCGTCGTCCCACGCGATGCGCCCCGACACCGGAATGTCGACCAGGCCGTGGTCCGCGGTGAGCAGCGCCCCGACGTCGCGCGGGAGCTCGGCGAGGCCGCCGAGCGCCGCCTCGAGGGTCTCGAGCTGCCGCGTCCACTCCGGCGACGACCAGCCGTGCGCGTGCGCCGCCATGTCGAGCTCGGGCACGTACAGGTAACCGACGCCGGTGCCGGGCTCGCGCGCCCAGCGCACCGCCGCCGCGACCCGGTCCGCCATCGTGCGCGCCGGGAGGTAGCGCGCACCGCGCAGCACGGCGCCCGTGAAGCCGGAGTCGCGGTAGCGCTCCGGGCCGATCGCGACGGCGTCGCCGCCGGCATCCGTCACGGCCTCGAACACCGTCGGCACGGGCTGCCACGCGGCGAGGTCGCGCCCGGCGAGGCCCGAGAGCGGGGCGACGAGGTCGCCCGTCGCGGGGTCGCGCACGGTGTAGCCGACGAGGCCGTGCGTGCCCGCCGATGCTCCCGTGGTCAGGGAGGCGAGCGCGGCGGCCGTCGTCGTCGGGAATCCCGAGCGGATGATCGTCGCCGGCGTCAGGCTCGCCGCGAGCGTGCGGGCGTGCCCCGCGCGCGCCTGCAGCACCGACACGCCGAGGCCGTCGACGAGCACGACGAGGGCCCTGCGCACGGCGCGCAGGCCGAGCCGGTTCGGCTCGCCGCGCGTCGCCGCGGCCGCGCTCACGAGCACGTCGGCGAGGCGTCGGGCGGTGTCGTCCTGCGTCGGTAGCATCGGCCAAGGCTATGACTACCAACAGCAGCGGGACGACCGCGTCCGGCGGCGAGCGGATCGATGAGATCGACGTCTCCGCCGAGATGCAGGGCTCGTTCCTCGAGTACGCCTACTCCGTCATCTACGCGCGCGCGCTGCCCGACGCCCGCGACGGGCTCAAGCCCGTGCAGCGCCGCATCCTGTTCCAGATGTCCGAGATGGGGCTGCGGCCCGACCGCGGCCACGTCAAGAGCGCGCGCATCACGGGCGAGGTGATGGGCAAGCTGCACCCGCACGGGGACGGCGCGATCTACGACGCGCTCGTGCGCATGGCGCAGGACTTCACGCTGCGCGTGCCGCTCGTCGACGGGCACGGCAACTTCGGCTCGCTCGACGACGGCCCGGCGGCCGCGCGCTACACCGAGGCACGGATGGCGTGGCCCGCCACCGCGATGACCGACGGCCTCGACGAGGACGTCGTCGACTTCGTGCCGAACTACGACAACCAGCTCACGCAGCCCGACGTGCTGCCCGCCGCGATCCCGAACCTGCTCGTCAACGGCGGCAGCGGCATCGCCGTCGGCATGGCGACCAACATGGCGCCGCACAACCTCATCGAGGTCGTCGGCGCCGCGAAGCACCTGCTCGAGAATCCCGGGGCGAGTCTCGAGGAGCTCATGGAGTACGTGCCCGGCCCCGACCTGCCGTCCGGCGGCACGATCATCGGGCTCGCCGGCATCCGCGACGCCTACGCCTCGGGCCGCGGCGCGTTCAAGACGCGCGCCCGCGTGACCACCGAGCAGCTCACCGCGCGCAAGACCGGTCTCGTCGTCACCGAGCTGCCGTACCTCGTCGGCCCCGAGAAGGTCATCGAGAAGATCAAGGACGGCGTGCAGGCCAAGAAGATCAGCGGCATCGCGGATGTCGCCGACCTCACCGACCGCAAGAACGGCCTCCGCCTCGTGATCGGCATCAAGACCGGGTTCTCCCCCGACGCCGTGCTCGAGCAGCTCTACAAGCTCACCCCGCTCGAGGACTCGTTCAGCATCAACAACGTCGCCCTCGTCGACGGCCGTCCGCAGACGCTCGGGCTGCGCGAGCTGCTGCGCGTGTTCCTCGACCACCGGCTCTCCGTCATCACCCGGCGCAGCCAGTACCGGCTCGACCGCAAGCGCGAGAGGCTGCACCTCGTCGACGGCCTGCTCATCGCGATCCTCGACATCGACGAGGTCATCCAGGTGATCCGCACGAGCGACGACGGCGAGACGGCGCGCACCCGCCTGCAGGACGTCTTCGACCTCTCCGAGCGGCAGGCCGAGTACATCCTCGAGCTGCGCCTGCGCCGCCTCACCCGGTTCAGCCGCCTCGAGCTCGAGCGCGAACAGAGCCAGCTGCGGGCCGAGATCGCCGAGCTCGAGACGCTGCTCGGCGACCCCGCGCTCGTGCGCCGGGTCGTCGCGGACGAGCTCGAGGAGGTCGCCGAGCGCTTCGGCACCCCGCGCCGCACCCTGCTCACCGAGGCGCGGCCGAGCATCGCGACCGCCTCGTCGTCGCGGTCGTCGCGCGCGAGCGCCCCCGTGCTCGAGATCGCGGATGCCGCGTGCCGCGTGCTGCTCTCGACGACGGGCCGCGCCATCCGGGTCGACCTCGGCGACGACGCCGAGATCGTGCCGCCGCGGCGCCGATCCCGCCACGACGCGATCCTCGCCGCGCTCGACACGACGAGCCGCAGCGAGATCGGCGCCGTCACGAACCTCGGCCGCCTCATCCGCTTCTCCCCCGTCGACCTGCCGAGCGTGCCGACCAACTCGGTGCAGCTCGGCGCGGGCGTCAAGATCGGCGACTACCTCGCGCTCGCGAACAAGAAGGAGCGCGTGCTCGGGCTCGTCTCGCTCGAGGCGGATGCGCCGATCGCGCTCGGCACCCGGCAGGGCGTCGTGAAGCGCGTGACGCCCGGCGGATACCCGAACCGGCCCGACTTCGAGGTCATCGCGCTCAAGCCCGGCGACGAGGTGGTCGGGGTCGCGCAGACGGATGACGCGGCCGAGCTCGTGTTCGTCACGACCGACGCGCAGCTGCTGCACTTCGCCGCGGCGGCGGTGCGGCCGCAGGGCGTCGCCGCGGGCGGCATGGCGGGCATCAACGTCTCGGCGAAGGCGCGGGTGCTGTTCTTCGGCGCGGTGGACCCCGCCGACGACCTGGTCGTGGCGACCGTGTCGTCCGCGTCCGAGACGCTGCTCGGTGCAGACCCCGGACGCGGCAAGGTGAGCGCGTTCTCCGAGTTCCCGGGCAAGGGCCGCGCGACGGGCGGCGTGCGCGCCCACGCGTTCCTGCGCGGCGAGGACTCGCTCGCCCTCGCCTGGGTCGGCGCGGCCCCGCCCGTCGCCGTCGGGCCGGACGGATCGATCCGCGCGCTGCCCGAGTCCGGCGCGCGCCGCGACGCCTCGGGCACGCCGCTCGACGGCGTCGTGGGCTCCATCGGCCGCTCCCTGTAGCGCCCCGCCCGGCCCGTTCGCCCCGCCGGTCGAGGAGCGCCCGACGCGCTGACCGGCCCCGCTGGTCGAGGAGCGCCCGGCGCGCTGACCGGCCCCGCTGGGGTCGAGGAGCGCCCGGCGCGCTGACCGGCCCCGCTGGGGTCGAGGAGCGCCCGACGCGCTGACCGGCCCCGCTGGTCGAGGAGCGCCCGAGCGGAGCGACGGTCGCGTCTCGAGACCACCCCCCGCCCGCGAGCGAACACAGTGGTCTCGAGACGCCGGCTCGCTCCGCTCGCCGCGCCGTCGCTCCTCCGGGCGCGCCACCCTGCCCGGCCCGACCGCGGAAACCCTCCCTCGATCACGGAAATGCAGGAGCATCCGAGCGTCACCGAAGAGACGTTCGCGTGATTCGGGGGCCGGGCGCGCGTGCGCCGCGCTGCGCTCCTGCATTTCCGTGATGTCGGCGCTCGAGACCACCACGGATCGTTCGGGCGGGCGGGTGGTTTCGAGACGCGTCCTCGCTGCGCTCGGGCGCTCCTCAACCAGCGGGGTGTGACGCCGGCACCGCTCCTCCGGGCGCGCCGCGCAACCCGGCCCGACCGTGGAATCCCTCCCCTCGATCACGGAAATGCAGGAGCGTCCGAGCGTCACCGCAGAGACGTTCGCGTGATACGGGGGCTGGGCGCGCGTGCGCCGCGCCGCGCTCCTGCATTTCCGTGATGTCGGCGCTCGGGACCACCACGGATCGTTCGGGCGGGCGGGTGGTCTCGAGACGTGTCCTCGCGGCGCTCGGGCGCTCCTCAACCAGCGGGGTATGACGCCGCCGCTGCTCTTCCGGGCGCGCCGCCCAGCACTACTGCTCGGGCGCTCCTCAACCAGCGGAGCGGCAGCTGTGTCGCACCCCGCTGGTCGAGGAGCCGCGCGCGAAGCGAGCCGGCGCCGCCACTGCTCCTCCGGGCGGGTCCGGGCGCTCCACCCAGCGCGGCCCCACCGCGGAAACCCTCCCCGCGATCACGGAAATGCAGGAGCACCCGAGCGTCACCGCAGAGACGCTCGCGTGATACCGGGGCGGGCTTCACGCGCGCCGCGCCACGCTCCTGCATTTCCGTGATGTCGGCGCTCGACCGTGTCCGCGCTCGACCGTGTCGGCGCTCGACCGTGTCCGCGCTCGACCGTGGCGCACCGTGCGGTTTCGGGCCGTTCCGCGGCGCGCCGGCCTCACGCCGTCTCCCCCCACGGGCGCGAACACCGTGGTCTCGAGACGCCGACTCGCTGCGCTCGCGGGCTCCTCGACCAACGACAGCTGCGCACGCGAACACCGTGGTCTCGAGACGCCGACTCGCTACGCTCGCGGGCTCCTCGACCAACGACAGCTGCGCACGCGAACACCGTGGTCTCGAGACGCCGACAGCTGCGCTCGCGGGCTCCTCGGCCAGCGCCCGGCCCGGCGGGGCACGGTCGGGCGCGCTACACGTACGGCACGAACGCCTGCCACGCCGTGCGGCGCTCGGCGAGCGGGTCGGCCTCGACCCGGTCCGGCTCGTCGATGACGAGCGTGCGCCGCGCGTCGACGTCGTAGGTGGGCCAACCCGTGCCGACCGTGCCCGAGCGCGCGAACTCGAGCCAGCGGTTCCGCACCCGCGATCCGGCGCGGCGGAATGCGCCGCGTCCGCCGAGGATGCCCGCGAGCCGCGCGATCGGGGTGTCGATGAGGTCGAACACGGCGAACAGCTCGATGCCGTGCGTCGCCCCGAAGCCCGTGAGGTGCAGCACGCGCGGCGCGATGTCGAACCGGTAGAACCACACCGGCGCGTGCTGCGCGTGGCCCTCCGCGTACTTGATCGACGGATACCAGAACGAGTAGTCGCCGGCGAACTGCGCCGCCGAGGTGCGCGCCGGCAGCGCGCGGTACACGGAGAACAGGTTGCGCCGCGCGTCGCGCTCCGTCTTCGCGAAGATCGCCCGGATGCGGGGCTTCGTGCTCGCGAGCAGGTCGAGCCGGCCGCGGAACAGCGTGCCCTCGCGCTCGTTCGTGCCGATGATGAGCGGCACGCGCGCCGATCGTCCGGCGGCCACGGCATCCGACGGGCGCTCCGGCAGCACGTCGCCGTCGATCACGGGCGAGAACGGCGCCGTCCCCGGCACGTCCTCGGTGAACCGGCGCTGCATGAGCACCGCCGCGCGCGTCATCACGCCCGCGCCCGCCGTCGAGAGCAGCGTCGCGACGTCGACCTCTCGCTCCCCGGTGAGCTCGCGCAGGATGTCGACGTACACCCCGGCCCAGTCCTGCGCGACGTCCTCCGTGTAGATCGCCTCGACGGGCGAGCTCTCCGCGATCGCGCGGGCGAACAGCCCGCGCGCGGACGGCGTGGCGAGCAGGGTGGTGACCGCGTTCGCGCCCGCGGACTCCCCGAACACGGTCACGGCATCCGGGTCACCGCCGAACGCACGGATGTTGTCGCGCACCCAGGCGAGCGCCGCGACCTGGTCGCGCAGGCCGAGGTTCGCGTCGAACGGCCGCGCCTCGCTGCCGTACCGGCGGAAGTCGAGGTAGCCGAGTGCGCCGAGCCGGTAGTTGAGGTTCACGAACACGACGCCGCCCTCGCGCACGAGCGCCTCGCCGAGGTGCGGGATCTCGCGCGACGAGCCGTTGAGGTAGGCGCCGCCGTGGATGAACACCATCACCGGGCGCCCGGCGACCTCGTCGTCGGGGGCGATGACGTTGAGGGTCAGGCAGTCCTCCGAGCGCGGCAGCCGGCCCGTGCCGACGCCGACCTGCGTGTCGCGGTCCTGGTACGCGACGGCGCCGAACTCCGCGGCCGAGCGCACCCCGGACCACGGCACGACGGGCTCGGGCGCACGGAGCCGGCGACGACCGACGGGCGGCGCCGCATACGGGATGCCGCGCCACATCCGCAGTCCGCCCCGCACGCTCCCGGCGATGCGGCCGCCGGTCACCTCCACCTCGAGAGCAGTGTCGGAAGCAGCGATCGTCACGTTCGGCACGGTACTCCGCGCGCGGACCCCCTGCCTGCGCGGCTCCTCAGCGTGGCTCCCCAGAGCGGATGCGGCACCCGTGATGCGACGCAGCCTGGCGCCTGCAAGTCGTCTCACGTGCGGGGCGCTCAGCCCACGCAGGCGCCCGCCGCCGTGGCCGCGGCATCGCGCGCGCTGATCGCCGCCGTCAGCTGCGTCGACTGCGCACCGGCCAGTGCCGACCGTGCGGCGGTCGACGCCGTGGTTCGCTTCGTGACGGTCTTCTTCTGCGCCGTCAGCTTCTTGCCGAGGGCCTTCACCTTCGCGGCCCTCTTCTTGCCCGACAGCTTCTTCGACGCCGTGGCCTTGGCCTTCGTGGTCGCCGCGACCGCCTTCTTCGCCTTCGTGAGAGCGGCGGTCGCGCGACTCGCCGCCGCCGCGGCGCTCGTCGTGGCCGTCGTCGCCGCGGCGACCGCGTCGTCAGCGGCGCGCGAGGCGGAGGTCGCGCTGGCGCACGACTGCGCGCCCACGGTGAAGGCGTGGCTGGTCACCGGTCCCAGCAGTCCGTCGTAGGAGGGGCGCACCGAGAACGTGTAGGCGCCGTCGGCGAGCGGCACGGTAGCGCGATGCCACCCGGGCCCGCCGCACGCGGAGAAGCTCGGCGCGGACCCCGCGACGACGATGGAGCACTCGATCGCAGCGCTGCGACCGAGGTAGAACCCGAACGTCGGCTGCGCCTGGGATGTCACCGACGGCGCGACCGTGATGGTCACGCCCGTCGAGTCGACGATCTCCAGCGACGCGGCCGAGATCGACCCGACGTCTGCCGCGTGCGAGTCGATGAGGCTCAGGGTCCAGGTGCCGTTCAGCGCCGAGCCGCCGAACGCGCTCGTGATCGCCGCCGGTGCACCGTCCGGAGCCCCAGCGCGGTAGGCCCCCGCCGGAATGGTCGAACCGTTGGCTGCCAGCGCCGCCGCCGAGATGCTCGTCGGCGCGTCATCCGTGAAATCGTACGAACCGGCGAGCTTCGAGCTGCTGCCGTTCGAGCAATCCGACGTCGACGCTCGACCGATGTGGTCGAAGATCGGTGCCGCCG
This sequence comes from Galbitalea sp. SE-J8, assembly GCF_030345695.1. Taxonomy (GTDB): domain Bacteria; phylum Actinomycetota; class Actinomycetes; order Actinomycetales; family Microbacteriaceae; genus JAUASV01. The sequence continues at coordinate 15,131 of NZ_JAUASV010000012.1, read as the reverse complement.
TGCCGTCGGGAGCGACGAGCGCGACGCTCAGGTCACTGATCCAGGTGTGCGCGATCGACACGCCGTCAAGCCGCACGTCGCGCGCGGCCCCGGAGAGGCCCGACACGGCGAACGTCACCGCGCGGGCCGGGCCCTGCCCGGTGCACGCGCCATCCGGGATGGCGCCGAGGGAATCGGGGTTCGCGGCGAACTGGATGTTGCGCGAGTCCGCCACCGCCGCGGTGGACACCGAGAGCAGACCACCGGCCCCGAGAAGCGCCGCGACGGCGATGGCCACGATTCGACGGACAGGATGCGGCATGACGACTCCCAGGACGAGCGACGATCGATGTCGTGCCCGAGAGGAGCGGGGCGCGTGTGCCCCATAGTAGGGGTCGAGCCGTGCCGAAGCGAGAAAACGTTCGCCCTGAGTCCATCGCGCGCGATGGCGAACCCGTCGGCGCCGGGCTACGTGACGACGATGAAGGTCACGTCGCGAATCGGCGCGCGCGCGAGCCGGGCGTCACTCGTGATGAGCGGCACGTCGATGCTGCGGGCGAGAGCGACGTAGAGGCCGTCGGCGGGACGCACCGCGGCGCGCATCCGCCAGGCCTCAGCCACCAACGACGCGGCGGAGACGCGATCGAGGTCCGCCTCGAGCCACGCCCGCATCGCCGACTCGGCCTCCTCGGCCGCGAGCTCCGACATCGTGGTGCCCTCGGCGCGGGCACGAACGGCGAGCGCCGCGTGCACCTCGTCGGGCAGCCGCTTGATCTGCAGAATGGCCACGGCGTGGCGCTGGCATGAGAGCGGCATGTCGCGGGCATGCCGCCCTCAGACGTCGATACGACCGCGGTCGAGACCCTCGCCGGCGATGATGAACTCCTTGCGCGGCGCGACCTCGTTGCCCATGAGCAGCTCGAACGTGCGGGCCGCGGCATCCGCGTCCTCGACGCGCACCCGGCGCAGCGTGCGGCCGTTGCGGCTCATCGTCGTCTCGGCGAGCTGGTCGGCATCCATCTCCCCCAGGCCCTTGTAGCGCTGGATCGGATCCTGGTAGCGGCGGTTCGAGCGCTTGAGCGCCGCGAGCACGCCGTGCAGCTCCTTCTCGGAGTAGGTGTAGATCACCTCGGGCTTGCGCGCGCCCGCGCCGTTCACGACGACGCGGTGCAGCGGCGGCACGGCCGCGTAGATGCGGCCCTCCTCGATCATCGGCCGCATGTAGCGGTAGAACAGCGTGAGCAGGAGCGTGCGGATGTGGGCGCCGTCGACATCCGCGTCGGACATGATGATGACCTTGCCGTATCGGGCCTGCTCGAGGTCGAAGGTGCGGCCGGAGCCGGCGCCGATCACCTGGATGATCGACGCGCACTCGGCGTTGGAGAGCATGTCGGAGACCGACGCCTTCTGCACGTTGAGGATCTTGCCGCGGATGGGCAGGAGCGCCTGGAACTCGCTGTCGCGCGCGAGCTTCGCGGTGCCGAGCGCGCTGTCGCCCTCGACGATGAACAGCTCGCTCTGGGCCACGTCGTTCGAGCGGCAGTCCACGAGCTTCGCCGGCAGCGACGACGACTCGAGGGCGTTCTTGCGGCGCTGGGTCTCCTTGTGCGCACGCGCCGAGATGCGCGACTTCATCTCGGAGACGACCTTCTCGAGCACGAGCGCGCTCTGCGCCTTGTCGTCGCGCTTCGGCGATCCGAACCGCGCGGCGAGCTCCTTGCCGACGACGCTCGCGACGATCGCGCGCACCGCCGGAGTGCCGAGCACCTCCTTCGTCTGGCCCTCGAACTGCGGCTCGGCGAGGCGAACCGTGAGCACGGCCGTCAGCCCCGCGAGCAGGTCCTCCTTCTCGAGCTTCTCGTTCGCGCCCACCTTGAGGCGGCGGGCGTTCTGCTCGACCTGGGTGCGCAGGAACCGCATCAGCCCCTGCTCGAAGCCCGCCTGGTGCGTGCCGCCTTTGGGCGTCGCGATGATGTTGACGAACGAGCGGAACACCGTCTCGTAGCCCGTGCCCCAGCGCAGCGCGAGGTCGACGGCGCACTCGCGCTCGACCTCCGTCGCGACCATGTGGCCGTTCTCCTGCAGCACCGGCACGGTCTCGGTGAACGTGCCCGTGCCCTGCATGCGCCAGGTGTCTGTGAGCGGCGCATCCGGGGCGAGGAAGTCGACGAACTCGCTGATGCCGCCGTCGTAGCGGAACGTCTCGGTGGTGGCACCGCCGGCATCCGCCGCGCCGTCGGCCCGCGAGCGCTCATCGCGGATGCTGATGCCGAGCCCCGGCACGAGGAACGCCGTCTGGCGCGCACGCTGCACGAGGTCGTCGGCCTGGAAGCCGGCGCCGCGCGTGAAGATCTGCGGGTCGGCCCAGTAGCGGATGCGGGTGCCGGTGACGCCCTTGGCGACCTTTCCGGCGACGCGCAGCTCGCTGCCCGCGACGAACGGCGTGAACGGCGAGTCCGGGCTCGGGGACGCGGGGTCGGCGTCCGCGAACACGCCGGGCTCGCCGCGGTGGAACGACATGGCCCAGGTCTTGCCGTCGCGGTCGACCTCGACGTCGAGGCGGGCCGAGAGGGCGTTGACGACGGAGGCGCCCACGCCGTGCAGGCCGCCCGACGCGGCGTAGGAGCCGGAGCCGAACTTGCCGCCGGCGTGCAGCTTCGTGAACACGACCTCGACGCCCGAGAGCCCGGTCTTGGGCTCGATGTCGACCGGGATGCCGCGCGCCCGGTCGCGCACCTCGACGCTCGCGTCGGCGTGCAGCACGACGTCGATCGCGTCGCCGTGGCCCGCGAGCGCCTCGTCGACGGAGTTGTCGATGACCTCCCACAGGCAGTGCATGAGACCGCGCGAGTCGGTCGAGCCGATGTACATGCCGGGACGCTTGCGCACCGCCTCGAGACCCTCGAGCACGGAGAGGTGCCGCGCCGAGTAGCTCGATGACGCCGACGTGGACGCCGCCGAGTTCGATGCCGCCATGCGCTCCCCCTGTTCCGTGCCCGGCCCGTGCGTCGAGGAGCACAGACCGTCGCCCAGCGTAAGCCCGGCGACCGACGCGGCCGCGCGCGACACCCGGCGCGTGACGGGCCCGACACACAGCCGACACGCACCACCTTCGCGCTGAGCGAAATGCCATGTGCACGACCCACACGTGAAACACGATCGTGCTTGTATGAATGCACCCGATCCCCAGCACGGGGACGGATCGACGAGCGAAGGAGGACGACATGTCCCAGATGACCACGGGAGTCACCGACCTGGACGAGGGCTACGTCCTGACCGCTCTCGACCGCTGCGACAGCTGCGGGGCCCAGGCCTACATCCGGGTGACGATGGCGAGCGGCGAGCTGCTGTTCTGCGCCCACCACGGCGCGCAGTTCAAGGACAAGCTGTCGGCGACGGCACTGCACTGGCACGACGAGTCGTCGCGCCTGCTCGCGGAGGCCGCGCGCTGAGCGCTCCCCCGCCCCAGACGAACGGATGCCCCGGACCGAGAGGTCCGGGGCATCCGGCGTTCTCGGGTTGCGTCCAGTGCTGCCGCGTCCGCCGGAGGCATCGAGGTGGTCCGCCAGAGATGGCGGCCCGGTGACCGATATGGCCAGTCACCAGTCCTGCGCTCACGTTTTGGTCGATGCCGAGACCGGTGACGCTCTCGTCGCTTCATCGTTCGGCTGGGCGGTCACCCGCTCGAACGGATGCCACCGGCGATCGTCGCGGAAGCCCGCGAGCCGCGCGTCATACGCAGCGAGCGCGAGTGACTCGTGCGCGAGGGTCGGTTGGGTGTCGGGGTCGAGCCGGGCGAGCAGCCCGCGAGTGAAGTGCGGGTTGAGCACGAGCAGCGGTCCGATGAGCGAGGTGCCGATGAAGTTCTGCCGGCGCACGCCCTCGACCGCAGTCGACGTCGACCGGCCGACGCCGCGCTCGGCGGTGAGGAAGCCGGGCAGAGACTCGGGGGCCGTGACCATCGAGAACTGCGACTTGTAGCCCACGACGGGGTGGTCGGCGCCGGCCTCGGGCGCCGACCCGAGCACCTTGCCGCTGTAGCGGCCGAACATCCGCAACTCGGCCTCGAGTGGAAAGACGCCGACGCCGGCGATGTCGTAGCCCATGTCGTCGTTGCGGATCCGCTCGCCGAGCACCTCGGCCGCGTTGTGCGTGAACAGGAACGAGACCCCCGCCTCGATCGACGCCTCGAGGGCGGCGCGGTGCGGGCGCAGGCGCTCGATCGCGGTGAGCTGCCCGCGCTCGGTGAGCGGTCCGAGGTAGACCAGGTCGGCCCGGTCGCTCGCGAACGCCGGGGTGTCGGTGAGTGCCGTGCGCACGATCCGGGCGTCCGGCCGGCACTGCGCGAGGTAGTCGATGTTGGCGAGGTCGCCGTGCAGGTTCGCGATCTCCGGGTAGAGCACCTCGATGGTGAGCGCCCGGGTCATCGCGGGCCTCCGGACGCTCGCAGCCGCTCGCGCAGGCGCGCCTGCACGAGGTTGCCGGTGCTCTCGGCGTTGTGCACGCTGTGCAGGTTGAACACGGCATCCGCGCCGTCGAGGTCGAGCACCTCGGCGGCATCCGTCTCGGCCGCGACCGTGACGATCCGCGCCGGGTCGACGCCCGCGATCGCGAGCCGCAGCGCCTGGTCGTGGCGGCGCACGCCGCCGACCGCGATCCGCTCGACGCCGGCGTGGGCGAGGTACTCGTAGTCGGCGTCGTAGGTCCACGCGACGTTCTCGACATCGGTCTCGCGCTCGCTCACCTCGTCGATCGTGAGCACGACCGCCTTGCGGCCCGGGAACGATGCGAGATAGGCGAACGCCCGCGAGCACGCGACGCCGACGAGCCCCTTGGTGAGCTGGCGCACGAGCCGCACGCCGGCCACGGTCTCCTCGGCGAACCGCGTCGTCGGCGGCTCGATCCTCGCGAGGGCCCCGATGATCCCGTCTTTCGCGATGCCGAGGCGATCGAGGGTCGCAGCGACGGCGACCTCGTTGTAGACGTTGACGATGTTGTCGTTGATGAGCCGGGCCGACAGCACCTCTCCGGCGAGGTCGAGCCCGAGGGTGCCGGCCGCTGCGTCGACGCTCGTCACCCGGTAGGCGGCATCCGGCGACCGGAACCCGCACGCCGGGCAGTGCGCCTTGCCGATGTGGTTGTAGCGCCAGTAGTCCCACTCGAGCAGGTGATCGCTCACCGGGCAGATCTGCACGTCGACCGCCGCGCCCGAGGGGCGGGTGCCGTCGGTCGGCAGCCGGTCGACGGCGAAGTGGGTGCGCGGGTTGATCGCGCTGCCGTCCGCGGCCGTGCCGAGCGATGACGTGATGAGGTCGTCGGCGTTGAGCACGAGCTCCGTCGACGCCGGGAGCGCCGACGAGACGAGCCAGGCGATGTAGGCGGGATGCGCGTTGCGCTTGATCGAGTCCCGCGTGAGGTTCGTGCAGACCAGCAGGTCGGGCGCGAGGCCGGGCAGCACGAGCTTCGCGGAGCGCTCGTCCATCTCGAGCACGGCGATGTCGGCACGCGAGCGCCCGCGCCAGTCGACGGCGCCGATGAGCGTCGCGGCGATGCCCGCCGCGAGGTTCGACCCGTTGCGGTTGCTCGCCACGCGCAGGCCCTGCGCGAGCAGCGCCTCGGTGAGCAGGTTCGACGCCGTGGTCTTGCCGTTCGTGCCCGTCACGACGACGACGCGCGGCGGATGCTGCACCCCGGCGAGGATCCCCGGGTGCAGCCGCCGGGCGATCAGGCCGGGCACGTGCGTGCCGGCCCGGCCGAGCGCGCGCAGGGCGAGCGCCGCGAGCTTGCCCGCCCAGACGGCGAGGAGAACCCTGCCTGCCGGCAGGACGCGCACCACGCGGTGCTTACTCGAGGTAGTCGCGGAGCGACTGCGAGCGGCTCGGGTGGCGCAGCTTCGCCATCGTCTTCGACTCGATCTGACGGATGCGCTCGCGCGTCACGCCGAACGTGTCGCCGATCTGGTCGAGCGTCTTCGGCATCCCGTCGCCGAGGCCGAAGCGCATGCGGATGACGCCCGCCTCGCGCTCGCTCAGCGAGTCGAGCAGCGACTCGAGCTGCTTCTGCAGCATCGTGAAGCCGACCGCATCCGCCGGCACGACCGCCTCGGTGTCCTCGATGAGGTCGCCGAACTCGCTGTCGCCGTCCTCGCCGAGCGGGGTGTGCAGCGAGATCGGCTCGCGCCCGTACTTCTGCACCTCGATGACCTTCTCGGGGGTCATGTCGAGCTCGCGGCTCAGCTCCTCGGGGGTGGGCTCGCGGCCCAGGTCCTGCAGCATCTGGCGCTGCACGCGCGCGAGCTTGTTGATGACCTCGACCATGTGCACGGGGATGCGGATGGTGCGCGCCTGGTCGGCCATCGCGCGGGTGATCGCCTGGCGGATCCACCACGTCGCGTAGGTCGAGAACTTGAAGCCCTTGGTGTAGTCGAACTTCTCGACGGCACGGATGAGGCCGAGGTTGCCCTCCTGGATGAGGTCGAGGAACTGCATGCCGCGACCCGTGTAGCGCTTCGCGAGCGAGACGACGAGGCGGAGGTTCGCGCCGAGCAGGTGCGACTTCGCACGGGCACCGTCCTTCGCGACCCAGGTGAGCTCGCGGCCCAGCTGGCTGCGCTTCTCGGCATCCGTCATCTTGGACAGCTTCTCCTCGGCGAAGAGGCCGGCCTCGATCCGCATCGCGAGCTCGACCTCCTGCTCCGCGTTGAGGAGGGCGACCTTGCCGATCTGCTTGAGGTAGTCCTTCACCGGGTCGGCGGTCGCGCCCGTGATCGCCGTCGAGTAGACCGGGATCTCGTCCTCGTCGTCGCCGGCGGTCAGCACGAGAGCGCCCGCGGGCACCTCCTCGCGCACCTCGATCGGCGAGTCGTCCTCGTCGGAGTCGGCGTCGTCGTCCTTGGTCTCGACGACGTCCTTCGTCTCGGGCTCGTCGGTCGCGTCGGCGTCCTCGACGACGTCCACGACCTCCTCCTCGTCGACCACCTCGTCGGCATCCGCGTCGTCGTCCTTCGCACGGGCCTTCGCGGGCGCCTTCGCCTTCGCGGCGGGCTTCTTGGCCGCCGGCTTCGCAGCCGCGGCCTTCGCCGTCGTGGTCTTCGCGGCCGTCTTCCTCGCCGCGGGCTTCGCGGCGGCATCCGTCGCCGCGTCAGTCGCCGACGCGCTGGTCGTCTCGTCGGCCTCCGTCAGGACCGCGGACTTCGTTCGAGTCGCCATTCGAGCACCTCTCCGGGGGTTCTAGATCGCTCTTTCGGGCAGTACATCGCTCTTTCGGGCAGTACGAAGACCCATGTCAAGTCCTGCGAGCGACTCACCCGCTCGCGGGGGGGTCACCCCCCGTTCCAGGGATTGCGCAACGCGGTCGAGACCGGGTCTTCCTTCTATTGTCGCACACGCGGCGGCCTGCTATCGTCCGCCCGACGACGCCCCGCGCCGTCACCTGCGCCGTCACTCTCGACGCCGCCACTGTCGACTGAGTGCAACCCAGAGCGGGGCCACCGTTATTCCCTCGTCCGCCCGAATCCGGCGCCTCGTCGCCCGGCGCTCGGCGATGAGGAACGCGACCCCCGCGCCGACCACGAGGTACTGCACGCCGAACGCGAGCCGGAAGCCGTCGAGCGCATAGAGCGACGCGGGCGTGCCGTCGCCGCCCACGGCCGCGTCCCGCACGTCGAGCACGACGCCGATGAGGAACATCATCGTGAAGCTCGCGAGGAATCCCCCGACGTTCACGATCCCGTTCGCGCTGCCGAGACTGCGCTGCGGGTTGAACGTGCGCGCGTAGTCGAAGCCGATGAGGCTGCCCGGCCCGCCGACACCGATCGCCACGAGCATCAGGCACACGATCGGCAGCGGCGGGATGCCCGGCCAGGCGAGCACGAGGGCCCACGCCACGCCCATCGCCACGACGATGCCGAGCACGACGTTGCTGCGCCGGTGCGGGTAGCGCGCGGTGAGCAGGCCGAGCAGCGGACCGCTCAGCACCCCCGTCGCGATCGGCACGATGAGCAGGGCGGATGCCGTGGCCGGGCCGAGTCCGACCGCGATCGAGAGGAACGGCACGCCCCACAGCAGCGAGAAGACGGTGCCGCTCGACTGCGTCACGAAGTGCGCCCAGAAGCCGAGCCGGGTGCCGGGATGCCGCAGGGCGTCGCGCAGTCGCGAGAGCGCGGCGCGCAGCGGCTCGGGTGCTCGCTCGACGCGTCCCGCGGGCTCGTCGCGCACGGCGACGCCGACCGCGACCGCGGCGAGCACGGAGCAGGCCGCGGCGGACAGGAACGCCGGCGTCCAGCCCGTGCCGTGCAGCACGAGCGCGAACGGCACGGCGGAGAGCACCTGCCCGGCGGAGCCGAGGGTGCCGAGCAGCTGCGAGACGAGCGGGACCCGCCGCCCGGAGAACCAGGCCACGACGAGCCGCTGGGCGGAGATGAAGGTCATCGCGTCCCCGGCGCCCACGAGGATGCGGCCCGCGATCGCCACGCCGAGACCCGGGGCGAGCGCGACGAGCAGCTGCCCGAGCACCATGACCACCGCGCCGGCCAGGATGAGCGCGCGCGGCCCGACCCGGTCGAGCGTGACGCCGACGGGGATCTGCAGTCCCGCGTAGACGACGATCTGCACGACCGCGAGCGTCGAGAGCGCGAGCGCCTGGGTGTGGAAGCGCTCGGTCGCGTCGACCCCCGCGACGCCGAGCGACGACCGCTGCAGCACGGCGATGACGTAGGCGAGGACGGCGACGCCGAACACGACCCAGGCGCGCCGCGAGTTCACGCTCGCGATCGTACGGCGTCGCGCACGGGCCGCTCAGCCGGCGGGGTCAGGCGTCGTCGTCGTGACGGCTCGCGAGGAAGTCCTCGAGCTCGGCCGCGATGTCGTCGGCGGTCGGCAGCTCGCCGTCCGCATCCGCCAGCGGCGAAGGCAGCGGGTTGTCGAGCACGTAGCTGTCGTGCCGCTGCTCGAGCGTCGACACGAGCCGGGCGAGCTCGGCGTTCGTCTCGACCTGCTGGTCGATCTTGTTCTGGAAGTCCCGGCCCTCGGCCCGCAGCCGCTCGGTCGGGAACAGCAGTCCGGTCGCCGCCGTGATGCTCTCGAGCGCCGCGATCGCGGCGGCCGGGTACTCGGTGTCCGCGAGGTAGTGCGGCACGAGCAGCACGAAGCCCGCGGTCGGGTGGGTGAGCTTCTGCAGCCGGTACTCGAGCATGTGCAGCGCGTTGGCCGGGGCCTCGGTGCGCGGCTTCCAGATCGACATCGCCCCGATGAGCTCGTCGCGGTTGCCGCTCACGGTCACGCTGATCGGACGGGTGTGCGGCACCGGCATCGGGATGGCGTGCACCCACGTCGTCGACGCCACCCGGTAGCGCTCGATGAGCTGCAGCACGGCCGCCGTGAACCGCTCCCACTGGAAGTCCGGCTCGTACCCGACGAGCAGCAGGAACTGCTGGCCGAGCTCGTCCTTCGCCAGGCGCAGGTCGAGGGACAGCGGACGGAACTCGCTCAGGTGGTCCTCGTCGAAGAAGATCGTCGGGCGCCGCGCGCGGTAGTCGAGCAGCGAGTCGGCGTCGAAGTGCGCCACGACGCGCGTGTCGAGCACGTCGACGAGGTAGTCGCTGAACTGCGATACGGCGCTGCCGGCATCCGCGAACCCGGTGAGACCGGCGACGAGCGGCAGACCGTGCGGCACCTCGGAACCATCGATCGCGATGTCGTAGAGGTTCTCCGGCTCGAGCATGACCCCACGATAACCGCGCCCCGGCGCCGGGCGCCGGAGGCGGGCGGGCCCCGGGTCAAGCCCTGAGCGAACGCGGCTCACCCGCCGGGACCGGAGCGCCCGATGGCCGTCGATACGATGACGGGATGGCCGTCCCCGCGCTCTCCGTGACCCCGTCCGCCCCCACCGAGATCGCCGCCGACGTCCTCGTCGTCGGCGTGCTGAAGACGGATGACGGCCCGCGGCTGAGCACGGACGACCCGGCGCTCGTCGCGGCCGCCGGCGACCTCGGGGCGATCGGCGTCACGGGCGGCGCGGACGAGGTGCGGCGGCTGCCGCTCACGGGCGCCGCCGCCCGCAGCCTCGCCCTCGTCGGGCTGGGCTCGCCCGCACCGGATGCGAACGCCCTCCGGGCCGCCGCGGGCGCCGCGACGCGGCAGCTGCTCGGCGTCGAGAGCGTCGCGCTCGTGCTCCCGCTGAGCGACCTGGCCGACCTGGCCGCCGCGCTCGAGGGCGCCGCGATCGGCGCCTACGCGTACACGGCGCTGCGCAGCACGTCGCTCGGGGCGACGAAGCTGCCCGCCGCATCCGTCATCGTCGCGAGCGAGCTCGACGGCGAGCCGGCCCTCGCGCGCGCCGCGGCGATCGGCGAGGCCACCCACCTCGTCCGCGACCTCGTGAACACCCCGCCGTCGGAGCTCTACCCCGAGACGCTCGCCGCGCGCGCCGTCGAGCTCGGCGAGGCCGCGGCGGACGTCCGGGTCGAGGTGCTCGACGAGCACGCGCTCGCCGCGGGCGGGTACGGCGGCATCCTCGGCGTCGGCTCGGGCTCGGTGCGGCCGCCCCGCCTCGCGAAGGTCGTCTACTCCTCCACGGGCGCCGAGCGCCACCTCGCGATCGTCGGCAAGGGCATCACGTTCGACACCGGCGGCCTCTCGCTCAAGCCGCCGACGGGCATGATCGGCATGAAGTACGACATGACCGGGGCCGCGACGGCGCTCGCGGTCGTGCTCGCGGCATCCGCTCTCCGGCTGCCCGTGCGGGTGACGGCGTGGATGTGCATCGCCGAGAACATGCCGTCGGGCAGCGCCATGCGGCCCAACGACGTGCTGCGGATCGTCGACGGCACGACGGTCGAGAACCTCAACTCCGATGCGGAGGGCCGGCTCGTCATGGCCGACGGGCTCGCGGCTGCGAGCGCCGAGCGCCCCGACGTGCTCGTCGACATCGCCACGCTCACGGGCGCCGCGCGCGTCGCACTCGGCAACCGCTACGTCGGCGTGATGGGCGAGACGGGACTCGTACGCCGGGTCATCGAGATCGCGGATGCCGCAGGCGAGCCGTTCTGGCACATGCCGCTGCCGGGCGACCTGCGGGCGCTGCTGAACTCCGACGTCGCCGACATCGCGAACGTCAAGCCGGGCAACACGGCGGGAGGGATGCTCGTCGCCGGCGTGTTCCTGCGCGAGTTCGTCGGACGGGTGAGCGACGAGCCCGACGCGCCGCGCATCCCGTGGGCGCACCTCGACATCGCCGGCCCCGCGAACAACGACGGCGGCGGCTTCGGCTACACCGGCAAGGGGCCGACGGCGATCGCGCTGCGCACGCTCGTCGACCTCGCCGCCGACCTCGCCGAGCGCCCCGTGGCCGCGCCGGAATCGCCGAGCGCCGCGTAGTACAGTCGACGGGGCGGGCATCCCTCGCCATCCCCCCGGCCCGCGCACCCACCACTCGCGCGCGCCTCCACCTCCGCTGTCAAGCGATCCGCAATCAAGGGAGTCATCGGGTGTCGGAGCAGTCATTCGATCTGGTCGTGCTCGGAGGGGGAAGCGGCGGATACGCCGCCGCCCTGCGAGCGAGCGAGCTCGGCAAGAGCGTCGCGCTCATCGAGAAGAACAAGGTCGGCGGCACGTGCCTGCACGTCGGGTGCATCCCGACGAAGGCGCTCCTGCACGCCGCCGAGATCGCGGACAATGCCCGCGACAGCGCCCGGTTCGGGGTGCAGGCCGAGTTCCAGGGCATCGACATCAGCGCGGTGCACGCGTACCGCGAGGGCATCATCTCCTCGAAGTACAAGGGACTGCAGGGCCTGCTCAAGGCCCGCAAGATCGTGACCGTCGAGGGCGAGGGCCGGCTCGTCGGGCCGCACACCGTGCAGGTCGGCGACGACACCTACACGGGCACGAACGTCGTGCTCGCGACCGGCTCGTACTCGCGCTCGCTCCCCGGTCTCGAGATCGGCGGCCGGATCATCACCTCCGAGCAGGCGCTCGAGCTGCAGTTCGTGCCGAAGAAGGTGCTCGTGCTCGGCGGCGGCGTCATCGGCGTCGAGTTCTCGAGCGTCTGGAAGTCGTGGGGCGCCGAGGTGCAGATCATCGAGGCGCTGCCGCACCTCGTGCCCAATGAGGACGAGAGCGTCTCGAAGCAGTTCGAGCGCGCGTTCCGCAAGCGCGGCATCGAGTTCAACCTCGGCACGCGGTTCGCCTCGGCCGTGCAGGACGAGAACGGCGTCACCGTCACGCTCGAGGACGGCAAGCAGTTCACCGGCGAGCTGCTGCTCGTCGCCGTCGGCCGCGGCCCCGTCACCGCGGGACTCGGCTACGAGGAGCAGGGCGTCACGGTCGATCGCGGCTTCGTCATCACGAACGAGCGCCTCGAGACCTCCGTGCCCGGCCTCTACGCGGTCGGCGACATCGTGCCCGGCCTGCAGCTCGCGCACCGCGGCTTCCAGCAGGGCATCTTCGTCGCCGAGGAGATCGCGGGCCTGAACCCGATCGTCGTCGAGGACGCCTTCATCCCGAAGGTCACCTACAGCGACCCCGAGGTCGCCTCGATCGGCCTCTCGCAGGCGAAGGCGATCGAGAAGTACGGAGCGGATGCCGTCACCGCCTACGACTACAACCTCGCCGGCAACGGCAAGAGCCACATCCTCGAGACCTCGGGCTCGGTCAAGGTCGTGCGCGTGAACGACGGGCCCGTCGTCGGCGTGCACATGATCGGCGCGCGCGTGGGCGAGCTCATCGGCGAAGCGCAGCTCGCCGTCAACTGGGAGGCGTACCCGGAGGACATCGCGCCCTTCATCCACGCCCACCCGACGCAGAACGAGGCACTCGGCGAGGCGTTCCTCGCGCTCGCGGGCAAGCCGCTGCACGCCCTCTGAGCGCCGCGCCCCCGTCACTAAGCTGAACCTGATCGTCAAAGAGGAGCACCCCTGATGAGCGAATCCGTCAACCTCCCGGCTCTCGGTGAGAGCGTCACCGAGGGCACGGTCACGCGCTGGCTCAAGAACGTCGGCGACCGCGTGGAGGTGGACGAGCCGCTGCTCGAAGTGTCCACCGACAAGGTCGACACCGAGATCCCGTCGCCCGTCGCGGGCGTGATCGAGGAGATCCTCGTCGCCGAGGACGAGACCGTCGAGGTCGGCACCGCGCTCGTGCGCATCGGCGACGGCTCGTCGTCGGCCGCGCCGGCCGAGGCGGCGCCCGAGCCCGTCGCGGCGCCCGAGCCCGTCGCGGTGCCCGAGCCCGTCGCCGCCGCCCCCTCCGAGGAGCGTGAGGCGCCCGTCGCGGCACCACCCGCACCCGAGCCCGTTCCCGCACCCGAGCCCGTGGCTGCCCCCGCACCCGAGCCCGTTCCCGCCCCCCCGGCACCCGAGCCCGTCGCCGCGGCCGCGCCTGCCGCCGCACCCGCGCCGGAGCCCGTCGCAGCGCCCGCACCCGCCCCGGCGGCCGCCCCGGTCACCGCACCCGCACCCGCGCCGGCGCCCGCGCCGGAGGCCGCCCCGGCTCCCGCGGCCGACGCCTCGCACGCCGGCTACGTCACGCCGATCGTGCGCAAGCTCGCGCACGAGAAGGGCGTCGACCTCGCGACCCTCACGGGCACGGGAGTGGGCGGCCGCATCCGCAAGCAGGACGTGCTCGACGCGACCGCATCCGTCGCTCCCGAGGCCGCCCCCGCGGCGCCCGCCGCGCCCGCGCTCGAGGTCTCGCCGCTGCGCGGCACGACCGTGCCGTTCTCGCGCCTGCGCAAGGTGCTCGCCGAGCGCGCGGTCGCGTCAATGAACTCGACCGCGCAGCTCACGACCGTGGTCAAGGTCGACGTGACGAAGCTCGCGTCGTACCGCGACCGGGTGAAGGGCGACTTCCTCGCGAAGTCGGGCTCGAAGCTGTCGTTCCTGCCGTTCTTCACGCTCGCCGCGGCGGAGGCGCTGCAGGCGTTCCCCGTGATCAACTCCACCGTCGACGCCGAGAACAACATCGTCTACCCGGCGACGGAGAACATCGCGATCGCGGTCGACACGGAGCGCGGGCTGCTCACGCCCGTCGTCCGCGACGCCGCGACCCTGACCATCGCGGCGCTCGCCGGCCAGATCGCCGACCTCGCGGCCCGCACGCGCGACAACAAGCTCAAGCCCGACGAGCTCTCCGGCGGCACCTTCACGGTCACGAACACGGGTTCGCGCGGCGCGCTGTTCGACACCCCCGTGGTGTTCCTGCCGCAGAGCGCGATCCTCGGCACGGGCATCGTCGTCAAGGAGCCGGGCGTCGTGACGGTCGACGGCGTCGACGCCATCGGCATCCGCTCCTACGTCTACCTCGCGCTGTCGTACGACCACCGCGTCATCGACGGAGCGGACGCGGCGCGCTTCCTCTCGGCGGTCAAGTCCCGCCTCGAGGGCGCCGCGTTCGAGGCGAACCTGGGCATCTGAGTCACTCGACCCGGTCACTCGCCCGGGTCACCGTCCAGGTAGTCGCGCAGACGCCAGCCGGCCTCCGTTCTCATCACGAGCACGGAGGCCGGTCCCGTTCCGGCGCCGTCGTGCAGCCGCACGAGAGCTGCGCCGCCGAGCGGCTCGACGAGCACCGGATCGCTCGCATCGAGCGCCGAGTGCTCGACGGATGCCGGCGTCGGGTCCGCGATCAGGGCGCGGTCGTCGCGTTCCGCGGCCGAGCCCGCCTCGTCGACGCCCGCGAGGCATCCGCTCGACGCCGCGGCCAGGCACGCGGCGCGGAGCCCGGCGAGGGCGACGACCGCCGCGACGGGGTCGTCGCCGGTGATCGACGGATCCTGTGCGGGGCGGGCGCCCGGCCGCGCGCTCGCGCCGTCGGTGGCTCGATCGTCCGCCGCCGCCGGCGTCGACGCTCCGCGCGCGCCGCCGGTCGGCGCGGCATCGCCCCCGCTCGGCGACGCGAGCAGCGCGGCGACCGCGATCACTGCCACCGCGCCCGCGACGAGGAGCACGCGGTAGCGCGGCCGCACCGAGTCGAGCACCGTGCGTGCGCGCGCCCGCACGAGGCGCAGGAGCGTCGTCGCGCCCGCGACCATCGCCCGCGGGCCCTCGGCTGCGCCGCCGGCCCGGGCGGGCGGCGCGGGCGCCGGGTCGTCGAAGCGCAGCGCGCTCGCGGAGCCGAGCGCGAACAGCGCGTCGCCGAGCGCCGCGCCGGGCCGGTCGG
>NZ_JAUASV010000011.1 GCF_030345695.1 Galbitalea sp. SE-J8 | reverse complement strand
CGTGAGCGCCCACGCGCTGCCTCGACTAATTGGTCTGGTATCGACTGACCCATCGTCGAACTGCATGTGAACAGCTGTCGGTGCGTTGGTCCCGCCCGCACCGTCCAGCGAGAACGTGCACTTGGTCGGCTGGATCGGCGTACTGGCCCAGGCCCCGTTGACCAAGCTGCACCAGCTGATCGTCGGCGTCGGCGGCAGCCCGTAGGCCGTGTCGAAGCGCACGCCGTTCCCCAGCGTGCTCCAATCTGAGAATGGGCCATCCGCTACAGTCTGATAAGCTTCGGCCCGAATGTAATACTTCGAGTTGTCGGGCAGACCAAACACCTGGCACCCGGCCCAGTCACCCGAGGGCACCCATGCTGTGGCGCACGACGTCACCAACGATGCGCCGGTTCCGGCGGTCGAACTGTGCACCTGAATCTCGAACCCTGAAGTGTTGCCATCGACGTCGTTCGTCTTCGCAAAGACCCACGGGCTGCCGGTGATCGTCGTCCAGTAGCCATCAATGACATCGACCTCTCCCCGAATCGATGTGTTGCTGAATGAGATCGTCGGCGTGTCGGGGGCGTGGTTGAACGTGACCACCAGAACCGGCGGATGGTCGCCCTCGGACGACGAGAACTTCTTCCACCCCGTAGAAGACGTTTCGGAGGCTGTGAGCCCGAAATGCGGATGCGTGTCGTTGCCGTTCGCCCATCCCTGCGTGATCGCGGTGACATCGAACTGGATCCATCCCGCAGCGCAACTACTCGAGTAGCCCTTCGCCGTGCTGATCGATGTCTTGTTGTTGTCCGTCGTGTTCGGCTGATTGTCCCAGGTCGCCGCCGACAGGGTGGCGGACGCAGCACGGTGCACCGTTATCGAGCTGGCGGTGCAGCTGTAGGACCACGTCTCATACAACTTCAGGGTCGCAGAACTGACAATCGAACCAGCAATCGAATTGTTGTTCTGCACCGTGTCGAAAGTGATGAACGAGCGCGCCTTCGACGTGCCGGCGTTGTAGGTCCCCACCTGCAGCTCAGAATTGCCCCCGTACGTAGTCGTTGGGAAATCGCTGCGGACGAACGTGTCGCTCGTGGCGGCCGAGCCGGAGACAGTGATGCTCGGATCGATTACGACCGGATACTTCGTTTCCGGATCCGACAGCCAGTCCGGGTCCGGCGTGATCGCGATCGAGTCCCCGTCCTCGGACAACGTCATGTCCGAAACAACAAAATCCGCTCCCGACACCCCTGCCGAAGCGTCCCATGACGTCGCCGGACTGATCGTGGCCGCAACGTCACCCGAGGTGTCGAGCACGACCATGCCCGAATCGTCGGCCGCGTCCGGATCCTCGAGCGTGAGGTCCTCCGACGACACATCCAACGACAGCACTACATCATCGACGGGTCGCTCCTTGATGACGAAGAACTGTTCCGCACCGAAGCGGGTCGCCTTCACCTGCAGATCGATCCCCGGCTCCACATCGGCATACGTCGCCGTGTCGCCCGACAGAGTCGGCACCGGTAGCGGCGCGCCGTAACTCAGAGCGACCTCGCCGTCATCCACGCCAACCGAGACGAGCTCCGCGTCGTCGCCCGCGGAAATCGTCGTCGGAACGTACGGCGACACCGGCACAATGCCGCCGCCCGCCGTCGACACCAGCGTGAGATCGATGTCCCGCCACCCGTCAGGACCGGTATCGTCGCGCACACGAACCGGAGCAGCGGCCTCAGGACGCGTCAGGGTCCCATCCGGGTCCACAAAGAGCTGCGTGGTCTCCGTGCGCTCCGACAGAATCTCGACACGATGCCCCGTACCAGCGGCATTCGCTCGCGCGGAGGCATAGTCGTCCGCAACGGCATCAGCCGACGTGTCGCCCCCCTCGTCCGACGACGATTGCGTCGCGGTATCGCTCGGTGACACGGCGGTGGGGCTCGGTGACACAGCAGATGCGCCGAGCGGCGCTGACGTGAGGAATGACGCGACCAAACTGACGATCGCCACCGTGGCAATCGCCGGCGGACCCGGACGGTCGAACGATCCGACAAAGCGCAGTGCCACGCGAAGCCCCCAACCCCGGATCTGCCGATCGCACCTCTCCCCCGAGGCGGGGCGGTGACAGATGATCGCATTCATCCTATGAATGCCTAGAGAAGTTCACTACCCCTCGAATGAGGGCAACGCCGGGATGTTCGGGCACGCCCGCCTCGGGCACGGCTCAGCCCACGACCGGACGCGGCTCGCGTACTGCGGGGCGACGGCTCTGCTCAGGCGTCGATGAGCTCGAGCAGGTGCTTCGCCGCCTTCGCGATGTCGTCGTGGTCGTACTGCGCCGCCCGCGACTCCATCGAGATGATCGCGCAGCGGTGCACGCGATGGTAGTCGCCGACCGGGAACTCGTAGCGTGCCTTGGTCTCCTCGTTCGCGTCGGTGTCGATGCCGAGGTGCCAGGCCGCGAACTCCTCCCAGCCGTGCTTCTCGAGCCACGCCGTCTCGTCCTTCGCGGCGAGGGAGTCCTCGCTCCAGTCGTCGCGCTCGTCGCGCACCACGCGGCCCGCCCTGATGAGCTTCTCGGCGTGCGCGACGCCGTCCTTGTTGAGCTTCACGGTCATGGCTCCAGCGTGCGACGGGAGGCTCTCGTGCTCGACCGGACGCGGCGAAATGCCAGCGAGCTCAGAGCCGGATGCCGAGCAGTGCGTCGACCGCCTCGGCGAGTCCGCGGGTCCACGGCGCCGCGTCGAGGAAGGCGATCGCGCCCGGGGTGTCGAGATCTTCGGCGAGGATCGCGCGCAGCTCCGTGACGCCCGCGTCGCCGACGCCCAGCGGTGTCGCGCGCCACCGGGCCAGGCGCCGCTCCGCGGTGGCGAGCACGGCATCCGTCCACTCCCGATCCCACCGGTAGTGCCCCGCGAGCAGTGCGAGCCGGATCGCCGCGGGCTCGTGCCCCGCGTCGACCAGGGGCGAGACGAGCACGAGGTTGCCGAGCGACTTGCTCATCTTCTGCCCCGCGTAGCTCACGAGCCCCGCGTGCACGTAGGCGCGCGCGTAGTGCACCCGATCGAGCGCCGCGGTGTGCCCGGCGCTGTACTCGTGATGCGGGAACGTCAGGTCGCGACCGCCGCCGACGACGGAGAGCGGCAGGCCCGCGCGGCGCGCGATGACCGAGCACTCGATGTGCCAGCCGGGGCGACCGGCCCCGATCACGCTCGGCCACGACGGCTCGCCGTCGCGCGCCCCGCGCCAGAGCACCGGATCGAGCGGGTCGCGCTTGCCGGGGCGCTCCGGATCGCCGCCGCGCTCGGCGGACAGGGCGAGCATCTCCGCCCGATCGAGGCCGCTCACGTCGCCGAGGCGCCACAGTCCGGCCGAGCCGGGTGCGGATGTCGCACTCGCACCGTCGAAGTAGACATCGCCCCCGAGGCGGTACGCCGCGCCGCGCGCGAGGAGGGATGCCACGGCCGCCGCGATCTCGTCGACCACCTCGGTCACCGCGACGTAGTGGGCGGGCGGGAGGATGCCGAGCGTGATCATGTCGTCGCGGAACGCCTGCGTCTCGCGCGCGGCGAGCTCGCGCCACGGCTCCCCCGTCGCCGCGGCCCGCTCGAGCAGCGGGTCGTCGACGTCGGTCGTGTTCTCGACGAACGTGACGGTCGCGCCCGCGTCGAGCCAGAGCCGGTGCAGCGTGTCGAACGCGAGGTAGGTCGCGGCGTGGCCGAGGTGGGTGGCGTCGTACGGGGTGATGCCGCACACGTAGAGGCTCGCGGCATCCGTCGTGCCGACCTCGACGAGCGCGCCGGTCGCGGTGTCGTGCACGCGCGGGAGCGTCCCGCGTCCCGGCAGCCGGGGCACTCTCGGCGCGGGCCAGGATCTCACGCGCGTGCCCCGGGCATCAGGCGGCGATGACGCCCGTGGTCAGCAGCACGACGAGCACGACGCCGATGACGACGCGGTAAATCACGAACGGCAGGTAGGAACGCTTCGAGATGTACCGCATGAGGAACGCGATGACGACGAAGCCGACGATGCCCGCGACGACCGTCGCGACCGCGGTCTGCGCCCCGTCGAACACCTCGGGCGTGCACGTCGTCATGCCCGCGACGCACGGCTCCTTGATCGACTTGTACAGCTCGTAGAGCCCGGAGCCGAACACTGCGGGCAGTGCGAGCAGGAACGAGAACCGGGTCGCGGCGGCGCGGTCGTAGCCGAGGAAGCGGCCCATCGTGATGGTGCCGCCCGAGCGGGACACGCCGGGCACGAGCGCGAGCGCCTGGGCGAGCCCGTAGAGGATCGCGTGCGGCCAGGTCAGGTCGCGCACGCGGCGCTCGCTGCTGCCCACGGCATCCGCGATGCCCAGCAGGATGCCGAACACGATGAGCGTCGTGGCGACGATCCAGAGCGACCGGAACACGGTCTCGATCTGGTCCTGGAACAGCAGACCGAGCACGACGATCGGGATCGATCCGACGATCACGAACCAGCCCATCCGCACGTCGGGGTCGCTCTGCGGCAGCCGCCGGAACAGCCCCTTGAACCACGACGCGATGATGTGCACGATGTCGCCGAAGAAGTAGACGAGCACCGCGAGCTCGGTGCCGAGCTGGATGATCGCGGTGAACCGCGCCCCCGGGTCGCCGTTGCCCGGCCCGACGTGCAGCAGCTCGCCGACGATGCGCAGGTGCGCGCTCGACGAGATCGGCAGGAACTCGGTGAGCCCCTGCACGAGGCCGAGGATCACCGCCTCGAGATAGCCCACGGATGCGCCCCCCAGCGTGGATCGGTACGTGCGTCAGTATTCGCGGATCAGATCGGCGAGAACCCGCCTACCGAAGGTTAGGGCATCGAGCGGCACGCGCTCGTCAACGCCATGGAACATGCCCGGGAAATCGAGATCGGGCGGGAGCTGCAGCGGCGCGAATCCGTACCCGGTGATGCCGAGCTTCGAGAGGTACTTGTTGTCGGTGCCGCCGCTCATCAGGTAGGGCAGCACCTCGGCGCCCGGGTCGTGCGCCCGCAGCCGAGCGATCATCTCGTCGACGAGCGCGCCCTCGAACGGCGTGTCGAGCCCGATGCCGTGCTCCATCACCTCGACCTCGATGTCCGGGCCGGCGAGCTCGCGCACCTGGGCGAGCACGGCATCCTCCTCGCCCGGCAGCGGGCGGATGTCGACGCGCGCCTCCGCCGAGTCGGGGATCACGTTGTGCTTGTACCCGGCCGTGAGCATCGTCGGGTTCGTCGTGGTGCGCAGCGTGGCCTGGATGAAGCCCGCGGGCGACCCGGTGCGCAGCACCACGTCGTCCGCGCCGACGACCTCGGGGTCGACGCCGAGCAGTCGCGCGAGCTCGGTGACGAGAGCACGGGTCGTGTCGGTGAGCCGCACGGGCCACTCCTGGCGGCCGATGCGCGCGACCGCCTCGGCGAGCTTCGTCACGGCGTTGTCGCGCATCAGGCGCGACCCGTGCGACGCGGTGCCGCGGGCGCGCAGCCGCACCCAGAGCAGCGCCTTCTCGCCGGTCTGCAGCAGGTAGGCGCGGCGGCCGCCGACCGTGGCGCTCCAGCCGCCCACCTCGCTGATCGCCTCCGTCGCGCCCGCGAACAGGTCGGGACGCTCGCGCACGAGGTGCTGCGAGCCGTAGACGCCCCCGTTCTCCTCGTCGCTGAAGAACGCCACGACGAGGTCGCGGGCCGGCCGCTCCCCCGCCCCGATGACGTCCTGCAGCGCGGTGACGATCATCGCGTCCATGTCCTTCATGTCGACGGCGCCGCGTCCCCAGAGCAGTCCGTCGCGCACGACGCCCTCGAACGGATCGACGCTCCAGTTCGCGGGATCGGCCGGGACGACATCCGTGTGCCCGTGCAGCACGAGCGCGGGCTTGTCCCGGTCGCGGCCCGGGAACCGCGCGACGACGCTCGTGCGGGTCGGCGCCGCGTCGACGTACTCGGGTGTCGCGCCGAGCCGGGCGAGCAGTCCGCCGAGGTACTCGGCGGCCTCGGTCTCGCCGTTCGCGCGCCCCTCGCCCCAGTTCGTCGTGTCGAAGCGGATGAGGTCGCGAGCGATCCGCGCCGTCGCCTCGAGCGGGCCGTCCGCCCCTTCCCCGGCGAGGTCGGCGGGCATGGGCGAAGGGGTCTCGGGCGCACTCATGCCTCCACGCTAACGGGGGTCGCCGACGCGTTCTCCCCCGGCGCGACGGATGCGGTGCCCGAGCGTGTCATCGCGGGCGTCGCGAGGTGCTACAGTCGTTTCTCGTGCCCGGGTGGAGACGCGCGGGATCACGGTTGCGCGCGGGTGGCGGAAATGGCAGACGCGCTAGCTTGAGGTGCTAGTGCCCGTATAGGGCGTGGGGGTTCAAGTCCCCCCTCGCGCACAGAACAGAAGCAGCCCCTCACCAGGGATTTTATGTCCAGGGTGAGGGGCTGCTTCGTTGTCATGGGGCGAGATGTGGGGCACGCGTCCTCGCATCGTCGCGGTGACGTGGCTGTCGTGGATTCGACGCGGTGCGCAGCTCCGAGGCGGTGATCGGGAGGATGCGGTCCTGGAAGAACCATCGGGACAGTGTCGCTCTCGCGCGGTCCCGGAGGCGGATGCGGCCGGCCTCATCGGGTCGGAGCACGAGCGGCTCATAGCTGTCGTGGTCGATGAGCCGCCACCGTTCGTAGGCGTTGACGGGTTCGTGGACCTCGACGTACTCGCCGTCGGGGAGACGTACGATCCTGCCGGTCTTGTGTCCGTGGAGGACGATCTCGCGATCCTTGCGTTGCAGGCCGAGGCAGATGCGCTTGGTCAGGATCAACCCGGCCGCGGGGCCGAGGAGGAGGGCGAGCTGGAGGGTGAGCACGATCCCGTCGGTGCTGAGGGAGAAGTGCAGCGCGATGAGGTCGCTGCCCGCGGCTGCCCACAGCACCCCGTAGAACACGATCCCCGCGACGCCGATGCCAGTGCGGGTCGGGGCGTCGCGCGGGCGTGTCAGGAGGTGGTGTTCGCGTCGGTCGCCGGTGATCCAGCCTTCGATGAACGGGTAGATCATCGCCGTGACCAGGAACAGGGCGCATACGCCGACCGGCACCAGGATCGCTAGCGTCCACGTCCGATCGAGCCACACGAACTCCCAGCCGGGAGGGACAAGGCGCTGCGCGCCGTCGAGGAACGCGAGATACCAGAGCGCCCCGCCACCGGCGGATGCGTTGCCCGGATCGGCCGGCCCATAGTTCCAGATCGGGTTCACCGTCACGGTCGCTGCGATCGCGGTGAGCACGCCGAAGACGATGAGGAAGAGGCCGATGCTATTCACCGCCGCGGCTCGGAACGGTCGCCCGACGACGTTGCTCTCCGTCCTGCCGGGGCCGGGGAACTGCGGGGGCTTGTGCACGGCGGCGAGGATGCCGTTCATGACCATCAGTACCACGATGATCGCTGGCATCACGACGATGTGCAGCGGGTAGAACGTGGTGATCGCACCGGCAGGGAACTCCCCCTGGAACACGAGGAACGACAGCCAGGTGCCCATGACGGGGATCGTTTCGAGTATCCCGTCGAGCACGGCCAGGCTGCTGCCGGAGAGCATGTCGTCGGGCAAGACCTGGCCGGTGAGCCCCGCCGCCATGCTCGCGAACAGAATGCCGAACAGGAGCAGCCAGTTCAGTTCGCGTGACGTGCGGGACGCGCCGGTGAAGAACACCCGCAGGATGTGCAGCAGAAGCGCCGCGATCATCAGCGACGCGCTCCAGTGGTGAAGCTGCCTCATCAAAAGGCCCCCACGGATCTCGAACGAGAGATCCAGCGTCGACTCCAGCGCCCGTGACATCTCAACCTCTCGGAGCGGAGCGTAGGGGCCGTCGTACTGCACGGGGGTGGTTGACGAGTCGTAGAAGAACAGCAGGAACACTCCCGTGAGCGCGCAGACGACGAAACTCGCCACGACCACCTGCCCGAGCAGCACGGACCAGTGATCCGGGAACACCCGGTCCCGCCAGGCGCGGACGACCGCACCGATCCGCGTCCGCTCGTCCAACCACCGGGCGACCCGATCCGTCACCCGGGTCCTTCGACCCGCCGAGCCTGCCAACCTCGCCCCTTCCATCACCGGGGGCCCGGAAAGCCCTCGCCCTCAACAAGAGGACGACGCAGGCGGCCGAACCGTGAGGTTGCCGCCCGACTGCCCGCGGTGCCCCACACGACGCCTGGTGTCGTCCCCGGACGGGACTCCGGCGTCACGCGCGCCCACGTCGCCGAGCTGCGCGCGCACCGGCTCGCGGAACGCGACTCGTGACTCGTGACTCGTGACTCGGAGCGTCGTCTACTGATCGGCGGCGCGCGGCGGGGTCACGCGGCGGCGGCGCGCTCCTTGAGGCTCGCCGTCACGAGGATCGGCAGGTGGTCGCTGATGCCCTTGCGCAGCGTCTCGATGTTCTCGATCACCATGCCCGAGCTCGTCGCGAAGTCGAAGTGGCCGCGGAACACCTTGTAGCGCGAGTAGGTGCGCTTGTCGCTGCGCGTGAGGTCGTATCCGCCGAGGCCGATGCGCGCCGAGAGGCGCTTCTGGAACAGCGGGTAGTTGTAGTCGCCGACCATGAGCGTCGGCAGTCCCTCGCCGAGCTCGCGCAGCGCCGCGTGGGCCGCGTCGATCTGGTTGCGTCGCAGCGAGTTCATGGCGGTGAGCGGCGCCGCATGGAACGACGCCACGATGATCTCCCGGTCGCGCACCCGGTCGTGCATCCGCACGCCCACCAGACGCTCGGTGGCGGGCGCCGCGATCATGTCGTGCAGCCCGCGCTTGAGCGAGACGGTGCGGCACTCGTGGTCGGCGAACCGCTCCTCGCGGTAGTACACCGCGAGGTCGAGGCGGTTCGCGCTCGTCGCGTGGGCGAGACGCAGGTGCCCGATGGTCTCCGGCAGCTCCGGCCCGAACGCCTCCTGCAGGCACAGCACGTCCGGATCGTACGACTCGACCAGCCCCGTGAGCTCCGAGCTCGCGTGGTTCTTGCGCAGGTTGTAGCTGATGGTCTTGATAGCCGTTCCGTTCCCCTGCCGACGCTACGCCGAACTGCCGATCCGTCCCAGCGATTCTACGGGCGACGCCCGAGGGACATGGCCCGCGAACGGGTCAGTGACCGGAACGGGAGCACGCGGTACGGTGTGCCCAGAGTTCTTCGAACCCGAAAGACGAAGGAGTCGGACATGTCCCCGCATGTCGATCCCAGCAGCGTCGCTGGTTGGTTCGCCGACCCCGAGCGCCCCGGCCGCCTGCGCTGGTGGGACGGCGCGTCCTGGACCGGCTACGTGCAGGAGCTGCCGCCGCCCCCGGCCGCGCTCCCGTTCGCGACCGTGCCGCCGCATCCGGATGCCGCTCCCGCCCCCGCGAGCGTCGCATCCGTTCCGCCCGTGCCGGCGATGCCGCCCGCGCCGCCGGCCATCCGCCCCACGGTGATGCCGCCGCGCGAGCAGACACCGGTGCGCGAGCAGACGCCGGTGCCCGTCGGGGTGCCGCAGCAGCAACCGCTCCAGCTGTCCCCGCGCGTCGTCTCGTCGGGCCGCCTCGCCGAGATGGCGCGCTCGCGCCCCGGAACGCGTCTCGGCCGCGACGCGGAGTTCGGCGGGTACGTGCCGCACGGCGCATCCGTCGACGGCCGGGCCCCCGGACGCGACGACGAGGACGGCGATGACGAGCTCGAGGCGGACGACGGCCGCACCGGCTCGCCGCTCACGAGTGAGGTGTGGCTGCTCGCGCTGCTGCCGATCCTCGCGTTCGCCGCGATCCTCGTGCTCATGCGGGTCGGCGCGTTCGAGGGCACCTGGTACCTGGGCTGGCTGACGCTCGGCGTGCTCGCGCTCGCCAGCGCCGTGACCGCGGGACTCGACCAGGCCAGTCTCACGACCCGCGGCTTCCGCGACCGGGTGCCGGCGGCGCTCGGGATCGTGCCCCCGGTCTACCTGGTCGCGCGAGCCGCGATCGTGTCGTCATCGAGCGCGCTGCCGCTCGTCGTCTGGCTCGTCTCCACCGGCACGATCGTGGGCTGGCTCTTCACCATGAACTACGTCTACTGGGTGTTCCCGACGCACCTGTTCTGAGCCGCCGCCGCGGGCCCGCCGCGATCAGGGCTGCCGCGATCACGCGAAACGGATGCCGACCTGCAGCCGGGTGCGCACCTCGAACAGGTCGGTGCCGCCGATCGGCGTCGCGGAGCCGCCGGTGCGCAGCAGCGCGCCGAGGTCGGACTGGGCGACGGCGACGGCATCCGTTCCGCGCACGCGGCCGAGCGACTCGGGCGAGGCGGTGAGCGCGCCGTCCGGGAGCACGACCGCGAGGGCGGTGAACCGCACGCGCACGGCACGGCCGAGCGCACGGGCGCGGGTCGCGAGCTCGGCCACCGGTCGCTCGCCGGACAGCGCCTCGCCGACGAGCTCGCCGCGCCGCACCTCGACGGGGCCGCCGTAGTCCTCGGAGAGCAGCGCCCACAGCCCCGACGGGCCGAGCACGACGTGGTCGATCTTCTCGTCGCTCGTCGGCGCCGCGACGTCGTGCCAGACGGTGAACCCGAGGCCGAGGGCCGCGAGGGTGCGCGCCGTGCGCTCCTCGGCCACGGCATCCGCGAGCAGGTGCCGGATCTCGCGGGGCGCGCTGCGAACGAGCACCGGGTCGTAGGGGTCCGGGATCTCCGCGCCGCGGCCGACCCACTCGCGCAGCAGCGTCAGGTAGCGCTCGCGGCGCCAGCCGCCCGGATGACCCTGCGTGCGCGCGCGCGGCCGGGAGTCGCGCTGCGGCGCCGGGGCGGCGGGCGCCCACGAGACGCGCTCGCCGTCGGCCGCGGGGCCGCTCGACCGGTCGTAGCGCGCGCGGGCCTCGGGCGTGCCGACCCGCTCCCAGGCGAGTTGCACGGCGATGAAGCGCGAGGCGTCACCGCCGGTGTCCGGATGCGTCTGCCGCAGCCGGGTGCGGTACGCGGAGCGCAGCTCGTCCATCGTCGCGCTCGCGGGCACGCCGAGCACCTCGTAGGGCGAGGCCGCCATCGGGCTGTCGGTCATCCGGTGCTCCCGCGACGGCCGCCGGGGCGCGGGAGCCGGACCGGGCCCGGCCAGCGCTTCTCCCCCATCCCCCCAGTGTATGAAGGCCGCGGTGCACGCTCGCCCGGCGATCTCTCCGCCCGCGCGCGTACCGTGGAGCCATGGCGCTCACCGACATCCCCGTGACCACGATCGACGGCGACGAGACCACCCTCGCGCCCTGGGCGGGCGGGGTGATGCTCATCGTCAACGTGGCGTCGCGCTGCGGGCTCGCTCCGCAGTACGCGAAGCTCGAGGCGCTGCAGCAGCGGTACGGCGACCGCGGGCTCACCGTGCTCGGCTTCCCGAGCAACCAGTTCCTGCAGGAGCTGTCGACGGAGGACGCCATCAAGCAGTACTGCTCGACGACGTGGGGCGTCACGTTCCCGATGTTCGGCCGGATCCGGGTCAACGGCCGGTCCGCGCATCCGCTGTACCAGCAGCTCAAGCAGACGCCGGACGCCGCGGGCAAGGCCGGGCGGGTCACCTGGAACTTCGAGAAGTTCGTCGTGACGCCGGACGGAGCCGTGCACCGATTCCGCCCCTCGGTCGAGCCCGACGATCCGGCGATCGTCGACCTCATCGAGTCCGCTCTGCCGGCCGCCGCGTGATGCGGCTCGTCCTCGTCCGGCACGGTCAGACCCCCGCCAACGTCGCCGGGGTCATCGAGTCCTCGTTCCCCGGCCCCGGCCTGACCGGGCTCGGCGTCGAGCAGGCCGCGGCGGTGCCGGCGGCGCTCGCCGCGGAGTCCGTCGACTCGATCTCGGTCTCGCGCCTCGTGCGCACGCACCTCACGGCCGCGCCGCTCGCGCGCGCGACGGGCATCGAGCCGGTCGAGCGTCCCGGTCTGCACGAGGTGCAGGCGGGCGTCTACGAGGGAGGCACCGGCCGGGACGCGATCCAGGGCTACGTCGGCGTCGTGGCGCGCTGGGGCGCGGGCGAGCTGGACGCGCGGATGCCGGGCGCCGAGGACGGTCACGAGTTCTTCGCGCGCTTCGACGCGGACGTGCGCGCGATCGCGGACTCGGGCTCCCGCGTCGCCGTCGTCGTGAGCCACGGCGCGGCGATCCGGGTGTGGTCGGTCGTGCGCTCCGGCAACGTCGATGCCTCGTTCCTCTACGAGCGCGACCTCGGCAACACGGGCGTCGTGGTGCTCGAGGGCTCGCCCGATGAGGGCTGGACGCTCCTCACCTGGCAGGGCGACCCGGTCGGCGGGCACGCGCTCGAGGACGAGACGGCGCTCGATCCGACCGGCGAGGCGGCGAGCGCCTGACGCGCCTGCGGTGCGTTCGCCGAGCGGATGCGGCGGCGCGGAATCCCGGCCGGGCGCGCGCGGTTGGATGACGCCATGAGCATCGAGATCGTCCACCAGCCCGACGACTCCCGCTACGCCCTGCTCGAGGGCGGCGACGTGGTCTCGGTGCTCGACTACGCACTGCGCGACGGAGCCATCTCGTTCACCCACACGTTCACGCGCCCGTCGCACCGCGGCCGCGGCCTCGCGGCCGACCTCGTGCGGTTCGCGGTGGACGACGTCGAGGCGTCGTCCGCGCGTCGCGTCGTGCCGATGTGCTGGTACGTCGCCGACTGGTTCGACGCGCATCCGGAGCGTGCGGGCCTGCTCACGCGCTGAGGGCCGGCCCGCTCGCGCCCGCTGCCGCGCGCCGTGACGGGGGCGGTCCGTAGGGTGTCGGCATGACCGTGAGCATCGAGCCCGCGTCGCGGGTGCCCTTCGACGACATCGCCGCCGTGTTCGGCGACCGCGGTGGAGCGGCGCACTGCTGGTGCCAGTGGTTCAAGCAGCCCAACAGGGTCTGGGAGCGCTCGACGGACGACGAGCGCCGCGTCGGGCTGATCGAGCAGCAGGGCGACGACCCGGGCCTCGTGCTGCGGCTCGACGGCGAGCCCGTGGGCTGGGTCGGCGTCGAGCGCAAGGGCTGCTACCCGCGGCTCGCGACCGGCCTCACCGCCCGCGGCAGCGTCGACGCCTTCGACGACCCGGGCGTCTGGTCGGTCACGTGCTTCGTCGTGCGCACCGGTTCGCGACGGCGCGGCCTCGCGGGCGAGCTGCTCCGCGCCGCCGTCGAGCACACCCGCGCGCGCGGCGCGCGAGTGCTCGAGGCCTACCCGGTCGAGGTGCAGCCGGGCGCCCGCACCCCGAGCTCGAACCTGTACCACGGCACGCTCTCGATGTTCCTCGCCGAGGGGTTCGAGGTCGTGGCCCGGCCCTCGACCGGTCGCGCCGTGGTGCGCCTCGAGCTCGCCGGGGCCCGATTCCCGGGGCGCTGACCCCGGGCGCTGGTTCCGGGGCGCTGGGGCCGATTCGCGCGCGCGTTCGGAACGCGCGTGGGTGCTCGCTCGGAATGCGCCCCCTGTGCCGCGCGACCGTGTCGAGCGGGTGTTCGCTGGAGGCATGAGCGACATCGAGAACCACCCCGAGGAGCGCCTGCGCTACGCCGGTGCGACGACCCGCCACGCGGGCACGGGAGCACCGCGCACGACGCTCGGCACCGCGCCCGCCGACGCGATCGGCGACGCCGACCACGTCGTCACCGAGAGGGCCGACGCCGTGCAGGCGGATGCCGAAGGGACGGACGAGGACGCCGACGGGCCTGACGCGCGGCACCCGGGCGCCGCGCTCTGACCCGGTCCGCGCGACGCCGTCAGGCCTGGAACCACGGCGGGTGGATGGCCACCCGGGTGCGGAATCCGCCCGAGGCGAGCGCATCCGTCGCTGCGCGCTTCGTGCGCTCGCTGCCCACGGTCGCGACGGCGATCGCGGCCAGCGGCACCCGATCGGGCACGAGCACCTCGGCGTCGAGCCCGCGACCGGTCGCATCCGCGGTCACGGACCGCAGCGCCCGGGCGCGTTCCTCGCGACCGCTCGCGAACCGGGTGAGCGGATGCGCCGCGTCGCCGTCCGCGACGACGAATCCGTCGAGCGCGTCGAGGGTCGCGGCGAGGATGACGAAGTCGCCCGGCACGACGCCCGCGGGCAGGGCGAGGCGCGGGTCGGGCTCTCCGGAGCGGATGGCGACCCAGACCGGAGCCTCGAGCGTGGTGAGGAAGGCGACGTGCTCGGCGATCGCGCGGCCGTCGGCCGTGCGCGCGGCGCGCGCGGAGCGCACCCCGGGGGCGGAGATGTCGAGGAGCGGTTCGGCTCCCGCGACGAGTGCGCCCTCCTCGGCGATGCCGATGAGGTTGTCGACGTGCGTGATGTGGAACACCCGGGTGCGGGCCAGGTCGAGCACGGGCGCGGCCGTGCGCGAGGATCCCGTGCGCGGCGGGGTGGCGCGCCGCACGGCCGGCGTCACGTCGCGCGGTGCCGGAGCGGGCTTCGCGGACGGCGAGCAGATGTCACAGAGGTCGAACTCGAGCCCGTGGATGCATTCCGGCACGAGCGTCGAGCGTACGCGATCGGCGCGTGCGGCGCCGACCGCTCGGCGGCGGCGCGCCCGATCAGGCGGCGGCGGTCATCGGCGGGGCGAACGCCTCCGCGCGTCGTGTCGCGAGCGTCACGACGCGTCCGAGGGCGCCGTTCGGAGCCGCGGCGCGCGAGGGCGACCCGCCGAGCGCGACGACCCGCACCGCACGGGTGGTCGCGGCGTGCACGCGGGCCGGCGTGGCCGAGAGGAGGGCGGGGATGGCGCCGGCACGCGCCGGGAGCGCGCCGATCGCGGCGGCCAGCTCGCCGGCATCCGTGCGCGTCGCCGACACCACGAGCGCCCCGAGACCGAGGAACACGACGAGGGGCACGCTGCAGAACGCCACGATGATGCCGAGGCTCGCGACCTTGGTCGGGTCGAGGAAGAAGTACGGGTACCAGTCCACGATCGCGCCGCGGATGACCGTCACGACGAGCCAGCCCGTGACGAACACGAGCGTCGCCGGCACGGCGCGCCACGGCGAACGACCGCGCCCGGGGGCGGTCAGCCACTCCCCCGCCGCGAACACCGGGAGCACGTAGTGCAGCACGACGTCGCTCCACGGCACCTGCATCGGCTCGTGCATGACCGACGCCGACACCACGACCATGATGAGGAAGATGATGCCCGACGTGCCGGTGAGGGTGAGCACGACGGCGCGCACCAGGGTGAGCCACGCCGGGTCCTGGGCGCGGATGAGCGCGGTGACGCCCGCGATCGCGGTGACGAGCACGGCGAGGATGTTGCTCTGGATGGTCAGATAGGCGAAGTAGCTGCCGACGTCGAGGTGCTCGATGCCGACCGCCCAGAAGAACCGCGCGACGAGCGCGTAGCCGCCCGAGGCCGCCAGCGCGAGTCGGATGCCCCCGAAGAGCAGACGCGTGTTCACCGTGTTTCCCCCGTAACACGGAGCGAACCCCGAAACCCACCCCGTATGCACATTCTAGGGAGAACCCGCCGCGGTTCGGAACGATCGGAGTCGAACTTCTGATGAATAGCCACACAACCCGCCTGACCGTCCGGGGCACGGTGCAGGGCGTCGGATACCGGTTCGCCGCCGCCGCGCGCGCCCGCGAGCTGGGCGTGACGGGGCACATCCGCAACGCGGACGACGGCAGCGTCGTCGCCGAGGTGACCGGGCCGACGGATGCCGTGGCCGCCTTCGTCGCGTGGGCGCACCGCGGACCGGCCGCGGCATCCGTCGCCTCCGTCGACGTGCGCGAGGTGCCCGACGACGAGCGCGCGGACACCGGACCGCTCCCGTCGCGCCGGGAGGACGTCGGCGGCGACGGGAGCGGTCTCGCGATCATCGGCTGATCGCGCGGGATGGGCGGGCGACGGGGTGCTCCGGGTCGCCCGCCCGGTGCTCACGCGGCGGGACCCTGCGTGAGCACGATCGGGGCGGTGCGGCTCGTGCCGGTCGTGTCGACCCACGAGATCCGCACCGTGTCGCCCGGCTTGTGCGCCGAGATGGCGCTCGAGAGGCCGGTGCCGTCGGCGATGGCCGTGCCGTCGACCGCCGTGATGACGTCGCCGGTGGTGAGGCCGGCATCCGCCGCGCCCGTGCCGTCGACGACGCCGGCGACCGGGGCGCCCTCCACGGTCGTCGCGGCCTGCGAGAGCTCGACGCCGAGGAACGCCGGGTAGCCGAGCTGGATGTCGCCGCTCGTGCTGCCCGCCGCGATCCGCTTCGCGACGCCGAGCGCGTCGTCGATGGGGATGGCGAAGCCGGTCGGGTCGCTCGAGTTCGACGAGGCCGCGGTGTCGATGCCGACGACCTCGCCCTCCGCATCGAGCAGCGGACCGCCGGAGTCGCCGGACACGATCGGCGCGTCGGTCTCGATGAGGCCGTCGAGCGTCTTCGCCGCGCCGCTGAGGTCGTCGTTCACCGTGATCTGCTGCTCGAGGGCGGTCACCCGGCCCGCCGCGGCCGACAGGTAGCCCTGCCCCTCCGCGTTGCCGACGCCCGTGACCGCGTCGCCGACGCCGAGGTCGTCGTCGTCGTCGATGCTCGCGACCGTGAGCCCGGACGCGTGCTCGAGCTGCAGCACGGCGATGTCGTCGGTCGCGTCCGTGCCGACGACCC
Organism: Galbitalea sp. SE-J8; assembly: GCF_030345695.1. GTDB lineage: Bacteria > Actinomycetota > Actinomycetes > Actinomycetales > Microbacteriaceae > JAUASV01. Next base: position 85,968 of record NZ_JAUASV010000011.1, on the reverse strand, counting down.
GCGCGGTGTACTGCTTGCCGGTCGTGGCCACGGAGACGGTGATCTGGGTCGAGCCCTCGACCACGTGGTTGTTGGTGAGGATCTCGCCGTCGGAGCTCAGCACGATGCCGGTGCCGGCCGCCTCGCCCTGGCCGTACTCGAGGTCGGTGTCGATGAGCACGACGCCCGCGGACTGCGCGGTCGTCGCGGTCGTCGCGCCCGATCCGTTCTGCGTGCCGAGCCCGCTCTGCGTGCCGCGGCCATCCGTGCCGCCGCCGAAGTCCTGCCCGCCGCCGAGGCCTTGACCGCCGTCGAACCCACGCGCGCCGGAGCCGGGCAGCGTGCCGGTCGCCCCGCCGGCGGACGGGCTCGGGTTCGTGGTGTCGAAGGTGTGGGCGACCGCGAGGGTGGCGGCCGACCCGACGCCGGCGCCGGTCGCGACGAGCGCGAAGGCGGATGCGGCGCTCACGACCACGATGCGGCGGCGCGACCACGGCGTCCGGGTGCGCGGCGCCGGGGCGGCGGCCTGCTCGGCCTGCTCGGCCTGCTCGGCCCGCTCGGCCTGCTCGGCCTGCTCGCGCGGCGCGGCATGCTCGCCCGACGCGGCCGACGCGGCCTGCTCGCGCGTCTCGCCCGGCTCGCCCGCCGGGATGTTCTCGGCGCCGTCTCCGGCGCCCTCGCGGACCTCGTCCATCGTCTTCCTCGTTCTGCGGTTCTCAGCGCCGCAGAAGAATGGAACGACCGGAGCTTGTGATATTTCTAAGAAGAATCCTGACGGTGTCTGGACGTCATCCGTATCCGTTCTGGATGACGGACTCAGTCCAGTTCGCGCTGCACCATGAGCGCCAGATCGCGCAGCAGGGACGTCTCGCTGTCCGTCCAGGTGCGGGGCTCGCGGGCGAGCACGCTGACGACGCCGATGCGCTCGCCGAAGGACGACTGGATCGGGTACGCCGCGTAGAAGCGCAGCCGCACCTCGGCGTTCGTCACCGACTCGAACTGCGCGAACCGCGGATCGGCGAGCGCGTCCTCGACGACGAACACCGAGGATCGCCGGATCGCCCAGTCGGCGAACGAGCCGGCGCGCGGGATGACCGGCGAGTAGACGAGCTCGGGGCGTGCGGACGCCTTGACGAACAGCTGGTCGCGATCCACGAACGAGATGAGCGTCTGATCGGCGCCGAACAGCTGGTTGGCGAGCACCGCGATGCGGGCGAAGCGCTCCTCCGAGCCCGAGCCGGCGATGCCCGACGCCTCGAGCGCGCGCAGCCGCGACGACTCGTCGGGGCGCTCCGGCTCGCGATCGGGATCGCTCGCGTTCAGCTGACGGATGAGGGGCGCCGCGATGACGCTCGCCCACTGCTGGTAGGTCGACGCGCTGCGGTAGCGCGTGAAGTCCGCCTTCACGAGCGGCGAGAACGGCACGAACGTCACCTGCGGGTAGCGGGCGACGAGACGCCGGGTCTCCGCGTTCAGGCGGTCGGCGTGCGCACCCGCGAGCCGTCCCATGGCGCCGGCCGAGACGTTCACCGAGCTGAGCGGCGGCACCGCGACGACGTAGATGCCGGTGCTCGTCGGCACCGTCTCGTCGAGGTGCTCGAGCAGCTGCTCCATCGACCGGCGCCACGCCGCCGTCGGCGTGAACAGCAGGGAGTTGTTCGCCCCGATGCACAGCACGATCGCGTCGTAGCGCCACAGCTCGAGCTCGCGCAGGGCGGGCAGGGCGCGCTCGATCACGATGGTCGTGTCGGCGGCGACGTCGACATCCGTTCCCCGCCCGGTGGCGGCGGAGAGCTGGCGGGCGAGCTGGCCCGGCAGTGCGAGGTCGTGGCTGAGCACGCCGTAGCCGACCACCGGTCCGCTGCCGAACAGCAGCACGTGGTCGGGGTCCGGTCCCGGCGCCTGCGCCCGCGGCGAGTCGACGGGCCGGGGCAGCGCATCCACCGCGCGGTTCAGGCGCCACAGCAGCAGCCGCAGCACGGGCTGGGCGATGCGATACATCCGTGACTCCTGGCGGTCGGGTGCGAATCTCACCATTCTGGCGGTGCGGACCCCGTTCGGGGCGCACCGCGCGCTGTGCGAGAGTGGATGCGATGGAAGCCGCTTCATGACCGCCCCCGATCTCGGACTGCTGCTCGACGTCGACGGGCCGATCGCCTCGCCCGTGACGCGGTCCATCGCCATCCCGTCCATCGCCGACGACCTCGTCGCGCTCGCCGCCGGCGGAGTGCCGATCGCGTTCATCACCGGGCGGTCCGACGCGTTCCTGCGCGATGTCGTCATCACGCCGCTGCTCGAGCGCGGGCTCGCGGCGGCGCTCGCCGTCGAGGGCGCGAGCATGTTCGCGGTCGTCGAGAAGGGCGCCGCGTGGGCCACCGTCACGAGCGAGGGACTGGGCCGGGTGCACGTCGACGCCACGGTGGCCCTCCCGGACGACGTGCGCGACGAGATGCGCCGGCTCGTCGAGCGCGACTTCGCAGCGACCCTGTTCTTCGACGAGACGAAGCGCGCGATGATCTCCGTCGAGCAGCGCACCGACCTCCCGCGGGAGGAGTACCTCGGCGTGCAGCCGGTGTTCCAGGACGCGGCGTTCGCGCTGCTGGAACGGCACGGCATCGGCATCCGTTACGGCGATCGCGAGAGCGCGGATGCCGCCGGTCACGTGCCCTTCCGCATCGATCCGACGATCATCTCGACCGACATCGAGTCGATCCTGCTCGACAAGGACCGGGGCGCCGAGCGCGCGCTCGAGTACATCGAACGGGTGCGCGGCGGGCTCCCCCGCACCTGGCGCTCGGTCGGCGACTCGCGCAGCGACTACCTGATGGCCGACCAGGTGCACGCGGTCGGCCTCGACGTGGCGCACGTCGACGTGCGCCCGGCCGACGGCGTGCTCGAGCGGCCCTACCCGGTGCTGACCGAGGGCGAGCTCATCCACGACGAGGCCGGTGCGGCGTTCCTGCACCGGGAGCGCGAGCGCCTCGGGCTCTAGCCCGGGCCGCCGGCTCACGCGTTGGCGGTAGATTCGCGCACGTTTGGCGGGCTTAGCGGCGAACGGATGGCGTTGTAGCGCCCGCCGTTGGCCCGCTACTACCGCCGAAGCCCGTGACACGCCGGGCGATGTCGGCGGCGATTGACATCATCGAACGTATGTTCGAACCTGGGGTGGTGCTGCATCCGGTTGCTCCTCCTCACGTCGACGGTCCGTCGAGCGCTGCGCCGCGCGCGGTCTCGGCAGGCTCGACCAGCGGGACGACGGATGCCGACGCGCGCGCCGAGCGCGTGCGCGAGCTGCAGGACCGCATCCGTTCCATGCAGGCGACGACGCTCGCCGAGCCGACCATCCCGACGCACCCCGCCATCGCGGGCCTGCTGCCCGGCGGCGGACTGAAGCAGGGCTCGGCCTACAGCGTCGACTCCTCGGCGACGCTGCTCATGGCGCTGCTCGCCGGTCCGAGTGCCGCCGGCAGCTGGTGCGGCGTGATCGGCGTGCCCGAGTTCGGCGTCGAGGCCGCGGCGCGCTTCGGGGTCGACCTCGAGCGGCTCGCGCTCGTGCCGCATCCGGGCGACCAGTGGCTCGCCGTCACCGCGGCCGTGGCCGACGTGCTCGACGTCGTCGTGGTGCGTCCGGGCCGTCGCGCGGGCGACGCGAGCATCGCCCGGCTCGCCGCCCGCCTGCGGCAGCGCGGCGTGACCCTGCTCGTGCAGGGCGCGTGGCCGCAGACGGAGGCGATGCTGAGCCTCGGCGACAGCGCGTGGACGGGCATCGGCGAGGGACACGGCTACCTCGAGGCGCGGCAGGCGACCGTGACGGTCACGACGCGCACGGCAGGGCGTCCGCGCAGCGCTCGGCTGTGGCTGCCCGACGCGCGCGCCGAGTTCCGCGCCGTCGAGAGCGAGACGCCCGCGCTTCGACCAGTGGCGCAGCGGGCGGGCGCGGCGGCGCAGCGGGCGGGCGCGGCGGCGCAGCGGGCGGATGCGGTGCGGAGGGCCGGATGAGCCCCCGGGCGTCGAAGGCGCACCGGGCGCCGCGTCCCCGCATCGGCGACGCGGGCGGCAGCGTCACGGCACAGCCCGAGACCGCCACGCGGCTGCGGGCGGCCGACGTCGGCACCACGCGCACGATCGTGCTGTGGAGCCCCGACTGGCCGATCTCGGCGCTCGCGCGCTCGACCGGCATCGACGTCGGGGAGCGCATCGCGCTCATCGCGAGCGGCGCGGTGTTCGCGTGCTCGGCATCCGCTCGCGCCCAGGGGGTGCGGCGCGCGATGCGCGTGCGCGACGCCCAGGCGCGCTGCCCCGACCTCCTCGTGCGGGAGTACGAGCCGAGCCTCGACGCCCGCGCCTTCGAGCCCGTGCTCACGGCGATCGAGGCGCTCACGCCCGGGGTGCAGGTGCTGCGCCCCGGCATGGTCGCGGTGCGGGAGCGGGGTCCGGCGCGGTACTACGGCGGCGAGCTCGCGGCGGGGATCGCGCTCGCCGGCGTGCTCGACGACCTCGGCATCCGTGACACGCGCGTCGGCATCGCCGACGGCCCGTTCGCCGCGGAGCAGGCGGCCCGACGCGCCGACGGGCGACGACCCGTCGTGGTGCCCGCGGACGGCAGCACGGCGTTCCTCGCCGGGCTGCCCGTCGCGGCGATCGGCGACGCCGACCTCGTCGCGCTGCTGCGCCGCCTCGGCATCGCGACCCTCGGCGGGTTCGCGGCGCTCGCGCCGACCGACGTGCGCGACCGGTTCGGCGAGTCCGCCGCCTGGCTGCACGCGCTCGCGGCGGGAGCGGATGCGCGGCCCGTGCGCGCGCGCACTCCCCCGCCGGAGCTCGCCGTGCGCCTCGATCTCGAGCCGCCGCTCGATCGCGTCGACCAGATCGCGTTCGCGGTGCGGGCGAGCGCCGACCGGTTCGTCACCGCGCTCGTCGCCGCGCGACTCGTCTGCACGGCGCTGCGCGTCGAGGTCGAGACGGAGAACGGCGAGTATGCGGAGCGCACCTGGCTGCATCCGCGCTCGTTCTCGCCCGCCGACGTCGTCGACCGGGTGCGCTGGCAGCTGCAGGGCGCGGGCGAGGACGCCGGCCTCGGCTCCGGGGTCGTGCGCATCCGTCTCGTGCCCGAGACGGTCGACCCGATCGGGCAGCACGAGCAGGGGCTGTGGGGCGGCGGTCCCGACGAGCGCGTGCACCGCGGCATGACACGGGTGCAGAGCATGCTCGGGCACGGCGGTGTGCTGCAGGCGGTCGTCGGCGGCGGCCGCTCGGTCGCCGACCGGCAGGTGCTCGTGCCGTGGGGCGACCCGACGGATGAGGCCCCCGACCTCGCCGTCCGGCCGCCGGCGCGCCCGTGGCCGGGACGGCTGCCCGACCCGGCGCCCGCGACGGTGTTCGCGGTGCGGCATCCGGTGTCCGTGTTCGCGGCCGACGGCGCGCTCGTCGCGATCGACGACCGCGGCGCGCTCTCCGCGCCGCCCGCCCGCATGGCGACGGGCTCGCGCGTGCGCGCCCTCACCGCGTGGGCCGGGCCGTGGCCCGTCGACGAGCGCTGGTGGGATGCGGCCGCGGCCCGCCGGGCGCACCGCTTCCAGGTGGTCGACGACGCGGGCAGTGCCTGGCTGCTCGTGCTCGAGATGCCGCGGCGCGCGGATACGACCGCTGCCCCCGAGTGGTTCCTCGAGGGGCGGTACGACTGATGGGCTGGAACAACCCGCCCGTGACCTGGGGCGAGTTCGAGCGCACGCTCTCGGGTTCGGGCAACCGGGGCTCCCGCCCGCGCCCCGTGCCCGAGGACAGCGACGGCGGCGACGGTCCCGCGTTCTCGCACAAGCGCCCCGCCTACGTCGCCGAGCGCATCGAGCCGCCCGCCGACGCCGTGCCCTACGCCGAGCTGCACGCGCACTCCGCCTACAGCTTCCTCGACGGCGCGTCGATGCCCGAGCGACTGCTCGAGGAGGCCGCCCGCCTCGGGCTCACCGGCCTCGCGCTCACCGACCACGACGGCTTCTACGGGATCGCACGGATGGCCGAGGCCGCCGAGCGGCACGAGAGCGTCGCGACCGTGTTCGGCGCCGAGCTCTCGCTCGGGCTGACGAAGCCGCAGAACGGCGAGGCGGACCCCGAGGGCCACCACCTGCTGCTGCTCGCGCGCGGGCAGGACGGCTACCACGCGCTCGCGGGCGCGATCACCTCCGCCCAGCTCGCCGGGGCGGAGAAGGGGCGGCCGCGGTACTCGCTCGACGACATCGCGCATCCCGACCTCGTCGCCCTCACCGGATGCCGCAAGGGCTGGGTGCGCAGCGCCCTCGCGGGCCGCGACGGCGTGTGGGCGGGCGGCGACCGCGACACCGCGATGCGCGCCGCCGGCCGCGAGCTCGACCGCCTGCGCGAGCTGTTCGGCACGGTCGTCGTCGAGCTCTACGACCACGGCGACCCGCTCGCCTCCACCCACAACGACGCGCTGTTCGAGCTCGCACGGCAGCGACGGATGCCGGTGGTCGCGACCGGCAACGCGCACTACGCGACCCCGGCCGACGCCGACCTCGCCGCGGCGCTCGCGGCGGTGCGCGCCCGCCGCAGTCTCGACGACCTCGACGGCTGGCTGCCCGCGGCATCCGCTGCCCACCTGCGCTCGGGCGCCGAGATGACGCGCCTGTTCGCGCGCTACCCGGGCGCGGTCGAGACGACCGTCGACCTCGCGGCCGACCTCGCCTTCGAGCTGCGGCGGGCCCGGCCCCGGCTGCCGAAGCAGGAGGTGCCCGCGGGGCACACCCCGGCGAGCTGGCTGCGCGAGCTGACCTGGCGGGGAGCCGCCGAGCGCTACGGCGACCCGCTGCCGGCCGGTCACCGCGACCGTATCGCGCACGAGCTCGACGTCATCGAGGAGAAGGACTTCCCCGGCTACTTCCTCATCGTGCACGACATCGTCGCCTTCGCGCGTTCGCGCGGCATCCTGTGCCAGGGCCGGGGCAGCGCGGCGAGCTCGGCGGTGTGCTACGCGCTCGGCATCACGGCGGTCGACGCGATCTTCTACGGCCTGCCGTTCGAGCGCTTCATCTCCTCCATCCGCGAGGAGGAGCCCGACATCGACGTCGACTTCGACTCCGACCGGCGCGAGGAGGTCATCCAGTGGGTGTTCGAGCGCTACGGCCGCCGCAATGCCGCGCAGGTCGCCAACGTCATCCAGTACCGGCCGAAGAACGCCGTGCGTGACATGGCGAAGGCGCTCGGCGCATCCCCCGGCCAGCAGGACGCGTGGAGCAAGCACGTCGAGCGCGGCATGCTGCGCACCCCCGAGAGCGACATCCCGGATGCCGTGCTCGACCTCGCGGAGCGCACGCTGTCGCTGCCGCGCCACCTCGGCATCCACTCGGGCGGCATGGTGCTCACGGAGCGTCCGGTCGGCGAGGTCGTGCCCATCGAGCACGGACGCATGACGGACCGCACCGTGCTGCAGTGGGACAAGGACGACTGCGCCTGGATGGGGCTCGTCAAGTTCGACCTGCTCGGCCTCGGCATCCTGTCGGCGATGCAGCACACGCTCGACCTCGTCGCCGACCACCTCGGCGAGCGGTGGGAGCTCGCGACGATCCCCAAGGAGGAGCCGGGGGTCTACGACCAGCTCTGCCGCGCCGACTCGATCGGCGTGTTCCAGGTCGAGTCGCGCGCGCAGATGGGGCTGCTGCCGCGCCTGCGGCCGCGGCGGTTCTACGATCTCGTCATCCAGATCGCGATGGTGCGGCCCGGTCCGATCCAGGGCGGGGCGGTGCATCCGTTCGTGCGGCGCAAGCTCGGCGAGGAGGAGATCACCTACGCGCATCCGAAGCTCGAGCCGGTGCTCGAGCGCACCCTGGGCGTGCCGATCTTCCAGGAGCAGCTCATGCACATGGCGGTCGCGGTCGCCGACTTCTCCCCCGAGGAGGCCGACCGCCTGCGGCGGGCCATGGGGTCGAAGCGCGGCATCGAGAAGATCGCGAGCCTGAGGGAGAAGCTCTACGCGGGCATGGCGGGCAACGGCATCACGGGCGCGCTCGCCGACGAGCTCTACCAGCGCATCGAGGCGTTCGCCTCGTTCGGGTTCGCCGAGTCGCACGCGCTGAGCTTCGGCCTGCTGGTCTACGCGAGCTCGTGGCTGCGGCTGCACTACCCGGGGGCGTTCCTCGCGGGGCTGCTGCGCGCGCAGCCGATGGGCTTCTACTCCCCCGCCTCGCTCACGGCGGATGCGCGCCGCCACGGCGTCGAGACCCGGCGCCCCGACGTGCTGCTCTCGGGCGCGCAGGCGGGCCTCGAGGCGGTGGACTCCTCCCGCTCGTCGGCGGATCCCCGCTGGTCGGGGAGCGCCGCGCCGGAGGGTGTCTCCCGCTGGTCGAGGAGCGCCGCGCCGGAGGGTATCTCCCGCTGGTCGGGGAGCGCCGCGCCGGAGGGTGTCTCCCGCTGGTCGAGGAGCGCCGCGCCGGAGGCGCGTCGCGTCTCGAGACCACCGGCCACAGGCTCCCCCGCCTGCCTCGACCCGCACCAGCAGCCCGTGCCGCAAGAGTTCGACCGCGACGCGCCGTTCTCCACCGACGACCACCGACGCGACGCGAACCTCGCGGTGCGCCTCGGACTCGCCGACGTCAAGGGCATCGGCCTCGACGTCGCGACGAGGATCGTCGAGGAGCGCGAGGCATCCGGCGCCTTCCTCGACATGCACGACCTCGTGCGCCGCACGGGGCTCGACACCCGCCAGCTCGAGGCGCTCGCGACCGCCGACGCGTTCGCGTCGATGGGGCTCACCCGGCGCGAGGCGCTGTGGCTCGCGGGCAGCGCGGCCCAGGATCGCGCCGAGTACCTGCGCGACACGGTCGTCGCCGTGCAGCCGCCGCTGTTCCCGCTCGCGACGACCGCCGACGACCTCGTCTCCGACCTGTGGGCGACGGGCATCTCACCCGCCGACCACCCCATCGCGCACGTGCGCGACATGCTCGACGCGCGCGGCGTCCTGCCCTCCCGGATGCTGCGCACCACCGAATCCGGAACGCGCATCGAGGTGGGCGGCGTCGTCACCCACCGGCAGCGTCCGGCGACGGCGAGCGGCATCACGTTCATGAACCTCGAGGACGAGGACGGTCTCGTCAACGTCATCTGCTCCGTGGGCGTGTGGGGGCGCTACCGCCTCATCGCGCGCGACTCCCCCGCGCTCATCGTGCGCGGCATCCTCGAGAGAAGCGAGGAGGGCGTCATCAACCTCCTCGCCGACGCCTTCGAGACCCTGCCGATCACGGCGAAGCACCGCTCCCGCGACTTCCACTGACGAGTCGCCGCTCCGACGCATCACGCCGATGCGAGCGGCACGCGATCGTGGGAGGCGATGCCGAAGCGCTGACCCGGGTACCGCAGGCCCCGGAAGTACATGTTCGTGTGCGCCACGATCTGCTCGCCGCTGATCGTGATCCCGTCGAACTCGGCATCCGAGGTCGTGTGGGCATCGCTCACGAGCGTGACGTCGAAACCCCGGGCTGCCGCCGCCTGCGTCGTGGTGCGGATGCAGTAGTCGCTCTGCGCGCCGGCGATCACGAGTCGGGTGGCGGCGAGACGGTCGAGCACCTCCGCCAGATCGGTGCCGGCGAACGAGTCGCGGTAGCGCTTGCGTACGAGCGGCTCATCGGGCCGGCGCTCGAGCGGCGCAGCGAGGCGCCATCCGTCCGACCCCTCGGGGAAGTCGTCGTGATCCTGCACCCAGACGACCGGCACGCCCTCCGAGCGGGCGCGTCGCACGAGGGCGGCGGTGCGCTCGGTGACGCCGCGGGCGTCGACGCAGTTCTCGAGCACGCCGACCTGCAGGTCGATGACGATCACGGCGATCTGCTCGCTCATCACCCCATCGTGCCAGCACGCGCGACTCCCTGGGCGAGCCGGCCGTGTCAGGAGCGCGGGCGGCGGTCAGGAGTGCAGGATGCGGCGCAGGTAGTCGATGCGCGCCTGCAGCTGCGCGACGGTCGCCTGCGGCACCGCGGGGCCCCCGCACACGCGGCGCAGCTCGGTGTGGATCATGCCGTGCGGCTGGCCGGACAGCTTCGCGCGCACGCCGACGAGCGAGTTGAGCAGGGTGCGCTGCTCCTTGAGGGTGCGGTGCATCGCGGCGGGGGGCTCGAGCTCCGGCGGTCGCTCGCCCGGAGGGCGCTCGGCCGACCGCCGCGCCTGCCGCTGCTGACGCGCCCGCAGCAGCTCCTTGACCTCCGTGGGCTCGAGGATGCCGGGGAGGCCGATGAAGTCCTCCTCCTCTTCGGACAGCGTCGCGGCCGCGAAGCCGTACTCCTCGCCGTCGTACAGCACGTGCGAGAAGTTCGCGTCGCTCTCGAGCGCCTTCCACTCGAACTCCTCGGCGAGGCTCTCGCTCACCGACTCCGACGCGTTCGCCTCCTCGACGAGCGCGTCGTCGAGGTAGAGCGCATCATCCGTGTCCCGATCGAGGGCGTGGTCGCGCTCCCGCTCGAGCTGTGCGCCGAGCTCGAGCAGGGCCGGCACGCTCGGCACGAACACGCTCGCCACCTCACCGCGGCGCCGCGCGCGCACGAAGCGCCCGATCGCCTGCGCGAAGTACAACGGCGTCGAAGCGGATGTCGCGTACACCCCGACGCACAGGCGCGGCACGTCGACGCCCTCCGACACCATCCGCACGGCGACGAGCCAGCGGTCCTCGCTCTTCGCGAACTGCTCGATGCGCGCGCTCGACGCCTTCTCGTCCGAGAGCACGATCGTCGGCCTGCGGCCGGTGATCCTGAGCAGGAGCTCGGCGTAGGCGCGCGCCGTGGTCTGGTCGGTCGCGATGACGAGACCACCGGCATCCGGCACGTGCTCGCGAACCTCGGTGAGACGGCGATCGGCGGCGGCGAGCACGTTCGGCATGAAATCGCCGGCCGGGTCGAGCGCCGTGCGCCAGGCCTGCGCGGTGACGTCCTTCGTGTCGCCCTGGCCGAGCCGCGCCTCCATCTCGTCGCCGTCGCGGGTGCGCCACCGCATCCGTCCCGCGTAGGCCATGAACAGCACCGGGCGCACGACGCCGTCGGCGAGGGCGCGGCCGTAGCCGTACGAGTAGTCGGTGACGGAGGTGCGGATGCCGGACGCGTCGGGCGCGTACGTCACGAACGGGATCGGCGCGGTGTCGCTGCGGAACGGCGTGCCCGAGAGGGACAGCCGCCGCACCGCGCCCGCGAACGCCTCGCGGATCGCATCCCCCCAGCTGAGCGCGTCGCCGCCGTGGTGCACCTCGTCGAGGATGACGAGCGTGCGATGCGACTCGGTGATGCGCTGGTGCAGGCTCGCGCCGGTGGCGACCTGCGCGTAGGTGACCGCCATGCCGTGGAAGCGCCGCCCGGCCCACGATTCGCCGTTCTTGTACTCCGGGTTGAGACGGATGCCGACGTGGTGCGCCGCGTCGGCCCACTGGTTCTTGAGGTGCTCGGTGGGCGCGACCACCGTCACCCGGTCGATGATCCGCCGGGCGATGAGCTCGGTTGCGACGCGCAGCGCGAAGGTGGTCTTGCCGGCGCCGGGGGTCGCGGCGACGAGGAAGTCCCGGCGCTCGCGGCGCAAGTACTCGTCGAGGGCCTCCTGCTGCCAGGCGCGCAGGCTCCCCGCGGTGCCGCGCGGCGCACGCTCCGGGAATGCCGGCGGCAGTCGCTCGGCCGAATAGGTGCCGACACGTAGGCGTTCCGCCTCGGCAGTGCCGGCGCTGGGGCCGCCGTGAACGGGTGCACCGGACCCGGGAATCGGGTGCGGGTCGGTGTCGCTCACTGCACAAGACGCTACCCGAGCACGCCGACACCGACGCGCCCATCACGGAAATGCAGGAGCCGGCGCGCATCGCGGAGGTGCACCGCCCAGCGCGGAGATGCACCGCCGAGCGCGGAAATGCAGGAGCCGATCACGGAAATGCAGGAGCCGACGCTCCATCACCCGGCGTGTCGAGCCTCACAGCGCACGTTCGGGGTCAGGCCTCCTGCATTTCCGTGGTCGGGGCCGTCCAGCGCGGAGATGCACCGCCCATCACGGAAATGCAGGAGCCGACGCTCCATCACCCGGCGTGTCGAGCCCCACAGCGCACGTTCGGGGTCAGGCCTCCTGCATTTCCGTGGTCGTGGTCGGGATCGGGGCCGGGGTCGGGGTGCGGGCGGGCGGGGCGCGGGGTCAGGCCTCCTGCATTTCCGGGGCCGGGGTCGGGTCGGGGTCAGGGGTGCGGGCGGGCGGGGCGCGGGTCAGGCGCGGCCGTCGCGGGCCGTGTACTTGCGGGCCTCGACGTCGCGCTCGGCTCGTGCGCCGGCTCCGCGGCCGGCGTCGCGCTCGGCTCGTGCGCCGGCGTCGCGCTCGGCTCGCGCGCCACGGCCGGCTCGTGCTCCGCCGAGGAGCGACGCGGGCGCGATGACGCCGCGCCCGAACCGCTCGTGCACCGCGTCCATCACGGACTCGGCCTCGCGCCAGTCCTCGTCGTCGTCCCACAGCGCGGCCGCGGGAGCGGCATCCGTCAGCTGCTCCATCCGCACCCCGATGAGCCGCACCGGGCGGTGCGGGCCGACCGCCGCGTAGACGTCGGCGACCTCCTCGTAGATGCGCCGCGCGACGCTCGTCGGCTCGGCGAGCGTGCGCGAGCGGGTGATCGTCGTGAAGTCGCCGTAGCGCAGCTTGAGCACGACCGTGCGACCCGTGACGCCCTGGGCGCGCAGGCGGCGCGCGACCATCGACGACAGCCGCAGCAGCTCGCGGCGCAGGGTCGCGGGGTCGGCGATGTCGGTGCTGAACGTCTCCTCGTGGCCGATGCTCTTCTCCCCGACGAGTCCCTCGACGGCCCGCGGGTCACGCCCCCAGGACAGCTCGTGCAGGCGCCGCGCGGATGCCGTGCCGATCGAGCGCTCGAGGGCCGGCAGCGGCATCCGGGCGACGTCGGCGATCGTGCGGATGCCGAGGCGCGCGAGCTGCTCCTCCGTCTTGCCGCCGACGCCCCACAGCGCCGACATCGGCAGCGGATGCAGGAAGTCGAGGGTGCCGTCCGCGGGGATGACGAGCAGGCCGTCGGGTTTCGAGCGACCCGACGCGAGCTTCGCGACGAACTTCGTGGCGGCCGCACCGATCGAGACGACGAGGCCGGTCTCGTCGCGCACCCGGCGACGGATGTGCTGGCCGATCGCGATCGGACCGCCGAAGACCCGCGTCGCCCCGCTCACGTCGAGGAACGCCTCATCGATGCCGACCTTCTCGACGCGCGGTGTGACGTCGTCGAACACCCCCATGACGACGCGGGAGAAGTGCTGGTAGCGCTCGAAGTGCGGCTCCAGGATGATCGCCTGCGGGCAGAGCTGCTTCGCGCGTGCGGTCGGCATCGCCGAGTTCACGCCGTACTTGCGGGCCTCGTAGGTCGCGGCCGTGACGACCGCCCGGGCCGAGTCGTGCGTCACGATGACGGGCTTGCCGACGAGCTCCGGATGCTCGAGCAGCTCGACGGAGGCGAAGAACGCGTCGAGGTCGGCGTGCAGGATCGTCGCGGTCGAGTCGTCGACCCCGGGCGCAGTGGTCTGGCGACCGCTGCCGTCCTGCTTGCTCACGTGCGCTCCGCTCTCCCGCTCGGTCCATGCTCGCAGGCGCGTGCGACATCCGGGAGGACGTGCGACATCCGGGAGGAGGAGCAGAATCGGGTGATGGCCGAACAGCACCCGTGGACCCGGTACGTCGCCCTCGGCGACTCGTTCACCGAGGGCATCGGCGACCCGGAACCCGACTCGCCCGGCGGGCACCGCGGCTGGGCCGATCGCGTCGCCGAGGTGCTCGCGGTGCAGACCGAGGACTTCGCGTACGCGAACCTCGCCATCCGCGGACGCCTGCTGCAGCAGATCGTCGACGAGCAGATCGAGCCCGCGCTCGAGCTGCGCCCCGACCTCATCACGATCTCCGCGGGCGGCAACGACATCATCCGTCCCGGCACGGATCCGGATGACGTGGCGAGCCGCCTCGACGCCGCGGTCGGGCGCCTGCGGGCCGACGACGCGACCGTCGTGGTGTTCACCGGTCCCGACATCGGGCAGACGCCGGTGCTCGGGCGCATCCGGGGCAAGGTCGCGATCTACAACGAGAACGTCGCCGCGCTCGCGCTCAAGCACGACGCGGTGCTCGCGAACATGTGGGCGCTGCGCGAGCTGTCCGACCCGCGGATGTGGGCGCCCGACCGGCTGCACTTCTCACCGATCGGCCACCAGACGATCGCGCGCATGGTGCTGCGCGCCCTGAACGTCGAGAACGACCTCGACGCGGTCGTGCCCGAGCCGCTGCCGAAGCAGCCCTGGCGCCAGGCCCGCACCGAGGACCTCAGCTGGGCGCGGGAGTACTTCGTGCCGTGGGTGCTGCGGCGCATCCGTCACCAGTCGTCCGGCGATGGCATCACCGCGAAGCGCCCGGGGTTCTAGCCCGCAGCCACCGCCCGCAGCTACCGCCCGTACCGCATCGCGGTCGGGCAGTCGAAGGCCGCGACGCCCGCGGCGAGTCCGACCCGGTCGAGGTAGCGCAGCACGACGCGCCACGCCGTCGGCAGCGGGTTCTCGGTGTACCGCACGCTGCGCGCCTCGCAGTACTCGCGCACGATCTCGTTCGCGCGGCGCAGGTGCGGCCGCGGCATGCTCGGGAACAGGTGGTGCTCGACCTGGAAGTTGAGTCCGCCCATGAACGCGGTCATCCACCAGCCGCCGGTGATGTTGCGGCTCGTGAGCACCTGGCGGCGCAGGAAGTCGATGCGGCTCGTCGCCGGCAGCACGGCCATGCCGATGTGGTTCGGTGCGAACGAGGAGCCCATGTAGAGCCCGAAGACGGCCATCTGCACGCCGAGGAACGCGACGGCCATGCCGGGCGGCAGCAGCCAGAACAGCAGCGACAGGTAGACGATGTTGCGGGCCACGAGCAGCGAGATGGACAGCGCCCGCTTGTCGACCTTGCCGGCCGAGAACACCGTCGTGAACGCGTGGCGGTGCAGGTTGACGCCCTCGAGCAGCAGCAGCGGGAAGAAGAACCAGGCCTGGCGGTTGAGCAGCCAGGAGTAGACGCGGCCGGTGACCTTCTCGGTGTCCTCGGTGCGGAACATGACGACATCCGGTTCGATGTCGGGGTCCTTGCCGACCGTGTTCGGGTTGCCGTGGTGCCGCGTGTGCTTGTTCATCCACCACGAGTAGCTGATGCCGACGACGAAGTCGGCGAGCAGCCGGCCCGAGAACTCGTTCGCCCGGTGCGACTCGAACACCTGCCGGTGCGCGGCCTCGTGCGCGAGGAACGCGAACTGGGTGAACAGCACGCCGAGTCCCGCGGCGACGAGCAGGATCAGCCAGGACTCGTGCAGCAGCACGATGCCGGCGATCGCTCCCCCGGTCAGCGCGACGAGGATCGCGAAGACGGCGATGTAGAACCCCGGGCGGCGGCGCAGCAGGCCCGCGTCGCGCACGGTGGCGAGGAGCGCGGAGAACTCGGAGGTCTGCGGGCGGCCCTCGCCGGGCCCGGTGCGGATGATCCGCGACGGGCGGGAGGGCTGCGGGTGCGACAGAGCGGCGTTCGACATGGGACCTCGGCCTCGAGTGACTTCCCAGCCGGGTTGAAATGAAGCGAGCGCTCCGTGACGGATGCGGCGAGCTTACGTGCCGCGCCTGAGAACGCGCCGGAGGCCGGCCCGCGCGCGCCGGAGCGCTCAGCGCCCGAGCGCGCCGGAGCGCTCAGCGCCCGAACGGGTGCGTGAGCCGCCAGCCCGGCCCGGGGTCGACGAGCGCCGACCGGAGGGCGAGGTCGACCGTGTAGTCTCGGTCGCCGACCGTGATGTCGAGGTCGCCGACGTCGGCACCCGCGACCCCCGTCGAGATCGGGGAGATCGACTCGCGCACCGAGATCGGGGTGTCGCTCCACACCAGCACGGATGCCGTGGTCGCCGCGACGATGTCGCTCGTCTGCCCCCACGGGGTCGTCGCCGTGCCGTAGCGGGTGCCCGCGGTGGTGAGCTGCACCTCGTGGAAGCCGGCGTACACCCCGTCGAGCAGGGCCTGGATGTCCCGGTCGATGGTCGGGTGGTCCTTGCCGCCGAGCACGACGCCGATCACCGTCACGGTCGAGTCGCCGTACGTCTTCGCTGCGCTGAACAGCAGGTTCGCCCCGGCGGTGTCGAGCGTGCCGGTCTTGAGCCCCGTGACGCCGTCGACGCCGAGCAGCGCGTTGCTGTTCTCGAACTCGCCGACCCCCGGGATGTCGATCTTCGTCGTGCTCACGAGCTGCGCGACGAGCGGGTTCGCGATCGCGAGCTCGCCGAGGCGCACCAGGTCGGTCGCCGTGCTCACGTTCTTCGGGTCGATGCCGGTCGGCTCGACGATGGTCGTGCCCGTGAGCCGGTGGTCGGTGAGCCATTTCCGCGCGACCGGGAGGAACGCATCCTGGGACCCGAAGGCCCAGTTCACGAGCGTGCCGACGTAGTTGTTCGCGCTCTTCACGAGCGCGAGCTGCAGCAGCTGCAGCTCGCTGAGCTGCAGACCGACCCGCACCGTGGCGAGTGCGCCGTTGAGCGCGAGGTAGTGCCGGTAGAGGTCGACGTCCGCCTGCGTGGTCGTGATCGTCGGGCCGCTCTCCCCCACGCCGAGGGGCTTCGCCTCGAGCACGACGAGCGCGGTGATGACCTTCGAGATCGACGCCATCGGCAGCGGGTCGGTGCTGCCTGCGGAGCCGAGCACGCCGTCGTAGCCGACGGCGCCGATCGCGCTCGCGCCGTAGGCCGGCCAGGCGAGCGACGCGGCCGCGGAGGTCGGTGCGGCGACATCCGTTCGCGTCACGCGTGCGGCCGACACCGGCGCGAGCAGCGAGAACGGCAGGTAGAACGCGGTCAGGAGCACGAGGGCGAGGCCGCCGAACACCGTGATGCGTCGTCGGCGGTAGATCTGTCGACGGCTGAGGGGCACCCGATCGATGCTAGGGGCGGCTCGCTCGCAACTCCCACAGCGCCACGGCGCTCGCCGCGGCGACGTTGAGCGAGTCGACACCGTGCAGCATCGGGATCGTGACGACCGTGTCGGATGCCGCGATCGCCGCGCGGGAGAGCCCGTCGCCCTCGGCGCCGAGCAGGACAGCGACGCGCTCGGGGGCGTCCGCGGCGAACACGTCGAGCGGCACGGCGCTGTCCGCGAGCGCGAGGGCCGCGACGTGGAACCCGGCCGCGTGCAGCACCTCCCCCGCCGCCGGCCAGTCCGGCAGCCGCGTCCACGGCACCTGGAGCACGGTGCCCATCGAGACCCGCACGCTGCGGCGGTACAGCGGATCGGCGCAGCGCGGCGCGACGAGCACGGCGTCCGCACCGAGTCCCGCCGCCGAGCGGAAGATCGCCCCGACGTTGGTGTGATCGACGATGTCCTCGAGCACGACGACGCGCCGGGCGCCCGCGAGCAGCTCGGCGGGGTCGGCGAGCGGCGGCCGGTGCATCGAGGCGAGCGCGCCGCGGTGCATCTCGAAGCCGGTGAGCGCGCGCAGCACCGCACTCGACCCGACGAAGACCGGCGCGTCGAACGGCGCGAGCAGCGCCTCCACGTCGGGCAGCCACTGCTCGAGCACGAGCGCCGAGCGCGGCACGTGGCCCGCCGCGATCGCGCGCCGGATGACCTTCGCGCTCTCGGCCAGGTACAGGCCCTCCGCGGGCTCCGTGACGCGGCGGAGCGCGACATCCGTCAGATCCCGGTAGTCGCGCAGCGCCGGGTCGGTCGGGTCGTCGATCGGCACGATCGGCATCCGGCACCCCTCCCGCGGGCACCCGAAACAAACCAGAAACCCCGCGCGTTTAGCCTGGCACAGGAGGTGTGCCATGCCGATCGCGACGGATGCGGAGCCCACCGCCGACGTGCGCGACCTCGTCGACCGCGCCGCCGCCCTGCTGCGCGGCCGCCGGCTCGCGGTGCTCACGGGCGCCGGCATCAGCACGGACTCGGGCATCCCCGACTACCGCGGTCAGGGTGCGCCGGTGCGCAACCCGATGACGGTGCAGCACTTCCTGTCGTCCGCGGAGCGGCGGCAGCGCTACTGGGCCGGCAGCCACCTCGGCTGGAAGCGCTTCGCCGCGGCCCGCCCGAACGTCGGGCACGAGGTGCTCGCCGAGCTCGAGCGGCGCGGCATCGCGGGCGGCATCATCACGCAGAACGTCGACGGGCTGCACGAGCGCGCCGGCAGCACGCACGTCGTCGACCTGCACGGATCGATGGACCGGGTGCGCTGCCTGCGCTGCCACCAGCGGTTCGCGCGTGTCGACATCGCGGCGCGGCTCTCGGCGGACAACCCGTGGCTCGACGTGCCCGACCAGGTCGTGCTGAACCCCGACGGCGACGTCGAGATCGAGGGGCACGAGGCGTTCGTCGTGCCCGAGTGCACCGTGTGCGGTGGCATGCTCAAGCCCGAGGTGGTGTTCTTCGGCGAGTTCGTGCCGGTCGAGAGGTTCACCGAGGCCACGACGCTCGTGAAGCGGGCGGAGGCGTTCGTCGTCGCGGGATCCTCGCTCGTCGTGAACTCCGGCATCCGTCTGCTCGAGCAGGCCGCCCGCAAGCGCGTGCCGATCGTGATCGTCAACCGCGGCGAGACGAAGGGCGACCGGCGGGCCGACGTCAAGATCGACGCGGGCACCTCCGAGACGCTCGCGGCCCTCGCGGAACGGCTCGGCTGAGCGGATGTCGCACCTCTACCTGGTCCGCCACGGCGAGACCGACTGGAATCGCGAGCGCCGCGTGCAGGGCTCGACCGACATCCCGCTCAACGAGATGGGGCGCGTGCAGGCGATCGCGACCGGGCGGCTGCTCGCCACCCGGCGATGGGACGCCATCTACGCCTCGCCGCTGTCGCGGGCCCTCGAGACGGCACGGATCATCGCGCGCGAGTGCGGCCTGGGCGAGCCCGTCGTCGTGCCCGCGATCATCGAGCGCTCCTACGGCGAGGCCGAGGGCATGGACCACGACTCGATCGACGCGCGCTTCCCCGGCAACACGCCCGTGCCCGGCCGCGAGCACTGGCGCGACGTCTCGGCGCGCGTCGTGCCCGCGCTCGTCGAGATCGCGGAGCGGCATCCGGGCGGGGAGGTGCTCGTCGTCTCGCACGGCGGCGCGATCCGCAGCGTGCTGCGCGTGGTCGACCCCGACGTGATCCACCCGACGATCGAGAACGGCAGCGTGCACAGCTTCCGGCACACCGACGGCACGCTCGAGCTCGTGCACTTCGACGACCCGATCGAGCGCGCCTCCCTCGAGGTCGGCACGGGCACCCTCGAGGTGCAGAACCCCGCCGAGGACCGCGCCGACTGACGCGCGCGGGGCGCGCGGGGCTACCGTGAACGGATGGCGGGGACGCGCGTGCTCACGGTCGACGAGGCGCGGCGGCTCGCCGTGCGCGCGCAGCTGCTCGACGCCGACCGGCCCACGGACGTCGTGGAGGTCGCGGAGCAGCTCGGCGCGATCAAGATCGACCCGACCGCGGTGATCGCGCCGTGCGAGCACACGATGCTGTTCTCGCGCATCGGCATGGAGTTCGAGCCGTATGCCCTGGCCCGCGCAGCGGAGCTCGATCGCACACTCTTCGAGTTCGACGGCACGTTCCGTCCGATGAGCCTCCTGCCGCTCATGCTGCCGGCGATGCGGCGGTGGCCGACGCGGCAGAGCTCGATCGACTGGCTCGCCGCGAACGACGCGTTCCGGCGCGACGTGATCGCCCGGCTCCGCGCCGAGGGACCGCTGCTCGCCTCCGACATCCCCGACACCGCGCAGGAGAGCCGCCCGCCGGACGGCTGGTCGGGCTCGAACCAGACCGGCCACATGCTCGAGTTCCTCATGCGGCAGGGCGTCGTCGCGGTGTCGGGTCGCGAGGGCCGCATCCGTCGCTGGGATCTCGCCCAGCGCGTCTACCCGGCCGACCTACCCGAGTACACGGATGCCGAGGCCGCCGCGCTGCGGGACGAGCGACGCCTGCGCGCGGCCGGCATCGCGAAGCAGCGCTCCCCGTGGACACCGGTCGGCGGCGCGGGCGTGCCCGTCGCGATCGAGGGCTCGTCCCGCGCCTACCGCGCCGATGCGGAGCTGCTCGCGAGCCTCGACGACGAGGCGTTCGAGGGGCGGGTCGCGATCCTCAACCCCTACGACGGCATGCTCTTCGACCGCCCTCGGCTGCAGGAGATCTTCGACTTCGCATACGTGCTGGAGCAGTTCAAGCCGAAGGCGCAGCGCGTCTACGGCTACTTCGCGCACCCGGTGCTGCTCGACGACCGCTTCGTCGCCCTCCTCGACGCGGAGGTCGACCGGAAGCACGAGATCCTGCGCGTCACGGCCCTGCACGAGCTGCTGCCGCTCACCGACGACGAGCGCGAGCGCATCCGTCTCGAGATCGACGACCTCGCCGACTGGCTCGGCGTGCAGCCGCCCGACCCGTGGTGAGGCGTCCGACCGACGGAGCGGCCGGCAGCGGCTCAGCGGCTCAGCGGCTCACGCGAGCTCGCCCGCGCCGAGCCACCCGACGAGCGCGGCCGCGGCGTCGCGCGGCCGCTCGTAGTGGATGAGGTGGCCGACGCCGTCGATCATCACGAGCGACGCGTCCGGCAGGCGCGACGCGTAGGCGCGCACGGCGGCCGCGGGAGCGATCTGGTCCTGCTCGGCGCCGATCACGAGCACCGGCACCGCCACGGCATCCGTCACCGTCTCCGTGACCGAGGCGGCGAACGCCTCGAGCACGGTCGTCATGTCGCTGAACGCGCTGAAGTACCGGGCGTGCTCCTCGTGGATCCAGCGTCGCAGCTCCGGGTCGCGGGTGCGCGCCATCCCCTCGCTCATCGCCCGCACGACCGCGGCGTTGCCGATCAGCCACGAGCCCGCGCGGTCGCCGAACGCGCCCGCGAGCCGGTGCGCGCCGACGAGCGCCCGCGTGCCCGCCGCCTTCACGCCGCCGACCGGCAGCGACGCGATCGGATTCACCAGCACGACGCGCGGCGGCGAGATCTCGCCACGCGCGACCGCGTGCGACACGACGATCGAGCCGAACGAGTGGCCGAGCACGACGGCGTCGCCGAGCCCGAGCGCGCGGGAGAACGCGCCGAGCCAGCGCGCGTATCCCGCGATGTCGTGGGCGGCATCCGTCATCGGCGTCGACGAGCCGAAACCCGGCAGATCGGGTGCGAGCACACGGATGCCGCGCAGCTGCGCGACGACCGGCTCGAGGCCGTGGTGGTCGCCCCGGTAGCCGTGCACGAGCACGAGGGTGAGCGCGGCATCCGCCGGTCCGTAGCTCCAGTAGCGCGTCGAGCTGCCGAGCAGCTCGACCGTGTGCTCGTCCGTCGGCAGCTCGGCGAGCCGGGGCGCGTACGGCGAGGCGAGGGGCACGGGCCCAGTCTAGGGAGCGCGCCGCCGGCGATCCGCGGGCGGCGTTCGGCGATCCGCGGGCGGCGTTCGGCGATCCGCGACGCGCGCTCTCCTAGACTCGGCGTGCATCCGGGATCGTGCCCGACCCGGCCGCCGCCACCCGCGAGGAGTTCGATGTCCTTCACCGCTCCCATCACCCTGCCCGGTCTCACGCTCGACCTGGCGTGGTACAAGCGAGCGGTGTTCTACGAGGTCATGGTGCGCTCGTACGTCGATTCGAACGGCGACGGCGCGGGCGACCTGTCGGGTCTCACGTCGAAGCTCGACTACCTGCAGTGGCTCGGCGTGGACGGGCTGTGGCTGCCGCCGTTCTTCGCGTCGCCGCTGCGCGACGGCGGCTACGACGTGAGCGACTACCAGACGATCCTCCCGGAGTTCGGCACCCTCGACGAGTTCCGCGACCTCGTCACGAAGGCGCACGAGCGCAACATGCGCATCGTCATCGACCTGCCGATCAACCACACGAGCGACGCGCACGAGTGGTTCCAGCAGTCGCGATCCGACCCCGAGGGGCCGTACGGCGACTACTACGTGTGGAGCGACACCGACGAGAAGTACCCCGACATCCGGGTGATCTTCGTCGACTCCGAGGACTCCAACTGGACGTTCGACTCCGAACGCCGCCAGTTCTTCTTCCACCGGTTCTTCTCGCACCAGCCCGACCTCAACTTCGACAACCCCGCGGTCGTCGCGGCGACGTTCGACATCATCCGGTTCTGGCTCGACCTGGGCGTCGACGGCATCCGTCTCGATGCGATCCCGTACCTCTTCGAGTCCGACGGCGGCACCGGCGAGGGCGAGCCCGCGACGCACGAGTACGTGCGCCGGCTGCGCGAGATGGTCGACCGCGACTACCCCGGCCGCATCCTCATCGCCGAGGCGAACCAGTGGCCGAACGAGGTCGTCGAGTTCTTCGGCACGGATGAGGCGCCCGAGTGCCACATGGCGTTCGACTTCCCGGCGATGCCCCGCATCTTCTACGCGCTGCGCTCGCAGTCGGCGACCGAGCTCGTGCGGGTGCTCAGCGAGCACACGCACAAGCCCTCGTTCGCGTCGTGGGGCGTGTTCCTGCGCAACCACGACGAGCTCACGCTCGAGATGGTGAGCGAGGAGTACCGGCAGGCGATGTACGGCTGGTACGCCTACGACCCGCGGATGCGCGTCAACGTCGGCATCCGGCGCCGGCTCGCGCCGCTGCTCGACAACTCCCGCGCGGAGCTCGAGCTCGTGCACGCGCTGCTGTTCAGCCTGCAGGGCTCGCCGTTCCTGTACTACGGCGACGAGATCGGCATGGGCGACAACATCTGGCTGCCCGACCGGGACGCCTCGCGCACGCCCATGCAGTGGACCCCGGACCGCAACGCGGGCTTCTCGACCGCCGACCCGGGCAAGCTGTTCCTCCCCATCGTGCAGTCGCTCGTCTACAACTACTCGCACACCAACGTCGAGGCGCAGCTCGCCCAGTCGCGCTCCCTGCTGCACTGGGTGCGGAACGTCATCCACGTGCGGAAGGCGCATCCGGCGTTCGGTCTCGGGTCGCTCACGGTGCTGCGCACCTCGCACGAGTCGGTGCTCGCGTTCGTGCGCGACTACGGCGGATCGGGCACGCCGTTCGGCGACCAGCCCGAGCGGGTGCTGTGCGTGTTCTCGTTCGCGCACAACCCGGTCGCGGTGGACATCGACCTCGCGGGGTTCGAGGGCGCGGCGCCGTACGACCTGTTCGGCGGGGCGCCGTTCCCGACGGTCCGCGACGACGGCGTGCTCACGCTCACCCTCGCGACGCAGAACTTCTACTGGCTGCACCTCGCGGCGCAGGCATCGACCGAACTCTGACCCCTTCTCGTCGGCACGATTATTCGACGTGCGATCTGCTCAGAACGCCGGTGCATTCTTGATAATTTCCTTCAGCACATTGCCGCCGCCGTTATCCAGGGAGAGAGCCCAGTAGCCCTCGCCCAGCGCGTAGCCACCGCCCGCACCCTGCCCATTTGCAAGGCTGCCGCCCCCCGAGGCGTAGGTGAAGAGCACGGACGATCCACTCTTCTCCTCGTGAAGGTAATCGGCCCTTTCAAGCTTCGACGTCATGCGGTCGCGCCCTTCCGAAGAAATGGGTCCGTAGGCGTACACAAGTGAGACGTCCTGGCTGTCCTCCGCCGCCCAGGCGCAGACCAAACCGCCGTATTCAAGGAACGTGAAGAGGTCGCCGTCGGGATCAGATCTGGTCTTGTCAGCATAAGCGTTGCTGATATCGATGTAGCCCTTGCTCTTCAAGCTCTTATACGTCTCGGCATCGATGAGGTTGGTGCAAGTTGCGTCTCCCGAATAAGTCTGTGTGATCGCGGGCGTCGGGCTCGGCTCGGGCGTGCGTGTTTCAAGCGCGGGTGCACTCTGCCATGACGTCGACACCGCTGCGTGCATCAGCGTACGGGATCCGAGTGGCTCTTCGAGCGTGATGCTTCCACCGCCGACCTCGGACTCGGCGACGCAGTTCTCGTTCCATGACTGCGGTCGCTCATTTACAGCCGCGACGACGACCTGCGTGTCCGTTTCGACAACGTTCGAACCCACGTGCCCCCCGCACTGCGAATCGTCAGTCGGCATGCGGTAGGCGATGAAGAGGACTGGGGAATTCGCTGATGAGGCGATGACTGCCCATGGAACGCTGTCGTGGTCGTCGTCCAGCGTGGTCAGCTTTTCGACGCTGTCTGCGTTCGCTAGATGCGTATAGTCGCTGGTCATCACCGCGCCGTCGTCTGGGATCGCGACATTCGACGCTCCAGAGGACGAGGATCCGGAAGGCGCAGTCGCGCACCCCGTGATTCCCAGCCCCAGCGCGGAAATCACGCAGACCGCCGCGACGAACTTGGGTCGCACGTTCATTCTGACCACCTTTGCTCACTCCCATGAGCGGCTCCGCGCATCGAACTCATCACGCGCGAGTATTATACTCACGATTCTCGGATGTCAAGAGCAGTTTTTCTCGGGCTGCAGTTGCCCGGTCGGACCGGCAGCGCGTCCAACGCGGTGCTGCGGGAACCCGCCCGGTCGGTCGCGACCGCGCGGACCGTGCCCCGGGTGTCACTCCCCCGGATGTCGGTGGCTCCCCCGTAGCATCCGGGACATGAGCAGCGCGTGGCACGAGACTCTCGCCGTCTTCGATCTGGAGACGACGGGCATCGACACCGAGAGCGCCCGCATCGTCTCCGCCCACGTCGGCGTCATCGGTCCGGACGGCGACGTGCTCGAGCGGCGCGAGTGGCTCGCCGACCCGGGCGTGGAGATCCCCGAGGGCGCCGCCGCCGTGCACGGCATCTCCACGGAGCGCGCCCGCGCCGAGGGCAGGCCGTCCGGTCAGGTCGTCGTCGAGATCCTCGACGCGCTCGCCGACGTGCTCGACCGCGGCCTGCCGGTCGCGATCTACAACGCGCCCTACGACCTCACGCTGCTCGACCGCGAGGCGCGCCGGCACGGCGTGCTCCCCCTCGACGGCCCGGCGCCCATCGTCGACCCGCTCATCATCGACAAGACGTTCGACCGCTACCGCCCCGGCAAGCGCACGCTCACGGCGACGGCCGCGCTGTACCGCGTCGAGCTGCTCGACGCGCACGACGCCGGTGCGGATGCCGTGGCCGCCGGCCGCGTCGCCCAGGCCCTCGCGCGCGCGTTCCCCGAGCAGCTCGCCATGACCGCCCTCGAGCTGCACGAGCGCCAGGTGCGCTGGGCCTACGCGTCGTCGCGCTCGTTCGAGGACTACCGCCGCCGCACCGATCCGGAGTTCACGACGCGACACACCTGGCCGCTGCATCCGTTCGTCGCGCAGCCGACGCTCGCGGGCCTCGAGGCGTTCGACGTCGCCTGAGCGCTCACTCGCCCGTGTCGATGACGCAGAAACGGTTGCCCTCGGGGTCCTCGAGGATGACGTAGTCGGCATCCGCGGGCCGCTTCGCCCAGTCGACCCGCTGGGCGCCGAGCGCGAGCAGACGCTCGACCTCGGCGGCCTGGTCGTCGGCGTAGAGGTCGAGGTGGATGCGGGGAGGCAGCACGCGCTCCGACCGCACGGCGTCGAGCGAGACGTTCGGGCCCGATCCGGATCGGGGGCGCAGCAGCGCGAAGTCGTCGCCGTCGTCGGGACGGTCGACGTAGTCGAGCGCCGCCATCCAGAACGCCTTCTGCGTGGCGAGGTCGTCCACGCGGATGACGACCGATCCGATGCCGAGCATGCCGGCAGGTTAACCGACGAGAGCCGCCCCGGAGGGCGGCTCTCGCTCGACACGCAGGGACTTACTTGCCGAAGCCCTTGTAGCGCGAGTTGAACTTCTCGACGCGACCGGCCGAGTCCATGATGCGCTGCTTGCCCGTGTAGAACGGGTGCGAGGCGGACGAGATCTCGACGTCGACGACGGGGTAGGTCGCGCCATCGAGCTCGATCGTCTTGTCGCTCGTGAGCGTCGAACGCGTGAGGAACGTCTCACCCGACGCGAGGTCGCGGAAGACGATCGCGTTGTACTCGGGGTGGATGTCGGTCTTCATGGCAGGTCCTTGGAGAAATATCGGAGACGGAGGGAAGTTCGTGGGGCCGGCGCGACGATGCCGCGGGCCGACGAACGAGTCTATCAGAGCGAGCGCCGCCCGGGAACGGGCGACGCGCCTCGGCGCTCAGGCGGCGCGAGCCGAGAAGCGGCCGTCGACCGCGGTGACCTCGAGCGGCAGGCCGAACACGTCGCTGAGCGTCGCGGCCGTGACCACCTCGGCGATCGGACCCGAGGCGACGACTCGCCCGTTGCCGAGCAGCAGGGCGTGGGTGAACCCGACCGGGATCTCCTCGACGTGGTGCGTGACCATGACGATCGCGGGCGCACCGGGCTCCCCCGCGTAGCCCGTGAGCAGCTGCAGCAGCTCCTCGCGCGCACCCAGGTCGAGGCTCGCGGCCGGCTCGTCGAGCAGCAGCAGCTCCGGATCGGTCATCACGGCGCGGGCGATCTGCACGCGCTTCTGCTCGCCGTCGCTGAGCGTGCCGAACAGGCGGTTCTCGAGGTGGTCGAGGTGCCACTCGGCGAGCACCCGGCGGGCGCGGCGCACGTCGAGGTCCTCGTACTCCTCGTTCCACCGGCCGGTGACCGAGTAGGCCGCCGTCATGACCGTGTCGAGCACGGTCTCATCGCGCTGGAACCGTCGGGCGAGCGCGCTCGACGCGAAGCCGATGCGCGGGCGCAGCTCGAACACGTCCGTGCGGCCGAGGCCCTCGTCGAGCACGCGCACGGATCCCGACGTCGGGTGTCCGACGGTGCCCGCGAGCTGCAGCAGCGAGGTCTTGCCGGCGCCGTTCGGGCCGAGCACCACCCAGCGCTCGTCATCGGCGACCGACCACGTGACGTGGTCGAGGATGGGCGTGCCCTCGCGCACGATCGAGACGTCGGTGAACTCGAGAACGCTAGCCATGGTGAGCCCAGCCTAGCGATCGAACGGATGCCCGGGCGGGCCCGCCCGGGCTCACACGAGCGAGCGGTAGATCGCCTCGGTGCGCTCGGCGATGCGGTCCCAGCCGAACTCGCGCTCGGCGCGGTCGCGACCCGCGCGTCCCAGCGCGCGCGCGGCATCCGGATCCGCGACGACCTCGGTGAGGGTGCGCGCGAGATCCGCGACGAAGCGCTCCGGGTCGGTGGGCGTGCCGGTGCCGTCCTGCATCTGGTCGATGGGCACGAGGCGTCCCGTGACGCCGTCGGCGACGACCTCGGGGATGCCGCCGGTCGCCGTGCCCACGACGGGTGCGCCGCACGCCATCGCCTCGAGGTTGACGATGCCGAGCGGCTCGTACACGCTCGGGCACACGAACGTCGTCGCGCTCGAGAGGATCGCGGCGAGCTCGTGCTGCGGCAGCAGACGCTCGATCCAGACGACGCCCGAGCGCTGCCGCTGCAGGTCGCGCACGAGCCCCTGCACCTCGGCGAGGATCTCGGGGGTGTCGGGTGCGCCCGCGCACAGCACGAGCTGCACGTCGGGCGGCAGCAGGGCCGCGGCGCGCAGCAGGTAGGGCAGGCCCTTCTGCCGGGTGATGCGCCCGACGAAGACGACCGAGGGCCGGTCGGGGTCGATGCCGAACGAGCGCACCAGCTCCGGGTCGTGCGTCGGCACCCAGCGCTCCAGGTCGATGCCGTTGTGCACGACCTGCACGCGCTCCTCGTCGAGGAACGGGTAGGCGCGCAGGATGTCGCGCCGCATCCCGTGGCTCACCGCGATGACGGATGCCGCCCCCGCGAACGCCGCCGACTCGATCCAGCTGGAGAGGCGGTAGCCGCCGCCGAGCTGCTCGGCCTTCCACGGACGCAGCGGCTCGAGGCTGTGCGCCGTGACGACGTGCGGGATGCCGTGCAGCAGCGACGCCACGTGTCCGGCCGCGTTGGCGTACCAGGTGTGCGAGTGCACCAGGTCGGCGCCCGCGACATCCCGGGCGATGGTCAGGTCGGTGCCGAGCGTCGTGAGCGCGGGGTTGGCGCCGGACAGCTCGGCCGGCACCCCGTAGGAGAACACGCCGGGCTCGTCGCGCGGGGCGCCGAACGCCCGCACGACGACCTCGAGGTCGTCGTTCCGGAGGGCCCTCACGAGCTCCGTCACGTGCACGCCGGCGCCGCCGTACACCTCGGGTGGATACTCGCGGCTGATCACATCGACGCGCATGTTTCCCGAAGGTACAGCAGAGTTCCCGCGCGGCCCTAAAGTGTGCTCATGGCATCGAAGAAGATCTTCGGCATCGTCCTCGCCGGCGGAGAGGGCAAGCGCCTGATGCCGCTCACGGCCGACCGTGCCAAACCCGCCGTCCCGTTCGGCGGCGGCTACCGACTGGTCGATTTCGCCCTGTCGAATCTCATCAACTCGGGACTCACGAAGATCGTCGTGCTGACCCAGTACAAGTCGCACAGTCTCGACCGGCACATCGCCGAGACCTGGCGACTGTCCGGCATCCTGAACGCCTACGTCGCGTCGGTGCCCGCGCAGCAGCGCCTCGGCAAGCGCTGGTACACCGGCAGCGCGGACGCGATCCTGCAGAGCCTCAACCTGCTGCGCGACGAGAAGCCCGACATCGTGGTCGTGGTCGGCGCCGACCACGTCTACCGGATGGACTTCGAGCAGATGATCGCGGCGCACGTCGAGTCGGGGCGCGGGCTCACGGTCGCCGCCATCCGTCAGCCCATCTCGCTCGCCGACCAGTTCGGCGTCATCGAGCTCGACGAGTCGGACCCGACGCTCATCAAGGCGTTCCACGAGAAGCCGAAGAAGCCGATCGGGCTCGCCGACTCCCCCGACGAGGTGCTCGCGTCGATGGGCAACTACGTCTTCGACGCCGACGTGCTCATCGACGCCGTCATCCGGGACGGCGAGCGCAGCGACTCGAACCACGACATGGGCGGCGACATCGTGCCCGACTTCGTGAGTCGCGGCGGTGCCGGCGTCTACGACCTCAACCGCAACGAGGTGCCCGGCTCGACCGAGCGCGACAAGTTCTACTGGCGCGATGTGGGCACGATCGAGTCGTTCTTCGAGGCGCACCAGGACCTCATCGCGGCGCTGCCGGTCTTCAACCTCTACAACGGCGAGTGGCCGATCTACTCGCAGCAGCTCAACTCGCCGCCGGCGAAGTTCGTGCGCGACGCGCGCGGCTACCTCGGCACGATGATCGACTCGATCGTCTCGCTCGGCACGGTGCTGCAGGGGGCGCACATCGAGCGCAGCGTCATCGGCCCGTGGACGACCGTCGAGTCGGGCGCGATGGTCGTGGACTCGATCATCTTCGAGCGCGCGCGGATCGCCCCGAACGCGGTGGTGCGCAAGGCTATCCTCGACAAGGACGTCGTCATCGCCGAGGGTGCGACGGTGGGTGTCGACCACGACGCCGACCGGGCCCGCGGCTTCACCGTCACCGAGTCGGGCATCACCGTCGTCGGCAAGGGCGTGCACGTCAGCTAAGCGTCTCGCGCGTCGCGAACTCGAGGAAGGCCCCGCCCGCCCATGCCCGCATTCCTCGTAGTCCTCGACGTCGACTCGACGCTCATCGAGAACGAGGTGATCGAGCTCATCGCGGATGCCGCCGGCACGCGCGAGGAGGTCGCGGCGGTCACGGCGCGCGCCATGAACGGGGAGCTCGACTTCGCGGCGAGCCTGCGCGAGCGGGTCGCGACGCTCGCGGGCCTCGACGCCGCGGTGCTCGCGGACGTGCGCGAGCGCGTCACGGTGACCCGCGGCGTCCCGGAGCTCGTCGCCGGCGTGCATGCCGCGGGCGGTCGCGTCGCCGTCGTCTCGGGCGGCTTCCACGAGATCCTCGACCCGCTCGCCGAGCGCCTCGGCCTCGACGCCTGGCGGGCGAACCGGCTCGAGGTGGCCGACGGCCGCCTCACCGGACGCGTGGACGGGCCGATCGTGGACGCGAAGGCGAAGGCGGATGCGCTCCGCGCCTGGGCCGCGGACGCCGGCATCCCGTCGCTCGGCACGATCGCGATCGGCGACGGCGCCAACGACCTCGTCATGATGGCGGAGGCCGGTCTGTCGGTCGGGTTCGACGCGAAGGCGCCCGTGCGGCAGCGGGCCGACGTGCTGCTCGACGAGCGCGACCTCTCGCTCGTGCTGCCGCTGCTCGGCCTCGGCCGCCCCGCCCTCCCCTCCTCCTTTCCCGTGTGAGGACGTTTTGCGCGCGTGAGGACGGCCCGGGCCGTCCTCACGCGCGCAAAACGTCCTCACACGGGGAAGGGCGGGGAGGTGCGGCGGATCAGTGGCCCATGCCGAGGCCGCCGTCGACCGGGATGACCGCGCCCGAGATGTAGGCGGCATCGTCGCTCGCGAGCCAGGTCACGGCCTTCGCGACCTCGGCCGCCGAGCCGTAGCGCGCCGCGGGGATCGCCCGCTTGTACTCGGCCTGCTGCTCCTCCGGCAGCGCCGCGGTCATGTCGGTCTCGATGAAGCCCGGGGCGACGACGTTCGCCGTGATGCCCCGCGCGCCGAGCTCGCGGGTGAGCGAGCGGGCGAAGCCGACGAGCGCGGACTTCGAGGCCGAGTAGTTGATCTGGCCGGCGCTGCCGTACAGGCCCACGACGCTCGAGATGAGCACGACGCGGCCGAACCGGGCCTTCAGCATGCCCTTCGAGGCGCGCTTCACGACGCGGAACGCGCCGCCGAGGTTCGTGTCGACGACGTCGGTGAAGTCCTCCTCCGACATGCGCAGCAGCAGCGTGTCGCGCGTGATGCCGGCGTTCGCCACGACCACCTCGACGGGACCGAGCGCGGCCTCGATCTCGGCGAACGCGGCGTCGATGCTCGCGGCATCCGTCATCTCGGCGCGCACCGTGAGCGTGCCCTCGGGGCCCCCGCCGCTGCGTGCCGTGACCGCGACGCGGTGACCGAGCGCCACGAACTCCTCCGCGATGGCGCGGCCGATTCCGCGGTTGCCTCCGGTGACGACGACGGTGCGCTGCTGGGTCATCCGGCCAGCCTATCGACGCCGCGGAGACGTACCATGGAGACCGGACGGCCACCGCTGCGGCGGTGCGGACGGGGAGTGATACGGGCATGAGCGTGCGGGCATGAGCAGGGCACGCGTGCAGTCGATCACGTCGATCGAGGAGTCCCCCGACGCCGAGCGCCGGCGACGGATGCTGCGCTACACGATCGCGATGAGCATCCGGATGGTGTGCTTCGGCCTCCTGTTCTTCGTGCACGACTGGTGGCTCGTCGTCGTCGTGATCGCGGCCATCGTGCTGCCGTACATCGCCGTCGTGATCGCCAACAACGGAGCGCGGCGCGCCGGGGCGGACGTCGAGTCGCCCGAGCACGCGGCGCTCGTGCTCCGCGAGCCGAACGGCGACCGCGAGCGGCCGGTGCTGCGGCCCACGGTCGTCGATCCGCCGTCCGGCGGGGACGCGTGATGCTCGGCGAGCTCGACGCGGTCGGCGACGTCTGCTCGCGGGCCGGCTGCACGGCCGAGCCGGCGTGGCGGGTCAACTGGCGCAACCCCCGCATCCACGGCATCGACCGGGTCAAGGTCTGGCTCGCGTGCGACGAGCACCGCGACTGGTTCGACGCCTACCTCACGAACCGGGCCTTCCCCGTGGTCGTGACCCCGCTCGACGTGACCGTGGAGCGGGTGCCGTGAGCGGCATCCGTGCGCCCCGGCTGTGGGGATTCGCGCTGCAGCCGAGGTGGTTCGGCTACCTGGCCATGGCGATCGTGTTCGCGATCGCGTGCGCGCTGCTGTCGCGCTGGCAGTTCGCGCGCAACGACGAGGCGCGCATCGAGGTGGAGCACATCGAGGCGAACTACGACGCCGACCCCGTCGCGATCGCCTCGGTGCTGCCCGCGCTCGACGCCTGGAGCGAGGGGGTGAAGTGGACGCCGGTGTCGCTGCGCGGCACCTACCTCGTCGACGAGCAGCTGCTCGTGCGCAACCGGCCGTACAACGGCTCGCCCGGCTTCGAGGTGCTCACGCCGCTGCGGCTCGACGACGGCGACGTGTTCGTCGTCGACCGCGGCTGGGTGCCGTCCGGCAACGCGCAGGACGCTCCGGATGCCGTGCCCGCTCCCCCGGGCGGCGAGGTCACGGTCGTCGCGCGCCTCAAGCAGGGCGAGCCCGAGCTCGCCGGTCGCACGGCACCCGCGGGGCAGATCCCGACGATCGAGCTCGACGACATCGCGACCGCGCTCGGTCGGGACACCTACACCGGCGCGTACGGCCTGCTCGACTCCGAGGACCCGGCGCCCGCGACCCGGCCGCTGCCGGCCCCCGAGCCCGCGCTCGACGAGGGCCCGCACCTGTCCTACGCGATCCAGTGGATCGTGTTCGCGCTGTTCGGGTTCTTCGGCCTCGGCTACGCGCTGCGCACCGAGTACCGGGCCCGCCGGGCGGACGCGGCCGATCCGGATGCCCCTCCCGCCGCACCGCGCCGACCCCGCCGCCCGCCGCGCACCGGCCGCGATCGCTCGGACGCGGAGATCGAGGACGAGCTGCTCGACGCCCGCTGACGGCGGGGCGCGCCGCACGGGCGCGCCGACCCCGCCGCGCGGATGCGCCGACCCCGCCGCGCGTCGTTCGACGAAGACGCGCGGGGGTCAGCTCACGCTGATGAGGTCGAGGTAGCTCGCGTTCCAGTGGTCCTCGATGCCCTCGGGCATGACGAGCACGCGCTCCGGATTGAGCGCCTCGACGGCGCCCTCGTCGTGCGAGACGAGCACGACGGCGCCGGCGTAGTTCGCGAGCGCGTCGAGGATCTCGGCCCGCGACGCCGGGTCGAGGTTGTTCGTCGGCTCGTCGAGCAGCAGCACGTTGGCGCCCGAGACGACGATCATCGCGAGGGCGAGGCGGGTCTTCTCGCCGCCCGAGAGCACGCCCGCGGGCTTGTAGCCGTCGTCGCCCGTGAACAGGAACGAGCCGAGCACGCGGCGCGCCTCGGTCTCGGTGAGCTGCGGCGATGCGGACACCATGTTCTCGAGCACGGTGCGCTTCACGTCGATCTGCTCGTGCTCCTGGGCGTAGTAGCCGATGCGCAGGCCGTGCCCGGGCTCGAGCCGGCCGGTGTCCGGCGTGTCCACGCCCGCGAGGATGCGCAGCAGCGTCGTCTTGCCCGCGCCGTTGAGGCCGAGGATGACGACCTTCGAGCCGCGGTCGATCGCGAGGTCGACGGCCGTGAAGATCTCGAGCGACCCGTAGCTCTTCGAGAGGTTCTCGCCCATGAGCGGGGTGCGCCCGCACGCCACCGGCTCGGGGAAGCGCAGCTTCGCGACCCGGTCGACCTGGCGCACCTCGTCGAGCCCGGCGAGCATCTTCTCTGCGCGCGCGACCATCTGGTGCGCCGCGGCGGCCTTGGTGGCCTTCGCCCCGAACCGCGCGGCCTGCTGCTGCAGCACGGAGGCCTTCTTCTCGACGTTCGCGCGTTCCTTCTTGCGGCGCTCCTCATCCGCCTCGCGCTGCCGCAGGTAGTGCTTCCAGCCCATGTTGTAGACGTCGAGCACCTGGCGGTTCGCGTCGAGGTAGAACACCTTGTTGACGACCTCCTCGACGAGGTCGACGTCGTGGCTGATCACGATGACGCCGCCCTGGTACTGCTTGAGGAACTCGCGCAGCCAGACGATCGAGTCGGCGTCGAGGTGGTTCGTCGGCTCGTCGAGGATCATCGTGTCGGCGTCCGAGAACAGGATGCGCGCGAGCTCGATGCGGCGGCGCTGACCACCCGAGAGCGTCTTGAGCGGCTGATCCAGGATGCGATCGGGCAGCGACAGGTTCGACGCGATGACCGCCGCCTCCGCCTCAGCCGCGTAGCCGCCGAGGGCGCTGAAACGCTCCTCGAGGTTGCCGTAGCGCTTCATGGCGGCCGCGCTCACGGCCTCGTCCGTCGACGCCATGTCGAGGGTCGCGCGTTCCATCGAGAGCATGAGCGTGCCGAGCCCGCGGGCGTCGAGGATGCGCGTGCGGGCGAGCATCTCCGGGTCGCCGGAGCGCGGGTCCTGCGGCAGGTAGCCGATCTCGCCGGTGCGCTCGATGCGCCCGTCGGTGGGCAGGGTCTCCCCCGCGAGCGTCTTGGTGAGCGTCGTCTTGCCCGCGCCGTTGCGGCCGACGAGGCCGATCTTGTCGCCCCGGGAGACCTGGAAGCTGACGTCCGACATGAGGAGCCGGGCCCCGACGCGGATCTCGAGGGCGTGTACGGCGAGCACAGCGGACGTCCAATGAATCAGGCGTGTATCGACAACACGGAAGCGGCGGGAAGCCCCGATAGTCTACCGGGAGTCCCCTGCCCTCGCCGCCGACCTCCCCTCGCCGCCGACCTCCCTGGAGCGCACGTGTCCCTGAGCCTCGCCATCGGCCGCCCGACCCTCGCCGACCGGATCTTCTCGCGCTCGCTCGCGACCGACCTGGTGCTCGTCGCGGCCGGCGCCGGTCTCACCGCGATCGCCGCCCAGGTGAGCGTGCCGATGTGGCCCGTGCCGCTCACCGGGCAGACGTTCGCCGTGCTGCTCGCCGGCACGGTGCTCGGCTCGGCCCGCGGCGCGCTCTCGATGGCGCTCTACCTCGGGCTCGGCCTCGTCGGACTGCCCGTGTTCACCCCGCAGGCCGACGGCTCGCACCTCACGGGCCTCGCGGCCGTCGCCGGTCCGACGGGCGGGTACCTCGTCGGCTTCGTGCTCGCGGCGGCGCTCGTCGGCTGGCTCGCCCAGCGCGAGTGGGATCACCGCGCGCTCGGCACGCTCCTCGCCTTCGTCGCGGGCACCGTCGTGATCTACGCGGTCGGACTGCCCTGGCTCCTCGTCGCGCTGAGCGGTCTCGGGCTGCCGCATCCGCTCGAGGCCACGCTCGCGGGCGGCCTGTACCCGTTCCTGCTCGGCGACGGGCTCAAGGCCGTGGTCGCGGCGGGCCTGCTGCCGCTCACCTGGAGCCTGGTGCGTCGCGCGGACCGCGCGGCGGCCGAGCGCCGCGACAGCTGACCTGCGCGAACCGGTCGACACGGGGACGGAGCGGATCGACGAGGGAGGGCACGTGGCCGGGAGGCTGTCTCGACGGAGCGTCGTCGCGATCTCGGTCGCGGCCGGTCTCGCGTTCGTCGCGGTGGTCGCGTTCGTGTTCTCGGTGCTCGTGACCCCCGGCATCGGCGACCCGTTCACCGGGCGCGCCCTCTACGTCTACCCCGACTCGACCGCGGCGAAGGCCGCCGCGACGGCGTCCGGCGGCGATCGGGCGGCGTTCGAGCGGATCGCGCAGACGCCGACCGCGGTCTGGCTCACCCCCGAGCAGCACGGCCTCGACGACGTCCAGGAGTTCGTGTACGAGCTCGTGACCGCGGCCCATGACGCCCGCGCGCTGCCCGTGCTCGTGGTGTACGGCATCCCGGATCGCGACTGCGGCTCGGCGGGCGGCGGCTTCTCCGCGGGCGGCCTGACCGACGCGGACTACCCGCTCTGGCTCGACCGCATCGCGGACGGCGTCGCCGGCTATCCCGCGGTCATCATCCTGGAGCCGGACTCGCTGGCCTCGGCCCCGGCGTGCGGCGCGACGGACGAGCGCGTGCGTCAGATCTCCGGCGCGATCGACGTCCTGTCGGCGCGGGACACCACGATCTACCTCGACGGCGGCCACTCGAGCTGGCTGAGTGCGGACGACCAGGCTGCGCTCCTGGAGCGCGCGGGCGTGCGGCGCGTGCGGGGCTTCGCGAGCAACGTGGCGAACTACAACAGCACGGATGACGAGCTCGCCTACGACGAGCGGGTCGCGTCGATCGTCGGGGGCTCCCACTTCGTGATCGACACCGGCCGCAACGGCAACGGCAGCACGGGCGACTGGTGCAACCCGCCCGGGCGCGCGCTCGGCGCCGCGCCGGGCGCCGCGGACGGGAGCGGCGGCCACGATGCCGACCTCTGGATCAAGAACCCGGGCGAGAGCGACGGCACGTGCAACGGCGGACCGGCCGCCGGCCAGTGGTGGCCCGAGATGGCGCGCGAACTCGCCGCGGGCTGACGCCGCGCCGCCGCGGTCGCGCAGAGCGCCGTTGCTACGATCGAGCACATGAGCACGAGTGCCGACAT
Source organism: Galbitalea sp. SE-J8 (assembly GCF_030345695.1). GTDB lineage: Bacteria > Actinomycetota > Actinomycetes > Actinomycetales > Microbacteriaceae > JAUASV01. The sequence goes on along the minus strand of NZ_JAUASV010000011.1, from coordinate 50,032 downwards.
GCGGGTCGCCGTCGTCATCGAAGACGACGATGACATCCGCCACCTGCTCGAGACCGTGCTCTCCCAGGCGGGCTTCCGCGTCGTGGCGACCGCGAACGGCAGCGACGGCGTCGAGGCCGTGCGCGCGAACGACCCCGTGGTGACGACCCTCGACGTCAACATGCCCGGGATGGACGGTTTCGAGGTCGCGCGCCGCATCCGCGCGTTCAGCCCGACGTACATCGTCATGCTCACCGCGCTCAACGAGGAGATCGACACCCTGCAGGGGCTCGAGGCGGGCGCCGACGACTACGTCAACAAGCCGTTCCGGCCGCGCGAGCTCCGGGCGCGCATCGAGGCCATGCTGCGTCGGCCGCGCGTGCCGATCGAGGAGTACCCGGGCCCGGCGACCGCGGCGCCCGCCGCCCCCGGATACGGACAGCCCGTCGACCCGTACGCCGCCCCGGCGCCCGTCGGCTACCCGGTGCAGCCGACGCCGCCGGGCTATCCGGCGCCGTCGGGCCCGCCGTACGCGCAGCCCCAGCAGCCCTACCCGGCGCCCGCCCCGCCGCAGCAGCCCGCGTATCCGCAGACGGGCGCGCCGCAGCAGCCCGCGGGGCCCGCGTATCCGCCGCAGCCGTACGCCGCTCCCCCGGCACCGGCCGCGCAGGAGCCGTACGGCGCACCGCCGGCCGGCGCGCGCACGGCCGCAGCGAGCCTGCCGCACACGGGCAACGGCTGGCTCGAGCACAACGGGCTCTGGCTCAACATGGAGACCCGGGTCGTGCAGCAGGGCACGACCGAGATCGACCTCACGCGCAGCGAGTTCGACCTGCTCGCCGCGCTGCTCGAGTCGGGCCGCCGCGTGCGCACGAAGGCGGACCTCGTGCTGCTGCTGCGCGGCGAGAGCTACGTCACGAGCCACTTCATCAGCGAGGCCGACAAGCGCGCCATCGAGGTGCACATGGGCAACCTGCGCAAGAAGCTCGGCGACAACATCGGCAGCCCGCGCTGGATCGAGACGGTCCGCGGCGTCGGCTACCGGCTCACCGCGCCCGAGGAGTGAGCCGGCCCGCGTGAGCGCGTGCGGCGCCGCTCAGACCTTGTAGCCGCGGTAGCGCCGGAACAGCTTGAGCACCATGCCGACGGTCTGCACGCCGGTGATGACGCCGAGGATCGGCCAGACCACCGCGAGGATGTACGACTTCCAGTCGACGCTCAACTGGAACCAGCCGAACATGAGCGCGATGACGACGAGCACGAGCACGATGAACGGCACGAGGTGGCTGTTGCCCGCGCCGCGCTCCGCCTTCGCCTGCGCGGCCCAGTTGTCGACGCGCTGGCGGCTGAAGAACTTGGTCCAGGCGCTGAAGAAGTGACCGAGACGGACCCACATGTACAGCTCGGCCGGCACGTAGAGCAGGGCGAACAGCACGTCGCGCGAGCTCCGGTTCTTCATCGACATCGCCGTCTTGAGGTTGAGCGCGATCGCGAAGAACGTCGGCAGGATCCAGTACCAGTAGAAGACGTAGGCGCCGAACGACAGCGAGGCGGCGAGCAGCGTGATGAACAGCAGTCGCGTGACGGCGTTCATGAGCATCGAGAAGTTCTCCAGCCAGCGCATGCGCAGGTTCGGGTGGAACGGCTGCCCCTTCGTGTCGCCGCGCTGGCCCGGCCAGAGCAGGTCGATGGCGCCGTAGTTCCACTTCACCTGCTGACCGTGCAGTCCGCGGATGGTGTCCATGCCGCCCACGTCGGCGCGCGCCTGCGCACTGATCTTGGTGAGGTAGCCGGCGCTCTTGATCTGCAGCGAGAGCAGCGAGTCCTCGACCTCGGAGTCGTTGACCCAGGGCGTGGACTGGTTGTTGTCCTCCATCGCGCGGCGCAGCGCCTTCGTGGCGAAGATCGAGAACTGACCGCCGAGCACGGCCATGTTGCGGCCGCGCAGCATGTTCTGCATGTTGAACGCCGCGAACTGGGCGCGCTGGCCGGTGATCAGGAACGCGGCCAGGCCCTTGTACGGCCGCTCGTCGATCGAGAAGATCGCCGAGATGCCGCCGATGCGGGTGTCGGAGACGATCTCCTGCTCGAGGAACTCGACGGCGCGCGGGTCGGCCACGGTGTCGCCGTCGACGCCGAGCAGGTAGTCGCAGCCCTCGACGAGGGTGTAGCCGTAGTTGAGCGCGCCGACCTTCTTGTCCTTGTTCTTGCCGATGTCGTGCACGTAGACCTCGGTGAACTGCTCCACGCCCTTGATGCTGCGCATGTGCGGGCCGGCGAACTCGCTCGCGATCGCGACCGTGTCATCCGTGGTGTTGTTCACGATGACGTGGATGATGTCGGGCAGCCGGGTCTGGGCGAGCAGCGCCTCGAGCACGTCCGCGATGGTCTCGGCCTCGTTGTAGCACGGGATGATGCAGCCGATGGTCGCCCGGTCGGCCTCCATCGAGTCGACCTCGTCCATGAAGCTCGTCTCGAACGGGTCCTCGCGGCTGCTCAGCCGGTCGAACCCGTAGAGGTCGCTGTCCGTCGGTGCCATCGTCTGGTTCTCCCCGTCCCGTCTCACTCGACATCGGCGGCGGGCCGGTGCGTCGGCCGTTCCGCGTGATGAATCCATCCTCGGGTATGGGACGCAGGATCGGGGCCCGTGATTCGCCAGTTTCGGCTCAAGATCACCTCAGGATGAGCGCAGGATCACTCCGCCTCGGCCGCCTCGGCGATGTGGCCCGGCTCCGCGCTCGATCGCACGGCGTCGTGGGCCGCCGCGACGAGACCGTCGAGGTCGAACCCGGCGGCATCCGTGTTCGCGACGCCGAAGGAGGCGATCGCTCGCACGCCCTGCTGCGGGTCGACGGGGGCGAGCACGAGCGCGGTCTGCAGCGCGGCGGCGACGTCCGTCGCGGAGCCGAACGGCGGGGGCGTCGTGAGCACGAGGAAGCGCGCGTAGCCGAGATAGCCGACGAGGGCCGCGGACGGCGCGTGCTCGGCCGCGACGCGGCCGACGAGACGGATGGCGTCGTCGCCGACCTCGCGTCCGAACGCCGCGTTGATGGTCGTGAGGTTGTCGACCTCGACGTCGAGCAGCACGAGCGTCTCCCGCTCGCGCCGGGCGCGCACGAGCCAGTCGCGAGCGAGATCGTCGAACTGGTCGGCGTCCACGACCCCCGTGATGCTCAGCACGCCGGGTTGGGCGGCGTGTCCGTGCGGGGTGAGGGCGCGCTGCGGCTGCAGCACCGACATGCAGATCGCAGCGACGATGACGAGCACGATCGCGATGAACGTCGTCGTCACGGTGCCGAAGCCCTCCAGGAACAGCGCGCTGCGCTCGCCTGCCGCGAGGAGCACGACGACGCGCACGGCGTAGTAGAAAGCGACGATCGCGAACACGAGCGTGAGCACCCGGCCGGTGACGCTGCGCGCGAGCGCGTCGCGCAGCGTCTCGCCGGCGGCGAGTCCCGCGTAGAGCGCCGTGCCCACGAACAGCACCGGGGCACCGGCCCACGGCCCGCCGTCCGGTCCCGGTGCGAGCGAGGCGACGACGACAACGAGCCCGCTCACGAGCGAGAGCCAGGTGTACGCGCGCCGACGGGCGTTGAAGACGCGGCATCCGTTCCACAGGAACGCGAGGGCGAGCACGAGTGCACCGTTGCCGATCGCGGCCGCCCACCACGCGCCGGGCACGGCGGCCCAGACCAGGTAGCTGACCGTCTCGAGGATGCCCGCGACGAAGCCGAGGCTCCACAGCCGGCTGTACCGGTCGCTGCGGCTGAGCACGGTCGTGACGATGAAGCTGATGCCCGAGATGGCGACCACCGCGCCGGATGTCACGAGGATCGTGAGGGTGTCGAGGGTCATGATGGCTCCCGGATCGGCTGGTCGCCGACGACGTGCGGGTCGGCGAGGGCGGCGCTGCGCGGCAGCACGAGGGTGAACACGGTGCCCATGCCGAGCGCGCTCGCGACGGTGAGATCGCCGCCGTGCTGGCGCACGATGTCGCGGGCGATGGCGAGACCGAGCCCCGAGCCGACGGCCCCGGAGCGGCGCGCGGTCTCCGTGCGGAAGAACCGGTCGAACAGCTGGGCGAGGTCGGCCTCGGCGATGCCGTCGCCGGTGTCCGCGACCGCGAGACGGATGCCGGCGTCGCCGTCGTCGATCAGGCGCACGTCGATCTGGCCGCCCTGCCGGTTGTACTTCACGGCGTTGCTCAGCAGGTTGTCGACGACCTGCCGGATGCGCAGTGCGTCGACCATCGCGAGCGCGTGCGGGACCAGGTCCGTCTCGATCGTGATGCGGCGCTCGTCGGCGGCGAACCGCTGCCCCTCGACCGCCTGCTCGACGAGCTCGGCGAGGTCGGTGGGCTCGACGTCGACGGTGAGGGTCTGGTCGGCGTCGCTCGCGGCGAGCAGCAGGTCGGTGACGAGCGCGAGCAGCCGCTCGGCGTTGCGCTGGGCGATGCCGATCATGCGCCGCGTCTCGTCCGCGAGCCCGGGCGCGTCGACGGCGAGCTCCAGATAGCCGAGGATCGACGTGATCGGCGTGCGCAGCTCGTGGGACACCGAGCCGATGAGCGAGTCGCGCGCCCGGATGGCGTCGAGCTCCGCGGTCACGTCGCGGAGCACGAGCACGCCGCCGTCGGGCTCGCCGGCCGGGGTGCGCAGGGCGCGGGCGGTCGCCGAGTACGCCGCCTGCCGCGCGCCGGGCTCCCCGACCCAGTAGGTGATCCCGGAGAACGACTCGCCCCGGACGGCTCGGCCGAACGGCCTGCTCTCCGCGGGGTAGGCGGTCGCGCGGTCCGCCTGGTAGATCACCGGGTGCACGACGGCCGAGCGCGGCTCGCCGAAGCGGGTGAGCGAACGACGGTACGCCTCGTTCATCAGGATCACCCGGCCGTCCCGGTCGTAGGCGACGACGCCGAAGCTCACGGCGTTGAGCACCTCGTCGAGCAGTCGCTCCTGCGCACGCGCCCGGTCGAGCGCCTCCTCGATGAGGCGCGCCTGCTCGCGCAGGAGGGTGCGCTGCGAGGTCGTGCGCGCCCCGCCGAGGCGGGCGGTCGCCGCGATGAACGCGAGCGTGAGCGGCAGCAGGGCGAGACTCGCGAGGTCGCCCATCGAGAACGGCGCCCCCGTCGTGAGCCGGCTCGCCCACAGCAGCGCGGTCGCGAGCGTGACGGCTCCGACGCTCGCCACGGCACGGTACGAGCGCGCGATCCACAGGATGGGCAGCACGAGCAGCAGGCCGGCGCCGATCAGGGGCTCCCCCGCGCGGACCGCGGCGATCGCGACGATGTCGAGGAACGGCAGCAGGAGCGACCATCGCCGCGTCTTCTCGGTCCACGGCACCGCGAGGGTGACCCCGGAGATCACGAACATCGCGATCACGCCGCCGAACATGAGCGGTTCCGCGAGCGTGGCGGGCCGGACGATCGCGACGATCCAGACCACGAGCAGCACCGCGAGGCCCGTGAGGAGCTGGCTCTGAACGATCGAGCGCGCTATGCGCTCCGTGCGCCGCGAGGGCGGCGCCCCGTGCTCGCTCATGCTGCGAGCGTACGCGGTCGGCTCACCCGGCAGGGGCGGACTGTGGAGGGGCCGAGGACGTCGTCCTCACATCTGGAATCCGAGCCGGCTGCCGCCGGCGCGCTCGGCCGAGCGCCTCCGGCGCCCGGTGCGAGGACTTCGTCCTCACATCTGGAATCCGAGCGCGCGCATCATGTCGCGCCCGTCGTCCGTGATCCGCTCCGGGCCCCACGGCGGCATCCACACCCAGTTGATGCGGAACGCCTCGACCGTGCCGTCGAGCGCCTGCGCGGTCTGCTCCTCGATGACGTCCGTGAGCGGGCAGCCCGCGCTCGTGAGCGTCATGGAGATGATGAGCGCGTCGTTCTCGTCGTCCCAGGTGAGGTCGTAGATGAGTCCGAGGTCGACGACGTTGACACCGAGCTCGGGGTCGACGACGTCCTTGAGCGCCTCCTCGACCTCGTCGAAGAGCGCCGGAGCGAGTGCGGAGACCATGACCGTCAGGCTACGCCGGCATCCGCCGCGGCGACATAGCGGTCGTAGCCCTCCTCCTCGAGGCGGTCGGCGAGCTCGGGCCCGCCCTCCTCGGCGACGCGGCCCGCGACGAAGACGTGCACGAAGTCCGGCTTGATGTAGCGCAGGATGCGCGTGTAGTGCGTGATGAGCAGCACGCCCATGCCGGTGCGGTCCTTCGCGCGGTTGACGCCCTCGGAGACGATCTTGAGCGCGTCGACGTCGAGGCCGGAGTCGGTCTCGTCGAGCACGGCGAACTTCGGCTTCAGCAGCTCGAGCTGCAGGATCTCGTGGCGCTTCTTCTCGCCGCCCGAGAAGCCCTCGTTGACGTTGCGCTCGGCGAACGCGGAGTCCATGCGCAGGGCCGTCATGGACTCGCGCACCTCCTTGATCCAGGGGCGCAGCGCCGGGGCCTCGCCGGCGATCGCGGTCTTCGCGGTGCGCAGGAAGTTCGACACGGTGACGCCCGGGATCTCGACCGGGTACTGCATCGCGAGGAACATGCCGGCGCGGGCGCGCTCGTCGGGGCTCAGGTCGAGCAGCTCGACGCCGTCGAGCTTCACGCTGCCGCCCTCGACGTGGTACTTCGGGTGACCGGCGATCGTGTATGCGAGCGTCGACTTGCCGGAGCCGTTCGGGCCCATGATGGCGTGCGTCTCGCCCTCGTTGATGGTGAGGTCGACACCCTTCAGGATGTGCTTCGTGCCCTGGTCGGTCTCGACGCTCACCTGGAGGTCGTGGATCTCAAGCGTGGACATTGGTTGGCTCTTTCATGGTCGGTGTCGGTCTCAGACGGCGATTCGCTCGCCGGGATCGATGAAGATGTCGCCGTCGAGGATCGAGACGGCGAAGACGGGGACCGGCTCGTAGGCCGGGAGGGTGAGGGGCTTGCCGGTGGTGAGCTCGAACTGGGAGCCGTGCGCCCAGCACTCGAGCGTGTTGCCCTCGACGAAGCCCTCGGACAGCGAGATGTCGCCGTGCGTGCAGGTGTCGCCGATCGCGTGCACGGTGCCCGCGCTGTCGAGCACGAGAGCGATCGGGATGCCGTCGACGACGACGCGCTTGGCGGCATCCGTCTCCAGCTCCGCGACCGCGCACACGCGTGACGCCGCCATCAGGCCGCCCCGCGCGCGAGCTCGCGCTCCACGGCGGCGTGCAGGCGCTCCTCGAGGGCGGGATCGCCGATGCGCTGCACGATCTCGGCGAGGAAGCCGACGACGACGAGTCGTCGCGCCTCCTCCTCGCTGATGCCGCGCGCCTGCAGGTAGAACAGCTGCTCGTCGTCGAAACGACCGGTCGCGCTCGCGTGGCCCGCGCCCAGGATGTCGCCCGTCTCGATCTCGAGGTTCGGCACGCTGTCGGCGCGCGTGCCCTCGGTGAGCACGAGGTTGCGGTTCTGCTCGTAGCTGTCGGTGCCGGCCGCATCCGTCCCGATGAGCACGTCGCCGACCCACACCGTGTGCGCGCCCTCGCCCTGCAGCGCGCCCTTGTAGGTGACGCGGCCGCGGGTGTTGGCGCCCTCGTGGTGCACGTACACGCGCTGCTCGAGGTGCTGGTGCGCGTCGGCGTAGTAGAGCCCGTACGACTCGGTGTCGCTGCCCTCGCCCGCGAGCCGCGTCGACGGGTTCACCCGCACGACGCGGCCGCCGAGCGAGACGACGATGTGCTTGAGGAACGCGTCCTTGCCGACGACCGCGAAGTGGCTCGCGAGGTGCACGGCGTCGTCGTCCCACTCCTGCACGGAGACGACGGTCAGCCTCGCGCCCTCCTCGACGACGATCTCGACGTTCTCGCTCAGCGTCGCGGCCCCGCCGTTCTGCAGCACCACGAGCCCCGAGGCGTTCGGGAGCGCGCGGATGACGGTGTGCCCCGCGCGGGCGGCGTCGCCGAGGCCGGTGCGCGTCACCGTGACCGGCGCGCTCTGCTCGCCCGACACCGTGATGCTCAGCGCCCGCTCGAAGCTCGCCCACGCGTTGGCCGAGGCCTTCTCCTCGGCCGCGCCCGCGACTCCGATGCGCTCGTCGTCGCGGTCGATCCAGTCGAGCGCGACACCGTCGGCCTCGTTCGCGAGGTAGGCGTACGGGCTGCCGTCGAGCTCGCCGTCGATGAGCGGGCGCACCACGTCGACGGGCGTGTACTTCCACTCGATCTCGCGACCGGTGACATCCGGGTACGCGGCCGGCTCGTTCGACGCGAAGCGCTCGGCGCGCGACTGCACGGGCACGAAGCCCGGTGCGTCCCATCCGCCGTCGCTGTGCGCCTTCGCCCCGTGCTGCTGGTCGGTGGTGGCGATGCTCATCCGACGCTGCCCTCCATGCTCATCTCGATGAGCTTGTTGAGCTCGAGGGCGTACTCCATGGGCAGCTCGCGCGCGATCGGCTCGATGAAGCCGCGCACGATCATCGCCATCGCCTCGTCCTCGGGCAGGCCGCGGGACTGCAGGTAGAACAGCTGCTCCTCGCTCACGCGCGACACGGTCGCCTCGTGCCCGAGCTGCACGTCGTCCTGACGGATGTCGATGGCCGGGTAGGTGTCCGAGCGCGAGATCGTGTCGACGAGCAGCGCGTCGCAGCGCACCGTGTTGGCGGCGTGGTGCGCGCCCGCGTCGACGCGGACCTCGCCGCGGTAGCCCGCGCGGCCGCCGCCCCGGGCGATCGACTTGGAGACGATCGACGACGTCGTGTGCGGCGCCATGTGGATCATCTTCGCGCCGGCGTCCTGGTGCTGGCCGGGGCCGGCGAACGCGACCGAGAGCGTCTCGCCCTTGGCGTGCTCACCGACGAGGAAGATCGACGGGTACTTCATCGTCACCTTCGAGCCGATGTTGCCGTCGATCCACTCCATGGTCGCGCCCTCGTGGGCGATGGCGCGCTTCGTGACGAGGTTGTAGACGTTCGTCGACCAGTTCTGGATCGTCGTGTAGCGCACGCGGGCGTTCTTCTTCACGATGATCTCGACGACGGCCGAGTGCAGCGAGTCGCTCTGGTAGATCGGCGCCGTGCAGCCCTCGATGTAGTGCACGTACGAGTCCTCGTCGGCGATGATGAGCGTGCGCTCGAACTGGCCCATGTTCTCCGTGTTGATGCGGAAGTAGGCCTGCAGCGGGATCTCGACGTGCACGCCCTTCGGCACGTAGACGAACGAGCCGCCCGACCACACCGCCGTGTTGAGCGCCGCGAACTTGTTGTCGCCCGCCGGGATCACGGTGCCGAAGTACTCCTCGAAGAACTCCGGGTGCTCCCGGAGCGCCGTGTCGGTGTCCATGAAGATGACACCCTGCTTCTCCAGGTCCTCCTGGATCTGGTGGTAGACCACCTCCGACTCGTACTGCGCGGCGACGCCGGCGACGAGGCGCGAGCGCTCCGCCTCCGGGATGCCGAGCTTCTCGTACGTGTTGCGGATGTCCTCGGGGAGGTCCTCCCACGACTGCGCCTGCTTCTCCGTGGAGCGCACGAAGTACTTGATGTTCTCGAAGTCGATGCCCGAGAGGTCGGCGCCCCACGTGGGCATCGGCTTGCGTTCGAACAGCGCGAGCCCCTTGAGCCGGTTCTTGAGCATCCATGCGGGTTCGCTCTTGAGATTCGAGATGTCGGTGACGACCTCCTGCGAGAGGCCGCGCTTGGCGGACGCTCCCGCGACATCCGAGTCGGACCAGCCGAACTCGTACTGTCCGAGCGAGTTGAGCTCGGGGCGGTCGATGAGCACGTCGGACATCGATACCTGCTTCCTGCCGAAGCGGGATGTCATTCCCGTGTCGGCTGTTGCCTACTGTGACGCGCCGTCGTGAGCGACGTGCGCCTCATCAGGATCGCGGGCCCGCTCGCCCCGGGTCAGGCCGCGGCGGAGCAGGACGGCGACGCTCCTGAACCCTGCCATGCTACAGGGCGGCGCCCGCGTTCTCCGGGGAGGGCGTGCCCCGCGCATCGGCGGGTGCCGAGCCGGCGAACAGCGCCGGTCGTGCGTCGAGCAGCACGCGCAGCGCGCCCACCCAGACGAGCGCCGCGCCGAGCAGGTGCAGCGAGACGAGCCACTCGGGCAGGCCGGTGAGCGCCTGCACGACCCCGATCGCACCCTGCAGCGCGACGACGACCGCGAACGCGACGAGACGGATGCGCACCCGGCGCGCGCGCGCCGAGTCACCGATGCCGACCGCGAGCCCGACGCCGGCGACGAGGGTGAGGGTGCCGAGCACGCCGTGCACCCAGGTCACCCGCTCCCAGACGAAGCCCATCCGCGGCACGTCCGAGGAGTCGCCCGAGTGCGGTCCGGAGCCGGACACGAGCGTGCCGACGACGACGAGCACGAGCGTGAGGGCGACGAGCGCCCACGCGCCGGCGCTCCCGACGGGGCCGAGGTCCGCATCCGCCCGCTGGATCGGGCGCTCGTGCACGCGGTGCCAGGTGAGCGTCGTCGTCGTGAGCAGGCCGATCGCCATGATGAAGTGCGCCGCGACGACCCACGGGTTGAGACCCGCGAGCACGCTGAACCCGCCGACGACGGCGTTCGCCACGACGAGCCAGAACTGGCTCCAGGCCAGCCGGGTCAGCCGGCGGTCGCGCGGGCGCTGCAGCCGCGCCGCGACGATGACCCAGGCGACCACGACGATGACGAGGCCGGTGAGCATCCGGTTGCTCTGCTCGATGACGAGGTGCAGGTTGTCGGGCACGGGCACGATGACGTCGGTGCCGTTGCACGTCGGCCAGGTCGGACAGCCGAGGCCCGAGCCGGTGACCCGCACGACGCCGCCCGTGAACACGATGAGGACGCTCACCAGCAGCGCCGCGGTCGACGCCCAGCGCAGCGCGCGCGGCCCGAGGGACCAGCGCGCCGCGGCCCAGCCGAGAGGGGTCGGCATGGTCAGAACGGCAGCAGCGGGTCGATGCCGACCGCGAGGAAGACGAGCGTGAGGTACGTGATGCTGGCGTGGAACACGCGCATCGGCCGGGCGTCGGCGTGCCGGATCGCCCGGCCGTACAGCCGGTGCGACTCGATGAGGAACCACACGCCCGAGCCGGCCGCGACCGCGGTGTAGGTCACCCCCATCCCGGCGACCGGGACGAGCAGGAGAGAGCACACCACCGTCGCCCAGGCGTAGAGCACGACCTGCAGCCCGACGACGGCGCGGCCGCGCACGACCGCGAGCATCGGCACGTCGGCGCGGTGGTAGTCGGCGCGGTACTTCATCGACAGCGGCCAGTAGTGCGGCGGCGTCCAGAGGAAGACGATGCCGAACAGGATGAACGGCGCGAGGCTCAGCGAGTCCGTCACGGCGCTCCAGCCGATGAGCACGGGCATGCAGCCCGCGATGCCGCCCCAGACGATGTTCTGCGGCGTGCGGCGCTTGAGCCAGAGCGTGTAGACGAAGACGTAGAACAGGATGGCGAACAGCGACAGCGCGGCCGACAGCCAGTTGACGAGCAGGCCGAGCCAGGCCACCGACACGGCGCCGACGACCGCGGCGAACGCGAGCGCCTGCCGGTCGGTGAGCTCGCCCGTGACGAGCGGCCGGTTCTTCGTGCGGTTCATCACGCGGTCGATGTCGCGGTCGATCCAGCAGTTGAACGCGTTCGCGCTGCCCGCGCTCAGCGCGCCGCCGACGAGCGTCGCGAGCACGAGCCACAGGTTCGGGATGCCGCGCGCCGCGAGCACCATGACGGGCGCGGTCGTGATGAGCAGCAGCTCGATGACGCGGGGCTTGGTGAGCGCGAGGTACGCGAGAACGGTGCGACGGATGCCGGGGAGCCCGCCCGTGGGGCGCGACTGGACGGCGAGATCCATCGATCTCCTCACTCTCGTGCTCGGAACCCGGCCAGTCTATCCGGACGCCCGCGTCGCGTCGGACTCGGCGCGTGCCCAGCAATCACCCCGACACGCGGGCGTCCCTATACTCGTAGTGCTTGCCCCACCGTCGGCATGACCACCACCACCAGATCTGTTCTGCTGTTCGTGCTGCCCGCGGGGACATCGAAGTCAGTGGCCGGGCGAGTACAAACGGCCGTCGATGCTTCAGCGCGTCGCGGTGCACTAGTGAAGGGTCATCAGACGCGTGGCAGAACTCCAGTGGGACTCCCTCGACAGCAAGGCCGTCGACACGGTCCGCGTGCTCGCGGCGGATGCCGTCGAGAAGGTCGGCAACGGACACCCGGGCACGGCCATGAGCCTCGCCCCGGCCGCCTACCTGCTCTTCCAGAAGGTCATGCGTCGTGACCCCAGCGACTCCACCTGGATCGGCCGCGACCGGTTCATCCTGTCGGCGGGCCACTCCTCGCTCACGCAGTACATCCAGTTCTACCTCGGCGGCTACGGCCTCGAGCTGACCGACCTCGAGGCGCTCCGCACCTGGGGCTCCAAGACCCCGGGCCACCCCGAGTATGGGCACACCGACGGCGTCGAGATCACGACCGGCCCGCTCGGCCAGGGCCTCGCCTCGGCGGTCGGCTTCGCCTACGCGAGCCGCTTCGAGCGCAACCTGTTCGACCCCGACGCCCCCGCCGGCGAGAGCGTCTTCGACCACTTCGTCTACGTCATCGCGGGCGACGGCGACCTGCAGGAGGGCGTCACGAGCGAGGCGTCCTCCCTCGCGGGCCACCAGGAGCTCGGCAACCTCGTCGTGATCTACGACAGCAACCAGATCTCCATCGAGGACGACACGAACATCGCCTTCACCGAGGACGTCGCCGAGCGCTACGAGGCGTACGGCTGGGACGTGCACCAGGTCGACTGGAAGAAGACCGGCGAGTACGTCGAGGACGTCGCCGAGCTGAACGCCGCGATCGAGGCCGCGAAGGGCGTGACCGACAAGCCGTCGATCATCATCCTCAAGACGATCATCGGCTGGCCGAGCCCGAAGAAGCAGAACAGCGGCAAGATCCACGGATCCGCGCTCGGCGCCGAGGAGGTCAAGGGCCTCAAGGAGGTGCTCGGCTTCGACCCCGAGAAGAGCTTCGACGTCGACCCGGCGGTGCTCGAGCACACCCGCAAGGCGGTCGAGCGCGGACAGGCGCAGCACGCCGCGTGGACCGTGGAGTTCGACGCCTGGGCCGCAGCGAACCCGGAGAAGAAGGAGCTGCTCGACCGCCTCCTCTCCGGCGACGTGCCCGCGGGGGTCGAGGAGGCACTGCCGGTGTTCGAGGCCGGCAAGGACGTCTCGACCCGCGCCGCGTCCGGCAAGGTGATCAACGCGATCGCGCCGATCATGCCCGAGCTGTGGGGCGGCTCGGCCGACCTCGCGGAGTCGAACCTCACGACGATCGAGGGCGGCGGCTCGTTCGTGCCCGAGAAGTGGGGCACGCACGAGTGGAGCGCCAAGAAGGGCGGCCGCGTGCTGCACTTCGGCATCCGCGAGCACGCCATGGGCGCGATCCTCAACGGCATCGTGCTGCACGGCAACACGCGCCCGTTCGGCGGCACGTTCCTGATCTTCAGCGACTACATGCGCCCGCCGGTGCGCCTCGCGGCCCTCATGAAGGCGCCGACCATCTACGTCTGGACGCACGACTCCGTCGCGCTCGGCGAGGACGGCCCGACGCACCAGCCGGTCGAGCAGCTCGCCTCGCTCCGCGCGATCCCGGGCCTCGACATCGTTCGTCCCGCCGACGCCAACGAGACCGCGTGGGCCTGGAAGACGATCCTCGAGCGCCGCGAGGGCCCCGCGGGCCTCGCGCTCAGCCGCCAGAACCTGCCCGTGTTCGCGCGCGGCGAGGGCGCGGCCGAGGGCGACACCTTCGCCGCGGCCTCGGCCGTGCCGAAGGGCGCCTACGTGCTCGCGGAGGCCCCCGGAGGCACGCCCGACGTGATCTTCCTCGCCACCGGCTCCGAGGTGCAGATCGCGGTCGACGCCCGCGAACAGCTCAAGGCCGAGGGCATCAACGCGCGCGTCGTGTCGGTGCCGTGCGTCGAATGGTTCGAGGAGCAGGACGCCGCCTACCGCGAGAGCGTGCTGCCGGCATCCGTGACCGCGCGCGTCTCGATCGAGGCGGGCGTCGACCTCACCTGGAAGCGCTACGTCGGCGACGCCGGTCGCAGCGTGTCCATCGAGCACTTCGGTGCGAGCGCCGACTACAAGACGCTCTACCGGGAGTTCGGACTGACGACGGCGCACGCCGTCGCCGCCGCCAAGGAGTCCCTCGCCGCCGCCTCCGCCTGAACGACCCGTTCAGCAGCGACCGATCGCCCCCAGATATCGGAAGAAGACAGAGAACATGAGCACCACCGAAACCACGACCCAGTCCCCCACGGCCGCCCTGTCGGCCGCCGGCGTGAGCATCTGGCTCGACGACCTCTCCCGCGAGCGCATCGCGTCGGGCGGTCTCGAGAAGCTCATCGCCGAGAAGAACGTCGTCGGCGTGACGACCAACCCGACGATCTTCGCGGGCGCGCTCGCCAAGGGCGAGGCCTACGACGCCCAGGTCGCCGAGCTCGCGAAGGCGGGCACGAGCGTGACGGATGCCGTCTTCGAGATCACGACGGACGACGTCGCGAACGCGAGCGACATCTTCCGCGGCATCTACGACTCGACGGACGGCTTCGACGGCCGCGTGTCGATCGAGGTCGAGCCGGGCCTCGCGCACGACGCGGCCGGCACGATCGCCCAGGCGCAGCAGCTCTGGAACAAGGTGGCGCGCCCGAACGCCCTCATCAAGATCCCCGCGACCCTCGAGGGCCTCGAGGCGATCACCGAGACGATCGCGGCGGGCATCAGCGTCAACGTCACGCTCATCTTCAGCCTCGAGCGCTACCGCCAGGTCATCAACGCCTACCTCACGGGCCTCGAGAAGGCCCAGGCGGCGGGCATCGACCTGTCGACGCTGCACTCCGTCGCCTCGTTCTTCGTGTCGCGCGTCGACACCGAGATCGACAAGCGGCTCGAGGCGGTCGGCACGGATGAGGCGGCCGCCCTCAAGGGCAAGGCCGGCGTCGCGAACGCCCAGCTCGCCTACGAGGTCTACCTCGAGGAGTTCGCCTCGGAGCGCGCCGCGACGCTGCTCGCCGCGGGCGCCAACAAGCAGCGTCCGCTGTGGGCGTCGACCGGCGTCAAGGACCCGGCCGTGCTCGACACGACCTACGTCGTCGAGCTCGTCGCCCCCGAGGTCGTCAACACCATGCCGGAGAAGACGCTCGAGGCCACGTTCGACCACGGCGAGATCCGCGGCGACACCATCACGGGCTCGTACGCGGCCGCGCAGGGCGTGCTCGACGCGATCGCCGCGCAGGGCATCTCGTACGACGAGGTGACCGCGCTGCTCGAGAAGGAGGGCGTCGAGAAGTTCATCGTCAGCTGGAACGAGCTTCTCGACACCGTCACCGCGGCGCTGGACGCGGCCAAGTGACCGTCGCGATCGCCGCCTCGGGAGCGGCGGCGGAGGCGATCGACCGGGTCGTCCCGCAGCTCGTCAGCGACCTGGTCGCGAGCCGCATCACGGCGCAGGACCCCACGCTGTGGGGCCCGGACGCCGAGGCGGAGTCCGCGAAGCGACTCGGCTGGACCGAGGCCGTCGCGATCTCGTCGGCGCTCGTCGACGACATCGAGGCGCTCCGCGCCCGCCTGCTCGAGCTCGGGGTCGACCACATCGTGCTCGGCGGCATGGGCGGCTCGTCGCTCGCCCCCGAGGTCATCACGAAGACCGCGGGCGTCGAGCTCACGGTGCTCGACTCGACCGACCCGCAGCAGGTGCTCGACGCGCTCAACGACCGCCTGACCACCTCGGCGATCGTCATCTCGTCGAAGTCCGGCTCCACGGTCGAGACCGCGAGCCAGCGGAAGGTCTACGAGAAGGCGTTCCACGAGGCCGGCATCGACCCCGTCGACCGGATCGTCATCGTCACCGACCCGGGCTCGCCGCTCGACGTCTCGGCGCGTGCCGACGGCTACCGCGTCTTCAACGCCGACCCGAACGTCGGCGGCCGCTACTCGGCCCTCACCGCCTTCGGTCTCGTGCCGTCCGGACTGGCCGGCGTCGACATCCGTGCGCTTCTCGCCGAGGCCGAGGCCGTGCTCCCCGAGCTCGCGGTCGACGCGCCGTCGAACCCCGGGCTCGTGCTCGGCGCCGCCCTCGGCGGCACCCGCCCGCTCAAGGACAAGATCGGCGTCGTCGCGGACGGCACCCACATCGTCGGCTTCGGCGACTGGGTGGAGCAGCTCATCGCGGAGTCGACCGGCAAGATCGGCAAGGGCCTGCTGCCCGTCGTGCTGCCCGTCGACGCCCCCGAGCTCGCCGAGAGGCTCGACGACGTGCAGATCGTGCGTCTCGTCGGCTCGGTCGCCGAGGAGCGCGAGGTCGCCCCGGGCGAGGTCGAGATCACCGGCACGCTCGGCGCGCAGCTGCTCGTCTGGGAGTACGCCGTCGCCGTCGCGGGTCGCCTGATCGGCATCAACCCGTTCGACCAGCCGGACGTCGAGAGCGCGAAGGTCGCCACCCGTGCGCTGCTCGACACCACGCCCGAGCCCACCCCGCCGGCGTTCGTCTCGCCGGAGGGCATCGAGGTGCGCGGCACCGCGGACGTGCTCGCCGACGTGACCGACCTCGAGGGCGCGGTGTCGTCGCTGCTGTCGTTCCTCTCGGACGAGGGCTACCTCTCCGTGCAGGCGTACCTCTCGCGCATCGACAACCCCGAGCTGGAGGGCGTGCGCAACCGCCTCGCCGAGCGCGCCAAGCGCCCGGTGACGTTCGGCTGGGGCCCGCGGTTCCTGCACTCGACCGGCCAGTACCACAAGGGCGGCCCCGCGAACGGCGTGTTCCTGCAGATCACCGCCGTCGCGGCCGAGGACCTCGCGATCCCGGAGAGCCCGTTCACCTTCGGTGAGCTCATCCAGGCCCAGGCGGCCGGCGACGCGAGCGTGCTCGCCGAGCACGGCCGACCGGTGCTGACGCTGACGCTCACGAACCCGACTGACCAGCTGGCAGCGCTCGTCGCAGCGCTCAGCTGAGAGGACCCCGTGTCACCCGCAGAGATCTCTCCCCGAAACAATCCTCTCCGGCTTCCCACCGACCGTCGTCTCAACCGCATCGCGGGGCCCTCGAGCCTCGTGATCTTCGGCGTGACCGGCGATCTGTCGCGCAAGAAGCTCATGCCCGCGGTGTACGACCTGGCCAACCGCGGCCTGCTCCCCCCGGGCTTCGCGCTCGTCGGCTTCGCCCGGCGCGACTGGGAGGACCAGGACTTCGCCCAGGTCGTGCACGACGCCGTCAAGCAGTACGCGCGCACGCCGTTCGATGAGGACGTCTGGAACCAGCTGTCCCAGGGCATCCGTTTCGTGCAGGGCGAGTTCGACGACGAGGCGGCGTTCGAGCGTCTCCGCGAGACCGTCGAGGAGCTCGACCGCAGCCGCGGCACGATGGGCAACCACGCGTTCTACCTGTCGATCCCGCCGAAGGCGTTCCCGCTCGTCACCGAGCAGCTCAAGCGCTCGGGCCTCGCGGACCAGACGGTTGGCGCCTGGCGCCGCGTCGTCATCGAGAAGCCGTTCGGCTCCGACCTGAAGACCGCGCGCGAGCTCAACGCGATCGTCGAGGGCGTGTTCCCGCCCGACAGCGTGTTCCGCATCGACCACTACCTCGGCAAGGAGACCGTCCAGAACATCCTGGCGCTCCGGTTCGCGAACATGCTCTACGAGCCCATCTGGAACGCGAACTACGTCGACCACGTGCAGATCACGATGGCCGAGGACATCGGCGTGGGCGGCCGCGCCGGCTACTACGACGGCATCGGCGCGGCGCGCGACGTCATCCAGAACCACCTGCTGCAGCTGCTCGCGCTCACCGCGATGGAGGAGCCGGTGTCGTTCGACGCGGCCGACCTGCGCGCGGAGAAGGAGAAGGTGCTCTCGGCGGTGCGCCTGCCGAAGGACCTCGCCACGGCGACCGCGCGCGGTCAGTACGCGAGCGGCTGGCAGGGCGGCGAGAAGGTCACCGGCTTCCTCGAGGAGGACGGGATGAACCCGGAGTCCACGACGGAGACCTACGCCGCCATCAAGCTCGAGATCGGCACCCGCCGCTGGGCGGGCGTGCCGTTCTACCTGCGCGCCGGCAAGCGGCTCGGACGCCGGGTGACGGAGATCGCGGTGGTGTTCAAGCGCGCCCCGCAGTACCTGTTCGCCGAGAGCCAGACCGCGACCCTCGGCCAGAACGCGCTCGTCATCCGCGTGCAGCCGGACGAGGGCGTCACCATCCGCTTCGGCTCCAAGGTGCCGGGCGCCGGCATGCAGGTGCGCGACGTGACGATGGACTTCGGCTACGGCCACGCCTTCACCGAGGCGAGCCCGGAGGCCTACGAGCGCCTCATCCTCGACGTGCTGCTCGGCGACCCGCCGCTGTTCCCGCGGCACGAGGAGGTCGAGCTCAGCTGGAAGATCCTCGATCCGATCGAGGAGTACTGGGCCGCCGAGGGCGGTCCGCTCGAGCAGTACCGTCCGGGCACGTGGGGTCCCGCGTCGGCGGACGAGCTCCTCGAGCGCGACGGCCGCTCCTGGCGGCGGCCGTGATGAGAACTGCCATGATCGGAAGAGAACTGTGATCGTCGATCTGCCCAACACCACGACGCCCGGCGTCTCGAAGGCGCTCGTGAAGATCCGCGAGGAGGGCGGCGCCGTCGCCCTCGGGCGCGTGCTCACCCTCGTGATCTCCACGCACCTCGGCGAGGAGGAGGAGGCGATCGAGGCCGCCAACGACGCCTCGCGCGAGCACCCGATGCGCGTCATCGTTATCTCCACCGACCCGGAGGAGGAGGCGCTCGCCGATCCCCGGCTCGACGCGCAGATCCGGGTCGGCGGCGACGCCGGCGCGAGCGAGGTCATCGTGCTCAAGGCCTACGGCGCCACCGCGACCGACCCCGAGGGTCTCGTCACGGGCCTGCTGCTCTCCGACGCGCCGGTCGTCGTGTGGTGGCCGGGCCAGGCGCCCGACCGCGCCGCCGACACGGAGCTCGGCACGATCGGACAGCGCCGCATCACGGATGCCGCCGCGAGCGAGAACCCGCTCGAGGCGCTCGTGCGGCTCGCCGACTCGTACACGCCGGGCGACACGGACTTCGCCTGGACGCGCCTCACGCTGTGGCGCGCCCAGCTCGCGGCCGTGCTCGACCAGCCGCCGTACGAGCCCGTCACGGGCGTCGAGGTGTTCGGCACGGCCGACTCTCCCTCGTCGTTCCTGCTCGCCGCGTGGCTGCGCCTGCAGCTCGATGTCGAGGTCGAGCTGTCGACGTCGACGCGCGCGCACGGCTCGAGCGGCATCCAGGGCGTCGTGCTGCATCGTCCGTCGGGCGAGGTGCGCCTCGAGCGCACCACGCACGCCGTCGCGGTGCTCGAGCAGCCCAACCAGCCGACGCACGAGATTTCGCTGCCACGCCGCAGCCTGCGCGACTGCCTCGCCGAGGAACTGCGTAGGCTCGACCCGGACGACCTGTTCGGCGACGTGATCCGTCACGGCCTCGAACTGCTCGGGGGAACGGATGAGCGCGCGGTGCGCAAGGCGGCGAAGGCCGTCACGAACCGGCGCGCGACACAGGAGGAATAAGCCGATGAGCAACGGGCGTCGAGTCATCGTCCATCCCGACAAGTCGGCGCTCGCGGCGGCGGTCGCCGCCCGGTTCATCACGACGCTCATCGATGTCATCGACGAGTACGGTCACGCGGCCGTCGTGCTCACCGGTGGCACGATGGGCGCGGCCGTGCTCAAGTCCGTGCGCAAGTCGAAGGCGCGGCAGACCATCGACTGGAGTCGCGTCCACTTCTGGTGGGGCGACGAGCGGTGGCTGCCGCGCGGCGACGCCGAGCGCAACGAGACGCAGGCCCGGGAGGCGCTGCTCGACGTGCTCGGGCTCGACGGCAGCACGGTGCACGCGTTCCCGGCCTCCGACGATGGTCTCACCCTCGACGAGGCTGCGGATGCCTACGCGGCCGAGCTCGCGCGCTTCGGCCTCGACGGCGCGGCCTACCCGCCGTTCGACGTGACCTTCCTCGGCGTCGGGCCGGACGCCCACATCGCCTCCCTGTTCCCGGGGCGATCGGGCATCCGCGAGGCGGTGCGCACGGTCATCCCGGTGCGCAACTCCCCCAAGCCGCCGCCCGAGCGCCTCAGCCTGACGCTGCCGGTGATCAACTCGTCGCACCGGGTCTGGGCCGTCATGTCGGGCGCCGACAAGGCATCCGCCCTCGGCCTCACGCTCGCGGACGCGAGCGTCGCCGACGTGCCCGCGTCGGGCGCCCAGGGCCGCGATGCCACGGTCTTCTTCGTCGACCGCGACGCGACGGCGGAGGTGCCCGAGAGCCTCATGGCGACCGAGCTGTTCTGGACAGCGGCGGACTCCACCGACGAGTTCTAGGGGCGCGGGCCGGCCGGAGAGCTCCGCCGGCTTCACGGCCCAGGTCGTGACGGACGGGCGCTGACCGCATCCGCGAACGGGCACGGTCGGGAGCTGCGCGGGCGTTACGCGGTGGGAGCCGCCGTGCCGCGGCGGGAGCGCAGCTGCGCCAGCGCCTCCTCGAGGAGCTGGGCCGCCTCCTCCTCGGTGCGGCGCTCCTTCACGTACGCGAGGTGCGTCTTGTACGGCTCGAGCTTGGCGACCTGCGGCGGGTTCTCGCGGTCACGACCGGCGGGAAGGCCCGACGAGGGCGAGTCGATGACATCCGGGATCTCCTCCTCGGGGAGGCCCGCGGCGAAGTAGCGCACGGTCTCGTTGCCGAGGGCGTCCCAGTACGAGATCGCGATGCGGTCCGCGTGGTAGCCGCGGTCCTGTTCGCCCATGGGACCCGCGCCGACGCGCGAACCCCGGATGGCGCTGCCGCCTGAAGCCATGGAATCTCCTCCGAAGGGACGATGCTGTGTGAACGATGCTGTGTGGGAGTGTGCCGGGTGGCCGGCGCCCGCCGGATCAGCTGGCGGCGTCGAACTTCGTGATGAGGCCGAGCACGATGATGCTCACGATCCAGACCAGGCCGAGGAGCACGGTGAACCGGTTGAGGTTGCGCTCCGCGACGCCGGACGCGCCGAGGTTCGACGTGACGCCGCCCCCGAACATGTCGGACAGGCCGCCGCCGCGCCCCTTGTGCAGGAGGATGAGCAGCGTGAGCAGAAGGCTCGTGATCCCCAGGATGACCTGGAGCACGACCTGGAGGATCAACACGGAGAGTACCTTTCGTGCGGTCGGTGGCGTTCGTCTGGCCGACAGCCGGAGACAATCCTACCGTGCGCGGTCAGACGCCGACGTGCTTCTGGTAGCGCGCGATGCTCGAGAACTCGGCGACGTCGAGGCTCGCGCCGCCGACGAGGGCGCCGTCGACGTCCGGCTGCCGGAGGAAGCCCGCGATGTTGCCCGACTTGACGCTGCCGCCGTACAGGATGCGCGTCGCCGCGGCGACGTCGGCGCCGAGCAGCGACCCGAGCTCGGCGCGCAGCGCGGCGCAGACCTGCTGCGCCTGCTCGGGGGTCGCGGCCTGCCCGGAGCCGATCGCCCAGACCGGCTCGTACGCGATCACGAGATCGGCGGGACTCGACAGGTGCGCGAGTGCGCCGCGGAGCTGCGCGACCGGCACGGCCGACGGCCCATGCTGCTCGAGATCCTCGGCGGTCTCGCCGACGCACACCACCGGCACGATGCCGTGCTTGATCGCGGCCGCCGTCTTGGCGGCCACCACCTCGTCCGTCTCACCGTGGTACTGACGGCGCTCGGAGTGGCCGATGATCACGTAGCGCGCGTCGAGGGCCGCGAGGAACGCCCCCGAGATCTCGCCGGTGTACGCGCCCGAGTCGTGCGCCGACAGGTCCTGCGCGCCGTAGGCGAGCTCGAGCTTGTCGGCGGCCACGAGCGTCTGCACGCTGCGCAGGTCGGTGAACGGAGGGAACACCGCGACCTCGACGGCGGCGAAGTCGTGGCCGGCGTCCCTGAGGCTCCAGGCGAGCTTCTGCACGAAGGCGATCGCCTGCAGGTGGTCGAGGTTCATCTTCCAGTTGCCGGCGATGAACGGCGTGCGCGCGGCGCCGCCGTCCTGAGCCGGTCGAGGGGTCACTGCCATCCGAGCACCTCCAGCCCGGGGAGCTTCTTGCCCTCGAGGAACTCGAGGCTCGCGCCGCCGCCCGTCGAGATGTGGCCGAACTGGTCGTCGGAGAAGCCGAGCGCCCGCACGGCCGCGGCCGAGTCGCCGCCGCCGACCACGCCGAGGCCGCTCACCCCGGTGAGCGCCTGCGCGACGGCCTTCGTGCCCGCGGCGAAGGCGGGGAACTCGAACACGCCCATCGGCCCGTTCCAGAACACGGTCGTCGACGCCGCGATGATCTCGGCGAACCGCGCCGCGGTGTCCGGTCCGATGTCGAGGCCGATTCCCGAGGCGCCGAACGCGGTGCCCTCGATCGCGTCGGCCGCGGCGATCTCGTGCTCGGCAGCCGGGCTGAAGCCCGACGCGACCACGACATCCGTCGGCAGCACGATCCGCACGCCGCGCTCCTCGGCGTCCTTCAGGTAGCCGAGCACGGTGTCGATCTGGTCCTTCTCGAGCAGGCTGGATGCGACCGGGTGACCCTGCGCGGCCAGGAAGGTGAAGAGCATGCCGCCGCCGATGAGCAGGTTGTCGACGCGCGGCAGCAGGTGCCCGATCACGCCGAGCTTGTCGCTCACCTTCGATCCGCCGAGCACGACCGTGTAGGGGCGCTCGGGGTTCTCGGTGAGCCGGTCGAGCACGTCGAGCTCCGCGGCGATGAGGGTGCCGGCGGCGCTCGGCAGGAGGGTCGCGAGCTCGTACACGCTCGCCTGCTTGCGGTGCACGACGCCGAAGCCGTCGGAGACGAGCACGTCGCCGAGCGCCGCGAGCCGCTCCGCGAACGCGAGACGCTCGTCGGCGTCCTTGCTCGCCTCCCCCGCGTTGAAGCGCAGGTTCTCGAGCAGCACGACGTCGCCGTCGGACGCCGCCGCGACCGCCTCACGGGCGGCGTCGCCGACGGTGTCCGTCGCGAACGTCACGGGCTTGCCGAGCAGCTCGGACAGGCGCTGTGCGACGGGCGCGAGGCTGTACTTCGGGTCGGGCGCGCCGTCGGGGCGGCCCAGGTGCGACATCGCGACGACGCGGGCGCCGGCGTTGATGAGCAGGTTCAGCGTCGGCAGCGACGCGCGCACGCGTCCGTCGTCCGTGATCGCGCCGTCCTTCAGGGGGACGTTGAGATCGAGCCGGACGAGGACGGTGCGCCCGCCGAGGGCGCCGAGGCTCTCGATCGTGCGGAGGGTCATCGCTCGGTGTCTGTCGCGCTCAGAGGCGATCGGCGACGTACTCGGTGATGTCGACGAGACGGTTCGAGTAGCCCCACTCGTTGTCGTACCACGACGCGACCTTGACCTGGTCGCCGATCACCTTGGTCAGGCCGGCGTCGAAGATCGAGGAGTGCGGGTCGGACTGGATGTCGGTCGAGACGATCGGGTCCTCGGTGTAGGCCAGGATGCCCTTGAGGCGGCCCTCCTCCGACGCCTTCTTGTACGCGGCGTTGATGTCGGCGACCGTGAGGCCCTTCGTCGCGCTCTGCAGCGTGAGGTCGGTTATCGAGCCGGTGATGACCGGCACGCGGAGCGCGTAGCCGTCGAGCTTGCCGACGAGCTCCGGGATGACGAGGCCGAGCGCCTTGGCGGCGCCGGTCGAGGTCGGGATGATGTTCGCGGCCGCGGCGCGCGCGCGGCGGAGGTCGCTGTGCGGGCCGTCCTGCAGGTTCTGGTCGGCCGTGTAGGCGTGCACCGTCGTCATGAGGCCGCGCTCGATTCCGAACTCGTCGAGGAACACCTTCGCGAGCGGGGCCAGGCAGTTCGTCGTGCACGAGGCGTTCGAGATGACGGTGTGCTTGGCGGGGTCGTAGGTCTCCTCGTTGACGCCGAGCACGAGGGTCGCGACGTCGTCGCCCGTGGCCGGGGCCGAGACGATGACCTTCTTCGCGCCGCCGATGAGGTGCTTCTTGGCATCCTCCGACTTGGTGAAGCGGCCGGTCGACTCGATCACGATGTCGACGCCGAAGTCGCCCCACGGCAGGGCCGCCGGGTCGCGCTCGGCGAGCACCTTGATCGGCTTGCCGTTCACGATGATCGAGTCGCCCTCGACCTGAACGTCCGCGGGGATGCGACCCGTGACGCTGTCGTACTTCAGGAGGTGCGCGAGAGCCTTGGGGTCGGTGAGGTCGTTGACCGCGACGATCTCGAGGTCGCTGCCCTTGGCCAGGGCGGCGCGGAAGAAGTTGCGACCGATGCGGCCGAAGCCGTTGATGCCGATCTTGACGCTCACAGAACTCTCCAGTGGTGGTGTTCGCGCGGCAGCTCCGCGCAGGTCAGAGGGGGTGGTGACGGCAGTCGGCCGGGGCGGATCGCCCCGGCCGTGACGCCGTTACGACAGTACCAGCAGGCCGCCGGTCTTCTCGGTCGCGGCCGTGTAGCGGGCCTCCACGTTGTCCCAGGACACGATGTTCCAGAACGCCTTGACGTAGTCGGCCCGCACGTTCTTGTAGTCGAGGTAGTAGGCGTGCTCCCACACGTCGAGCATGAGCAGCGGCACGAGCCCGAGCGGCACGTTGCCCTGCTGGTCGAACAGCTGGAACGTGGTCAGGTTCCCGCCGATGATGTCGTAGGCGAGCACCGCCCAGCCGGAGCCCTGCACGCCGAGCGCGACGGCCGTGAACTGCGCGACGAAGGCGTCGAACGAGCCGAACTGGCCGTCGATCGCGGTCGCGAGGTCGCCCGTCGGCTTGTCGCCGCCCTCGGGGCTGAGGTTCGTCCAGAAGATCGAGTGGTTGACGTGACCGCCGAGGTTGAACGCGAGGTCCTTCTCGAGCTTGTTCACGTTCGCGAGGTTGCCGCTCTCGCGGGCCTCGGCGAGCTGCGCGAGCGCGGTGTTCGCGCCCGTCACGTAGGCCTGGTGATGCTTCGAGTGGTGCAACTCCATGATCGTGCCGCTGATGCTCGGAGCGAGTGCCCCGTAGTCGTACGCGAGATCCGGGAGGGTGTACTCAGCCATTGCGCTTCTCCATTTCCGCACGCCCCGGACACGCGGGATCGGCGGTCCGGGCCGGCGGTTTCGAGTCTAGTGAGCGCCCAGCGGGGATACCGGCGGGTTACCGGATGCGTCGAGCCCGCGCTCAGGCCGCGACAGTGCTCCGGCCGAGCGCGCTCAGGCAGACCGCGCTCAGGCGTCGATCAGATCGTCGGGCAGGCCCGCATCCGTGCCCGGCACGCCGAGCTCGACCGCGCGCTTGTCGGCCATCGCGAGCAGGCGACGGATGCGGCCGGCGACCGCATCCTTCGTCATCGGCGGGTCGGCGAAGTGGCCGAGCTCGTCGAGGCTCGCGTCGCGGTGGTCGAGGCGCAGCGCGCCGGCGTAGCGCAGGTGCTCCGGCACCCCGTCCCCGAGGATCTCGAGGGCGCGCTCGACGCGGGCGCAGGCCGCGACCGCCGCCTGCGCGGAGCGGCGCAAATTGGCGTCGTCGAAGTTGACCAGCCGGTTGGCGGTCGCCCGGACCTCACGGCGCTGGCGCAGCTGCTCCCAGGCGGCGACGGTGTCCCCGGCGCCCATGAGCACGAGCAGCCTGCTGATCTCCTCCCCCTCGCGGACCACGACGCGCGTCACGCCGCGCACGTCGCGCGCCTTGGCCGTGACGCCGAGCCGGCCCGCGGCGCCGACGAGAGCCATGGCCGCCTCGGGACTCGGGCAGGCGACGTCGAGCGACGCCGAGCGGCCCGGGTCGGTGAGCGATCCCGCGGCGAGGAACGCCCCGCGCCAGATCGCGGCGAGCTCCTCGCGCGACCCGGTGGTGAGCCGGTTCGGCAGGCCGCGCACGGGCCGCCGCCGGGAGTCGAGCAGCCCGGTCTGGCGGGCGAGCGTCTCGCCGCCCTCGACGACGCGCACGAGGTACTGCGGGGTCTTGCGCTGGCCGGAGGGCTGCACGACGATGCCCGCGCTGCGGGTGCCGTACAGCTCGGCGAGGTCCTTGCGCAGCCGCGATGCCGAGACGGCCGAGTCGAGCTCCGCCTCCACGGCGAGGCGGCCGGAGATGGTGTGCAGCCCGCCCGCGAAGCGCAGCACGCTCGCGAGCTCGGCGGCGCGCACCGACGTCTTGCCGACGACGACCTTCGCGAGCTCGTCCTTGACGTCGGCGGTCAATGCCACGGGCTACTCCTTGCTGGATCGACGGATGCGGTGCTGGCGCGGGGTCGCTACTCGCGTCCCAGGTCCCGGTGCTTCACCCGGACGACGACGCCGGGCAGGCCGCGCACGGCGGCCGCGAGCTCCTCGACGACGGCGACGGATCGGTGCTTGCCGCCCGTGCATCCGACAGCGATCGTAGCGTGTCTCTTGTCCTCCCGCTGATAGCCGGCGAGCACGGGCGCGAGGGCGGCGGAGTAGGCGGCGACGAACTCGCGCGCGCCCGGCCGGGACAGCACGTACTCGCTCACCGCGGGGTCGAGGCCGGTCTGATCGCGCAGCGCCGGATCCCAGTGCGGGTTCGGCAGGAAGCGCGCGTCGGCGACCATGTCGGCGTCGGTCGGCAGGCCGTACTTGAATCCGAAGCTCATGAGCGTGACCCGCACCCCCGGGGTGTCCGCGGGCGCGAACTGCTCGGCGACCCGGGTCGCGAGCTCGTGGATGTTGAGCTCGGAGGTGTCGAGCACGACGTCCGCGAGGGCGCGCAGCGGTGCGATCCGCTCCCGCTCGGCGACGATGCCGTCGAGGATCGTGCCGTCGCCCTGCAGCGGATGCGGTCGCCGCACCTGCTCGAAGCGGCGGACGAGGGCGGCATCCGTGGCCTCGAGGAACAGGATGCGCACGCCGATCTCGCGGCGGAGCGCATCGAGCGCGCCCTCGAGGTCGGTGAACAGGCGGCCGCCGCGCACGTCGACGACGGCGGCGATCCGCGGCAGGGTGTCGCGGGCGCGCCGGGCGAGGTCGACGAGCGGGGGCAGCATCTGCGGCGGCAGGTTGTCGACGACGTACCAGCCCAGGTCCTCGAGCGAGTTCGCGACCGTCGACCGCCCGGCGCCCGACATGCCCGTGACGATGAGCAGCTGCTGCGTCTCGGACGTCACGGGGAGGGCCTCACGGGTCGGCGGTGCGGGGCTCTCACGATACCGGGCGCGCGGGAGCGTCGGCGCCGGTGCCGTCTGCCGGTGCCGCCGCATCCGGCCTCAGGGCCGCGACGATCGCGGTCGCGAGCGCCGGCCCGATGCCGCGCACCTCGGCGATCGCCGCGGCATCCGCGCGCTTGAGCCGCGCGACCGAGCCGAAGTGCTTGAGCAGCTCCCGCACCCGGCTCGGCCCGAGGCCCGGGATCTCGGCGAGCTGCGACGAGATGTCGGAGCGGCGGCGCTGGCGCTGGTAGGTGATCGCGAAGCGGTGCGCCTCGTCGCGGATGCGCTGGAACAGGAAGAGCGCCTCGCTGTTGCGCGGCAGGATCACCGGGTAGTCGCTGTCGGGCAGCCAGATCTCCTCGAGGCGCTTCGCGATGCCGCACAGCGTGATGCCGGTGATTCCGGCCTCGTCGAGCGCGCGCTGCGCCGCCGCGACCTGCGGCTGGCCGCCGTCGACGATGAGCAGGTTCGGCTTGTACGCAAACCGGGCGCGCTTGCCCTCGTCGTCGACGAGCTCCTCCGGCTCGCGCAGGTAGGCGAGGCGCCTGGTCAGGGTCTGGTGGATCGACTCGGTGTCGTCCGTCGTCTCCGCGATCGAGAAGCGCCGGTACTGGTCCTTGCGCGGCAGGCCGTCCTCGAACACGACCATCGACGCGACGACGTTCGTGCCGGACAGGTGCGACACGTCGTAGCACTCCATCCGCAGCGGGGCGTCGGACATGCCGAGCGCCTCCTGGATGTCGCTGAGCGCCTGACTGCGGGCCACGAAGTCGCCCGAGCGGCGGGTCTTGTAGAGCATGAGCGCCTGCTTGGCGTTCGTCGTCACGGTCTGCGCGAGCGCGGCCTTCTCGCCGCGGTGCGCGACCCGGATGGCGACCCGGCCGGCTCGCTCGCGCAGTCCGGTGAGGTACTGCTCGAGCTCGGGGGCGTCATCCGGGAGCGCGGGCACGAGCACCTCGCGCGGCGGCTCGCCGCCGGCCTGGCCGTCGTCGGGGTCGTAGGCGTTCTGCAGCACCGTCTCGACGAGCTCGCCGAGGGTCACGTCGAGCTCCTTGTCGACCACCCAGCTGCGCACACCGCGGATGCGCCCGCCGCGCACGATGAACTGCTGCACGGCGGCGGCTAGCTCGTCGTCGGCGATGCCGAACACGTCGGCGTCGACGTCCTCGGCGAGCACGACGTTCGTCTTCGACAGCGCCGCCTCCATCGCCTGGATCTGGTCGCGGTAGCGCGCGGCCGACTCGAAGTCGAGCTCGGCGGAGGCCGCCTTCATCCGCCTCGTGAGGTCGCCGACGTAGCGCTGGTCGTTGCCCGCCATGAAGTTCGCGAAATCGAGCGCGATCGCCTTGTGGTCCGCCTTCGAGATGCGGCCGACGCACGGCGCGGCGCACTTGCCGATGTCACCGAGCAGACACGGACGGCCGGTGCGCTCGGCCCGCTGGTATGTGCTGTCGGAGCACGATCGCATCGGGAACGGCTTGAGCAGGTTGTCGACCGTCTCCTTGATCGCCCAGACCTTGGTGTACGGCCCGAAGTAGCGGGCGCCGCGCAGGTTGCGGTTGCGCGTGACGAGCACGCGCGGCACGTCGTCGGCGAGCGTGATGGCCAGGAACGGATAGGTCTTGTCGTCCCGGAACATCACGTTGAACGGCGGTGTGAACTCCTTGATCCAGGTGTACTCGAGCTGCAGCGCCTCGAACTCGCTCGCCACGACCGTCCACTCGACGCTGCGGGCGGTGAGCACCATCCGCCGGGTGCGCTCGTGCAGGCTCGGCAGCGGCTGGAAGTAGTTCGAGAGCCGGGAGCGCAGGTTCTTCGCCTTGCCGACGTAGAGCACGCGGCCCTTCTCGGAGCGGAACCGGTACACGCCCGGCTGCGTCGGGATCTCGCCGGCCCTCGGGCGCCAGGCGACGGTGTCGGCCACGGCTCAGCCCCTCCCCGGCGTGTCGGCCGCCGCCACGGTCAGGCGCGCGCCCGAACCGGCTCGACCGGCAGCAGGTCGTGCAGGAACTCGCCGGTGTGGCTCTCGGCCACCCGCGCGACCTCCTCGGGCGTGCCCTCGGCGACGATGACGCCGCCGCCCGAGCCGCCCTCCGGACCCATGTCGATGATCCAGTCGGCGTTCTTGATGACGTCGAGGTTGTGCTCGATGACGATGACGGTGTTGCCCTTGTCGACGAGGCCGTTCAGCACGAGCAGCAGCTTGCGCACGTCTTCGAAGTGCAGACCGGTGGTCGGCTCGTCGAGCACGTAGACGCTGCGGCCGTTCGAGCGCTTCTGCAGCTCGGTCGCGAGCTTGACGCGCTGCGCCTCGCCGCCGGAGAGCGTGGTCGCGCTCTGCCCGAGGCGCACGTAGCCGAGGCCGACGTCGACGAGCGTCTTGAGGAAGCGGTGGATCGAGCTGATCGGCTCGAAGAACTCGGCCGCCTCGCTGATCGGCATCTCGAGCACCTCGGCGATGTTCTTGCCCTTGTAGCGCACCGTCAGGGTGTCGCGGTTGTAACGCGCTCCCCCGCACACCTCGCACGCGACGTAGACGTCGGGCAGGAAGTTCATCTCGATCTTGATCGTGCCGTCGCCCGAGCAGTTCTCGCAGCGGCCGCCCTTGACGTTGAACGAGAACCGGCCCGGCAGGTAGCCGCGGGTCTTCGCATCCGTCGTCTCGGCGAACAGGGTGCGGATCTTGTCGAACACGCCCGTGTAGGTCGCCGGGTTCGACCGCGGCGTGCGGCCGATCGGAGCCTGGTCGACGTGCACGACCTTGTCGAGGTGGTCGAGGCCGGTGACGCGGGTGTGGCGGCCCGGGATCTGGCGGGCGCCGTTGAGCTCGTTGGCGAGCACCCGGTAGAGGATGTCGTTGACGAGGCTCGACTTGCCCGATCCGGAGACGCCCGTGACGGCCGTGAAGACGCCGAGCGGGAACGAGGCCGTGACGTTCTTGAGGTTGTTGGCGCGCGCGCCGACCACGGTGATCTCGCGCTGCGGGTCGATCGGCCGGCGCGTCTCGGGCACGCCGATCTCGCGGCGGCCCGCGAGATAGTCGCCCGTGAACGAGTCGGTGTTCGCGAGCAGCGACGCGTAGTCGCCCGAGTGCACGACGACCCCGCCGTGCTCCCCCGCGCCGGGGCCGATGTCGACGATCCAGTCGGCCGTGCGGATGGTGTCCTCGTCGTGCTCGACGACGATGAGGGTGTTGCCGAGGTTCTTGAGCTTGACGAGCGTGTCGATGAGGCGGCGGTTGTCGCGCTGGTGCAGGCCGATCGACGGCTCGTCGAGCACGTAGAGCACGCCGGTCAGGCCCGAGCCGATCTGGGTCGCGAGCCGGATGCGCTGCGCCTCGCCGCCCGACAGCGTCGCGGCGGCGCGCGCGAGGTCGAGGTAGCTGAGGCCGACCTCGACGAGGAACTCGAGGCGCAGCTTGATCTCGCGCAGCACCTGCGCGCCGATGCGCGCCTCGCGCTCGGTGAGCGTGAGCTGCGACATGAAGTCGTAGACGTCGCCGAGGCTCAGCTCGCAGGCGTCGGAGATGCTCGAGCCGTTGACGGTGACCGCGAGCACCTCGGGCTTGAGGCGCTTGCCGTCGCACACCGGGCAGGGGATCTCGCGCAGGTACTCGGCGAACCGGGCGCGCTGCACATCCGTCTCGGCCTCGGCGAACTTGCGCTCGATGTACGGGATGACCCCCTCGAAGCCCGTCGAGTACTTCATGTCGCGGCCGTAGCGGTTGCGCCAGCGCACCACGACCTCGAAGTCGTTGCCGTGCAGGATGGCCTGACGCTGGTCTTCCGTGAGCTGCTGCCACGGCGTCGTGAGGTCGAAACCGA
The DNA here is from genome assembly GCF_030345695.1 of Galbitalea sp. SE-J8. Lineage (GTDB taxonomy): Bacteria > Actinomycetota > Actinomycetes > Actinomycetales > Microbacteriaceae > JAUASV01. The sequence goes on along the minus strand of NZ_JAUASV010000011.1, from coordinate 19,119 downwards.
GGTCCTTGCCGAGGCCGACGAGCAGCTTCTCGAAGTAGTGGAACAGCCCCTTGCCGGCCTGCGCGGCCCAGGGCAGGATCGCGCCCTCCGCGAGGGAGTTCGCCGGGTCGGAGATGACGAGGTCGGAGTCGACTGCCATCTTCGAGCCGAGTCCGGAGCACTCCGGGCAGGCTCCGAACGGCGCGTTGAAGCTGAACGTGCGCGGCTCGATCTCGGTGAGGGCGACCGGATGTCCGTTCGGGCAGGAGAGCTTCTCGCTCATCGTGCGCCAGGCCCGCTTCGGGTCGCTCTCGTCGACGTAGTTGATCTGCACGAGGCCGTCGGTGAGGCGCAGCGCCGTCTCGAGCGAGTCGGTGAGCCGCGTGAGCAGGTCGTCGGCCGCGACGAGCCGGTCGATGACGACGGAGATGTCGTGCTTGACCTGCTTCTTCAGCGTCGGCGGGTCGGTGAGCTGCACCATCTCGCCGTCGACCATCGCGCGCGAGTAGCCCTGGGCGGCGAGCTCCTTGAACAGGTCGACGAACTCGCCCTTCTTCTGGCTCACGACCGGGCTCAGCACCTGGTACCGGGTGCCGGCCGGAAGCTCCATGAGCTGGTCGGCGATCTGCTGCACGGTCTGGCGCTGGATCTTCTCGCCGCACACCGCGCAGTGCGGCACGCCGACGCGCGCCCAGAGCAGGCGCATGTAGTCGTAGATCTCGGTGATCGTGCCCACCGTCGAACGCGGATTGCGGTTCGTCGACTTCTGGTCGATCGACACCGCGGGGCTCAGCCCCTCGATGAAGTCGACGTCGGGCCGGTCGACCTGGCCGAGGAACTGGCGCGCGTACGCGGAGAGCGACTCGACGTAGCGGCGCTGGCCCTCGGCGAAGATCGTGTCGAACGCGAGGCTCGACTTGCCCGAGCCGGACAGGCCCGTGAACACGACGAGCGAGTCGCGCGGGATCTCGAGGTCGATGTTCTTGAGGTTGTGCACGCGCGCGCCCTTGACACTGAGCGTGTTGGAGGCACCGTGCGCGTTGGGGGCACTGAGCCTCGACGAAGCACCGGGCTTCTGAATACCGGGTTTCTGGGCACCGGGAACGGCAGAGATCGACATCGGCACCAGTCTACGAACGACCACCGACACCGGCTGGTAGAGAACGGATGCCGCGACCGCGCCGACAGCGAACGCGGGGGAAGCGGCGCGGGTCCTGCGGCCCGCGGGCTACAGCGCGCCGCCGCCGAGCGCGCGCAGGCGGGCGCGCTCCGCGTCGCGCTCCGCGGCGACCTCGACGCACGCCTCGACGAAGCGCGCGCGCGACTGGTCGGGCGTGAACGCCGAGAGGTAGCTGCGCACGAGCTCCGCCCGAGCGCTCGGGTCGTCCGCGGCGATCACCTCCGCGACGATCTCGGGAGCGCGCTCGGCATCCGTCGCGGTGAGGCGCGGGATCGCGGCGAGCAGGCCGCCGTCCGCCTCCGCCGCCTGCTCGCCCGCGGGCGTCGTGACGATGAGCGGGCGCAGGGTCGGCAGCCACGCGCTCGCCACCGCCGAGACGTCCGTGATGAGCACGTCCGCGCGTGCGAAGCTCTGCTCGAGCGTCTCGTCGTCGGCGCGGATGACGCGGTTGCCGCTGCCGGCGGCGGCCACGGCATCCGTGATCGCGCGCGTCGCGACGGCGTACTCGCCGCTCGTCACGCCCGAGAGCGGATGCGGTCGCACGTCGACCCGGAACCTCCCGTCGGCGAGCAGCGCGTCGACGAGCCCGCGGCCGTGCGAGAGCACGGAGCTGTAGGCGACGCTCGGCTGGGCCCCCTCCCAGGTCGGCGCGTAGAGCACGCGGACGCGCGCGTCGAGGTTCGGCACGAGGGTGAGCGGCGCGTTCTGCGGCTGGCCGACGATCTTGGTGTGCTCGGCGACGTCGTACTTCGCCAGCCGCAGCCGGACGCGCTCGACGGCCGCCTCCCCGGGCAGGAATGCGTAGTCGTAGGCCTTGAGCTGGTTCGACGCGCTCACGCCCTTGTCGCTGTCGCCGTGGCCGAGGTAGACGTGCATGAGCGACGTGAACCGCAGCGCCTCGAAGTTGCGCGGCGCGTGGCTCACGTACAGCGCGAGCTTCACCTCGCTGCGCCCGAGCAGATCGTCGAGCGTGCCGTATCGCGCGATCGTGGCGACCGGGATGTCGGTGAGCTCGCGCAGGCGGGACGAGACGCGCGAGTCCTGCGTCGCGATGGCCACCGGCAGGGTCGCGTGCAGCTCCTCGAAGGCGGGCAGCCACGGCGTCACCTGATAGAGGCTGTCGAGCGCGTCGGGGAAGTAGACGAGCACGGTCGCGTCGAGGCTCGTGCCCGCCAGGGCGTCGTCGTCGCCGAGACGATCGATCCACGCGACCGGGAAGAACCGGCTGCTGCGCACCGCTCGGAGGATGCGGGACTGCAGACGCCGCCGAAGGCTCACGAGAGGCACCCCAGCACCCTACCGATCCGGCGCGGTCGGTCTCGGCAGGCTCGGCCGGCGGGGCGGGCATGGTCTCGAGACGCGGGCTCGCTGCGCTCGCGCGCTCCTCGACCAGCGGGGCGGGCTCGCTGCGCTCGCGCGCTCCTCGACCAGCGGGGGCGGGCTCGCTGCGCTCGCGCGCTCCTCGACCAGCGGGGGCGGGCTCGCTGCGCTCGCGCGCTCCTCGACCAGCGGGGGCGGGCTCGCTGCGCTCGCGCGCTCCTCGACCAGCGGGGCGGGCTCGCTGCGCTCGCGCGCTCCTCGACCAGCGGAGGGAGCCGCTCGCCGACACCTCAGCGGAGGTGGCCCGCCGCCTCCATCTGCCGCAGCTCCTTCTTCAGGTCGCCGAGCTCGTCGCGCAGCCGGGCCGCGAGCTCGAACTTGAGCTCGCCGGCGGCCTGCATCATCTGCTGGGTGAGGTCGGCGATGAGCGACTCGAGCTCGTTGGCGCCCGCGGCCGCCTTGCCCTCGCGCCGCAGGTTCGGGGTCGGGGACTTCTTGCCGCCGCCGCGTCCGGCGAGCAGTGCCGCGGTGTCCGCCTCCTCGCGCGCGAGCACGTCGGTGATGTCGGCGATGCGCTTGCGCAGCGGCTGCGGGTCGATGCCGCGCTCGAGGTTGTAGGCGACCTGCTTCTCGCGGCGGCGCTCGGTCTCCTCGATGGCGTTCTTCATCGAGTCGGTGAGCACGTCGGCGTACATGTGCACCTGACCGTTGACGTTGCGCGCCGCGCGGCCGATGGTCTGGATGAGCGACGTGCCGCTGCGCAGGAAGCCCTCCTTGTCGGCGTCGAGGATCGCGACGAGCGAGACCTCGGGCAGGTCGAGGCCCTCCCGCAGCAGGTTGATGCCGACGAGCACGTCGTAGACCCCCTGGCGCAGCTCGGTGAGCAGCTCGACGCGGCGGAGGGTGTCGACGTCGGAGTGCAGGTAACGCACCTTGACCCCGGCCTCCTCGAGGTAGTCGGTGAGCTCCTCGGCCATCTTCTTCGTGAGCGTCGTGACGAGCACGCGCTCGTCCTTCTCGACGCGCTGGCGGATCTGCTCGAGCAGGTCGTCGATCTGCCCCTTCGTGGGCTTCACGACGATCTCGGGATCGACGAGCCCGGTCGGCCGGATGATCTGCTCGACGACCGAGTCGGTGATGCCCATCTCGTACTTGCCGGGTGTCGCCGACAGGTACACCTTCTGGCCGACCCGGTCGAGGAACTCCGGCCAGGTCAGCGGCCGGTTGTCGAGCGCGCTCGGCAGCCGGAAGCCGTGCTCGACGAGGGTGCGCTTGCGGCTCGCGTCGCCCTCATACATGGCGCCGATCTGCGGCACCGTGACGTGCGACTCGTCGATGACGACGAGGAAGTCCTCGGGGAAGTAGTCGAGCAGGCAGTTCGGCGGCTCGCCGGGCGAGCGGCCGTCGATGTGGCGCGAGTAGTTCTCGATGCCGTTGCAGAAGCCGATCTGCTCCATCATCTCGATGTCGAAGGTGGTGCGCATCCGCAGCCGCTGCGCCTCGAGCAGCTTGCCCTGGCGCTCGAGCTCGGCGAGGCGCTGCTCGAGCTCCGTCTTGATCGTGCCGATCGCGCGGTGCATGGTCTCGGTGCCGGCCGCGTAGTGCGTCGCGGGGAAGACGCTCACGGCCTCGAGCCTCTTGATGACGTCGCCGGTGAGCGGGTTGAGCGAGTAGAGCGCCTCGATCTCGTCGCCGAACATCTCGATGCGGATGGCGTGCTCCTCGTAGACCGGGATGATCTCGATCGTGTCGCCGCGGACGCGGAACTTGCCGCGCGAAAAGTCGATGTCGTTGCGCTGGTACTGCATGTTGACGAACTGCCGCACCAGCGCATCCCGCGGGACGCGGTCGCCGACGTGGATGGCGACGGATGCGTCGAGGTACTCCTCGGCGGCGCCGAGACCGTAGATGCACGACACCGTCGAGACGACGACGACGTCGCGACGCGAGAGCAGCGAGTTCGTGGTGGAGTGGCGGAGCCGCTCGACCTCCGCGTTCACGGACGAGTCCTTCTCGATGAAAGTGTCCGTCTGCGGCACGTAGGCCTCGGGCTGGTAGTAGTCGTAGTAGCTCACGAAGTATTCGACGGCGTTGTGCGGCATGAGCTCGCGGAACTCGTTCGCGAGCTGCGCCGCGAGCGTCTTGTTGTGCGCGAGCACGAGCGTCGGCCGCTGCACCTTCTCGATGAGCCACGCGGTCGTGGCGCTCTTGCCGGTGCCGGTCGCGCCGAGCAGCACGACATCCGTCTCCCCCGCGTTGATGCGGGCGGCGAGCTCCTCGATCGCCTGGGGCTGGTCGCCGGACGGCGAGTACTCGCTGACGACCTCGAACGGACGCACGGAGCGGGTCGGATTCGCCATGCTCCCAGGGTACGGACGACCGCCGACATCCGCCGGGCGCGCGGCGCCGGATCGCTCAGCGCGGAAGACCCGGCACCAACGGCCCGGTGACGGGCGCTCAGCGCGGGATCGAGTCCCAGAACGCGTCGACCTGCGCGAGGGTCGCCTCGCGGGAGCCGGTGTTGTCGATCACCCGGGTCGCGATGGCGAGCCGCTCCTCCTCGGCGGCCTGGGAACGGATGCGGCGCACCGCCTCCTCGCGCGTCCAGCCGCGGGCGCGCGTCATCCGTTCGATGCGGTCCTCCTCGTCGGCGTGCACGACGAGCACGGCGTCGTAGCGCTCGCGGGCGTCGGGGACGGTCTCGACGAGCAGCGGGATGTCCTGCACGACGATGGCGTCGAGGGGCAGTGCGGCCATGAGCTCGCGTCGGCGGGCGATGATCGCCGGATGCGTGATGCCGTTGAGCGCGGCGCGCGCCTCGGGGTCGGCGAACACGATCGTGCCGAGCGCGGGTCGGTCGAGCGAGCCGTCGGCGGCGATGACGCCGTCGCCGAACCGTGCGCGGATGGCGCCGAGTCCGGGTGTGCCGGGTTCGACGACCTCACGCGCGAGCACGTCGGCGTCGATGACGACGGCGCCGAGCTCGGCGAGCCGCCGGGCGACGAGGGACTTGCCGGCCGCGACTCCCCCGGTCAGCGCGATCTGGTACACGCGTCCAGGCTAACGCCGGAGGGCCGGCCCCCGGCCTGCGTGCTGCAGGACGGGGACCGGCCCTCCGGTCGAGCCGCGCCGTCGCCGGCGCGAGAACTCAGCTGTTCGACGACAGGCGCTCGCGCAGCGCCGCGAGGGACTCGTCGTCGGCGAGGGTGCCGGCGCCGGAGTCGGTCGAGAACGCGCCGCCGAAGTTGCTGTCGGCCGGGTCCTCGACGAGGGATGCGGCGACCTGCGCCTTGTGCGCCTCCCAGCGGGCCTGGGCGGCCGCGTAGTCGGCCTCCCACTTCGCACGCTGCTCGTCGAAGCCCTCGAGCCACTCGCCCGTCTCGGGGTCGAAGCCCTCCGGGTACTTGTAGTTGCCCTGCTCGTCGTACTCCGTCGGCATGCCGTAGAGCGCCGGGTCGAACTCAGTGCCCTCGGGGTCGACGTTGTCGTTCGCCTGCTTGAGGCTGAGCGAGATGCGGCGACGCTCGAGGTCGATGTCGATGACCTTGACGAACACCTCGTCGCCGACCGAGACGACCTGCTCGGCGAGCTCGACGTGCTTGGCGGAGAGCTCCGAGATGTGCACGAGGCCCTCGATGCCGTCCGCGACGCGCACGAACGCGCCGAACGGCACGAGCTTCGTGACCTTTCCGGGCGCGACCTGTCCGATCGCGTGGGTGCGGGCGAAGACCTGCCACGGGTCCTCCTGGGTCGCCTTGAGCGACAGCGACACGCGCTCGCGCTCGAGGTCGACCTCGAGGATCTCGACGGTGACCTCCTGGCCGACCTCGACGACCTCGGACGCGTGCTCGATGTGCTTCCACGAGAGCTCCGAGACGTGCACGAGGCCGTCCACGCCACCGAGGTCGACGAAGGCGCCGAAGTTGACGATCGACGAGACGACGCCCTTGCGCACCTGGCCCTTGGCGAGGTTCGCGAGGAAGGTCGAGCGGCTCTCCGACTGCGTCTGCTCGAGGAGCGCGCGGCGCGAGAGCACGACGTTGTTGCGGTTCTTGTCGAGCTCGAGGATCTTCGCCTCGATCTCCTGCCCGAGGTACGGCGTGAGGTCGCGCACCCGACGGAGCTCGATGAGTGAAGCCGGGAGGAAGCCGCGGAGGCCGATGTCGACGATGAGGCCGCCCTTGACGACCTCGATGACCGAACCGGTCACGACGCCGTCGTTCTCCTTGATCTTCTCCACGTCGCCCCACGCGCGCTCGTACTGCGCGCGCTTCTTGGACAGGATGAGGCGGCCTTCCTTGTCCTCCTTCTGGAGGACGAGGGCCTCGACGGAGTCGCCGACCTGGACGACCTCGGTGGGGTCGACGTCGTGCTTGATCGAGAGCTCGCGCGAGGGGATGACGCCCTCGGTCTTGTAGCCGACGTCGAGGAGCACCTCGTCGCGGTCGATCTTGACGACGGTGCCCTCGATGAGGTCTCCGTCGTTGAAGAACTTCAGTGTCTTCTCGACGGCGGCGAGAAAGTCTTCAGCAGATCCGATGTCGTTGATGGCGACCTGCTTGGGTGCCTTGGCAGGCGAGACGAGAGTCATGTAGTTGAGTGTGCTTTCGGTGGTTGTGTATCGGGCCCGCGCGAACACGCCTCGACCCGAGGATCGCGAGCGTGTGGATTCCGCGGAGGGCATGCGGATATGGGATGTCGCAGAAATGCGACCCTTCAGCTTACCTAACGCACGGAACCCGCGCTACCTTCCCGGCGGACGAGAGAGCAGGTCGCGCAATGCGCCCTCGATCTCGGGGAATGCGAAGCGGAACCCCGCCGCCTCGAGGCGTTCCGGCACGACCCACCGGCTCTTGAGCAGCAGCTCGACCTCGGTGCGCAGGGCGACCGACCCGAGCTCGAGCAGCGGCCTCGGCAAGGGCAGACCGACGGGAACACCGAGGATGCGACGCAGGGCGCGCATGAGGCTCGCATCATCCGTCGTTCCGGGCGCTGCGATGGTGACGACGCCTTCGAGGTCGGATGCCGCGATGAAGCTCACAGCGCGCACGACGTCGTCGAGGTGCACCCAGCTGAACCGCTGGTGTCCGTGCGTGTGGCGCCACACGTGGTGTGCGCCCGCGTCCCGCTTGTCCCGCGATCCGGGCCATGGACCGTCGAGGTGCGAGCCCCCGAGACCGACGCGCGCGAGATTCACGAGCGGGGTGAGCGCGCTCCCGTCGCCGAGCACGATCGCCATGCGCAGGGCGACGCGGCGGGTCGCGGGCAGGCGGGGGTCGAAGAATGCGCGCTCCCAGGCCCGCGCGACCTCGACCGACGCATCCGGGCGGTAGGCGGCCATACCGACCGGATGCGTCGTCTCAGCGCTGGACGGCCGCGGTCAGCGGGGCGCGGGTCAGTCGAGCAGCGCCGTGCGCAGGGTGTCGAGGCCGACGCCGCCGATGTCGAGGGCGCGCTTGTGGAACGCCTTGATGTCGAACGCGTCGCCCTCGCGCTCCGCGACCTCGTCGCGCAGCTGCTCCCAGATGCGCTGGCCGATCTTGTAGGACGGCGCCTGTCCCGGCCAGCCGAGGTAGCGGTTGACCTCGAAGTCGATGAAGCCCTGGCTCATGTGCACGTGCCGGGCGAAGAACTCGAACGCCCAGTCGCCGGTCCAGATGCCTTCGCCGTCGGGCCGGGGCTTGCCGAGGTGCACGCCGATGTCGAGCACGACGCGCGCCGCGCGCATCCGCTGTCCGTCGAGCATGCCGAGCCGGTCGGCCGGGTCGTCGAGGTAGCCGAGCTGCTCCATGAGGCGCTCGGCGTAGAGCGCCCAGCCCTCCGCGTGGCCCGACGTGCCGGCGAGCGTGCGGCGCCACGCGTTGAGGCTCGCGCGGTTGTAGACCGCCTGCCCGATCTGCAGGTGGTGGCCCGGCACGCCCTCGTGGTACACGGTGGTCAGCTCGCGCCAGGTGTTGAACTCGGTGACGCCCGGCGGCACGCTCCACCACATCCGGCCGGGGCGCGAGAAGTCGTCGGTCGGACCGGTGTAGTAGATGATGCCGTCCTGGCTCGGCGCGATGAGGCACTCGAGCCGGCGCACGGGCTCCGGGATGTCGAAATGGCTCGCCGCGAGGTCGGCCACCGCCCGGTCGCTCGTCTCCTGCATCCAGGTCTTGAGCGCCTCGGTGCCGTGCAGCTTGCGCGCCGGGTCCTCGTCGAGCAATGCGATCGCCTCCTCGACGGTCGCGCCGGGACGGATCTCGTTCGCGATCGACTCCTGCTCGGCGACCATGCGCGCGAGCTCCTCGAGGCCCCACTCGTACGTCTCGTCGAGGTCGACCGTCGCACCCAGGAAGTAGCGCGATGCGAGCGCGTAGTGCTCGCGGCCGACCGCGTCCTGCTCGCCGGCGGCGGGCGCGAGCTCGTCGCGCAGGAACCCGATGAGCGTGCCGTAGGCGGCGCGCGCCTCCTCGGCCCCCGCGACGAGGTCGGCCGCGAGCGCCGCGGGCACGGCCTCGTCGCCCGCGCGCGGGTCGCTGGTCAGGTCGGTGAAGAAGCCGTCGGATGCCGCGGTGCGCTCCGCCTGCGTGATCACCTGGGCGACCTGCCGGCGCGCCGGCACCACGCCCTGGCGGATGCCCTCGCGGAGCGACTCGATGTACCCGTCGATCGCGCCCCGCACGTTGTGCAGCCGGCGGCCGACGACCTCCCAGTCGGCCACCGTGTCGGTGGCCTCCAGGTCGAACACCTCGCGGATCTCCTGGGCGGGCGAGGCGAGTACGGAGACGTCCCGCATGTTCAGTCGCGCGTCGTGCCTCTCCAGCTCGAGGGCGAGGTCGCGCTCGAGGTCGAGCTTCGTGATGCGGTCCACCTCATCGACCGGCTCCGCGGCGCGCAGCTCGGTCAGGACGGCCCGCGCGGCGTCGGCCCGTGCGTCGGCGCCGGCGGGCGACAGGTCGGAGTACTCCCCCGGCCGGCTCTGGCGTCCGATGTAGACGCCCACCTCGGGGAGCAGGTCGGCGACCGTGTCGACCCAGCGCTCGGCGATGGCATCGATGGGAGTGGGGATGCGTGCGGGGGTGTCCGTCATGCCTCCCACGATAGCGACGGCCCGCCCCGTTCAGGGGGCGGGCCGTCGCGGTGGTCGTGAGCGGGGTTTCGAGACGCCGACTCGCTGCGCTCGCGGGCTCCTCAACCAGCGGACGGGGGGTCTGCGCGGCGGTTTCGAGACGCCGACTCGCTGCGCTCGCGGGCTCCTCAACCAGCGGAAGAGGCTGCGCTCGCGGGCTCCTCAACCAGCGGAAGAGGCTGCTGCGCTCGCGGGCTCCTCGGCCAGTGAACGGGGTGCCTACTCCTTGTCGAGGTCGGTGTTCAGCAGCTCCGCGAGCGAGTCGAGCGCGGCATCCGCCCCGTCCCCGTCCGCGCTGATCGTGACCGTCTCGCCGTGGCCGATGCCGAGCGAGAGCACCCCGAGGATGCTCGCGGCGTTGACGCTCTTTCCGGCGGCGGACGTGAGGCTCACCGGGACGCCGGCCTTCGCGGCGGCCTGGGCGAACAGCGACGCGGGGCGGGCGTGCAGTCCGACGCTCGAGGCGACGGTGACGGTGCGCTCTGCCATGGGGGTTTCTCCTTCGGTGGTGGGGGGGTCTTCGGGAATGGTTCAGGGCTCGATGGTGACCTTGATCGCTTCGCCGCGCTCGACGATGTCGAGGGCGTCGAGCACGCGGTCGAGCGGGAGGCGATGCGTGATGAGGTCGGCGACGGGCACGAGACCCGAGGCGATGAGGTCGAGCGCCCGCTTGTTGTGCTCGGGGCTCGACCCGTTCACGCCGACGATCGAGAGCTCGCGGTAGTGCACGAGGTTCGCGTCGACGTCGATGGTGGGGCGGTCCTTCGGGAGCCCGCCGAACAGGCTCAGCCGGCCGCGCGGGGCGAGCATCCGCAGTCCCTGCTCCTGGGCCGCACCGCTCGCGGCGGCGGTGATGACGACGTCCGCGCCCCGTCCGCCGGTGGCGGCGAGCACGGCGTCGACCGGGTCGTCGTGCTCGGCGGCGATCACCGCATCCGGGTGCACGAGCGCGGCGGCGCGTGCCAGCCGCGCGGCGTTGAGGTCGACGAGGATGACGCGGGCCGCGCCGCGCGCCCGCGCGAGACGCACGTGCAGGCAGCCGATCGGGCCGGAGCCGACGACGACGACCGTGTCACCGGCGCCGACCCGCGCGATCTCCTGTCCGTTCAGCACGCACGCGAGCGGCTCGGCGAGCGAGGCCTCCGCGAACGACAGCCCGTCCGGGATGCGGGTGAGGCCGTCCACGGCGAGCACGGCGCTCGGCACGATCAGGTATTCGGCGAAGCCGCCGGGGAACTGGTACCCCATCGAGAGCTGGTCGCGGCACACCGTGGGGTGGCCGGACCGGCACTCGACGCACTCGCCGTCGGGGATGGCCGCGATGACCTGCACCCGGTCGCCGACGGACCAGTCGTCGACGCCCGGGCCGACGTCGACGATCTCCCCCGCGATCTCGTGCCCCATCACCTGCGGGGCCGACATCCGGGGGTGGCCCGACGCGCGGATCTTCACGTCGGTGCCGCACGTCGAGCAGGCCCGCACCCGGAGCTTCACCTCGCCCGAGGACGCTCCGGGCTCCGGAGCGTCCTCGAGGCGGATGTCGCCGGGTGCATAGAATCTCGCGACCTTCACGCGTGCGGCTAGCCGTTCGCGTCGTCGTCGTCGTCCTCGCTCGCGAGGAGTTCGTACACCGCCTGCGTGGTCGTGGCCTCGCGCAGCGCGGCCGCCTTCTCGGGCTCGAGCAGGATCGACGCGAGCTGCGAGAGCAGGGCGATGTGCCCGTTGCCCTTGGCCGCGATGCCGATCGCGATCTTCACCTCGTTGCCGTCCCAGTCGACCCCGTCGGGGAACCGCAGCAGCACGAGCGCGTCGCGCTTGACCGCCTCCTTGCCGGCGAGGGTGCCGTGCGGGATGGCGACCCCCTCGCCGACGAAGGTGGAGACGGATGCCTCGCGCTGCAGCATCGCGTCGATGTAGCTCGCATCGATCGCGCCGGCCGCGAGCAGCGCGGCGCCGGCCTGCTCGACGGCGTCCTCCTTGCTCGACGCGTGCGCGTCGAGCTGGATGGAGGACTCCGCGAGCAGATCGGTGAGGGGCGTGGTGGTCTCCGACATCGTCACACCTCGATCGAGTCGCCGGACTGGATGGCCTTGACCACCCGCGTCACGGCGGGGTCGCCGAGGAAGAGGTTGAACGGCACCACGGGCACGTTCGGCACCACGCCGCGCGCGCGGTCGGCGAGGCTCGCCTGGGTGACCACGACATCCGCGTCCTGCGGGATGGTGGCGACGGGCGAGTGCTCGACGATCACGTCGTTCCCCTTCAGCTGCTTCTTGAGCGTCGAGGCGAGCATGACGCTCGACCCCATGCCCGCGTCGCACGCGACGATGAGCTTCTTGACGCTGGAGCCGTCGAGAGTGGCCATGGTGTTCTCCTTAGAGAGGTGCTGGATGAACGGATGCTGGGCAGATTACGCCGAGGCGGTCGGCTGATTCTTGCTCGCGGCCTTGTTCGCGGCGCTCTGGGCGCGCGCGGCCTCGAGGTCGGACGCGCTGCCCTCCTCCTTCTCCCGGCGGCCGAAGCCGAGGAGCAGGAAGCCGACGACGGCCGAGACCGCGGCGGACAGGATGACGCCGATGACGATGAGCAGGATCTCATTCGGCGGCGACACGAACAGCCACGCGATGATGCTGCCAGGTGACGCGGGCGCGCGCAGGCCGAGCCCGAAGATCGACTCCCACAGCACGCCCGTCGCGCCGCCGGCGATCGCCGCGATGACGAGGATCGGCTTCATGAGCACGTAGGGGAAGTAGATCTCGTGGATGCCGCCGAGGAAGTGCACGACCATGGCGGCGGGCACGGTCGGGCGCACGGCGCGCGGGCCGAACAGCAGCATCGCGGTGAGGATGCCGAGGCCCGGGCCGGGGTTCGACTCGATCATGAACAGGATCGACTGGCCGGCCTGGCCGGCCTGCTCCGAGCCGATCGGGGTGAACACGCCGTGGTTGATGGCGTTGTTGAGGAACAGCACCTTCGCGGGCTCGACGAGGATCGAGACGACCGGCAGCAGGTGGATCTTCACGAGCTCGTTGACGAGCCAGCCGATGCCCTGGGTGAGCCAGTAGGTGAGCGGGCCGACGACGTAGATGCCGAAGATCGCCAGGATGCCGCCGATGATGCCCGCGGAGAAGTTGTCGACGAGCATCTCGAAGCCGCCGCGGATCTTGCCCGCGATGACGCTGTCCCACTTCTTGAGCAACCAGGCCGCGAGCGGGCCGACGACGAACGCGCCGAGGATCGCCGGACCGATCTCGGCGATGCTGGCCGGTGCGGTGGTCTCCTCGCCGTTGAGCGAGATCGGCGTGAGCTGCAGCGCGACGGGCGCGAGCATGACGCCGATCGTCGCGACGGCGCCGACGACCGCTCCGCGCGTCTCGTAGACGTTCTTGCCGCCGGTGTAGCCGATGAGGATCGGCACCAGGATGTTGATGAGCGGTCCGACGACGGTCGCGATCTGGGTGGTCCAGGTCAGCGTGTCCACGGGCTTGCCGTCGACGACGTGACCCGTGGCGTAGTTGACCCAGCCGGTGTCGATGAACAGGGCGGTGATGAGGCCGAAGGCGATGAACGCCCCGAGGTTCGGCATCACCATGCCGGCGAGGAACGCGCCGGCGCGCTGGACGCGCGCGCGGCCTCCCGTGCCGGTGACGGGCGGGGTATAAGCGGACATCTGCGGTACTCCTTCGTAACGAGGGATCGGTATCGGATTCGGGTTGTTCGGTGGGCGGGGGTGGAGCTAGCCGGTCAGGAGCGGCCGATCCGGGTCTGGTCGCCGCACCAGCCGGACGTCTGCACGGGCGATCTCCGCGGGCGCGGGGACCGACGTTCCCGGGAGCGCCGCGGCGGCGGCGCCCCAGGCGAGGGCATCGAGGAGCGCGCTGGCCGGATCGGCCGGATCGCGTTCGAGACGCTGGAGGTAGCCGGCGAGGAAGCAGTCGCCGGCGCCGACCGCGCTGCGCGGCACGACGACCGTCGACTCGCCGACGATCACGCCGTCGGGGGTGACGAGCACGGCGCCGTCGGCGCCGAGCGAGACGAGCACCTGCTCGACGCCCGCGTCGCGCACCCACTCGGCCGCCTCGACGACCTCGGCGATCGAGCCGAGGTCCCGGCCGATCAGGTCGCCGAGCTCCTCCCGGTTGGGCTTCACGAGGCGCGGTGCCACCTCGACGGCGGCGCGCAGCGCGTCGCCGCTGGTGTCCACCGCGAGGTGGGCGCCCGCCGCGGTCACGGCCGTCGTGACCGTCGCGAGCTGCGCGACATCCGTTCCCGGCGCGAGGCTGCCGCTCACGACGACCCAGTCGTTCGCCCCGGTGACCGCGACGACCGCCGCGACGAGCGCCCCGAGCTCGGCGTCGGTCACGGGCGAGCCGGGCTCGTTGATCTTCGTGACGGTGCCGTCGGGCTCGACGAGCGCGATGTTGGAGCGGGTGCGCGTGGCGACCGGCACGGTGCGCGCCTCGACGCCGTCGCGTTCGAGCAGGCGCACGAGCTCCGCGCCCTCGAGGCCGCCGACCGGCACGACGGCGACGCTCGGGATGCCGTTGGCCGCGAGCGCGCGCGTCACGTTGACGCCCTTGCCGCCCGCGTCGAGGCTCGGCGTGCCGGTGCGCAGGATCGCTCCGCGGTCGAGGGACTCGACCTCGAGCGTGCGGTCCAGGCTCGGATTGAGGGTCAGGGTGACGATCACACCAGCACCACCCGGGGTCCGCAGTTCTCGATGTCCTCGGCGAGCTCGGCGTCGAGTCCGGCATCCGTCACGATCGTGTCGACCGCGCTGAGCGGTGCGACGCGGGCGAAGTCCTCGCGGCCGAACTTGGTGTGGTCGGCGAGCACGACCGTACGGCGCGCGGCCTGGATGAGCGCGCGCTTGATCGCCGCCTCGGCGACATCGGGCGTCGTCAGGCCGCGCTCGACGCTCACGGCGTTCATGCCCATGAACGAGACGTCGGCGAAGAACTCGGCGGCCTGGGCCCGGGTCCACTCCCCGACCGCGGCGAGCGTGCGCGGGCGCACGACGCCGCCGAGCAGGTGCAGGGTGATGTTGCGGCGGTTCATGAGCGCGGTCGCGACCGGGATCGAGTGGGTGACGACGGTGAGCTCGCGGTCGTCGGGCAGCAGCTGCGCCATCCGTGCCGTGGTCGTGCCGGCGTCGAGCACGATCGATCCGCCGTCGGGCAGCTCGTCGAGGGCCGCGCGGGCGATGCGGTCCTTCTGCGAGGCGTGCTGCGTCTCGCGGTCGGCGACGGCGGGCTCGAAGCCGAGCCGCTCGACCGGGATCGCGCCGCCGTGCACGCGGCGGACGACGCCTCGGCGCTCGAGCGCGGTGAGGTCTCGCCGCACGGTCTCGGGGGTCACCGAGAGGTCGCGGGCGAGCTCCGTCACCTCGACGCGGCCGCGGGACCTGGCGGTCTCCACGATCTGCGCGTGGCGCTCCGGTGCGTACATCCCGACCCTCGTCGCTCGGCCTTCGGACACCCACTCCTGTGGGATCGGTCCCAGGTTGGCCCGTTTGTGTCCGAGTGTCAAGTTCATTCGGACATGCGATGTCCGAGCGTGTCCGGGTCGCCCCGGCTCGGGCGCCGCCCGCGAGATCAGTGGCCGGCGGCGTCCCAGTTCGGCCCGGTGCCGACCTGCACGTCGAGCGGCACCGTGAGGTCGGCCGCGTGCGACATCCGGTCGACGACGATCGCCCGCAGCGCGTCGAGCTCGCCGTCCGCGACCTCGAGCACGAGCTCGTCGTGCACCTGCAGCAGCAGCCGCGAGGCGAGGCCCTGCGCGCGCAGATCCGCGTCGACGCCGATCATGGCGCGCTTGATGATGTCGGCCGCCGAGCCCTGGATCGGCGAGTTGAGCGCCTGCCGCTCGGCGTTCTCGCGCAGCACGCGGTTCGGGCTCGACAGATCGGGGAACGGCCGGCGGCGGCCGAAGATCGTCTCGGTGTAGCCGTCGACGCGCGCCTGCTCGACGACGTTGCGCAGGTAGTCGCGCACGGCGCCGAACCGGGCGAAGTAGTCGGTCATCAGCTCGCGCGCCTCCGCGGTCTCGATGCGCAGCTGCTTGGAGAGCCCGAACGCGCTGAGGCCGTAGGCGAGGCCGTACGACATCGCCTTGACCTTCGTGCGCATCGCCGGGGTGACATCCGCCGGGTCGACGCCGAACACGCGCGCGCCGACGAAGCGGTGCAGGTCCTCCCCCGCCGTGAACGCCGCGATGAGCCCCTCGTCGCCCGACAGGTGCGCCATGATGCGCATCTCGATCTGCGAGTAGTCGGCGGTGAGCAGCGTCTCGAAGCCCGGGCCCGGCACGAACGCGCCCCGGATGCGGCGGCCGACCTCGGTGCGGATCGGGATGTTCTGCAGGTTGGGATCGTTCGACGAGACCCGCCCGGTCGCCGCGCCGGTCTGGTCGTAGGTGGTGTGCACGCGGCCGTCGGCGGCGACCGCCTTCTCGATCGCATCCGTGATCTGCTTGATCTTCGTCGCGTCGCGGTGCTGCAGCAGCAGGTCGAGGAACGGATGCGGGCTCTGCTCCTGCAGGTCGGCGAGCGCACCGGCGTCGGTGGAGTACCCGGTCTTCGTGGCGCGCGTCTTCGGCATCCCGAGCTGGTCGAAGAGCACCTCCTGCAGCTGCTTGGGGCTGCCGAGGTTCACCTCGCGGCCGAGCTCGGCGTACGCGCTCTGCGCGAGCTGCTCGGCGGTCGCGCCGAGCTCGGCCGAGAGCGCCTGCAGCCCGTGGCGGTCGACCGCGACGCCGTCGAGCTCCATGCGCGCGAGCACGGGGGCGAGGGGCAGCTCGATCTCGTCGAGCACGACGCGCGTGCCCGCACCGACCCGCTCGGTGAGGGCGTCGGCAACCCGCACGACGTACCAGGCCTCGGTGGCGGGGCTGATCGCATCCGCCTCGGGCACGAGCTGGTTCGGATCGGGCTGCGGCAGGGTCTCGCCGAGCACGTCGTACACCTGGGTCGCGAGGTCGTCGACCTTGACCGTGGGGCGCAGCAGTGCGGTCGCGAGGCTCGTGTCGAACGCGATGCCGCCGATCGCGAGACCGGCGGCGCCGAGCACCCGGGTGAGGCGCTTCGCGCCCTGCACGATCTTCGGTGCGCCCGAGGCGAGCCAGCTCTCGAGCGCCGCGTAGTCGGGACGGTCCGCGGCCCACGGCACGAACGCCGAGTCGTCGCGACTGGCCAGGCCGAGTCCGGTGAGCTGTCCGTTGATCGTCTCGATGCGCAGACCGAGCGGCAGGGTGCCGCCGTCGGTGACGCGTTCGATCCAGCCGGCGAGCTCCTCGTCGACGAGCGTGCGCACGGTCGGCTCGACGTTCTCGCGCACGGTCGCGACGGGCGACGCGCTCGCGCCGTCGAGCCAGCCCTCCTCGGTCGCGAGGGCGATGACGCGCTCCTGCAGCGTGCGGAACTGCAGCCGGTCGAAGATCTCCCGCACGGCGCCCTCGTCCATCGCGGCGCGCTCGAGGTCGGCGGGGCCGTACGGCAGCACGACGTCGGTGACGAGCCGGTTGAGCCGCCGGTTGAGCAGTGCGCGCTCCTTCTGCTCGCGCAGGTTGTTGCCGACGACGCCGGTGATCTCGTCGGCGTGCGCGACGATCTCGTCGACCGAGCCGTACTTCTGCACCCACTTCACGGCGGTCTTCTCGCCGACCTTGTCGATGCCGATCAGGTTGTCGCTCGTCTCGCCCACGAGCGCGGCGACCTCCGGGTACTGGTGCGGCTCGATGCCGTAGCGCTCGATCACCGCGGCGCGGTCGTACACCTTGAGCTCGGAGACGCCGCGCACGTTCGGGTAGAGCACCGTGACGTCGTCGGTCACGAGCTGCAGGCTGTCGCGGTCGCCCGACACCACGAGCACCCGGAAGCCCTGCTCCGCACCCTGGCGGGCGAGGGTCGCGAGGATGTCGTCGGCCTCGAAGTCCTCCTTGGAGAGCGTCGCGATGCTCATCGCCTTGAGCACCTCCTCGAGCAGCGGAACCTGACCGCCGAACTCGGGAGGCGTCTCGCCGCGGGTGCCCTTGTAGTCCGCGTACTCCCGGGTGCGGAACGAGTACCGCGAGATGTCGAACGCCACCGCGATGTGGCTCGGCTTCTCGGCCTTGAGCAGGTTGATGAGCATCGCGATGAAGCCGTGGATGGCGTTCGTGTGCTGCCCGTCGCGCGTGACGAACGAGTCCACCGGGAGGGCGTAGAACGCGCGGAACGCCAGCGAATGGCCGTCGACGAGCAGGAGGGTAGGCTTGGCGGGGTCCGACACGGAGCCAGCCTAGCCGCGGCATCCGACAGCCCTCCGGGCCCCGATCTCGAGCCGAAACGGATGCCGATGACCACCTTCCCGGCGGACATGGACCCCGAGCTCGTCGAGCGACTGGTGACCACCGCGGGCGGCGAGCTGGCCGTGAAGATGGGCATCGAGTTCGTCTCCCTGTCGGCCGAGCACTCGATCGCCCGGATGCCCGTCGAGGGCAACACGCAGGTCATCGGGCTGCTGCACGGCGGCGCGCACGTCGTGCTCGGCGAGTCGCTCGGATCGATCTCCTCGGCCATCCACGCCGGGCCCGGACGCTTCGCGGTCGGCATCGAGATCAACGCGACGCACTCGCGCTCGGTGACGAGCGGGTGGGTGACGGGCACCTGCGAGGCGCTCGTGCTCGGCCGCACGCTCGCGACCCACGAGATCGTCATGCGCGACGACGAGGGGCGCCGCCTCTCGACCGTGCGGATGACGAACTATCTGCGCTCCGCGGAGCGCTGAGCTACCTGCGCTCCGCGGAGCGCTGAGCGGGGGTCGGCTCGTCCCGCCGGGCGGCCCGGACCGCCGCATCCAGTGAGCGAGGTGGATCGCCGGTGGTGACGTGGCCCGCTTGCCGGTCGTGGAGTGGCCGGCTTGCCGGTGGTGGTGTGGCCGGCATCCGGTGGTGGTGTGGCTGCCGCTGGCCACCGCGGCGTCGCTACGCGTCGCGTGGCGCGGGTTCTCGTCTGTGGGGGTTCTCCACAGGCTGGGGTTCTTCGGGGTTCTCCACATTCTTCGCGTGGACTCGAACGGGTGTTCGAGTGTTGGGGAGGATGGGGTCATGACACCGAACCTCGTGATCCCGGATCCGGCGCGGCTGGTGAGCATGTCCGATGACGAGGTGCTCGACGCGCAGGCCCGGCTGGTGGCGGTGCGCCGTGAGATCGATCGTGGTCTCGCGCTCGTCGCGGCGGAGGTCGCGCGGCGTTCGGATCGTGAGCGCGGCCACGCCGGCCTTGCGCAGCGGATGGGCGAGCGCACCGCCGACCGGCTCGTGCAGCGCACGGCCGGGGTGTCGGCCGCCGACGCCCGGGCACTGGTGGGTGCGGGCGCGATCCTGACCGGCGCGTCGCCGTGGCTTGCGCCCGTCGCGGCAGCGGTCGCCGAGGGCACCGTGGGAGTCGCGGCCGCGGCCGCGATCGGCAGCGGGCTCGGCGCACCCTCGAGCAGTGTCGCCGCGGATGATCTGACGGATGCCGCGGCTCGCCTGGTGGTGATCGCCGCGA
>NZ_JAUASV010000010.1 GCF_030345695.1 Galbitalea sp. SE-J8 | reverse complement strand
GGCCGGGGCGCTCGTCGGCCGTGCGGCCCGTGCGGCCCGCGCCGGGCGCGCCGACGCGCGCTCGGGGGCGGCGGCCGGCGGGTCGAAGCCCTCGGGGCGCTTCACGAGCTCGCCGCCACGGTCAGGCCTCCGGCGCCGGGTGCCCGCCGGGAACGGCCTCGAGAGCGGCGAGGACCCGCGGGATGATCCGGTACACGTCGCCGCAGCTGAGCGTCATGACGAGGTCGCCCGCGCGCGCGAGAGCGGCCGCGCGCTCGGCGGCCTGCTGCCAGTCGGGCAGGAAGTCGACCTTGGCCGGATCGGCGAACCGCTCGGATACGAGCGCGCCGGTGACGCCGGGCACGGGGTCCTCGCGCGCGCCGAACACGTCGAGCACGATCGTGTGGTCGGCGAGCTGCTCGTAGACGCGGGCGAAGTCGCCGGCCATGAGCCGGGTGCGGCTGTACAGGTGCGGCTGGTGGATCGCGATGAGGCGCCGGTCGCCGAGCACGCTGCGCGCCGTGGCGAGCGCCGCCGCGACCTCGGTCGGATGGTGCGCGTAGTCGTCGTATACGCTCACGCCGCGCACGACGCCGTGCAGTTCGAAGCGGCGCTCGGTGCCGCCGAAGCCCGCGAGGCCCGCGAGCACGTCCTCGGGCTCGAAGCCGAGGCCGGTGAGCACGGCGAACGCGCCGGCGGCGTTGATCACGTTGTGCCGGCCGGGCACCCGCAGCGCGCCCGCGTACTCGCGACCGGCCGCGGTGATCCGGAAGCGCACGGGGCCCGCGGCCTCGATGTCGTGCACGCGCACGTCGGCGTCCGCCGCCTCGCCGAAGGTCACGACGCGAGGATGCGAGAGCGCGGCCCGCACGCGCTGCGCGCCCGGGTCATCGCTCGAGATGACGACGAGCTCGGAGGCGGCGTCCGCGAAGCGCACGAAGGCCGCGTCGAGCGCCTCGGGCGAGCCGTAGTGGTCGAGATGGTCGGTGTCGACGTTCGTGATGAGCGCCACCGCGGTGTCGTAGAGCAGGAACGAGCCGTCCGACTCATCCGCCTCGATCACGGTGAGCTCGCCGCCGCCGCGCCGCGACGAGCGGCCGAAGGCCTGGATCACGCCGCCGTTGACGTAGCTCGGGTCGACGCCGATCTCCGCGAGCGCCGTGACGATGAGGCCCGTGGACGTCGTCTTGCCGTGCGCGCCCGCGACGGAGACGAGCCGCGACGACCGGATCAGGTAGGCGAGCGCCTGCGAGCGGTGCAGCACGGGGATGCCGCGCTCGAGCGCCGCGAGGTACTCGGGGTTGTCGGGCCACAGCGCTCCGGTGAACACGAGCGCGTCGGCCGTGGCGGGCAGGTTCTCGGCGGCGTGGCCGATCGAGACCGCCGCGCCCAGCGCGCGCAGGTCCTCGGTGTGGTGGTTCTCGCTGCGGTCGGAGCCGGAGACGGCGTGCCCGGCCTCGAGGAACATCCGTGCGATGCCGCTCATGCCGCTTCCGCCGATGCCGACGAAGTGCGGGGAGCGGATGTCGTCGGGCAGCGGCAGGGAGAGGTCGGGCTTGATCATGGGCGCTTCACCCTACCCAGGGACGCCGTGCCGAGTGCGCGCTCGACGAGGTCCGTCATCCGGTCGGCGCCGTCGAGCCGTCCCGTCGCACGCGACCGCTCGGCCATCGCCGCGATGCGCTCGCGGTCGCCGAGCAGCGGCACGAGCGTCTGCGCGATCCACGCGGGGGTGAACGCGGCGTCGAGCACGAGCAGTGCTCCGCCGGCCGCCACGACGCCCGCGGCGTTGAACCGCTGCTCGCCGTTGCCGACCGGGTACGGCACGTAGACGGCGGGCAGACCGACGGCCGTGAGCTCGGACACCGTGGCGCTGCCCGAACGCGAGATGACGAAGTCGGCCGCCGCGAACGCGAGGTCCATCCGGTCGCAGTAGGGCAGCGTCCGCCAGCCGTCGCGCTCGGGGTCGGGCAGGTCGGCGTTCTGGCCGGTCACGTGCAGCACCTGCCAGCCCGAGCCGAGCAGCGCGTCGACGGATCGGCCGACCGCGCTGTTGATCGACCGTGCGCCGAGCGAGCCGCCCGTCACGAGCAGCACCGGTCGGCCGGCGTCGAGGCCGAAGGCCGCGAGCGCCTCCGGCCGCGACGCCGCGCGGTCGAGCGACTCGATCTCACGCCGCAACGGCATGCCGACGACGGTCGGGTGTGGCAGCGGCGTACCGGGGAACGCGACGCCCACGAACGGGGTGAACCGCGCGCCGAGACGGTTGGCCATGCCGGGCTTCGCGTTCGCCTCGTGCAGCGCGAACGGCACCCGCTCGGCGCGCGCCGCGAGGTACGCCGGCGCGGACGCGTAGCCGCCGAAGCCGACCACGACGTCGACGCCGCGCTCGCGCAGGTAGCGCCGGGTGAGCGCGACGGAGCGGCGCCAGGCATCCGGGAAGCGCACCGCCGCGGCGTTCAGGCGGCGCGGGAACGGCAGGCGCGGGACCGTCAGCAGCTCGTAGCCGCGCTCGGGCACGAGCCGCGACTCGAGGCCCTCCGCGGTGCCGAGCACGAGCACCCGGGCGTCCGGGTCGCGGTCGCGGATGCGGTCGGCGACCGCGAGCAGCGGGTTGACGTGGCCGGCGGTCCCCCCGCCGGCGAGCAGGTGGGTCGTCACGCGAGCCCGATCTCGCGGCGCTTGTTGTCGCGCGCGACGGACAGCACGATGCCGATCGCGACGAGCACCATGACGAGGGACGATCCGCCCGCGGAGATGAGCGGCAGCGGCACCCCGAGCACCGGCAGCAGGCCGAGCACGACCGCGATGTTGACGAGCGCCTGGCCGATGATCCAGGTCATCACGCCGCCGACGACGAGGCGCGGGAACGGCTCGACGGTGTCGCGCATGATGCGCAGCATGGCGATCGCGAGCACGACGAAGAGCAGCAGCACGACGACCGCGCCGACCAGGCCGAGCTCCTCGCCGATGATCGAGAAGATGTAGTCGTTGTCGGCCGCCGGCAGCCACGACCACTTCGACTTCGAGTTGCCGAGGCCGACGCCGAACGGCCCGCCCGCCGCGAGCGCCCAGGTGCCGTGCAACGGCTGCCAGCACTCGCGCTGGTCGTAGTCCTGCACGGTGCAGCCGCTGATCCACCAGGAGATGCGACGCACCCGCGAGCCGCCCGACAGCGCCAGGAGCGACGCGCCGATCGCGACGAGGACGCCCGACGTGAGCAGGTAGCGCAGCTTCACGCCCGCGAAGTACATCGCGCCGAACACGATCATGAGCAGGATGAGCGCGGTGCCGAGGTCGGCGCCCGCGAGCACGAGCGCGATCGCGAGGCCGGCGACCGGCCCGATCGGCAGCAGCAGGTGCCGCCAGTCGCCGATGAGCTCGGCCTTGCGGGTGAGGATCCAGGCGAGCCACAGGCACAGGCCGACCTTGATGAACTCCGAGGGCTGTGCCGTGAAGCCGCCCACGCTGATCCAGTTGCGGTTGCCGCCCGCATCGTCACCGAGCGGCGTGAACACGAGCAGCTGCAGGGCGACGCCGATGAGCATGGCCCGGCCCGCCCAGGTCGCCCAGAACCGCAGTGGCAGCGCGCCCGCGAGCAGCATCGCGGGGACGCCGACGAGCGCGAACATGCCCTGTCGCAGGAAGAACGCGAACGCGTTGTCGGTCTTCGCGTACGACTCGACGGACGACGACGAGAGCACCATGACGAGACCGAAGATGACGAGGAACAGCGTCACGCCGAGCAGCAGGAAGTAGTCCCGCCCCTCCGACGCGAACACGCGGCGCACGGCGACGACCGCGCGCGATCCGTCCGCGGCACCGGCGGCGGCCCGGGCGGGCGCGGTGCGGCGGGGCGGCGGCTGGGTCGACGGCCGCCGCATGCCGGGAGCGCGCACCGTGCTCGTCATCCGTCGCCCTCCCGCGGCCGGACGGATGCCGACGCGCCCCTCCAGTGTCCGGGGCGCCGGAGCTCGCGGCCCGCAGCCGCGACGCGTGTCGCGGCGACACGCGCGATCCGATTCGGCGCGCTCATTCGCGACGCGACGCGAACGTCGCGATCGCCGCGCCGATGGCGCCCGGCGGCACGCCGACGGCGCGGGCCAGGGCGGATGCCGCGAGCACCGCCGTGAGCCCGGCGCCGTCCCCGAGGCCGACCGCCTCGAGCTCGCCGCGGGTGGTCAGCTCGAGTGCGCTGCGGTGCCGGTCGTCGTGGAACGCGCGGTCGACCACGATGCCGTCGACCACGCCGAGGTCGCTCGGCCCGGGCGTGCCGGCGTCGAAGCCCACCGCCCGCGCGCCCTCGACGACCTCGGCGTCCTCCACCATCCGCTGCGTGGCGAGGTCCGCCTTGTTGTAGACGCAGGCGAGGCGCGTGTTGGCGTACAGCCGCCCGAGCACCGCGGGAACGGCGTCGCCCGCGGCGGTCACGACGCCCGCGAGCGGCGACACCGGCCAGTCGGCCGCGTGGCGCAGCTGGCGCTCGCCGAGCTGCACGACGAGGGCGTCGAAGCCGCCCGGGTCGCGCACGGCGTCGAGCACGGCCGGCGCGTCGTCGCCGACGACCGCGACGCGCACGCCGTTCGCCGCGAGCACGTGCAGCAGCAGGTCGGTCGCGAGGGTCGCACCCGCTCCCCCGACGGCGAGCCACTCGGCGGCGCGCACCTTGTCGCGCACCCGCCAGGCGAGCTCCACGTCGCCCCACACCGGGATGCCGCCCTCGCGCGCCGCCACGAGCAGGGGCGCGTCCGGGGCGACACCGGGCGAGACGACGACGAGCTGCGCGTCGAACGCCGCGACCGCGCCGGGCGGCGGCTCGAGCGCGGAGACGACCGCCCGCGCACCGATGACGTCCACGAGCCGGAGCGCGTCATCCGTCGCGTGCTCCGCCACGACGAGCACGTCGGCGCCGAGCTCGACGAGCGTGTCGACCGCCGCGAAGCCGGCCGCGCCGAGGCCGACGACGAGCGCGCGCAGTCCCGACCAGTCCGCGTGCCAGCTCGTCAGGGCGTGCGGGTCGCGAGCGCCGGCGGTGGTCACGCCCGCGACCACTCCAGATAGAACAGCCCGACGCCGAGCGCCACGAACAGTCCCTCGATGAGCCAGAACCGCACGACGATCGTGACCTCGGCCCAGCCCTTCAGCTCGAAGTGATGCTGGATCGGGCTCATCAGGAAGATGCGCCGGCCGGTTCCGTAGCGCCAGCGGGTGAGCTTGAAGAAGCCGCGCTGCACGATGACGCTGCCGGTGACGATGAGGAACAGCCCGCCGAGCGCCACGAGCAGCAGCTCGGTGCGGCTGAGGATGGCGAGCGCCGCGACCGCGCCGCCGAGCCCGAGCGAGCCCGAGTCGCCCATGAAGATCTGCGCCGGGCTGGTGTTCCACCACAGGAACCCGATCAGGCTGCCGGCCAGGCACGCCGCGACGATCGCGAGATCGAGGGGTCCGCTCACCGTGTAGCACCGGGTCTGGTCCACCGTCGGGTTGTCGCACCACTGGTTGAACTGCCAGAAGCAGATCACGATGTAGCCGGTCAGCGCCAGGATCGTGGCGCCGGTCGCGAGGCCGTCGAGGCCGTCGGTGACGTTGACCCCGTTGGAGGCGCTCACCGCGATGACGTTGACCCAGAGCAGGAACAGGACGACGCCGACGACCGTGCCCGCGAAGAACAGGTTGAGCCACGGGATGTCGCGCGTGCCGGAGATGAACACGACCGGCTCGCCTGCGACGATCCGCCCCGCCGGGGTGACGCCGTGCTCGTCGGGGAACATCAGCACGAGGAAGCCGAACGCGGTCGAGACGATCACCTGGCCGAGCACCTTCGACCAGCCGCCGAGGCCGAGGCTGCGCTGGTTGCGCACCTTGAGGAAGTCGTCGACGAAGCCGACGAGCCCGAGCCCGACCGTGAGGAAGATGACGAGCAGCGACGCCGTGCCGAGCGGCTCGCGCGCGATGAGGTGACCGGCGAAGTAGCCGACCACGGCGCCGAGCAGGAAGACGATGCCGCCCATCGTGGGCGTGCCGCGCTTCGAGTGGTGCGACTGCGGCCCGTCGTCGCGGATGAACTGCCCCCAGCCGATCCGGCGGAACAGCCGCACGAACAGCGGGGTGCCGAACAGCGTGAACACCATCGAGATGGCGCCGCCGATGAGGAGCGCGTTCACCGTGTCACCGCCCGAATCGCCAGTCGCTCGAGCACGGCCGGCACGGTCACGAGCACGACGTCATCCCCCATCGAGTCCGCGCGCAGCAGTCCCGCGCGCACCTCATCGTAGGCGGCGGCCTCATCCGCCACGAGCACGGCCTCGCCGTCCCACGAGCCCTCGAGTCCCGCCGCCGTGCTGAGGTGTCGGGTGGCGTCGCCGACGGCCACGAGCGAGCGGATGTCGAGGCGCACCACGATGCGCCCGATGCGGTCGTGCTCCTCCCAGTCGGCGCCCGCGACGGGACCGACGACGGCGACCGTGCGGCGTCCGGTGCGGCCGATCTCCGCGAGCGCCTTGAGGCCGGCGAGCAGCGCGGACGACGACCGGTCCTCGGTCGCGTCGACGAGCAGCTCTCCGCCGGGCGCGCCCGCGCCGGAGTCGAGCGCGGCGACGAGCTGCCCGGTCGTGACGACCGTCACGACCAGCCCGCCTCGGCCAGCGCCTGGCGCGCGAGCTCGCGCGCCGAGTAGGGGGTGCGCTCGCCGCGGATGTCGCGGTAGTCCTGGTGACCCGGTCCCGCCCAGAGGATGGCGTCGCCCTCCTTGGCGAGGGCGACGGTCTCGCGGATCGCGCGCTCCGGGGGGCTGTACTCGTGCGTCTCGGCCGGGTGCTCGGCGAGGGCCGCGCCCTCGAGCAGGGTGGCGCGGATGGCGTCGGGGTCCTCGAAGCGCGGGTGATGGTCGGTGATCACGAGCAGGTCGGAGTACTCGCTCGCGACCCGGCCCATCTCGTGACGCTTGGTCTTGTCCCGGTCGCCGTCCGCCCCGAACAGCATGATCACGCGCCCCGGCGTGACGGCGCGCACCGCCTGGAGCGTGCGCAGGAAGGCGTCGGGGCTGTGGCCGAAGTCGACGTAGACGGTCGGTCCGGCGTCGCCCGAGACCCGCTCGGTGCGTCCCGGCAGGTACGCGTCGATGCCGCCGGAGAGCGCGTGGTCGATCGCGCCGAGGTCGAAGCCGGCCTCGACGAGCATGACGATCGCGAGCGCGGCATCCGCGGCGATGTGCCGTCCGATGAGGGGCACGCGGGTGGTCAGCGCGCGTCCCTGCGGCCCGG
Organism: Galbitalea sp. SE-J8; assembly: GCF_030345695.1. GTDB lineage: Bacteria > Actinomycetota > Actinomycetes > Actinomycetales > Microbacteriaceae > JAUASV01. The sequence continues at coordinate 103,373 of NZ_JAUASV010000010.1, read as the reverse complement.
TCACGGTGAACGCGGTGTACTCCGGTCGCTCGTCGTCGATCGCGACGCGCCACTCGGCGTCGAACGCCGGGTCGGCGGTGAGCGTCGTGACCGGGATGCGGCTGCCCTCGACGACCCGCTCGCCCCAGCCGGAGTCGAGCAGCACGACACCGCGGCCGGCCCGGTCCGGATCGAACAGCGCGAGCTTCGCCTGGAAGTACTCCTCCAGGTTCGCGTAGTCGTCGAGGTGGTCGTGGCTGAGGTTCGTGAAGCCGACGACGTCGAACCACAGGCCGTCGACGCGGTGCCGGCTGAGCGCCTGCGCGCTCACCTCGACGGCGACCGCGCGCACCTCGCTCTCCCGCATCCGGGCCAGCAGGGCGTGCATCTCGCTCGCCTCGGGCGTCGTGAGCCGGCTCACGACGGTGAGCGGGCCGATGTGCCGCTCGGCCGTCGAGCTCAGCCCGGTGACGAGCCCGAGCTGCTTGAGGATCGCCTCGAGCAGGTAGCTCGTCGTCGTCTTGCCGTTCGTGCCGGTCGTGCCGAACAGTAGCGGCGGCCGCTCGCGGGTGCGGTAGACCCAGGCGGAGATCTCGCCGAGCGCGGCCCGCGGGTCGTCGACCACGACGATCGGCACCGCGGTCTCTCCGAGCGCTGCCCGCGCGATCGCGGCGCCCGCGGCATCCGTGAGCACGGCGACCGCGCCCTTCTCGACCGCGTCGGCGGCGTAGGACGCGCCGTGGGCGTGCGCGCCCGCGATGCCGACGAACAGGTCGCCGGGCTGCACGTCGCCCGTGGAGAGGGTGACACCCGCGAGCTCGACGCCCTCGGCGGCGCCCTCGGCCTCGAGCTCGAAGGCGTCGAGGAGTCCGCTCAGGGGGCGGGATATCGGATGCTCGGGCCGGAGCACCGGCGGAATCCGGTCCGTCACGGGTGGCGGTTTCCCTTCGTCGGTGGGCTCACCACCATACCGGTCACCAGGACACCGGCAGCGTGGGCACCGGCTTCGTCGACGGCTTCACCCGGAAGGTCTTGATGACCTGCTCCGCGATGTCGTGCCACACCGGCGCGACGGCCGACGACGCCTTGTTCGTCTGCGGCATGCCCATGGTCACGACGATTGCGTACTGCGGGTCGTCGCCCGAGACGAGACCCGCGATCGAGGTGACCCGGTCGTTGCCGTAGCCGCCGCCCGGCTTCGCCACCTGGGCCGTGCCCGACTTCGCGGCGAGGTCGTAGCCGGGGATGGTGACCAGCGGCGACATCGAGGCCTGCGTGACGAAGTTCTCGAGCATGTTCACGACCGTGTTCGCGGCCTTGGTCGACACGACCCGCTCGCCGGACCCGGTCGGCACGTCGGTCACGGTGCCGTCGGGCTGCTCGCAGCCCTCGACGAGCGTGAGCGGCATCCGCACCCCGCCGTTGCCGAGCGTCTGGTAGATCGAGGCGACCTGCGCGCTCGTCGCCGCGACGCCCTGACCGAACGAGACGGCGTAGTTGGTCAGGTTGTCCCACTTGTCGGCGGGCGCGAGCTGCCCGCTCGCCTCGCCGTTGAAGCCCACCTCGGTCTTCTTGCCGAGCCCGAACTTCAGCATGTACTCGTAGCGCTTCTGCTTGCTGACGCGGTCGGTGAGCTCGGAGATGCCGATGTTCGACGAGTTCACCATGATGCCGGTGAGCGTCCAGTTCATCGTCCCGTGCGCGAACACGTCCTTGATGTAGCCGCCGCGGGTGTTGAAGATGCCCGGAACCGTGACCCGCGTGTACGGGGTCGCCTTGCCCTGGTCGATGAGCATCGCGGCGGTCATGGCCTTGAGCGTCGACCCGGGCTCGTAGCTCGTGGCGAACGACGTCGAGCGGATGTCGTCCGGGTCGCTCGCGTTGACGTCGTTGGGGTCGACGGACGGGTAGTCCGCGACGGCCATCAGGTGCCCGTCCTTGACCCGCACCACGACCGCGGTCGCCCACTTCGCCTGCAGGCTCTGCGCCGACCGGGTGATGGCCTGCTGCGCGAACCAGTTCAGGTCGCTGACGATCGTGAGCTTGAGGGTGCCCCCGTTCTTCGCGGGACGGTCGACGACCTCGCTGCCGGGCAGCTGCACGCCGTCGAGGCTGCGCTCGTAGGTGCTCGAGCCGTTCGTCGCAGCGAGGCACGCGTTCTCGCTGCGCTCGAGGCCGAACTGGGCGGCGTCGGCTCCCATGAAGCCGACGAGGCTGCCCGCGACCGAGCCGAGCGGGTAGCTGCGCGCCGGATGCGGCTGCGTGTAGACCCAGCCGATCGTCGTCGCCTTCTGGGCGGCGCGCACGGCATCCCGCACCTCGAGGGTGACCTTGCTCGCGAGCAGTGCGTAGTCGGACTCGGGGTTCTTCGCGAGCGCGGTGTCGAGCTTCGTGCGCACCTCGGCGGGCGTCAGTCCGGCCGCATCGGCGACGGCCTGGATGTCGTTCGTGCGCTCCTGCTCGGTGTACTTCGCGCTCACCGCCGAGTTCCGCGGCGATGCCGTGATGTCGTAGCGCATGATGCTGCCGGCGAGCACCGTGCCGTTCGCGTCCACGATGTCGCCGCGCTGGCCGTACACGGTGGTCGCGACGCTGCGCTTGCCGGCCGACTCGGTGTTGAACGCGTCGGCCTGCACGATCTGGATGTCGACGAGCCGCACGACGAACACGCCGATCACGGCGAGGGTCGCGACCGTGGACAGCAGCATGCGACGCCGGGTCGAGCGCGTCATCCGCATGCTCTCTCCTCGGTCTCGGCGCGCCACGGCGATGCGAACACCGTCTCGCGGCCCGCGATCAGTGGGTGGTGGGGGTCGGCAGGCCGCCGTCGGTCGAGAGTACGGGCGGCGTCGTCGTGGGCGTGGCAGGCGCGCCCGTCGAGCCGAGGGCGTCCTGCGACTCGTCGGCGATCGTCGTGCCGGCGCCCGTGGTGCCGGCACCAGTGGTGCCGGCGCCCGTGGTGCCGGCGGGCACGGATGCCGTTCCGGCCGGTGCCTCCCCGGATGCGGTCCCGGCCTCCCCGGCTGCCGGGTCCCCGGCGGTCGTGTCGCCCGCACTCCCGGCGTCGCCGACCGCGCCCGTCGCGGCATCCGTCGTCGGGTCGCTCTCGGGCAGGAGCGAGTTCGCGAGCGTCGCGACGCCGCTCGTCGCCGCCGATGCGGCCTTCGAGGTGCCGATCACCCTGCCGTCGGCGAGGTCGAGGAAGGCCGGCGTGCCGCCGCTCGGCACCATGCCGAGCTGCGCCGCCTTCGTCGCGAGGTTCTGCGTCGACGACAGCACGTCGGCCTGCTCGGAGAGGCTCTGCTGCTGGCGGTCGAGCTCCGCCTTCTGGGACTGCAGCGAGGCGATCTGGTAGGCGCCATCCGAGACGCCGATCGACAGCAGCAGCTGGCCGAGGAACAGCGCGAACAGGCCGCCGATCGCGACGACCGCGTAGAGCGGCTTCGGGCGCGCCCGGCGCAGCGCCCGGTTCGGCACGATCTCGACGCGTCGCGCCGGCCGCAGCGGCGGCGCGGGCTGGGCGACGCGCGGTCGCGTCGGGGCGTAGGCGAGGTTGCTCATGCGGCGCGGCTCCGGACGGGCTCGACGCGCTCGGCGGCGCGCAAACGGACGGGGATGGCTCGGGGGTTCGCGGCGCGCTCGGCGTCGCTCGCGAGCTCGGCGCCACGCACGAGCAGGCGGAACTCGGCACGGTGCTCGGGGAGCTCCATCGGCAGGCCGCGCGGCGCGGTCGACGTCGAGCGCCGGGCGAGCTCGCGCTTGACGATGCGGTCCTCGAGCGACTGGTAGGCGAGCACGACGATCCGGCCGCCGACGGCGAGCGCGTCGAGGGCCGCGGGGATCGCCCGCTCGAGCACGGCCAGCTCCTGGTTCACCTCGATGCGCAGCGCCTGGAACACGCGCTTGGCGGGGTGCCCCGAGCGACGGGCCGCGGCGGGGGTCGCGGCGTCGATGATCTCCACGAGGTCGCCGGACCGCTCGATGGGCGCCAGAGCGCGCCGCGCCACGATGCGGCTCGCGTAGCGGGGGGCGAGCTTCTCCTCGCCGAAGTCGTAGAAGATCCGGCGCAGCTCGCTCTCGCTGTACTCGGCGACGACCCGCGCCGCGGTGAGCTCGCTCGTCGCGTCCATGCGCATGTCGAGCGGGGCATCCTGCGAGTACGAGAAGCCGCGATCGACCTCGTCGAGCTGCATCGACGACACCCCGAGGTCGAACAGCACGCCCTGCACGCTCGCGAAGCCGAGCCGGGCGACGACCTCGGCGATCCGGTCGTACACGGTGTGCGCGAGGTGCACGCGGTCGCCGAACCGCGCGAGCCGCTCCCCCGCGAGCCGCAGCGCCTCGGGGTCGCGGTCGAGCCCGACGAGCGTGAGCCGCGGGAAGCGCTCGAGGAACGCCTCGCTGTGCCCGCCGAGCCCGAGCGTGGCGTCGACGAGCACGGCGCCGTCCCCGTCGAGCGCGGGGGTCAGCAGCTCGAGGCTGCGTTCGAGGCTCACGGGGATGTGACGGATGCGGTCTGCCATCGTGCTCCGGTCCCGATCGCGGGCGGTGATCCCCATCCGCTCGCCGCCTGACTCCGGGGAAGGGAAGTCAGGGAGCGGTCGGCGGGGGGTCGCCGTCGGCGCTCAGAAGAGTCCCGGGATCACCTCCTCCTCGTCCTCGGCGTAGGCGGTGGCGATCTCGGAGTAGTAGGCGTCCCAGGCGGCCGCGCTCCACACCTCGATGCGGTTGCCCGCACCGATCACCGTGAGGTCGCGGTCGAGGCCGGCCCAGTCCCGCAGCATCGGCGGGATGGTGACGCGGTTCTGCGAGTCCAGGTGCTCCTCGCTCGCGCCGGCGAGGAACATGCGCGCGGCGTCGCGCGCCCTCTTCGAGCCGGCGGCGTTCGCCATGAGCTGCTCGTGCACGCTCTCGAACTCGCGGGCGCTGTAGACCACGAGGCACTTCTCGCGGCCCCGGGTGATGACGAGTCCGTGCGCGAGCTCGTCGCGGAATTTGGCCGGCAGGATGACGCGGCCCTTGTCGTCGAGCTTGGGCGCGTGCGTACCGAGGAACACGGCAGCACCCCCTCCACTCGCCGGCCACAGGAGTTCAGTGCCTCCACTTTACTCCACAATGCTCCACAAACCTAGGACCTCGCCGCTCTTGGCCCCCGGGTGACGACAAAAAGCCCCGAAATCGCGGGGATTCCGGGGCGGGGAGGAAAGTGGAGGATGATCGCGAAGCGCGGCGCGTCGGGGGCCGTGATCGGTGGGCCATTAACGACGAAAGGACCGACCCGATGGTCGGTCCTTCGGCTGCCGCCGGTGCTCGGCGCTAGCGCTCGTCGCCCTCGCGGCGCCGATCCCAGCGCTCGCCGAGCCGGTCCATGAAGCCGGCGGAGGATGTGGTCGCGGGGCGCGATCCGGTCGACGTCCGGCGGGCGGATGCCGCGACACCGGCGCGGGACAGCCGACGCGGCGGCGCGACGGCCAGCAGCACGCCGCCGAACATGACGACGAACCCGAGCACGCCGACGAGCGGCTGCTGCACGACGACACCGACGATGAGCACGACGACGCCGACGAGGGCCACGACGACCCCGAGCGCGATGCTGCGGGCGGACGCGCGACGGGCGCCACCCACCGAGGCCACGAACGCCGCGTCGTTCTGGTAGAGGTTGCGCTCCATCTCGTCGAGCAGACGCTGCTCCTGCTCGGATAGTGGCATTCCGGCCCCCTCTGTCACGCCTTGTGCGTTGAATAGTACGCTCCCGCCGCCTCGCTAGGCTAGGCAAGTGGCTGAGAGTACGCGGTTAGTGGACCTCGTACAGGTCGAGGTCGACGCCTTCCTCGACGGTCAGGCGACGCGCATCTCGGCCATCTCCCCCGATCTCGACCCCTTCGTCGAGCTCGCCCGGCGCCTGCTGCGGGGCGGCAAGCGCTTCCGTGCGCTGTTCTGCTACTGGGGCTGGGAGGCGACGCGCGCGCCCGCCGACCCGCTCGATCCGCTCCCGGCGGCGCCGACGGATGACGCGGTGCGCCTCGTGGTGGGCGCGGCATCCGCCCTCGAGCTCTTCCATGCCGCCGCCCTCGTGCACGACGACATCATGGACAACTCCGACACGCGGCGCGGGCAGCCCGCGGCGCACCGCTCGTTCGAGCGGCTGCACGCGGCGGGCGAGTGGGTCGGGTCGCGCGACGGCTTCGGGCGTGCCGGAGCGATCCTGCTCGGCGACCTGCTGCTCGGCTGGAGCGACGAGCTGTTCGAGGTGGCCCTCGACCGCCTCGGCGACCCGGCACGCGCCCGCGCCGCCCGGAGCGAGTTCGCGACGATGCGCACCGAGGTGAGCCTCGGCCAGTACCTCGACCTGCTCGAGGAGGTGTCCTGGCTGCGCCGGGACGAGGCGGAGCTGCTCTCCCGCGCCCAGCGCGTCATCGTCTACAAGTCGGCGAAGTACAGCGTCGAGGCGCCGCTCACGATCGGCGCCGCACTCGCGGGCGCCGACGCGGAGCAGCTCGCGGCGCTGCGCCGGTTCGGCCTCCCGCTCGGCATCGCCTACCAGTTGCGCGACGACCTGCTCGGCGTGTTCGGCGACCCCGGTCAGACCGGCAAGCCCGCCGGCGACGATCTGCGCGAGGGCAAGCGCACCGTGCTCGTCGCGCTCGCGCGGCTCGAGCTGCAGGCGAGCACGCGCCGGCTGTTCGACGAACTGCTCGGCGACCCTGCGCTCGACGACGAGCAGATCGCGACGATGCAGCGCTCGATCGAGGGCAGCGGCGCGGTCGAGAAGGTGGAGCGCATCATCGCCCGCCAGGTCGGCCGGGCGATCGAGTCGCTGCACGACGCCCCGCTCTCTGAGTCGTCGAAGGCGCAGCTCGCGCGCCTCGCCGAATCGGTCACGCGCCGCGCCCGCTGACTCCCGGGCCGCCGGGCGAGGAGCAGGACTAGAACGCGAGCGCCTGCGCGACCCGGCGCACCTCGGTCTTCCGCCCGGCCCGCAGTGCGTCGATCGGCGTCGTGCCGAGCGACTCCTCCGGGCTGAGCAGCCAGTCCATGATCTCGTCGTCGTGGAAGCCCGCGTCGCCGAGCACGATGATCGTGCCGCGCAGCTCGCGCAACGGCTCGCCCTCACCGAGGAACGCCGCGGGCACGCGCAGTGTGCCGTCGATGCGACGGGCGAGCAGGGCACGGTCCTCGATGAGGCGGTGCACGCGGGTCACCTTGAGATCGAGGGCCTCGGCGACGTCGGGAAGGCTGAGCCACTCCGCGCTGGGGGTGTCGGTCACCCCTCCAGCCTGGCACGAGCTCCGGCCCGCCGTCTCGACGAGGTCATGTTTCGATCAGATTAACTCCCGCCTCATGAGCCTCACTGATTGACACTGATGACCAACTGTGTCAGCGTGAACCGACCACCGTCGGGCCGGACGAGAGGCGACCATGACGCGAAAGAGCGCCGTGACCCAGCGAACCCCAGCACGCGAGCGCGCACGCCGAGCGCGCGCCTCGCGCGACCCCCGATTCGCCACCGCCGCGCTCGCGACGGTGCCGCTGCTCGTCGCCGGCGCCCTCGCCGTTGCCGCCCCCGCTCAGGCCGCCGAGCCCGCCGCGAAGCGCACGAACACGTCGAAGCTGCAGAGCGCGACGCGCGCCGTCGCCTCGCGGGTGAGCGCCGTGCGCGCCGCCGTGACTCCCGCCGTGCCGTCCAGCTACCGCGTGCGGGCCGGCGACACCGTCAGTTCCGTCGCCGCGACCTACGGGCTGTCCACCGCATCCGTGCTCACCCTCAACGGGCTCGGCTGGAAGTCGCTCATCTACCCCGGACAGACGCTCAAGCTCAGCAGGGCGCAGCCGACCGCGCCGACCACGGACGCCGTGGCCGCCCGCCGCTACACGATCCGCAGCGGCGACACCGTGACCGCGCTCGCGGTCCGGTTCGGCGTGAGCATCGCCGCGCTGCTGCGCGCCAACGGACTCGGCACCGCGAGCCTCATCTACCCCGGGCAGTCGCTCGACGTGCCGGCGGCGAGCGCGAGCGCCCCGGCTCTCGCCGTCACGCTCGCGGCGTCGATCACGCCGACCGCGACGAGCGCACCGAGAACGCGCACCGCGCCGACGAGCTACACGGTCGCGACCGGCGACTCGGTGTCGTCGATCGCCGCGAAGTTCGGGGTGAGCGCGGCATCCGTCCTCGCCGCGAACGGCCTCGACGCGTCGTCGATCATCTACCCCGACGCCCGGCTCACCATCCCGACCGCATCCGTCTACGTCGCGGGGCGCGGCATGGTGACGCTGCTCGACGCGGAGATGACGAGGAACGCGCGCACCATCGTCCGCGTCGGCCGCTCGCTCGGCGTGAGCGATCGCGGCCTCGTCATCGCCCTCGCGGCCGCCATGCAGGAATCGGCACTCGCGAACATCGCCTACGGCCACCTCGACTCCGTCGGCCTGTTCCAGCAGCGGCCGAGCCAGCACTGGGGCACCACGAGTCAGCTGCTCGACCCGGAGTACGCGGCGCGCCTGTTCTTCGGCGGACCGACCGGTCCGAACAGCGCCGTGACCCCCGGCCTGCTCGACATCCCGGGCTGGCAGTCGATGACGGTCACGCAGGCCGCGCAGGCCGTTCAGGTCTCCGCCTACCCCGACGCCTACGCGCAGTGGGAGACCTCGGCGCGCTACTGGCTGTCGCAGCTCGGCTGATCGGGCGACGTCCCCCGCTGCGCGCCTCGGGCCGCCGCCGGGGCCCGAATCGTAGGATCGACTCGTGACCGAGCAGACGACGGACCCGATGATCGGCCGTCTCCTCGACGGCCGGTACCAGGTGCGCTCGCGGATCGCGCGCGGCGGCATGGCGACCGTCTACCTCGCGACCGACCTGCGCCTCGAACGTCGCGTCGCGATCAAGGTCATGCACGGCCACCTCGCCGACGACAGCCAGTTCAAGGAGCGCTTCATCCAGGAGGCGCGCAGCGCCGCCCGGCTCGCGCACCCGAACGTCGTCAACGTGTTCGACCAGGGCGAGGACTCCGACATGGCGTACCTCGTCATGGAGTACCTGCCCGGCATCACGCTGCGCGACCTGCTCAAGGAGCACAAGACCCTCACCGCCGAGCAGACCCTCGACATCCTCGAGGCCGTGCTCGCCGGTCTCGCCGCCGCGCACCGCGCCGGCATCGTGCACCGCGACCTCAAGCCCGAGAACGTCATGCTCGCCGACGACGGCCGCATCAAAATCGGCGACTTCGGTCTCGCGCGCGCCGCATCCGCGAACACCGCGACGGGCGCCGCACTGCTCGGCACCATCGCCTACCTCTCCCCCGAGCTCGTCACGCGCGGCGTCGCTGACACCCGCAGCGACATCTACGCGGTCGGCATCATGATGTACGAGATGCTCGCGGGCGCGCAGCCGTTCACCGGCTCACAGCCGATGCAGATCGCCTACCAGCACGCGAACGAGTCGGTGCCGCCGCCGAGCGCGAAGAACCCGCGCGTGCCCGCCGAGCTCGACGAGCTCGTGCTCTGGGCGACCGCCAAGGATCCCGCGCAGCGCCCCCGCGACGCCGGCGCCATGCTCGAGCAGCTCGGCGACACGCAGCGAGAGCTCGCGACCGCGCTGCCGCCCGCCCGGCGCGGCGGCACCGGACCGCAGCCGACCATGGCGATGCCCGCGCTGCCGACCGCGCTGCTCACGGCGACGGGCGACCAGCCCACCCAGTTCCTCGGCACCGGCCCCGCCCCCGTCGACGTGTCCACCTCGACCGGACGTCTCACGCAGGTCGCCTCGCGCCGGCGCCGCCGGGGCTGGTGGGCGTTCGCCCTCGTGCTCGTGCTCGCCGCCGCCGCGGGCGGCACCGGCTGGTACTTCGGCGCCGGCCCCGGCGGGCGCACGACCGTGCCCACGGCGATCGTCCGTCAGGACGCGGATGCCGCGGCCGCCGCCCTGCACGCTGCCGGCCTCGAGGTCGGCAAGACGTCGAAGGCGTACTCGACCACGGTCGCCGCCGGACTCGTCATCGACACCGACCCCGCGACGGGCAGCCCGGTCGCGAAGGGCGCTACGGTCGACCTGATCGTGTCACGGGGCGCGAGGCCGATCACGATGCCGAAGCTCACGGGGAAGTCGCTCGCCGCCGCGCAGCAGGCGGCGACGGACGCCGGCCTCGTGCTCGACGGCGCCCGCGACACCCAGCAGTTCACGACCAAGACGCCGAAGGACCGGGTCATCGCCGTCTACGGCCTCGATGCGGCCGGCAACCCGGTCGAGCTCGGCACCGGTGCCGGATACTTCGAGGGCGGCACGGTGTTCTTCACCGTCGCCCTCGGCCCGCTCCCCACCGTCGTCGGCCTCGATCAGAACGCCGCCATGACGGCGCTCGGCAACGTCGACGTGACCGGCACGGTCGGCGGCGAGCAGTTCGACGACGCGCCCGCCGGCACCGTGATCGACTACACGCCGAAGACCGGTGTCAAGCCGAACGACACCGTGCGGCTCACGATCTCGAAGGGTCCCGACCTCGTCGACGTGCCGAACGTCGTCGGCGACACCATCAACTCCGCGGTCTCGCGCCTCAAGGGCGCCGACCTGGCGGTGCAGGTCGACACGAACCTGCCGAACATCTTCGGCATCTGGGATCAGCAGAAGGTGCAGAGCATCAGCGGCGACGGCCTCACCGACGACGAGACCCAGGCCAAGCGCGGATCGACGATCGTCGTGCACGCGCACAACGACGACTTCGGTGGCGGCGACGAGGACTGAGCCTGCTTCCGCCCGCTGATCTCGGACCCGAGAGGCGGACGCGGGGCAGCGGCTCGACTACTTCGCGAGCAGCTCCGCGACGAGGAACGCGAGCTCGAGCGACTGCATGTGGTTGAGCCGCGGGTCGCACAGCGATTCGTAGCGCGTCGCGAGGTCGGCCTCGTCGATCTGCTCGCTGCCGCCCAGGCACTCGGTGACGTCGTCGCCCGTGAGCTCGACGTGGATGCCGCCCGGGTGCGTGCCGACGGCGCGGTGCGCCTCGAAGAACCCCGTGACCTCGTCGACGACGTCGTCGAATCGCCGCGTCTTGTAGCCGGTGGGCGTCGTGAGGCCGTTGCCGTGCATCGGGTCCGTGACCCACAGCGGGGTCGCATCCGCCCGCTGGATCGCCTCGAGCAGCGGCGGCAGCGCGTCGCGGATCCGGCCCGCGCCCATGCGCGTGATGAAGGTCAGGCGACCCGGCTCGCGCTCGGGATCGAGCTTGTCGATGAGGCGGAGCATGGTGTCGACATCCGTCGACGGCCCGAGCTTGACACCGATCGGGTTGCGCACGCGCGAGAAGAAGTCGACGTGCGCGCCGTCGAGGTCGCGCGTGCGCTCGCCGATCCACAGGAAATGGCCGCTCGTGACGTAGGGCGTTCCCGTGCGCGTGTCGATGCGCGTGAGCGGACGCTCGTAGTCCATGAGCAGGCCCTCGTGCCCGGCGTAGAAGTCGACCCGGCGCAGCTCGTCGAAGTCGGCGCCCGCCGCCTCCATGAACTTGATGGCGCGGTCGATGTCGCGCGCGAGGATCTCGTAGCGCTGGTTCGCAGGGTTCGCGGCGAACCCGCGGTTCCACTTGTGCACCTCGCGCAGGTCGGCGAAGCCGCCCTGCGTGAAGGCGCGCACGAGATTGAGCGTCGCGGTCGCCGTGTGGTAGCCCTGCACGAGTCGGCGCGGGTCGGCGGCGCGCGACTCGGGCGTGAACTCGTAGCCGTTGACGACGTCGCCGCGGAACGCGGGCAGCGTGACGTCCCCGCGCGTCTCGGTGTCGCTCGAGCGGGGCTTCGCGAACTGCCCGGCCATGCGCCCCATCTTGACGATCGGCATCGAGGCGCCGTACGTGAGCACGACGGCCATCTGCAGGATCGTCTTGACGCGGTTCTTGATCTGGTCGGCCGTCGCCCCGGCGAACGTCTCGGCGCAGTCGCCGCCCTGCAGCAGGAACGCCCTGCCCGCCGCCGCGTTCGCGAGCTTGTCGCGCAGGTCGTCGACCTCGCCCGCGAAGACGAGCGGCGGCAGGGTCGCGAGCTCCGCGGATGCCGCGGCCGTGGCATCCGCATCCGGCCAGCTCGGCTGCTGCTTGATCGGCAGCGACCGCCAGTGGTCGAGTCCCTCGACGACCGCCGGATCGGCGAGGACGACGGGCTCGGACGGGTCTACCACGGCGATAAGTCCTTCGGGGGTGCGGGGGTGGGCGCGCGGCCCGATGGACGAGCCTAGCGGGCGGCCCGCCGCGCCGCCGACGGGCGCGCCTCGGTCACCGTCCGCGCCGCGCGAGCGCCTTCTGGCGCGCCGCCGACACGGCGCCTGCGGATGCCGCGGCCGGCTCCTTCGCGCTCGACGCGTAGATGTCGGTGTACTCCTGGCCGCTCAGCCGCCGCAGCTCGTACATGATCTCGTCGGTGATCGACCGGAGGATGAACCGGTCGCCCTCGAGGCCCTCGAAGCGGCTGAAGTCGAGCGGCTCGCCGATGATCACGCCGACGCGGTGCACCTTCGGCAGCTTCGTGCCGAGCGGCATGACCTTCTCGGTGTCGATCATCGCCACCGGGATGACGGGCACGCGGCCCTCGAGGATCATCCGCGCGACGCCGGTGCGGCCGCGGTACATGCGGCCGTCGGGGCTGCGGGTGCCCTCCGGGTAGATGCCGAGCACGTCGCCCTCGGCGAGCACGCGCAGACCCGTGTTGAGCGACGCCTCCGACGCCTTGCCCCCCGACCGATCGATCGGCAGCTGCCCGGTGCCGGCGAAGAACAGTCGCGAGGCCCAGCCCTTGAGGCCCGTCCCGGTGAAGTATTCGCTCTTCGCGAGGAACACCACGCGGCGGCGCAACTGGATCGGCAGGAACACGGAGTCGACGAACGACAGGTGGTTGCTCGCGAGGATGACCGGCCCGGTCTCGGGCACGTTCTGGGCGCCGCGCACCCACGGTCGGAACACCGCCCGGACGATCGGGCCGATGACGACGTTCTTGAGGAACCAGTACAGCACGCGACCTCCGGGAGAACTCTAGCGACCGCTCGGCTCGGCCGCGGCGGTCGCGTGGCTGCGCGCGAGATCGGCCGCGCCGACGACGCCCGCGTCGTTGACGAGTTCCGCGGTGCGGAACATCGGCTCCGGCCGGAAGCCGCGCGCCGGCAGCGTCGTCGCGTACGCCGCGCGGATCGGGTCGAGCAGCAGGTCGCCGGCCGCGGCGACGCCGCCGCCGATGACGAACACCTGCGGGTCGAGCACCGCCGACAGGCTCGCGCAGGTCTCGCCGACGTGCCGGCCGAGCCGCTGCAGCGCCTGGATCGCCCCGGGGTCGCCGGCCTGGATGAGGTCGCCGACGATGACCCCGTCGAGCTCGCCGTGCTCGCGGCGCGCCTCGGCGAGCACGAGCCCGACGCCGCCCGCGTCCGCGAGCTCGTTCGCGAACCGCAGCAGGGCGCGTCCAGAGCCGTACTGCTCGATGCAGCCGCGCGCGCCGCAGCCGCACAGCAGCCCGCCGGGCACGAGGCGCAGGTGGCCGATCTCGCCCGCCGCCCCGAATCCGCCGCGCAGCAGCCGGCCGTCGACGATGATCGCGCCGCCGACGCCCGTGCCGATCGTGAGCATCGTCATGTCGGTGAGTCCGCGGCCGGCGCCGAACCGGTACTCCGCCCACCCGGCGGCGTTCGCGTCGTTGTCGACGGTGATGTCGAGGTGCGGCAGGCGCGCGAGCAGGTTCTGGCGCAGCGGCTCGTTCCGCCACGGGATGTTCGGGGTGTAGTAGATCGTCGACTGCGCGGCGTCGACGAAGCCGGGCGCCGCGACCCCGGCGGCGCCGACCGGCCTGCCGATGGCGAGCCGCTCGATCATGGCGACCACGGCATCCGTGATCGCGGACCCGTGACCCGTCGGCGTGGGCACCCGTTCCGCGGTGAGGATGACGCCGTTCTCGTCGACGACTCCCCCCGCGATCTTGGTTCCCCCGATGTCGATACCGATCGCGTGCACGAGCGACCATTCTATCCGCGCACGGGCGGTCGCCGGGTTCACAGCGGGCCGGGGGCGCACGGCTCGCGCGCGGCTCGCTGGCCTAGACTGGCGCATCATCCCCGGTACCGAAGGAGTTGCCGTGAACGAGACCGTCACACCCGCCGCCGTCGAGGCCGACCCGCGGGCCGGCGTCGCCGACCTGCTCGTCGAGCGCGTGCGCGCCACCCCCGACCTCCCGCTGTTCGCCACGCCGACCGTGGACGGCGGCTGGGCGGATGTCACGGCCGCCGAGTTCGAGTCGCAGGTGCTCGCCCTCGCCAAGGGCTTCGTCGACGCGGGCATCGAGCCGGGCGACAAGGTCGCGTTCATGTGCTCGACGCGCTACGAGTGGACGCTCGTCGACTTCGCGCTGTTCTACGCCGGCGCGATCATGGTGCCGGTCTACGAGACCTCGTCGCCCGCGCAGATCCAGTGGGAGCTCGAGGACTCCGGTGCCGGCTGGATCATCGTCGAGACCCCGGAGCACTTCGCGCGCTTCGACGAGATCCGCGGCGACCTGCCGCACGTCCGCGGCGGCTGGCAGGTGGACCTCGGCGACCTCGACAAGCTCGCCGCATCCGGCACGGACGTCGACGACACCGAGATCGAGCGCCGCCGCGGGCTCGCGGTCGGCGACGACCTCGCGACCCTGATCTACACCTCGGGATCGACCGGCCGGCCGAAGGGCGTCATGCTGACGCAGTCCAACTTCGTCGAGCTCGCGCGCAACGCCGCCGTCGTGATGCCGGACATCGTGAAGCCCGGCGAGTCGTCGACGCTGCTGTTCATCACGACGGCGCACGTCTTCGCGCGGTTCATCTCCATCCTGTGCGTGCACGGCGGCGTGAAGGTCGGCCACCAGGCCGACACGAAGCAGCTCGTGCCCGCGATGGGCTCGTTCCGCCCGACGTTCCTGCTCGCCGTGCCGCGCGTGTTCGAGAAGGTCTACAACTCCGCGGAGCAGACCGCCGAGTCCGGCGGCAAGGGCGCGATCTTCCGCCGGGCCGCGGATGTCGCGGTGCGGCACTCGGAGGCGCTCGACGCCGGACACGTGCCGCTCGGCCTCCGGCTGCAATTCGCCCTGTTCGACCGGCTCGTGTTCTCGACGATCAAGGCGAAGCTCGGCGGCCGCGTGAAGTACGCGATCTCGGGATCGGCGCCGCTCGGGCACCGGCTCGCGCACTTCTTCCGCAGTCTCGACGTCGCCATCCTCGAGGGCTACGGCCTCACCGAGACGACGGCGCCCGCCACGGTCAACCTGGTCTCGAAGTTCAAGATCGGCACGACGGGTCCCGCGCTGCCCGGCGTGGGCATCCGCATCGCCGACGACGGCGAGATCGAGGTCACCGGTATCGACGTGTTCGCCGGCTACTGGAACAACCCGGATGCCACGGCCGCCGCGTTCGACAACGGATGGTTCCGCACCGGAGACATCGGCACGCTCGACGACGACGGCTACCTCACGATCACCGGGCGCAAGAAGGAGATCATCGTCACCGCCGGTGGCAAGAACGTCTCCCCCGCGGCCCTCGAGGACCCGATCCGCGCGAACCCGCTCGTCGGCCAGGTCGTGGTGGTCGGCGACCAGAAGCCGTTCATCTCGGCGCTCGTCACGCTCGACGCGGAGATGCTGCCGGTCTGGCTCAACAACAACGGCGAGGACCCGAACCTGTCACTCGCGGCGGCCGCCGTGCATCCCAAGGTGATCGCCGAGGTGCAGCGCGCGGTCGACGCCGCGAACACGCGCGTGTCGCGGGCGGAGTCGATCCGCAAGTTCACGATCCTCGACCGCGAGTTCACGGAGGCGAGCGGCCACCTGACGCCGAAGCTCAGCATCAAGCGTGCCATCATCCTGCGGGACTTCGCGCCGGAGATCGACGCGATCTACACGGTCGACCCGACGCTCACGCAGGGGCTGTCGCTGCGCGGCTGAGCCCGCGGCGGCCGGCGCTGCGGCGCTCGCGCGCCGCTCACGCCTCCCGCGCGCCCGTGCGCCACCAGGTCGAGCCGCGGATCTCGCGCATCGCCTCGCGCTTGACCTCGGGCGCGAGCCCCTCGATGTAGAGGTGCCCGTCGAGGTGGTCGACCTCGTGCTGCAGCGCCTGCGCGAGCAGCCCGTCGCCCTCGACGACGACCTCGTCGCCCGCGAGGTCGACGCCGCGCACGCGGGCGTGCGGGTAGCGCAGCCGGGGGAAGTAGAACCCGGGCACCGAGAGGCAGCCCTCGTCGACGAGCTCCGGCTCGCCGGACACCGACTCGATCACGGGATTGATGACGTAGCCGATCTCGCCGTCGATGTTCCAGCTGAACGCGCGCTGGCCGACGCCGATCTGGTTCGCGGCGAGGCCCGCACGACCGGGCACGGCCACGGTGTCGACGAGATCCTCGACGAGCCCGGCGACGCGACGGTCATCGAGCCGGATCGGGTCGCACGGCGAACGGAGCACCGGGTCTCCGAAGAGCCGGATGGCGCGAACGCTCACGCGCGCGCGGCCGGGAGTCCGTCGGCGACGAGCGCCGCGAGCTCGCGCGCCGACTGACGGGTCAGCGGCTCGAGCTTCTTGAAGTCGATCACGGAGCCCGCGGCGAGCTGCGAGTCGTACGGGATCGAGACGATGGCGCGCACCCGCGAGCGGAAGTGGTCCTCGATCTCCTCGATCTTGACGAGGTTGGTCGCGTGCGTCGCCGTGTTGATCGCGACGACTGCGTTCTTGACCAGGTGGCCGTAGCCGTTGGCCTCGAGCCAGGTGAGGGTCTCGGATGCGAGGCGGGCCTCATCCACGCTGCCGCCGGAGACGATGACGATCTCGTCGGCCCGCTGCAGCGTGGCGCGCATCACGGAGTGCACGATGCCGGTGCCGCAGTCGGTGAGCACGATGTCGTAGAACCGCGCGGCCAGGTCGGCGACGACGTTGTAGTCGTCGTCGCCGAACGCCTCGGAGATGAGCGGGTCGGTGTCGGAGGCGAGGATGTCGAGGCGCGTCTCGTCACGGGAGACGAGCGCCGAGAAGTCCGTGAACCCGTTGATCGACGCGGCGCGGGTCACGACGTCGCGCACGGTCGAGCGGGTCTGCTTGCTCACCCGCTCGGCGAGCGTGCCGCGGTCGGGGTTCGCGTCGATGGCGATGACGCGGTCCTCGCGCACCGACGAGAACGCCATGCCGAGCAGCGTCGTCACGGTCGTCTTGCCGACGCCGCCCTTGCGGGTGAGCACGGGCACGAAGCGGGTGCCGCCGTCGAACTGCCTCGAGATGCGGGCGTCGATCGCCTTGCGCTCGCGCACCTTCTTCGAGTCGCCGAGGTTCACGCCGTGGAACGTGACGGTATAGACGAACCGCTGCCAGCCGCCCTCGGGAGCCGGGCGGCGGCGTCCCTTGTCGGCGAGCAGACGGTCGGGCGTCAGCATGGCGGCCGTCTCGGGTCCGCGCAGGCGCGCGGCCCGTTCGGCGAGCTGACCGGCGCGATCGACGGATGCCGAGCTTTCGAGCGCAGCGCGGTCCGCGGAGCGAGTGGCTGGCTCATCCGTCGCGGGCACCTCGCCGGTGCGGGGCAGCGCGACCGGGCGGGCGTAGGTCGCGCCGGCCGGCACGACCGCCGGGTTCACGGTCCGATCGTCGATCGCGACCGCCGCCTCGTGCTCGGGCACGGTGTGCACAGTCGCCGGCAGATCGATGCTGACGGTGACGCCGTCGTCGAACATCGAGGGGCCGTCGTCACCATTGCGGGTCGTAGTCACGGGCGTCTCCTCTCGGTGAGCGGTGTCGGATGATGCTGTCCGGGTGCCGATGGCGTGCGCCGTTCCGCGGTACGGCCCGGCGACGGGACAGTCTATCGCCCGGGTCGGGATCCGGCCCCGCAGGATGCCTCGACGCACCGTTCCGGAGCGGCGTTACCCAGCCCCGACCGGTAGGGTCGATGCTCGTGCATGTACTGAGCGTGAGCTCTCTCAAGGGGGGCGTGGGCAAGACCACGGTCACTCTCGGGCTGGCCTCGGCGGCCTTCGCGAAGGGGCTGCGCACGCTCGTCGTCGACCTCGACCCGCAGTCGGATGTCTCGACCGGCATGGACATCGACCCGACCGGTCGCCTCAACGTCGCCGACGTGCTCGCCTCGCCCAAGGAGAAGACGGTGCGCGCCGCGATCGCGCCCTCGGGCTGGACGCGCGGACGGCCGGGCACGATCGACGTGCTCATCGGCTCGCCGTCCGCGATCAACTTCGACGGACCGCATCCGTCGATCCGCGACATCTGGAAGCTCGAGGAGGCGCTCGCGGGCGTCGAGGCGGACTACGACCTCGTGCTCATCGACTGCGCTCCCTCGCTCAACGCGCTCACGCGCACGGCGTGGGCGGCATCCGACCGGGTCACGGTCGTGACGGAGCCGGGGCTGTTCTCGGTGGCTGCCGCGGACCGCGCCCTGCGCGCGATCGAGGAGATCCGCCGCGGTCTCTCGCCGCGCCTGCAGCCGCTCGGCATCATCGTGAACCGCGCGCGCGTGCAGAGCCTCGAGCACCAGTTCCGCATCAAGGAGCTGCGCGACATGTTCGGGCCGCTCGTGCTCTCCCCGCAGCTGCCGGAGCGCACGTCGCTGCAGCAGGCGCAGGGCGCCGCGAAGCCGCTGCACGTGTGGCCCGGTGAGAGCGCTCAGGAGATGGCGCACAACTTCGACCAGCTGCTCGACCGCGTCCTGCGCGCGGCGCGCATCGGCGAGTACGCCCAGCAGTCCTGACGCCGCGCCCGCCGCATCCGCGCCCTGCCCCGCCCTCGCCCTCCGCCCCCGCCCTCCGCCCTCCACCCCCTGCCCTCCGCCCTCCGCTGGAGCAACGGATCTCACGGAGATTCAGCCGGTTCGCACCACGGGAGGCGGGAGATACGTCCGCCCCGCGACGGATCTCCGTGAAATCCGTTGTTGCGGCGCCGGCGCGGGCGCGGGCGCGGGGCGGGGCGCGGCGCGGGCGGGGCGAGTCAGGAGGCGGCGCGCTGCGCCCGGCGGGCGGCGAGCTCGTCCTGCGGGTCGACGCCCGCGACGCTCTCGAGCTCGACGAGGCTCGTCTCGACCTCGCGCAGCACCTTGCCGACCGCGATGCCGAAGACGCCCTGGCCGCGGTTGACGAGGTCGATCACCTCGTCGTTCGACGTGCACAGGTAGACGCTCGCGCCGTCGCTCATGAGCGTCGTCTGCGACAGGTCGTTGATGCCCGAGCGGCGCAGCTGGTCGACGGCGACCCGGATCTGCTGCAGCGAGATGCCGGTGTCGAGCAGGCGCTTGACGAGCTTGAGCACGAGGATGTCGCGGAAGCCGTAGAGGCGGGACGACCCGGACCCCGCGGCACTGCGCACCGTGGGCTCGACGAGCTCGGTGCGGGCCCAGTAGTCGAGCTGCCGGTAGGTGATGCCGGCGGCACGCGCCGCGATCGCGCCCTTGAATCCGGCGGCCGCGTCCACCTCGGGCATGCCGTCGGTGAAGAGCAGGTCGGAGCCGTAGGAGTCGCCGCGCGGGGCGTCCGTCGGACCTGACGCATCGACCATCGTCACTGCTTCCTCATCTGCACGGCTTCTAACCTTCACGTTGAAGTTGAACTTGCTGTGCGCGTCCCACGGTACTCATGCGCCTCGACGAGCACGGACATTTCCGGCGGGATGCGGTCGGCGTGTCGGCCGGCGTTCTCTCGACGGTACTACGGATCGACCGGCGCCTCTACGGATCGACCGCCGCCGCCGCGGACCGGATCGACCGCCGCCGCCGCGGACCGGATCAACCGCCGCCTCCCCGGGCGCCGCGAACGAACGCTAGGCGTCGAAGCCCGCGAGCGCCGAGCGGATGAGGCTCGACCGCACCACCTCGAGCTGGCCGGCGATCTCGCGGGCGAGCTCGCCGGCCTTCGCGCGGCTCGACGCGTCCGCGCGCCGGGACACCGGCATGAGCGCGTTCTCGATGAGCGCGAGCTCGCGTTCCGCGGCGGCGCGGAACGCGCGGAGGTGGCGCGGCTCGATGCCGCTGCGGCGCAGGTCGACGAGCGCCCGGAGCACGTTGAGCGCGTCGTCGCCGAACAGCTCGGCGGGCGTGATGAGCGATGCGGCGACCGCGTCGTCGAGCAGCGTCGCGGGCGCGTTCGCCTCGCGCAGGAGCTCGTCGCGCGTGCGGCGTCGCTCGGTCGCGAGCATCGACGGCACGTTCGCCGCGGCCGGCAGGTCGGGCGTGCGCCCCGCATCCAGGTCGTCCAGGTAGCCCCGGATCACCTTGAGCGGCAGGTAGTGGTCGCGCTGCATCGTGAGCACGAACCGCAGGCGCTCCATGTCGCTCGGCGAGAACTTGCGATAGCCGGCCGACGTGCGGGTCGGGCTCACGAGCTGGCGCTCCTCGAGGAAGCGCAGCTTCGACGGGCTCAGATCGGGGAACTCGGGGTTCAGCTTCGCGAGCACCTGGCCGATGCTCAACAGCGCAGGGGCGGCAGGGGCGGTCGCCCGTGCCGCGCTCTGTCGGGCCACTAGGCGCCGGCCGGCGCGACCAGGTCGGCGCGCGATGCGTAGAACGTGAGCCGGTACTTGCCGACCTGCACCTCGGAGCGGTCCGCGAGACGGGCGACGTCGATGCGCGTGCCGTCGAAGTAGGTGCCGTTGAGCGAGCCGAGGTCCTTGACGTCGAACGCGCGGCCGACGCGCACGAACTCGGCGTGACGACGCGACACGGTCACGTCGTCGAGGAAGATCTCGGCGTCCGGATGCCGCCCCACCGTCGTGAGGTCGGCATCGAGCAGGAAGCGCGCACCGGCGTTCGGTCCGCGGCGCACGATGAGCAGCGCCGACCCGGACGGCAGCGCCGCGATGGCCTCCTGCTCCTCCGCGGAGACGGTGCCTTCGAGGGCCGCCAGCTGCGCGCTGAAGTCGTCGCCGAACGTCAGGGTGGTGTCGTGGGCGCGCGTGGCGTTCGCCTGTGTCTCGGGCTCCGTCGCCATCGGTCCTCCCCTCCCTGTGGTTCGAGCGTTCACCCTACCCGGATCGCCGCGCGCGCGACAACGGGCATGGGCGCGCCCGCCCCGGATCGCGGGCGTCCGGGGCTAGCGTGGAGGGCATGTCGTGCATCCGGTTCAACACCCCGGCCCAGCGGCGCCAGATGGCCGCGATGGCGCCCTCCATGCTCACCGCCGAGGAGGTGCGGGCCCTGCATCCCGCTCCCGAGGTGACCGAGACGAAGGTCAACCGCATCCGTCTGCTCGCCGCGGACGCGAACCCGAAGATCCGCGCGAGCGCCGCGTCGAGCTACCACGCGCCCGCCGAGGTCTATGAGGCGCTCGCCCATGATCCGGATGCCGGGGTGCGGCAGTGGGTGGCCCGCAACGAGACGGTGAGCTGCGACATCCTGCGCGAGCTCGCGCAGGACGACGACGAGACGGTCCGCGGCTTCGTCGCGCTCAACTACTTCGTGCCCGGCGACGTCATGGCCGAGCTCGCCGAGGACGCGAGTGAGACCGTGCGCGGCCTCGTGGCCTGGAAGTCGGCGCTGAAGTCGGAGGCGGATGCCGAGGCCGCTGCGGATTCCGCCGTCGCCTGACCGCATCCGTTCCGGGATCCGACGATGACGGGCGTGCGCGTCGACGCGTGGATCTGGGCGGTGCGGGTGACGAAGACGCGCACCGCCGCCACGGATGCCTGCAAGGCCGGCCACGTGCGCGTCAACGGGGAGCGCGCCAAGCCCGCGACCCCGGTCGCGCCGGGCGACGAGGTGCGCGTCCGGGTCGCGGGGTCGGAGCGCACCCTCCGCGTCGCGCAGCTGCTCGCCAAACGCGTCGGCGCGCCGCAGGCGCAGGCCGCCTACGTCGACCTGACGCCGGCCGCTCCCCCGCGGGTCGAGCGACCGGCCACGGTGACGCGCGATCGCGGCGCGGGTCGCCCGACGAAGCGGGAGCGCCGCGATCTCGAACGCCTGCGCGGACGCGACCTCGATTCCTGACCGACGACGAGTCTCAGCTGGAGCGCCGCGTCAGCTGGTGCGCAGTGAGGCGATGAGCTGCGGCTTCGTCTTCGAGGAGTAGCCGGTGAGGCCGATCTCCTTGGCGCGCTTCTTGAGCTCGGGCACGGTCCAGTCCTCGTAGGAGCCGGACTCGCCGCCCTTGCGTCCGACGCTCGAGCGGCGGCGCGCTCGGCGCACTCCGCGGCATGCTCAGAGGCGCTGCGTGCGCGCGAGCACGGTCTGCAGGATCACGACGACGGCGAGGAACCCGCCGGAGACGACCGCCTGCACCGAGGAGGTGAGCGAGCCGACCTGGTTGATGAGGTTCTGGATGACGGTGAGCAGCAGCACGCCGGCCGTCGTGCCCACGAGGTTGCCCCGGCCGCCGACCAGGAGCGTGCCGCCGATCACGACCGCCGAGATCGCCGAGAGCTCGAGTCCGACGCCGACGGTCGGCACGCCCGAGGACGTGTAGGCGGCGGTCAGCGCGCCGGCGAGGCCCGCGCACACGCCGCTCACCGTGTAGACCGTGAGCTTCACGCGCGCCACCGGCAGGCCCATGAGCACCGAGGCGCTCTCGGACCCGCCGACCGCGAGCACCGCCTGCCCGCCGCGCGAGCGCAGCAGCAGCACCGAGCCGACGAGCACGGCGGCGAGCGCGATGAACACCGGCCAGCGCAGGCCGGCCACGCCGCCCTGCCCGAGCGCGCTGAGGGCCGGGTCGGTGACGAGCGGCGTCGACGACCCTCCGCCGGTGAGCGCGAGCACGAGGCCGCGCACCCCGAGCAGCCCGGCCAGGGTGACGATGAAGGGCGCCAGACCGCCGTACGCGACGATCGCCCCCTGCACGAGCCCGATCACGACGCAGACGACGAGCGGCAGCAGCAGTCCGCCCCCGAGCCCCCACGCCGAGCCGTAGGCGGCGAGCACTCCGCCGAGGGCGTACTGCGAGCCCACGGACAGGTCGATGCCGCCGGTGAGGATGACGAACGTCATACCGACGCCGACGATGAGCAGGAACGACGACTGGGTCGCGATGTTCGCGAGATTGCTCGCGGTCGGGAACGCGGGGAAGGCGATGCTGCCGACGACGAGGAGCACGACGAGCACGACGGCCGCGCCGTAGGTCTGGGCGAGCCCGGCCAGCCGCTCGCGCCACACCTGCGCGCTCGTCGAGGGACCCGCCGCCGGGTCGATGGCGGTCACCGCTGCACCGCCCGTCCGCGCTGGATGTAGACCGCGAGCAGGATGATGACCGCCTGCGCGATCTGGGAGTAGGCGTCGCTGACGTCGTGCTTCACGAGCGTCGCGGTGATGAGCTGCAGCAGCAGGGCGCCCGCGACCGTGCCGATCACGCGCACCTGGCCGCCGCTGAGGGGCGTTCCCCCGACCACGACGGCCGTGATCGCGGAGAGCTCGACGAGGTTGCCGAGCGTCGACGGCACGGATGCGCCGAGCCGCGCCGTGCCGATCACTCCGGCGACGCCCGCGAGGGCCGCCGAGAGCAGGTAGGTGACGAGCAGGATGCGGCGCACCGGGAGCCCCGCGAGCTCCGCCGCCCGGCGGCTGCCGCCGAGCGCGACCAGCTGTTTTCCGAACGTCGTGCGTGACACCAGCACGGCCACGATCGCGACGAGCACGGCGGCGATGAGCACGCTCCACGGCAGCGGTCCGATGGCGCCGCGCCCGAGGGCGAGGAAGCCGGGATCGGTGACGCTGCGCAGCTGCTCCCCCGCGACGAGCAGCGCGATGCCGCGCCCGGCCACCATGAGCGAGAGGGTCGCGACGATGGGCTGCACGCCGATCACCGCGATCATCACCCCGTTCGCCAGTCCGATGAGCAGGCTGCACGCGAGGGCGATGAGCGCTGCGGGCACGACGCCGTAGCCGATGTACAGCGGGATGACGGCCGCGGCGAGCGCCATCGACGCGCCGACCGAGAGGTCGATGCCCTCGGTGCCGATGGCGAGGGCCATGCCGAGCGCGACGATGAGCACGGGCACGACCTGCACGAGCTGCACGCGCACGTTGTCGAGCGTGAAGAAGTTGGGGGTCACCGCGAGGTTCACGACGAGCACGATCACGATCGCCAGGTAGACGCCGTAGCGCTGGAAGAAGCCGACGACGGTGGCGCGGCGGGGCAGCGCGACCGTGAGCGTCTGGCTCACTCGGGCACCTCCGTGCCGGCGAGCGCCGCGAGCAGGGACGCCTCGTCCACGTGGATGCCGGTGAGCTCGGTCTGCACGCTGCCCTCCCTGAGCACGACGACGCGTCCGGAGCCCTCGACGACCTCCTCGATCTCGCTCGAGACGAGCACGATCGCGAGCCCCTCGCTCGCGAGCTCGTCGATGAGCGCCTGCACCTCCGCCTTGGCGCCGACGTCGATCCCCCGGGTCGGCTCGTCGAGCAGCAGCACCCTGGGGCTCATCGCGAGCCAGCGCGCGATCATCACCTTCTGCTGGTTGCCGCCGGACAGCTCGGCGACCGGCTGGTCGGGGCTCGAGGCCTTGATGTGCAGGCGCTTCATGAACACGTCGACGACCGCATCCTGCTTCGCCGTCGAGGTGAATCCGGCCCGGGAGAGCCGCGGCAGCGCGGCGAGCACGATGTTGTCGCGCACCGAGAGGTTCGGCACGATCCCCTCCGCCTTCCGGTCCTCGGGCAGCATGACGATCCCCGCGCGGATGGCGGCCGACACCGAGCCGCCGCGCACCGGCGCGCCGCTGACCGTGACCGTGCCGGCATCCACCGCCGTGACCCCGGCGATCGCCTTGAGCGTCTCCGACCGGCCGGAGCCCAGGAGCCCGCCCAGCCCGACCACCTCCCCCGGACGCACCCGCAGGTCGACGTCCGCGATCTCGTGCTTGCGGCTGAGCCCGGTCGCCTCGAGCACGGCCGGGGCGTCGCTCGTGTGCCCCGAGCGGAACGCCGTCGCGCCCTCTCGGCGTACGGCGTCGATGCTGCGTCCGAGCATGAGCGAGACCAGCTCGCCGCGCGTCATCCCCTGCACGGGGCCGACGTGCACCACTCGACCGTCCCGCAGCACGGTCACGCTCTCGCACACCTCGAAGATCTCGTCCATCCGGTGGCTCACGTACACGATCGCGATGCCCTGGTCCCGCAGCATCCGGATCACCCGGAACAGCGTCTCGACCTCGCGGGCCTCGAGCGACGACGTCGGCTCGTCCATGATCACGATGCGCGCGTTGATGCTGACCGCCCGGGCGAGCGCGACCATCTGCTGCACGCCGAGAGCGCACGAGCGCAGCGGCCGCCTGACGTCGACGGCGATGCCGTAGGCCGACAGCAGCTCGCGCGCATCGCTCTGCATGCGGCGCGCGTCGATGAGGCCGAGGCGGCCCCTGGGCTCCCGGCCGAGGTAGATGTTCTGCGCCACGGACATGAGCGGGATGAGGTTGACCTCCTGGTAGATGGTGCTCACCCCGGCGCGCTGGGCGTCGAGCGGTCGCGCGAACACGGCGGGCTGTCCGCCGAGCAGGATGCGTCCGTCATCCGGCCGGTACACGCCGGTGAGCACCTTGATCAGGGTCGACTTGCCCGCGCCGTTCTCGCCCATGAGCGCCATGCTCTCACCGGCGGCGACCGAGAACGTCACGTCGTCGAGCGCGGTGACGCCGCCGAACCGCTTGGTGACGTGGTCGGCGCGCAGCACGGGAGCGTCCGCGACCGGCCCGGCACCGGCCGCGGGGTCGGCGGCATCCGCCCGGAAAGACGTCGTCGTCACCGTGCCTTCTTCCTCGAGTGCGTCGATTGTGGCGCGTGCCGCGCCGGCGGGTGACGATTCGTCCACCCGCCGGCGTTCAGCGCCGGTCAGAAGGCGTTGTCGACGAGGTCCGCGGCGTTCGACGGGTCGTACTCGCCGTCCTCGATGACGATGTCCTGCCCGACCGCGTCGCCGGCGAGGAACGACGTGAGGGTCGCGAACGCGAGCGGGCCGAACCGCGGGTTCGACTCGATGACCCCGTTATAGGCGCCGGCCGCGATCTGCTCGACGGCGTTGCGCGTGCCGTCGACCGAGTAGATCTGGATGTCGGTGCCCGGCTCCTTGCCGGCGGCGATGATCGCCGCCTGGGCACCGAGCCCCATCTCGTCGTTCTCGGCGTAGATCGCCGTGATGCCGGGGTTCGCCTGCAGCAGCTGCTCGGTGACCGACTGCCCCTTGTCCCGCGCGAACTCGCCGGTCTGCTGCGCGACGATCTCGATGCCGGGCGCCTGCGCCTGGACCTCGTCGACGAAGCCCTTGGTGCGGTCCGTGGTGACGCCGTTGCCGCTCGCCCCGAGCAGGATCGCGACCTTGCCCGAGCCGCCGGTGCCCGCGATGAGCTGATCGGCGGCGCGCTTGCCCTGCTCGATGAAGTCGGAGCCGAGGAAGGACACGTAGTCGGTGCAGGCGGTGGCGTTGAGCTTGCGATCGACGGTGATCACCGGGATGTCCTTGTCGCGGGCCGCCTTCAGCGCGGGCTCGAGCCCGTCCGAGTTCAGCGGGGCGACGATGAGCACGTCGGCGCCCTGCGCGATCAGGTCCTGGATGTCGGAGACCTGCTTCGACAGGGTCGACTGCGCGTTCGTCTTGATGAACTTCTTGACGCCCTGCTTCGCCGCCTCGTCCTCGATCGACTGGGTCTCCGCGATGCGGAACGGGTTGTCCTCCTTCTCGGACTGCGAGAAGCCGACCACGGCATCCGAGAGGTCGATGGCCGTGCCGCCGTACTGGTCGAGCGTGCAGGTGGGGCCGTTGTCGTCGGGCTTCACGGTCTGCTGCACGGCGTCGCCGCCGCCGGCGTTCGTCGAGGTGGGTGTGCCGGTGTTGGTGCAGCCGGCGAGGGCGGCGCCCGAGAGGGCGACCGCAGCGGTGAGGGCGACGAGCGAGCGCCGCGAGCGGAGGGAATGGTGCATGGCGAGTCCAACTTCCTTGTTGTCGGTCCAGCGACCCTGCACGGCGGCGCTCGGACGGGCGTCTCGACGGCCGTCGGCAGGCTGAGCAGATTGTTTCGAAATCCTGTCCGAAAGTCCAGAGCGTGCGGCAGTCTGTGTGCCGGATCGCAGCGCGACCCGCCGGGTCAGCCGTCGGTCACCGACTCCGCGCCGGCGTCGAGGGACGGCAGCCGCACGGTGAGGGTGGGCCGATCCTCCTCGTCGCGGCCGCCATCGAGCACGCGGTAGATGGTGGCCCGCGACGTGCCGAGCTCCTCGGCGATCTCCCGCACGGACGCGCCCTGGTCGCGCAGCATCCGCACCCGGTCGATGTTCGTGTCGGACAGCGCGCGCGGCCGGCCGGAGGTGCGCCCGCGGGCGCGCGCCGCGTACACGCCGACGAGGGTCCGCTCGCGTTGCAGCGAGCGCTCGAGACTCGTGATCGCGGCGATGATCTCGAGCAGCGCGGCACCGTGCGGCCCCGCGGTGTCGAGGTTCTCGGCGATGCACTCGACGGCCACCCCGCGAGCGCTGAGCAGCTCGAGCAGGGCGAGCACGTTCGACGTCGTCGTTCCCAGGCGGTCGAGGCGCCAGACGACGAGCGTGTCGCCCGCGTCGATCCGGTCCAGCGCGTCGGTGAGCCGCGGGCGCTGCATCGCGACGGTCCGGGGGCTGATGTCCTCGAAGATCACGTCGACCCCGCGCTTGTCGAGCAGATCGCGCTGGTAGTCCGCGCTGTGCTCGAGCGGGCCGACCCAGAGGTATCCGACACGCATCCCGTCACCGCCCTCGTGGTCGCGCTCCAGATCGCGCACAGGCTACACCGGGGTCCCGCGGACGACCGGGGATAGAATAACGAGCACCCCTAGAGAATCGGCAACGGAGGGTCGACGTGCGAACCGACGCCACGCGATCGCGGCACAACCATCGTGTTCTCGGACCTGGACATCGACATCGTGGTACAGCTGGCGCGCGGAGACAGCTACAAAGCCGTTGCAGCCGCTGTGCGCCGCAGCCCGGCCACCGTCGCCTATCACACCGGCCAGCTCCAGCGCCGGTTGAAGGTTCGTTCTGTCACCGCGGTCGTCGCGTTCGCGATCGCCTCGGGCGTTATCGGCGGCGATACCTGGCCCTTGGTCCCGACCGGCGTTCACGAAGTCGACCTGGATGCCTATTCCATTCTCGATCAGTGCGATCGGGAATAGTCAACGAGTGATCATTGCACATCGGCAAGCTGGACCGATGCCGTCGGTCCGTCGTCGAGTTGCCAGAGCAGCCTGCTGGAGGAATCCCAGTCACCGACGACCTTCATGTCGAACCGATCGCTCCCGCCGGCCGCGATTCCGCCATTCTTGCCGCAGTTCAATTGGTACTCGTGCTTCGCTTCGGATGCACGACTGCTCAGCGTGATCGAATAGTCAGGGCACACGTCCCACACCACAGGCGCATCAGAATCATTAGTGATCACCGTCGTGAACTCGATCGTTTCGTCGTCGGAGGCCGCCACATCGTCAATTGCAACGGATAGCGGCGACGAATCCGACGTATCGGGTTTCTGGTCGTCCACGACGTGAAAATCAGCGATATCGCACGTCGAAAGCCAGTCCGGAACCTCTCCCGTCGTCTCGATGTGTCGCCGCTTATCGATACCGTCGGCGCTACGGTGTCGTCCGACGCCGTCGGCACCTGGCAGATCGGAATATCAGCCGTGAGTTGCACGCTGGCGTCATCGCCGACGAGCACCTGGGCCTGGTCCTCGGCGTACGGCGCGAGCTGCGCGGTCGTCTTTCCGAGAGTCAATTCAACGCTGCTCGCCTGGAACGTACAAGCGGCGCCGCGATCGGCGAGCACGATGGGGATGACCCAGCTGCCGCCCGCTGGTCCCCCGCCGTTCGTCGATATGTCCAGTTGAGATGGCTCGCAAGCCTGAGTCGACGTAGCGCTCGGGCTCGCCGAGCTCGCCGGCAGCGCCACCCACTCATGCGAACCGTCCGGCGTCCTGCCACACGAGGTGACAACGAAAACGGCCAACCCGAGAACAACTAGGCGTGCTGCGGTCACCAGGACGACGGAACTCCGACGATCGCGCGCTTCGAGCATCTTCAGCACCCCAGAATCACGTTGCTCGGCATATCCACGGCTCCGTCCGCGCAGTCGAGATCGATGTAGAACGTCGTGCCGCCGGCCGAACGCGTTTGATCGGTCAAATACTGACGAGTCAAATACTGACGCGAAGGCGCCGCGCACCCAATCTTCTCGCTGACTCCACGATGCAAGGGTGAGGCACTCGAGTCGTGCCGTCAATCTCGTCGGGCCGAATTTGGTCAAATCGATAACGCGTCGGACCCGATCACCGCGCACGAACACCCTCGCGGCCGGCGCCCCGCGCCCGTCAGGGCGAGGGTTCGAGCTCGAAGTCGTCGAAGTCGAAGCCCGGGCTCACGAGGCACTGCGCGAGCGCGTCGTGCTCGGCGGGCAGCGTGCGCTGCCAGACCGAGGCCGGGATGATCGCCTGGGTCGCCTTACCCGCGCCCGCGTCGCCGAGCACGACGACCTCGCCCGCCACGGGCGCGTCGCCCCCGCCGCCGTACTGCAGTGCGATCTCGCGGAGCCCCGCCCACATCCAGATCTCGCTCGACGCGACGCGGTGCCAGGCCGAGCTCTCGCCGGCCGGCAGCAGGAACACGATGAGGGTCGCCGCGGCTCGCTCACCGCGCGGCGTCGTCACGGTCTCCTCCGCCCGGAACGTCTGGCGGTACCAGCCGCCCTCCGGGTGCGGCTCGAGGTCGAGCGCCTCGACGAGCTCGTGCACGCTCACGCCGTGAGCCCGATCCGGTCGGGGATCGCGTAGGGCACGTCGCGCAGCCAGGCCGTGGGTTCCGGCCACGGGCGCCCGGCCGGCAGTCGGCGCATCAGCCGCCGCACGGATGCGGCGTCCTCCGCCGGCAGCACGCGCGTCGGCGCCGCGGCGGCCAGCACGCCGAGCCACCAGTGCCGCCAGGTGCCCTCGATCGACTCGGGGTGCAGCACCACGTAGTAGTCGGGCATGCCGCCCTCGCCGAGCGCCCGCACGGCCTCGGCGATCTCCAGCTCGAGCACGCCGAGTGTCGAGCGGTCGTCGTAGAACTCCACCCAGGCCGCGGCGACGTGCCGCAGCGGGTCGGCGTCGTGCACGACGTAGGTCGCGGTCGCGCGGGCGCTGCGCTCCGAGGCGTCGGCGGCATCCGCGCCCGCGAACGCGGACACGTTCGGCAGCGGCGCGAGCTCGCGGATGACCGAGTCGGCTCGCTCGCCGACGATCGACAGGACGGTGGCGGTCGGGCTCCCCATTTGCGCAGTCTACGTGCGCGCCCGGCGCGGACACCGACGGACGCTGCCGCCGATCCGGAGTGTCGCCGCTGAGAATTCCGCGCGGCGACTCCCGCCGACACCCCGCGAGGGAGTAGACCCGTCTCATGACGCTGGAGGCGGTGCTCGCGGACTGGATGCCGCTGCAGCGCTGGTTCGCCGGCAAGGGTCACACGCCGCGACTGCGCGTGCTCGACGCGATCCGCGGCGACGAGCGCGGCGTCACGACCTACCTCGTCATGGACGATGCCGGCGCGAGCCCCGTGCTCTACCAGGTGCCCCTCGTGTCCGCACCGTCGATCGAGCCCGGGCTCGAGGACGCCGTCGCGGGCGCGATCGACGGGCGCGTGCTGCTCGACGGGCCGCGGCATCCGTCGTACGCACTCGGTCTGCTGCGCTCGATGGGCGTCGACACGACCCGGGTGACCGGCAGCGCGATCATGCGCGGCGAGCAGTCGAACACGTCGATCGTCTACGCCGAGAACGGCGCGTCGACGATCATCGCGAAGGTGTTCCGCACGCTGCACCACGGCGAGAACCCCGACGTCACGCTGCAGTCCGCGCTGTCCGCGGCCGGCAGCCCGTTCGTGCCGCGGTTCCTCGGCGAGGTCGCCCACGACTGGCCGGACGTCGGCCGCGCCGAGGGCCGCGCGCGCGGCACGCTCGCCTTCGCCCAGGAGTTCCTCGCCGGCGTCGAGGACGGCTGGTCCATCGCGCTGCGCGCCGCGACCGACGACGCCCCGTTCGTCGAGCAGGCGCACGCGCTCGGGGTCGCCACGGCATCCGTGCACGCGACGCTCGCGCGCGTGATGCCGACGCGTTCCGCGGGGGCCGCCGACGTCGCCGCGATGACGGATGCCTGGGCGCGCCGACTCGCGATCGCGTGCGACGAGGTGGCCGCGATCGCCGTCGCGCGCGAGCGGATCAACGCGGTCTACGGCCGCGCGGCCGGCGCCGAGCTGCCGCCGCTGCAGCGCGTGCACGGCGACCTCCACCTCGGACAGGTGCTGCGCGTTCCCGGGCGCGGCTGGGTGCTCGTCGACTTCGAGGGCGAGCCGCTGCGTCCGATGAGCGAGCGCGGCCGCCCCGACCTGGCGGTGCGCGACGTCGCGGGCATGCTGCGGTCGTTCGACTACGCGGCCGGAGCCGCTGCGCGAGGCGGCGGCGAGCGCTGGGCGATCGTGAGTCGCGCGGCGTTCCTCGACGGCTACGCGTCGGCGTCCCGGTCCGACCCGGAGGCGGGCCGCGCGCTCCTCGAGGCGCTCGAGCTCGACAAGGCCGTGTACGAGGCGATCTACGAGGCGCGCAATCGCCCGACCTGGCTCGCGAT
The DNA here is from genome assembly GCF_030345695.1 of Galbitalea sp. SE-J8. GTDB lineage: Bacteria > Actinomycetota > Actinomycetes > Actinomycetales > Microbacteriaceae > JAUASV01. The sequence continues at coordinate 71,834 of NZ_JAUASV010000010.1, read as the reverse complement.
CCCGCTACGGGGGGTCGACGCGATCCTCGCCCGTGGCGTGCGCGCATCGTGAGCACCGTCGGCGAGGATGCCGTCGCGGAGGCGGCGGGCGTCGACCCGATGCTCGCTCCGACGCTCGCTCCGATGCTCGCTCCGATGCTCGCGAAGGCCGTCGCCGAGCTGCCGACGGGCGAGCGGATGTCGTACGAGCCCAAGTGGGACGGCTTCCGCGGGATCGTCGCCGTGGACGGCGACGACGTCGAGATCGGCAGCCGTGGCGCGAAGCCGCTCACCCGCTATTTCCCCGAGCTCGTGTCCGCCTTCGGCCGGCTGATCGAGGCGCGCTGCGTGCTCGACGGCGAGATCGTGGTGCGCACGGGCGAGCCCGGCGCCGAGCGCCTGGACTGGGACGCGCTGAGCCAGCGCATCCACCCGGCGGCGTCCCGCATCCGTCAGCTCTCCGAGCGGGCGCCCGCGGAGTTCGTGGCGTTCGACCTGCTCGCGATCGGCGACGAGGCGCTGCTCGATCGGCCGTTCGCCGAGCGCCGGGAGCGGCTCGAGCGCCTGCTCGCGGACGTGCCCGCGCCGATCCACCTCACCGCGACGACGACGGATGCCGGCCTCGCCCGCCGCTGGCTCGCCGAGTTCGAGGGCGCCGGCCTCGACGGCGTGATCGCGAAGCCGCTCGATGCGCCGTACGCGCCGGGCAAGCGCGCCATGTTCAAGGTCAAGCACCACCGCACGGCCGAGGTCGTCGTGCTCGGCTACCGGGTGCACACGAGCGGATCGGGGGTCGGCTCGCTGCTGCTCGGCCTCTACGACGATGCCGGTGTGCTACGCGGCGTCGGCGGGGCGAGCGCGTTCACGACCGCGGAGCGCCGTCGGCTCGTCGACGAGCTCGAGCCGTACGTGGAGCGCGACGCGTCGGGCGCGATCGTGCGCGGGGAGGGCGAGCGCAGCCGGTTCTCCTCGGGCAAGGACGTCTCGTTCGTGCGGCTCCGGCCCGAACGCGTCGTCGAGGTGCGCTACGACCACATGGAGGGCGCGCGCTTCCGGCACACCGTGCAGGTCGAGCGCTGGCGCGACGACCGCGAGGCGCGCTCGTGCACGTTCGAGCAGCTCGAGGTGCCGGTGGCCTACGACCTGGGCGCCGTCCTGGCCGGTTGAGTGCCGGCGAGTGGAGCCCCCCGCCCCCTGGTCGAGGACCCCCGCTGGTCGAGGTCCCCCGCTGGTCGAGGAGCGCCCGAACACCCCGCCCGCTGGTCGAGGAGCGCCCGAGCGCAGCGAGGACGCGTCTCGAGACCATCCGTCCACCCGCCCGCCCATCCGTCCATCCGTCCGCCGAACGAGCCGCGGCGGTCTCCGTTCGCTCCTCGACCACCGGGATGGCGTCATCCGTCGCGGCGGTCGCCGTTCTCGTCCCAGTTGCCGGCGACCTTCTTGCTCGGCTGCACACGCGGGGGCTCCCCGGGCATCTTCGGGAAGTCGGGCGGGAACGGCAGCTCGCCGAGTCCCGCGTCGAGGTCGCGCTGCCACCACGCGAGCAGACCTTCGACGCTGCCGGGCTTCTCGTGCATGCTCGCCCACGGGTCGCCGATCGACGCGAGACGGTCGGGCACCGTGCGGATCGTGAACGCGCGCGGGTCGACGTCGTCGAGTTCGTCCCAGCCGATCGGCGTCGCAACGGATGCGTGCGGCAGCGCCCGCGGCGAGTAGGCACCGGCCATCGTGCGGTCGCGATTCGCCTGGTTGAAGTCGACGAAGAGGCGCTCGCCGCGCTCCTCCTTCCACCACGCGGTCGTGACGCGGTCCGGCATCCGTCGCTCCAGCTCGCGGGCGGCCGCGATGACGGCGTGCCGCACGTCGAGGAACTCGTGCGCCGGCTCGATCGGCGCGAACACGTGCAGGCCGCGGTTGCCGCTCGTCTTGAGGAAGGCGGTCAGCCCGACCTCGGCGAGGATGCCGCGCAGCTCGTGCGCGGGGGCGACGGTGTCGGCGAATCCCGTGCCCGGCTGCGGGTCGAGGTCGATGCGCAGCTGATCGGGGCGGTCGGAGTCCTCCGCGCGCGACGCCCATGGGTGGAACACCACCGTGTTCATCTGCGCGGCCCAGACGACGGCCCCGATGTCGCGGAACACGACCTGCGGATGCGATCGCGCGCTCGGGTAGGTCACCGTCACGGAGTCGACGTAGTCCGGCGCGCCGCGGGGCGGGTTCTTCGAGAAGAACCACTCGCCGTCGACGCTCTCGGGGAAGCGTTGCAGCGACACCGGCCGGTCGCCGTTCGCGGCGATGAACGCGTCGCCGACCGCGATGAGGTACTCGGCGAGCTCGAGCTTCGTGATGCCGACCTCGGGCCACAGCACGCGGCTCGGGCTCGAGATGCGCACCTCGTGCGCCCCCGCGGTGATCGTCGTCGCTTCGCTCGCCACGCGCTCACCCTACGCACCTCCCGGTGCTGCTGGGCCCCCCGCCCGGCCCCTCCAACCACGTGTGAGGACGATCTGCGCGTGTGAGGACGCCCCAGACCGTCCTCACGCGCGCAGATCGTCCTCACACACGGTCGGGCCACCTCACACACGGTCGGGCCACCTCACACACGGTCGGGCCACCTCACACACGGTCGGGCCACCTCACACACGGTCGGGCGACTTCGCCGCCGTCGACGACGCGGCTACCCGCGGCCCTGACCGAGCAGCCCCCGGCGGAATCCCTCCGCGACGGCCGCCGCCCGGTCGGCGACCCCGAGCTTCCCGTAGGCGGCGAGCAGGTGCGTCTTCACGGTGGTCTCACCCAGGTGCAGCGCCGCGCCCACCTGCCGGTTGGTGGCCCCGTCGGCCACCAGAGCGAGCACCTGCAGCTCACGGGGGGTCAGCGTCGCCGACTCCGGCGCGCGCACCCGGTCGACGAGGCGCGTCGCGATCGAGGGGGCGAGCACGGCATGCCCCGCCGCCGCGACACGCACGGCGCGCACCAGCTCTTCGCGCGAGGCGTCCTTGAGCAGATACCCGGTGGCGCCGGCCTCGATCGCGGGCAGCACATCGGCGTCCGCGTCGTAGGTGGTCAGCACGAGCACCCGGCTCGCGATGCCCAGCCTCGCCAGTTCGCGGATGGCGGCCAGCCCATCCGTGCCCGGCATCCGCAGGTCCATCAGCACCACGTCGGGCTCAAGTGCGCGCGCCAGCCGGATCGCCTCGGCACCGTCAGCCGCCTGGCCGACGACCTCGAGCTCCGGATCCGAGGCGAGCATGCCCACGATCCCGTCGCGCACGACCGGGTGGTCGTCGACCACGAGCAGGCGGAGCGCGGTCATCCCGGCACCTCGGCCAGGATCGCGGTGCCGTGGCCCGGTCGGGACTCGATGACGAGCCGCCCCGCGAGCGACTCCAGTCGCTCGCGCATGGCGATCAGACCGTAGCCGTCACCGTCCGCGCCGCCCGGAACGGGCGCGGCGTCGAAGCCCTTCCCGTCGTCGCGGACCTCCAGCCGAGCCCCGCGTGGCTCGTAGCACAGTGTGAGCCGCACCCGCTCGGCAGCCGCGTGGCGCTCGACGTTGGTGAGTGCCTCCTGGGCGGTCCGCAGCAGCGCGACGTCGGCCTCGGTCTCGAGCGCCCGCTCGGAACCCGTGGTGCTGACCTCGACCGGGACGCCGGTGCGCGCCGACCAGCGTCGCGCCACGTTGTCGATCGCCTCGGGAAGCCTGGCCCCCTCGAGAGCGGGCGGGCGCAACGCCTGCACCGACCGGCGCGCCTCGGCGAGCCCGTCGCGGGCGAGGTCCAGGGCCGAGGCGGTGTGCCGTTGCCGGCCCGCCTCATCCGCTGCCTCATCCGCGGCCTGCAACTGGGTCACGATCCCGGCGAAGTTCTGGGCCAGCGTGTCATGGATGTCGCCGGCCAGACGGGTGCGCTCGGCCTCGGCGCCCTCACGCTGGGTCACCCGCTCCGCCAGGCGGAGCCCCCACGACATCCCGGCCATGATCGCGACGTTGAGCAGAACGACGAACGCCACGGCGACGATGCCGCGTGCGTCGCGAGAGAAGCCGGAGCCCTGCGCCAGACCGGCGACCGCGGCGGTCGCCCCGACCGCGAAGAGCTCCGCCGGCCAGGGAACGACCGAGTAGGCGAACGTGAACGTCGCGATCGCCAGGAACCCGAACCAGCCGTCCAGCAGCACCAGAGCGAGGTTGAGGCCGATCAGCCCGGTCATGAATACCGCGATCGCGCCGGGCCGGTCCGCCCACGGCCGGCGCAGGGTGCGGAAGACGAGGACCCACGCCGCGAACACCGCGCACAGCACCAGTTCGGGCACCAGTCGCGTCCACTGGCCCCACTCGAAACCGACGCCGAACGCCGCCAGTATGCCGACGACCAGGTACGGCACCACCGCCAGCACCCTGCGCCACCGCGGATCGACCACGTCGTAGACCCTACCCGCGGGTCGCGCGATCGGAGGAGGCCGATCCGGACTTCGGGAAGAGCGCCCGGGTGCGCGGCAGATTGAGCAGGATGGCGGCCGGCAGCACGAGAGCCCCGCAGACCCCCTGCTCGACTCGTATCCAGTCCGGCAGGAAGCCGGGGATCGAGACGATCACGATGATCGCGACCACGACGACGACGCTGACGATCCGGATGCGGGTCCAGGCGGAGCGCGAGCCCCCGGCCGCCCTCATCGCGAGCAGCAGCAGCACGATCGAGCTGACCAGCACGAGCGAGCAGCGGATCCAGATGGCGCTGTCGACGGATGCGCCGAGCGCGCTCTGGGCGATGATCACCGCCTCCATGGCGAGGCTGACGACGAGGAATCCGGCGAGCAGCACCAGGGGCGGCCGGAATCGCGCGCGGCGCTCGTCGGCGGAAGACGGGGCGGGGATGAGGGTGTTGGTCATGCGTCCAGCGTCGACGGGCCGCGCGGCCGGCACATCCTCCATCCGGTCGGGTTCTGCCCCCGATCGGTCGTCCCTCACCGAACCCGTGTGAGGACGTTCTGCGCGCGTGAGGACGCCCCGAACCGTCCTCACGCGCGCAGACCGTCCTCACACGGAGACAGCCGGGGCTCGCGATGCACCGCGACCGCGTTATGGACTTGAGAGTCCAGAATGCGATGCCTACCGTGACAACCCAGCATCGGATCAGAAGGAGCTCCATGTCACTCGACCAGTACTACCTGCTCGGCCGCTCGGGGCTGCGCGTCAGCCGACTCGCCCTCGGCACGATGAACTTCGGCACCCGCGGGTTCCACGCCGCGTACGGCAGGTCGCTCGAGGAGTCGCGGCCGATCCTCCGCACCTACATCGAGGGCGGCGGCAACCTCATCGACACCGCCGACTTCTACACCGCGGGCGAGAGCGAGCAGATCCTCGGCAGGCTGATCGCCGAGACCGGTGCGCGCGATCGGCTCGTGATCACGAGCAAGTTCACGAACAGCGTGGACCCCGGCGACCCGAATGCGGGCGGCAACGGCCGCAAGCACATGATTCGTGCCGTCGAGGCGTCGCTGCGCCGGCTCGGCACCGACTATCTCGACCTCTACCTGCTGCACACCTGGGACCGGATCACGCCGGTCGACGAGGTGCTGCGCACCCTCGACGACCTCGTCACCGCAGGCAAGATCCGCTATGCCGGCCTGTCGGACGTGCCGGCCTGGTACGCCGCGCGGGCGCAGACCCTGGCGGATGCGCACGGGTTCGCACCGATGATCACCCTGCAGCTGCCGTACTCGCTCGTCGACCGCGCAATCGAGGCCGAACACGTACCGGCGGGCCAGGAGCTCGGTCTCGGCATCACGGCCTGGAGCCCATTGGCGGGCGGATTCCTGACCGGGAAGTACCGCGCCTCGGAGCGCGGGTTCGAGGGCGAGGGCCGCCTTGCGGGCACCGGTGGGGCCGGTATGGAGCGCTCGGATGCCGACTGGCAGACGCTCGCCGCGCTCGAGCTCGTCGCCGACGAGCTCGGCGTGAGCATGGCGCAGGTAGCGGTCAACTGGGTCGCCACCCAGCCAGGAGTCGCCTCGGCGATCGTCGGCGCCAGCAGTGCGGAGCAGCTCCGGTCCTCACTCGCGGCCCTCGAGTTCGAGATCCCCGGCGGGCTGCGTGCGCGGCTCGACGCGGCGGGCGCGCCCCAGTTTGGCAAGCCGTACGTGATGTTCACGCCCGAATACCAATCGAGCATCATCAGCGTCGGCACGAAGGTCGCCGACAAGCCTCACGGCTATCGCGACCCCGTCCGGAATTGGGCGTGAGGCAGCTCAGTACCGACCCTCAGCAGGCGTCGACGCTACTCACGCGCTGACAGAGCGGGCGCGTTCGCGCGCATCTGGGCGATCGCGGCATCCAGGGCGGTTTCGAGGTGATAGGTCAGACCAGTCGTCTGCAGGATCACGACGCCGCCCTGGATGCTCGCGAGCAGCGCAGCGGATGTCGCTTCGGCGTCGAGCTGCCGGCCGATCAGGCCGTTCGCCTGCATCTTCTCGATTCCCCGGCGCAAATACCCTTGCCAGTTTTCGAGCAGGGTCCGCGCGATCGCGGTCGCACCGGAATTCGCGTTCACCTGCCGGGTGAGCGCGGTCATGGCGCATGCAGCACCCTCAGCCCGGTAGCGCGCGACGACGGCATCCCGCCATTGCTGCCACGACTCCCAGCTGTCGAGCGCATCGAGATGGGGCCGCTGCTCCTCGATCACGCGACCGGCCTCGAGCCTGGCCACTTCGAGGAACAGCTCGTCCTTCCCTCCCGGGAAGTAGTGGAAGATCTGGCCCTTGCTCGTGCGGGTGGTGGCGCGCACGTCGTCGAGCGTGACGTCGAGGCCCGCCTCTCCGCGCAGGTGCGCGGCGGTGCCCTCGATGATGCGTTGGCGGGTGCGCAGCCCCTTGGCGGTGAGTGCCATGGCGCCAGCCTAACTGGACCGCGCAGTCCAGTTACACATCCGCACGTGTGAGGACGATCTGCGCGCGTGAGGACGCCGCAAACGATCCTCAGGCGCGCAGATCGTCCTCACACGGGGGGGTATTCAGCGCGCGCGGCGTCGCCCGGTCAGGCGGCGTCGTCCGCGAGCACGCGGTCGAGCTCGACCGACGCGTCGTCGTCGCTCAGCGAGAGCGCGAGCGCGAGCTCCGAGATGAGGATCTGGCGGGCCTTCTGCAGCATCCGCTTCTCGCCGGCCGACAGGCCGCTCGCACCCTCGCGGCGCCACAGGTCGCGCACGACCTCGCTCACGCGCAGCACGTTGCCGCTCGCCATCTTCTCCTGGTTGGCCTTGAACCGGCGCGACCAGTTCGACGGCTCCTCGACGACGTCCTCCTGCAGCACCGAGTAGACCCGCTGGACGCCCTCGTCGTCGATGACCGCGCGCACGCCCACGAGGTCGAAGTTGTCGGCCGGCAGCTGGATCTCGAGCTCGCTCGTGTGCACCCGCATCGTCACGTAGGACTTCTTCTCGCCCTTGATGACCTTGTCCTTCACCGCGGTGATGGTCACCGCTCCGTGATGGGGGTAGACGACGGTCTCTCCGACGCGGATGTTCACTGGGCGCTCTCCTCCTGCCCGCTCCTGGCGAGAGAGGGCACCCTATTCTACCCGCTCCCCCGACACGCCGCCGACCGGGCGCGATCGGGCGCTATCGTGCGGCGTTCCCGGCGAGCACCGCGCGGCGCGATCGCCACGACAGCACGCCGAGGATCGCGACCGCGGAGCCGATGCTCGCGACCGCGACGAAGGACCCGATCGACGCCACCGCGACCGCGGAACCGATCGAACCGACCGACAGCACCGAGCCGACGGATGCGATCGACAGCACCGAACCGCGCGATCCGATCGAGAGCACGGAGTCGCGCGACGCGATCGACAGGATCGACCCGGTCGAGCGCAGCATCCGGCGTCCATGCATCATCGTCAGCCCTTCGCGGCGGCCTTGGCGGCGCGCTTGTGCTCGCGCACCCGGGCGAGCGACTCCGTGCTCGTGATGTCGGCGACCGAACGGAACGAGCCCTCCTCGCCATACGCTCCAGCGGCCTCGCGCCAGCCGGATGCGGTGAGGCCGTACTGCTTGCCGAGGAGCGCCAGGAAGATGCGCGCCTTCTGGTCGCCGAAGCCCGGGAGCGCCTTGAGCCGCTTGAGCACCTCGGCGCCGGTGGGCGCGTCCCGCGTCCAGAGCGCCCGGGCGTCGCCGTCCCAGTCGTCGACGAGCGCACGCGCGAGCGCCTGCGCACGGTCGGCCATCGACCCCGGGAAGCGGTGCACGGCGGGCGACTCGGCGAAGAGCGCCCGGAGCGCGTCGGGGTCGGCGTCCGCGATCACGCGCGCCGTGAACGCCCCGATGCCCGCGGCGGCGAGGCGCTCGCTGACCTTGAGCGGGCCGGCGAACGCCGTCTCCATCGCGACCTGCTGATCGAGCAGCATGCCGAGCAGCAGGGCGAGCGGCTCGTCGGAGAGCAGGCGGTCGGCATCCGTCTCGCCCGTGATGTGGAGGCTCGGGCTCACACGAGCACCTCCGCGACGGCGCCGTGCTCCGTCTCGTCGGCGGCGGCGAGCTGGCCGCACGCGCCGTCGATCTCCTTGCCGCGGGTGTCGCGGATCGTCGTCGGCACGCCCGCGGCCTCGAGGATGCGCACGAACTCGTGCTGCACGGGCACCTCCGACGCGGTCCAGATCGAGCCGGGCGTCGGGTTCAGCGGGATGGGGTTGACGTGCACCCAGCCCGTGCCGCGGGCGTTGAGCTTGTCGGCGAGCAGCTGGGCGCGCCAGCCGTGGTCGTTCATGTCCTTGATGAGGGCGTACTCGATCGAGACGCGCCGGCCGGTCGCGTCGAAGTACGCGCGGGCGGCGTCCAGCGCCTCGTCGACCTTCCAGCGCGAGTTGACCGGGATGAGCTCGTCGCGCAGCTCGTCGTCGGGCGCGTGCAGGCTGAGCGCGAACGTCACCGGAATGCGCTCCGCGGCGAGCCTGCCGATCGCCGGCACGAGTCCGACCGTCGAGACGGTGATGTGCCGGGCGCTCATCCCGAGGCCCTCGGGCTGCGGCGCGACCATCGTGCGCACCGCCGACATGAGGCGCGCGTAGTTCGCGAGCGGCTCCCCCATGCCCATGAAGACGATGTTCGTGACACGCTCGTCGTCGTGGTGCGCGGGCCCGAGGCCGCCCTCGCGCACGACCCGGTTCGCCCGCACGACCTGCTCCACGATCTCCGCGGCCGACATGTTGCGGGTGAGCCCCGCCTGGCCGGTGGCGCAGAACGGGCAGTTCATGCCGCATCCGGCCTGGCTCGAGACGCACAGCGTGATGCGGCCCGGGTAGCGCATGAGCACCGACTCGACGAGGGCGCCGTCGTTCAGCTTCCAGAGGAACTTGATCGTGTCGCCCTTGTCCGTCGTCAGGCGACGGACCTCGGTCATGAGCTCGGGGAGCAGTCCGCGGACGAGCTCCTCGCGGCCGGTCGCGGGAAGGTCGGTCATCTCGGCCGGGTCGGACGTGTAGCGGCCGAAGTAGTGCGTCGCGAGCTGCTTCGCGCGGAAGCCCGGGAGGCCCAGCTCCTTCACGCGCTCAACACGCTGCTCGGGGGTGAGGTCGGCGAAGTGCACGGGCGGCTTGCCGCGCTTCGGGCTCGCGAACTGCAGCAGCGGGCGTCCGTCGGACCCGAGCTTCTGCGACCACCCCTCCGTCGCGGGGCGCACCTGCGGGCGCCCTTCGAGAGCCTCAGCGGCCGCGGATGCCTCCGGGACCTCGGGAGCCTCGGGGACCGCGGATGCGGCGGGATCGTCGACGGGCATGGTCCCCAGGCTACCGGCGGGGCGCCGCGCCCATCGCGATCGGGGCGGCCCGGCCGCTTCTCGACCCGGATTCCCGAGAAATATGGCGTCATGCGGTGCATATCCGATGTTTCCGCGCTACTGTCGTCCCAGCGATCGGCGCTCCGCCCTTGGCGTCACTGTGTATTCGAACACGAGCATCACCTCTACCGATCGGCTCAATCCATCTTCTCCACCGCCTCACCCGTCGACCTCGAACCGGGCGCGAGCGCGCGACCCGGCATAGGGGCACGCGCGCGTGGAGACCAGCGTCCGTCGCACCTTGCGACGGCGAGCGCGTCGGCGATCGCCGACCGCAGCGAGGGGCCGACACGGCCCGCGAATAGTGAGTAGGAAAAACAATGCCCACAGGCACCGTCAAGTGGTTCAACGCCGAGAAGGGCTACGGATTCATCGCCCCCGATGACGGGAGCGCCGACCTTTTCGCGCACTTCCGCGCCATCACCGGCACCGGATACCGCAGCCTCGAGGAGAACCAGAAGGTCGAGTTCGAGGTCGGCCAGGGTCAGAAGGGCCCGCAGGCCGAGAACATCCGCGTTCTCTGATCCGCATGTCGATGGGGCGTCCCGCCAGCGGGGCGCCCCATCGCTGCACGCTCCCTGACCGCCCGCCGACCGCTCGCTGGTACGAAACGGAAACATCGGCACCGTAGCGTTGTCCCCATGCAGGACTTCACGCGGACCGAGGCCATCGACATCGTCGGACGGTTCGAGGCGGGCCAGGAGATCCCCGAGCAGATCCGCTCGGACGTTCGGCTGCTCGGCCAGCTGCTCGGCACCGTGCTCGCCGAGAGCGGATCCCCCGAGCTCCTCGACGACGTCGAGCGGCTCCGCCTCGCGACCATCCAGGCGTACACGGATGAGACCCCAGAGGCGTTCGCGCGCGCCGCGGAGATCGCCGACTCGTTCACGATCGACCGCGCGGACGAGGTCGCCCGCGCGTTCACCGCGTACTTCCACCTCACGAACCTCGCCGAGGAGCACCACCGCGTGCGCGTGCTGCGCGAGCGCGACGGCCGGCCCCCGCGCCAGGACCCCACCGACTCCGTCGGCGAGGCGTTCGCGCAGCTCACCGCCGAGATCGGCGAGGAAGCCGCGCACGAGCGGCTCGCCGCGCTCCGCTTCCACCCGGTCTTCACAGCGCACCCCACCGAGGCGCGCCGGCGCGCGGTGTCCGACAGCATCCGTCGGCTCTCCGACCTGCTCGACGAGCTCGACGGCTCCGCGGGCGGGGTCGACCGCGCGCGCGTCGAGCGCAGCATGCTCGAGGAGGTCGACACGCTGTGGCGCACCGCGCCGCTGCGCCCCGAGAAGCCGACGCCCACCGACGAGGTGCGCGCCATCATGGCCGTCTTCGACGAGACGCTCTACACGTCGATCCCCGACATCTACCGGCGCATCGACGACGCGCTGCAGGGCGGGGCGTCGGGCGCCGTGCCCCCGGTCGTGCCGCCGTTCGTCCGACTCGGCACCTGGGTCGGCGGCGACCGCGACGGCAACCCGTTCGTCACCGCATCCGTCACCAAGAAGGCCGCGGGCATCGCGAGCGAGCACGTGCTGCTCGGCCTCGAGCGCACCGCCGCGCGGGTCGGACGCGGGCTGACCCTTGACGCGACGACCACGCCGCCGTCCGACGCGCTCGTCGCCCTCTGGCAGCGCCTGCGGGCCGCCGACGAGGAGGCCGCAGCCGAGATCGCCAAGCGCTCCCCCGACGAGCCGCACCGCCGCATCCTGCTGCTCATCGCGCGCCGCGTCGCCGCGACCCGCACGCGCAACGCCGACCTCGCCTACACCGCGCCCGAGCAGCTGCTCGAGGAGCTGCGGATCGTGCAGCACTCGCTCGTCGCGGCCGGTGCCGCGCGGCAGGCGTACGGACACCTGCAGCACCTGGTCTGGCAGGTCGAGACGTTCGGGTTCCACCTCGCCGAGCTCGAGGTGCGCCAGCACTCCGCCGTGCACCGCCGGGTGCTCGCGGAGATCGAGTCGGGCGAGCCGCTCAGCGAGCTGGCCGAGGAGGTGCTCGAGGTCGTCCGCACGATCGCGCAGGTGCAGCGTCGCTACGGACTGCGGGCCGCCGGCCGGTACATCGTCTCGTTCACGCAGTCCGCCGAGGACCTCGCGAACGTGCACCGGCTCGCGCGCGCGGCCGTCGGTCCGACCGGCACGCCGCCCGTGCTCGACGTCGTGCCGCTGTTCGAGACGTTCGCCGACCTGCAGGCGGCGCCCGGCATCCTCGCGGAGATCGTCGAGCACCCCGAGTTCGCGTCGCGTCTCGACGAGACCGGCCGCCGGCTCGAGGTCATGCTCGGCTACTCGGACTCGTCGAAGGACGTCGGCCCGGTGGCCGCGACCCTCGCGCTCTACGAGGCGCAGCAGCGCATCGCGACGTGGGCGGACGACAGCGACATCACGCTCACGCTGTTCCACGGGCGCGGCGGCGCGCTCGGCCGCGGCGGCGGTCCTGCGAACTCGGCGATCCTCGCCCAGCCGCCGCACTCGGTCGACGGCCGCTTCAAGCTCACCGAGCAGGGCGAGGTCATCTTCGCCCGCTACGGCGACCAGCACATCGCGATGCGGCACATCGACCAGGTCGCGGCCGCCGTGCTGCTGCAGTCGGCGCCGTCGATCGAGGCGCGCAACGAGGACGCCGCGGCGCGGTACGCGGACGTCGCCGCGACGATGGATGCCGCATCCCGCACCCGCTTCTTCGAGCTCGTGAAGGCGCCCGGCTTCGCCCCGTGGTTCGCGACCGTGACACCGATGGAGGAGCTCGGCTCGCTCGCCCTCGGCTCGAGACCGGCGCGGCGCGGGCTCTCCGTCGAGTCGCTCGAAGACCTGCGCGCGATCCCGTGGGTCTTCGCCTGGACGCAGGCGCGCATCAACCTCGCGGGCTGGTTCGGCCTCGGCACCGCGCTCGAGGCCGTCGGCGACCTCGAGCGCCTGTCGGTCGCATACCGCGAGTGGCCGCTGTTCCGCACGATGATCGACAACGTGGCGATGGGGCTCGCGAAGAGCGACGGCCGCATCGCGCGCCACTACCTCGCGCTCGGCGATCGCGACGACCTCGCGGCGCTCGTCCTGGAGGAGATGGAGCTCACGCGCTCGTGGGTGATCCGCATCGTCGGCGGCGGCGAGCTGCTCGCCAACCGTCCGGTGCTGCAGCGGGCCGTCAAGCTGCGCAGCCCCTACGTCGACGCGCTCTCGCTGCTGCAGCTGCGCGCGCTGCGGCACCTGCGCGCGCAGCCCGCGCCGGACGCAGCGGATGCCGCTGAGCTGCACCGCCTGCTGCTGCTGTCGGTGAGCGGGGTCGCCGCCGGCCTGCAGAACACCGGCTGATCCTGACGATCCTCCTCGCTGAGGTTAGGGTTACCTAACTTTCGGGTATCGTGGCGGGGTGCCCTCTCCGTTCATCGTCACCACCGTCTCCGTCACCGACGTGCTCCGCGTCTCGCCGAGCTTCGTGCGGGTGACGTTCCGCGGCGACGAGCTCGCCGACTTCGGCACCGTCGGTGCGGCGTGGGACCAGCGGATCAAACTCATCTTCCCGCCCGAGTCGGGTGTGCTTCCGGCGATCGTCGGCGCCGACGCGTGGTGGGATGCCTGGAGAACCCTGCCCGAGGAGTCGCGCGGATCGATGCGCACCTACTCCATCCGCGACCTCGTCGGCGAGGGTGACGAGCGCCGGCTCGTCGTCGACTTCGTGCTGCACCTCGTGCCGGGCGCGACCGGGCCGGCCTCGACGTGGGCCGCGGCGGCCGGGCGGGGCGACGCCCTCCTCGTCGTCGGGCCGCGCCGCAGCAGCACGGAAGGCGGCGGCATCGAGTTCGCGCCCGGCGATGCGGACCACATCGTGCTCGCGGGAGACGAGACCGCCGTGCCCGCGATGGCGCGCATCCTCGCCGATCTGCCGGACGACGCGTCCGGCGCGGCGTTCCTCGAGGTGCCCGAGTCGGCGGACATCGACGAGCTCGTCGCCCCGGCGGGGATCGCGCTGCACTGGCTGCCGCGCGACGGCGCCGCGGTCGGCTCCCGGCTGCTCCCCCGGGTCGTCGAGCACCTCGGCGGCCGGGCGGACGACGCTCGCTTCGCCCTCGAGCTCGCCGCGCGGACCGCTACGCGCGACGCCGCGCGGGGCGGGACCAGCGTCGCGCGGGGCACAGCTACGCGCGACGCCGCGCGGGGCGGGACCAGCGTCGCGCAGGGCACAGCCGTCGTCGGCACGATGGCCGACACCGACGCGACGGACCGCGAGGATGCTGCGGCGGCCGACGAGGAGATCACCGACGAGGAGATCTGGGAGACGCCGACGCATCCCGCAGCGGACGGGCAGCTCCCGGCGGCCTCCCCCGGCATCCCCGGGCTCTACGCCTGGATCGCGGGCGAGAGCGGCGTGGTCACGGCCATCCGCCGACACCTCGTGCGCGACCTCGGCGTCGACCGGGGTCAGGTCGCGTTCATGGGCTACTGGCGCGAGGGCGTCGCGATGCGCGCCTGACCCGCCGCGGCTCCCCTCTTTCCCGTGTGAGGACGTTCTGCGCGTGTGAGGACGGCCCGGGCCGTCCTCACACGCGCAGAACGTCCTCACACGGGAAAGAGGGGTGGCGGCTAGAGAGTCTTCGCCGCCGCGAGCTCGTCCGCGAGCTCCTGGTAGATCGACGCGTACTGCTTGTAGGAGTACGGCGCCGAGGCGTACCAGTTGTAGACCTGGCCGGCCTTCACCGCGGGCAGGTTCGCCCAGGTCGGCACGCCCTTCAGGGCATCGGCGACGGAGTCGTAGTTGCGAGCGTCGACGAGGATGACGTCGGCATCCGCATAGTCGGAGGCGTGCTCCCAGCTCACCTGCTTGAACACCTGGCCGTCGGGGTCGACCGGCGGGAGCACGTCGAGCCCCTGGGCCGTGAGCGTCGCGAACTCGGGCAGCTTCGACGGGTCCGCGACGTACAGGCTGTCGGTCGCGGGCGACACCACGACGACCTTCAGGTGGGATGTCGACGCGACCTTCTTGACCGACGCGAGCGCGTCGTCGTACGCCTTCTTGTCGGCGGCGAGCGCGGCGCTCTTCGTGTCGGCGCCGAGCTTTCCGGCGAGGTCGACGAACGTCTGGATCGCGTCATCCGTGTTCGCGGGCGAGCCGTTGATGCCGATGCCGGGCGCGATCGCGTAGATCTGGTCCGCCTGCTCGGCCGGCACGTACCAGAGCGTCTTGTCGTCGAAGGTGTAGTCGACGATGAGCTGCGGATCGAGCAGCGCGAAGTCCTCGATGTCGAACTCGCCGTAGGTGCTGCCGATGACCTTGAGGTCGTCGACGGGCAGGTCGCCCACCTGGTAGCTGTACTTCCCGTCGGCGCCCTTCGCGAGCTCCCCGTAGGCACCCGCGACGGTGTACCCCGCGTCGTAGAGCGCGGCGGCGACGGTCGCCTGCGCGACGACCGTCGTGGGCACGCTGTCGAGCGTGACCGTCTGGCCGCGCGCGTCGGTGTACGAGAAGCCCCCGGCGGGCGCGGGCGACGTCGCGCCCGGATCCGCCCCGTCGGTCGCGCCGCTGCTGCACGCGGTCAGCGCGACGGCTGCCGCGAAGGCGAGGGTGAGGCCCGCGATGCGGGTGGTTCGACGGTTCACTGTGGGGTGTCTCCTTCTCTCGGGCGGATGCCGTGGTGCGGCGAGCGCCGCGGAACGACGAGCGGGGTGCCGGACTCCGGGTCGGGGATGACCGTGCACGCGAGGCCGAACACCTCCTCGACGAGGTCGGGGGTGATGATCGCGAGCGGGTCGCCCTGGGCGACGATCGCGCCGTCCTTCATGGCGACGAGGTGCGTCGCGTAGCGCGCGGCGAGGTTGAGGTCGTGCAGCACGGCCACGAGCGTGTATCCGCTCTCGAGGCGCAGGCGTGCGCACAGGTCGAGCACGTCGATCTGGTGCGCGATGTCGAGGAACGTGGTCGGCTCATCGAGCAGCAGGATGTCGGTCTGCTGCGCGAGGGACATCGCGAGCCAGACGCGCTGCCGCTGCCCGCCCGAGAGCTCGTCGAACGCGCGATCGGCGAGATCGGCGGTGTCGGTGAGCTCCAGGGCGCGCGCCACGGCAGCGGCATCCGCCGGCGACCACTGGCGCAGGATGCTCTGGTGCGGATAGCGTCCGCGCGCGACGAGGTCGGCGACACCGATGGCATCCGGTGCGGTCTGCGTCTGCGGCAGCAGGCCGAGCCGGCGGGCGACCTCCTTCGAGGCGTAGTCGTGGATGCGCCGGTCGTCGAGCAGCACCTCGCCCGCGGACGGCTCGATCAGTCGCGCGAGCCCGCGCAGCAGCGTCGACTTGCCGCTGCCGTTCGCGCCGACGATGACCGTGAACGATCCGTCGGGCACGGCGAGATCGAGCCGGTCGACGATGGGCGCGTCGCCGTAACCGAGGCTGACGCCCTCCGCGCGCAGGCGCTCCGAGCCGGTGCCTCCGGTGATGCCCACGCCCGTGCCTTCGGTGTCGATCATGCGCGTCCTCTCCGCCACTCGCGCCCGAGCAGCCACGCAAGGTACGCACCGCCGACGAGACCGGTGAGCACGCCGACCGGCAGCTGCCGCGGCTGGAACGCCTCGCGCGCGGCGAGGTCGGTGATGACGAGCAGCACGGCACCGGTGAGCCCCGCGACGACGGCGTTCGGCCCGGTCGCGCCGGTCAGCCGCCGGGCGACCTGGGGGGCGGCGAGCGCGATGAACTGGATGGGCCCGGCGACCGCGACGGCACCGGACGCGAGCAGCACGCCGAGCACGATCGTGCCGAGCCGCACGCGTCCGGGGTGCAGTCCGAGGCTCGCCGACCGGTCGTCGGCGAACTCGCCGAGGGTGAGCGCGGGCCCGAGCACGGCGGCCGCGACGAGCCCGACCGCGACGAGCGGCGCGAGCATCGCGACCTCGGGCCAGCCGCGCCCCGCGAGGTTGCCGACGAGCCACACGGATGCGCTCTGCGCGTCGTAGAGCTGCGCGCGCACGATGAGCGTCGAGTTCACCGCGAGCAGGATGGCGCCGCCGCCGATTCCGACGAGCACGAGCCGCAGCGGCGCGACCCCGCCCCGCGACGACAGGCCGAAGATGATCGCGGCCGTGAGCGCACCGCCGACGACCGCGCCGACGGATGTCGCGAGCACGCCGCCGTGGAGCACGAGCATCGCCACGAGCGCGCCGGTCGACGCGCCGGCGTCGAAGCCGATGACATCCGGGCTGCCGAGCGGGTTGCGCGTGACCGACTGGAACAGCGCCCCCGCGAGTCCGAGCGTCGCACCGACGAGGGCCGCGGTGAGCACGCGCGGCAGGCGCAGCGTGCCGACGAGGAGCTCGTCCACGGCGGAGCCGCGCCCCACGAGCACCGCGAGCACGTCGGAGACGGCGACCGGATGCGCCCCGAGCGAGAGCGAGGCGAGCACCGCCCCGGCGAGCGCGACGACGAGCGCCCCGCCGACGAGCGCGGCCCGGCGGTGCACGCGCACGGACCAGCCGCCGACCGCGAGCACGGAGACGGCGGTCACGCGGCGACCAGCCGGCGTCGGCGCACGATCGCGATGAACACCGGTCCGCCGAGGATCGCGGTCATGATGCCCGCCTCGATCTCCGCGCCGGGCACGACGACGCGACCCACGACATCCGCTAGCACGAGGAACGCCGACGCGATGAGCATCGAGAGCGGCACCACGAGCCGCTGATCGGGCCCGACGATCGCGCGAGCGACGTGCGGCACGGTGAGTCCGACGAACGCGATCGGCCCCGCGACCGCGGTCGACGCACCGCAGAGCAGCGTGACGGCGATCGCGGTGAGCGCGCGCGTGCGGCCGATGCGCAGACCGAGCGCTCGGGAGCTGTCGTCCCCGAGCGCGAGCGCGTTGAGCCCCGGCGCGACGACGAGCGCGAGCACGGCGCCGGCGACGAGGAACGGCAGCGCCGAGACGAGGGTGTCGAGCCCGCGGTTCACGACGGAACCGACCGTCCAGAACCGGAACCGGTCGAAGTTCTCCTGGTTGCTCAGCGCGAGCGCGTTGATGTAGCTGTACAGCACGGCGGTCAGCGCGGCGCCCGCGAGCGCGAGGCGCGCGGGGGTCGCGGCGGCGCGGCCGCCGGAGCCGAGCAGGTAGACGGCGACGGATGCCACGGCCGCCCCCGCGAGCGCGAGCCACATCTGCGCGGTGCTGCTCGTGACGCCGAGGAACGCGAAGCCCGTGACGACCGCGGCGGCCGCCCCGGCGTTGACGCCGAGCAGGCCGGGATCGGCGAGCGGGTTGCGCGTGAGCGCCTGCATGAGGGCGCCCGCGGCGCCGAGCGCGGCGCCGCAGACGAGTGCGACGAGGGTGCGGTCGAGCCGCAGACCGCGCACGATGTCGACCGCGTCGCCGCTGCCGCCGTCGACGAGGGCGCGCACGACGTCGACCGGCGAGAGCGCCCGGCTGCCCACCATGAGGCTGAGCAGCACGGCCACGACGACCGCCGCCGCGGAGAGGATGAACGCGAGGGAGCGCGGTCCGGCGGAACGAGTGAGCATGACCGGGTTAGGTTAGCCTAACCTTTCGGTCGATGTCGAACGCCCCGGCACGTCACGGCCCGAACGGGCGCTCCGCTCCCCCGGACGACGGCGCCCACCGGCGCAACGCGCCGGGCGCGGGGAACCCGATCTCGTGGTCGACCCGCGGCCCGTCGATCGCGCCCCAGTCCTCCTCCTTGAGACGGATGCGGTCGGCCGAGACCTCGGTGATCCGCACCCGCGTCCAGCGCTCGCCGGTCCACAGCTCGTACGGTTCGGCGAGGTAGCCGATGCCGCGCTCCTCGAGCGCCTGCTCGCCGGTCAGCCAGTCGACGGCATCCGTCAGGTCGCGACCCAGCAGATCGATCGCGACGAATCCGTCGCGCTCGGGCCGCAGCCAGCCGATGAGCTCGCGGTCGCCTCGGCGGTGCTCGATCCAGTCGGCGGGCACGCTCACGGCTCCAGGCTAGGCGCGCTCGCGGCGATGAGACGCGACGGGAGGGCTCGAACCTCCGACCTCACGATTATGAGTCGTGCGCTCTACCGACTGAGCTACATCGCGGTGATGCCCCACCATCGCAAACGGATGCCGTGATCGCGACCGTCGCGCAACCTCGCGTAACCCGGCCCCGTGCCCGGCGCGCCCCCGCGGCGACGTGCGCCGCATCGACGCCGCCTCGCCCGCATCCGCGCCCCTTCCGCGGCGTCCACCGTTGCGGCCGGGTCGAACCCGGACCACGCTGGTCGACATGCGCTCCCGATGGTCCGTGCGATCCCGCAACTCGCTGCTGTCGATCGGCTCCACCGAGTCGATCCTGTCGATCGGGTCGGTCGGGTCGGTGCTGTCCATCGGCTCCGCGGCGTCGTTCGCCTCGATCGGCTCGCTCGCCTCGGCGATGTCGGCGCTCTCGGCCGGGTCGTTCCAGTCCACCCGTTCGATGCTGTCCGGTCAGTCGGACGCGTCGGTGCTGTCGTGGCAGCGCCATGGTGCCGTCCTCGGCACGCGCGACGTGCCGCGGGGATTCGGGCCGTGGCTGCGGTCCGGGGCGGTCCTCGGCGCCGCGGCCGCGGTCGCGTTCGGCTGGTGGCGCCTCGGACATCGGGCGAGCGCGTGACGGATGCGGCGACGCCCGTAGCGCGGATCGACTAGCGCGGATCGACTGGCGCGGATCGACGCCGGGCCGCGCCGAATGTCTCGCGCGCTCGGCCGCGGGCGAGCCCGTGCCGGTGCTCGGGTCGGGGTCGGGCTCGGGGCGGTGCTCGGGGCGGTGCTCGGGGTCGGGGTCGGGGCGCGCCCATGCTCGGGGCTCGGGGCTCGGGGCTCGGGGCTCGGGGCTCGGGGCTCGGGCTCGGGGTCGGGCTCGGGGCGGTGCTCGGGGTCGGGGCCGTGCCCGTGCTCGGGTCGTGCCCGCGCCCGTCCCCGTGCCCGCGCTCGGGGCCGCACCGGCCGCGAGAGGCTCGAGAAGCCGTGCGCCGACGGCGGACCGCGCCTATCCTCGCCGCATGTGCCGCAACATCCGCTGCCTTCACAACTTCGAACCGGCGACGACCGACGAGGAGGTGCGCGAGGCTGCGCTGCAGTTCGTGCGCAAGGTGAGCGGGTCGACTCATCCGTCGCGCGCGAACAGCGAGGCGTTCGAGCGCGCGATCGACGAGATCGCCCTCGCCACCCGCCGGCTGCTCGACGGCCTGGTCACGAACGCCCCGCCGAAGGACCGCGAGGCCGAGGCGCTCAAGGGCCGAGCACGCCACGAGAAGCGCATGGAGCGCGAAGTGCGCATCCGCACCGCGCCCGCGTCCTGACCAACACCAAGGAGAACCACATGAGCGCACGCTTCGTGTACTGGATGAATGTCTCGCTCGACCTGTTCATCGAGCGCGACGACGACGAGCAGGGCGGAGGTGACTGGCTGCGCATCACCGATCGGCTGCACGCGGACTTCAACGAGCGCGCCCGGGCGCTCACCGCGATGGTGCAGGGCCGCCGCGTCTACGAGACCATGGAGAACTTCTGGCCGGCCGCGCGCGACGACGAGTCCCTCGAGCCGGTGCTGCGCGAGTACGGCGCGATCTGGACCGACGCGCCGAAGGTGCTCGTCTCCCGCAAGCGCACGGATGCCCCGCACTCGACCCGCGCGATCGGTGCCGATGGCGACGCGATCGAGCAACTGGCACGGATGCGGGCCGAGAGCGACGGGGACATCGGCGTCGGCGGTGCGGACCTGGCCACCCAGCTGCTCGACGCCGGACTGCTCGACGAGCTCGTGCTCTACGTGCACCCGGTCGTGCTCGGCACGGGACGCCCCCTGTTCGACGGCCAGCGCTCCCCCGTGCAGCTCGACCTCGTCGAACTGCGAGCTTTCGACGAGGGCGTCGCCCTGCACCGCTACGCGATCCGGCGCTGACCACCTCGCCCGCGAGCGTCACGCCCCGCCGGGCGCGCGTGACGCCCCGCCGGGCGCGCGCGACGCCTCGCCCATGTGGGTCACGCCTGACCGGGCGCGCGTGACGCCCCGCCGGGCGCGCGTGACGCCTCGTCCACGTGCGTCACGCGTTGACCGGGCGCGCGTTACGCCTCGCGGGCGACGAGCCCCGCGGTCAGCGCTCGGCGCCCTCCCGCGCCGTGCTCCGCCCCTCACCCGAGCGAGTTACTCGAAACGAGCCGGAATTCCGGCCGGCCTCGGGTAACTCGCTCGGGTGAGAGACAGCTCCCGGGAAACACGCTCGGGCAAGAGACCACCCCCGACAAACGCGCTCGGGCAAGAGACCACCCCCGACAAACGCGCTCGGGCAAGAGACCACCCCCAACAAACACGCTCGGGCGAGCGCCTCGTCAAAGCTCGCGACGGGTTCAGCGAGCGCGTCGACGACGAGGGCACCCGGTGCTGCGCGTCTGAGCGCGCGGCTCAGCCGCCGAGTGCGTCGAGCATCCCCGCGGTCGGGGCGAAGAACGTGCACCCGACGACCGGGGTCGAGAAGTCGAGCAGCCGGTCGTGCAGCCCCGGCGGGTCGCCGATGAACATGCGTTCCAGCATCCGCTCGGTCACCCAGAGGTGTCGCGAGTAGCCGATGAAGTAGGTGCCGAACGCGCCGGATCCGGGCGTGCCGAACGGCATGTTGTCGCGCAGGATGTCGTGCTCGCCCTCGTCGTCCTCGATGGTCGAGAGCGTCTTGTGCGACTTCTGTCCCGACACGGCGTCGTCGAGCTCGGTGTTGTCGGCCTTGCGGCGACCGATGATCGCCTCCTGCTGCTCCGTGGTCAGGCTCGCCCAGGCCGCGGTGTCGTGGAGGTACTTCTGCGCGACCACGTAGCTGCCCCCCGCGAACGCCGGATCCTCGTCGCCGACGAGAGTGGAGGCGGGCACGGCGGGTCCGACCGGGTTGGCGGTGCCGTCGACGAAGCCGAGCAGGTCGCGCGTGTCGAAGTAGCGGAAGCCGACGGTCTCGTCGGCGACCGTGACCGAGTCCCCGAGCGTGTCGAGCAGCTGCCGTTCGAACTCGAAGCACAGGTCGTACCGATCGGAACGGATGTGGAACAGCAGGTCGCCGGGGGTCGCGACCGCCGTGTGCACGGCGCCGGCGACGACGCGGAACGGATGCAGCTCCCGCGGCCCCGGCGCGCCCATGATCCGCTCCCAGACCCGGCTCCCGATGCCGACCGTGATCGCGAGCGAGGCGCCGAGGTCGCGGAACGCGACGTTCTTCGTCAGGTCGGAGACCGATCCGAGACCGTCGCGTACGGCCTCCGTCGCGGCATCGCCGTCCGCGACGGACAGGATGAGGAAGATCGACGATCTCGTGAGCGGAGCGTCGACCTTCTGCGGCTCGATCGGAACCCGGCGGCCCGCGTCAGCATCCATGGCATTCTCCTCGCGCGCTCATGACGAGATCATGGTCGCATGTGGGATTCGCTGTTCTCGATGGACGTCTCGGTGTGGGAGAAGGTGCTGCGCACCGTTCTGCTCTACGTGTTCCTTCTCGTGGCCCTGCGGCTGAGCGGCAAACGGCTGATGGCCCAGCTCACGACGTTCGACTTCATCCTGCTGCTGCTCGTCTCGAACACCGTGCAGAACGGACTCATCGGCGACGACAACACCGTCAGCGGCGCGGTCATCGGTGCCGTCGTGCTGTTCGCACTGAACGGGGTGCTCGCGTACGTGCTGTTCCGCAGCCGGCGCGCGCAGAACCTCGTGTCGGGACCGGCGGTCGAGCTGGTGCACGACGGCGAACCCGACCCGGATGCCCTCCGCAGGCAGCGCTTCACGCACGCGGACCTGAAGATCGCGCTCCAGGATGCCGGGGTCACGGACATCTCGACGGTCAAGAACGCGCGGCTCGAGCCGAACGGTCAGGTGCTCGTGCACCTCAGGCCCGAGCACGACCCGTCGACGGCCGACCTGCTCGCCGCGATCGACGCCCTCCGCGACCGCGTCGACGCGCTCACCGCGGCGCTCGGGACGCCCGCGGCTGGCGGATCCGCGGCACCCGGCGCCGCGAGCACTCCGGGCGAACAGCGTGATCCGGGCGCTGCTCCCGGCGCCGCTCCCGGCGCTGCCCCCGGCGAGTCGACGGCTCAGTAGCCGCCCGGATCACCCGCCGCGGATGTGGAAACCGCGGGCGCGAACGGATGCGGTTGCCTGCCTTCGTCGCCATGCGAAGGGGAGCGATCATTCGTGCTCGTTCCGCTCGTCGCCGTGCTTCTTACAGGCTGCACAGGACAATCACACAGGACAATCAGAACCACAGGCTGCTATCTCAGCTTCGCCGCCGAGGGCGCTCCCCATCTCTGGGGAGGACGCCGAGGCACTGTTCGCTGATTACCTCGCCATGAGCGACTCGGTATCCGAAGACGGGGGCGTCCAGGTCGAGCGAGTCGCTCCGTACGTGACCGCACGCTACCTCGACGTCGAACGACGGAGTGCCGGCGCCCTGGAGAAGGCTGGTGTTCACCAGGTGGGCGCCAACTCATTCGATGGATTTCGGGTGCAGCAGGCGACGCCCGAGAGTCTCACTGCGTATGCCTGCCTCGACAGTTCCGCCTCCGACCTCGTTGACGAGAACGGAACGTCCGCTGTGGTGGCAGGAACGCCGGAACGGCAAACGGTGGAAATCAGGTTCGCCGAGACGTCCGACGGGCTGAAGGTCGACGGGATGAAGTTGTGGGACTCGGCATCAACCTGTTAGTCGCACTGTCCATCACGGCAATGCTCCCCTCGTCGGCCTCGTCGGCCTCGTCGGCCTCGTCGGCCTCGGGGGACGACTCCACGTGCACGCCGATCGAGATCGCTTCCGGCGTTTGTCCAGAGGTTGCGGGTGTGACCGACGGCAAGACGGTGGACGTGGCGGCTCGCTCGCGTGTGGCGAGCACGCGCCCGCACTCGCCCGCTCGCGCCGGCGCTCGCCCGCGTCTGAGGACGCTTTGGGCGTTTGAGGACGGTTCAAACCGTCCTCAAACGCCCAAACCGTCCTCAGACGCGACCCGGCGCCGCCGCGACACCACGGATGTGGAAACCGCCGGCGCGAACGGATGCGGTTGCCTACCTTCGTCGCCATGCGCAGGGTGGGGTTGGCCGGCGGAGTCCTGGCGATGGCTCTGCTCTCGGGCTGCGCATCCTCGCCATTGCCCGCGGCTTCCGCGTCGGCGACCGTGAGCGCTTCCGCGATCGACGCGGCGGATGCTGAGCGCGCGTTCGGCGACTACCTGGCGATGGCCGACCAGGTCGCGCAGGAGGGAGGCGCCGATGTCCAGCGCATCGACGGATTGGTATCACCGGCCCATCGCGACGTCGAACACGACATTGCCGGAGCTTTTGCGGCCAACGAGGTGCATCAGGAGGGAGCGAGCGTCTATTCGAGCTTCACGGTGCAGCGGTCATCGCCTGACAGACTGTCGGCTTACCTGTGTCTGGACACGTCGAACCTGCGTCTTCTCACGGCCGACGGGCTGAAGGTGCAGGGCGTGATCACGGCGGCGAAGCGCACCATGGTCGTGGACCTCGTCACGTCTGACGGTCGAATCGTTCTTGATCGGATGGCGCCGTGGTCCGACGGCTCGCTCTGCTAGTGCTGGCCGTGCTCGCGGTGTCCGGCCCCGTGGCCACGCATGCCGACGAGCCACCGCCGATCGATTGCGGCGCGTCCGTGTGTCCGGGCGAGATCGAGGCGACCGTGACCGACTCAACGGTCGATCTCGCGGGAACCATCGCCAATCGAATTGCGGCGCAACGGGCCTCCGAGAGTGGGAGGACGGACGACACGCACACCTCGACCGGACGCGAGACGCAGGGCGGGACCACGAACGCCGCTCCGGCGCTGTTGGGGAATGACTGTGTGTATTCGCGGCCGGTGGATCCGGGGTTGGATGTGTGTGGCGAGCACGTGACGGATGAGGACACGGGTGGGGTGGTGGTGACACTGTCGGATGTGGCCCGGTTCGCGCCCGGCCGTGGGATGGTGTTCCTGGAGCCGGAGGGGTGGGCCCTGGAGGGGTTGCCGATGAACGCGTACGGGGCGCCGGTACCGGCCCCGGGTGCTGAACACACGCCCGCGTACGCCCGCACTTGCCCGCACTCGCCCGCGTCTGAGGACGCGACCCGGCGCCGCCGCGACACCGCGGATGTGGAAACCGCGGGCGCGAACGGATGCGGTTGCCTACCTTCGTCGCCATGCGAGTTGTGCGGATGCCCCTCGCTGTGCTGCTACTTGGACCCCTGCTCATCGCGAGTGGCTGCGCGGCAGATACGCCCCGACGCACTAGCGCGCCGAGCGTTGCCAGCACGCACGGAGCCCCGACCGATCTCCTGAATCGCGGGAAGAATGCACTATCCGAATACATTTCAGCCGCCGATGCCGTCGCTGCCAATGGAGGTGACGGCGTGTATTCGATCCAGGACCTTGTGACCCCCCAATTTTTTACGTCGGAACTGGCGACCGCCGCAACGCTGAAGAGCGGCGCAGTGCATCAGGACGGGTCGACACACTTGCGCAATGTAAGTCTTCAATCATTCGATGAAACAAAGATTGTACTCTACGTTTGCCTCGATAATTCACAAGTTCGACTTCTCGACAAAACAGGCGCGAATGTATTGCCTGATACCGCCATGGTAGCCAAGTCGGTCACTGCTGAGTTTCAGGTGGAAAACGGGCAACTTCTGATGAACGGATTTCGACCGTGGTTGGCTTCGTCTATCTGCTAGTCGCAACGGCTACCTTGGCGATAGGCGCCCCCGCGGTGATAGGCCCGAGCGCGGCGCCAATTCCCGCAGCCGGCTGCGGGAAGTTCGATATAAGTGCCGACGACTGCGCGCAATCTGCTTCGATCATAGACGGGAGCGTGGAGATCCGCGGGAAGCTGAAGAACATCATTGATGGGGCGGAAACCCGCGAGCAGACAATCACGACACGGACGAGCGACGGTAACCCCGCGGATGACGCGGGCACCGACGTGTCGGCGGCTCCGGCGCTGTTGGGGAATGACTGTGTGTATTCGTGGCCGGTGGATCCGGGGTCGGATGTGTGTGGGGAGCACGTGTCGGATGAGGACACGGGTGGGGTGGTGGTGACGCTGTCGGATGTGGCCCGGTTCGCGCCGGGCCGTGGGGTGGTGTTTCTGGAGCCGGAGGGGTGGGCTCTGGTGGGGTTGCCGATGAACGCGTACGGGGCGCCGGCACCGGTGACGGCATCCGGGGTGTTGTTCGGTGCCGCGGTGCAGGTGCGGTTCACGGCCCTGTCGTGGCGGTGGGACTTCGGCGACGGTGTGGTGCTCGACACGGTGACGGCGGGCGGCAGCTGGCACACGCTCGGGCAGGACGAGTTCACCACAACCGACTCGAGCCACGTGTATGCGGGCCGGGGCACGGTGCAGGTGGTCGCGGACGTGATCTACCGTGCCGAGTACCGGTTCGCGGGCGTCCAGGAGTGGACACCGGTCGAGGGCACGTTGACGGTCCGCTCCGGGGAGTGGGACGTGCTCGTGGGCACGGCATCCACCGTGCTCGTGAACGGATCCTGCACACAGAACCCCACCGGCCCCGGCTGCTGAACACACGCCCGCACACGCCCGAGTACGCCCGCACACGCCCGCACACGCCCGCACACGCCCGCACACGCCCGCACACGACTGCGCTCGACTGCGCTCGACTGCGCTCGACTGCGCTCGACTGCGTCTGAGGACGCTTTGGGCGTCTGAGGACGGTTTGATCCGTCCTCAAACGCCCAAACCGTCCTCACACGCGGCCCGGCGCCGCCGCGACACCGCGGATGTGGAAATCGCCGGCGCGAACGGATGCGGTTGCCTACCTTCGTCGCCATGCAAACGCGATCGTGGACGACCCTCGTCGCGGTCGCACTGCTGCTTTCCGGGTGCACGGCAACGGAACCGCCCGAGAATCACCCCACGAGCGACCCACCCGCGCCTGACCAGGCGACCCGTGAGCAAGTGCTGTCAGCGCTCGAGAGCTACATTCGGGTGAGCGACGGCGTCTATCAGGCCGGCGGCTCGTCAGTGGATGAACTGACACCGCTCGTCACTCCCGACCAACTCGAGCGAGAGCGCCGCGTCGCAGCCGCGTTCGCTCAAGCGGAAGTCCACCAGGTCGGCAGCAACCAAATCACTCACGTCTCGTTGCAGGCGCAAGACGCGGGCTCCGTGCACGCATACCTCTGCCTCGACGGGTCGAACAGCGATGTCGTCGACGCACACGGCAACTCGGCTGTCAAGGAAGGCACCCCGGAGAGGCAGTCGTTCGTCGCAAACCTCGAAAAGGGGGATGGGAAGTTGCTGATGGACGGGATGGAGCCATGGTCGGGCAACTCGGTGTGCTGATTGCGGTCGTCAACACGCTGCTCATCGCCTCACCCGCCTCAGCACAGGCGGCAGACTCACCTCGTGGCTGTCCGGCAGCGCTGGCCAACATCGGATTGTGCACCGAGTCGGCATCGGTTGACGGCGCCAACTCGACGGTAGACGTGACCGCGCAAATCGTTGATCAGGTCCGTACATCGACACCGGGCGGCACCACGACCCAAGGTGGTAGCGGGTCGACGAGTTCCTCGACGGGTTCGGCGGCTCCGGCGCTGTTGGGGAATGACTGTGTGTATTCGTGGCCGGTGGATCCGGGGTCGGATGTGTGTGGGGAGCACGTGTCGGATGAGGACACGGGTGGGGTGGTGGTGACGCTGTCGGATGTGGCCCGGTTCGCGCCGGGCCGTGGGGTGGTGTTTCTGGAGCCGGAGGGGTGGGCTCTGGTGGGGTTGCCGATGAACGCGTACGGGGCGCCGGCACCGGTGACGGCATCCGGGGTGTTGTTCGGTGCCGCGGTGCAGGTGCGGTTCACGGCCCTGTCGTGGCGGTGGGACTTCGGCGACGGTGTGGTGCTCGACACGGTGACGGCGGGCGGCAGCTGGCACACGCTCGGGCAGGACGAGTTCACCACGACCGACTCGAGCCACGTGTATGCGGGCCGGGGCACGGTGCAGGTGGTCGCGGACGTGATCTACCGTGCCGAGTACCGGTTCGCGGGCGTCCAGGAGTGGACACCGGTCGAGGGCACGTTGACGGTCCGCTCCGGGGAGTGGGACGTGCTCGTGGGCACGGCATCCACCGTGCTCGTGAACGGATCCTGCACACAGAACCCCGCCGGCCCCGGCTGCTGAACACACGCCCGCACACGCCCGAGTACGCCCGCACACGCCCGCACACGCCCGCGCTCGACTGCGCACGACTGCGCTCGACTGCGCTCGACTGCGCTCGACTGCGCTCGACTGCGCTCGACTGCGTCTGAGGACGCTTTGGGCGTCTGAGGACGGTTTGATCCGTCCTCAAACGCCCAAACCGTCCTCACACGCGGCCCGGCGCCGCCGCGACACCGCGGATGTGGAAATCGCCGGCGCGAACGGATGCGGTTGCCTACCTTCGTCGCCATGCGCGTGCTCCCGTTGGTGCCGGCGACGATTGCAGTCGTCGTCACATGCGGGTGCTCGCCGTCGGCGTCGCCACCCACCCCCACAGCCATAGTGTCGTCTCCGCATGCCAGCGCGCATGTGGTGGGTGCTGCGGAGGCCGAAGCGGTATTCGCGCAGTATCTACAGGTCACAGACCAGATAGCGCAGGACGGTGGAGTCGGCGCTGATCGTCTCGATGATTTCGTCGCGGGCACCCAGCGTGAACTCGAACGTGAGACCGCCCAAGCGATACTGGAAAATTCAGTACACCAGATCGGTTCCAGCTCGTATCGCTCATTCACTGTGCAGCAATCAACTGGCGCGGGGCTCAGTGCGTACGTTTGTCTCGATCGATCCCATGTCGATGTGGTCACTTCGGAAGGGCTCAGTCTCGACGAACAGTCGATCAAATTCAAACGTACGATGCTCGTGAGAGTGAGCGCGAATGACGACGGGCTTCGTGTTGAGTGGATGAGGCCGTGGGCCGGTATGTCAGTCTGCTGATCGTGATCACTGCACTGCTTGTGCCGGCAGCACCGAGTGAGTCCAATGGCATCGAGCAGCCCGCAGACAGTTCGTGCCCAGCGCTCACCTGCGCTGCGAGCAGCTCGGGAATCGATGGAACGATCGAATCCAACTCGCTCACGATTTCCGGATGGATTCGCCAAGAGGTCGAAACTGCCGCTCGAACGCATGAAAATGTGACAGACCTCGAACATCACGGCGACACCGCCGGTGCCGATGAGCAGGAGATCGCTCCGGCGCTGTTGGGGAATGACTGTGTGTATTCGCGGCCGGTGGATCCGGGGTCGGATGTGTGTGGGGAGCACGTGTCGG
The DNA here is from genome assembly GCF_030345695.1 of Galbitalea sp. SE-J8. Classification (GTDB taxonomy): domain Bacteria; phylum Actinomycetota; class Actinomycetes; order Actinomycetales; family Microbacteriaceae; genus JAUASV01. The sequence goes on along the minus strand of NZ_JAUASV010000010.1, from coordinate 42,780 downwards.
ATGAGGACACGGGTGGGGTGGTGGTGACGCTGTCGGATGTGGCCCGGTTCGCGCCGGGCCGTGGGGTGGTGTTCCTGGAGCCGGAGGGGTGGGCTCTGGTGGGGTTGCCGATGAACGCGTACGGGGCGCCGGCACCGGTGACGGCATCCGGGGTGTTGTTCGGTGCCGCGGTGCAGGTGCGGTTCACGGCCCTGTCGTGGCGGTGGGACTTCGGCGACGGTGTGGTGCTCGACACGGTGACGGCGGGCGGCAGCTGGCGCACGCTCGGGCAGGACGAGTTCACCACAACCGACTCGAGCCACGTGTATGCGGGCCGGGGCACGGTGCAGGTGGTCGCGGACGTGATCTACCGTGCCGAGTACCGGTTCGCGGGCGTCCAGGAGTGGACACCGGTCGAGGGCACGTTGACGGTCCGCTCCGGGGAGTGGGACGTGCTCGTGGGCACGGCATCCACCGTGCTCGTGAACGGATCCTGCACACAGAACCCCACCGGCCCCGGCTGCTGAACACACGCCCGCACACGCCCGCACACGCCCGCGCTCGACTGCGTCTGAGGACGCTTTGGGCGTTTGAGGACGGTTTGATCCGTCCTCAAACGCCCAAACCGTCCTCACACACGCGACCCGGCCCGACGCTACTCGACCCGGCCCGACGCGGCCTGGCGCCGCCGCGCGGCCCGGCGCAGGCGCACGGCCCGGCGCCGCCGCACGGCCGGGCGAGCTCAGCCGATCGGGCGGGTCGGCAGCAGCGCCGGCACCCCCGCGGACGCCGCGCGCAGCAGCTGCCGGGCGCCGTGCGACGCGGGCTCGGCCCCGTGTCGCCAGACCGCGCCGAGCTGGCGCACGAACTCCACCCGGGTGACGCCGACGCGCACGAGTCGACCGTCCCGCACGTACTTCTCGGCCGGCAGCGTGCTGATCACCGCGGGCGCGACGTTCGCGGCCGCGGCCTCGAGCACCGCGGTGTTGCTCGGCAGCTCGAGCGCCGGCTCGGCGAGCTCGGAGCGCTCGACGCCGTGGGCGGTGAGCGCCGCCGCCATCACGGCACGGCATCCGGACCCGGCCTCGCGGGTCACGAGCGGCGCCTTCGCGAGCGTCCACGCGCTCACCCGCTCCCCTCGCGCCCACGGATGCCCGGGCGCCACGTACACCCCGAGCTCGTCCGCGGCGAGTGGTCGGTAGCGCAGCCCGGGCGGCGGCGCCTCGGCCTCGACGAAGCCCAGGTCCGCCTGCGCGTCGGAGACGAGCCGCACGACCTCGCGCGTGTTCGTCGCGACCGACGCGACCCGTCGAGCGTCGTTCCCGCTCGCGGCGTAGGCGGCGATCCAGCGCGGCAGGAAGAACTCCGCGACGGTCAGGCTGCTCGCCACGGTCACCACCGCATCCGTCGTGAACAGCCCGCCGATCCCGGCGTCGAGAGCGGATGCCGCGTGCAGCACCGGGGCGGCGAGCGACAGCAGCGCCGCGCCGTCGGCGGTGAGCTCGGAGGAGCGCGACGAGCGCGTCACGAGCACGCGGCCGAGGCTGTTCTCCAGTCGCCGCAGGCGTCCGGATGCGGCCTGCTGGGTGGTCTGCAGCTCCCCCGCCGCGAGGGTGATCGAGCGGGTGCGGGCGATCGCGGCGAGCAATTCCAGCGCCCGGAGATCGGGCAACCGGCTGCTCAGCACGTCGTCAGTGTAGCCACAACGCCGTGTTGTGCAGGCCCAACGCGGCGTACGGTGTGCCCAGGGCGACGGGTGCCTACCGTGAAGGACGTGGGCGCCGAACGAGCGCCCGTGGCTGATGGAGATGACGTGGCAAAGATTCTGATCGTCCTGTACCCCGACCCGGTGACCGGCTACCCGCCGGACTACGCGCGGGACAGCATCCCCGTGATCAAGGAATACCCGGGAGGCGTCGCACTGCCGTCCCCGAAGGCCATCGACTTCGTGCCGGGTCACCTGCTGGGCTCCGTCTCCGGCAACCTCGGCCTGAAGGACTGGCTCGAGACCGAGGGGCACACCGTCGTCGTGACCGACGACAAGGAGGGTCCCGACTCGGTGTTCGAGCGCGAGCTGCCGGATGCCGACGTCGTGATCTCGCAGCCGTTCTGGCCGGCCTACCTCACCGCCGAGCGGATCGCTCGGGCCGAGAAGCTGCAGCTCGTCATCACGGCCGGCATCGGATCGGACCACACCGACCTCAACGCCGCGAACGCTCGCGGCATCACCGTGGCCGAGGTGACGTACAGCAACAGCATCGGCGTCGCCGAGCACACCGTCATGCAGGTGCTCGTGCTGGTGCGCGACTTCGTCAAGCAGCACCAGATCGCCGTAGACGGCGGCTGGAACATCGCGGATGCCGTCGAGCGCTCGTACGACCTGGAGGGGATGCGCGTCGGCGTCTTCGCCGCCGGCCGGATCGGCCGCGCCGTGATCGAGCGGCTCGCGCCGTTCGGGGTGCGCCTGAGCTACACCGACCGGTTCCGACTGCCCGCGGAGTACGAGGAGAAGTACGGACTCACCTTCCACGAGAGCATCGAGGAGCTCGTGAAGGAGATCGACGTGCTCACCGTGCACGCACCGCTCACCGACGAGACCCGCGGCCTGCTGAACGACGAGCTGCTGGCGACCATGACCCGCGGCGCCTACATCGTCAACCCGGCCCGTGGCGCGATCGCCGACCGCGACGCGATCGTGCGCGCGCTCGAGTCGGGCCGGCTCGCCGGCTACGCGGGCGACGTGTGGGACCCGCAGCCCGCTCCGGCCGACCACCCGTGGCGCACCATGCCCCACAACGCGATGACGACCCACACCTCGGGCACGTCGCTGTCCGGCCAGGCGCGCTACGCGGCCGGCACGCGCGAGATCCTCGAGAACTGGTTCGAGGGCGCGCCGATCCGGCCCGAGTACCTCATCGTCGAGGGCGGCGCGTACCAGGGCACGGGCGCGCACTCCTACGCGAAGCAGCCCGTGCACGCGGACGAGCAGCAAGCGTCGTAAGGCGAACACGCTGCGCGCAGCGCGCGGCGAGGAGCACGTGGGTCCGGCCCACGTGCCCCTCGCCGCTGCCCGCCGCTGCCCCGCCGCCGCTGCCGTCCCACGCCCGCCAGCCGAGTCCCAGGAATCCCGATGAACGAGCCGTCGCCGCCCCCGATGGAGGGCGGAACCCTGCGCGCGCGGGTCTGGCAGCGCATCCGTCCGGCGCAGAGCGCGCTGCCCTGGCACACCGTCGTGGCCGCGTCGGTGTCCGGAGCGATCACGATCGCCATCCTCGGCGCGGCCGGCGACGTCGCCGGCACCCCGATCCTGATCGCCGCCTTCGGCTCCTCGTGCGTGCTCGTGTTCCTGCTCCCCGACGCCCCGCTCTCGAAGCCGATCAACGTCGTCGGCGGGCACCTCATCGCCGCGCTGTGCGGGCTCGCGGTGCACGAGCTGCTCCCCACCACGTGGTGGAGTCTCGGCCTCTCGGTCGGCATCGCGATGGCCGCGATGGCCGCGGCCCGCGTCATCCACCCGCCCGCCGGCGGAACCCCGATCGCGATCCTGCTCGCCCACGAGGGCTGGAGCTACCTCGTCACGCCCGTGCTCGTCGGCGCGCTCGTGCTGAGCGCGTGCGCGCTGACCTACCGCCTCGTGCTCACCCGGTTCCAGAACCGGGCCCGCACGGCGGGCGCCGGCGACGAACCGGGGAGAGCGAGCTGAGTCCGTCGCGCGGCGATCAGGATGCTTCGCCCGTGCGGGGCGCGACGGTGTCGTTGTGCAGCGTGCCGATTCCGCCGAGGGTGATGTCAACCCGCTGCCCGGGCAGCACCGCGACGAATGTGCCCGGGGCACCGGTCAGCACGACATCGCCGGGACCCAGTGTCAGATAGCGCGTCAGATAGACGAGTTGCTCGATCACGCCGTACGCAAGCAATCGGGTGTTCGACGCCGCGCGTTCGACGCCGTCGATCCGCACCACGATGTCGACGCTGGTCGGATCCAGGTCGGTTTCGATCCACGGACCGATCGGAGTGTAGCCATCGCCGTTCTTCACCTGGATGAGCTGGTTGTCGAGCGGGATCTGATCGACCGCCGTGACGTCATTGCCGATCGTGTACCCGAGGATGGCCTCCGGCACGTCCGCGGGACTCAACCGTCGCGCGGTGCGCCCGATCACGACGGCGAGCTCCCCTTCGATGTTCACGGTGCCGAGCGAGGAGTCGATAGGGATCACGTCGCCCGGGTCGGCGAGCGTGCGGGCCGACTTGTGGAAGGCCTGCGGAGGCAGCGCACGGTCCGCTGGTCCGCCATTGTGCGACATCCCGAGGATGATCCGAGGCGTCGCGGGGGCGAGAAACACCGCGGCGGCACCGGGAATTCGCGCTCCGACGCCCGTCGCTCCCTCCAGGGGTGCGGCGCGCGGTCCCGCGAAGAAGGGCGATTCGACCACCCGCCAAGCGCCGTCCGATTCCAGCACGGCGTGACGGGGGCCGCCGTCGGTCGCGAGTCGAGCGATTCGCACTATCGTTCCTCTCTGAAGTGCGTCTGATCAATAGAATTCGACGGTGTTCACTCGGTTGAGCAGCGGGGCGCCGTCGATGTAACGCGTCGCGTTGGCGGCGAACAGCTCGGCGATGAGCCGATCCTCCGTGTCGCTGAGGGCTGCCGTGTGCGGGCTGAGGAGCACGTTCGGCGCGTCCCACAGCGCACTCTCCGGCGACAGCGGCTCTTCGGCGACGACGTCGAGCGCGGCGAATCCGACACGTCCATCCCGAAGCGCCGAGATAAGGGCCGGTTCATCGACGACGGTGCCGCGGCCCACGTTGACGATCGTGACGCCCGGTTTCACCCGCTCGAGCACCTCCGCGCCGATCAGTCGCGCAGTGCTGTCCGTGCCCGGCAGGCTCGTGACGATCGCATCGACGTCGCCGACGACATCCGCCAGGTCGTCCGGTGAGACGATCCGATCGACGCCCGGCAGATCGATCGGGTGCCTACTGACCCCGATGACCGTCGCGCCCAGCGCTGTGAGTTTCGCGACGACGTGTGCCCCGATGCCGCCGAGACCCAGCACGAGGACGGTCTGCTCGCTCACCTGCCGCATCATCCAGCGTTCCGGCCAGCGGTGCGCCACCTGGTCCCGTCGAAGTCGATCGAGCCGCTTCGCCCCCGCGAGCACGCCGAACACCGCGAATTCGGCGAGCGGAGCGCCGTGCACTCCGTTCGAGGTCGTGAACACGATCCGGTCGAGCTGGGTCGGCGTGAGACCAGCGGCTCGCACCTGCCCGCCGCCGCCGGCCGCCATGACGTGCACCCAGCGGAGTTTCGGATTCGCGTTCACCGTGCGATGCAGCGCCCCCGGCTTGACGTCCGGGATGCCGTAGAGCACGTCGGCGCTGTCGACGAGGTCGTCGAAGGCGCGCTGCTCGGTCGGCGAACGAGTGAACCCCGGGTCCCCTTCGAAATCCGCGGGGTGCCGCATCGGCGGCAGCAGAGTCTGGTCGCAGACGAGATCGATCCGCGGCTCGGCCCGCACGATCAGATCGCAGAGCTCGGGCGAGAGCGGCGTCGCGACGACGACGCGCGGTCGACGTTCGGTCATGGTTTCCTCTCGTCGAGGTGGAGCGGGCCCTCGGGACACGAGGGGTGAGTGGCGTGCCGACCGCTCACCCCTCGTGTCCGGTCTAACGGCTACTTGACGCCCCAGACCTTCTTGTACACGTCGCGATAGCCGCTCTTGGGGTCGAAGATCGACGACCCCTCTTGCGGAACGTTCGACTTGTCGACGAGTCCCGGTGCGGCGACGAACCCGGAGTTGGATTCGCCCGATAGGGCCCGGTTGAGCTCGTCGACGATCTGCCAGGACTGCAGCAGCAGCGGCTCGGCGACGGTCACCGCCTGGTAGTCGACGTCGCGGATGCGCTGGAACTCGGCGGCGTCGCCGTCGCCGGCCGCGATCGCCTTCGGCGGGCCCGCGGGGTCCTTGCCCGCGGCGCGAAGGGCCTGTTGGGCGCCGCCGTAGTAGTTGCCGTTGATCGCGAGCAGGTAGTTGAGCTTGTCGCCATACTGCTGAAGCAGGTTGGAGATGACGCCAGGCATGCGCGAGTCGGATTCGGCGATCGGCGAATCGATCTCCTCGAGCACCGAGCAGCCGGAGCACGCACGTACGTACGCCGCCATCGCCTCGGCCTTGCGCACCGCGACGGAGTACTGACTGTCGCGGAAGATCGCGACCCCGGCCTTCCCGTCGGAATCCGCCACCGCGTACGCGGCCGCGAGCTGCGCGACCACGAGCGGGTCGGTCGAGATGTTGTCGAAGAGACCCTTCACCGCCCCGACTTCGTCGGCGGAATGCCAGCCGACGAGCGGGATTCCGGCGTCGCTGGCCTCCTTGACCGACGATGCCTGTTCGGTCGCGTCGACGCCGCCGAGCACAATCGCATCGGGATGCGAGGCGATCGCCTGGTGGATCGCGTCGGTGTGTCCCTGCACGGTGGCCTTGCCGTCGTACACGTTCATCGTCCAGCCGATGGCCTTGATCGGCTCCTTCATGCCCTCGGCCACCGTGTTGATTCCACCGTTCGTGAGATCGGCGCCCACGAACGCGATGGTCTTGCCCTTCTGCGCCGTGGGACCGGTCGAGAGCGGGGTGAATCCGTCGCTCGCGGTCAGGCTCTTCTCGACGATCTCCTTCGACGCGGCAACGATGTCGCCGCTCGGGATGATCGATGAGAAGTCGGCCGCCGGACCGCTCGACGACGACGGGTTTCCGCCACCGGCCTGTGCCACGGAGTCGCTGGCACAGCCGGACATGGTGGCGATGCCGAGCACTGCCACGCTCGCCACGAACGCAAGCTTGTGGTTCCTCATAATCCGATACTTCTTCGTATTCATGGTGCATCTCTCTCGGTTGGGCGAAGCGCCTCTGCTTCGACTCTGGCGACGCGGATGGGATCTGCCTGCTCAGATCAGTGCCGCACCGACGACACGACCTCGGGCGCGGCGTGGGCGGAGTTCGCCCGGTACGCGGATGCGACGGGGTCGCCGACCGTGGTGGCGAGCGGGTCCGGCGGGGCCGGGTCGGCATCCGTCACCGCGCCGCCGCCGGACGGGTTCTGTTCGTCGGTGGAGGTCACGACCTCGTCGGCTCGGCTCGCCCGCCTTCGCGACGCCAGCGACGCGATGGTGATCGCCGCGACGAGCGTGAGTCCGTTGAACAGCGGCTCGAGGAAGAACTGTCCGGGTATCAGCTGCTGCAGTCCCGAGATACCGATCGTGGCAATGGTGACACCGAGGATGGTGCCGAGGGCGTTCACCCGCCCCGGCTTGATCGTCGTCGACCCGAGGAACGCGGCGGTGAGCGCCGGCAGCAGGTACTCCGGACCGATGTTCGCCTGGGCGACCCCGGCCTGCCGTGCCGAGAGCAGCACCCCGGCCACCGCGGTCAGCACGCCCGACACGACCATGGCCAGAACGACGTAGCGTCGACGCGAGATGCCGGTGAGCTCGGCGGCCTTGGGGTTGGCGCCGACCGCGTAAAGGTACCGGCCGAGCGGCAGGTACTGCAGCACGATCCAGAGCAGAACGCCCAGCAGAGCGGCGACGATGAACGGGCCGGGGATCGGCCCCAGCGACCAGGTCGCGAGGGCGTCGAAGCCCACCGCCCGCACGCCGCTGCTATCCGTCACCTGACGTCCGTTGGTGACCCAGTAGGTGATCGCGTAGATCACCTGCCCGGTCGCGAGAGTGGCGATGAAAGCGTCCACCTGGGCGAGTTCGACGAGCAGCGCGTTGAACAGGCCGATGAATGCACCGCCGACGAGACACAGCAGGATCGCGAGGCGATAGTCGAGGCCGAGCAGCTGCAGCTGCAGCGCCATGACCTGCCAGAGACCGACCCCGTACCCGATCGACAGATCGATCTTGCCGGCAACCATCGGCACCGTGACCGCGAGCGCGAGGATGAGCAGTGCCGACTTGCTCGAGGCGAGCAGCTGGAAGTTGAGCAGCGTCGCGAACGATTCGGGCTTGGCGATCGAGAACACGGCGGCCAGCAGCAGGGTGAGCATCACCATGCCGTAGACCGAGAACAGCTTTCGATACCAGGGCGTGCCCTTGGGTGGTTCCAGCGCTGTCGACGTCAGCGACGTTTTCATGGTCATTGTGCGCTCCCTTCGAGCACGGATGCTGTCGAGACAGCGGTTTCGAGCGCTGGGCTAGATTCGGATGCTGGGTCGGATTCGTTCGCTGGGCCCTCGAGTTCTGCACGCCGGTCGAGGTTGGAGGCGGCGGCGACGAGGTTGGCGATCGTGAGGTCGGGTCCGCTGATCTCCGCGACGACCTTCCCCCTGCCGAACACGATCGCGCGGTGGGCAATCGTCGCCACCTCTTCCATGTCGGTCGAGACGACGACCGCGGTTGTGCCCTCCCGTGCGGCGTCACGCAGCAGGAGGTAGATGTCGCCCTTCACCCCGACGTCCACACCCATGGTCGGCTCCTCGAGCACGACGAGCGTGCGACCGACGCCGAACCACCGCGCCAGGATCACCTTCTGCTGGTTGCCACCGGAGAAGGTGTCGAGCGGCAGGTCAGGGTCGTCGGGCCGCACGCCGAACCGCCGGATGTACTCGTAGGCGGTCCGTCGTTCGGTGCTGGCCTTCGAGAACTGCCACCACTTCCGCGACCACACCTGCGGATTGAGAAACAGGTTCTCGGTCACCGAGAGACCGGCTCCAACCGACTCGGTCTCTCGATTCGACGTCGCGAAGCCGACGCCTCGTGCGACCGCATGGTGCGGACTCCGCGGCGCGAAGCGCTCGTTGGAGAGGGTCATTCGCCCGGAGTCGATCTTCGTGGCGCCGACGATGGCGCGGCCGAGCTGCTCCTGTCCTGCGCCGCGAAGTCCGCAAAGCGCCACCACCTCGCCCTCCCGAGCCGAGAGGGACACGGGTCCGATCGCGCCGATGACGACGTCGTCGAGCCGCAGCCGCTCCGTGCGGTGCGGCGGATCGAAGGCCGGGTTGACGGTGTCGTGCCCGACGATGAGCTGCACGAGCTCGCCGTGGCTGAGCCCCTCGACACGACGATTTCCGACGACGGCACCGTTGCGCATGACAATGGTGCGGGACGAGATCTCGTAGATCTCATCGAGCCGATGCGAGACGTAGATCATGCCGACGCCGGTGTTGCGCAGGGTGCGCAGCACGTCGAAGAGCCGCTCGACGTCGGCCTGCGGCAACGACGCGGTGGGCTCGTCGAGGACGAGCAGCTTCGGCTTCGACACGAGCGCCCGGGCGATCGCGAGGAGGCTGCGCTCCGTGCGCGGTAGATCGAAGATCCGCGCATCCGGGTCGATTCCGCCGCCGACGGTGGCAAGCACCTCCTCGGCCTGCCTGGTCATGCCCTTCGAGCTGATGAACCCAGCGCGCTTCGGATAGCCGAGCACCTGAGCGATGTTCTCCGATACGGTCATCCAGTCGATGAGGCCGAGGTTCTGGTGCACGATCGAGACCTGTTTGCGCACGCCGGGATCGTCGACGTTCGCCCCGGAGAGCAGGATCTCACCACTGTCCGGGCGGTACACGCCCGCGAGCATCTTGATCACGGTCGATTTGCCCGCGCCGTTCTCGCCAAGCAGCGACACGATCTCGCCCTGATCGATCGTGAGCGAGACGTCCCGCACCGCTCGCGTCGCGTAGAACGACTTGTTGAGATTGCGGATCTCGAGCAGCGGGATGGCGCCGACGGGCTGCGATCCGGCCACATCCGCGATAGCTTCACGCTCAGTCATGGGTCACCCCGCCGAGCTGGGCCGCAAGTTGTTGCAGTTCGTTGATGAGCTGAGCCCGGAGCCTGCTGGTGACCCGGTCGGAGAGCAACGTCGTGCTGACGGCAACGCTCTGCCGCAGGCCGGGCACCGCCACGCCGAAACAGGTGACGCCGATCGTGTTCTCCTGGTCGTCGACCGCGTAGCCTCGCGCACTGACGGCGTCGAGATCAGCGAGGAGCTCGTCCCGGGTGCGGAGCGAGTGATCCGTGATCTGCGGAAGCCGGGGAAGGCGGTCGAGTCGCGAACGCATCTCGGCCTCGGGGAGTGCCGCGAGCATGGACTTTCCGAGCGCGGTCACAACCGCAGGCAACCGCCTGCCGATGTCGGTCGCGAGCCGAATCGGCTGCTGCCCGTTGTGACGGGCGACGAAGAGCACGTCGACGTCATCGAGCACCGCGAGCAGCACGGTTTCGCGGCGCAGGGTGGGGAACTTCGCGACGAGGCGTCGGAACTCCGCGATGAGATCGGATGAGGCGAGAGCGGACTGGCCGAGCTCGAGCACGCGGTAGCCGAGCACCCAGCCTCTCGCGACGCGGCGCACCATGCCGGTCGCGTCGAGCGTCGTCATCAGGTTGGAAACCGAGGACTTCGCCAGGTCAAGCGCATCCGCGACCTGGGTCACGGTCACGGGCGAATGCTGCTTCGCCATGAAGTCGAGCACCCGCACCGCCCGGCCCACCGCGGGCGCGGGGGTGTTCCGGAGGGTGTCCGCCTCGATGTCGATGAGCGTCACGAGTGCACCACCTCGCGCGTCGGACGCACGCTCCAATCGGCCGCCGACCTGGTCAGCGTCGGCACGGTGTAGAGGCTCGTCGTCGCTGCGATGAACAGGTCTGTGCCGTCCGGCCCGCCGAAACAGAGGTTCCCGACCTTCTCGGGCACCGGGAACCGCCCGACCTCGTCGCCCTCCGGCGAGTAGATCCGCACGCCCGTGAGCGTCGATGTCCACACCCGGCCCTCCGTGTCGACACGGAAGCCATCGGAGACGCCCTCGTCGATCGTCACGAAGGTCCTGCCGTTCTTGCAGCGGTTGCCGACGACGTCGTAGGCGCGGATGTGGTGGTTGCCCTTGCCCCACCACGGCTCGGACAGCACCGACGTATCCGAGACGTAGAGCGTCGAGCGATCGGGCGAGAACGCGAGGCCGTTCGGCTCCTCGACATCGGTGACCACCGGGTGGAGGTCACCGGTCACCGGATCGAAGCGAAAGACGAAGTGGTCCCGGTACTCGGCATCACCCGGATGTCCCTCGGCGGCGACGGTGATTCCGTAGGGCGGATCCGTGAACCAAATCGAGCCGTCGTCGTCGATGATCACGTCGTTCGGCGAGTTCAGTCGCGCGCCGCGATAGCGGTCGACGAGAACCGTGACCACACCGTCTACGTCGCGTTCGATCGCCCGGCGACCGTGCGAGCACTGGACCGTGCTGCCGTCGCGGTCGAGCGTTCGGCCGTTCGTGAATTCCACGCCATCCCGGTAGACCGACAGCTCGCGATCGTCGATCGAGTACTCGAGGATGCGGTTGCCGGGGATGTCGCTCCAGCGCACGCTGTTGCGCTGAGGAAGGTACACCGGCCCTTCCGACCAGGTGGCACCGGTCGCGAGCTTCGTGAGCGCCGCCCCTGCCGGCAGCAGGCCGGGCAGCTCGATGAGGGAAATGACTTCGTTGTCCATCGTGACCTCCGTTGGTCCAGCTACATAGAACATGAGGGTGTGGGGCTCGGGACAAGCCGCAGTTCGAAATCTCGAACGGCGGCCGTTCGGCTCGTCATGGCGCCCGCCTCGGTCCGCCGAGGAGCGCGAGCATGTCGCTCACGAAGCCGTACGCCGCGTCATGCCAGGCTCCGAGCACCGCGAGCATGTCTTCGCCGTCGGCCCGTGCCGACGGCAGGACGTCCGTGATCCGGCCGAGGATCGCCGTTCGAAGTTCCGTATTGAAGTTCACCTTGCCGATGCCGAACGCGGCCGACCGGGCGAGGTCGGTCCGTCCGATGCCGGATGCGCCGTGCAGCACGAGCGGCACGGGCGACGCGTCCCGAATCGCGTCGAGCAGCTCCCAGTGCAGCTCGGGCACTCCGGTGTAGAGCCCGTGCGCGTTGCCCACCGCGGGTGCGAACAGCGCAGCACCGGTGTCTCTCACGAACGCGGACACCCGGCCGACGTCCGTGAAGCCGCCGACCTCCACCGCGTACGCGCGATCTTCGTCCCCGGCAAGATGTCCGAGTTCCGCCTCGACCGGAACTCCACGCTGCGCGACGAGAGCAACGACGCTGGAGACGAACGCGATGTTGTCGTCGAGCGGCAGTGCCGAGCCGTCCGCGAGCACGGAATCCGCACCGGCATCGACCGCGGCTGCGATGAGCGATGTCTCCTTCGCGTGGTCGAGCTGCACAGCGACGGGCACGGATGCGGCATCCGCGAGAACGCGAAGCGAACCGATCAGCTCTAGACCGCCCCGGCTCGCCGCCGAACGCGGGGCGACCAGCAGGATGATGCCCAAGCCCGCATCCTCGGCGGCATGAATTGCTCCGAGCGCGCTGGTGGTGTCGTAGGCGGTGAGCGCGGGAGCAGCAGACCGAGCGTCCAGCGCATCCGCGGCGATCTCGGCGACATTCGACCTCATTGCCGCACCCTCTCGTCCGCGCGTCGCTCGATGTCACTCGCTTCGGCAATCACCGGCGGCGCGGTCGCCGCCTCGAGCATGTCGATGACGCTCCGCAGGGATTCGTCGCCGCCGACGTTGCCCGGAAAGACCACGTACGGCATGCCCTCGACGAGTCCGGACTCGGCTCTCCACAGCGAGACCATGCCGGGCAGCAACGGCCCGACGATCGTGGCACGGGTGATGTCCAGGCCCTCCGTGGCGATGTCGCTCGACGTGATGCCACCCTTGGCGAGCACGTACGACGGCGTCACCTGGGCGAGCACAGCGCGCACGATGTGCACGAGAGCGGCCGACACGGTGCGGGCGATCTCGAGGCTGCCCTCGGGGGTCGGTCCCGAGAGCAGTGCGCGACTGGTGTGCAGCACGACAGCACCCGAACGCAGCGCTCGCACCACGTCGGCGGCGAGATCGCTCACGATCGACAGGGCGCGGTCAGGTTCGGAGGTCGCGGTCAGGGCGGTGACGTCGAGTTCGACGAAGCTCGGCGGCGTCGGCATCTCCCGCACCGCCCGAAGCTGGCGTGAGCTGACCCCGACGTGCGAGCCGACGACCACGAGTCCGTGCGCTGTGGTCACGTCGGGGAACCGTCTGCGCCAGGCCCTGCCGTCCGCCGCGTCGATAGGCGGCTGGATCTGCTGCCCGACGCGGGCCCGAACGAGCGGCGGGCCGACCCGGTAGAGGTAGCGCGTCCCCTCCCCTTCGACGACGTTCAGCGCGGCCGCGAGCACCAGCAGATCGTTCTCCTCGGCGGCATCGACGGCCACGATGCCGGACGCTGTCGCGCGCAGTTCGTCGACGGTGCGCTGCACTCCCGTCCGCAGAGTCCGCAACGTCACGGCATGAACCGAGCGCGCCGAGACCGCGCCGTGAGTCTTCTCTTCCACGTAGTCCCGCAGGTCGGAGGCGGAGAAGCCGAACGTGCGGTCTCGTGCGAACTCCGAGTCGCCGACCGGCACGAGCCCCTGGTCCGTGCGGGCGTAGTGGATGCTGTCGACCGTGATCCGCCCCGCCTCCGGGAACGCCGGAATCAGGAGCGTCGCATCCGGAGCCGGTTCTCCGGCGGCCCGGATCTCATCGACGATCGCGTCGGTCTCGAGCGGGAAGTGGCCCCGCAGGGTCGAATCGCCTCGGCTGACGAATCGCACATCGACGCCACGCTCGCGCGCGACCTCGATGACCTGGCGCACGACGGCGCGGACGCGACTGACTGCCCGGTCCGGGTCGAGGCTCCTCGTGTTCGTGAGTACGTAGAACGCCGCCGGACGCTGGTCGAGCGCCCAACGGATGTCGTCCGACGTCCACCGGGTGAGGACGGGCAGGTTCGCCACCGACTGTGTCCCGGTCGGATCGTCGTCGAGCACGACCAGGGTCATCCGCAGCGCTGTGAAGCCCGCCGCGACGACGGGTGCGTCGACCTGCACGGACTCCGCCGCACCCTCCAGCGGATTAGATCGGTACGACAATGGACCCTCCGACGCGTCATCGACATCTGATGTCTGGCATCGTATTGACCGCCTGAGAGCACCGTCAAGCGGGCGGGGCCGCGCGTTCGAAATCTCGACCGTCGGCAGAACCGATCCCGAGCACGTGCCGTTTGAGGTCGTGCATCGTCTGATCCATGTGCGACTTCATCATCGCTTGGGCGCCCGTCGCGTCGCCGCGCTCGATCGCGTCGCAGACCCCGACGTGGAACTCGATTGCGTGTTCGCGGATCACCGCAACCTCTGACGTTTGGTGGCGTCCGGAGTAGAGAAGTTTGCCGAGCGAACGCAGCACCACCGGCAGGAAGACGTTGTCGGTCGCTGCGAGCACCACGTCGTGGAAATCGATGTCGTGGCGGACGAACGCATCGACGTCTCCGCTGGCGTGCGAGGCCCGCATCTCACCGATCAGCTCGCGCATCCGAGCCACATCCGTGCGGGAGCGCCGAACGGCGGCGAGCTCGGCGGCGTTGACCTCGATGACGGCACGCAGCTCGATGAGCTGCTCGGAGGCGGACCGATACCCCATCCCCGCGACGGCCACCCGCATGACGGTCTCGATGTCCGTCCAATCGCGCGGCTCCGCGAGAAACGTGCCGACGCCACGCCGCACCTCGATGACACCGCGCCCGCGAAGTACCTTGATCGCCTCGCGCACGGTCATCCGACTCACGTCCGCCTGTTCGGCGAGCTCCGTCTCGGTCGGAATCGCCCCGCCAGGGGATATCGTGCCGTCGACGATCTTGCTGATCACCAGGTCGACCACGTTGTCGACGAGTGATGTACGCGCCATGTGCATTCACCTCGGACGTCTTACTTCGGTCGCGTCAGCCTATGGTTCGGACACGGCGACGGCAAGCAGTGCTCGCGCGGCGATCAGGCCGCGGCCGTGCGCAGGAGCGGGGAGAGCAGCTCGGCGATCGAGGTCGCCGTCGGCTCCGGGCCCAGGCCGCAGTCGATGCGCAGGATGTACCAGGTGCGCGCGTCGCACACCGCGACGACCTGGGCCAGCCGGCGTTCGGCGCGCGCCGCATCCGTGTCGTGCTCCAGGTGCTCCTCGAACGCGCGCCGGCACCAGTCGACGTGGTACGCGCGGCCGCGGGCCACGATCTCCGGGAGCCCCTCGACCTGACCGGCCACCGCGTACGTCCTCAGGATCAGCGCGCCATACCGCTCGTAGTGCTCGGACAGAGCCGCCACGACCTCGGCCGGGGTCGCGTTCGCGGCCGCGGCCGACTCGCGGGCGGCGACGATTCGGCCGAGCTCGCGCGTCACGACGGCGACCAGGAGCTCGGGCTTGCTGCCGAATCGCCGGATCACCGTCTGCACCGTCACCTCGGCATCCGTGGCGATGTCCTCGAGTCGGATCCGGTCGTACGGCAGCTGCGCGAATCGCTGCAGCATCGCGTCGGCGATGCGGTCGGCGGTGCGCGCCGCGGCATCCGCGCGAGTCGTCATCCTGTACGGCCGGGTATTCATGTGATAGAGATTAACCCCAAATAGTCCCCCACGACGAACGGACCCCACCATGACGACCGCCACCTCCGACGAGCGGGCCGAGCGCGTTCCGACGCGCCTCGGCGCGCTCCACGTCCGCACCATCGGCAGCGGGCCGACCACCGTGCTCTGGCCGTCGATGTTCGTCGACAGCAGCACGTGGAACGCGATCCTGCCGCTGCTCGGCACGGCGCGGCGGTTCGTGCTCGTGGACGGCCCCGGTCTCGGCCTCAGCGAACCGCTGCTGCGGCGCAGCAGCATCGAGGAGGCAGCGGATGCGGCGACCGACCTGCTCGCGGCGCTCGACGTGTCGGGTCCGGTCGACTGGGTCGGCAACGCGTTCGGCGGTCACGTGGGCTACCAGCTCGCGGCGCGCGACGGCATCCTTCGATCGCTCGTCTCGATCAGCGCACCCGCGGCGCCGATCGGGACCGCGCTGCGCGCCCGGATCAGGGCCCTGCTGCCGGTGCTGCGGGTCGCCGGTCCGGTCGGCCCGGTGCGCGACGCCGTCATCGGCGCGATGCTCACCGAGGCCTCCGCGAACGACGACGCGATCCGCCGGGTGGTCGTCGAGAGCCTCGCACGCCCGAGCCGGCGAAGCCTGACGCACGCGCTGCGCTCGTTCATCCTCGACCGGCGCGACGTCACCGACGATCTCGCCGCGATCGGCGTGCCCTGCCTCTACATCGCCTCGGACGACCGCGGGGACTGGAGCACCGAGGAGGCGATCGACGCGGCGTCCCGCACTCCCGACGCGGTCGCGGTGACCGTGCCGAGGGCGCGCACGCTCATCCCGCTGGAGCAGCCCGCCCTCGTCGCCGAGCACATCACCGCGTTCTGGGCGGGGCTCGGCTGACGCACGTCCGGGCGGGGCCCCGCGGATGCCGACGCCAGCGACATCCTGAAATCTCGCGCGGATCGCTGGGCCGTTCGCCGCCGTGCGCGTAGACCTGAACCGTCCAACCTCACCGACGCAAGGGAGCGATCATGAGCACGGTCGTCATGCACAACGTGGTATCCGTCGACGGATTCATCGCCGACGACAACGACGACATCGGCCCGCTGTTCGACTGGTACTTCAACGGCGACACCGCCCTGACCGACGACGGCAGCTTCCGGATGTCGCGGCAGTCGGCCGAGTACGTGCGGTCGACCTGGGAGAGCATCGGCGCCATGGTCATCGGTCGCCGGCTGTTCGACCTGATGAACGGATGGGATGGGACCCCGCCCGTCGGCGAGCACGTCGTCGTGGTGTCCCACCGCCCGAAGCCGGCGGGCTGGCATCCGGAAGCCTCCTACCCGTTCGTGGACGGCGTCGTCGAGGCCGTCGCCCTGGCCCGCGAGCTCGCCGGAGACCGCAGCGTCTCCCTCGCCGCCGGCGAGGCCGGCGGGCAGGCGCTGGCCGCGGGGCTCGTCGACGAGGTCGCCATGGACGTGGTTCCCGTCGTGTTCGGCACGGGGCGGCGCTACTTCGGCTCGACGAGCGGCTTCCACCTGCTGGACGATCCGCACGTCGTCATCCAGGGCGACCGCGTGCTCCACCTGCGGTACCGCGTGCGGCGCACGGGGTGAGAGCGGCGGCCGATGCGCTCGGCGGGACGACCAGCGGCATCGGGCCGACCCGATGCCGAGGCACGACGACCGCGCGCAAGTTCTCGACCCGTGGAGCGTGGAGACCGGAAATTCGGACGCTCTCAGCCCGCGAACTCGCGCACGCGCAGACCTCGAACCTGCGGCCACGCGGTGAAGAGCGCACCGGATGCCGGCTCGAGCGGCTCATCGAGCGACTTGCGCGTGGTGGTGATGACGAGCTGGTCACGATTCGGCCCCGAGAATGCGATTGCCGTTGGCCCGCGCACCGGAAGCGCGATGACCTCGGTGAGCGCGCCGTCGGCAGAGTACCGGCGAACGGCACCCGTGCCGAACATGGCGACCCACACGCCACCCTCCTCATCAACGGCGATCCCGTCGGGTAAGCCGTCCGAGTCCTCGAACCGGACGAACGGGCGACGTTCGCGCAGTCCAGTCGCCTCGTCCCAGTCGAAACGGTCGATTCTGCCGACTGCCGTGTCAACGTAGTACGCGGTCGTGTCGTCGGGGCTCCAATCCAGACCGTTCGAGATGCCGACCGAGTCGAGTACGACATCGATCGACCAGTCCGGAGCCAGGCGGAACAGCTTCGCCGCGCCGGGATCGTGCCGGTACGACACGGAGCCCGCGTAGAAGGCTCCCGCGGGATCACAACCACCCTCGTTCATGCGGACGCTCGTGTCGGTCCACAGTTCGGGAAGGGCGCGGGTGGGCGCGTCAAGTTCGTCAGTGTCGGCGACGACGATCCTCCGCTCGTCGGCGATGACGTGGCCCCCTCCCCGTCGCGGACGGATCACGGCGGCGACGGAGCCCACGTGGTGTCGTGAGATCGTGCCGTCGAGCGCCAGTTCCAGCACGTCTCCCGCGATCATGTCGACCCAGCGGAGTCCCGGCCAGCGATCGCAGTAGACCGGTCCCTCGCCGTGGAAGGTCACAGCGTCGGTTAGTTGCTCGGCTCTCATGTCGTCCCTTCGACCCGGACCTGCGCGTGGACGGACGCTACCGCGGGTCGCCCTCTCGTTGGGCCGGGTTGCAGTTGAATCCAGATGGCGCTTGCACGACGGCTCGATTAGTCATATTATATGACTGATCGGACAAGGACGTTCGATTCGGCCGGTCTCCGCGCCACCGCCAACGACGACGGAAGTAAGAAGGCAATGAACATCACCACGAGAACGCCGGAACACAGCTCCGGCTCCCCCGCCCGCGGCATTGGGCGCGGCACACGTCAAGCACTCGCGACCCTCGCCCTCACCACGGCGTTGCTCACCGCTGCGGGATGCACCGCCGACGCGAGCGGCGACCAGGACGCACCGGTCACCATGAACGTCTTGAGCTTCTCGGGGCACCTCAACGACGTCAATCAGGAGGCGGCCGCGGGCTTCGAGAAGAAGTACAACGTCACGATCAACTGGATCCAGGGCGATCCCGCCAACAACGTCGCGAAGGTGCTCAGCGGCAAGTCGCATCAGACCTACGACATCGCCTTCGCCGACTTCAAGACGCAGTACGTCGCCAGCGGCCAGGGGGCGTGGGAGAAGCTCGATCCCTCGATCGTCACCAACCTCACCGCGATCGACCCCGTCGGGATCACTCCGAGCGGCGACGGGCTGGGCTACGGCACCTACCCCGTCGGGATCTACTACAACATCGACAAGTTCGCCGACGAGGGATGGCCAGCACCGACGAGCTACCAGGACCTGATCGATCCGAGGTATTGCAACGTCACCGGCCTGTCCGAGATCAACGAACTCAATGGCGTCTTCGCGATCCTCGGTCTCGGGTCGACCGCGACCAACCCGGGCGACACAGACTTGGACGGGCTGTTCCAGCACGGCCTGACGAAGCTCACGTCGGCGAAAGCGTGCTTCCCGAACTTCGAGAGCAACTCCGCCGGGATGGACCAGAAAGCGGAGACGGATCAGTACTACATCGGGATCGCCGGACTGAATCGCACCCTGCCGCTCCAGGACAAGGGCAAGAACCTCGGATTCGTCGTCCCGAAGGAGGGCGCCTTCTACACGACGAGCACGATGAGTATCGCCGTCAACGCGCCGCACCCCAAGCTCGCTCAAGAGCTAGTCAACTGGTTCGCCTCCGCCGATGCCCAGAAGATCCAGATGACTGACGCCTACTACGTGCCGACCAACACGTCGGTGACGATTCCCGTCGACCTGGAGAAGCGCGGTGTGGTCGGCGGCGGCGCTCTCGCAACACTGGTCCGTCCCTTCGACCTCACCGAAGCGCAGAAGTTGCAGCCGACGTGGGTCGATCAGTGGAACGCCGCCTTCTCATCCTGAGCCACCTCATCGTGCGTCACGGGGGCGGGCGGCGTCGGTCCGTCCCCGTCCCGACTCTGACCCCGCACCCCCAGCAGAACGGAATCGATCCCATGACCGCGATCAGCGCGACCGCCGGGCCTCCCGACCTCGCATGCTCCCCCGGTGCCGCCGACTCACGACACCGATCCGAGTCCGACGGGCACCTTCGCCTCGAGAAGCTCAGTAAGCACTTCGGCGACAACTCGGCCGTGACCGACCTGAACATCTCGATCGCCAAAGGAGAGTTCGTCGCCTTCCTCGGACCATCCGGATGCGGAAAGACCACCACCCTTCGCATGATCGCCGGATTCGTCCGCAACGACGCGGGCGCGATCCATCTAGACGGACGGCGCATCGACACGCTGCCGAGCCGGCGCCGTGAGACCGCGATGGTCTTCCAGGACTACGCGCTCTTTCCCCACATGAGCGTGTTCGAGAACGTCGCCTTCGGCCTCCGGATGCGCAAGATCGCGCGCGCCGAGACGATGCGACGCGTGGGCGAGGCGCTCGAACTGGTGCAACTGACGGGTACCGAGAAGAAGTTCCCGAAGGAACTGTCCGGCGGCATGCGCCAGCGAGTGGCACTTGCGCGCGCGATCGTCGTGCGACCGAGCGTCCTGCTGCTGGACGAACCGCTCAGCAACCTGGACGCCAAGCTGCGCAAGAGCGTGCGCGACGAGATTCGCGCGGTGCACGACCAGGTCGGCATCACTACTGTCCTCGTGACCCACGATCTCGAAGAGGCCTTCTCAGTGGGCGACCGCGTCGTCGTCATGCGGGGCGGCCGGGTCGAGCAGTTCGGCACGCCACAGCAGATCTACTCCCGGCCGGCGAATCGGTTCGTCGCCGACTTCGTCGGTCACACCAACCTGCTCGAGGGCAGCTGGGAGCCGAGCGCGACCGGGGCGCGGTTCGTCAGCCGAGCCTTCGACGTGGCCACGACCGAGGGGCCCGATCGAACCACCACCGCCGTGTACACGATCCCGCCGAGCAACATCCGCGTCTCCACCGACGTCGCACGACCAGATTCCGACATCGTGCTTCGCGGCACGGTCATCAGCTCGTCGTTCTACGGCGCCAGTTACGGAATCACCGCCCGGGTCGGTGACGTCTCCCTCCAGGTCAGCATGGTGACGGGAGCCGGCGCGGCTCCGGAGGCATGGGCGGGCCGTGAAATCTGGCTGCACTGGGATGCCGCGGACGGTCACTGTGTCCGCGCCTGAGCCGTCCAACCTCGCTACCGGCGGCATCTTCGCGATCCGCCGCAGTCGAGCGCCACGCCTGCCACGGGCAGGCTCCACGACATCGGGCCGCACGCTGCCGTACTGGCTCGTGCTGCCCATGGTCGTCAGCATCGGACTGGTCTTCCTGTACCCCCTCGTGCAGATGACCGTCTCCACCCTCTTCGTCACGGGCGCCGACGGGAGTGCGCGATTCACGCTCGCCCCATTCGTCGACCTGCTCGGATCCCGGCGCGGCTGGGACCTCGTGGCGCGCACCCTGCGGGTCGCCACGGTGAGCACGCTCGCGACCCTCGTTCTCGCCCTGCCCATCACACTCTGGATCAGGGAGGCCAAGCCACGCCTTCGCGGCGTGCTCATCGTGATCATGCTCTCGCCGATGCTCACGAGCGACGTCGTGCGCTCCCTGGGCTGGGTGTCGATCCTTGGCGCGAACGGGCTGATCGCCGGCGTCCTCCGATTCGTCGGCATCGAGCCGCCACGGATTCTCTACACCGAAGCAGCGATCGACATCGGGCTCACGCAAATCTTCTTGGGTTACATGGTGCTCAGCCTGCTCTCATCCGCGCTCCGCATCTCCGAGGACCTGGTCAATGCAGCATCCGACCTCGGTGCGCGTCGACTCCAGATCCTCGGACGGCTGGTGCTTCCACTCTGTCGGCCGGGCATGATCGCCGGCTGTGCGATCGTGTTCCCGCTCGCGGCCAGCACCTACGTCACTGCTTCGCTGCTGGGCGGCACGAGCAACCCGGTGCTCGGTACCGAGCTCTACCTGAGTGCGATCACGAATCTCGATTGGGCCCGGGCATCCGCCGTCGGCATCGTTCTGTTCATCCTGATCGCCGTCGTCGTCGCCGCCATCAATCTGCTCGGTCGGGTCGCTACAAGTGAGGTGCAGCGGTGAAGAGCAACAAGGCGATCGGGATCTTCGGACCGATCATCGGCACGGTGGTCATCATCTTCGTGCTCAGTCCTCTCGTCGTCGTCACGGCGATCTCGTTCACGGGAGCCTCGTTCATCAGCTTCCCGTGGGAGCACGGCTGGAGCCTGAGGTGGTTCACGCAACTCGCTCAGCAGACTGACTTTCTGACGGCATCCATCAACAGCGTCACACTGGCCGCAGGCTCCGCACTGTTGAGCATCGCCATCGGCGTTCCCGCCGCCGTCGCGTTCGCGCGCCACACCTTCCCCGGTAAGTCCGCGCTGCTCCTCTACGGGTCGTCGCCGCTGTTCGTCCCACTGCTGCTCACTGGCCTCGCGCTGCTGATCGTGCTCTCGAGCCTCGGCCAGGGCCCGACGCCCGTGGCGCTGCTCTTCGGCTTCGCGGTCGTGAATCTCCCGTTCGTTCTGCGGATCGCGATCGCGACGCTGGTGGACTTCAACGTCGATCAGGAGAACGCGGCCAACAACCTCGGCGCCTCTGCCCTGCAGGCCTTCGTCCGGGTCACGCTTCCGCAGATCGGTCCCGGCATCGTCTCGGCGTTCCTGCTCGCGTTCATCATCGCTTTTGACAGCGTGCCGCTCGCGGTCTTCTTCGTCACGCCCGACTACGACCTGCTCCCCGTGAAGCTGTTCTTCTACGCCCAGACGAACTTCGACCCGCTGGCTGCTGCGGTTTCCGTGGCAATGATCGGATTCTCGATCGTGCTGATCCTCGTCATCGAGGTCACCTTCGGCCTCGAGAAGGTCTTCGGCGGCGGACGTTCCTCGGCGATGTGATCGTCGGGCTGCGAACTCGATCAACTATAAATCATACAATATGCTTATTCGAAACAAGGAGAACAACGTGAACAGTTACCGACTCGGCATCCTCGAGGGCGACGGCATCGGCAAGGAGATCGTGCCGGCCACCGTCGAGGCGATCGACGCCGTGATGCGGAACGCGGGCCACGACGTCATCGAATGGGTTCCACTCGTCTCCGGGTGGGAGTCCATCAATCGCTACGGCGTTCCCGTCGCCCCCGAGGTGTTCGCCGAACTCGACCGATGCGACGGCTGGATCCTCGGGCCGAACGACGGCAACAGCTACCCGAAGGAAATCAAAGGGAAGAGCGCCGACGACGGCGGCCTACGCAAGCGCTTCCAGCTCTTCGCCAACGTGCGACCGTCCAAGAACATCCCGGGCGTCGCCTCCGTGGGCTCCGACATCGATCTCGTCATCGTGCGGGAGAACCTCGAGGGCTTCTACCCCGAGGTGAACATGTACGAGGGCAACGCCGAGTTCATGACCGACGAGAACACGGCGCTCTGCGTCGGCGTGTTCACCCGCAGGTCAATCGACCGGATCTCCCGATACGCCTTCGACCTCGCGCGGCAACGACGCGGCAAGGTGACCGTCGTGCACAAGGCGAATGCCCTGCGGCGATCTAGCGGTCTCTTCCGTCGTGTCGCGCTCGAGGTCGCCGAGGAATACCCCGATGTCGAGGTCGACGAGCGCCTCGTCGACGCGATGACGGCCAACCTGGTTCGCCGTCCCAGCGACTTCGACGTGGTGCTGACCGAGAACATGTTCGGCGACATCCTGTCGGACCTTGCCGGCGAGCTCGCCGGTTCGATCGGCCTGTCCCCGACGATCAACGCCGGCGACGGGGTCGCCATGGCACAGGCGGCGCACGGCGCCGCCCCGGACATCGCGGGCCAGGGGGTCGCCAACCCCACGGGCATGATGCTCTCCGCCGCCATGCTTCTCGAATGGCTGGGTGACCGCAGCGCCGACCCGCGCCTGCATGACATGGCGACTGCGCTGGACACCGCCGTGCGCTCGGCGCTGTCCCGCGGCATCCGCACGCGCGACCTCGGCGGTCGAGCGACGACCCGCGAGTTCACGGACGCTGTCATCGCCCTGAGCCAGGAACAGGCGGCCTGATCCACGATGCCCATCATCACCGTCGACATCCTGCACGGACGGACGCCGGAACAGCGACGCGTCTTCGCCGAAGACGTGACGGCCGCGGCGGTCCGCGACCTGGGCGCGGACCGCGAGCGCGTGATCATCCGGTTCCAGGAGCACGGTCCCTTCGATGTGGCCACAGCCGGGCGCTTCCGCGACGACCAAGCCTGACCACCCCAACGAGACTCTCAGGAGAACCATGTACGGCACTACGAGTTTTCGCACCGATGGCAAGATCGCCTTCGTCGTCGGCGGCGCCACGGGCATCGGCTACGCCATCGCCGCGACCCTTCGCGATCACGGAGCGGAGGTGTACATCGGCGTGCGCTCAGGCGACGTCGGCGCGGCGGCCGCTGCGCAGCTCGACGCCACCTACGTGCCCATCGACGTCACGGATTCGGCATCCGTCTCCTCCGCCGTGCGCACCGTCGTCGAGACCGCAGGTCACATCGACATCGCCATTCACGGCGCCGGTACGCGACTGGGCAAGCCCGCCGAGGACACAACCGACGAGGAGTGGCTCGGCGTGCTCGACGTCAACACCAACGGGGTCTTCCGCTGCTGCCGGGAGGTCGGGAAGGTCATGCTCGAAGCCGGGTCCGGATCCATCGTGAACATCGGGTCCATGTCCGCCTCGGTCGTCAACACTCCGCAAAAGCAGTCGGCCTACAACGCGAGCAAGGCCGCCGTCGTGCAGTACACCCGATCGCTCGCAGCCGAGTGGGCGCCGCGCGGCATCCGCGTGAACGCCCTGTCACCCGGCTACACCATCACCAATATGACGGCCCAAAGCAGGTCCCGGCCCGAGCTCGTCAACGTGTGGCTAGCCAGGACTCCCCTCGGTCGGCTCGCCGAGCCCGCAGAGATCGCGGGCGCCGCCATGTTCCTCGCGTCCGATGCCGCAACGTATGTCACGGGTCAGGACCTCGTCGTCGACGGGGGTTACTCGGCTTGGTGAGTCGAAGCGACACCCTTCCCGCTCTCGTCCTCGGCGCAGGTCTGTGCGGACGCGGTCTCGTCGGGCGGATCCTGACCGAGGCGTCAATCCCGGTCGTGTTCGTCGACGCCGACGCCAGCCGGGTTGCTGCACTTGAATCCCGAGCGGAGTATCCAGTCGCCGTAACCGACGGCTCGCGCGTCGTGATTCCCATTGCTCGGGCGCTCCCGCCGCTCGCGCCAGCGGTCACTTCCGTGCTCGACACCGCCGAGCTCGTCATCGTGAGCGTCGGACCGAAGAACCTCGGCACCGTAGCCCGCCAGCTCGGCACCGCACTCAGCTGCACTGATCGAGGGGGACGGCCACTCAACGTGATCCTCTGCGAGAACGGCCTTGACGCCGTCGAACGATTCGAGTCCAGCCTCGGCGAGACGCTACCGGCCGAGCATCGCACTTTCCCGCTCGGCGTGATCGG
Organism: Galbitalea sp. SE-J8; assembly: GCF_030345695.1. GTDB lineage: Bacteria > Actinomycetota > Actinomycetes > Actinomycetales > Microbacteriaceae > JAUASV01. Next base: position 17,892 of record NZ_JAUASV010000010.1, on the reverse strand, counting down.
GTCGATCGTTCTGACGTCGTCGTTCGCGTCCGACGATGACCCCCTGCTCGTGGTCAGCGAACCGGAAACCGGCCTGCCCATCGATTCCGCATCCATCGTCGGGGCACTCCCTCGGGTCCCGGCACTGCAGCCGATCGACGACTTCACCTCCGCAGCGAGGCGCAAGCTCTACACGTACAACGGTGCCAATGCGGTCATCTCCTACCTCGGTGCGGCCGCCGGATATCGCCTGCTCGCTGAGGCTGCGGCCGATCCCCGAATCGCGGTGATCGCCCGGCGCGTCTATGAGGAGATCAACGCGACTCTTCTTGCGCACTTCGGTGGTACGCGGGAAGCACAGTCTTCGTTCGCCGACCGATCGTGGCGGAAGTTCGCCGACCCATCGATCGCGGATCCCATCGCGCGTCAGACCCGGGATCCCCTGAGGAAGCTGGCGCCGGGCGAGCGCCTGGTCGGACTTGCCGACCTGGCCCTCGCCGCGAGCATCCGACCTGTCGGGATCGCGAGCGGTATCGCCGCAGCCCTGCGCTACGACGATCCGGCGGATGCCGAGGCGGTGCGGCTCGCGCGCTCCGTCGCAGAGTTCGGTGTCAAGTCAACCCTGGTCAACCTCGTCGGAGTCCCTGGCGACTCGCCGCTAATACCCCTCGTAGCCGACCAGGAAGAGATCGTCGCGAGCCTGCTCGCCTCAGCGAGGAGTCCGAGGTGAACGGTGACGCCCGGATGGACCTGGTCTCCGTCGGGGAGCTCCTGCTGCTCGTGCTCTTGGACGACGGCCCCGGCACGAACGCCCGAGCGCGCCTCGGCCTCGCAGGCGCGGAGTTCAACTGCCTCGCCGCTGCTTCCGCTCTCGGCCTGCGCACCGCGCTCATCTCCCGGCTCGGCGACGACCTCGCCGGTCGCCGAGTCCGACGTCTGTCTGTGGCCTGCGGTGTCTCGGACCGCTGGATCGAATCGGCGCCCGGTGAGCGCACGGGCGTGCAATTGAGAGAGGTGAGCGCGACAGACTCCCGCCTGCTGGTGAACTACCGGGACCGGTCGGCGGCGAGCCGAACGAATGCGGACCTCGTTGCCATCGCGCTGGCGGCCGCTCGACCCCGGGCCGTCATCCTCTCTGGTGTGACGGCGGCCCTCGGTGACCCTCCACGGAGTGCGCTTGCCGCAGCGGCCGCGTGGTCGAGGAAGAACGGCGCGCTGCTGGCGGTTGACGCAAACCTCCGCTCGAACTTGCCCGACCTCGAGGGCGCCAAGCGCGTCGTCATCGGCCTCGCCGCGCAGGCCGATGTCTTCTTTCTCGGCATGGATGAGGCCGAGGCGCTCTTCGGGTGCGACGAGCCGGGCGATGCCCTCACGGCCGCCGAATCCTTGGGAGCGCGCCGCGTGGTCGTCAAGGCGGGGCGGTCGGGGTGCCTCTTCCGTTCCGCGGACGGCGCTCCGTCGTGGCAATCCTCGTTCGCGACCGAGGTCATCGACACCGTCGGGGCGGGAGACGCCTTCGCGGGCGGCTATCTGACGGCGATGCTGGCTGGCGCGGGTCCGGACGAGGCGGCCGTGGTGGCGAGCGCGATGGCCGCCAGGGTCCTCGCACACCCCGGAGATCATCTCCCTCAGGGCGAGACGCTATCGTTGCACGGGATGCTGAGCGAGGCAGCGCAGACCACCAGATCGACCGTGCCCCGTCACCCTGAATGAGAGGTGAGGAATGGCCGCCAGCCCGACATCCGGACGCTCGACTCGGGCCTCCGGCACCATAGCCACCTCAGTGGACGGGACCGCAGTCCACGAGCGAAGCGACGCTCCAGGCGATGACTGGAACGGTCTCACCCGCACGAGGTTCGCACGCGGACTGCACGCGACCGTCGTCAATTCGCTCGGCCGGGACATCGCGGGGGGTGTGCTGCGAGAGGGCGAGGTGATCAACCCGGAGCAGGTCAGCGAGAGATTCGCCGTGTCCCGCTCCGTAGTTCGCGAGAGCCTCCGAGCGTTGGAATCCCTCGGCCTGGTCCAGGCACGCCCACAGGTGGGTACGAAGGTACTGGGGTTGCACAGCTGGGATCTACTCAATCCGCAGGTAGTGCGCTGGCGCGCGGAGGGCCCCGACTATCTGGAGCAGACGCGCCAACTGTTCGAGGTGCGACGTGGCATCGAACTCGCCGCCGCGTTCCTGGCCAGCTCCCGGATGAGCGTGGAGGCGACCGACGCCATCCTGTCCGCGGTAGACGGCATGGAAGCGGCCTACGAGCGAGACGACGAGGACGAGTTCATCCGAAATGATGTCGAGTTCCACCGGCTCCTACTCGAGGGCTCTGGCAATCCCGTCATATCCCAGTTCGCCGAGACTGTGGCGGCCCTGCTGAAGACGCGCCACGACACGGGCAGGTCGGCCTTCACCGACGGAACCCCGCTCTCGATTCGCAAGCATCACGAGCTCGCGCAGGCCATCCGGTCTCATGATGCGAGCGCCGCGCAGGACTGGGCGCTCGCGATCACCACCGTTTTCGATCACGGCCAGAACGAGGCCGCCCACTGACACTCGCGGGGCCGTCGGCCGCGCCGTCATCGGGCGAGGTCGTCGTCTACGACGCCCGCGTCACCGCGACGAGCGGCAGGAAGACCTCGTCGACGATCTCGATGATCGTCGACTCCGGCACGGGCTGCAGGCTCACCATGAGCTCGTGCAGGAACAGGTCGAAGGCGACCCGGCGGATGCGCGGGGTGAGCCTGGCGGGATCGATCTCGCCGCGGTCGACCGCGCGCTGCAGCATCCGGTCGATCGCGTCGGAGCGGATCTGCACGAGCCCCTTCCGCAGGTCGGCGAGGTTCGAGCCCGTGTCGCTGTAGAACGCACCCAGTCGCGTGACGAGCGCGAGGCCCTTCTGCGCTCGTGACCCGTTCGCCGCGTTCATGAACTCGAGGAGGTCCCCGCGCAGCGTGCCCGTGTCGGGGATCTCGATCGCCTGCTGGAACCCGCGACTCGCGATCGCGGCCTTCACGAGATCCTGTTTCGTCGGCCACCGGCGATAGAGCACATTGCGGCTGGTCTGCGCGCGCTCCGCGACGGACTCGATGGTGAAGGCGTCGTAGCCCTTGCCGACGAGCTCGTCCCAGGCGGCGTCGAGGAGCGCGTTCTCCAGCTCCTTCCCGTAGCGACGGCGGGCGGTCGGCGTGGCCTCATCTAGATACATTGTGTTCCTTTCTCTGCTAGGGTAGCCGACGGTCAAGACACACAGTGTGTCTATCAAAGGAGGCGTGGACATGGCGACGAAGGAGAAGGTGCGGATCGAGCCCGCGGTGTGGGGTGTGATCTGGACGGCGCTCGTCGGGGGGCTCGCGGTGCTCTTCGACACGACGATCGTCGCGGTGGCCCTGCACACGCTCGCTTCCGACCTGAGCGTGCCGCTGGCGACCATCCAGTGGGTCAGCACCGGCTACCTTCTCGCTCTCGCGGTCGCGATGCCGGTCACCGGATGGGCGCAGCGCGCGATCGGACGGAAGCGCCTGTGGATGATCGCCCTCATCATCTTCATGGTGGGCTCGATCCTGAGCAGCTTGGCCGCGAACGCGGGAAGCCTCATCGCGTTCCGGGCACTGCAGGGCGTCGGCGGCGGCGTGCTGATGCCGTTGATGGGCACGATCGTCGTGCAAGCCTCCGGCGGCAAGAACCTCGGCCGCATCATGGCCATCATCGGCGTGCCGATCGTGCTCGGCCCGGTTCTCGGGCCCGTCCTGGGCGGGCTCATCCTGCAGAATCTGAGCTGGCCGTGGCTGTTCTGGGTCAACGTGCCGGTCTGCCTGATCGGTCTCGCTCTGGCCGCCAAGTTCCTGCCCCGGGACTCCGCTCTCGCGAGGGTGCACTTCGACGTCGTCGGTTTCGTGCTCCTCGCTCCCGGCCTGGTCGCCGTGCTGTACGGACTGAGCAACGCGGGCCAGACGAACGGGTTCGCCCGCGGCGACGTGGAGGTTCCGCTGATCGGCGGGGTGGTCCTGATCGCGCTGTTCGCCTGGTGGGCTGTGCGACACCACGGTCGGGCGCTCCTGGACCTGCAGCTGCTGAAGCACTGGCCGCTGGCCTCCGCTTCGATCGTGCAGTTCTTCTCCGGCGTCTCCCTCGTCGGCGTGATGCTGCTCGTGCCGCTCTACTTCCAGGAGCTCCGCGGCGCCTCCGCGCTCGGCGCGGGCCTGATCCTGATCGCCCAGGGCGCGGGAGCGCTCGCGATCCGCTCCTACATCGGAGGGCTCTCGGATCGCGTCGGCGCGAGGTGGCTCGTCGTGATCGGGTTCGCGATCGTGCTCGCGGGCACCGTTCCCTTCGCCCTCGCGGACACCGCCACGAACTGGGTCGTGCTCATCGCGGCGCTGTTCGTGCGCGGCGTCGGTCTCGGCGTGGTCACCACTCCCCTCATGACGGTCGGATTCCGCGGCCTGCCCGGGCCGGATGTGCCCGACGCGAGCATCATCAGCCGCGTCGCCCAGCAGATCGGCGGATCCTTCGGCGGAGCGGTGCTGACCGTCATCCTCGCCGGCGGCCTCACCGCGGCGGTCGCGCAGGGTTCCCGCGGCGCGCTGGTCGCATCCTTCCAGCAGAGCTTCTGGTGGGCGTGCGGGTTCACGGCGCTCGGCGTCGCCCTGTCGTTCCTGCTGCCCAGCAGCCTCCCGGCGGCCCCGCCCGCCCCGCAGCCGGGAACGCGCGCGACCACGACGCCCCACTACCCGATCGCGATCATCGGCGGCGGGCTCGGCGGACTGACGTGCGCCGCCGTGCTTCACGCGAACGGCATCGAGTCGGCCGTGTTCGACCTCGAGGCGGGTCGCCGCGCCCGCACGCAGGGCGGGATGCTCGACATCCACGAGGACACCGGTCAGGCGGCGCTCACCGCCGCCGGTCTCTTCGACGCCTTCCTGGCGCGCATCGAGGAGGGCGGCGAGGCGACGCGCATCCTCGACAAGCACGGTGTCGTGCTCCTGAACGAGGAGGACGACGGCAGCCGACGCCGCCCCGAGATCGAACGCGGCACGCTCCGCGACCTGCTGCTCGACTCGCTCCCCGCCGGCACCGTGCACTGGGGGTCGAAGGTCGTCGGCGCCCGCCCGCTCGAGCATCAGCCGGAGCGGCACGTGGTGGAGCTCGCCGACGGCAGCACCTTCACCACCGACCTGCTCATCGGCGCCGACGGCGCGTGGTCGAGGATCCGGCCACTCGTCTCCGACGCGACCCCGAGCTATTCCGGAATCTCGTTCGTCGAGGCCGACCTCGTCGACGCGAGCTCCGCGCATCCGTTGGAGGCGGAGGCGATGGGCGCGGGCATGCTCTTCGCGCTCGCGGGCGACACCGGCATCATGGGCCACCGCGAGCCCGACGACAGCCTGCACGTCTATCTCGCCCACCGATCCGACGAGAGCTGGATCGACACCATCGACTTCACGGACACGGCCGCGGCGAAGGCGGCGGTCCTGGAGCTTCTCGACGGATGGGGCGAGAGCCTGCGCGGTCTCATCGCGAATGCAGACACCCCGCTCACGCCGCGCCGCATCCATGCCCTGCCGGTCGGACACCGCTGGGACCGGGTGGCCGGCGTCACCCTGGTCGGGGACGCCGCCCACCTGATGTCCCCGTTCGCGGGCGAGGGAGCGAACCTGGCCATGGCCGACGGATCGGATCTCGCTCGCGCGATCGTCGCGCACCCGGGCGACACCGAGGCCGCACTCGTGCAGTATGAGACGGACCTCTTCCCGAGGTCCGAGGCATCGGCCGCGGAGACCCTGGAGAGCCAGGAGCTGATCTTCGCTCCGGATGCGCCCAGAGGCCTGCTGGAGATGTTCGCGATGATCGCCCAGTTCGCCGCGCAGGGCCCCGCGGCCGAGGATGCGACGAGCCCGACGAAGACGGTCAGCTGACCGGAGGCGTGGTTCGTTCGGCGTCCCGTCGCGGGCTGCGGCGCCGCACGCGAGCCTGAGCCGAGCGCGAGCGCTGCGAGCTGTACGTCACTCGCAGGCGTCCGCAAGCTTCAAGTCGCTCGCGCTCGTGACGAGGTTGGTGGTGGTGGTGAGGAATATCGCCGGCTATCGCTGGGCGAGCAATGTCGATGGGTCCCCCTGGTAGGTAATCACGAGTTCGTCGCGGGCCCGACTTGCTGCGACATAAAGGAGCGAGCGGGCCTTGGCCAGCGTCTCTGGCACGTCCTCGGGCAGGACATGCTTGAGCGATGCCGGCGGCGGGTAGCTTCCATCGGATACGTCATAGAGAACGACCCGGCTGAACTCCAGACCCTTCGCCTTGTACATGGTAAGGACGGCAACCTTGTTCGCGGGGAGGTCGTCGCCTTTTGGCTCCGCGGAAGGGACGCCTGCACTCGCAAGTTTCTCCTGAAGCTTCGCTGCCTGTGTCGCGGTCAGGACAGCGATCGACGCCGCGGACACTCCTGCATCGATCCAGTCCTTCACCGACGCCGCTACGGTCGTGATCTGCTCGGCAGCAGTCGTGGAGCCGACCACCCGGGGCGCAGGCCCCGAGCGCGCCGAACGGTACGGACCGACAATGCCCTCATCGTCGCCTTCCGCGTCGACATATTCGCCACCCTCCAGCACCGACAGTGCGTAGCGAAGGTTCTGCGCCGTGGTGCGGTAGTTGAGGGAGAGCCGTCGCGATCGACCACGCAGCGAGATGCCGTATCGCGAAAGGACGATCCGCTGCCCGTATATGCGTTGGTGGCTGTCCTCCGCCAGGAAGAGGTCATTGCCCCCCCGGGCGACGAGGGCGCGGAGCAGTTTCCAGTGCGACGGCAGAAGATCCTGCCCCTCGTCGACGAGGACGTGGTCGGCGACCGTCGTCTCGTTTGGCTCCAGATATGCGGCGGCAATCTCAGCCGTATCGGCGAACGCGAGTTTGTTGGCCAGCCTCGCGTTGATCCGCTGACGCTCGACAACCGCCCAGACGGCATCGCGCTTGGCCCGGTCTAGGGAAACGCCGCGACCCGGTCGACGCACCTTGCGATAGTCATCGAGTGCGACGATTCGATTCGGGAGTACGACTTGGAGATACTCCGCTTCCAGGAAGGGCACTGACTGCAACGCTGGCGGAAGGCCGCCGCCTGCGATCGCGATGGCGTCGTCCCATCCCTCGCCGTTCCCCACCGGTGCACCGGCGACGCCTACCTCTTCGCCGACGACACTGATCGCTGCCTTGCTGAAGTCAGCCGCGCCGGTCTTTCGGATAGCGACCGCCAGCTGATCGATGCCACGGATCAGCACACCCGGGTCACCGAGCTCAGCGGCGATCGGCACGGATGCATCGAGCCGTTCGAGATCACGCTGCAGGTTGGCCGCCAATTGACGCGTGTAGGTGGTGAGAATCACTCGCGCATTGGGGTCAGCGAGGGCGAGGCGGCGCGCTCGATGCAGGAGAACGACCGTCTTTCCGGTACCCGCCCCACCAGTGAGTCGGAAGGGTCCTTTGTAGTTCCGATCGACATACCGACGCTGCTCCGGGTGCAGGAAGACCCGCCACGAACCGAGGTCACCCGAGTCGATGATCTCCCGCAGTTCTGCGTTGTCGTCGATGAACTTCCACTGCACCTTTGCGGCCGGATGCCGCAGTGCCGCAAGCAGCCGGGCGTCATCGTCTTCTGCTGCTGGAGATGGAACTGGCTCCGCTGTGGGTTGATCCGCGGGGACATCCACGCCTTCCTGCTCGATCTCCTCGGGGGTCGGGGGCACGAGATCGAGAGCGTTCTTGATCTCGCCGATCGACATGCCGGCGAGCATCCCGTCCAGCACGTCGGCATGCCAGGCGGTTGGGAGCGTCGCCGCGTAGGCGCGCACGGCGTCCTCTGTCAGCAGCGTGAAGACATGCCCGGCAAAGCCCTTGGAGAACCCGAATCCGTCGACCAGGTCCGCGGGGACGAAGTTCAGGCTCTTCAGCACCGGTATGGCCTTCGCCGGCGCACTGGGGGTCGACACCGCTTCCTCGACGACGGTCGACTCGGGTTGCGTCTCCTGGATGAGCTCCGCGACGCCGTTGACGGGGTTCACTTGCAGCTTATGCGTCTGCGCGTATTTGATCGCGTCGTCGTGATTCCACACCCCGGCCAGCAGATAGGTCGCCTGCGTGCCTTCGTTAGCGAGCCGGTAGAGGACCGCCCGGTACTGGATGTTGACGCGTCCGGTCCGCACGCGGGCGTCGACCGCGTTGTTGATCTTCTCGATGTGGAGACCTGGGGTCGTGTCGTCGACCGCGAGCTTCGTGAGGAACTCGTAGGCCATCGCCTTGACGTCTTTCTCGAGTTGCTGCTTAGCGAAGTCGCCCGACATGACGAGATTCGGCATGGCTACTCCTTCTCTTCCCTCGCGAGGACGCTCTTGATTGCATCGACATCCCCGGGGATCAGGTGCCAGCCAAGCGCAGAGAGTGCTGCCCGATCCTCGTCGACGAGCTCGAGATCCACCGCGATGAGACGGTCTGGCCACGAGATCGCGAGCGGCATGCCATCTCCGATCTCGGCGCCGAGCGTCGGCACCGGCAACCCTTTGGCCGATGCGAGCTGGGCGAGCAGACTCCGCTCGACCTCGGTGGCATCAGCGATGACCGCGGCCCATTCGGGGCTCGCGGCAGCTTCCAGCGGAACACCTGCCGTCGTGTCATTGAGGACTTCCGACAGTGCGCCGATGAAGGTCGATGCCCCTGTCGGACGAATCCCGAGGACGTTCGACCAACGGAGCCACGTCTGCCATGCGCCCTTGTGGTGATCCTGCGCCACCGCCACAACGCGGTCGTCGATGAGGAGCGCGGCATCAAAGTCCCTCGGAGACTTCGCGCGCGCCGCTAGCGCGGAGAACGCCTGCCGAGCCAGCACTGAGAGTTCTTTCCCGCGTACACCGACACCGCTAGCGGTGGCCAGGAGAACGTCAGCAGCCCAGCTGCTGACTGCCGATCCTCCGAGGTCCTGGAATGTGACTCCATCCCAGAGGAGCACGGGAAGCGCCGCGCCGATGCGCTCCCACGTCGTCAGCACGCCGGGATCCTGCACCAGCTCGAGGAGCTGGTCGATCGGGTTCTTCGTGACGTGAGCGAGTGCATGTGCGGGGATCTGCCACTGCTGTGCGAACACTGCCGCTTTAGTCGCGTCGAACCAGTCCGCCGCTACGGGATGGGCGCTGGCCGCAGCCTGGTCGACGTCGTCCCACGTGATCCCGAACACCAGGTACCCCTGATCGCGAAGGTAGCGCCGCTTTGATGCGTCGTCCGCGATCCGGTTGTGCTGAGTCGAGGCATGGTAAAGCTGGCCATCCGTGAAGATCGCGACACGGTGCGGGCCGCACTCGAGGATGAAGTCCGGCTTCACGACCCCGCCGACGAGGACCTGTTCGCGGAGCACCCAGACCACGCCACCAGGGAGCGTGGCGGTGAGGCGCTGGCCGGTAGCATCGACGCTTTCCTTCACGCTGGCGCCCAGCTTCTGCAGACGATCCTTGAATACTGCACGGAATTTCGCCTCGAGCGGCGGCTCCGGCTTCGGCGGCTCCTCCTTGATGACGTTCCAGTCCTTGAGTGCACCGGCCTCGTCAGTGAGCAGGTCGGCGAGGATCTGCTCGGCGGCGGCGCGGGACACGTCCTTCGCCGCTCGCCCAGGGGCGAACGGCAGGAGGCAGCGGTAGCAGGCGCTCTTGCTCTCGGTGGCGCAGGGGCAGGACTTCACGACCTCGTACGCGACCTCCAAGATTCGACGAATGCGGTCGGGCTCGGCGAGGTCGGCAAGATATCCGGTGCCGCCCGGCACGGCGTCGTGGATCAGCAGCGCGGTCGCATTCTCCGTGCCGTCGGAGAAGACCGGGTCGACGATCGGCTCGACGCGAAGGTGGTCGGGGTCACCGCCGATGGTCTCGCGGAGTCCGAGGAGCAACGACGCCGTGAGGCTCTGCAATTGCAGACCCCGACCGAGTGCAACGGCAGGTGGGACCCGAAGGACAAGACCCTGAGTCCTGAGTTCACGCATGAGCGCGACCTGCCTGGTGTCCTCCTTCGTCGCTGAGCGATTCGGGCACCAGGCGCGATGCTCTGTACGGGAGTTCGCGTTCGTTGAGCGGTCGAGCTTGCCGCAGAGCCGACACACACGGAAGAGCGGTGTCTTCAGTTCTTCGCCGGCGATGAATCGCGGAAGCCCGCCCTGGGCCTGGAGTCCGAGGTTGAGCCAGCGGATCGGGAGGTCGCGGCAGTAGCGAATCGCGAGCCCCTTGCCGTCGACGTACCACTGTCGAGTGACGTTCATCGGGTCAATGTCGGCCGACACATGCACCGTGAAGGTCTGCCGTCGCCGCTCGTCGGCGCGGTCGGTGATCGCGGACTCGTCGCGGCGGACTTCGGAGCTGACCCGTTCGAGGTGGACGATCGGCATCCGCTGGCCGGTGTCGCCGATCTTCGACGATCCGCAACGCGGGCACGAGGCGACCGGCCCGTCCGCTTCAGTGACGTCGAGCGAGTAGCCGCAGGAAGGGCAGAGCTGCCAGTCGTGGACGCTGCCGCCATCGGCGCCGAGTTCGACGGCATCGATCGTCATCTCGAGTCCGTGGGCGTAGAACACCGCACCTGGGGCGAGTTCGCGAATGGCGGTGCTCGCGCCTCGCTCGTAGCTGCTCGTTTCGGTCTCATAGGCATTCGTGTCGGGGTCGTACCAGCTGAGTGCCACGTCGAGCCGCACCGAGTCATCGAGCAGTGTGTAGTTCGGGAGGATCCCGAGTGCTTCCAGGGCACCGACCCAGTGCTCTTTCCGCATGTCGCTGATCTGCCGAGTGATCCCGCGCTGCGCAGAGAGTGCGGCCTTGTGATCGATCTTGTCGTTATCTTCGGCAGCCGGGTGCTCGGCCTTGAGTTTGAGGTCGGGGAGGCTGTCTTCCACCTGCTTAAGCCGGTAACCGAGCTGCTCCAGACGGTCGTTCCACCGTTTCACTGCACCGAAGACGACGGCAGCGAGCGGGCTCGTGCCGGTCCCGTCCGTAGGAGTCGCGAACGCGGTCAGACTGTCAACAGCCCACTGCTCGAGCCCGTCGAAGGCGGCGAGGAAATCCGTGACATAGGCCGCCGCGTTCGTCTCGGCATCGGCGACAGCATCACTAAGGAACGTGCCCGGAGCAGCCGACTTGAACGCCTCGCCAGCCGTGTTCGGCTGGTCGACTGAGGTGCTGGCGGCCGCCCGCCGGTCGAACACTGACGCGAGGTACTGGCGCTGCAGGATCTCCTCGGCGTTGAGGTAGGTGGCGGGCGGACGGACGGCGCCATCGATCACCGTGAGCGGCTCTGTGAGTCGCGGCAGCTGGTCGCCACGTCCGGAGACGAAGGCGAGGTTGAGCGCGTTGCCGGTGAGCCGGCCGGCGCGGCCGACCCGCTGCAGGTAGCTCGCCACCGACTTCGGCAGCCCGGCGAGCATGACCGTCGAGAGGTCGCCAATGTCGATGCCCATCTCCAGCGTCGGGGTCGCGACGAGCACGTTCGGTGCATCAGGGTTGTCCGCGGATGCCTTGAACTGGGTTTCGTACTTGAGTCGATCCTCGTCGGTGAGGAGCCCGGTGTGCTCGCGAGCGACGACCCGACGCATTTCGCCACCCGTGTACAGCTCGCGGTAGTAGTTGTCCTTGCCGGCTTCTCGTTGCAGATGGCCCGGGCAACGAGCCGATGTGCACGGGGCGCCTTCGAGCTGGTCGATGACCTCGTCGCGTCCGACGACCTTGTTCTCGCAGATCGGGCAGATCAGCTGGTAGCTGCCAGCCAGCCAGCCGCCGAGGGCAGCGGTCGTAACGGTCACGCGGTCCTCGCGGATGGCGTATACGGTCGCACCGCTCTTCGTCGTGAGAGCGCTGAGGATGTTCGCTCTGGTGAGCTCGGCGAGGAGCGCGCGCGTGAGGTGAGCGCCCACCTGCACGGTGACGCCGAGGGTGTCCCGCGCCCAGGTCGAGTACCAGCTCTGCGCATTAAGTGCATTGTCGAGTCCGGACTTGCGGCGCTTGTCGGCCCGCAGGGCATCCCCGAGGCGCGGGTAGGCCGGGGCGTCGCGACCTTCTGGGAATGCGGGCATGCCTTCACCGCGGGGCCGTCCACCGGAGATGAACCACCGCGAGCCGTCGTCCTGGATGTACTTCTGGTACCAGGAGTGTTCGATCGCGCCGCGCTCGCGCATCCGCTCAAGGACACCGCGGACCCAGCGCACGAGCTGATCGGCGGTGAGTTCATCATTGGGTGCTTCGACGGCGAGCTGCGGCTGGTGCAGCGTACCGGCGACGGCCTTCCGCCCGATGGTCTCGAGCTGCTTCGCGTCGCCGGCCGAAACCCCGGCTGCGACGGTGCCGGTGAGCTCGAGGGTGCGACCGACGCGGGACTGGAGACCGAACTCGAGTTCGACGTCGAGCAGCAGCCGCTTACGCACGCGGCGCTTCACCTTGTCCTCGATCTTCTTTTTCGAGGCGTCGTTCCAGAAGTCGACGAAATTGTCGTGGCCAGCGATGTCCGGGGCGAGCAGCAGGAACCGTTGGGCCGGCGTCGTCGCCTGCTCGATCATCCGATCGACTAGATCGCTGAGGTTGACCGCTCCCGACTGGCCGCCGTTCACGGCACGGCTGATCGCGTTCCGCAGGGCGAAGACGTGTGCCCGGCTCTGTACGAAGCCGGCCCGGTGGGCAGCGTCCTGCACGCTGTCGGTGAAGATGAGGGACTTCTTCTCGCGGTCGTCGAGTCCTGCTTCGCCGAATAGGGTCGTCACCGCGACCGACAGTTGCGTGGCGATCGCACTGCCGACGAAGCGGATGCCCCCGGCACGGCCGCAAGACGGGCACACATCGTCGCGGGCGGCCTCCTCCGCACCGTCACCGGTGATGGCGAGGACTGGTAGTGCCAGCTCGGAGTCACCTGGCTCGGCGAGCAGCTGTCGCTGCTTCGGCTCGAGCCAGCGCAGTCCTTCGATGACGGCACCGGCGTCCTGCTGCTCCTGCTCCCGCGGGGCGTGGATGAGGGCTCGGAATCGGGCGTCGTCGGCAAGGCGCTTCGCACGAGGGTCGACGCCTTCGGCGTCGAGGTCCGTGCCAGTGGGCGCGAGCACGATGCCCCAGCCGCTGCGGCCGCAGTGGCGGCAGTAGAGCGCCGGGAACGCCACCGGAGTGTCGTTTTCCTCATCGTCAGCCGCAAGGTCGCCATCGTCCGCCCAGTCGAAATACACCTGACCCGTCGCCCGGCGGTCCATGCGGGTGAGCTCGCGCACCCAGAGATGAACGCTGACATCGAGCGCCTTGCCGAATCCGGTGGCAGCTCGGACGTGACTCATTGCAGCAAGCAGGTTGGCAATGAAGGCACGTCGCTCGAGGAATCGCTGCACTTCCGACTGGTCGGGCAGGTAGCCGCGCGGAAGCAGGAACTCAACGAGGTCGTCGACCTTGATCGCCTTCTCCGTCTGCTCGATGAGCAGACGAATCGCGGGATGCGCTTTCGCTAGCTGGAGCGGCTCGACCTTCGCGGCGCGTTCGGAGTCTTTGTACAGCAAGGTGAGGACGATCCGAGCGCGCTCCTCCGCGTCATCGAGACCTGCGACCTGCTCGTTGATCGCGCGGGCGAGGTGATTGTCGAGTTCCGCGGGGATCAGATTCATGCCCGTGAGCTCGTCCTCGGCCCCGTCCTCCCATTCGGCGACAGTAAGCCGTGTCTCAGTGACGACCCCGTCGGTCGGGATGTCGACGCCGAACACCGTCTTCGCGAACGAGATCATCGCCGCGGGGTCGCCCTTGTCGCCGAGCGTCGCGGAGGTGGCGACGGGCGTCATCAGTCCGAGCGGTCGGGCGAGTACGGCCGGGTTGGTTCCCGCGGGAAGGTCTCGCTTGAGGACGAGCCCGAGCCGGCGCAGCAGCATCGCGACGTCGGTGCCTTGGGCACCGTCATAGGTGTGGAACTCGTCGAGAACCAGGTAGCGGAGGCTCTCTGCCGACTCGGACCAGAGCTTGCGGTCGGCACGACGCAGGAGCAGCTGGTCGAGCATCTTGTAGTTCGTCAGCAAGATGTCCGGCGGCGTCTCCCGGATCGCGTCGCGCCTCGTAATGAGCGAGTCGGGCGTCACGATCGAGGTCTGTTTGCCACCCTGCCCGGTGTAAAGCGCTGCCCTGATCCCGGCGAGCTGCTTGACCCCGGTGATGAGTTCAGCGATGCGTCGCGCCTGGTCGTTCGCGAGGGCGTTCATCGGGTAGAGGATGAGCGCCTTGATGCCCGACTGTCCGGCCGCCTTCATCCGCATGACGTGGTCGAGCACAGGATAGAGGAAGGCTTCCGTCTTGCCGGATCCGGTGCCGGTGGTCACGAGAGTCGGGTGCGGTCCGGGATCGCCGTCGCCGAGGTCCCGGCTGATGAGGCGACGCCAGGCGGCAGCCTGGTGCGCATGCGGCGGGTATGGCGGGGTCCAGGCGATGAGCTCCTCCCACCCAGACTCGGCGGCGCGGAAAGGCAGCCGCAGCCGTGCATACGGCCCTCGGAATATGCCGCGATCCGGGTCCTTGAGGAGACGGTCGAGCTCCTCCTCGGCTTCCGCATCGGCGAAGGCGAAGGTCGTGGTCAGATAGTCCGTGAGGGCATGGCGGAACTGCTCGGCCTCGAGGCTCGGCAGCAGTTCGGTCACGCCCTAAACCTAGCGATCACCTCAGACGTTCTCGCGCGGACTCTGCCAACGCGCCGACCGAGTCGCGAGCGCCGAGCGGATCTGGGCATGGTCAACGGCGAGGTATCGCTGCGTCGTCGCGAGGGAAGCGTGCCCGAGCATGACCTGGACCAGTCGCACGTCGCGGGTGGCGTCGTGGATCTCCGTGGCACAAAGGTGACGAAGCTGGTGCATCGTGGTGCCGTCGCCGAGCGCCCGGGAGACGAGGCTGCCGACCCAGTGCGGGGTGAGATGGCCGCCGTTCGGCGACGGGAATAGGAAGTCGTCAGCTACGGCGAGCAACGCCCGGGCCAGGTCGTCGGGCAGGGGAAGGACGCGCTTCCGGAGTCCTTTCCCGTGGACAAGCAGCGACCACCCGCTCGGGTCGCGTACGAGGTCGTTCGCGGGATGCACCTGAGCGACTTCGCCGCGACGCATCCCGAGTTCGTTCGCGAGCCGGAGCATGAGCACGACCCTCGGGTCGGCGGTGTCGATCGCGGCGCGCACAGTGGTGGCGGTGGCGGGACGCGGACTCGGCGTCTCCGGCCGGACCTCAGGGAGCGCAAGCGCCGGGTTAGCGGAGGCGCGCCCGGCGTCGACCCCCCAAGCCCAGAACCGGCGGAGTGACGATCGCATGGCCCGAGCGGTTTCGCGCCGCCAGGCGTGCGCACCAACCCAGTCAATGAGCTGCTGACCTGTCACCGACCAGGGGCTGTCGGCCAAGCTAGCGCGGGCGAGGCGGCGGAGGTGGGAGGTGCGCAGCTCGATGGTCTGCGGGGTGAGACGGGACGCGCGCATCGCGATCGTCCAGTGCGTGAGCTCGTGCTGCCAGGCAGCCGGGATGGTGTTGTTCATCCATCCACCCGACCACGTTCAGGAACCAGCAGGTTCGGTCGGCCTAATCCACTTGGAGTCCCATTTCACCGATGAGGAAGCCAGGCGCCTACGGGCGGCGACGTATTGTCGGCTCCGGCGGCACTGGCAATTCATCAACGAGTTGAAGCTGTTCGAGATTCAGAATCAGCGTCGCTACGGAGTGAATGTGTATGGCAGCCCGGGCGATCCCAGGTTCTTGCAGGCGGCGTCGCTTTATCACCCGGTCACGGTCGAAGCATCGCTCAAACATGATGGTTCCGGCAGCGAGCCTGGCATCAAGGACCTCGACGGACATTGGGACGTGCGACCGCACGCCTCTCGGATTGTCCTAGTCGACGCAGAGACCCTGAAGTCCTGGCACGCCGTGCTCGAAACTGAGGGCGTGCCAGTGGAGCAGACCCGGATGGTCTACGCGGTCAATAGGTCCACCGCCGAGGTACTCGAGAAACTCTCTCGGGCCCCCCGAGTCGGGAGCTTGAACCTTGAGTTCTCACGCGGCTGGGACGAGAGCATCGATCGCAAGAAGGGCATCTTCGATTCGGAGTGGGGTGTGCCGGAATCGTGGGATTCGGTCATCCTCCAGGGATCTCACCTCGGGGTCGGTCGCCCATTGTTCAAGTACCCGAACGCCACGATGCTCCACAACACGGACTGGACCGAGACGGACCTTGAGGCGCTCGCTCCCGATGAGGTCCCGGTCACCTCCTACAAGCCGCGCGGGGACCGCTCGGTGTACGACGCCAGCTACACCCAGTGGAAGATGGAACCGGAAGGTTCCGTCACACCGGCCCGTCGGCACTACCGGCTCGCTTGGCGCAACATGGCTGCGAATACTGGAGAGCGGACGTTCATCCCTGCCCTGATCCCTCCTGGGACAGCGCACATTCATGGAGTCTCGTCGGTTGGGCTTCCGGGTAAGCCTCGCGTTCTCGTCGCGGCTAGCGCGTTCGCGGCGTCACTGCTGCACGACTTTGCCGTACGTGCCGCACCGAAGTCGACGATCTCGGCTGCGACCCTTGACCGGCTGCCATTCTCCGACGATCCGGCGATCCTCCCCCTCCTACTGCTGAGATCGCTTCGGTTGAACGCGCTGACCGCGGCCTACGGTGACCTGTGGGCGGCGTGCTTCGATGCGGAGTACGTCGAAGATGCATGGACGGACGGTGGCTTCTTCTATCCACTTCGACCGGCTCTCGGAGCGGTGTCAGAGGAGTGGACGGCACAAGTTCCCTTGCGGCGGGCAGTTGACCGACGGCAGGCCCTCCTAGAGATAGACGTCCTGGTTGCGCTGGCGCTCGGAATCGAGAGCGACGAGATGGCGGCGATCTACCGGACGCAGTTCCCCGTCCTCTATGGGTACGACCGAGGGGCCACGTACTTCGATCAGGCGGGGCGCCAAGTCCCGACTTCAGTCCTGTCCGAGTGGCGACAACGACGCGCCGACTTCGACTCGGAGATTGTGTGGGAGCACGCGTCATCGGGCATGCGCTACACCTTCAAGCCACCCTTCTTCTTGCTTGATCGCGAAGCTGACATGCAACTCGCATACGCCGAACTTCAGGAGCGAGTAGCGGCTCGTCGCGCGAACTCCGAATACGCGACTCTAAGGTCCGTCTCGCGATCTTGAGTGTCAAACGGAAGTTCGTATGTGTAGGTCACGCCGCTTCCAGGATGTGCTTCGGAGAGCTCGTTCTCGGCGAATCGCCCCTCGTTCTGGCCCTTCTTCCGCCAGACGCTCAGTACGGACGTGGGCACGACTCGTCCGTTCGCATCGAAGAAGCTACTACGGGTGTCGTATCCGTAGAGGACAGGGAACTGCGTCCGGTAGATCGTGCACAGTTCCTCCGCCGAGATCCCGAGAGACAGGGCGACAGCCGCATCGATCTCCGTCAGCGCTTGTCGCCGCGCGAGGCTATTCCGAAGCGGAACCACAGAGGTCCATGTAGCTGGGACGTCGCCGAGCGGCGCAAGACGCCATTCAGCCGCCTTGGTCCAGCTGTCATCTCGAAAGTCGGGCAAAAAACAGCCGTTCCACAGGGGTGCGTATGCCGATGTCAGGCAGTTCAGGCGCAGATACCTCAACACCAGTTCGCTCGTGAGCGCGCTGCTGCTGAGCGCCGGCAAGCGGGTGACAACGCCATCGCGGATATCGGACTTTGGCGATACACGCACAAGGAAGTCTGCGAGCAGTGATGAGAGGGCTGCACCGAGGAGCGGGACATCCACCGCGCGGCCAAGCAGTAGTGCCCCTTAACGTGGTGTAGTTCGCGGTGGCCGGTCTCGTCGTAGACGTGGGCGCGGTCACCGTGTAGTCCCTTCGAGGAATCTCCTACAACCCACTCGAAAGGCATCTTCACGATGA
>NZ_JAUASV010000001.1 GCF_030345695.1 Galbitalea sp. SE-J8 | reverse complement strand
TCATCGTGAAGATGCCTTTCGAGTGGGTTGTAGGAGATTCCTCGAAGGGACTACACGGTGACCGCGCCCACGTCTACGACGAGACCGGCCACCGCGAACTACACCACGTTAAGGGGCACTACTCGCAAAAGGCGCGCCGCGCCTACTGCACGCAGAACTCGTTTCCCTCGGGGTCGCGCATCATGATCGCGAACTCCTCGTAGGGTCCCCACGGTTCGGTGAGCACCTTCTCGACCGAGGCGCCGAGCGCGACCAGGCGGTCGGCCTCCGCCTCGACTGCGGCGCGGTCCGCGTGACCGGCCGACGACGGCGTGAGGTCGATGTGCATGCGGTTGCGCTGCCGGCGCTCGTGCTGGTAGCGCGTGAAGAAGAACCGCGGATGCTGCGGGTCGTCGTCCCACGCGATGGCTCGCTCCGTGAGGTCGTCGTCGTCCATGCCCGCGGCGCGCAGCTCCGCCTCGAGCTCGGCCGGCCAGCCCGCCGGCTCGGGGTAGCCCATGACGGCCGCCCAGAATCGAGCGAGCTCGGGCGGATCCTCCGCGTGGATGGTGATGTTCGCGATCCGTGGACTCATGCCTCGACGGTAATCCGGTGATGTGCTGATCGCCAGCGCATCGCCCGGATGGCATGCGGCCCGCGCGCCGGTCGCTGGCGGGACACCATCCTCATCGCGTGGCGGGACGGCGCTACGCGGTGACGATCCGCGGCGCGAGCGCGTCGACGCGGCGGGCGAGCTCGTCGTACGCTGCGTCGAACGCGCGAGCGCTGCCCTCGGCGACCGGGTCCGGCACCGACCAGTGCAGACCGTGGATGCCGAGCTCTTCGTGGGCGTTGTCGCACACCGTGATGACGAAGTCGGCGTCATCCGCGATCTCGGCGAACGCACGCGGGTGCCCGTTCAGCGCGAGGCCGTGGCGTTCGGCGGCCGCGACCGCGCCGCGCGCGATCCGCGGCGCCGGATGCGTGCCCGCCGACACCGCGGGCACGTCGCTCGCCCGGTGCCAGAGCGCTTCAGCGAGCTGGGATCGCGCGGAGTTCGCCGTGCAGACGAACACCACTCTGCGGGCCGCGGCCGTCGCGGACGGGCCGAGGTCGGCCAGCGCCCCGGGTGCGAGCGTGACGTAGCTGCGACGTCGATCGCCCTCGGACCGTGACCGGCGGACGATCCCTTCCCGCTCGAGCACGCCCAGGTGGTGGGCGAGGAGGTTCGAGGGCATGCCGAGGACGGCCTGCAGCTCGGATGGGGACCGATCGCCCAGGGTGAGCAGGTCGAGCATCCGGAGTCGCGCGGGGTCGCCGAGAGCAGCGTGCTTCGCCGCACGCCGCTCGAGGTCGGTTCGCTCATCGGTCATTGACTCAATGTTGACTGAAGTAATGATCGCCGTCAAGATGACCACGACATGAACGCATCCCTCTCCCGCCGGCTGCTCGCCGAACTGCTCGGCACGGCCCTGCGACCGCGCTCGGTATCGCGGTGATCATCCTGACGCTCGGGCCCGTCTCCGGAGCCCACCTCAACCCCGTCGTGTCGGTCGTCGGCTGGTTCGTCGCACGTCGCGCCCCAGCCGGACTCGGCATCCGCGAGGCGCTTCTCTACGCGCTCGCGCAGGTCGCGGGCGCGATCGCGGGCGCCGAGCTCGCCAACTGGCATCCGTCG
Source organism: Galbitalea sp. SE-J8 (assembly GCF_030345695.1). GTDB lineage: Bacteria > Actinomycetota > Actinomycetes > Actinomycetales > Microbacteriaceae > JAUASV01. The sequence goes on along the minus strand of NZ_JAUASV010000001.1, from coordinate 309,800 downwards.
TGCCGTTCATCGCGGCGCAGATCGCCGGGGGCGCACTCGGCGCGGTGCTCGCCCTCGTGCTCTTCCCGAACGCCGGGCTCTTCCCGAACGCCGGGCTCTTCCCGAACGTCGGGCGCGTCCCGGACGTCGTGCGCACCGCATCCGATGTCGTGATCCCTCACCCGACCACACGCTGAGAACAGGAACGCCCATGCACATCGTCGCCATCGGCGGCAGCGACGCCGGCATCTCCGCCGCGCTTCGCGCCCGAGAGCTCGACCCGTCCGTCGACGTGACCGTCGTCGTCGCCGACGAGTACCCCAACTACTCGATCTGCGGCATCCCGTACTTCTTCTCGGGCGAGGTCCAGCCGTGGCAGTCGCTCGCCCACCGCACCCACGCCGACCTCGAGGCGACCGGGATGAGCCTGCGGCTCAACACCCTTGCGACCGACATCGACGTTCCCGGCAAACGCCTCATGCTCACCGGTTCGGACGGCGCGAGTTCGGAGCTCGCCTACGACGAGCTCGTCGTCGGCACCGGCGCGCTCCCCTCGGATGCCGGAATCACCGGCGTCGGTCGGCTCACGCCCGAGGACGGGCTGCACGTCATCCACTCGATGGGCGACACGTTCGCCCTGGAGCGCCAGCTCGACGAGAGGCGGCCCGCATCCGCGATCATCGTCGGTGCCGGCTATGTCGGGCTCGAGATGGCGGAAGCGTTCACCGTGCGGGGGCTCGCCGTGACGCAGCTGCAGCGCGGACCCCAGGTGCTCTCGACACTCGACCCCGAGCTCGGCGGGATCGTGCGCGCCGAGCTCGACGACCACGGCGTGCGCGTCGTCACGCACACCACGGTCACGGCCATCGAGAAGACGGCCGCGGGCCTCACGGTGACCGCGACCAGCGACGGCGTCCCGGCCACGTTCACGGCGGAGCTCGTTCTGCTCGTGGTCGGCGTCCGTCCCAACACCGACCTGCTCGAACGCGCGGGCGCGACGCTCGGCGCCGGCGGTGCGGTCGTGGTCGATGAGGCGATGCGCACCGGCCTCCCGAACGTCTACGCGGCCGGCGACGGCATCGTCACCCACCACCGGCTCCTCGGTGTCACCTACCTTCCGCTCGGCACCACCGCGCACAAGCAGGGCCGGGTCGCCGGAGAGAACGCCCTCGGCGGGGATGCCCGGTTCGCCGGATCCGTGGGCACCCAGGTCGTCAAGGTCTTCGACCTCGTCGCGTCCCGCACCGGGCTGCGCGAGCGCGAGGCCGCAGCCGCAGGCTTCGCGCCAGCGACGACGCAGGTCTCCGCCGACGACCACAAGCGCTACTACCCGGGCGCGCAGCCGATCAGCATCCGCGTCACGGGCGACACGGGCACGGGCCGGCTGCTCGGCGCGCAACTCGTCGGACGCCTCGGCACCGAGACCGCGAAGCGCGTCGACACCTACGCGACCGCCCTGTTCGCCGGCCTCACCGTCGAGCAGGTGAGCGACCTCGACCTCTCCTACACACCGCCGCTCGGCTCGCCGTGGGACGCGGTCCAGGTCGCCACCCAGGCGTGGTCGCGCCAGGTCGGGCGGGCGGGCGACCTCGTGGGCCTCGTCAGGGATACCGACGTCCGCCCCCTTCAGGCGGCGCCCCTCGCAGGCAGCGAGGACGGACCCGAAGAGAAGGGAGGCTGATCATGGCGAATCGATCGGCAATCACCGGCCGCCACATCTCCAACGCGGCGGCAGCTCGTCACCCAAGGACGAGTGTGACCGAGTCCGGCGGCAACAAGCCCACCGGCACTCACAACCGCTCCGCGATCAGCGGGCGGGACGTCTCCGAAGCGGCAGCTGCCCGGCATCCGAACACCAGCGTGACGGAGAACGGCAAGTAGCTCTGCGAGAGCGGGAGGGCGCTCGATCTCACTGGTACTGAGATCGAGCGCCCTCTTTGCACACCCACGATACGAGCCGTGCGTGGTTGATGACCGCACCCAGTCATCATCGGGCCGCAGTCCGGTCGGGGCGCTCTCCCAGATGCCGGGCGCGGCAGGTACCGTGGGCGCGTGGTCGACAGCGCGCTTCTGGAGCAGGTGCTCCGACTCGACGCCGAATCCCGGCGCGAGTTGATCCGTGCCGTCGAGGGCTCGCTGGACTACGACGACGTCCCGCCGCACGTCCTTGCCGAGATCGACCGGCGCCTGCCCGGGATGGGTTCGGGTCCGAGCCCCGACGCGGTCCCGGCTGACGAGTTCCTGCGCCGCGTTCGCGCTCGCCGTAGCGCGTGACCTTTCACGTCCTCCTCGACGGCCAGGCGCAGCGGGACTTCGAGGAGATCTAGGCGTACCTCGACGCCAACGCGCCGGATCAGACGGAGCGCTTCCTCCATGACTTCGCTCCTGCATCCCGGGGTGCGGCCCGGCGTTCGGCACGAGAGCCTGACCGTGTTCCGATACCACCTCTGGTACCGGGTGCTTCCGGAGATCGAGCACGCCGAAGTCCTCGCCGTGCTGGACCATAGCCGCGGGCCGAACGCGCTCGAAGACCGGCTGTAATCAAAGGCCGAGCCCCAGGCTCGGCGGGGTCGACCGTGGTCGTCGCGTCGGTGCGACACGTCGGGAAGCTGGGCGAGGCGCGCCTCACGCACTGCGAGTGCGCGTGCGGCCTCTGTCCGGGCGTGCTCCTGCTGCTCGCGGATGAGCCGAGCGGCGTCTGCCGACGGCATAGCTTCGACTCGGGCAAGGAAGCGCCGGGTGCGCTCGGCGCGGTCCCGCCAACCGGTCGCGCGATCCGCGGCGTCGCGCTGGGCGCGGCCGTCGAGCATGCGCTGCAGCAGTGTCGACGGGTCGCGGGCCTCAGCAGTCGCGTCGAAGCTGTGGCCGAGCCGTGCAGCGGTGTAAGAGGTCGCGCCGAAAGGTGGGTGATCGCGGCGCGTTGACGTCGGAACGAGCACGAGGCCTGTTAACCAGGGTTGTGTGAAGAACTCATGCATCAACAGGACGCCTCGTGCCCGCGGTTCCATCTTCGATCATTGAGCCGTTGTGGCACCAGTTCGAGGCCCTCGTCCCACCGGTGGTTGATGAGCATCCGCTGGGTTGCCACCGGCCCCGTGTGTCGGACCGGGTCGTCTTCGACAAGCTGATCCAGGTGCTCGTGCTTGGCGCCGGGTACGTCAAGATCGCCGACGACACGTGCTCGGCGACCACGATCCGGCGTCGGCGTGACGAGTGGATCCGGCACGGGATCTTCACGATGCTGGAACAGATCTGCCTCGACGCGTACGACAAGATGATCGGCCTTCAGCTGGGCGACCTGTCGGTGGACGGGTGCATTGTGAAAGGGCCCTGCGGTGGTGAGGCCGCCGGGAGATCCCCGGTAGACCGCGGGAGACAGGGCACCAAACGCTCCCTCCTCGTCGACGGGAACGGGATCCCGCTGGGGTGCGTGATCGCGGGCGCGAACTGCCACGACTCCCCGCTGCTGGCTCCCACGTTGGAGGAGCTGGGTCGGTTCGGGTTCGATCTCCCCGAACGCATCACCGTGCACCTGGACGCCGGCTACGACTCCGGGAAGACCCGCGACCTGCTGGACACCCTCGGCGTCGACTACGTGATCAGCAAGAAGGGCACGCCCCTGCAGACCGGCGCCCGCTGGGTCGTCGAACGCACCAACTCGTGGCATACCCGCGGGTTCCGGAAACTTCAGATCTGCACCGAGCGCCGCACCCGCGTCATCGACGCGTTCATCGCACTCGCGGGCGCGATCATCATCACCCGACGCCTCATCCGAGAAGCCTGGACCCGACACCGCTGGGACACCAGACCCACCCGACGACCATGACCTATCGGCACGACCTCTAAGCACAGACGAGTCTTGCTACGTGGCATGCTACGTGGTAAGACCAGGCTGAACACCCAGACTGGAGGCCGCGATGACGCGACGATCGACAACCGTGACAGCCCTGCTTCTCGCTTCGGCGACCAGCCTGAGCATCATCGGGCTCGCGGCTCCACCCGCGCTCGCCGATGGCCAGAGCGTCTCAGTCTGGCGGACGCTCGACGGTCAGGTGCACACCGGCTTGACCGCGGTGACGGGAGCGACGTTCGCGGCCGATAGCGGAACCAACCCGCTCACGATTGACACCGACGACGAGCGCACCTATCAGACGATGACCGGGTTCGGTGCGACGCTCACCGACTCGTCGTCGTACCTCCTGAACCGAAAGGTGTCGGCTGCCACGCGGGATGCAGTCTTCGGAGATCTGTTCGGCGGTTCGACCGCACAGTCGATCGGGCTGAATCTGCTGCGCCAGCCCATGGGGTCGACCGACTTCGTCTACACCGAGCCGGGCAAGCCGACGTACTACACGTACGACGACACCGCCGGAGACACCTCGTTGAATCAGTTCAGCATCTCCCGCGACCTCGACGATGTCGTGCCGATGGTGAAGAAGGCGCTCACGGTGAACCCGGGAATCAAGGTCAACCTGACGTCGTGGAGCGCGCCAGCCTGGATGAAGGACAGCGGCACCCTCACTGCCCCGGCGCAGGACGGCTACCCGGGAACTCTGCTCTCGCAGTACCGCGACGCGTACGCCAACTACCTCGTGAAAGCCACCCAGGCATACGAGGCGCAGGGGATCCCGGTCTGGGCCACGAGTGCGCAGAACGAGCCCACGGTCGGCAATACGTACAACACCATGGTGCTGTCACCGACGCAGTCCGCGGACTTCATCGTCAACTATTTTGCACCGAAGCTCTACGCCGCGGGATTGCAGCCCCGGATCTTCGCCGGCGACACCGTCGGCTTCGATCCCAACTACGCGGACCAGGTGTGGGGTGACGCGGCAGCTCGCGCCGAGACCGAGGGCTCTTCGCACCACGGCTATGTCGGCGCTCCTACCGACCTCAGCCCGCTCCACGGCAAGTATCCGTACAAGCCGATTTACCAGACAGAGCTCGCGCCGTACTGCACTGATCGCGACTTCCGCGACGTGCTGGTGAACGGCACGCGCAACTGGGCTCAGAGCGTGATCAGCTGGAACGTCGCCCTCGACACGACTTCGGGGCCGTACCATACCGGTGCAGTCGACATCTGCAAGGGAAGCGCGACGAGCAACCACCCGGGCATCCCGATCCAACCGCTCTACACCATCGATCAGTCGACCGGAACGGCGACGCCGAACTCGAGCTATTTCTGGACCGGCCAGTTCTCCAAGTTCGTGACGCCCGGCGCGAAGCGCATCGCCTCGACCAGCTTCGGCGACACCAGTGTCCAGGACGTCGCGTTCCTCAACCCGGACGGCACTCGAGTCGTCGTGGCGTGGAACCGCGCCGCATCGACGAGCAGCTTCAAGATCCGGAGCGGGAGCCAGTCATTCACGTACAGCCTCCCGGCGGGCGCGATGGCGACCTTCCGATGGGCCGGAGCCACATCGGGATCGCCGCACGGCTGGGGAGACTCGGTCTACAGCGCGGATGCCTCCACTCCGTATGCCGGCGGACTCCAGCGCGGACCGTGGACCAAGGTCAGCGCGGCGGCCGCCTCGTCCACCGGTCTCGGTTCAGGGTGGAACTCGCTCTTTACCGGCGCTGACACCCGACTGCTCGACTACTCCCTCTCGGTCACGGCGAAGCGCACGGCCGTCGGAACCACGTCCGCGGCACCGAAGTACGGCGTCTACGCGTGCTACGGCAACTCCGACAACTACATCCAGGCTTGGCTCGACCCTGCCAACAGCCAGTTCGTGACCAACGTGCGTCTGGGGGGCACGAACTACGGATTCAGCGGTGCGCAGGCGCTGCCGGGCTTCAACCCTTCCGTCGCCCACACGATCGGTGTCAGCAGATCAGGCGACACCTTCTCGTTCACCGTCGATGGGGTGGCGCAGCCCTCTCGAGCCGCTCCGATCCAGGGGTGCCAGGTGGGGTTGGTCACCGAGGACAGCGCAGTGCAGTTCACCGCGTTGGACGTCCAGGACCGGAAGGCGTGGGGAGCCTCCCGGTATTCGGTGAGCGCAGGCAACCCCTACGGCGGCGGGCTGCAGACGGGCTCCTGGATCGTGAACGACACGAACAGCGTTGAGTCCGCGTCCACCGGCGCGTCGAGCTGGAACTCGATCTTCACCGGCGCCGGCCTGGCGCAGGCGAACTACACGGTGTCGAGCTCGATCCGTCGCGTCGCCACGGGATCGAGCGCGCATCCCAAGTACGGGATCTACGCGTGCTACAAGGACGACTCCAACTACATGCAGGCGTGGTTCGACCCCTCGAATGGACAGTTCGTGAGCCATTCGATCGTCGCCGGAGTCGCCGACAGCTGGCCGGCCATCGCCCTGCCGGGAGGCTTCAATCCGCAGATCGCGCACACGCTCACTGCGGTGAAGTCCGGCTCCACGTTCACCTTCTCGATCGACGGCTCTGTCGTGCAGACGCGCAGTGCGGCCCTCACGGGCTGCCAGGTCGGTGCCGTCACTGAGGACACCAGGGTGAACTACCGATCGTTCGCCATCTCGTAAATCAGGAACCCGGCGCGCGAATCGTTACCAAGGTGATGCTCCGCCGGCCGCTCACGGTATTGCCACGTGGTAATGTGCCACGTGGCATAGCGCTCCACTTGCCAATCCTGACAACGTCGTCACGAAGGAGAAACCCGTGAACCACACCATCCGACCCAGGCTCCGCGTGCTCGCGGCCGCGGCACTCGCCGCGGGCCTCGCTGCCGGCGCTCTGTCGTCCTGTTCCTCCGGATCCGCCGGAGACTCGGGCGGCACCACCACCATCACCTTCTGGAACGGCTTCACCGGCCCGGACGGAGACGTCCTCAAGGCGCGGGTGGCCGCCTTCAACGCCAGCCAGAAGAAGGTCCAGGTCAAGATGTCCGTCATGCCCTGGGACGTGCTCGGAGAGAAGCTGCTCCCTGCGCTCGGTGCACACAAGGGCCCCTCCATCGCCGTGGGCGGCGCCGAGTCCGTCGGCCAGTACGCGTCGAAGGGCGCGTTCGCCGACCTGAGCGACTACTACAAGGGCTGGAAGGATGCGTCGCAGCTGTTCCCCGCCGATCGGTCGGCCACCGAGTTCGAGGGCAAGAACTACGCCGTCCCGATGACATTCACGCCGGTGCTCGTCTACTACAGCAAGAAGCTGTTCACCGAGGCCGGCCTCGACCCGAACAAGCCGCCGACGACGTGGCAGGAGTTCCAGGACGACGCGGTCAAGCTCACGAAGGACGTCGACGGCGACGGCAAGCCGGACCAGTACGGATTCGTGCTCCCCGACCACACATCGCCGGCGATCTGGGAGTCGCTGATGTGGGGCAACGGCGGTGGCACGCTCTCCGAAGACGGGAGGAAGTCGACTATCCAGGACGCCGCCAGCATCGAGGCAGTCACGACCTGGGCCGACCTCCTCAAGTCGAAGAAGGTCTCGCCCGCGGGGATCTCCGGACCTGACGCGGACGCCCTGTTCCAGTCGGGCAAGGTGGGCATGCTCTCCGAGGGCCCGTGGATGATCAACGGCTTCAAGGGCGCCAACCTCGACTTCGGGATCACGAACGTGCCTGAAGGACCGAAGGGCGCGATCCCGGTCGCGAACAGCAACATGCTCTTCGTCAGCAAGGACGCTTGGGGCTCTGCGGACCAGAAGAGCGCCGTCACCACCTTCCTGAACTACTGGAACAGCAAGGAGAACCAGCTCGCCTGGTCGACCGGATCGGGCAACCCGCCGACTCGTCAGGACATCTCCGTCGATGACGTGAAGGCCAAGGCGCCCGAGATGGCGCAGTTCATGCCGTTCCGCGACAAGGCCCGCTTCTTCCTGGCCGGCACGACCGACTTCGGTGACATCAATTCGAGCGTCTACGAGGCGTCAATGCAGAAGATCACCGCGGGGAAGGGCGAGCCCCAGGAGGTGATGACCCAGGCCGGGCAGCAGCTCAAGACGATCCTGGCCGGTTCCAAGTGAGTGTCGCGCATTCGGGTCGGCACGTGTCGCCTGCCGGCCCGGTGCGCCGCATCCGCCGGACGACGCCTCTCCGGCGGCGGCGCACGCTGACTGCCTACCTCTTCCTCGCGCCCGCGCTCCTGGTGTTCGGAGTGTTCCTGGTCTACCCGATCGCCGAAGGCGTGCGAGTCTCGCTGTTCGAATACACCCCATTCGGCGAGAGCTTCCTCGGGCTGGACAACTACACGAACGTCTTCGCTGATCCGCGATTCTGGGGCTCGCTCCGCAACACCGCGGTGTACGCGGTCGTCGTGACGACACTGACCATCGCGATCGCGCTGGCCATCGCGCTGCTGCTCAACTCGAGGATCGGGTTCCGCACCTTCACCCGCGCGGTCGTGTTCGTCCCCTTCGTGCTCTCCATGGCGGTCGTATCGATCGCCTTCACGTTCCTGCTCGACCCCGACATCGGCTGGCTGAGCTACATCCTCGGCAAACTCGGCCTCCCGCAGGTCGCCTACCTGCGCGACCCGTTCTGGGCCATGGTCTCGGTGATCGCCGTCGGGATCTGGAAGAGCGTCGGCTACTACATGGTGATCTTCCTCGCCGGCCTCCAGCAGATCCCGAAGGACCTCTACGAGGCCGCCGCCGTCGACGGGGTCAACCGCTGGCAGCGGTTCCGTTCAGTGACGCTCCCGCTGCTGTCGAACACCACGATGATCGTGTCCGTCCTCACGCTGATCGGCGGCCTGCAGGTCTTCGACCAGATCTTCGTCATGACAGGTGGCGGGCCGTACTTCTCCACCGAGAGCGTCGTCGGGTACCTCTTCACCCGAGGGTTCAGTGACCTGCGCATGGGCTACGCATCGTCGATCGCCGTCGTCTTCACCGTGCTGATCGTGGTGCTCTCGCTCATCCAGATCCGCTTCTTCAACCGCCGGACGGTGCAATTCTGATGACCACGACGACCTCCACGATCCCGATCGCACGGAACGCGCGACACGCGGTCGCGAGCGATGACCGAGGCACCACTCCGGTCGGCTGGATCGTGGGCGCTTGCGTCGCCGCATCCGCGATCATGCTCTTCCTCATCCCGCTCCTCTGGACGCTGAGCACCTCGCTGAAGCCATACAAGGACATCACGGCCTACCCGCCGACGTTGCTCCCGACCGAGATCACGTTCCAGAACTACGTGACGATGTGGAACACGCTCGACTTCCCGCGGCTGTTCCTCAACACGGTGGTGTTCGCGGGTGGGGTCACCATCCTCGCGCTGATCTGCGATTCCCTCGCCGCCTACGCCCTGGCTCGCCTTGACTTCCCAGGCCGGAACCTGGTCTTCGTGCTGATCCTCACCACGCTGATGATCCCGCCGCAGATCACGCTCGTCCCGCTCTTCAACCTGATCACGCACATGGGCCTGCTCAACACCTTCCCAGGGCTGATCCTGCCGAGAGCGGCAGACGCCTTCGGCATCTTCCTCCTCCGTCAGTTCTTCCTCTCGATCCCTCGGGATCTCGAGGATGCGGGACGGATCGACGGCGCCTCGGAGCTGCGGATCTTCGTGCGTGTGATCCTGCCCCTGTCCAAGCCGGCGGTGCTGACCCTCGGGCTCTTCATCTTCATGGCCAACTGGAACGACCTCCTGTGGCCCCTGATCATGTCGACCGACGGGTCCCTCGCGACCCTCCCGTCCGGGCTCGCCTCCTTCGTTGGTCAGCACGTCACCGAGTACGGGCCCCTAATGGCCGGTTCGGTGCTCGCCATGCTGCCCATGTTCGTCGCCTTCCTCGTCGTGCAGCGCTCGTTCATCCAGAGCATCGCCTCGACCGGCATCAAATAACCCGCAACCAGGAGACACCGTGCCCAACCAATTCGCAGACGGCCGATTCCGCTTCGGCCTCGGCATCGAGGACACTTTCATCCCGCAGATCGACTTCGGTCGTCGCGAACTCGACGAGTACACGCTCACCCAGCACTACTCCAAGTGGCGCGACGATCTCGATCTCGTCGCAGACAGCCGGGCGCAGACGCTCCGCTACGGGTTCCCCTGGTATCGGATGAACCCGGAGCCCGGGAAGTTCGACTTTCGCTGGTCGGATCCGGTCGTCGACAAGCTCGCGGAGACCGGGGTCGACGTGATCGTCGACCTCATGCACTACGGCGTGCCGCTCTGGCTCGACAACGCCTTCCTGAATCGCGACTATTCGAAGCGGGTGGCCGAATGGGCGCACGCCCTCTCCGAGCGGTACGGAGATCGGCTCACGGCCTGGACACCGCTTAATGAACCGCAGATCAACGCGTTCCAGTGCGGCGAGATCGGCCTGTGGCCTCCGTACTTCCATGGCGATGACGGATTCCTCCAGGTGCTCCGCGCGCTCTGCGAGGGGATCGTCCGCTCGCAGGACGCGATCCGCGAGGCGACCGGAGACACCGCGACCTTCGTCCACGTCGACGCGATGTTCCGCTACAAAGAGCAGGACGGGATCCGGCAGGACTCCGTGGCGCTCCGCAGGGAGCGGCGCTTCCTAGCCGAGGACCTGGTCACGGGCCGCGTCGATGCCGCGCATCCGCTGGCCGGCCACCTCGCCGAGCACGGAATCACCGACTCGGAGCTCGACTGGTTCCGCACCCACACCGCGCATCCCGACGTATTGGGTGTCAACTACTACCCGGTGTGGGGAACTGAGGAGTTCGTCCACGATGACGAGGGCCGGATCGTCATGCGCCGACGCAATGACTGGATCGAGGGACTTGAGGAGTTCATCCGGGAGTTCACCGCCCGGTTCGAGGTGCCGGTGATGGTGACCGAGACGAGCCGAGATGGCACACCGGAGCAGCGGATCGAATGGCTCGACGACTCCGTCGCGCTGATGCGGCGCCTGCGCGACGAGGGCGTCGACGTGGTCGGCTACACCTGGTGGCCCTTGTTCGACGTCATCGAGTGGCAGTACCGCGAGGCACTTACCCCGGTCGAGAAGCACGTGATCTCGATGGGCCTCTACAACCTCACGCCCGACGGGGTCGGAGGATTCGAGCGCACGCACACCTCCGCAGTCGACCGCTTCCGCGAGATCGCGGCGGACGGCCTTCCCGCGAAGGCGATCGCACCGTGATCCGCGGTAGCACGCAGGACGGCAGCTACCCGCGCCCGCTGCTGGTTCGCGAGGAGTGGACGTCGCTCGACGGCGAGTGGGAGTTCGCCTGGGACGATGGCCAAGTCGGTCTCGCCGAGCGCTGGTACGCACCCGATGGCGCGGTCTTCGACCGCCGCATCCGAGTCCCTTTCGCCCCCGAGAGCACGCTCTCCGGCATCGGGGACAACACACCGCACGACGTGCTCTGGTATCGCCGCGAGGTTGACCTCGAGCTGCAGTCCGGCCGCCGGTGGATCCTGCATCTCGGCGCAGTGGACCAGTCCGCCGATGTCTGGGTCGACGGCGTGCACGTCGGCGGTCATGTCGGAGGACAGACGTCCTTCCGGCTCGACATAACCGACGCGCTCGCCGGCCGGCGCGGTCACCAGATCGTCGTGCGCGCGGTCGATCTCGTCGACGACGTCGACATTCCGCGCGGCAAACAGGACTGGCGCGGAGACCCGCATTTCATCTGGTACCGGCGCACGAGCGGCATCTGGAAGACGGTCTGGCTCGAATCGGTACCGGTACAGCACGTGACCGCACTGCATTGGGGTGCCGATCTCGTCGCAGGGCGGATCAGTGCGAGCGTCTCGCTCGCATTGCGACCCCTGCCCGGCACCGAGGTGTCCGTGCGGATCTGGCACGATGGGCGACTGCTCGGCGAGACGCGAGTGCTGGCTGATCACACAGATGTGGAGATCGAGCTCCGCCCATCCGCGCTGCAGAACGCGCAGGAACGCGAGTCGCTGCTCTGGCAGCCGGGCAACCCGGTGCTCCTCGACGCCGAAATTGTCGTGACCGAGCAGGGCGCGCGGGGCGACGAGGTCGCGAGCTACCTGGGGCTGCGGTCGACGGAGGTGCGCGGCGGGCGATTCCTCGTCAACGGACGCCCCATCTTCGTGCGCTCCGTGCTGGAACAGGGCTTCTGGCCGGACGGGCAGCTCACGGCGCCGGACATCGACGCGCTCCGCCGAGAGGTCGAAATGATCCTGGAGCTCGGGTTCTCGGCGGCGCGCATCCACCAGAAGGTCGAGGACGCGCGGATGCTCTTCTGGGCCGATCGTCTCGGGCTGATGATCTGGGCGGAGACCGCGTCGGCGTACCGATTCTCGCCCCGAGCCGCTGCAGCGATCACTCGCGAGTGGCTCGAGATCGTCGACCAGCAGCGAGATCATCCGTCCGTGGTTACCTGGGTTCCCGTCAACGAGAGCTGGGGCGTCCAGGACATCGCGTACGACCCTGCTCAACGGGAGCTCGTCCAGTCGCTCGCGTCGCTGACCCGCGCCCTCGATCCGAGCCGACCCGTCGTCTCGAACGACGGCTGGGAGCACGTCGACAGCGACATCCTGACCCTGCATGACTACTCGACCGAACCGACGATCCTGCGGGAGCGCTATGCGGATCGTCATGCGCTCGCCGAGACGCTGAGCGGCATGGGGCCGCAAGACCGCGAGCCGATCCTCTCCGGTGTGCTCCAGGCGCAGGTGGACGAACACGAGATCCCGATCATGGTCACCGAGTTCGGCGGGGTCGCCTACTCGGCGGACGGGACCTGGGGCTACGCGATTGTCACCTCGGACAGCGCCTTCCGTCACCGGATCGCGGAGCTGTTCGGAGCGCTGGAGGCGAGCCCGGTTTTGAGCGGCTTCTGCTATACCCAGTTGACCGACACCATGCAGGAGTCCAACGGCCTGCTGACTGAGCAGCGGGAACCCAAGCTGGCAATCGAAGTGCTGCGGGCGATCGTGACGGGCACCGACGTGCCCACGGTCGTCGAGGTCGCGGAGCGTCGAGTGGCCAGCAGCTGACCGGCGCGACATCGCATCAGACGCTGTCGCGTGCGGCGATCGAGAACGCCTTCGTGGTCTTCGCGCGCTCCCTGCCCGGATCCGCGATGCGGTCGATCAGCATCTGGACGGCCTCTTCAGCGATGGAGGCCTTGTCCGGTGCCACGGTGGTGAGCCGTGGCACCGTGTAGCGGGTCTCGTCGATGTCATCGAAGCCCACGACCGAGACATCATCAGGCACCCGGCGTCCGAGATCGAGCAGCGCGCGAATCGCACCGATCGCCAGCAGGTCATTGGCGCAGAAGACGCCGTCGAAGTCGATCCCGGACTCGACGAGGCGCGTCACTGCGTCGTATCCCTGCGAGCGGTGGTAGCCGTCGACCCTGACGAGCAGCTGCGGGTCCACGGGGATGTCGTGGGCTCCGAGCGCAGCCGAATAGCCGCGGCGGCGGAGGTCGGCCATGGCGATGGGATTGTCGCCGATGAACGCGATCCTCCGCCGGCCGCGATCGAGCATGACCTCGACGACAGCACGCGACGCGGCCTCGTTGTCGACGGTGACGTGATCGGCGGTGCTCGGGTCGAGCTGCTCACCGAGCAGGACGACCGGAAAGCGGTCGAGGTAAGGGCGCAGCTGCTCAGCGGACACGCTGATCGGGCTGAAGAGCAGGCCCTCCGGTTGCTGACTGACGAACTTGTCGAGCGCTTCCAGTTCGCGCTCTTCGATTCCGAGAGTCTGGGCGACCAGAACGGTGTAGCCCCTCGACTCGAACTCCTCCACCAGGAGGCGGCCGATCTCCGCGAAGTAGCCGACGTCGAGCTCGGGCAGGATCAGGCCGATCGTTCCGCTGCGCCCGGTGCGGAGTCGCTGAGCCGCCTGATTCGGCTGATAGCCGAGCTCGCGGATCGCTTCCTGAACCCGTACGCGCACGTCGTCGCTCACGTAGGGGAAGTCGTTGACGACGTTCGAGACCGTCCGGCGCGCCACGCCTGCCCTCTTCGCGACGTCTCCTTGCGTGACAGCCATCGCCACCTCCCGCGTCGATCCTAAGGTTGCCACGTGGTATCGTCTGTCATGCCACGTGGCAAATAACCTCTGACGATGGAGTGTTGATGACCTCGACGACAGTGCTCGCCCCAGTATTCGAAGGGAGCGGTCGCATCGAATTCCGTGATCGCACCTACGAGGCCCCTGGTCCTGGACAGCTGCAGGTGCGTGTGCGTGCGAATGCCCTCTGCGGTACCGACCGTGCCCAGTATGCGAACGGCTCCGCGGTCATCCCTGGACATGAGGCGGCTGGCGAGGTCGTCGCCGCAGGGGACGGCACCTCGACGCCGATCGGCACCAGGGGAGTGGTGTTCCTCATGGACTACTGCGGCGAGTGCCGCAGCTGCCGAGTCGGGGCGACTAACCAGTGCCTCGGCAAGCGCGCCGACATGGGGTTCACCGACGACGGCGGATACGGGCCGCTCGAGACAGTCCACGAGTCGAACTTCTTCCCGATTCCCGCCGAAATCGAGATCGGCACAGCCACGATGCTGCTCGATGTCATGGGCACGTCAAGCCACGCGATCGGTCGGGCGCAGCTCGTGCGGCCCGACATCGAGAGCGTGTACATCGCGGGCGCCGGGCCGATCGGCCTCGGGCTCGCGGTGATGTCCCGCCTGCGCCTGGGTGCGGACGTCCCGGTGCACATCAGCGACGTATCTACCTGGCGGCTGGAGTTCGCCGAGAGCTTCGGCGCGATCCCGGTGCTCGCCTCCGACTCCGCCGCTATCCGTGCCGTCGGCCGCCCTGACGTCGCGTTCGACGCATCCGGCAAGGAGGTCGCGCGTCGCGCGGCGCTCGACATCCTCGGCAAACGCGGTGCGCTGGTGTGCGTCGGGCACGGCGAGTCCGTCACGCTCGATGTCTCGAAGGACCTGCTCGAACCGGAGCACGCCGTGCTCGGCAGCGAGTACTTCCGCTACGACGAGCTCGCCGGCAATCTCGAGCTGCTGCGAGCGAACCAGGACTACATCGGGCGGGTCATCTCGCATCGGTTCCCCGTCGACCGTATCTCCGAGGCATTTGACGTGTTCCTTGCCGGCGAGACGGGCAAAGTGCTGATCACGCAGGAAGACGCGTGAACGACCCGCTGCGCGTCGCGGTCGTCGGCGCAGGAGGCTGGGGGCAGCAGCACGCACGGGTGTTCGCACAGCGTCAGGACACCGACCTGGTCGCCATCGTCGGACGCGATCACGATCGCACCTCAGCGCACGCGGAGCGCTGGGGCACGCGGGGGTACACCGACCTTCATGGAATGCTGGACGCCGAACGGCCCGATCTCGTGACAATCTCCCTGCCGAACGAGCACCACTTCGCGACCACCCTGGAGATCATCCGCTCGGGAACCCCCCTGTTCGTCGAGAAGCCGCTCGTCTTCGACCTGGACGAAGCGGACGCGCTGCTGCGCGAAGCGGCCGAGCGGGACCTGTTCTTCGGCATCGACTTCAATCATCGATTCGCCGAACCCGTGCAGCGTGCGAAGGCGGCGGTCGATGCGGACGAGCTCGGCCGCGTCGTGTTCGCAACCTGGCGGTTCGGGGGATCCGCAAATTACGGCACGTCGCGTCACGCGAACCTCATCGAGACGCAGTGCCACGGGTTCGACCTGCTCGAGCATCTCGTTGGGCCGATCACGTCCGTGATGGCACAGATGACCGATGTCACCTACGGCGACTGGTCGACCCTGGCCCTCGCACTCGAGTTCGAGGGAGGCCCCGTCGGTACGATGCTCGGCACCTACGACTCGTCGTACGCCTACCCGGACTCGCAGCTGATCGAGATCAACGGCGTGGGCGGTCGGGCCGTCATCCATGACACGGTCCGCGAACTCGAACTGTCGCGTGCCGACCATCCGGAGACGCGAGTGTGGCGCGCGGGCTACTTCGACGACGAGGCGCGGTCGTTCCACCGCACCTTCGACCGGCACGTCGATGCCGTCCTGGCCGCTTTCCGAGACGGCCGGCAACCGCCCGTGCACGCTCGTGACGGTCGACGGGCTCTCGAGCTCGCTCACGCGGCTGTCGTCTCGCACGAGACCGGGACCCGAATCGCCACCACCCGGCGGGACGTCGACCCGCTTCCGCGAAACGAGCGATGATCGCTCGTGCCGTGGACCGCACGCCTCCGCGCTGCCCTGTTCTCAGGCGCTGTTATCGTCGCCGCGCTCGCCGGATGCTCGACGACCGGTGCCGGTGCGGACTCGAACTCTTCCGACGCGAGTGCGCAAGTGTTCACCAACCCGATCAAGGAGATCGGCAACGACCCGTGGGTGATCAAGCACGGCAGGTACTACTACCCAGTCGAGAGCTGGGACGGCGGAATCTGGGTCACTCGCTCGTCGAAGGACGACCTCACGGACATCGCCTGGGCGGGAAAGCGCGTCAAGGTCTGGACGCCGCCGTCCGATGGCCCGGCGTGCGCCGATGTCTGGGCTCCCGAGCTGCATTTCATCGACGACCACTGGTGCATCCACGTTGCAGCGACCACCTGTGACAAGGACAATCGCAATCATCGGATGTACGCGCTGCGCAGCACCACCGACGACGCACTCGGCGACTACGAGCTGGCAGGCAAGGTCACGGACGCGTCGGACCACTGGGCTATCGACGACACTCGATTCGAGTATCGGGGCCGCGCCTACTTCGCGTGGTCCGGCTGGCCTGGGGGAGAGGACGGACAGCAGAACCTCTACATCGCCGAGATGACGTCGCCGACGACGCTGGCAGGAACTCGAGTGATGATCTCCCAACCCGATCGGGACTGGGAGCGACGCACGCAACCGACCGAGGAGGGTCCGGAAGCTCTCGTGCACGACGGCCGGCTGTTCCTCGTCTACTCTGCGAGCGCGAGCTGGACCGATGACTACTGCTACGGCATGTTGACGCTGATCGGCGACGACCCGCTGGACCCCGACTCGTGGTCGACGTCGGATCAGCCCATGTTCGCGAGGACGGACAAGGTGTTCGGTCCCGGCCACGGGTCGTTCACGATGTCGCCCGACGGGTCAGAGTCCTGGATGGTCTATCACTCCGCTCGGCGCTCCGGGGCCGGCTGGAACCGCATGATGAACGCGCAGCCGTTCCGCTGGGAAAGGGACAAGCCCGGGTTCGGCGCCCCAGTGGCCACTGGGAAGAGCATCCCGGTGCCGTCGGGTCAGAAGACGCCGGCGACAACTGACGGATCATGAGCGCCGGCCCGACTCGTCCGTTCGGCCGCGCAGGGTTGCAGATCAGCGAGCTCGGCTTCGGCGGTGCGCCGATCGGAAACCTGCCCAGCGCCGTCCGGACGGAGATGCTCAGGCGGTCGTCGACGAGTGCTGGGTGCAGGGAGTGCGCTACTTCGACACCGCACCGTATTACGGCATTACGGAGTCGGTCTCAGCGAGCGGCGACTCGGGCATGCGCTGCAGCGGGGTGCCGAGGGGCAGAAGTTCGATGAGCAGCCCGCAATCGGCGAGACCGTCGACGACCTCGACCTGCCCGCCCTGGAGCCGATGCTCGACCGTCCGGTCGACGAGGCGGTGCTGAAGACGCTCGGTCTGGTGGTCGCAGACCAGCGGCGGCTCGTTCCCACCTATGGCAGGGTGCTCGTCGCCGGGAAGAATCGGGAGCGGCTGTTCTCCGGCACCTGGGGGCAGGTCGCTAGCTTCCGAGGCGAGAAGCGCATCGACATCTTCGACCAGGCCGAGTACCACAGGGCACCTGCCGCAGGTGCTCGATGAGGTGCACACCTTCCTGTCGAAGCACGCCTACAGGACCGCCGAGTTCACCGGCAAGGCCAAGCGTGACGACGTGCTCTCCCTGATGCAGAACTGTCATCCATGTCCTGCGAGATGACAGTCGGCAGGTCCGCCACCCCGACTCTGTGTTCGATTTTTTCGTTTTGTACGAGTATCATGAGGGTCATGAGCACCTCGACCGACACGCCACGCGGTGCCCGCAAGGCACAGACCTACCTTCCCGAGGCCAACGCTCGTGAGGAGATTCTCGACTTCGCCGAGTTGCTGCGCGAGCTTGAGGTCTTCCTCGCGCAGAGCTCGTCTAAGGCTGCGCTCGTCGACCCCCAAGGCAATGCCCGTCCCATCCCGGATGAGATCTTCCGCATCCTCGATCAGGTGACGAACGCGCTCGCCGCGGGAGAAGGCATCACGATCGTGCCGCAGGGCATGACCATGACGACGCAGCAGGCCGCGGACTTCCTCGGCATCAGCCGCCCGACGCTAGTCCGTCTCCTGGAGGCGGGCGACATCGCTTACGACAAGCCCGGCCGCCACCGTCGTGTCCGTCTGGAGGACTTGGTCGCGTACCAGGCGAACTTCCGCGCCGAGCGTCGCGCTGCGCTGCGCGAGTTGCAGCACGCGAGTCTGGGGGCGAAGGTCCGGGTCGGTAACCCGGCCGATGTGAAGCGTCGTGCGGAGCTGGACGCTGAGTGAGCTTTCCCGCCTTCTTCGATACCAACGTTCTCTACGGGGCGCTGCTCAACGACTTCATCCTCGAAATCGCTGACCGCGGTCTGTTCCGGCCGTTGTGGTCGAAGGATGTTCTGTTCGAGCTGGCGAAGAACCTCGTGAAGAACGGCGAGGACCCGGTGCTCGCCGTCGAGCCGTTCGACCTCGAAGTCGTCCACCCCGACGACTTCCTCCTGGATCAGCTCGACCTCTACCACGCGCCGACCCTCCGCGCCCTGGTCGAACTCGTCGAGGGATACGGAGGCACTACTGATCAGCTTCGTGAGATGGGCGCGCTCGGTGCTCACCATGCGCACTGGCCCGTCGTCGGTGAGCCCGGACACCGTGGCCTGTGCCCGCTGGGTTGCCTCGACCAGCCCGTGGTCGGCGCGGTCCCGCTCGAGCGCGGGCATTGTCGGCCTTCCTGGCCCCAATCGGACTATCAGTCTCGAACGGGGGCGAGTCGGGAGAAATCCGCCTGTGACCTGGGATTTTTCGAGTGGCTCCGACCGGCGTCGATCCGGTGACCTTTCGATTTTCAGTCGAACGCTCTACCAACTGAGCTACAGAGCCAGAGGTCGCGGACGACCTCTAAATGAAAGGCCCCTCCGAGGAGAGGCCTGCCATCCGCGACCCTGACCGGACTTGAACCGGCGACCTCCGCCGTGACAGGGCGGCGCGCTAACCAACTGCGCTACAGGGCCATATTGAGTTGTGACAGTCGCTCACCGAAGCGTGACCCCAACGGGATTCGAACCCGTGCTGCCGCCGTGAAAGGGCGGTGTCCTAGGCCACTAAACGATGGGGCCGCGAGAGTCGCCCCTCGTGACTGCCGAGGGTCAAGCATACGGACGCGACGCCGGAACGCCAAATGCGCCGGAATCGCGACAGTCGGCGGATGAGCCGGACCTCCCAGCCACCCGGGGTTACGGTCGCAGGGAGTGTGCGGTCGCGCCGGCGACCGGGGGGAGAGACGGGCATGATCCACGGGCGACGGATGCGACGCGGCGCGATGGCGCTGCGGGACCGCGTGCCGCGCCGGGCCGCGCGCGGGGCGGCATCCGTGCTCGTCATCGCGCTGCTCGCCGCGGGCGGGATCGCGGCGACCTCGACGACGGCGAGCGCGACGGACTACCCGACCTGGCAGGACGTGCAGGACGCCAAGGCGGATGTCGCCAAGCGTCAGAAGGTCATCGACCAGATCAAGGAGTCGCTGAAGGCGCTCGAGGCGAACGTCGCCTCGACGCAGGCGGTCGCCCAGAAGGCCGGCGAGGCCGCCCAGGAGGCCGACCAGGCCTACCAGGAGCAGGCCATCAAGGCCCAGAAGATCGATGCGCAGGCGACCGACGCCGCGACGCAGGCGGCGACCTCGAAGAAACAGGCCGCCGAGCTCGCCGCGCACCTCTACCGCACCGGGCCGAGCGACCTCACGATGTCGCTCATCATCGGCGCGAGCGACGCCGACCAGACCCTCTACGACTACGGCATGAGCGAGAAGCTGTCCGAGCAGTGGCAGGGCGTCTATGCGCGGGCCGAGCAGGACCAGAACACCGCGACCTCGCTCGCCGATCAGGCGAAGGTGGCGGCCGGCATCCTGAAGCAGTACAAGGCGGATGCCGATGCCAAGCTCGCGGTCGCGAACGACGCCGCGCAGAGGGCGCAGTCCGCGTTCGACGAGGAGCAGGCGCACCAGGCCGAGCTCGAGACGCTGCTCGAGATCGCGCAGAACGACCTCACGGCGACGCAGGCCGACTACCAGAAGGGCGTCGAGGAACGTGCGCGGCAGGCGGAGCTCGCACGGCAGCAGCAGTTCACGGGCAGCGCCGCCGACCACGGCCAGATCATCGACGGCTGGACGAACCCCGCGTTCGGGCCGATCACGAGCCGGTTCGGCCAGCGCGTGTATCCGTTCGTCGGCTTCCACCTCGGCACGGATGTCGGGGTCGCCTGCGGCGGACCGGAGTTCGCCGCGCACGCGGGCACCGTCTCGTATGCCGGCTGGAACGGCGTGTACGGCAACTTCATCCGCATCGACGTCGGCGACGGCGTGCAGATCGAGTACGGGCACATCATGAACGGCGGCATGCTCGTGCACGTCGGCGACGCCGTGACGGCGGGGCAGCTCATCTCGCACGCGGGCAAGACGGGCATCGCGACCGGATGCCACGAGCACTTCGGCGTGCGGCTGAACGGACTCGTGACGAACCCGCAGCCGTTCCTGTCGGCCCGCGGCATCACCCTCGGCTCGGGCTGACGCATCCGCCCCGGCCGCCGGCCCCACCTCGCTGGGCGCGGCGGGGCCGCGGGGGAAATATGGGCGCGCGGGCTCAGCGCGCGGGCGCGGGGCTCAGTGGGCCTGGGTCGTGAGGCGCTCGATGCCCTCGACGACGATCTGCTCGGCCGCCGCGGCGCCCTCCCAGCCCTCCGTCTTGACCCACTTGCCGGGCTCGAGGTCCTTGTAGTGCTCGAAGAAGTGCTCGATCTCCTTCTTCGTGTACTCGGGGATGTCCGCGAGGTCCTGGATCCACGCCCAGCGCGGGTCCTTCGCGGGCACCGCGATGACCTTGGCGTCGCTGCCGCCGTCATCCGTCATGTTGAACACGGCCACGGGACGCACCGAGACGCCGACGCCCGGGAAGAGCGGGTAGTCGAGCAGCACGAGCACGTCGACGGGGTCGCCGTCGAGGCCGAGCGTGTTCTCGAAGAAGCCGTAGTCGGTGGGGTAGACGAAGCCGGTGAACAGCACGCGGTCGAGATAGACGCGTCCGGTCTCGTGGTCGACCTCGTACTTGTTGCGGCTCCCCTTGGGGATCTCGATGACGGCGTCGTAGGCGGCCAAGACTGCTCCTAGAAATCGGCTCGGATGGGCGGCACTAACGTTAGTGGATGCCCCCACGGCCCCGGCTGACGCCCGCGATCGCCGACATCCGCCGAGCGGTGCGTGCGTCCCTCGCGCCGCTGGGTGCACCCGCCGCTCCCGGCCCCGAAAACGAAGGAGAACTGCCCGCGATCGGCCCGGACGGGGGCGATATCGACGCGGGCGGCATCCGTTCTCCTTCGTTTTCGGGCACGCGATCGCTCGTGCTCGTGGCGCTCAGCGGCGGCCCGGACTCGCTGGCGCTCGCCGCGGCCACCGCGTTCGAGGCGCCGCGCGCGGGCCTCGCCGCCGGCGCCGTGATCGTGGACCACGGCCTGCAGGAGGGCAGCGCGGATGTCGCGGCGCGCGCCGCGGACCAGGCGCGCGGGCTGGGCCTCGCCCCCGTGCTCGTGCGCCGCGTCGACGTCGGCGACTCGGGCGGCCCCGAGTCGGCCGCGCGCGCGGCCCGGTACGCGGCCCTCGACGCCGCGGCCGACGAGACCGGCGCGATCGCCGTGCTGCTCGGCCACACCCTCGACGACCAGGCCGAGACCGTGCTGCTCGGCCTCGCCCGGGGCAGCGGCGCGGGCAGCCTCCTCGGCATGCCGGCCGTCGGACGAGGCGAGCTCGACGAGCCCGCGACCGCGCGCGCCCGGCCGGCCGGCCGGTACCGGCGTCCGCTGCTCGGCATCCGTCGGTCCACGACCGAGGCGTTCTGCGCCGACAGCGCGCTCGTGCCGTGGCGCGACCCGCACAACGGCGACCCGCGCTTCGCGCGGGTGCGGGTGCGCACCGAGCTGCTGCCCGAGCTCGAGCGCTCGCTCGGCCCGGGCGTCGCCGAGGCGCTCGCGCGCACGGCCGAGCAGCTCGCCGAGGACGCCGAGGCGCTCGACCACCTCGCGGAGGAGAACCTCGAGGAGATCGTCGAGCTCGAGGAGGCCGGGCTGAGCATCGGCGTCGCACTGCTCGCGGCGAACCCCGCGGCGCTCCGCCAGCGCATCATCCGTGCCGTCGTCGAGCACGAGTTCCACGTCGGCCTGAGCCGCCGGCAGACGCTGGAGGTGGCTCGGCTCGTGACAGACTGGCACGGCCAGGGACCCCTCGATCTGCCCGGCCTCACGGCGCAGCGGCGGGGCGGTCGCATCCACCTCATCTCCACCCGCGCCGGTGACCTCACCGGCCAGAAGCCGCCCGCGGAGCACTGACCATGCAGTTCAGCGACGTCGAGTCCGACCTCACCGAGATCCTCCTCACCGAGGAGCAGATCCACGACACGATCGCCGGGCTCGCGGCCCGCATCGACGCCGACTACGCGGGCAAGACGCCGCTGCTCGTCGGCGTGCTGCGCGGTGCGGTCATGGTGATGGCCGACCTCGCGCGGGCCATCACCATCCCGATCGAGATGGACTGGATGGCGGTGTCGTCGTACGGCAGCAGCACGCAGTCGTCGGGTGTCGTCCGCATCCTCAAGGACCTCGACACCGATCTGCACGGCCGCGACGTGCTCATCGTCGAGGACATCATCGACTCCGGGCTCACGCTGAGCTGGCTGCTGCAGAACCTGCGCGGCCGCGGCGCCGCATCCGTCGAGATCTGCGCGCTGCTGCGCAAGCCCGAGGCCGCGAAGGTGCAGGTCGACGTGAAGTACCCGGGCGTCGACATCCCGAACGCCTTCGTGGTCGGCTTCGGCCTCGACTACGCGGAGAAGTACCGCAACCTGCGCGGCATCGCGGTGCTCGCGCCGCACGTCTACAGCTGACGGCAACAGCCAGACGGATGCCTCCCGCCGACCTCGTCATCGAGCCCCCGCACCTGCCGCGGGCGAGAACGCGCACATGCTCGCGATCGCCGGGCATATCTAGCCCTTGGCGAACACGCAGGGGGCGTCCGGATTGCCCGCGCTACCCTTCTTGCAATCTCTCGGCAGGAAGGTGTCGGGCCGCTGGGCCCGCAGCAGCATGGATCTGAAGCGTATTTTCCGCGGCCCCGTCATCTACATCGTCATCGCCATCGTCGCGGTCGTCATCGGCTCGAGCCTGCTCTCGGGCACGGGCACGAAAGAGGTCTCGGTCAAGAAGGGCCTCGAGCTGCTGCAGGACGACAAGGTCTCGAGCGCGAAGATCATCGACGGCGACCAGCGCGTCGAGCTCACGCTGACCCAGCCCGACGGCGACCTCGGCACGCACGTGCAGTTCTACTACGTGGCCCCGCGCGGCCCGGAGGTCGTGAACGCGATCAACGACGCGCAGGTCAAGGACTACACGGATGAGGTGCCCCAGACCAACTACCTCATGTCGATCCTCGGCGTGCTGCTGCCGTTCCTCATCCTGGGCGCCATCTTCTACTTCCTCATCAGCCGGATGCAGGGCGGCGGCAACCGCGTCATGCAGTTCGGCCGCTCGCGCGCGAAGCTCGTGGGCAAGGAGAGCCCCAAGGTCACGTTCACGGATGTCGCCGGTGCCGACGAGGCGGTCGAGGAGCTCGAGGAGATCAAGGACTTCCTGAAGGACCCGGCGAAGTTCCTCGCGGTCGGCGCCCGCATCCCGAAGGGCGTGCTGCTGTACGGCCCCCCCGGCACCGGCAAGACCCTGCTCGCGCGCGCGGTCGCGGGCGAGGCGGGCGTGCCGTTCTACTCGATCTCGGGCTCCGACTTCGTCGAGATGTTCGTCGGCGTCGGCGCGAGCCGCGTGCGCGACCTGTTCGAGCAGGCCAAGCAGAACTCGCCGTCGATCGTGTTCATCGACGAGATCGACGCCGTCGGCCGCCACCGCGGCGCGGGCATCGGCGGCGGCAACGACGAGCGCGAGCAGACGCTCAACCAGCTGCTCGTCGAGATGGACGGGTTCGACGCGAAGACGAACGTCATCCTGATCGCCGCGACCAACCGGCCCGACGTGCTCGACCCGGCGCTGCTGCGCCCGGGCCGCTTCGACCGGCAGATCGGCGTCGACGCCCCCGACCTGCAGGGTCGCAAGCAGATCCTCGAGGTGCACGGCAAGGGCAAGCCGCTGTCGAAGTCGGTCGACCTGGAGGTGCTCGCGCGCAAGACGCCCGGGTTCACGGGCGCCGACCTCGCGAACGTGCTCAACGAGGCGGCGCTGCTCACCGCGCGCTCCAACGCGCAGCTCATCGACAACCGCGCGCTCGACGAGGCCGTCGACCGCGTGATGGCGGGGCCGCAGCGCCGCACGCGCCTGATGAACGACAAGGAGAAGCTCATCACGGCCTACCACGAGGGCGGCCACGCGCTCGCGGCGGCGTCGATGCGCCACACCGACCCGGTCACGAAGGTCACGATCCTGCCGCGCGGTCGCGCCCTCGGCTACACGATGGTGCTGCCGATCGAGGACAAGTACTCGGTGACGCGCAACGAGCTGCTCGACCAGCTCACCTACGCGATGGGCGGTCGCGTGGCCGAGGAGATCGTGTTCCACGACCCGACGACCGGTGCGTCCAACGACATCGAGAAGGCCACCTCGATCGCGCGCCGCATGGTCACCGAGTACGGCATGAGTGCCACGATCGGCTCCGTCAAGCTCGGCCAGACCCAGGGCGAGCCGTTCATGGGCCGCGACATCGGCGCCTCGCGCGACTACTCCGACGACCTCGCCGAGACCATCGACCGCGAGGTGCGCGCCCTCGTCGAGAAGGCGCACGACGAGGCCTGGGAGATGCTCAACAAGAACCGCGACGTGCTCGACCGGCTGGCCGAGGAGCTGCTCGAGAAGGAGACCCTCGACCACATCCAGCTCGCGCAGATCTTCGAGGGCGTCGAGAAGCTGCCCGAGCGCCCGACCTGGCTCTCGAGCGCCGACCGCCCGCTCTCCGACCGGCCGCCCGTGAAGGTGCCCTCGCGCGCGCCGATCGACCCGGGCATCGCCGACGGCGGAGTGGACTCCGAGCCGCCGGCCTCGAAGCCGAAGCGCACCACGCGCCCGCGCAAGAGCCCCGGCATCGCCACCGCGTAGGTCCGATGCCCATCGACACCGCACGCATCGAAGCGGCCGTCGCCGACATCCTCTCCGCGATCGGAGAGGATGTCGCGCGTCCGGGACTCTCGTCGACCCCCCGTCGCGTGGCCGAGGCCTACGCGGACTTCTTCTCCGGCCTCGACGTCGACCCCGTCGAGCCGCTGCGCGACCGGGTCGAGCTGCGTCCGGACGAACGCGGTGAGCTCGTGCTCGTGCGCGGGCTCGACTTCCGGTCGATGTGCGAGCACCACCTGCTGCCGTTCCTCGGCACCGCGCACATCGCCTACGTTCCGCGGGATGGCGCGGTCGGCCTGGGTGCGATCGCGCGCGTGCTCGAGACGCTCGCCTCGCGCCCCCAGCTGCAGGAGCGCCTCGGCGAGGAGGTCGCGCAGGCCCTCGAGACCGGCCTCGGCGCCGCGGGCGTGCTCGTCGTGCTCGAGGCCGTGCACGGCTGCGTCTCGGCCCGCGGCGTGCGCCAGGTCCGCAGCTCGACCGTGACCGTCGCGAGCCGCGGCACCCTCGCCGACCCGGCCCAGCGCGCGTGCGTGCTCGCGCTCGTCGGCTCGCCGGCGGGAGCGCCGGCGTGACCTCCACCGCCGTCGTCGCCCTCGCCCGGCAGACGACGCCCCGTCCGCGGCCGCGCATCGTGGGCGTGCTCAACGTGACGCCCGACTCGTTCAGCGACGGCGGCCGCTTCGACCGCACGGATGCCGCGATCGCGCACGGCCTGCGCCTCATCGACGAGGGCGCGGACATCCTCGACATCGGCGGCGAGTCGACGCGACCGGGGGCCGCGCCCGTCGACGTCGAGACGGAGATCGCGCGAGTCGTGCCCGTCATCCGTGCCCTCGCCGGCCGCGGGGCCGGGCTGAGCGTCGACACACTGCACGCGCGCACCGCGGCCGCGGCGATCGAGGCCGGCGCCGAGATCGTCAACGACGTGTCGGGCGGGCTCGCCGACCCCGAGATGTGCCGCGAGATCGCCCGCGCCGGCGTGACCTACATCGCGTCGCACTGGCGCGGCCGCCTCGACGGCACCGACGACGCCGCCTACACGGATGTCGTGACCGACGTGCGCGCGGAGCTCAAGGCGCGCATCGCCGAGCTCATCGTGTGGGGCGTGAACCCGCGGCGCATCGTGCTCGATCCGGGACTCGGCTTCTCGAAGACCGCGACGCAGAACTGGGCGCTGCTCGGCCACCTGCCCGAGCTCGCGACGCTCGGCTACCCCGTGCTCGTCGGCGCGAGCCGCAAGCGCTTCCTCGCCGAGTTCGCACCCGAGGGCGCGCCGGCCGAGGAGCGGGATGCCGCGACATCCGTCGTCAGCGTGCTCGCCGCGCAGGCCGGCGCGTGGGGCGTGCGCGTGCACTCGGTGGCCGCCACGCGCGCGGCGCTCGACGTCTGGGAGCGGTGGGAGCGGGGGGCGTCGTCGTGACCGGGGACCGCATCAGCCTCACCGGACTGCGCGCCTTCGCGCACCACGGCGTCCTCGCCCACGAGCGCCGCGACGGCCAGGTCTTCGTGCTCGACGTCACGGTCTACCTCGACCTGAGCGGCGCGGCGGCCGGGGACGACCTCGCGCGCACGGTGCACTACGGCGTGCTCGCGGAGCAGATCGTGGCCGCCGTCGAGAACGAGCCCGTCGACCTCATCGAGACCGTCGCCCAGCGGGTCGCGGACGTCGTGCTCGCCCACGGGGTCGTCGAGCGCGTGCGCGTCACGGTGCACAAGCCCGACGCCCCGATCACCGTGCCGTTCGCGGACGTCGCGGTCACGATCGAGCGGGGCCGCGCGTGAGGCCGCGCCCGATCGACCTGCCCGCCGTGCTCGCGCTCGGCGCGAACCTCGGCGACCGCGCCGCCACGCTCGCGGCGGCCGTCGCCGACCTGCGGGCGACGCGCGGCATCGTGGTCACCGCGGTGTCGGATGCCGTCGAGACCCCGGCGCTCAAGCCCGACGGCGTCGACGTGACCGCCCCGGCCTACCTCAACGCCGTCGTCACGATCCGCACGCACCTCTCGCCCCGCGAGCTGCTCGAGACGGTCAACCGCATCGAGGCCGAGCACGGCCGCGTGCGCGCCGAGCGCTGGGGCGACCGCACGCTCGACATCGACATCGTCGCTATCGACGGCCTCGTCGTCGACGAGCCCGGGCTCACGGTGCCGCACCCGCGCGCGGCCGAGCGCGCGTTCGTGCTCGCGCCGTGGCTGCAGGTCGACGCGGACGCCGCCATCCCGGGGCGCGGGCGCGTGGACGCGCTGCTCGCGGCGACGGGGGAGCATCCGCCCTCGGCCGGCCCGCTGCTGACGGATGCCGCGGGGGCGACCCGATGACGCGCACCCGGCCCACCGTGCTGCTGCTGGTCGCGCTGCTCGGCGGCGCGGGCGGCTGGTTCGTCGAGGTCTGGCAGGTCGCGGTCGGGCACCCGGCCGTCGTGCCGCCCTGGACCCTCGCCGTCGTGCTCGCCCTCATCGGCGTCATCATCGTGCTCTACGCGATCCCGGTGTGGCGTTCGACGAGCGGCCGCTCGAAGCGCGAGAAGCCGGATGGCGCCGTGCCCGCGAAGCGCGTCGACCCGTTCTACGCGACCCGCGTCGTGCTGCTCGCGAAGGCCTCATCGCTCACCGGCGCGATCCTCGGCGGGGCGGCCGTCGGCATCCTGTTCTTCCTGCTGACCCGGTCCGTGGTCGCGGCGGTAGAGTCGGTCACGCTCGCGATCGTCACGGCCGTGGGCGCGCTCGTGCTGCTCGTCGGCGGGCTCGTCGCCGAGCGCATGTGCACGCTGCCGCCGGACGACGGCGAGGGCGAGCAGGACCACCCGAGCGTCGCGCCGCACTCCTGAGCAGCCGGCGCTCGTCGAGGGGGAGAGGAATCACCGTGACCGCTCGCCTCGACGTCGCCCCCGGCGACTGGCTGCGGGTGTCGGCCCGCTACGTCGTGGTCGACGCCGTCGGCTGGGCCGTGTCGGGGGCCGTCGCCGTGGGCGTCTCCTTCCTGCCGTGGCTCGCGTTCCACTGGGGCTGGGCGTGGCCGCTCCCGATCGTCGTCGGCGTGGTCGCGCTCGTCGTCGTCGGGCTGACGCCGCGCCGCGTGCGCGCCATCGGCTACCGGCTGCGCGACGACGACCTGCTCGTGCGGCGCGGGCTCGCCTGGCAGCGCTTCCTCGCGGTGCCCTACGGGCGGATGCAACTCGTCGACGTGACGCGCGGCCCGCTCGCTCGGGCGCTCGGCCTCGCCGAGCTGCGCTTCGTGACGGCCGCCGCGTCGAGCACGATCGTCGTGCCGGGGCTGCCCGTCGCCGAGGCGGAACGGCTGCGCGACGAGCTCGTGGCGCTCGCCGAGAGCCGCCGGGCCGGGCTGTGAGCGCGGGCCTGTGAGCGACCGGCCCGCGAGCGAGCCGCCCGCTCCCGCGGGCGCGTCCCGCGTCGACTCCTCGCACCTCGCCGACGGGGACTGGCACCGGCTGCACCCCGCCACCCCCCTCCTGCGCGGCGGGGTCGCCCTCGTCGCGATCGCGGGCGTCGTCGTCGTGAACCTGCGCGACACGGTCATCGACGCCCTCGTCGGCGGCGGCGACCGTGCCGATCGTGACAGCGACCCCATCCGCTGGCTGCTCGGCAGCCCGTACCTTCCGCTCGCGCTCCTCGGCGTGCTCGTCGTGCTGCTCCTGCTCGTCGGCGGCTACTACCTGTCGTGGCGGATGCGCTCCTTCCGCGTCGGCGACGAACTCGTGGAGGTGCGCAGCGGCGTGCTGTCCCGCAACCACCGGCGCGGGCGGCTCGACCGCGTGCAGGGCGTGTCCATCCAGCGGCCGCTGCTCGCGCGCCTGTTCGGCGCCGCGCGCCTCGAGATCGACGTCGCCGGGCAGGACGCCAACGTGCGCCTCGACTACCTCTCCACGGCGGCCGCGGACGCGCTGCGCCGCGACATCCTGCTGCTCGCCTCCGGCGCGCGCGCCCTGGAGCTGAAAGCGACGGGCCAGCGTCGCCACGACGCTCCCCACCGGCACGGACCGCCGGAGCTTCGCACCGTCGGTAACCGCCGGAGTGGGCCCGGCGCCGAGGGAGCCGGCGACCGGGGCTCGGTTTCGGCAGGCTCGTTCGTCGACGCGCGCGTCTCCGAGTTCCTCGCGCCCGAGCTCGACCCCGCCCTCGCCGCCCCCGAGAGCGTCGTCGCGATACACCTCGGCCGGCTCATCGGCTCGATCGTGCTCAGCGGCCCGATGTTCTGGATCCTGCTCGTCACGATCGCGCCCCCGATCGTGTTCCGCGACGCGCCCGTGGTGGCCCTCGCATCCGTCGTGCCCGGCGTGCTCGGCGTCGGCAGCTTCCTCGTGCGGCGCTTCACGCGCTCGCTGCGCTACACGATCGCGGCGACGCCCGACGGCATCCGCATCGGCTTCGGGCTGCTGTCGACGAGCAACGAGACGCTGCCGCCGGGCCGCATCCACGCCATCGAGGTGTCGCAGCCGCTGCTCTGGCGACCGTTCGGCTGGTGGCGCGTGCGGATCGACCGGGCGTCGTCGTCGCGCACCAACGGCGCGGCCGGCCAGGCGAACACGACGATCCTGCCGGTCGGCGACCGGGACGACGTGCGCCGGGTGCTCGCCCTGGTGTTCCCGGAGGCGAGCGTCGAGGCGATCGACGCGGGGCTGACCCGCGGCGGCCCGTTCGTGGGGTCGCCGCCGCGCGCCCGGGTGCTGCGCTGGTTCTCCCGCCGCCGCAACGGGTACGCCCTCGCCGCTGACCTCGTGCTGCTGCGCACCGGCGCCGTGCTCCGGGCGCTCGTCGTCGTGCCGCTCGCGCGGGTGCAGGGCGTGTCGGTCCACCAGGACCCGCTCGAACGGATGCTGCGCCTCGCCTCCGCGCGCGTGCACACCGTCGCGGGACCGGTCGTGCCGCGCGTCGGCGCCCTCGACGCGCGTGACGCCGAGGCGCTGCTCGAGGCGGTGGCGTCCGGGGCGATCGCCGCGGCATCCGTCGACCGCGCGCACCGCTGGCGCATCGACGCGGGGGCCGCACCGCTGGTTGAGGATCGCGCGAGCGAAGCGAGCCCGCGTCTCGAGACCCCGCCGTCGGCCGACGACGATGCGCGGCACTAGCCTGTCGGGAGCGCCCGACCCGAAGGACTCCTCCGTGCACCACCCCCGCATCGTCACGACCATCGCCGAGCTGCGGGAGGCGCTCGCCGCGAGCGGCTCCGTCGGGCTCGTGCCGACGATGGGCGCGCTGCACGACGGACACCTCGCGCACGTGGCGCGCGCCCGCGAGCTCGTCGACACGGTCGTCGTCTCGATCTTCGTCAACCCGCTGCAGTTCGGTCCGAACGAGGACTACCTGCGCTACCCGCGCGACCTCGAGGCGGACGCGGCGAAGCTCGCCGACGCCGACCTCATCTTCGCGCCCGAGCCCGCCGAGATGTACCCGAACGGCGCGATCGAGACCCGCATCACCGCGGGCCGCGTCGGCGACACGTTCGAGGGCCGCTCGCGCCCGGGGCACTTCGACGGCGTGCTCACGGTCGTCGCGAAGCTGCTCAACATCGTCGGGCCGCGCGTCGTGACGTTCGGCGAGAAGGACGCCCAGCAGGCCTTCCTCGTCGAGCGGATGATCCGCGACCTCGACATCCCGACGCGCGTCGAGCTCATCCCGATCGTGCGCGAGGACGACGACCTCGCCATGTCGAGCCGCAACCGGTACCTCTCCGACCGCGAGCGGGTGGCCGCGCGGGCGCTCTCCCGCGCGCTCGAGGCCGCCGAGTCATCCGCCGACCGGGGCATCGACGCGGTCATCGCCGCATCCCAGTCCGTCGTGATGGGCGAGCCGCTCGTCGAGCTGGACTACTTCGCGATCGTCGACCCGGCGACGTTCCAGCCCGTCGACGACGGCTACCGCGGGCCCGCCCGGGCGATCATCGCGGCACGGGTCGGCTCGACGCGGCTCATCGACAACACCCGCCTGCGGCTCGGCTGACGCGGCCGGGCTCGCCGGCGGGGGCGGCGCCCCCGCCGGATACCATGGGGGACCGTGACCCCCCAGACCCCCGCCGCGCCCGACGAGGCCCCCGAGCCCACGGCCGAGGAGGTCAGCGAGCAGAAGGCGGTGCGGCTCGCCAAGCGCGAGCGCCTCATCGACGAGCGCACGGATGCCGGCGGCGGCGCCTACCCGGTGAGCCTGCCGCTGACGACGACGATCACCGCCGTGCGCGCCGCGCACCCCGACCTCGAGCCGGACGCGACGACTGGCGAGATCGTCGGCATCGCCGGCCGCGTGGTCAACGCGCGCAACACCGGCAAGCTCTGCTTCGCGAGCCTGCAGGCGGGCGACGGCGAGCGCATCCAGGCCATGGTGAGCTTGGCCGAGGTGGGCGAGGAGAGCATCCGGCGCTGGAAGGAGCTCGTCGACCTCGGCGATCACGTGTTCGTCTCGGGCGAGGTGATCAGCTCGCGGCGGGGCGAGCTCAGCATCCTCGTGACCGACTGGGCGATCGCGGCCAAGGCGATCCTGCCGCTGCCGAACCTCTACAAGGAGCTCAGCGAAGAGAACCGGATGCGGTCGCGCTACCTCGACCTCATCCAGCGCGAGCAGGCGCGCACCACGGTCGTCGCCCGAGCCCGCACGAACGCGAGTCTGCGCGCGACGTTCGCACGGCACGGCTTCCTCGAGGTCGAGACGCCGATGCTGCAGACGATGCACGGCGGGGCATCCGCTCGTCCGTTCGTGACGCGGTCGAACGCGTTCGACACGGAGCTGTACCTGCGCATCGCGCCCGAGCTGTTCCTGAAGCGCGCGGTCGTCGGGGGCATCGACCGGGTGTTCGAGATCAACCGCAACTTCCGCAACGAGGGCGCCGACTCGACGCACAGTCCCGAGTTCGCGATGCTCGAGGCCTACCAGGCCTACGGCGACTATCACACGATCGCCGACCTCACGCAGGAGCTGATCCAGGATGCGGCGGTCGCCGTCGCCGGGTCGACGACCGTGACGTGGGCCGACGGCACGGCGTACGACCTCGGCGGCGACTGGGACCGCGTCTCGATGTACGGGTCGCTCTCCGCCGCCGCGGGCGTCGAGATCACGCCCGGGACCCCGCTCGCCGAGCTCGAGGCGCTCGCCGCGCGCGAGGGCGTGGAGGTGACGCTCCCCACGCACGGCAAGTACGTCGAGGAGCTCTGGGAGCACTTCGTCAAGGGCGGCCTCACCCGGCCGACGTTCGTGATGGACTTCCCGGTCGACACGAGCCCGCTCGTGCGCGACCACCGCGCGATCCCCGGCGTGGTGGAGAAGTGGGACCTCTACGTGCGCGGCTTCGAGCTCGCCACCGGCTACTCGGAACTCGTCGACCCGGTCATCCAGCGCGAGCGCTTCGTCGAGCAGGCCCAGCTCGCGGCCCGCGGCGACGACGAGGCGATGCGTCTCGACGAGGAGTTCCTGCGCGCCCTGGAGCACGGCATGCCCCCGACGGGCGGCATGGGCATGGGCATCGACCGCCTCATGATGGCGATCACGGGCCTCGGCATCCGCGAGACGATCCTCTTCCCCCTGGTCAAGTAGCCGGTGCCGCGGGTGGCGGCGGGTGCCGCGGGTGCGGCGCGGTGGGGCGGTGCGGCGCGCCGCGGTTCGTGTGCCGCCTGCGTCCGCTCGATGTAGGAAATGCAGGAGTGCTCGTCAGGGGTGTTTTCGACATCCGCGCGAACATAGGGGCCCGTACTGCGTGAGGTGACATAACGGCGCGGCCCTCCTGCATTTCGGTCGTCGCCGCCGCGTCGAGGGACGAGTCGGGGCGAAGGGCCAGCGCGGTGCGCGGGCGCCGGATCGCGGTGCGCGGGGCGGGATGCCGGGGCACCGAGTGCGGATCGGTCGGCCGCGGGCGCGACTAGGCTTGCCGCCGTGTCTGAGCCCGGCGATCCGCAGCGCGATCCGAACGAGCGGAAGCCGGTCAGCTTCGCTCGGATCGTGATCTGGGTGGTGGTCGCTGGCATCGGCGTCTGGTACATCGCCCAGGGGTTCATCGGGATGATCGGGGACTAGGCGATGGATCGTCGCTCGTCCCGCCTCATCATGACCGCCGCGCTCGTCGGCATCCTGGTCGTCATCGCGATCGTTGCCCTCTGGCCGCGCTGACTCCCCCGCGACTTTTCGTCGATCGACGCAATTCACCGCGACGAGGCGGTCGATCGCCGCAACGCACCGACGCGCGCAACGCACCGCGCGCAACTCCTCGGGCCGCGTGACCACCGGCCCGCGCAACCCGGCCCGCGCAACGCACCCGGCCAGACCGCCGCCGATGCGACGCCGCGTTCAGCCGGGCCGCGTACTCTGGACGCCGTGATCCAGGACTACGGCTGGGCGGTCGTCTTCTCCCTTGCCCCGACGGTGCTCGTCGGGCTGCTGTTCTGGTTCATCATGCGCGCGCTGGTGCGCGCCGATCGCACCGAGCGCAAGGCCTACGCCGACATCGAGGCCGAGGAGCGCGCCCGCATCGCGCGTGATCGCGCCTAGGACACGGATGCCGCGCCCCGCCGGTCGGACGGCGCCCGAGCGTTGATCGAGCCGACGTCTCGCGGCCGCATTCGCCCGTTGGTCGAGGAGTCCGCGAGCGCAGCGAGCCGACGTCTCGAGACCACCACGGATCCTTCGGCGAGCGAGTGGTCTCGAGACGCGTCCTCGCTGCGCTCGGGCGCTCCTCGACCAGCGGAGGGGGCGCTCCTCGACCAGCGGAGGGGGCGCTCCTCGACCCGCCGGTCGGACGGCGCCCGAGCGTTGAGCGGGCCGACGTCTCGCGTCCGCATTCGCCCGTTGGTCGAGGAGTCCGCGAGCGCAGCGAGCCGACGTCTCGAGACCGCCACGGATCCTTCGGCGAGCGGGTGGTCTCGAGACGCGTCCTCGCTGCGCTCGGGCGCTCCTCGACCCGCCGGAGGGGGCGTTCCTCGACCCGCCGGAGGGGGCGTTCCTCGACCAGCGGGAGGGGGCGTTCCTCGACCAGCGAGAGGGGGCGCTCCTCGACCGGCGGGAGGGGGCGCTCCTCGCCCCGCGGCGGACGTCGGCGTCAGTCGCCGGTCCCGGCGAGGGCCGCCTCGAGCTCCGTGACGAGTCGGTCGGCGTCATCCGTCGAGAACGGCAGCGGCGGACGGATCTTGAGAACGGTGTTGTCGGCGCCGGACGCGGCGAGGAGCACGCCGCGGTCCCGCATCCGGTTCACGACGGCCACTGTGCGGTCGGTCGATCCGAGCTCGACGCCGACGTAGAGCCCGGCGCCGCGCACGTCGACGACGCCGAGCGACGCGTCGAGCCCGCGCAGCGCGGCGAGCAGGCGCCCCCCGACGAGCCGGGCGTTCTCGACGAGGCCCTCGTCGCGGATGACGTCCAGCGTCGCCTGCGCCGCGGCCATCGACACCGGGTTGCCGCCGAAGGTGTTGAAGTACCGGGCGTGCGCGCCGAACGCCTCGACGAGCTCGGGCCCGGCGAACACGGCGGCGACCGGGTGACCGTTGCCCATCGGCTTGCCGACCGTGACGAGGTCCGGCTCGAGGCCGAGGCGCTCGAAGCCCCAGAGTCCCGTGCCGAGGCGGCCGAATCCGGGCTGCACCTCGTCGGCGATCAGGAGGCCGCCGGCGGCGCGGACGTCGGCAGCGGCATCCGTCAGTCCGGCGGGGTCGGTGATCACGCCGTCGCTCGCGAGGATCGTGTCCAGGATGAGCGCCGCGGGCCGGAGGCCGTCGGCGAGCGCGGCGCGCACCGAGGCGCCGAGGTCGAGCGGGTCGACGAGTCGCGTCCAGGCCGCGATCGAGCCGACGCCGCCGAGCGACGGC
The DNA here is from genome assembly GCF_030345695.1 of Galbitalea sp. SE-J8. Lineage (GTDB taxonomy): Bacteria > Actinomycetota > Actinomycetes > Actinomycetales > Microbacteriaceae > JAUASV01. The sequence goes on along the minus strand of NZ_JAUASV010000001.1, from coordinate 274,834 downwards.
GAGATCGCCGCGGTCTCGGTCGTCACGCCGTGGTACGCGTTGCGGCTCGCGAGCACGCCGTCGCGGCCCGTCGTGAGCTTCGCGATGCGCAGCGCGAGGTCGTTCGCCTCCGAGCCGGTGCAGGTGAACATCGCGTTGCCGAGGTGCGCCGGGAGGGTGGCGAGCACGTCCTCGGCGTAGTCGACGACGCCCTCGGCCAGGTAGCGCGTGTGGGTGTTGAGCGTCGCCGCCTGCTCGGCGATCGCCGCGACGACCCGCGGATGCGCGTGCCCCACCGCGGGCACGTTGTTGTACGCGTCGAGGTACTCGATGCCGTCGGCGTCCCAGACGCGCGTGCCGCGACCCCGCACGAGGTGCAGGGGACGCTCGTAGAGCAACCGGTACGCGCCGCCGAGCGCGCGCCCGCGGCGCTCCACGAGGTCGCGCTCGCGGGCCGGGAGCCCCGGAGCGTTCGCAGGATCGAAGTAGGTCACGGGGCCCGCCATGGCCACATCGTAGGCTGGCGAGCATGAGCCGGATGCTGCATCCGCGACGGGCATCGGCGCGCGTTGCGCGGGCGCGCGTTGCGGGGGCGCGCGTCGTGGGGGCGCGTCTTGTGGGGGCGTGCGTCGTGGCGGCCCGTCTTGTGGCGGCGCGTCTGGTGGCGGCGCGTCTCGTGACGGCCCGCGTCGCGGCCGCCCGACTCGTCGCTGGATGCGTGCTCGCGGGCGTGGTGGCATCCGTTCTCGGCGGGTGCGGACTCGGCGTGACCGACCGCGACCTGGTGGCGCGGCAGCTGGCGGGCCTGTCGGGCACGACGAGCACCGCCGTGACGCGGGACGACGACGGAACGGTCGCGGTCGAGGTCGGCCTCGAGCGCGACGTCGACGAGCAGCGGGTCGTCGCGATCGTGACCCGGTGGGTCGATGCCGCGCACGACATCGAGTCGCCGAGTCGGCTGCACGTCGCGGCGGCATCCGCAGGCGCGGCGGCGAGCACCCTCGATGTCGTGAGCGTCGCCGCGGACCCGGCCGCGGTCGCGCGCGCCTGGGTCGAGCTCGGCACCGTCGCGTCGGTCGCCGTGGTCGCCGACGCCGACGGCGCGCGGGCGGAGGTCGCGCCGCTGCAGCACCGCGACGCGAGCCCCGCGGCGGTCGCCGACCTCGCCGGCGCGGTGAGCGCGGTCGTCGACCCGGAGCGGATCGACTCGTGGACGTTCACGGTCGGTGCCGTGAGCCTGCTCTCGGCCGGCGGCCCGCCCGACGCGGGCCTGCTCACGACGGTCCGCGGGTTCGACGACGCGTGGCGGGTGCGCGCGGACGACGCCGGCGCGTCCCTCGACATCACCGCGACGACGGATGCCGGCCTCGCCCTCGACCTGGACCTCGCGCCCGACGCCCTCGCCGACCTCGACGACGCGGCGCTCGCCGCGGCCCTGCCCGAGTCCGACGCGTGGCGGGTCGCCGTCGCCCTCGACCGCGCGCTGCCGGACGGGGCGACGCTCGACGTCACGGCGTTCGGCGGGTCCGTGGTCGCGAGCGCCGGCGCCGGCTCGTGCGGCGGTCCGCTCGCCCCGGCGCTCGACGCCGCCTGCGCGTAGCCGCGCGTCGGCGTGCGTCAGGGGCGGGGCCCCTGGGCGGCGTCGCGCCCAAGCGGTGTCGTGTCGCCCCCGAGCGGCGTCGCTCCCGAAAACGAAGGAGCCTGCGTCCTCTGCGGGCGGATCGGGCGGCTATTTGGCCGATTCGCGCGCGTCCTCCTTCGTTTTCGGACCGCAGCTGATCGGAGATGCCACCGCTGGTCGAGGAGCGCCGGAGCGGAGCGAGGTCGCGTCTCGAGACCACCACGGTTCGTGGTGGGCGTTGGTTTCGAGACGCCTGCTCGCTTCGCTCGCGGGCTCCTCAACCAACGGCGTGGGGCCGGCCGCTGGTGGGCGTTGGTTTCGAGGCGCCGGCTTGCTTCGCTCGCGGGCTCCTCAACCAACGAGTGCGGCCGGCCGGGGCCGCCGCTACCCGAGCGACGCGAGCTGCGTGCGCGAGCGCTCGAGCCCCGCGATCGGCAGCGGCGTCCCGGTGCGCAGCGCGGCCGACGTGCCGAGCAGGATGCGCTGCACGAGCCGTCCGCGCACGAGCGCCGGCAGGGCGGCGAGCTCGGCATCCGTCAGGGCGACGTGCCGGCGGTACCCCTCGACGACCGGCTCGATCGACGCCCACCCGACGGCCGGGTCGACGAGGTAGCTCGCGGTGATCGCGAGGTCGGCGACGCGCCAGGTGCGCACCGCATCCCCGAAGTCGAGGATGCCGACGACGAAGTCCGCAGCGCCCGGGTCGACGACGACGTTGTGGTGGTTGAGATCGTTGTGCACGACCTGGCGCGGCAGCTCGGCGAACCCCGGAGCGGCCGCGACGAACGCGTCGAACGCCCCGGCGAGGTCGGGCGCGAGCTCGACGAGAGCGGCGAGCTCGGGCAGCCGCGCCAGATCCCACGCGTGCGCGCGCTCGTCGGCGGGATGCCCGAACCCCTCGAGCGCCGCGCTCAGCCGTCCGTTCGCGGCGCCGAGCGCGCGCAGGTGCCCGGCGGTCGGCTCGACCTCGCTGAGCATCCGCCCGGGCAGCCAGCTCAGCACGCGCGTCACCCGGACGCGGCCGCCGGCGCCGACGAGCGTGGGCTCGATCTCGCCATCGACGCTCGGCAGAACGCGCTGCACCGGCAGCGCCGGATCGACGTCGCCCGCCCACGCCATCGCCGCGGTCTGCAGGTTGACCTCGAGCGGATCGTCGTCCGGGTGGGCGACCTTGAGCACGAACTCGCCGTCCGGGCTCTCCACCCGGAACGTGTCGTCGCGCTCGCTCTCGAGCCGGCGGAGCGCGGGAGAACGGATGCCGTACCGGTTCCGCAGCACGCCCGCGGCATCCGCCTCGGTCATCGCCGCGAACGGCGCTCCGAGGGCGTCGGCGAGTCCGGGGGCATCCGTCATGCGCCGACGCTAGCGCGCCCGCCGCCCCAGCGCGCCCGCCGCCCCCGCGCGCCCGCCCGCGCGGGTGCCGACACTAGCCCGCGCGCCGGCCGGCCTCGCGCCGGCCCGCGCAGGCGCCGACGCTAACCCGCCGGCCCGCGCAGGTGCTGCTGCACGAGCGCGTCCATCTCCGCGTCGCTCAGCTCGTCGAACCGCCGCGCCTCGCGCCGGTCGTTGCGCATCCACTGCACGATGAACACCGCGAGCACGGGCACGTCGACGATCTCGGCGATGAACCAGAGCAGATCGCCGGAGAGCTGCTGATCGCGCAGCGGGTTCGGGAACCAGCCCGGCACGGCGCCGGTCGCGCGTCCGGCCTGGTCGAGCACCGTGCCGTTGAGCCGCAGCAGGATGCCGGGCAGCGCGTCGAGCAGCAGCTCGATGAACGCGAGCATGAACTCGATCACTACGATGCGCTTCGCGCTCACCTCCCCGTCGCCCGCGAGCGGCAGCACGAGCAGCAGTCCGACGAACGGCACGAGCACCGGGATGAGCGCCTCGCTCACCGGGCTCAGCCGCAGCACGCCCGCGATCGGCGTGAGCAGCAGCGAGAACACCGCGAGCGCGAACAGCGGCGCGACGATGGGGTTGCCGACCAGGCGCATCGCCCACGAGCCGACGATGCGCTCGAATCGCCTGAGCGCGTCACCGCGCAGGGCACGCCGGGCGAGCGTCACGGGCTTGCCGACGGTCAGCAGCCCGGGCACCGCGAACAGGTCGAGGGCGAGGCGGGTGCTGAACGCCCAGCGCAGCTCCCCGCTCCACGCGCCGAGGAAGCCGAACTCGACGATCGCGAACAGCCCGAGTCCGCCGAGCAGGAAGCCGGTGGTGCGCCATCCGCTCCACCGCTCGCCCCGGCGATGGAGTGTCACGAGCCCGGCGACGTACAGGCCGCCGGCCAGCAGCAGCACGGCGAGCGCGACGGGCGAGAACCGCCACGTGGTGACGAGGTCGACGAGAGGGGGCATGGACTCCTGCCCGCGGATCGGCACGGGCGCTCCGCATGCTAGCGCCGCCCGCTGAGCGCGCGGCATCCCTCCCCCGCCCGCCCGGCTCGCCGCGGTTCACGCCGACGGCGAACACGCCCGAATCGCCGCGGGGCGCGACGTACTCTCGATGCATCGGCGCCGCATCCGCATCGGTGCCAGGGGAGACAGCACATGTTCGAACGCTTCACCGACCGAGCCCGCCGCGTCGTCGTCCTCGCCCAGGAAGAGGCGAAGATGCTGAACCACAACTACATCGGCACCGAGCACATCCTGCTCGGCCTCATCCATGAGGGCGAGGGTGTCGCGGCGAAGGCGCTCGAGTCGCTCGGCATCTCGCTCGACGCGGTGCGCGAGCAGGTGCAGGACATCATCGGCCAGGGGCAGACGCAGCCGACCGGGCACATCCCGTTCACGCCGCGCGCCAAGAAGGTGCTCGAGCTGAGCCTGCGCGAGGCGCTGCAGCTCGGCCACAACTACATCGGCACGGAGCACATCCTGCTCGGCCTCATCCGCGAGGGCGAGGGCGTCGCCGCTCAGGTGCTCGTCAAGCTCGGCGCCGACCTCAACAAGGTGCGCCAGCAGGTCATCCAGCTGCTCTCGGGCTACCAGGGCAAGGAGGCCGTCGCCGTCGGCGGCACCGAGCAGCAGGCCGACAAGGGCTCGCAGGTGCTCGACCAGTTCGGCCGCAACCTCACCCAGGCGGCCCGCGAGGGCAAGCTCGACCCGGTCATCGGGCGCGAGAAGGAGGCGGAGCGGGTCATGCAGATCCTCTCCCGCCGGTCGAAGAACAACCCGGTGCTGATCGGCGAGCCCGGCGTCGGCAAGACCGCCGTCGTCGAGGGCCTCGCCCAGGCGATCGTCAAGGGCGACGTGCCCGAGACGCTCAAGGACAAGCAGCTCTACTCGCTCGACCTCGGCTCGCTCATCGCGGGCAGCCGCTACCGCGGCGACTTCGAGGAGCGCCTGAAGAAGGTCACCAAGGAGATCCGCACGCGCGGCGACATCATCGTCTTCATCGACGAGATCCACACGCTCGTCGGTGCGGGCGCCGCCGAGGGCGCGATCGACGCGGCCTCGATCCTGAAGCCGCTCCTCGCGCGCGGCGAGCTGCAGACCATCGGCGCGACCACGCTCGACGAGTACCGCAAGCACTTCGAGAAGGATGCCGCCCTCGAGCGCCGCTTCCAGCCGGTGCAGGTGAGCGAGCCGAACCTGCCGCACGCGATCAACATCCTCAAGGGACTCCGCGACAAGTACGAGGCGTTCCACAAGGTGTCGATCACGGATGGCGCGCTCGTGGCCGCCGCGAACCTCGCCGACCGCTACGTGCAGGACCGTTTCCTGCCGGACAAGGCCATCGACCTGATCGACGAGGCCGGCGCGCGTCTGCGGCTCAGCATCCTGTCCGCTCCGCCGGAGCTGCGCGAGTTCGACGAGAAGATCGCCACGGTGCGCGGCCAGAAGGAGGCTGCGATCGAGGACCAGGACTTCGAGAAGGCCGCGAGCCTGCGCGACGAGGAGAAGAAGCTGCTCGGCGAGCGGCTGCGCCTCGAGAAGCAGTGGAAGGCGGGCGAGGTCGGCGCGTCCGGCACCGTCGACGAGGGACTGATCGCGGAGGTGCTCGCGCAGGCGACCGGCATCCCGGTGTTCAAGCTCACCGAGGAGGAGAGCTCGCGCCTCATCTTCATGGAGCAGGCGCTGCACCAGCGCGTCATCGGTCAGGAGCAGGCGATCAGCGTGCTCGCGAAGACCATCCGCCGCACGCGCGCCGGCCTCAAGGACCCGAAGCGTCCCTCGGGCTCGTTCATCTTCGCCGGTCCCACCGGCGTCGGGAAGACCGAGCTCGCGAAGGCGCTCGCCGAGTTCCTGTTCGACGACGAGGACGCCCTCATCTCGCTCGACATGAGCGAGTACGGCGAGAAGCACACCGTCTCGCGACTGTTCGGCGCCCCTCCCGGGTTCGTCGGCTTCGAGGAGGGCGGCCAGCTCACCGAGAAGGTGCGCCGCAAGCCGTTCAGCGTCGTGCTGTTCGACGAGATCGAGAAGGCGCACCCCGACATCTTCAACTCGCTGCTCCAGATCCTGGAGGAGGGACGTCTGACGGATGGGCAGGGTCGCGTCGTCGACTTCAAGAACACCGTGATCATCATGACGACCAACCTCGGCACGAAGGACATCACGGGCGGCCCGGTCGGCTTCACCATCGCCGGCAACGCCGAGGTGAGCTACGGCGCGATGCGCGGCAAGGTGGTCGAGGAGCTCAAGAAGCACTTCAAGCCCGAGTTCCTCAACCGCGTCGACGAGACGATCGTGTTCCCCCAGCTCACGCAGGAGGAGCTGCTGCAGATCGTCGACCTGTTCATCAAGCGCCTCAGCTCGCGCCTCATGGACCGCGATCTCACGATCGTGCTCTCGACGGCCGCGAAGGAGCAGCTCATCAAGGTGGGCTTCGACCCGACGCTCGGTGCGCGCCCGCTGCGCCGTGCCGTGCAGCACGAGGTCGAGGACCGGCTGAGCGAGAAGATCCTGCACGGCGAGCTCGACGCGGGCGACCACATCGCGGTCGACTACGTCGACGGGGAGTTCACCTTCGACACGACCCGCCAGCCCGGTCGCGAGCTCGAGACCGTCGGAGCGCCGGCAACGGATGCCGCGGGCGCCGCGATCGAGGAGTGAGACCCGCGTAACGCGAGAGACGGGGGCGGATGCTGCGGCATCCGCTCCCGTTGTCGCGCCCGGGCCGCCCAGCCACGGCCCGGGTGGCGGACGGGGCTCCGGGCTCGGTGCGGGGGTCGACCCGCGGCCGCGGCCCGGCCGCCGCGGGCGTTACGCTCGGCACATCGCCCGGATCATCCGTCCTCTCATCGCACTCGCCCTCGGGTCGGCGGCGGTCGTGCTCGTCGCCACGGGAACGCTTCCCGCGACGGATGCGGGTGCGCTCGCCGGGCGCGTCGTGCCGGTGCTGCTCTTCGTCGTCGGCATCACGGTCGTGGCTGAGCTCGCGGCGGAGGCGGGCGTGTTCGACCTGGTCTCGCACGCGTTCGCTCGCGTCGCCCGGGGCCGGGTGCCGCTGCTGTGGGCGCTCGTCGTGGTCCTCGCGGTGCTGTCGACCGCGTTCCTGTCGCTCGACACGACGGCGGTGCTCGTCACGCCCGTCGTCGTGGTGCTCGCTCGGCAGGTGGGCATCCCGCCGATCCCGTTCGCGATGGCCACGGTCTGGCTCGCGAACACCGCGTCGCTGCTGCTGCCGGTCTCGAACCTGACCAACCTGCTCGCGGCCGGGCTCCTCGACCGGGATGCCCCGGGCTTCCTCGCGCTCGCCTGGGCGCCCGCGCTCGTCGGCGTCGTGCTCCCGGTGCTCGTGCTGTCCGTGCGCTACCGCCGCATCCTGGCCGGGTCGTTCACGCCGCTGCCGCGCGAGCACAGCAGGGACCGGGTGCTGCTGGTCGCGGCATCCGTCGTCGTGGCGGCGCTCGTGCCGCTGCTCGTGAGCGGCGTGCCCGTCGAGTATCCGGCGCTCGCCGCGGCGGTCGTGCTCATCGCGCTGTTCGTCGTGCGTCGCCGGTCGGCGCTCGCCTGGTCGATGGCGCCGTGGTTCCCGGTGCTCGTGGCGGGCGGGCTGTTCGTCGTCGTCGCCACCATGCACGCGCGCGGGCTCGCGGATGCCGTCACGGCCTGGGCGGGCGGGGGCACCTCCGCCGGCGACCTCGTGCGCCTCGCGGCGACCGGTGCCGTGGCGGCGAACGGCATCGACAACCTGCCGGCGTATCTCGTGCTCGAGCCCGCGGCGGCCGGCGACCCGACCCGGCTCGTGGCGCTGCTCATCGGCGTGAACCTCGGGCCGCTCGTGACGCCGTGGGCATCGCTCGCGGCGCTGCTCTGGCACGAGCGGCTCGCATCCCTCGGCGTCGGCGTGCGCTGGCGGTCGTACTCGCTCGCGGGGCTCGGGCTCGTCGTCGTGCTCGTGCCGCTCGCCGCGCTCGCGCTCGCGATCACGGCCGACTGACCGCGCTCGCGGGCGCCGCGGCGCACGGCTCGACCCGCCCGAAACGCCGGCGCCCGCAACGCCGGCACCCGAAAACGGGGTGCCCCGAAAACGGGGTGCCCCGAAAACGAAGGAGGGCGAACCCGTTTCGACGCTGTACGCCCCCGACCCGGGCCGGAACGCGGCGAACTCCTTCGTTTTCGGGACCCGGTCCGCGCGACGCTACTGTGAAGGCGTGACCGGCATCAGCGTCCGCCGCGCGCGCACGAGCGACATCCCCGTCATCCTCGGGCTCATCGAGCCGCTCGTGCAGCAGCGCATCCTGCTCGGTAAGGAGCGCGTCGCGCTCTATGAGGCGGTGCAGGAGTTCCGCATCGCCGAGGACGAGGCGGGCGACCCCGTCGGCTGCGGCGCGATCCACGTGTTCTGGGAGGACCTCGGCGAGGTGCGCACCCTCGCGGCGGTCGACGGATGGCGTGGCCGCGGCGTCGGGCACGCCCTGCTCGAGCGCCTCGAGTCCGACGCCCGCGACCTCGGGCTGTCGCGGCTGTTCTGCCTGACCTTCGAGACGGCGTTCTTCGCCCGGCACGGTTTCGTCGAGGTGCCCGAGCGCATCGTCGACCCGGAGACCTACGCCGAGCTCGTGCGGAGCCCGGATGAGGGCGTCGCCGAGTTCCTGGACCTGTCCAGGGTCAAGCAGAACACGCTGGGCAACTCCAGGATGTTGAAGCACCTCTAGCGCGTCGCTGCCGGGCGTCGCGCGTCGCGCGGCCTACCCTGGGCGGCATGTCGACGTTCCGTCATCCGGTCGGTTCGCAACCACCGAACGTCTATTGGCGACGCCGTCTGGTCGTCGGCATCGGCGCGCTCGTCGTGCTCATCGTGATCCTGCTCATCGTGTTCGTGCCGAAGGGCGGCACCCCGGCGACGCAGCACACGTCGAACCCGCCCACCGACCCGAGCACGTCCGCGACGGCCCCGGCGTGCGCCGCCGACGCGCTCACCGTGACCGCGTCGTCGGACAAGGCGAAGTATGCGGCCGGCGAGCTGCCCCAGCTCTCCTACACGGTCACGAACAACGGCGCCGCAGCGTGCACGATCGACGCCGACCCGACGAAGCAGGAGTTCCTGATCACGAGCGGCAAGCAGAAGGAGAAGTACTGGTCGTCGAAGGACTGCCAGACGGATGCCGCGACCGCCGTGCCGTACACGATCGAGGCCGGCAAGGACGTCAGTTCGAGCGTGCCGGTCGAGTGGGACCGCACGCGCTCCTCGACCACGACGTGCGACGGCGGGCGCACGGCCGTGCCGTCCGGCGCGACGTACCAGCTGACCATCACGATCGACGGGGTCGCGTCCAAGCCGATCGACATCGTCCTCAGCTGAGGACGGGGCGCATCGCGGGTGAGGGCGGTGCGGCATCGCGGTCGGGTCAGGCGGTGATGATCGCCATCGCGCGGGCGAACTCGTCGTCGTCGAGGGCGATGCTCGCGTCCGCGAGCCGATCGCGCAGAGTGGTCTCGGCATCCGGGGCGGAGCCCAGCAGGTGGTCGGCGCGCACCTGCCGCACGAGGCCGGCGACCTGCTCGGGGAGGCCGGCGTCCGCGGAGCCGGGCTCGATCGGGTGGTTCTGAGTGCTCATGCAGCGATGGTGCACCGGCGTGCCGCGCGCGGATGCGGCCGCAGCGGTTCTCCCGGTCAACGCGAGGCTGCGACGGTGAGCGTCGGGTGTGAGTCGCCGTGGCGCGGGTGCGCCGGTCGGCGCGCGGGGGGTGGACTGGGCGGATGAGCGACACGACCGACAGCACGACGAACACGGACCCGTATTCGGGCGGGGAGCTTCCCGCTGACCCGGACCTCGCGCCGGCCCCCGACGACGTCAAGGACGACGCTGTCAAGCACGACGAGGACGCCGGTGAGGGCGCCGACGAGAAGCTCGAGAACGTGCTCCCCGAGGGCACGCGCGCCGACCGCGAGGAGCCGCTGCCATGAGCGACGAGCAGCACGACCCCGCGGACGAGCCGTCGTACCGGCAGCTCGGCGAGGCCGGCAACCCGTTCAGGCGCGGCGGCTCGGGAGCGTCCGACGAGCCCGGCGGCGACCTCGAGGTCGACGTGGCCGCGGAGAGCGAGCCCGGCGTCCACCGGCGGTCGGATGACGAGGTCGCCGCGGAGGGCGAGCCCGGCGTCCACCGGTGGTCGGATGACGAGGTCGCCGCGGAGAGCGAGCCCGGCGTTCACCGGCGGTCGGATGACGAGGTCGCCGCGGAGAGCGAGCCCGGCGTTCACCGGCGGTCGGATGACGAGGTCGATCGGGCCGATCGCCATGACTGACGAGCCGACCCCCGAGCAGCCACCGCCGGGCGCTCCCGAGGAGCCCGGCACTCGGCCGGCGGGCGATCCGCCCTCGCTGCCCGACACCGATCCGCCGTCGCTGCCGGCCACCGAACCGCCGGCCTCGCCGTCCGACACTGATCAGCCGGCGTCGCCGTCCGACACCGATCGGCCGGCCCTGCCCGACGGCGGGCCCGATCGGCAGTTCCCCGAGGATCATCCGGACCGAGCGGATGTCGCTCCCGCCGACCTCGACGTCGACAGCGACCACGTCGTGAGCGACTGACGCCCACGCCCACGCCCACGCCCACGCCCGCACCCGCGCCCGCGTCCACGCCCGCGCCGCCGCCGCGGACGGGGCGTGCCCCGCCGCCAACGAAGCGCCGAGAGCGCCGCGGATCGCCGGGAGTGCCGGGGAGTGCCGGGGAAGCCGGGAGCCGCCGGGTCAGAACGCGGGGACGTCGTCGAGGCGTCCGGCGCCGCCCCGCGTGGGGGGCGCCGCCGCCCAGGCGCGCCGCAGCGCCTCGTTGACGTGCGCGGCATCCGCGTCGATGAGCGTCGAGAAGCCCAGTCGCCGCGCCTCGCTCGCGCGCTGCCGGGCGCTCGCCGCCGGGCGGATCTCGCCCGCGAGGCTGATCTCGCCGACGGCCGCCTGGGTGATCGCGAACGGACGGTCCTTCGCGGCGCTCGCGAGCGCGAGGGCGATCGCGAGGTCGGCGCCGGGCTCCGTGAGCCGGATGCCGCCGACCGTCGAGACGTAGACGTCGTGGTCGCCGAGCCGGATGTTCGCCCGGCGTTCGAGCACGGCGAGCAGCATCGCGACGCGGCTGCCGTCGACGCCGTTGACCACCCGGCGGGGCTGCGGCGCCTTCGAGTCGACGATGAGCGCCTGCACCTCCACCGGCAGGGCGCGGCGACCCTCGACGGCGATCGTCACGCACGTGCCGCTCACGGGCGTGCGGGCGCGCGACAGGAACAGCCCCGACGGGTCGGGCACCTGCGCGATGCCCTCGCCGGTCATCTCGAAGCAGCCGACCTCATCCGTCGGCCCGAAGCGGTTCTTGAGCGCGCGCACGAAGCGCAGCGCGGTCTGCCGGTCGCCCTCGAAATGCAGCACGACGTCGACGAGGTGCTCGAGCAGGCGCGGGCCGGCGATCGTGCCGTCCTTCGTGACGTGCCCGACGAGCAGCACGGGGATCGCGCGGTCCTTCGCGACCCGGATGAGCGTCGACGCGACCTCGCGCACCTGCGACGGGCCGCCCGCGATCCCCTCCGAGAGGGCGGACGACACGGTCTGCACGCTGTCGACGATGACGAGCTGGGGTGCGACCTCGTCGATCTGGCCGAGGATCGTCGCGAGGTCGGTCTCGCTCGCCAGGTAGAGGCTCGGCACGAGCGCGCCCGTGCGGGAGGCGCGCAGCCGCACCTGGCTCGCCGACTCCTCCGCGCTCACGTAGAGCACGCGGCGACCGGCGGATGCGGCGCGCGCCGCGACCTCGAGCAGCAGCGTGGACTTGCCCACGCCCGGTTCGCCCGACAGCAGGATCGCGGCGCCCGGCACGACGCCGCCGCCGAGCACGCGGTCGAACTCGCCGATTCCCGTCGGGGCGTGCTCGGCATCCGTCGCGCTCACCTCGGTGATCGGCACCGCGACGCGGGCCGCCGCGAGGCGGGCTGGAGCGACCCCGCGGGCGGGGGCGGCATCCGTGACGTCGACGAGCGTGTTCCAGGCGCGGCACTCGGCGCACTGGCCGACCCACCTCGGCGTGGTCCAGCCGCAGTCCGCGCAGCGGAAGGCGGAGGAGACGCGGGCCATGGGCGCCAGCATAGGTGTCGCCCACGACACCGACAGCCCCGGCGCGCAGCGGTGTAAAACCTGCGTGAATTCACTGTTTCGTGAGGAGCAGACCGATCGGTCGTCGTTCGGCCGATCGCTAGCATCCAGACCATGGGGGAAGTAATACGACGCGCCGAGTTGGGTGATGCTCCGGCGCTCGGGAAGTTGCACGCGTACTGCTGGATGGAGCTCTACTCCTCCCAGCTTTCCAAAGAGGTGCTCGGTCAGCTCAGCATCGAGACGATGACGAGCCTCTGGGAGAAGTTCGTGTCGCGCGGCGACCCGTACATCCAGTACGTCGCCGAGGTCGACGGCGAGGTGCTCGGGTTCGTCGGCATCGGGCCCGGCCGCGAGGACGGTGACGAGCGCTTCAAGGAGCTCTACTTCATCTACGTCGCCCCGAAGGCGCGCAGGACCGGCCTCGGCCAGCGCCTGCTCGCGCAGGCCGACCCCGACTACATGTGGCTGTGGGAGGGCCTGAAGTCGACGCGCAAGTTCTACGACAAGCGCGGCTTCAAGCCCGAGGTGGTGCGGGCCGTGCGCGGCATGGGCAACCGCACCCGGGCGAGCAGCATGTTCGGCTCCTACTTCACCGAGTACCGCATCGTGCGCACGGCGCCGCGGGCGCAGCAGGCCGTCGCGGTCTGACGCGGGCCGGGTCGACCGCGGGCGGGGCGGCCGAGGGCGGTCGTCGTCGGGGCGGGTCGTCCAAGGGCGGTCGTCGTCGGGGCGTCCGGCCGCAGAGTTCGGGCCGTCGGCGGGTCCCGGCGAGCGGATGCCGCAGCATCCGCGCGCCCCCCGCAGCATCCGCTCGCGCCCTGCTGCTTCGCTCGCGCCCTGCTGCTTCGCTCGCGCCCTGCTGCTTCGCTCGCGCCCTGCTGCTTCGCTCGCGCTCCGTTGCTTCGCTGCCCGGGGCGCGGTCAGCCGTTGGAACCGGAGCCGCTGCCCGGGCCGGATCCCTCACCGCTTCGCCCACCGAGGCCGGCGAACGGGGAGTCGCCCTCGGTGATGGCGGTCGCGGAGACGTTGCCGTCGGCATCCTTCTCTCCGCGGATCGTGACGGTGTCCCCCTCGGCGAGGTCGCTCACGCTGCCCGAAGTCGACTCGGTGACGGTCGTGTCGCCGCTGGTCGTGACGGTCACGGTCGAGCCGTCCTTCGTCGTCACGGTGAGCGTGCCGTCGTCGTTCTTCGTCACCGTGCCGGTCGTGAAGCCGCCGCCGAAGCCGCCGCCGCCCGAGCCGCCGCCGGGTCGGTTCGTGCTCGATCCGCCGGGGAAGCCCGATCCGCCGCCGGAACCCTGGCCGCCGGGGCCCGAGCCGCCGAAACCCTGGCCGGCGCGGAAGCCGCCGCCCGCTCCGCCGTGAGAGTTCGCGAGGTTCTGCCCGATGAGCACGCCCCCGAACAGGCCGACGGCGAGCAGGGCGACGCCCGCGAGGATCGGCGTGACGAACCGTCCCGCGCCGCGCTTCCTGCCGCCCGGCGTCGGGGGGGCGCCGGGCGTTTTAGGCGCGCCGGGCGTCTCGGGCGCGCCGGGCGTCGCGGGGACTCCGCTGGCCGCAGGGCTGCCGGGGGCGCCGGGCACGGCATCCGAATTCGAAGGAGAAGCCGCGGGCTTCGGCGTCTCGGGGGCGTTCTCGGGGCTGGACATGGGTGGAACTCCTTCGTTTTCGGGGGTGGGTTCGGGGGTGGGTTCGGGGGAGGCGGGGCGGATGCCGCTCGCGGTCAGACGGAGCGGAGCGCCTGGATCGGACGCAGGTTCGCCGCGCGCGCGGCCGGATACGAGCCGAAGAACACGCCGATCGCGACCGAGACACCGAGGGCGAGCGGGATGGAGTAGCCGAGGATGATCGGCTGCGTGCCGTTGATCTCGAATCGGGATCCGATGAGCGCGGCGGCGACGCCGAGCACGCCGCCGAGGAGGGTGAGCGCGGCCGCCTCGGTGAGGAACTGCCCGAGGATCGCGCGGCGACGGGCGCCGAGCGCCTTGCGGATGCCGATCTCGCGGGTGCGTTCCGTGACGGTCACGAGCATGACGTTCGTGACGCCGATGCCGCCGACGAGCAGCGAGATCGCCGCGACCGCGCCGAGCAGCACGGTGAACGTGTTCGCGCTCTCCTCCTGCGTCTCGAGCAGGTCGCTCGCGTTCGAGATCGTGTAGCTCTCGTCGTCGGCGGTCTGGCCGAGCAGCTGGTCGAGCATGATCTCGATCTCGCCGGCCGCGGCGTCGACGCTGTCGGAGTCGGTCGCCTCGACCGTGAGCGTCGACACCGAGCCGAAGCCCGTGAACGAGCGCTGCACGCGCGTGATCGGCGCGACGAGCACCGAGTTCGCGTCGGTGAACCCCGTGCTCGACTGCTGCTTGAGGATGCCGACGATCGTGAACGGCGTCCCGTCCACCTGCACGGTCTGACCCAGCGCGCTGCCGGTCGGGAACAGCTCGGTGGCGAGCGTGGACCCGATCACGGCGACCTTCTGAGCGGATGCCGTGTCGTCATCCGTGAACGCCTCGCCCGACGCGACCGCGGTCGTGCCCACCGCGAAGTAGCCGCTCGTGGTGCCGATGATGCTCACGCCGTCCTCGCTCGCGGCGGTCGAGGAGACCGTGAGGCTCGTCGACACCTGCGGCACGACGGCGGCGACGTGGCCGAGGTGCGCGCTCTCGAGGGTCGTCGCGGTCTGCGCCGTGATCTGCTTCTCGCTCGTGGAGGTCGCGGCCGCGCCGCCGCCGAATCCGCCGCCGCCCGACGCCCGCACGGTGAGGGTGTTGGTGCCGAGGCTCGAGATCGAGTCGCGGATCGACTGGGCCGAGCCGTTGCCGACCGCGAGCAGCAGGATGACCGCGCCGACGCCGATCATCACGCCGAGCAGCGTGAGGATCGAGCGGAGCTTGTTGGCGGTGATGCCCCGCAGCGCGCTGCGCAGCAGCTCGAGCGGGCTCACGCGGCCACCGCCGCGCTGTCGTGCACGACGAGCCCGTCGGCGACGGTGAGCACGCGGTGCGCGCGCTTCGCGACCTCGTCCTCGTGCGTGATGAGCACGATCGTGCGGCCGGCCGCCGCGAGCTCGTCGAGGATCGACAGGATGTCGTCCGTCGAGCGGCTGTCGAGGTTGCCGGTCGGCTCGTCCGCAAGGATGAGCGTCGGATCGGTGACGAGGGCCCGGGCGATGGCGACGCGCTGCTGCTGGCCGCCGGAGAGCTCGACGGGCTCGTGGCCGGCGCGGGCGGAGAGGCCGACGCGGTCGAGCGACTCGGATGCACGCCGGGCGCGTTCCGCGCGCGCGACGCCGCCGTAGATCAACGGGAGCTCCACGTTCGCCTGCGCCGTCATCCGCTGGATGAGGTTGAACGACTGGAAGACGAAGCCGATCTCCTGGTTGCGCACGCGGGCGAGCTCGTTCTCGGTCATCTCGGCCACGTCATGTCCGGCGAGGGTGTAGCTGCCGTGGCTCGCGACGTCCAGGCAGCCGAGGATGTTCATGAGCGTCGACTTGCCCGAGCCCGACGGGCCCATGATCGCGATGTACTCGCCCGTGGTCACGGTGAGGTCGATGCCGCGCAGCGCGTGAACCGCGGCATCGCCGGAGCCGTAGACCTGGTGCACGCCGTCGAGGCGGAGCACGGTCTCGCCGGGGAGCACGGGCACGCGGGTGCCGCGGGAGCGGGCCATCAGTTGCCGTTCCCGCGCTGGAAGCCGCCGACTCCCCCGCCGAAGCCGCCGGAGCCCGTGCCCTCGCGCGAGAAGCCGCCGGTGCCCCCGCCGAACCCGCCGAACCCGCCGGAGCCACCGAAGCCGCCGTGCTCGCCGGTGCCGGTCGTCCCCGCCGTCGTCGCGCTCACGGTGCCGAGCACGATCGTCTCCCCCGCGCTGAGGCCCGACGTGATCTCGGTGCCGTCGTCGCCGACGACGCCCGTCGTGACGGTCTTCTCGGTGGTCGTGCCGTCGTCGCCGACGACCTTCACGGTCTTCGTGCCGTCGGATGCCGTGCTGATCGCCGCGGCCGGCACATAGAGGGCGTCGGCGGCGCTCGTCGACGTGGTGATCGTCGCCTGGGCGGTCTGCCCGAGCCGGAGGCCGTCGGGGACGCTGTCGAGCGTGATCGTCGTCGCGTACGTGACGACCGAGTTCGACGAGGTGGCCGTCGGCGCGATCGAGGTGACCTTCGCGGTCGCGGTCACGTCGGTGAGCGCCGGGAACGTGATGGCGACGGCCTGGCCGACCTCGACGTCGGCGATGTCGGCCTCGGCGATCGCGGCGGTCATGGTCATCGACGAGACGTCGGCGATGGTGACGAACCCGCTCCCGCTCGACGCGGTCGAGCCGGACGACGAGCCGCTCGTGCCCGACGCGCCGCCCGAGCCCGCGCTGTCGCCGACCGCTCCGTCGACCGCGATCACGAGTCCGGCGATCGGGGCGGTGAGTCTCGCGTCGGCGAGGTCGGCCTTCGCGTCGGCGACGCCCTCGACGGCATCCGTCACCTGGTCCTGGGCCTGCTCGAGCTTGTCCTCGGCGCTCTGCCGGGACTGCGTGGCCTGCTCGAGCGTGCTCGCCGCCTGTGCCCTGGTCTGCTCGTCCTTCGAGGTCGCGTCCTTCTTCGCCCGTGCGATGTCGTTCTCCGCGTCGTCGACCGTCTCGTTCGCCTCGTCGACCGCCTGGTTCGCCTCGGTGAGCGCGCGCTGGGCCTTGGTGACGGCATCCGTGAGGTCGGCGGTCTTCAGCGTGCCGAGCGTCGCCCCCTTCTTCACGGTGTCGCCGACCGCGACCTTGACGGACGCGATCGTGCCGCTCACCGCGAAGTCGGCCGCGACCTCCCGCACGGGCGCGATCGATCCGCTCGCGGTGATCGTCGTGCTCACCGTGCCCTGCTGCACTGTGCCGGTGAGCTGGGTGGCGCCCGTCGACGAGGATGCGGAGCGGGGCAGGAACAGCACGAGACCGACCGCGAGGATCGCGACGATCACGACGCCCAGCACGATGTTGGTGAGCGCACGTCGGGAGAGCTTCATGATCCGCGAGCG
The DNA here is from genome assembly GCF_030345695.1 of Galbitalea sp. SE-J8. Lineage (GTDB taxonomy): Bacteria > Actinomycetota > Actinomycetes > Actinomycetales > Microbacteriaceae > JAUASV01. The sequence continues at coordinate 257,680 of NZ_JAUASV010000001.1, read as the reverse complement.
TTCCGGTCGCGGCTATGCCGCCGATTGGCCGATGGTAAGAAAACGCCGAGAACGGATGCCGTCCCCGGCAGCGCCCGTCGTCCGTGGTCCGGTGGTCGGCCGGGCGCCGCGTTTCGGCTACACTCGTCGGCGGTGACGTGTCCGAGCGGCCGAAGGTGCAACTCTCGAAAAGTTGTGTGGGCGATGAGTCCACCGTGGGTTCAAATCCCACCGTCACCGCCACAGAACCCCTGGTCAGCAATGCTGATCAGGGGTTCTTCTCTTGCAGAAGGCGTCGCGAACTCGCACGCGAGGCGTCGAGCGGACGGGCAGCCGAGAACGTGCGCGCTGACGGAATCCCGAGCAGCGCGGAGCGCGGACCTGTGTCTACCGGCGCAGGAACCGTCGCGCCAGCACGTTGCCGATCACCTGGGTGAACTGCACGAGCACGATGATGATGAGCACGGTCGCCCAGGTCACGACCGGCTCGAACAGCCGGTAGCCGTACTGGATCGCGAAGTTGCCGAGCCCGCCGCCGCCGATGACGCCCGCGATCGCCGACATGTCGGTCACCGCGATGACGATGAACGTGTAGCCGAGCACGAGGGGGCCGAGCGCCTCGGGGATGAGCACGGTGCCGATGATGCGCAGCCGCCCTGCGCCGACCGATCGCGCCGCCTCGATGACGCCGGGCTGCACGGTGAGCAGGTTCTGCTCGACGATGCGGCCGATCGCGAACATCGAGCCGACGACGAGTCCGAAGATCGCCATCGGGTTGCCGATGCCTGTGCCGACGACGATGCGGCCGAGCGGCTGCACGGCCGCGAGCAGGATGACAAACGGGATCGGTCGGAAGAAGTTGATGAGCACGTTGAGGATCGTGAACACGACGCGGTTCTCGAGCAGGTTGCCCGACCGCGTCAGGTAGAGGCCGAGACCGAGCGCGAGCCCGACCGTGCCGCCGACGACCATCGCGATGCCGACCATGTAGACGGTCTCCCACGCGGCGACGCCGAGCTTGGGGAGCAGTTCGATGAGGCGGTCCATCACGCCACCTCCGTCACATGGGCCGAGCCGACGGATGCGAGGGCGGCGTCGATCGCCGCCGTGTCGCCCCGCAGGGCGAGGGTGAGCGTGCCGAAGGTGCGCCCGCGCACCTCGTCGACGCCGCCGTGCACGAGCTCGAAGCCGACGCCGCCGCGCGCGAGGGCCGCGAACAGGTCGGCCTGCGCGGTGTCGTCGTCGGCGAACGTGACCGTGACGAGACGACCGGTGTGGCGGGCGCGCAACCCGACGACGGCATCCGGGTCCGGGGCGTCGGACACGACGGTCGAGACGAACCGGCGCGCGACATCCGTGCGCGGATGCGCGAACACCTCGAACGCGGTGCCGATCTCGACGACGCGGCCGCTCTCCATGACCGCGATGCGGTCGGCGATCGTGCGCACGACGTCCATCTCGTGCGTGATGACGACGACGGTGATGCCGAGCTCGGCGTTGACGCGGCGCAGCAGGCGCAGCACGTCGGCCGTCGTCTCGGGGTCGAGGGCGCTCGTCGCCTCGTCGGCGAGCAGAATGCGGGGGTTCGTCGCGAGCGCGCGTGCGATGCCGACGCGCTGCTTCTGACCGCCGGAGAGCTGTTCGGGGTAGGCGTGCGCCTGCGCCGCGAGACCGACGAAGCGCAGCAGTTCGACGACGCGCTCGTGCCGCTTCTCGCGCGGCACTCCGGCGACGGCGAGCGGGTAGGCGATGTTGCCGTAGACGGTCTTCGACGAGAACAGGTTGAACTGCTGGAAGATCATGCCGATGTCGGAGCGGATGCGCCCGAGCCGCCGTTCGGGCAGGGCGGCGATGTCCTGGCCGTCGATCTCGACGGAGCCGGAGGTCGGCCGCTCGAGCAGGTTGATGAGGCGCACGAGCGTCGACTTGCCGGCGCCCGAGTAGCCGATGATGCCGACGATCTCGCCGGCCTCGATCTCGAGCGAGACGCCGTCGACGGCGATCGCCGACTCGGCGCCGCGCTGCCGCGGCGGATAGTGCTTGCGCACGTCGGTCAGACGGATGAGGGGCATGGTGTCCTCCGGACGCAGGGAGGCGGATGCCGCTCCCGATCGTGTCGGGAGCGGCATCCGCAGTGGCCACCGAGCCGGTCGGTGGTGTCGAACGGTTACTTCGAGGCCGAGAGTGCCGCCTCCGTGTCGGCGAGCGACTGCTCGAGGTCGGCGACGGGGGTCTTCACGAGCGACGCGGTGCCGCCCGAGGTCTCCTGCAGTCCGTCGGTGACGGCCTTCGTGTCCTGGAAGATCGAGACGAGCTCGAGGTAGACGGGGTTGTCCTTGTCCTCCGCGCGCGCGGCGAAGATGTTGATGTACGGCTGCGCGCTGGGGTCGGTGGGGTCGTCCTTCGCGATGGCGTCGTCGAAGCTCAGGCCGGCGTCCTGGACGAAGTCGTTGTTGATGATCGCGGCGGCGACATCCGGGAGCGACGTCGCAGTGAGGTTCGCGTCGAGGGTCGTGACCTTCACGCGCGAGCTCGGCAGCACGTCGTCGATCGTCGAGAACGGGCTACCGCCGTCCTTCAGCTCGACGAGGCCCGCCGACTGCAGAACGAGGAGGCCGCGGGCGAGGTTCGACGCGTCGTTCGGCACGGCGACCGTCGCGCCGTCCGGGATCGCGTCGGTCGAGTCGTACTGCGTCGAGTACAGGCCGAGCGGGTAGATCGCGGTCGAGCCGATGGGCGTTACGTCGGCCTTCGCGTCGACGTCGTACTGCGCGAGATAGATGATGTGCTGGAACTGGTTGAGGTCGAGATCGCCCTCGGTGAGCGCCGGGTTGGGCTGCGCGTAGTCGGTGAAGTCGACCAGATCGATGCTGATGCCCGCGTCGGCGGCCGCCTGCTTGTAGAGGTCCCAGTAGGGGTCGCTCGCGCCGACGACGCCGATCTTCACGGGGTTGCTCGCGGAGCCCTTGTCGCCGTCGGCGATGGGGGTGGCGTCGTCGGCCGGGTCTGTGCTGTCGCCGGTGGCCGCTCCGCCGGGAGCGGCGGTCGACCCGCCGTTGTTCGCGTTGACGCCGATGACGATGCCGACGGCCGCGACGATGACGACGACGACCGCGACGATGGCGGCGATGAGCGGGCCGCGGCGCTTGGGCGGCTGAACGGTGACGTCCTGGTCGGACATGTCTCCTCCTTGGTGGTGCTGTGCTGTGGTGCCGCGGGGCGGCGTCGTCGGTGATCGACCGACCGGGCGATCATTCGTGAGCTCGGCGTCGTCGTCGAATCGTGTTCCGAACTGTTGCGTCGTACGACGCGAGGTTGCGCCGTTGATCGCGCGATTCCGCGCGGTCGGACGAATCGGTCGAGCTGCCCGGTGCGTCAGAGTTCGTCATGAGGACGTGCGGACGGGACGTGCGGCCTACCGTGCCCGCATGAGCACGGTTCAGACTCCTGTCGACTCCCCGCCGCTGGCGCAGTTCCTCACCGGGCGCGAGGCGCATCTCTCGGGGGCCCGTTCCCCCGTCGCGTTCGAGTGGGGCGACTTCGTCACAGCCCCGGCCACCCGCGTCGCCGGCGCGCCGGGGCTGTGGTCGCCCGCACCCGCGGGCGTCGCGGGGCTGCGCGTCACCGTAGCCCCCGACGACGCCGTCGAGATCGGCGGAACCCTCGTCGAGCACACGGCCGTGCTGTACGCGGACGCGGTCGACGGCCCGTCCGTCGCGCGCTTCGGGAACGGGGCCGAGGGCGTGATCTTCAGCTACGACGGGACGAGGCACGCCCTGCAGGTCTGGAACAGCCACCGTGCGGCCGCTCGACGTTTCGCCGGCGCAGCGCGGTTCGACGAAGCCGATCACCCGTCGGGAGCAGCACCGTGGGTGGTCGAGGCGACCGTGCACGCTGCTCCCCAGCGCACCGTGACCATCACGCACGTTCGTGACCCGCGTCCCGTGGAGGTGCCCGTGGCGGCCGTCATCCGCTTCGTGCTCCGCGGCGAGCACGTCGCGCTGCTCGCGACAGCCGACGGCGATGGCCTGCGTGTGCACTTCACGGATGCCACGACCGGCGTCGACTCCGTTGGATCGGGGCGCACCCTGCGTCTGCCCGCGCCGGTCGAGGGCCGTGTCGTCGTCGATCTGCGCCGCGCGGTGCTGCTGCCGTGCGCGTTCAGTCCGGCGTGGAACTGTCCGCTGCCGCCGGTCGAGAACCGCATCCCGGTGCGCGTCGAAGCGGGGGAACGGCATCCTGTGACGGTCGACGGGGCACCGCTGTGAGCGCGCCCGGTCTCGGTTTCCTCGTCTTCGTCAGTCACGATCGACCCGCGGATGCGGCGCGGTCGCTCGAACAGGGCATCGACCTGTTCCGGGCGGCCGAGCGTCTCGGCTACGGCAGCGGCTGGGTGCGAGTCAGGAGGCATTCGCCGACGCTGTCGGCGCCCTTCCCGTTCCTGTCCGCCGTCGCCCGTGAGACGAACGCCATCCGTCTCGGCACGGGCGTGCTGCCCGTGGGGTTCGAGGACACGCTCCGCCTCGCCGAGGACGCCGCGACGACCGACCTGCTGAGCGGCGGGCGGCTCGAGCTGGGGGTGAGCTCCGGCCACGGCGCCGTCGACGCCCCGGTCGGTGCTGACCGCGAGGCGGTCGTGTCCGGTCGCCTCGCCGCTCTCCGTGACGCGATCGCCGGACGGCCGCTCGGCGAGCCGTACGCATCGCGTTTCGCCGCCGATCCCTTCGTCGCCCGCGAGCAGGCGACGGCCGGGTCGGCGGGCACGACACCGACGGATGTCGCGGCCGCCTCCGGCTGGACGGACCCGCAACCACGACCCAGCGGTGCGGTCGCGCAGCCCATCAGCGCGGGGCTCTCGTCGCGGCTCTGGTACGGCTCGGGCACGCTCTCGAGCGCCCTGCGTGCTGCACGACTCGGCTACGACCTGCTGCTCTCCACGCTCAACGGCGAGTTCGTTCCCGGCACGCTCGGCGAGAACCAGGCGCGCCAGATCGCGGCCTACCGCGACGAGTTCGCCCGGCAGCATCCGGATCGCACTCCGCGCGTCGCGATCTCGCGCTCGATCCTGCCGCTCGTCGGGGCCGAGGACCGCGCGCGGTTCGGGGGCTACGTCGAGCGCTATCGCGGCCTCGTCGATGCGGAGGGGCGCTTCGCCGGCACACCGCCGACGACCCAGTGGAGTCCGCTCTACGGCGGCGAACCGGAGAGCATCGCCGAGGAAATCGCCGCCGATCCGAGCGTTGCGCTCGCCGACGACGTGCTGCTCACGCCGATCACCGAGCTCGATCTGCCGACGCTGCACCGCGTGCTCGAGACCGTGGCGGTCGACGTGGCTCCGCTGCTCGGATGGCGCACCCCCGCCGGAGCGATCGCGTGACGCTCGCGGTGCACGTTCTGCACGACCATCCGGAGTGGCTGCCGCCGTTCCGCGCGGCGTTCGCCGCGGAGGGCGTCGCACTGCGGGAGTGGCTGCTCGAGGACGGCGCGCGCATCGACCTCTCCGAGGCGCCGCCCGACGGCCTGTTCTGGTCGCGGCTCAGCGCCTCCTCGCACACGCGCGGTCGCCGCGTCGCCAAGGAGGCCGGCCGAGCGACTCTCGCGTGGCTCGAGGCGCACGGACGCCGCGTCGTGAACGGACGAGGCGTGCTCGAGATCGAGGTGAGCAAGGCGGCGCAGCACGCCGCGCTCGCCGCGGCGGGCATCGACGTGCCGCGCTCGATCGCCGTCGTCGGGCGCGACGGCATCGCGGATGCTGCGCGCGCCATCGGAGCACCGGCGATCGTGAAGCACAACCAGGGCGGCAAAGGTCTCGGGGTGCGCGGGTTCGACGCGGTGGAGCACCTGGAGGAGTACCTCGCCTCGCCGCTCTACGAGGAGCCCCTCGACGGGATCACCATCGTGCAGGAGCGTCTCGTGCCCGTCGAGCCGTTCGTGACCCGGGCGGAGTTCGTCGGCGGCCGATTCGTCTACGCCGTGCGCGTCGACACAGCGGCGGGCAGCTTCGAGCTCTGTCCGGCCGACGTCTGCGAGGTGCCCAGCGGATCGCTGCATGAGCCCTTCGAGCTGCGCAACACCGTGACTGCGGACCATCCGCTCATCCGCCGCGTCGAGAGCTTCCTGTCCGGGGCGGGCATCGAGATCGCCGGGGTCGAGTTCATCGAGACCGTCGACGGACGATCCGTCGTCTACGACGTCAACACCAACACGAACTACAACCCCGCGGTCGAGGCCGTCGCACCCGAATCGGCGACACGCAGCGTCGCGCGCTTCCTCGGGGCCGAACTCGCTCGCGTCCCTACCCGCTGAAGCGGGCGCGCAGCGACGCGAGTGCGGCATCCGTGAGCCCATGCGCGCGCAGGAAGGCCTCCGCGGAGCCCCACTCCGACCCGATGCGGTCGATGACGGTCTCGATGGCACGGCGCGGGCTGCCGCCGATGAGTTCGAGCGACGCCTCGAGCACGGCCGGTCGGTGGAAACCCGCCAGCCAACGCAGCCGCTCGTCGAGCCACGAGGCGCGCAACAGCTCCTCGGAGGTCGAGTAGTCGTCGACGACGGCGGACCGATCGACCCCGATCGCGAGAAGGACCAGCGCGATGACGATGCCGGTGCGGTCCTTGCCCGCGGAGCAGTGCACGAGCACCGCGCCCTCCGGAGCAGCCGCTACTGCGTCGACCGCGGTTACGAGGCCCGGCGCGTGCCGCCCGAGCAGATCGGCGTAGAGGTCGTCGATCGATGCACCCGTCGCCACGTAGTCGGCCGCCCCGGCGGCGAAGACCGGGGCGGACTCGACACGGATGCCGACGGCGGCCGCGCGGGCGCCCGTCGCGACGCCCTTCTCGTCGTCGCCGCGCAGATCGATGACCGTGCGCACGCCCCGGTCGGCGAGCGCGGACCACGACGACGGATCGAGAGCGTGGAGCGCGTCGGAGCGCAGCAGGGCTCCGACGCGCAGAGCGGGCGCCGACACCGTCCGCAGGTTGTGGGTGCCGGGCAGGGCGATGCGTCCGGCGTCGGATGCGGGGCGGGAGTCGTCGGTGGTCATCTCCGGCGGGAATGTAATCCGCTCGCCGGCGTCGTGCCGGGCGCGCGTCACACGACGACACAGGACTTCACCGTGTGACGCCGACGGCGCGCGGGGCGACCGGCGACCGGATGCTGTCGGTCGTCCACCCGTCTCGACGACCCGAACCGGAGCCCAGCATGAGCGACCAGAACACGCTCGACGAATTCGCCTACCTGGCGAGCGAGGCGGCCGCCGTCGGCGCTGCCGTGCCCGTGCACGCGCGCGTCGCGGTCGTGACGTCCGAGGGAACCGTCAGCGGCATCCGCTGGGGGACGTCGACCCCGGAGGTCGTGCTGCTGCACGGCGGCGGACTCAACGCGCACACGTGGGATGCCACCGTTCTCGCGCTCGGCGTGCCCGCGCTGGCGATCGACCTACCCGGTCACGGCGATTCGGGGTGGCGCGACGACGCGGACTACGCGCCGACCACCATCGCACCGGCCGTGGCCGAGGCGATCGCCCGCCTAGTCGACGCCCCGGTTGTCGTCGTCGGGCAGTCGCTCGGCGGCCTCACCGCGGGAGTACTCGCGGGCGATCGGCCCGATCTGGTGCGCTCCACCGTCATCGTCGATGCCGTGCCGTTCGCGCCCGTCGACCTGCCGACCGACGCGCCGAACCCGGTGCGCGACTTCCTCGCGGGGCCGAACGTGTTCCCGTCGCGCGACGCGATCGTCGACCGGGCGCTGTCGTTCGGCTTCGGCCCCGACCGCTCGTCGGTCGAGCGCGGGGTCGCGCTCAACACGCGGGTGCGCGACGACGGGCAGGTCGTGTTCAAGCACCACCTCGCCAACCTCGACGCGGGCGCGAGCCCGTTCGCCACCGACTTCTCCGCCGTCTGGTCGCCGCTCGAGCGCGCGACCGGCGACGTGCTGCTCATCGCCGCCGAGAACGGCTTCGTGCCGCCGGCGCGCGTCGAGGAGTTCCTCCGCCGCGTTCCGCGCTCGAGCGTGGTGCGCGTGAGCGGGGGACACAACGTGCAGGAGGAGCGCCCGGTCGAGCTCGCCGCCCTCCTGCGTGACCACCTCGCGGCGGTGACCGCATGACGGATGCCGCCGACTGGCGCTTCGACACCGCCCAGGTGCACGCCGGCGCGCGCCCCGACCCGACGACGCACGCGCGCGCGACGCCCATCTACGCGACGACGAGCTTCACCTACGACAGCGCGGATGCCGCGGCCGCGTCGTTCCTGCTCGACGACCTCGAGAACTACGCCTACAGCCGCATGTCGAACCCGACGACGACCGTCGTCGAGCAGCGCATCGCCCGCCTCGAGGGCGGGGTCGCAGCGGTCGCGACCGCGAGCGGGCAGGCGGCGACCGCACTCGCGCTGCTCAACATCCTGCGCACCGGCGACCACGTGATCGTCTCCAACCAGGTCTACGGCGGCACCACGAACCTGCTGCTGCGCCGCTTCGCCGAACTCGGCATCGCGACGAGCCTCGTGTCCGAGATCAACGACCCGGAGGCGTGGCGCGCGCTCGTGCGCCCCGAGACGCGGGTGTTCTTCGCCGAGAGCATCGGCAATCCCACGGGCGCGGTCCTCGACATCCGCGCCATCGCCGACGTCGCGCACCAGGCGGGCGTGCCGCTCATCATCGACAACACTCTCGCGACGCCCTACCTGCTGCGCCCGCTCGAGCACGGGGCTGACATCGTCGTGCACTCGACGACGAAGTTCCTCGCGGGGCACGGCACGGCGATCGGCGGCATCATCGTCGACGGCGCGACGTTCGACTTCGGTGCAGAGCCCGAGAAGTGGCCGGGTCTGCACGTGCCCGACGTGGGTCACGGCGATGTCGGCTACTGGGAGCGCTTCTCGCCCCTCGGTCTCGCGTACGCTCTGCGCCTGCGCACGACGGTGCTGCGCGACTACGGCCCGGCGCCGAGCCCGTTCAACAGCTTCCTGCTCATCCAGGGGCTCGAGACGCTGAGCCTGCGCATCCGGCAGCACGTCGCGAACGCGCGCGCGGTCGTCGCGCACCTCGACGCCCACCCGCAGGTCACGCGCGTGCACTACGCGAGCCACCCCGACGCGCCGTGGGCGGATGTCGCGGCGCGCTACCTGCCCGAGGGCGGCGGCGCGATCGTGTCCTTCGAGATCGCCGGCGGATTCGCCGCGGGTGCCGCATTCGTCGACGCGCTCGAGCTGTTCAGCCACCTCGCCAACATCGGCGACGTGCGCAGTCTCGTCATCCACCCGGCATCGACCACCAACTCCGGCCTGAGCGAGGAGCAGCGTGCGGCGGCATCCGTCGATCCGTCGCTCGTGCGGCTCTCCATCGGCATCGAGGATCCTCGCGACCTCATCGCCGATCTCGATCAGGCCCTCCGGGCGGTCGCGCACCTCGCGTGACCCGCCATCGCACCACCCCTATCCGCACCACCCCACCTCACAGCACCCAGGAGAACCCGTCATGAGCGACGAGAACACCCCCACGCCGGCCGAGGAGCCGGCCCTCACCGAGAAGAAGAAGCCGACGGGATCGCGGCGCGGCCTCATCGCCGGGATCGTCGTCGCAGCGGTCGTCGTCGTCGGCGCCGGCATCGGCATCCCGGTCGCGATCAACGCCAACAGCGGCTCCGGATCGTCGACCGGTGGAGGCGACAGCGACGGCGGAGACGCCGCTCCGGCTGCGGCCGTGAACGCGGACGCCACGCTGCGGGTCGGCCTGCGCCTCGAGCCGACGAGTCTCGACATCCGCACCGTGTCCGGAGCCGCACTCGACCAGATCCTCATCGACAACGTCTACGAGGGGCTCGTCTCGCGCGATGCGACGGGCGACATCTCGCCGAGCCTCGCGACCGACTGGACGGTCTCCGACGACGGTCTCACCTACACGTTCACGCTCGCGCCCGACGAGACGTTCTCGAACGGCGACGCGCTCACCGCGGACGACGTGGTGTGGAGCATCCAGGGCCTCATCGACGCGAAGGGCGTCAACTCCGGCGATCTCGGCAAGGTGACGGATGTCGCTGCCGACGGCGACACGACGGTCACGATCACCCTGTCCGACCGCGACCCCGAACTGCTCTACTCGCTCGCCGGTCGTGCCGGCCTCGTGCTCGATCAGGACGCCACCAACGAGATCGCGACGACCGCGATCGGCAGCGGTCCGTTCCTGCTCGACTCGTGGAAGCAGGGCGACAGCATCACCCTCACCCGCAACGACGACTACTGGGGCGAGGAGCCGCAGCTGAAGAGCGTCGTGTTCAGCTACTACACCGACGCGACAGCCGGCAACAACGCCATCCTCGCGGGCGACCTCGACGTGCTCACCGGCGTCGACGCCAACACCGTGTCCCAGTTCGACGGCGTCGACGGCCTCTCGGTGGTCGACGGATCTGCGAGCGACAAGTTCGTGCTCGCGTTCAACAACGCGAAGGCGCCGCTGAACGACGAGAAGGTGCGTCAGGCGATCCGCTCCGCGATCGACCACGAGGCGATCATCACCGCGGTCGGTGGCGCCGGGAAGGTGCTCGGCGGACCGATCACGAGCAACGACCCGGGTTATGAGGACCTGAGCGGCCTCTACCCCCACGACGTCGACAAGGCGAAGAGCCTGCTCGCCGACGCGGGCTACGCCGACGGTCTCGACCTGACGCTCACCATTCCGTCGTTCTACGGCACGACGGTGACCGACCTGCTCACGTCGCAGCTCGCGGAGGCGGGCATCACCCTCACGGTCAACTCGGTGGAGTTCAGCACCTGGCTGTCCGACGTCTACACGAACAAGGACTACGAGCTGAGCATCGTCGACCACGCCGAGGCTCGCGACTTCAAGAACTGGGCCAATCCGGACTACTACTTCGGGTACGACAACGCGACGGTGCAAGACCTCTACGCGCAGGCGTCGTCCGCCGCCTCGACCGACGAGGAGGCGGATCTGCTCCAGCAGGCCGCCAAGATCGTGTCCGAGGATGCCGCGGCCGACTGGCTGTACAACTCGACGGGCACGACCATCGTCGCCGACACGGTGCACGACTTCCCGACCGATTCGACGAGCTCGCGGCTCGACGTCACCGGCGTGACCGTCACCGACTGACGCGACCGTGCTGCGATTCCTGATCGGCCGACTCGGCCTGCTCGTCGCGGGGCTGCTGCTCGCGAGCGTGCTCGTCTTCCTCGTGCTGCGTGTGCTCCCGGGCGACGTCGCACAGGTGATCGGCGGCACGAACGCGACGCCGGCGCAGATCGCGGCGATCCGGGAATCGCTCGGACTCGATGCCGGTCCGGTCAGCCAGTACCTCTCCTGGCTGGCCGGGCTGGTGCGGTTCGACCTCGGCGACTCGCTCATCACGGGCACCCCGGTCGGCGAGGAGCTCGGCCAGAAGTTCCAGGTGACGCTGCCGCTCACGCTGCTCGCCCTCGTGGTCGGCCTCGTCATCGCGCTGCCGCTCGGCGTGCTCTCGGCCGTGCGCGCCGAGCGCGGCGGCGGCGCGATCAACGTCGCCGCGCAGGCGCTCGCGGCGGTGCCGGCGCTCTGGGCCGGGCTGCTCCTCATCCTCCTGCTTGGTCGGGGCGTGGGGCTCGTGCCCCTGCTGCCGACACAGGGCTTCCCGCGCGACGGTTGGGCTGACCCGTCGGCGGCGCTCGCGGCGCTCGTGCTTCCGGCGCTCACGATCGGCGTCATCGAGGGCGCGGTGCTGCTGCGGTTCGTGCGCTCGGCGACCCTCGAGGCGCTCGCCCAGGACTACGTGCGCACGGCGGCGGCGAAGGGCCTCACCCGCACGCGCGCCCTGCTCACGCACGGGTTGCCGAACGTGGGGTTGTCGATCATCTCGGTGACCGCGCTCACCGTGGCGGGCCTCATCACCGGGGCCGTGCTCGTCGAGTCGCTCTTCAACCTGCCGGGCGTCGGGCGCATGCTCGTCTCCGACGTCGGCAACCGCGACCTCGTGAAGGTGCAGAGCGAGATCCTCTTCCTCACTGCGATCGTGCTCGTGATCGGTGCCGTCGTCGACGTCGTGCACCGCGTGCTCGACCCGCGACTGCGCGAGGCCGGCGCGTGAGCGCGGTCGGGGGTGCTCTCCGCGAGCTCCTGCGGCGCCCGGGCGGCGTGATCGGGGTCGCGGTGGTCGTGCTGCTCGTCGCCTCCGCGGCGCTCTCGCTCGTCTGGACGCCGTGGCCGCTCCTGCACACGGATATCGCGGAGCGCTGGCAGGGGCCGAGCGCGCGGCACTGGCTGGGGACCGATCAGACGGGCCGTGACCTGTTCAGCTGGCTGCTCGCGGGCGCCCGCACGACGGTGCTGGTGGCGGTCGGGGCGACGCTCGTCGCCGGCCTCGTCGGGGTGTCGCTCGCGGCCCTCGGCTCGCTCACCCCGCGGGGCGTGCGCGAGGCCGTGACGGTGCTCGTCGACCTCGCGATCGCCTTTCCCGTGCTGCTCATCGCGATGCTGCTCGCGGCGACGATCGGGGGCTCGTTGACGGTCGTCGTGCTCGCGGTGGGCATCGGGTTCGGCTTCAGCGTCGCGCGGGTCACCCGTCCCGAGATCCGCCGGGTGCAGCGCTCCGACTACGTGCTCGCGGCGCGCGCCGCCGGCGTCGGCCGGGTCGGCATGGTCGTGCAGCATCTCGTGCCCAACGTCGGACCGACCCTCGTCGTGCAGCTCTCGCTCGCGGCGTCCGTCTCGGTGCTCGCCGAGGCCGGCCTGTCGTATCTCGGTTACGGTGCTCCGAGCGGCACACCGTCGTGGGGGCGGCTGCTGAGTGCGACGCAGGGCTACATCGCCACGCAGCCCCTTGCCGTGCTGTGGCCGGGGCTGACGATCTCGATCGCGACGCTCGGACTCACGCTGCTCGGCGACGCCCTGCGCGAGGCGCTCGATCCGCGCCTGCGGCGCTCGCGCGCGGCGTCCATCCCGACCGAGGCAGCCCCGGGTGCGGCGGCGGATGCGGCAGGCGCCGACTCGTCAACGCCCGCGCCCGCGACGCCGTCGTCGACAGTCGTGGGGGAGGCGCGCGCGTGACCCTCGAGATCGAGAACCTGCGCATCGATATCCGCGGCCGCCGCGTCGTCGACGGCGTCTCCGTGCGCGTCGACGACGGCGAGCGCGTCGGCCTCATCGGCGAGTCGGGATCGGGCAAGTCGCTCACGGCACTTGCGGTGCTCGGGCTGCTGCCCCCGGTGGCGGCGGTGACGGGCCGCATCCGCCTCGACGGTCGCGACCTGCTCGGACTGTCCGATCGCGAGCTCGCGCGCGTGCGGGGCAAGCAGGTCGGCATGGTGTTCCAGGAGCCCCGCGCGGCGCTCAATCCGACCCGCCGGGTCGGGGCGCAGATCGCCGAGGCGCTGCGCATCCACTACGAGATCTCGACGGCCGACGCGCTCGCGCGGGCCGTGCGACTCGTCGAGCGCGTGCGCCTCCCCGACCCCGAGGGCATCGTGCAGCGCTATCCGCATCAGCTCTCCGGCGGTCAGTGCCAGCGCATCGCGATCGCCATCGCTCTCGCCACGAGTCCCGGACTCGTGATCGCCGACGAACCCACGACCGCTCTCGACGTGACGGTGCAGGCGAGCATCCTCGACCTGTTCTCGGATGTCGTCGCCGACCGCGGCACGGGCCTGCTGTTCGTGACGCACGACATCGCGGTCCTCGCGCGTGTCGCCGAACGCGCCGTGGTGCTCGCGCTCGGTCGCGTCGTCGAGGAGGGCAGTGTGAGCCGGCTCATCGCGACGCCGGCCGAGCCCCTCACCCGACGCCTCGTCGATGCGGCCCGCGCGACGAGCTGGAGACCGTTGGAGGTCCGCCGGTGACCGAGGTGCTGCTCGAGGGCCGGGGACTCCGCCGGTCGTACACCGTCGCGCGCGAGGGACTGCTCTCGCGACCCGTGCGGCATGACGCGCTCGTCGACGTCGACATCGAGGTGCGCTCCGGCGAGACGCTCGCGATCATCGGCGAGTCGGGGTCGGGCAAGTCGACGCTCGTGCGCATCCTGCTCGGACTCGATCGAGCGGATGCCGGGGAGACGCTGTTCCGCGGCGAACCAGTGGACGCTGCCGCGGAGCGGCGGCTCCGCCGCGAGACCGGGATCGTGCTGCAGGATCCGTACACGTCGCTCGACCCGCGCTTCACGATCGAGCGCACGATCGCCGAGCCGCTCCGGGCGCAGCGCGTCGCGGGGGATCATCGTGCGCTCGTCGCCGAAGCGCTCGGACACGTCGGTCTCGAGACCTGGCGCGCCGGGCAGTTCCCGCACGAGCTCTCGGGTGGTCAGCGCCAGCGGGTCGCCCTCGCTCGCGCCATCGTGCACCGGCCGCGGGTGCTCGCGGGCGACGAGCCGCTCAGCGCCCTCGACGTCACGGTACGGGCGCAGATCCTCGAACTGCTGCGGCGTCTGCGCGCCGAGCTCGGTCTGTCGATCGTGCTCGTGAGCCACGACATCGGCCTCGTGCAGAGCGTCGCCGACCGCATCGTCGTGCTGCGAGGCGGCCGCGTCGTCGAAGCGGGCGACGCGGCTCGCGTGCTCGCGGAGCCGACGCACCCGTACACGCGGGAGCTTCTCGCCTCGGTCCCCACGATCCCGGAGTTCAGCCGATGACCGCACCGTTCCGTCTCGGGTTCCTTACGCACGCGCACGGCACCGCCGAGGTCACCGCCCGCGAGCTCTACCCGGCCCTCGTCGATCTCTTCGTCGCGGCCGACGAGCTCGGGTTCGACTCGGGCTGGGTGTCGCAGCACCACCTGCAGACGCTGCAGGGACGGCTGCCCTCGCCGCTCGTGCTGCTCGCCGCGGCCGCCGCACGCACCCGCCGCATCCGTCTCGGCACCGCCGTCGTCGTGTTGCCGCTCGAGCACCCGGTGCGGGTCGCGGAGGACCTCGCCGTGCTCGATGCCCTCGCGGGCGACCGCGTGGAGCTCGGACTCGGTTCGGGCGGTCCGTCGCTCGAGCAGTTCGCGGCGTTCGATCGCGACCCCGACCGCCGCCGGGAGCTGTACGCGCAGCACCGCGATCGGCTCGAGTCGGCCCTGCGCGGCGACGTGCTGCCGGGCGGGGCGCTCCTGCAGCCCGACGCGCCGACACTCGTCGATCGTGTCTGGGAGACGCCGGTGCGCGCCGAAGCCGCATGGGCCGCCGGCGCCGCGGGGCGCGGCATCTTGCTCGGCCTGGGGCCAGCGCGCGGCGTGCAGGAGCAGCTCGCGGCCGAGCACGCCGCGGGGTGGGCCACCTCGTCGCGGGCCGCGGAGCGACCGCGCGCCGCGGCCGTGCGCGGTGCGTTCCCCGACGTGAGCAGGGAGGCGGCGGCCGCCCGCCTCGCCCCGGATGTGGCGCGTCACCTCGACTACCACGTCGAGTACGGATGGCTCGGCCCCGACGCCGGGCTCACCGAGCTGCTGGATGCGCTGAACGTGCAGTACGGCCGACCGGACGACATCGTCGCCTCGTTGAGCGCCGACCCAGTGCTGCCGTCGTCCACCGACCTCGTGCTCGCCGTGCAGGCGGAGAGCACGACGGTCACGACGGCGATCGCCGCCCTCGAGACCATCGCGACCGAGATCGCGCCCGCCCTGGGATGGAGCCCCGCACCATGACCGATCACACTCCGCGAGGAACGCGGGACGAGCCTGCCGAGACCTCGTCGGCCGACGCTCACCCGAGCATCCAGTTCGGCGCCCTGTTCTACGGCGCCGGCGGCCACCTTGCTGGCTGGCGGTACCCTGGCGCGAATCCGCGAGGACAGCTCGACGTTGACGCGTACATCGCGGCCGCCCGCACCCTCGAGCGGGGCGGCTTCGACGCGATCTTCGTCGCCGATGTCGTCGCGATCTGGGGGAAGGACCTCGACTCACTCAGCCGCACGGCGCGCGCCGACTTCTTCGAGCCGATCACCCTCCTCGCCGCGATCGCCGCGAGCACCTCGCACATCGGCGTCGTCGGCACGGCGACCACGAGCTACAACGAGCCGTATTCGATCGCCCGGCGATTCGCGACCCTCGACCACATCTCGGGGGGCCGTGCGGGATGGAACGTCGTCACGAGCGTCGTGCCCCTCGAAGCCGCGAACTTCGGCCGTGCCCAGCACTTCGAGCACGAGGAGCGCTACCGGCGCGCCGAGGAGTTCGTCGACGTCGTGCGGCGACTCTGGGACGGCGCGACGGATGACGCCTTCCTGCGCGACCAGCGCACGGGCGTCTATCTCGACACCGCGAAGCGCCGAGCGATCGACCACGACGGCGCGTGGTTCCGCATCGCGGGTCCGCTCAACGTCAGCCGGCCGCCGCAGGGGCACCCGGTCGTGTTCCAGGCGGGAGCGTCGCCCGTCGGGCAGGCGTTCGCCGCGAAGCACGGCGAGGTGCTGTTCACCGCGACGACCGACCTCGACCAGGCGATCGCCTACCGTGCGCGCGTGCGCGAGCTCGCCGTCGAGGCGGGTCGTGCGGCCGACTCGATCAAGGTCTGGCCCGTCTTCACGCCGATCGTCGCGGACACGGATGCCGAGGCGCGCGAGAAGCTCGACCATCTGCAGTCGCTGCTGCACGACGACGTGCTGCGCCGCAGCATCCAGGACAACATCGGCGACATCGACTTCACCGAATTCGACCTCGACGCACCGTTGCCCGAGATCCCCGAGAGCAACCGGTCGAAGAGCCGCCGCGACGGGATCCTCGCGATCGCACGCGAGAAGAACCTCACGCTGCGGCAGCTCGCCCTCGAGTTCAACGAGCGCGGCACGACGGCGGGTTCGCCCGAGACGATCGCCGACCGCATCGAGAGCTGGTTCCGCGCCGGCGCAGCGGACGGCTTCAACGTCTCGTTCCCCTACCTGCCCGACACTCTCGACGGTTTCGTCGACCGCGTGCTCCCGATTCTCGAGGAGCGCGGCGTGTTCCGCCGGCACTACGGCGCGACGCTGCGCGACACGCTCGGGCTCGCCCGCCCGGAATCCGTTCCGTCCCTCTCGACCGAAGGAGCGCGCGCATGAGCCGCGAACTGCACCTCACCGGCTTCCTCAAGCCGGCGGGCGAGTACCTCGCCGGCTGGCGCCACCCCGACGCTCCCCGAGCGGCGGGTGTCGACTTCCCGTTCATCGCCGACCTCGTGCGGCGTCTCGAGGCCGCGCGTTTCGACGCCGTGTTCCTGCCCGACCTCGTCGGCGTACCGGACACGACGGATGCCGCGCTCGCCCGGGTCGCGGTCGTCAACGACGCGCTCGAGCCGACCACCGTGCTCGGCGCGCTCAGTGCGGTCACGAGCCGCATCGGGTTGCTCGCGACCGCATCGACGAGCTTCACGCAGCCCTACACGCTCGCCCGCATCCTCGCGTCGATCGATCACCTCTCGCACGGCCGCGCGGCGTGGAACGTCGTGACCTCGCTCAACGACAGCGAGGCGCGCAACTTCGGCCTCGACGCGCACCTCGACCACGGCGACCGGTACCGGCGGGCCGGCGAGTTCCTCGATGTCGTGCGCGGTCTCTGGGACAGCTTCGACGACGACGCGTTCGCGTTCGACGTCGAGGCGGGTCTGTACTTCGATCCCGCGCGGCTGCACGCGCTCGACCACGCCGGGGACTCGTACTCGGTCGCCGGCCCGCTCAACATCGCCCGACCACCCCAGGGGTATCCCGTCATCGCGCAGGCCGGCTCGTCGGATGCGGGCCGCGATTTCGCGGCCCGCGAAGCGGATCTCGTGTTCAGCGCCCAGGTGCCGGCGGATGCGGCCCGCGCGTACTACGCCGACATCAAGCGCCGAGCCGTCGCGCACGGCCGCGATCCCGAGCACGTGCTCGTGCTGCCCGAGCTCGCCACCGTCGTCGCCCCGACCCGCGCCGAGGCGGAGGACCGCTTCGCCGCGATCCGGGAGCTCCTCGACCCCCGCGTCGCACTCGCCGACGTCGAGTACTGGCTCGGAGTCGATCTCGGCGGACTGCCGCTCGACGCTCCCTTGCCACTCCTCGCCGAGTCACCGACCGACGGCGCGACCAACCGCAGTCGCGGCCGCAGCCGTGAACTGTACGCGCAGGCCGCGGCATCCGGTTCGACCATCCGCGGTCTCGTCGAGCTCGTCACCGGCGGAGACGGCGCGATCATCGGCACGCCGACCGACGTCGCCGACCACATCGAGGAGCTGTTCACGACGGATGCCGCCGACGGCTTCACCGTCTCGTTCCCGTGGCAGCCAGGCACGCTCGTCGACTTCACCGAGCTCGTCGTCCCGGAGCTGCAGCGCCGTGGACTGCTCCGCACCGAGTACGCCGGCGCGACGCTGCGCGACCACCTCGGGCTGCCGCGCCCGGCGAGCCGCTACGCACCGTCGGCAGGATGAAGCACGTGACGACCACCGAACCCGAGGAGGACCGATGACCGACGCCTACTACGACCGTGACGAGGACAAGAAGTACGTCGCCGCCTACAAGGAGACGACGCCCGACGTGCTCGCGGCCTTCGCCGCGTTCGATGCCGCAGTGTTCGCCGACGAGGGCCGGGAGATCCCGCGCAAGTACCGCGAACTCATCGCCTACGCCGTCGGCATCTCGAAGCAGTGCGTCTACTGCATCGACGGCCACGCGGCGAACGCGGTCAGGGCCGGAGCCACCGAGACGGAACTCGCCGAGGCGGCCTGGGTGGCCTCCGCGATCGGCGCCGGTGCGGCCTATGCGCACGGACGCCTGGGCTTCAAGCTCTCCGGCACGCACACCCACTGAGGTCGGACGTCAGGGAGAGTGCCGGACTGACGGGGAGCCCACGAAAACCCCACGAACATCGAGAAGCACAACGAACCGAACCAGCGCTGACAGCGTCCGCGCGGCCCATCGATCGTGGATTCGTGCTCGTGAGGAGCCGAGCCGACGGCTTGGTCTATGGGTTCAAATCCCACCGTCACCGCCACTGTAGAAGCCCCGCGAACCCCGGAAACGGGGGGATCGCGGGGCTTCTGTCATCGGCGGGAGCCGTTGTCGCAAGGTGCGTCGCCGTGCGCGAGTACGTCGAGCGTCACCGCGAGGAGATCCAGGATGCCGCGCTCGAGCCCACCGGCGCCCGTCATGCGCCGGTCCGTCTCCGTTCAGAACTCCTGAGGAATTTCGGAGCCCCTCGGCGCGGCCCCAGAATCCGGCGGCGCTGCGGACGCGGGGGGCTGCACCCGTGCGAATTCTCAGGAGTTCTGAACGGCGGCTAGGCGAACGGTGCGTAGGCAAGCGGGCAGGCAGACGGCCGCGCTGCCCGAGGCCGCGCCGCCCGAGGCCGCCGGTGCTGATCGCCGTCGGCGAGCACGGGCTCGGGTCTCGCCACCGCCCGAGGCCGCCGGCGCCCGTCATGCGCCGGTACCCGTCATGCGCCGGCCTGTCCCCGTTCAGAACTCCTGAGGAATTTCGGAGCCCCTCGGCGCGGCCCCCGGAACCCGGCGGCGCTGCGGACGCGGGGGGCTGCACCCGTGCGAATTCTCAGGAGTTCTGAACGGCGGCTAGGTCGTGTTGCTGAAGCTGCTGTCGAGCCGGTGGAGGGCTGCGGCGAGGCAGAGGGCGGCGCGGTGGTTGCGGGCGGTCTCGTCTGAGCGCATCGCGATGCCGCGTCCGTTTCCATGCGGGCTTCGCGCTGGACGACGGCGTTGCCGGGGCCGAGATCGTCGACGCGATCACGCACCTCGCCTTCTACGTCGGCTGACCGCGCGCGATGGCCGCGATCGCTGTGGCACGGACGGTGTTCGCCGACCGAACCTGACCGCCCCGCGCGGCTCTACGCTGGCGCCGTGGCGATCAACGACCTCGGCAACTATCTGCGCGCGCGACGCCACGCGCTGCGGCCGGCGGATGTCGGACTCACGACCGAGCCCGGACGGCGGGTCGAGGGGCTGCGCCGCGAGGAGGTCGCGCGTCGTGCCGGGATCAGCCCCGAGTACTACCTGCGGCTCGAGCAGGGGCGGGACACGCATCCGTCCGACCAGGTGCTCCGGGCTCTGGCCGTCGCGCTCGGTCTCGACGACGCGGCGACCGCCTACCTGCAGCGGATCGCGGACCCGCCGCCGCTGCGGTCGTTCGCCCCGCTTCCCGGGTCGCTCGACGACGACGTGTTCGTGTTCCTCGACGGCTTCCAGGACACCGCCGCGTACGTCATCAACGCGTGTCAGGACGTGCTCGCCGTCAACGATCGCGCGAGCCGGGTGTTCACGTTCGGCGCGGTCGGCTCCAACATGTTCGACACGCTGTTCTCGGATGCCGCCCGCGCGAACCTGCCGAACTGGGACGATCACGTGCTGCTCGCCCTCGCGGCGCTGCGGGAGCGCAGCGACCCGGACGACCCGCGCCTGCACGAGCTCGTCGGCCGGCTGGTCGTCACCGAGCCCGATTTCGTGCGCCTGTGGGGCCGGCACGACGTCACCGTGCAGTCGAGTGGCGTGGGCACCACCTGGGTGGCCGGGATCGGCCTGCTCACCCTGCGCTGGCAGAGCCTCGCGGTGCCCGGCGACGCTCGGCTGACCCTGGTCGCCCACTACGCCGACCCGGGCACGCGGGAGGAGGAGATCCTCCGCTCGCTCGGCGACTGACCGGCGACGAGAACGCCCGACCGGCGACGAGGGCGCCTGACCGGGCTGCGCCTAGGAGCGGCGGGGACGCGATCGCCGTCCGGGCTCTGGTTAGGCTCGGCGGCATGGACCCGGTCGACTCTCTGCTGGCCGAGCTCGTGGAGTCGCTGCCGACCACGCCCGCCGTGCTGGTCAACGCCCGCTGGGACGTGATCGCGTCCAACCCGGTCGCCCGGGCGGTCTCGCCGCGCCTCGCGGTGGGCGTGAACCTCGCCGAGGCGACCTTCATCGACGAGAGCGCACGCCGCACGCTGCCCGAGTGGCGCGAGGTCTCCCGCCGGATGGTCGCGCTGCTCAAGCACCAGCTCGAGCAGACGGATGCCGGCGACCCGCGGGTGCACGGCCTCCGGAACGACCTGGCGCGTCGCAGCGACGACTTCAGCCGCGCGTGGCACGACGACGACCGCCCCGACGCCTTCGCGGTGGACATCGTGATGGACCACCCCGACGTCGGGCGGATGGAGCTCGGCTACGAGCTGCTGCGCGTGCCCGGCACCGACCAGACGCTCGTGCTCGGCCACGCCGCACCCGGCAGCGACTCCGAGCGCCGGCTGTTCGAGCTGGTCGCCCGCCTCGACGCGGACGGGACCTGAGCCCGAGCGGGGCCTGAGCCCGAGCCCGGTCTGAACCCGGGGCCGGAGCCTGGTTGCAGCGCGGACACGCGCCGCGGCGCGTCCGGGCCCTACGGTGTTCCCATGGATCGGCCCGGGCCACTCGCGGAGTTCCTGCGCGCGCGCCGCGGCCGGCTCACGCCGGAGGAGGTCGGCCTCCCGCCGAGCTCGGCGCGCCGTCGGGTCGACGGCCTGCGCCGCGAGGAGGTCGCGCTCATCGCCGGGATCAGCAGCGACTACTACCTCAAGCTCGAGCAGGGGCGGGAGCGGCATCCGTCGTCCGCGGTGCTCAGCGGGCTGGCCCGGGCGCTCGCGCTCGACGCCGACGCGGTCGCGCACCTGCACCGCCTCGCGCATCCGGCGCTCGCCACGGCCGCCGCGGCGAGCACCGTCAGCCCGAGCCTCGTCGGCCTGATCGCCTCGATGCCGTCCATTCCCGCGCACGTCGTGGACCGCTATCTGACGATCATCTACGTCAACCGCCTCGCGGAGCTGCTCAGCCCCGGGTTCCGGATCGGCAACAACCTCGTGGAGCTCATGTTCCATCCGAGCGTGCCGCGCGACGCGTACTGGCGGATGACGGCGCGGCGGGCGGTGGCGTACCTGCGCTCGTCCGTCGACCCGCACGACGACGGGCCCGAGATCACCGCGCTGCTCGAGCGGCTCAACGACCTGGACGCGGAGTTCGCAGTGCTCTGGGCGCGGCACGAGACGCGGGGGCCGGCCGGTCATCCGTCGACCTTCAGCCACCCGGCCGTCGGCCTCGTCGAGCTGCGCTACCAGACCTTCGACCTGCCGGGCACGGGCGGGCAGTCGCTGGGCATGTACATCCCGGCGCCGGGCGGTCCGTCGGCCGAGAAGCTGCAGCTGCTGTCCCTGCTCGCCGACCCGGGGCTGCTGGCCGACCCGTCCGTAGTCCAGCCCTCCGCCCCGCAGAGTGACCGCGTCGCACCCAGGAAGAGCGGGGACACGCCCGCGAGCTGACGAATCCCTAGCGTCTGGGCCATGGACCTCGGACTCGACGGCACGGTCGCGATCGTCACGGGCGCGGGCAAGGGGATCGGCCTCGCCGTGACCGAGGCGCTCGCCGCGGAGGGGGTTCACGTCGTCGCGGGATCCCGCACGCCGACCGCGGCGCTCGGCGCGCTCGTCGAGCGCGGGTCGGCCACCTTCGTGCCGGTCGACCTGACCGACCCGGATGCCCCCGCCGCTCTCATCGACGCGGCGCGCGCACGCGGCGGCCTCGACATCCTCGTCAACAACGTCGGCGCCGTGACGCTGCGCTCGGACGGCTTCCTCTCGATCGACGACGACGCGTGGCAGCGCACGCTCGACGTGTGCTTCCTGACGATGGTGCGGATGTCGCGGGCCGCAATCCCGGAGCTGATCGCCCGCGGCGGCGGCACGGTCGTGACGATCGGCTCGGTGAACGCGTTCCTGCCCGATCCCGGGGTCATCGACTACTCGGCCGCGAAGGCGGCGGTCTGGAACCTCTCGAAGTCGCTCTCGAAGGAGTACGGGCCGAAGAACCTGCGGTTCAACAGCATCAGCCCGGGACCGGTCGCGACCGATCTCTGGCTCGGCGACCACGGTGTCGCGGCGACCGCGGCGAAGCAGCTCGGCGTCGATTTCGCGACCGCCCGCGACACGGTCGTCGCCGGTCAGGGCGGCTTCTCCACCGGTCGCTTCACGCAGCCGGCCGAGGTCGCCGACCTGGTGCTGCTGCTCGCGAGCGGCCGCGCCGGCAACGTCACGGGCGCCGACTTCCTCATCGACGGCGGCCTCATCAAGACCCTCTGATCCTCCACCATCCACCCCAAGGAGATACCCCATGCCCACCACCGCACCCGACGTCGTCTTCATCCACGGCCTGTGGATCCACAGCGCTGCGTGGCGCCCGTGGATCGACCTGTTCGCCGAGCACGGCTACAGCGCGATCGCCCCCGGCTGGCCCGGCGACCGCGACACGGTCGCCGAGACCCGGGACGACCCGCACGGGCTCGACGGGGTCGGGATCGCGCAGATCTTCGACCACTACGCGGCTCTCATCGCCGGCCTCGACAGCAAGCCGATCGCCGTCGGCCACTCGTTCGGCGGCCTCATCGCGCAGGAGCTGCTCGCGCACGACCTCGTGCGGGGTGCCGTCGCCATCGACCCCGCGCCGATCAAGGGCGTCACGGCGCTGCCGTTCTCGCAGCTCAAGTCGGGCTTCCCCGTGCTGCGGAACCCGGCGAACCGCAATCGCACCGTGGCCCTGACGGCCAAGGAGTTCCACTACAGCTTCGGGAACGCCATCTCGGAGGAGGAGTGCAACGCGATCTTCGACGCGTACGTCATCCCGGGGCCGGGCCGGCCGCTGTTCGAGGATGCCACCGCGGCCTTCGCGAAGAACTCCCCGGCCGCGGTCGACACGCACACCGCCGTCCGCGGTCCGCTGCTGCTGACCTCCGGCACCGAGGACCACGTCGTGCCGAAGGTCGTCACGCTGCAGGTCGCGAAGCTGTACGCCGACAACGTCGCGTCCACGACCGAGTACCACGAGTACGCGGGCCGGGGGCACTCGCTGACCCTCGACAACGGCTGGAAGGATGTCGCCGACGACGTGCTCGTCTGGCTCGGCGAGCAGGGCCTCACGCCGTCCGGGATGCAGACGGTCGGGGTCGCGCACTGAGACCGCACGTCGGCGTGGGCGGGCGGCCGCCGGGGCCGCGCGCCTGCGCCGGGCGGCGGGAGCCGCATCCGTTCACGATCGCTCGCCGAGGGTGCGCAGCCCCTCGATGAGCGCGGCACGCTCGCGCGCCGGCACGCCCTCGAGCATCGCCGCCTCGGCGTCGACGAGGGCGCGCATCGCGCGGTCGGCCGTTGCGGCGCCCGTCGCGGTGAGACGGATGAGCAGGCGCGTGCTGCCCGACGGGCGGAAGCGCGACACGAGTCCCCGCACGGCGAGGGCGCCGACCCGCCTGGCTGTCGCGGCGGCCTCGGGGCGCACCGCGTCGACGAGCTCGCCGAGGGTCAGCGGCGCGCCGTCGGGCACCTGCCGCAGCGCGGAGAGCACCTCGAACTCGCTCACGTCGAGGCCGGCGCTGCGGAACGCCCGCGCCCGCTCCGCGTCGAGCGTGCGCGCGACGCGGCGCAGGCGCGACATCACGTCGAGCGGCGAGAAGTCGACGTCGGGCAGGATGCCGGCCCACGCGTCGATCACGAGATCGACCTCGTCGTCCTCGCGCATCCCGCCCCTCCCCCTCGTCCGCGTACCTCCAGCATGGCCCGCGCCGCCGTCGAGCGTCACATTCCGGGGGCCCGTGCCGTCGATAGCGCGAGAGCTGTTCGCCGGGACGCGGCGCGACGAGAATCGAGGGCAGCATGACCCACCCCACCGACCCCGACCGGACCGGCGCCGGCGCACCCGCCGACCAGGCGGACCTCGAGACCCTGCTCGGCGAGCGGCAGCACCTGCTGAACGTCGCCTTCCGCATGCTCGGCACGCGAGCGGATGCCGAGGACGTCGTGCAGGAGACCTACGCCCGGTGGTTCCGCCTCACCGACGCGGAGCGGGAGGCGATCGAGGTGCCGGGCGCCTGGCTCACCCGGGTCGCGAGCCGTCTCTGTCTCGATCAGCTCGGATCGGCGCGGGCTCGCCGCGAGAGCTATGTCGGCGAGTGGCTGCCGGAGCCGTTGCCGTCCGCCGCGCTCGCGTCGTCATCCGTCGCCGAGGACCCGCTCGACCGGATCACGCTCGACGACAGCGTGACGATGGCGCTGCTCGTCGTGCTCGACTCGCTCACCCCCGCCGAACGCGTCGCCTTCGTGCTGCACGACGTGTTCGCGCTCCCGTTCGACGAGATCGCCGCGATCGTGGGCCGCACCCCGCAGGCCTGCCGCAAGCTGGCGTCCTCGGCGCGCACGCACATCCGCGATCGGCGGGAGGGCGCGACGACGCCCGAGTATCACCGCAGCGTCGTCGAGGCGTTCGCGGCCGCGTGCCAGGGCGGTGACATCGACGCGCTGCTCGCGCTGCTCGACCCGACCGTGACGGCGCGGTCGGACGGCGGCGGCCGGGTGCGCGCGGCGATCAATCCGATCGTCGGCGCGGATCGCGTCGCCCGCTTCCTGCTCGGACTCATCGCCAAGGAGGACCCCGGTCGCGTCACCGCCTCGTTCGAGGAGGTCAACGGCCTCACCGGCATCGTGTTCCGGCGCTCGGGAACGGTCGCCGTGGTGCTCAGCCTCGACGTGCGGCACGATCGGGTGACCGACGTGTGGATGGTGCTCAACCCGGACAAGCTCACCGCCTGGGCGTGACCGGCCTCACATCCGCTCGCGCTGCGTCGTCGGATCGGTATGACACCGATTCGCCGGATCCTGCTCACCGCTCCCGCCCTGCCGACTCGGCTGCGCCTGCCCGCACGCGCGGCACGCGCGGCATCCGGTCGTGCCGAGGCGGTGCGGTCGTGAGGGTCGCGGTCGCCGGAGGCACGGGCGCGGTCGGCGCACGGGTGGTCGAGGCCGCGCGCGAGCGCGGGCACGAGGTCGTCTCGCTGTCGCGCTCGGGCGGTGTCGACCTGGAGCACGGCACCGGGCTCGCCGCGGCGCTCGCGGGGGCGGACGCGGTCGTCGACACGGCATCCGTCAGCTCGCGCTCCGCCGAGCGGTCGCGCGCCTTCTTCGGCGCCGTCACGCGCAACCTCCTCGCGGCCGAGGCGGCCGCGGGCGTCGGCCACCACGTGCTGCTCTCGATCGTCGGCATCGACCGGTCGCCGTACGACTACTACGCGGGCAAGGTGCTCCAGGAGGAGCTCGTCGAGGCGACGGATGTGCCGTGGACGATCCTGCGGGCGACGCAGTTCCACGAGTTCGCGCGCCAGATCCACGGGGCGGTCACCGCCGGGCCGTTCGTGCTCGTGCCACGGATGCGATCGCAGCCGATCGCGGCGCGCGAGGTCGGCGAACGCCTCGTCGACCTCGTCGAGGCGGGCCCGTCCGGCCGGGTCGCCGACCTCGCGGGACCGCGGCCCGAATGGATCGGGTCGATGGTGCGCCGGTACGCGCGCGCGATCGGGGATCGCCGTCCCGTGATCGCGGTGCCGTTGCCCGGTCCGGGCGGGCGGGCGCAGCGCGACGGCACGCTCATCCCCGACGCGGTCGCGGCCGACCACGGCCGGGAGACGTTCGAGCAGTGGCTCGCGTCTCTCGTGCCCCCGAGGTAGCGGCCGCACACCCGCCCGAACGATCCGTGGTGGTCTCGAGCGCCGCCATCACGGAAATGCAGGAGCGTGGCGCGGCGCGCGTGAGCCCAGCCCCGGTATCGCGCGAACGTCTCTGCGGTGACGCTCGGATGCTCCTGCATTTCCGTGATCGGGGGAGGGGCGTTTCCGTGATCGAGGGAGGGGTTTCCGCGGTGGGGCCGCGCTGGGCGGCGCGCTGGGCGGTGCGCTGGGCGGCGCGCCCGGACCCGCCCGGGGGAGCAGCGCCGGCTCGCTTCGCTCGCGGGATCCTCGCCCGGCGGGGCGTGACGCCGTCGCCCCACCGCTGGTTGAGGAGCGCCCGAGCGCAGCGAGGACGCGTCTCGAAACCACCCACCCGCCCGAACGAGCCGTGGTGGTCCCGAGCGCCGCCATCACGGAAATGCAGGAGCGCGGCGCGGCGCACGCGCGCCCAGTCCCGGTATCGCGCGAACGTCTCTGCGGCGACGCCCGGATGCTCCTGCATTTCCGTGATCGAGGGTGGGGCATTTCCGTGATCGAGGGGAGGGGTTTCCGCGCTGGGCGGTGCGCTGGGCGGCGCGCCCGGACCCGCCCGGGGGAGCGGCGCCGGCTCGCTTCGCTCGCGGGCTCCTCGCACCGCATCCGCTCGTCCGCGGCGGCCAAGGCCGATGTGCGCGTCTCAACCCGTTCCGACGATTGCGGCGGGCGCGGCGACGCGCTAGCGTCAATGCTCAACAGAGAGGTTGAGCATTGACGATCGCCGCGCCGCTCCCGCACACCGCCTTCGCCGCGCTGGGCGACCCGGTGCGCGCCGCGATCGTGGAGCGGCTCAGCCGCGGCGACGCCACCGTCTCCGCCCTCGCCGCCGACTTCCCGATCTCGCTCCAGGCGGTCTCCCGGCACGTCCGGGTGCTCGTCGAGGCGGGGCTCGTCGCGCAGCGCAGCGCGGGCCGCACCCGGCCCGTGACCCTCGACGCGGGCGCCCTCGAGCGCACGGCCGACTGGCTCCGCGACGCGGGCCGGCGACGGGAACAGCAGTACGAGCGGCTGGACGGCCTGCTCGCCCGGATGCAGCAGGAGGACTCATGAGCGACCGCATCGTCACCAGCCCCGAGGACGCGCCGACGATCCTCTTCACCCGCGAGTTCGACGCGCCGCCCGCGCTCGTGTTCCGCGCGCACGTCGACGAGACCCTCGTCCCGCAGTGGATCGGGCCGCGCGGCACGACCCTCGCGATGCGGCACTGGGACGCACGCACGGGCGGCTCGTGGAGCTACGTCGTCTCGATGGGCCACGAGCACTGGGGGTTCTTCGGCTCGTTCCACTCCATCACGCCCGACACCCGCATCGTGCAGACCTTCGAGTTCGACGACGAGCCCGACCAGGTCAACCTCGACATCCTCGGATTCGCCCCGCTGCCCGGCGGCCGCTGCCTGCTCACCGGCACCTCGGTCTACCCGACGATCGCGCTGCGCGACGCCGCGCTCGGGCTCGACGAGGGCCGCGACGAGGACTTCGCTCGCCTCGACGACCTGCTGGCCGGCGGCATCCGCTGAGCGCCCTCGGCCGGGGCGCGGCTAGCCTCGACGCCGTGCAGTGCGACTACTTCGACGCGGGGGTGTGCCGGTCGTGCGACCTGATGGGCGTCGCCTACGGCACCCAGCTCGCCGGCAAGGACGCGCACGCCCGGCGGCTGCTCGAGCGTCATCCGGATGCCGAATGGCTCCCGCCGCTCGCGAGCGATCCCGAGGCGTTCCGCTCGAAGGCGAAGATGGTCGTCGGCGGAACGTCCGCCGAGCCGACGCTCGGCATCCTCGACGAGGCGCGGATCGGCGTCGACCTGCGCCGCTGCGGGGTCATCTCGACGGGCATCCGCGCCGCGTTCGACCCGGTCGCGGCGTTCATCGCCCGGGCCGCGATCGAGCCCTACGACGTGCGCGCGCGGCGCGGCGAGCTCAAGCTCGTGGTCGTGCTCGAGGCGCCCGACGGCTCGCTCATGATCCGGTTCGTCCTGCGCTCGCGCGAGGCCGAGGGTCGGATGCGCAAGCACCTGCCGGCGCTGCTCGCGGCCGTGCCGACGGCGGCCGTCGTGACGATCAACCTGCAGCCCGAGCACAAGGCCGTCGTCGAGGGTCCCGACGAGCTGCCGCTCACCCCGGTCGACACGCTGCTCGTGCGCCTCGACGACGTGACGCTGCACGTGCGGCCAGGCAGCTTCGTGCAGACCAACACGGGCGTGGCATCCGCGCTCTACCGCGAGGGCGCTGAGTGGGTCGCGGCGGCCGCGCCGCGTTCCGTGTGGGACCTGTACTGCGGCGTCGGCGGCTTCGGCCTGCACGTCGCGGCGCGGGCCGCGGCCGACGGCCCGGGGATGCGCGTGCTCGGCGTCGAGCTGAGCGCCGAGGCGATCGAGAGCGCGCGGGCCGCGGGCGTGCCCGGCACGCGGTTCGAGGTCGGCGACGCGACGGCGTTCGCCGAGCGGTCCGACCCGGCCGACCGGCCCGATGTCGTGATCGTGAACCCGCCGCGCCGGGGCCTCGGCGCGCGCCTCGCCGGCTGGCTCGAGCGGGAGGGGCCGGCATCCGTGCTCTACTCCAGCTGCAACTCCGTCAGCCTCGCCGCGGACCTGGAGCGGATGCCGTCCTACCGCGTCGACCGCGCGCGCGTGTTCGACATGTTCCCGCAGTCCTCGCACTACGAGCTGCTGACCCTGCTGACCCGCCGTGTCAGAAGAGCTGGCGCAGGTTCGCCTTCGCGAGGTCGATGAGCTCGTCCCCGCGGCCCGACATGACCGTGCGCAGCGCGTACAGCGCGAAGCCCTTCGCCTGCGCGGCCTCGATCGACGGCGGCAGCGAGAGCTCCTGGCGCTCGACCACGGCGTCGACGAGCGTCGGCCCGTCGTGCGCGAGCGCCTCCTGGATCGCGCCGCGCACGTCATCCGCCCTCTCGACCCGGATGCCGTGCAGGCCGAGCGCACGGGCGAGCGCCGCGAAGTCCGGGTTCGTCAGGCTCGTGCCGAAGTTGACGAAGCCCGCGGCCTTCATCTCCAGCTCGACGAAGTTGAGTGACGAGTTGTTGTACACGACGACGTTCACGGGCAGCTCGAGCTGCGAGATCGTGAGGAGCTCGCCGAGCAGCATCGCGAGCCCGCCGTCGCCCGACAGCGCGATCACCTGGCGGGACCGGTCGACGGCCTGCGCGCCGAGCGCCTGCGGCAGCGCGTTCGCCATCGTGCCGTGCGCGAACGAGCCGATCAGCCGGCGTCGGCCGTTCGTGCGCAGGTAGCGCGCCGCCCACGTGACGGGGGAGCCGACGTCGGGCACGAACACCGCATCCTCGGCCGCGAGCTCGTCGATGACCCGCGTGAGGTACTGCGGGTGGATCGCCCCGGCGCCGGGCGTCGCGAGCTCGTCGAGCGAACGGCGTGTCTTCGCGTAGTGGTCGAGGGCGTCGTCGAGGTGGTGGCGGTGGCCGGTGCGCTCCAGCCGGTCGAGCAGCGCGAGCGCCGTGTCGCGCACGGTGCCGTGCAGCCCCAGCGTGAGCGGCACGCGGCGGCCGAGCTGCTCGCCGCGCTCGTCGACCTGGATGATCTTCGCCTTCGGCGGATAGAACTGCTGGTACGGGAAGTCGGTGCCGAGCATGAGCAGCACGTCGCACGACTCCATGGCGCGATAGCCGGATGCGAAGCCCAGCAGACCGGTCA
Source organism: Galbitalea sp. SE-J8 (assembly GCF_030345695.1). Taxonomy (GTDB): domain Bacteria; phylum Actinomycetota; class Actinomycetes; order Actinomycetales; family Microbacteriaceae; genus JAUASV01. The sequence continues at coordinate 227,596 of NZ_JAUASV010000001.1, read as the reverse complement.
TGCCCACGTCGAACGGGTTGTCCCACTCGATGTGCTCCTTGCCGCGCAGCGCGTGCACGATCGGCGCGCCGAGCGTGTCGGCGAGACGGATCACCTCGTCGTGCGCCCCCTCGACGCCGGCGCCGGCGAGGATCGTGACGCGACGTCCCGACGACAGGATCGCCGCGGCATCCGCGAGCTCCTCGGGCGAGGGCACGATCGCCGACCGGGTCGGGCGGATCGCGGTGACCCGCTTCGCGTCGGCCGCCTCGCTGAGCAGCACGTCCCCGGCGAGCACGAGCACGGCGACGCCGCGCTTCTCGATCGCGGTGCGCATCGCGATCTCGAGCAGGCGCGGCATCTGCGACGCGTTCGTGACGGTCTCGCAGAACACGCTGCAGTCGAGGAACAGGCGCTCCGGATGCGTCTCCTGGAAGTATGTGGAGCCGATCTCGGCGGTCGGGATCTGCGCCGCGATCGCGAGCACGGGCAGCCGGGACCGGTTCGCGTCGAACAGCCCGTTGATCAGGTGCAGGTTGCCGGGGCCGCACGATCCGGCGCACACGCCGAGCCCGCCGCTGACCTGCGCGTCGGCGCCCGCGGCGAACGCGGCCGCCTCCTCGTGCCGCACGTGCATCCACGCGATGTCGTCGTTCGTGCGGATGGCGTCGGTGAACCCGTTGAGCGAGTCGCCGGGGATGCCCCACACCCGGGTCACCCCGTTCGCGGCGAGCACGGTCGTGATCTGCGTGGCGATGTCCATGCGGCCACTATCCCGCCGCGCACCCGAATGCTCGGTGAACACCCAGACACGCCGGCCGGTCAGATCGCCTTGCCGGGGTTGAGGATGCCGTGCGGGTCGAGCAGCGCCTTGATGCCGTCGGCGATCCGCGCGGCCCGGGGACCCACCTCGCGCGCGGCCCAGGCGCGCTTGAGCGCCCCGACGCCGTGCTCGCCCGTGACGGTGCCGCCGACGGCGAGCGCGAGCGCGAAGATGTCGTCCGCCGCCGCGGCCGCGGCGGCCGGGATCGGCCCGTCCTCCGGCGAATCCGGCACCAGGATGATCGGATGCACGTTGCCGTCGCCCGCGTGCGCGAACACGAAGATCCGCACGTCGTGACGCTCGCCGATCGCCTGCACGGCGTGGATCGTCTCGGCGAGACGGCTGCGCGGCACGGCGATGTCCTCGATGAGCACGCGCCCGAGGCGCTCGATCGCGGGCAGCGCGAGCCGCCGGGCCGCGAGCAGGTCCGCCGCGAGCAGCTCGTCCTCCGCCACCTCGACGGCCGTCGCGTACGGGCGCGCGGCGTCGGCGATCCGCCCGATGTCGATGGCGGCGCCCGAGCCGTCCGTCTGCGCGAGCAGGAACGCGCCGCCCCGTTCGCGGAACGCCGTGCCGAAGCCGGCGTCGATCGCGGCGAGGGTCGCGGCGTCGACGATCTCGAGCACGGTGGGCCGCACGCCCGTCCGGCCGATCGCCTCGACGGCCCGGGCGGCATCCGTCAGCTCCGGGAACCAGCCCGCCAGGCTCGCCGTCTCGGCCTGCACCGGGAGCAGGCGCACGGTCGCCCCGACGACGATCCCGAGCGTGCCCTCGGAGCCGACGAACAGCCCGGCGAGGTCGTAGCCGGTGACGCCCTTCGTGGTCTCGCTGCCGACGCGGATGAGGTCGCCGTCCGCGAGCACCACGTCGAGGGCGAGCACGGCGTCGCGGGTGACGCCGTACTTCGCCCCGCGCAGGCCGCCCGCGTTCGTGGCGATGTTGCCGCCGATCGTCGAGATGCCGACACTGCCCGGATCGGGCGCGTAGAACAGGCCGTGCTGCCGGGCCGCCGCCTCGAGGTCGGCCGTGACGACGCCCGGCTCGACGACGGCGACCTGATCGACGACGCGCACCTCGACGATGCGGTCGAGCTGCGAGAGATCGAGCACGATCTGGCCCTCCGCGGCGACGGCACCGCCGGCGAGCCCGCTGCCCGCCCCGCGCGTCACGATCGGGATGCCGTGCTCGGCCGCGAACCGCACGGTCGCCTGCACCTCGGCGACGCTCCGTGCGCGCACCACGATGCGCGGCGCGCCGTCGGGCAGGAGCCCCGAGCGGTCGCCGGCGGCACCGGCGACGTCGGCCGCATCCGTCGACCAGTCGCTCACCGCGGCCGTGAGCGCGTCGAGGGTCGCGGGGCCGGCGCTCGTCACGGCTGCGCTCCCACCGCGACCGGGCGGTCCGGGTGGTTCGACCACTGGCTCCACGAGCCGGGGTAGAGCGCGGCGGGGATGCCCGCGATCGCGAGCGCCGCGATCTCGTGCGACGCCGTGACGCCCGATCCGCAGTACACCGCGACCGGCGTGCCGGCCGTCGCTCCGAGCGCCTCGAACTCGTCGCGGAGCTCCGCCGCGGGCCGGAACCGGCCGTCGGCGCCGACGTTCTCGGTCGTCGGCCGGTTCACCGCACCCGCGATGTGCCCGGCCCGGGGGTCGATCGGCTCGGTCTCGCCGCGGTAGCGGTCGCCCGCTCGCGCGTCGATGAGCAGGCCGCGCGCGGGGAAGTCCGCCGCCTCGTCGATGGTCACGCTCGGCAGCCCGCCGGGCGCGAGCACGACGTCACCCGGCGGCGGGGTCACGTCGCCCGATTCGACGGGGTGCCCGGGGTCGGTCCATGACCTGATGCCGCCGTCGAGGATCCGCACGTCGACGATCCCGCCGGCGCGCAGCAGCCACCACGCGCGCGCGGCGGAGAGCCCCTTGAGGTTGTCGTAGACGACGACCGCCTGGCCGTCCCGCACGCCCCAGCGGCGGGCGGCGGCCTGCAGGTCGGCCGCGGACGGCAGCGGATGCCGTCCGTCCGCCGGTGCGCCGTGCCGGGCGAGCTCGCGGTCGAGATCGACGTAGACGGCGCCCGGGATGTGCGCCTCGAGGTAGTCCGGGCGTCCGTCGGGCCGGTCGAGCCGCCAGCGGACGTCGAGCACGGCCGGCGGCTGCGACGAGGCGAGCTCGCGCCGCAGCTCGTCCGCCTGGATCGTCACGCCGCGACCCGGCTCGCGCTCGAAGGGCAGCCGCTCCCCGGCCTCGACGGGCACGTCGAGCACGTTCCCGGCGGGCGGCAGCGGGCAGATCGCGTGGTCCGTGTACGCGCAGTTCTTGTTCTGCGTGCGGGTGAAGTCCAGCGTCACGGCGCCCGCGGCATCCGGTCGGCTCACGATGAGCTCGCGCACGGAGCCGATCGTGGTCACGCCCGAGGTCGCGTCGCGGAAGTGCAGCGCGACGGCGTCGGGCCGGCCGGGCGCGGGCACGGCGATGAGCCGGTGGGTCGCGCCGCCGAGCTCGAACTCGACCACTCCGGGCGAGGCCACCTCGCGACCGAGCCGCGCCGCCACCGAGTCCACGCGGATCGTCCGGGGCTCGTCGTGCGGGATCCAGCGGCCCTGCACCACCCAGCGCGGATCGGGCCGGTAGGCGGGCGTTCCGCGGAAGCCCGTGCGCAGCGCGTGACCCGGGTCGCGCGGGCGCACCACGATCCAGCCGGCCGACCGGAACACCTCGATCCGCACGTCGCTCGCCGCGATGCGGAGCTGACGGGGTGCGGCACTCGCCTCGACGTCGACGCTGCCGCGCAGCACCGCGCCGTCGTCGAGCAGCTCCTCGCCCTCCGCGAGGTCGACGTGCGCGCCGGCCGCGCCCGCGCTCCACCGCCCGGGCACGCCCTCGATCGCGATCGGCTGCTCGGTGAGGTAGTCGATCGACGTGACGGAGAGGATGCCGTACGGCGCGGCGAGCGACTCGTCGCGCGCCGCGCGCCACGCCGTCCACTCGGTGACGAACTCCCCGGCCATCAGGCGGCCGCCGGGTCCCAGCCGAGCGGCTTGGCGACGAGCTCGGCGATGTTCTCGATGAGCTCGAGGTTCTCCCGGTGGCTGAAGCCGGGCGGCAGGAAGATGCCGAGCTCGTCGGCCGCCTGCACCGCGACATCCGACCGCAGGTATTCGACGATCTCGTCGGGCTCGCCCACGACGACGGGCGACTGCAGACCGGGGCCGCGCGCCCCGGACGGCGCCGGCGCGTCGTTCCGGCTCTCGACGGCCCGCGGCGGCAGCGACCCGGCCGGGCGGGACGCGGCGGCGCCCTCGCGGTCGCGGAGGTCGGCGTACGCCCGGTAGAGCGCGCGCTGACCGTCGTTCACGAACGGGAAGAACAGCCGGTGCGCGGAGACCCGCGGCGCACGGTCGGTGCGGGTCCAGGCCTCGCGGTGCGCGTCGATCTGCGCGCGCTGACCGCCCTCGAACCCGAGACCGATGTTCGGGCCGATGGCGCTCAGCAGCAGGTCCAGTCCCTGGCTCGCGGCGTGCGCGGCGCTGTCCACGCCGCCCGGCCCGTACCAGATCCGGTCGCGCAGCCCGGGGACGTAGGGCCGCGTGTAGTAGGGGGTCCCGCGCCCGGGCGCGTGTTCCCCGGCGGGGCCGAACACGCGGCCTTCCGCCGGGTCGGCCACGGTCGCCGGCCCGGGCGTGCCGGCCGGGGCGTAGCCGAGCACCGTGCCGGCGAGGGCCTCGAGCAGCCGATCCACCTTGTCGGCCGCCGACTCCTTGAACGGCCGGGCGTCCGCCGCGCCGAAGATCGGGTCGAAGCCCGGGATGCCGGTGGCGATGCCGAGCTCGAGACGCCCGTCGACGAGCAGGTCGACCGTCGCCGCGTCCTCTGCGACGCGGATCGGGTGCTCGTAGCCGACCGGGATGATCGCCGTTCCGAGCCGGATCCGGGAGGTGTGCTGGCCGGCGGCGGCGATGACCGTGAGCGGCGACGACAGGTAGTTGTCGAAGTGCCGGTTGCGCACCCAGCCGCGGCCGTAGCCGAGCTGCTCCGCGATCCGGAACAGCTCGATGACGTCGCGGTGGCCCTGCGCCGAGCCGCCCGGCGCGCTCGGCGAGTAGGCGCCGTTGGTGAGGAACGCCAGCGAGAACCCGGTTCTCGGGTTGCGCTGCCGGGCGGGCTCGAGCAGGGTGACGGGCTCATTCGCCATGGGGGACTCCTTGATCGTCAGACGGTCGGTTCATGCGACGGGGGCGAGCTCGAGGATCTCGCCGATGCGGTGCGCGCCCGGCCCCTCGCCGAGCAGCTCCGAGCGGCCGAGCACGCGCTGCACGCGCTCGTTGAGCGGGGTGGGCACGCCGTGCCGGCGGCCGAGCAGCACGATCTCGCCGTTCAGGAAGTCGAGCTCGCTGCGCGTGCCGCGGGCGAAGTTCTGCCATGTCGAGCCCCGGAAGGCCGGGCGCCCGGCGGTGGGCGGCTGCGGTTCGCGACCGCCGCCGACCGCCCGGCCGGGATCGACGTCGGCCGCGATGTCCAGGTCGACTCCGGCTGCCTCGAGCACTGCCCGCGCCTCGGCGACGAGACCGTCCGAGAGGAGCGTCCGCTCGCGGTCGTCGCCGTCGAGCACGCTCACGGCGTTGAGGATGTTGTGCAGCAGCTTCTCGTGCTTGCGGCGCGTGATGTCCGTGCGGACCCGCACCAGGTAGCCGGCCGCCTCGAGGTCGGCGGCGACGGATGCGACGGTGCCGGCATCCGCGTCCTGACGGCCGTCGAGGGCGCCCACCTGGAGGTACCCGGTGCCGCCGGCCGCGTACGGGATGACGACCCCGGGCTCGAGGTAGTTGACCGGCACGATGGTCGCGACGGACACCACGCGGGCGAAGCGCCGCCGCGCCGCGTCCTCGGTGGCGACGCCGTTCTGCAGCACGACGAGCGGCAGGTCGGCGGCGACGAGCTCCGCGGAGTCCGCGAGCGGCAGCCACGCCCACCCGGAGATGACCTCCTCCGCGTCCTGCGACTTGACGGCGAGCACGAGCACGTCATCCGTCGTGAGCCGGGCCTCGGCGGCATCCGCGACGACCCGGAGGCGAACGCGCTCGTCCCCGTCGGCCTTGCGGAGCACGAGCGGCCCGGCGCGCAGGGCGTCCAGCTGCCGCCCGCGCGCGACGAGCACGGCGGGGATGCCGGCCGAGGTGAGCTGCGCGGCGAGGTGGGCGCCGATCGCGCCGGCGCCGATGATCACGTACCTGGTCATTCGTCCTCCTGGGTCAGATGGCGATCGCGTCGGTGCGACGGCCGGGGATGGCCTCGATCAGCCGGATGGTCTCGGCGGCGGCGGGGCGGTCGAACACGGCCTCGACGGAGCCGGTCTCGACGACGCGGCCGCGAGCCACGACGGCGACCTCGTCGGCGATCTGCCGCACCACCGCGAGGTCGTGGGTGATGAACGCGTAGCTGAGACCGTACTCGGCCTGCAGATCGACGAGCAGCTGGAGGATCTGGGCCTGCACGGAGACGTCGAGCGCCGAGACGGGCTCGTCGAGCACGAGCAGGTCGGGGCGGAGCACGATCCCGCGGGCGAGTGCCACCCGCTGGCGCTGACCGCCCGACAGCTCGTGCGGTCGGCGTCGGCCGAGCGCCCGCGGCAGCGCGACGGCGTCGAGGGCGTCGTCGACGCGGGCGCGCAGCTCGGCTCTCCCCAGGGAGCGGTAGTTGCGCAGCGGCTCGGCGATCGTCTCGACGACGCTGAACCGGGGGTCGAGCGACGCGTACGGGTTCTGGTAGATGAGCTGCACGTGGTCGCGATAGGCCCGGAGCGCCCGGGCGCCGCGCCGCGGCACCGGCTCGCCGTGCACCTCGACGGTGCCCGAGTCGGGATGCTCGAGGCCGACGAGCACGCGCGCGAGCGTCGACTTGCCGCTGCCCGACTCGCCGACGATGCCGAGCGTGCGCCCGCGACCGACCGCGAGGGACACGCCGTCGAGCGCCTGCACGACGTGGCGGCCACGCACGAAGGCCTTGCGCACGTCGTCGACGACGAGCACGGCGGCCGGGTCGGGCGCCTTCGCGTCGGGGGCGGGCGCCGTTCCCGGGGACGGGACGAGCCGGCCCGACGCGAAGGACGGCGCAGCGGCCAGCAGCGACCGGGTGTACTCGTGCTGCGGGTTGGTCGCCACCGCGAGCGCGGGACCCTCCTCGACGATGCGGCCGTTCTGCAGCACGACGATCCGGTCCGCTCGCTCGACCGCGACGCCGAGGTCGTGCGTGATGAACAGGATCGCGGTGCCGTGCTCCGCTCGCAGCAGGTCGAGCCGATCGAGCACGGCGCGCTGCACCGTGACGTCGAGCCCGCTCGTGGGCTCGTCCGCGACGATGAGCTTCGGGTCGGAGGAGAACGCCATCGCGAGCAGCACGCGCTGCTGCTGGCCGCCGGAGAGCTCGTGCGGGTACTGCCCGAGTCGCCGCTCCGGCTCGTCGAAGCCGACCTCGCGGAGCAGGTCGACGAGCCGGGCGCGCGCCTCGTGCGGCCGGGCGAGCCCGTGCAGCACGAGGTGCTCGGTGGCCTGGGAGCCGATCGTGCGCACGGGGTTGAGCGACACGGACGGGTCCTGCGGCACGAGCGACACGGCCGTGCCGCGCACGGAACGCCAGAGCGGGTCGGTCCAGTCCCGGATGGCCGTGCCGCCGAGCTCGAGCCGGTCGAACCGTGCCAGCGCGTTCGGGGCGAGCAGCCCGATGGCGGCCATGCCGAGGGTCGTCTTGCCCGAGCCCGACTCGCCGACGAGCGCGACGACCTCGCCCGCGCCGACCGTGAGCGCGGTGGGCTCGAGGGCCGTCGCCGTGCCCGTGCGCGCCGACCGGTAGTCGACGGTCAGCCCCTCGATGACGAGGGCCGGCTCGAGCGCGCTCATCGCACCGCCTCCTGATCGGGGTCGAGCGCGCGGCTGATGCGATTGGCCGCGAGCACGGTGAGGATGATGACGAGCCCGGGCAGCGTCGTGAGCCACCATGCGGTCTGCAGGTATCCGCGCCCGTCGTTCACGAGCGAGCCCCACTCCGGCTGCGGCGGCTGCGCGCCGTAGCCGAGGAAGCTCAGGGCGCTGAACGCGAGGATCGCCCCGCCGAACTCGAGCGCGGCGAGCGTCAGCACGGTGCCCGCCGAGTTCGGCAGCAGGTGCCGGAACAGGATGCGCAGCCGCGAGGACCCGACCAGGCGCGCGGCCTCGATGTACCGCGTGCCCCGCACCCGGTACACCTCGGCCCGCATCAGCCGGGCGAACACCGCGACGGATGCGACCCCCACCGCGATCGCGACGTTGACGGTGCCGAAGCCGAGCGCCGTGACCACGGTCATGGACAGCAGCAGGCCCGGGATCGCGAGGATCACGTCGATGACGCGCATGACGAACGTGTCGACGAAGCCCCCGACGTAGCCCGAGACGAGGCCGATGAGCGATCCGGCGACGAGGGCGATGAGCACCGCGAGCAGCGAGCCGCGCAGGGAGAGCGACGAGCCGTACACGACGCGCGTGTAGAGGTCCCGCCCGACGTAGTCGGTGCCGAACACGTGCTGCGCCGACGGCGCCTGGAGGGCTGCCGTGGGATCGACGGCGAGCGGGTCGGCGCCGGTCAGCAGGGTCGGGAAGAACGCGCCGACGAGCACGAGCACGACGAACGCGGCCGACGCGCTCAGCCCGATCCAGCGGGTCCAGCGACGCGGCCGGGCCGAGGGGCGCGGCGCCGCACCCCGGTGCCCGACGAGCAGGCTCCGCACCGCACTCATGCCGCCACCAGCCCGCGCCGGCGGATGCGGGGATCGATCACCGGGTAGAGCCCGTCGACGAGGAGGTTGACGACGACGAAGATCGCCGCCGCCAGCACGACGACGAACTGCACGACCGGGAGGTCCTGCTGCGTCACCGCCTGCTGGGTCACCCGCCCGAGCCCGGCCCTCGAGAAGACGGTCTCGGTGATGACGGTGCCGGCGAGCAGGTGCCCGAACGTGATGCCCGCCATGGTGAGCGCCGGGATGACGGCGTTGCGCAGCACGTGGCGCGACAGCAGCCGGGGCCGGCCGAGTCCCTTCGCCTGCGCGACCTGCACGAAGGGCTGCTGCCAGGTCGTCAGGAAGTTCTTCGTGAGCACCTGGGCGATCGTCGCCGACACCGGGATGGCGAGGGTGAGGGTGGGCAGCACGAGGGTGTTCGGCGCCCGGTCGCCGAACGACGGGAACCAGTGGAACGTGAACGAGAACAGCTGCAGCAGCACGAGCCCGAGCCAGAACGGCGGCAGCGAGAGGGCGAGCGGCGGCAGGGACTGCAGCACCTGGCGCAGCCACCGCATCCGGGTGCTCGACGCGACCACGGCGAGCGCGAGGCCGAGCGCGACGGCGACGCCGAATCCGGCGAGCGCGAGCACCGTGGTCGAGCCGATGCCCCGGCCCACGATGTCGACGACGGGCTGCCCCTGCTCGATCGAGGTGCCGAAGTCGCCGCGGAGGAAGGCCCCCAGGTGGTCGACGTACTGCAGGACGAGCGGACGGTCGAAGCCGTACTCCCGGTTGAGGGCGGCGATCGCCTCCGGATCGAGGTTGCCGGAGGCGCCGCCCTGGCTGAGCATGAGCGACACGGGGTCGCTCGGCAGCCCGTAGAGGATGAAGAAGCTGAGCGTGAACGCCGCCCACAGCACGAACACCGACTGGGCGAGCTTCGCGCCCCAGTAGCGGAGCAGGAGCATCACGGAGTCCTTCCCTGTGTCGATGCGGATGCGGATGCGGTACGGATGCGGTGGGCGGCGCTCGTCAGCCCTGGCTCACCCAGACGTCGTAGAACACGAGCTTCGTCTCGCCGTCGGCGCGCAGGCCGTGCGCCGACGCGTTGTACGCGTACGTCCACGCGCGGTCGTCGAGCGGGATCGCCCAGTGGTTCTCGATGAGGTACTGCTGCACCTTCGCCGATGCCGCCGCCCGATCGCCCGGGTCGATCGCCGACTCCTGGGCGTCGAGCAGCTCGTCGAGCGGTCCGGGGCTGGCCCAGGCGTAGCCCTGCGAGGTGTGGTTGGAGTTCCACACCGCATTGAGCACCGACACGTCGGCGCGAGTCATCTGCCATTTGTCGGCCTCGTAGTCGCCGTTCGCGAGCGCCGCGCTCGACGTCGCCTGGTCGGACTTGTCGAGCGGCAGGTCGATGCCGACCTTGAGCAGCTGGGCCTGCAGCAGCTCGGCGCCCGGCCAGTTGCCGATCGCGGGCACGCGGACGGTGAACCGCGTGCCGTCCTTGGTGCGGATGCCGTCGTCGCCGACCGTCCAGCCGTCGTCGTCGAGCACCCGCTCCGCCTTCGCCGGGTCGTACTCGATGGCGCCGCTCTGGTCGGCGAACCCGGGCGTGCCGCTGCCGATGGCGCTCGCACCGGCGCCGTAGCTCGGCCCGAACACCGTGCTGACGATCGTCTTCGAGTCGATCGCGAGCTGGATCGCCTCACGGGCGGGCGCGTCGGTCCCCAGGAACGACTTCTGGTTGATGATGAGCGTCTCGGTGAGCCCGGGGATCTTCAGTGGCAGCAGGGTGACGCCCTCGGTCGCGCTCAGTCGTGCCTCGTCCTGGAAGGCGATGAGCGCGGCCGACTGGATCTCGCCGTCGGCGACCTGGTTGGCCCGGGTGGACGCGTCGCCGATCTCGACCAGGCGCAGGTGGTCGACGTACGCGTCGCCGGTGTGCTCCGCGATCGACGACGGGGTGTCGTACCCGACCCGCTTGTCGAGGTCGATCTCGGTCTGCGGGTTGTAGCTCGCGAGGGTGAACGGTCCCGATCCGGCGTACTCGCCCTTCGCCAGGTCGGCCGGATCCTTGCCGAGGTCGTTCGGCGAGATGAGGCCGAACACGGCACCCGACACCGCCTGCAGGAAGTACGCGGCGGGCTTCGCGAAGTCGAACTCGACGGTGCGCGGGTCGACGACCTTCGTCTCGGTGAGGCCCAGCAGCAGCGGGTACGCGCCGACGGCCTTCGGGCCGAGCGCCACCGCGCGATCGAAGTTCGCCTTGACGGCCGCCGCGTCGATGGGGGCGCCGTCGGAGAACGTGCCGCCCTCGCGCAGGTGGAACGTGTAGACGGTCGCGTCGTCGTTGATCTCCCAGCTCTCGGCGATCCACGGCACGATCGTGCCGTCCGGCTTCTGGTCGACGAGGGAGTCGGCGAGCGCGCGCACCACCTGGAGCGCCTCGTGGAAGATCAGGGTCGGCGGATCGAGGGACGTGATCGCGCCGACGGCGGAGAACGCGTGGGTGTACGTGCCCCCGGTCTGGACGGTCTCGGCCGTCGACGCCTCGTCGGCGTCGGTGCCCGGAGTCGCCGAGCAGCCGGCGAGGACGAGGCCGGCGGCCAGACCCAGCGCGATGGCGGCGCGGGCGCGGAACTGTGGCATGTCGGTGACTTTCGATGGAGGGGCCCGGGGACCGGGCCGTGGATGGCGAACGAGGGGCCACCCTGGCCGGGCGGGCGCGGGTCCGCCATCCCCGGCTACACCGGGGGCAACAGCGCGTCACAATCGTCACGTTCGCCCCGGACGGCGCCGTCCCGTGGCAGGGTGGACGACCCGCACCTCCCGGATCGGCCGATCCCCCGCGCGCCGTCGTAATCGATTTGTTACCCTGGCCGGGCATGCCTTCTCCACGACGCGCCACCCGACCCGACGCGCCGGCCACTCCGCCGGCGCCCGTCGTCGGCACCGCGACCCCGCGACCCCGCATCGCGATGCGCCGCCGATCGGGGCTGGAGGCGCTCGCCGTGCTCGGGCTCGTGGCATCCGTCGCGATCGTGCCGGTCGCGAGCGCGCAGGCGCAGGACCTTCCGTCGAGCGTCACCGACCTCGAGTCGCAGTCGCTCGTCGTGTCGGCGGCGGCCGACGAGCCGGTCATCGCGCGCCCGGATGCGACGGCATCCGACGGCGTCGAATCGCTCGTCGCGAGCGGCACCAACGCCGACTGGGCGACGCTCGTGCTGCTCGACGGCGACTTCCCGATCACCCAGGAGAACGTCACCGTGTTCCTGCGCTGGATGCGGCAGGAGAACGGACCGGACGACTGGTTCAACCGCAACAACCCGCTCAACAACGGCTATGGCTCGGGCGGCGGAGGCGGCACGGGCGTGTACTCCGAGCTGCAGACGGCCGCGCAGAAGGCCGCCGAGAACCTGCGTCGCCCGATCTTCTCCGACATCGCGGCCGCGTTCGACGCGAAGCAGAGCGCCGACGCCACGGCCCGCGTGATCTGGGCGTCGCGCTGGTCGACGAGCCACTACGCGAACGGCCACCACTGGAGCACCGCGCCCGTGAAGATCGTCACGGCGCCGGCCGGCGCCTGGCACTGAGCCCGTCGATGCGCGCCTAGGCTCGACGGGTGCGCGCGCTCGACCGGATCCCCGCGCCCCTGCTCGCCGTCGCCGCGGTGTTCTCGGTGCAGTTCGGCAGCGCGACGGCCCGCACGTTCTTCGGCGAGACCGGCCCGGTGGGCGCCGCCGCGCTGCGGCTCGTGTTCGCGAGCGTCGTCATGCTGCTCGTCGTGCGTCCGCGGGTGCGCGCGTGGAACCGCCGCACCTGGCTCACGGTCGTCGCCCTCGGCATCGCGCTCGGCGGCATGAACACCCTCATCTACCTCGCCATCCAGCACGTGCCGATCGGGGTCGCGGTCACGGTCGAGTTCCTCGGCCCGCTCGGCGTCGCGCTCGCGCAGACGAGACGCGCAGTGGATGCCGCCTGGGCACTCCTCGCGCTCGCCGGCGTCGTGCTCCTCGGCCTCGAGGCGCTCGAGTCGCGCGGGCCGGGCGCCCTCGACCTCGCCGGGCTCGGGCTCGCGGCGCTCGCCGCGGTGTTCTGGGCGGGATACATCGTCACGAGCGCGAGCCTCGGCTCCCGGGCGACGGGGCTCGACCCGCTCGCCGTGTCCATGCTCGTCGCGACCCTCGTCGTGCTGCCGTTCGGGGCGGCGCCGGCCGGATCGGCCGTCGCGGCCGACCCGCGTCTGCTGCTCGTCTTCCTCGGGGTGGGGCTCGCGACATCCGTCATCCCGTACTCGCTCGAGTTCGCGGCGCTCCGCCGCATCCCGACCCGGGTGTTCGGCGTGCTGTCGAGCCTCGGGCCCGCGATCGCCGCACTCGCCGGACTCGTCGTGCTGCACCAGGCGCTCGGCTGGCGGCAGTGGCTCGCCCTCGCCCTCGTCACGGCGGCGAGCGTCGGGGTCACGGTGCTCGCCCGGCGTCCCGGCGGCCCGAGCGCGCCGGGCGCGACGCCCGGGCGCGACGCCCGGGCGCGCCGCCTGGGCGCGACGTGCGAGTCGGCCGGATGCGAGGCGCGCCGGACCGGTGCTCTCTAGCGTGGTCAGCCACGAACCGGAAGAGGAGGTCGCCATGACCACCGTGCAGAAGAGCATCGACGTCGATGTGCCGATCAGCGTCGCGTACAACCAGTGGACCCAGTTCGAGGAGTTCCCCGAGTTCATGAACGGCGTCGACTCGATCAGCCAGATCGACGACACGCACCTGCACTGGAACGTCTCGATCGGCGGGGCGAAGCGCGAGTTCGACGCCGAGATCACCGAGCAGCATCCCGACGAGCGCATCGCGTGGAAGAGCGTCGACGGCGAGACCCACGCGGGCGTCGTCACGTTCCACCGCATCGCCGATGACAGCACGCGGGTGAGCGTCGAGTTCGACTGGAAGCCGGAGGGGATCGTCGAGAAGGCGGGCAGCATCCTGCAGGTCGACGACGTGCAGATCGCGGGCGACCTGAAGCGGTTCAAGGACATCATCGAGGCGCAGGGCTTCGAGACCGGCGGATGGCGCGGTGACGTCGACCGCGCCCCGGACGGCACCGGGCGCTGAGCCGCCCGCGTTCGGCGGTGCGGGATGTTCGGACGCCCGCGCCTCGGCGGCGCGCGGCGCTCCGCGGTCAGGCGCGCGCGGTAGGCGCGCCGGCCTCGATACCCTCGACGGATGGGGCGACCGCTGTACTTCGACTGTGACACCGGCATCGACGATGCCCTCGCGCTCGGCTACCTGCTCGCGAGCGACGCCGCGGGCGAGATCGAGCTGCTCGGCGTCGGCACCGTGAGCGGCAACGTCGACGCGACCACGGCGGCCCGCAACACGCTCGACCTGATGGCGCTCGCGGGCCGCGGCGCGCCCGTGGCGATCGGGGCGCAGCATCCGCTCGCGCGTCCGTTCGAGGGCGGGGTGCCGCACATCCACGGGCGCAACGGCGTCGGCAACGTCGAGCTCCCCCGAGCCGCGGCCGAGCCGGTCGACGAGTCGGCCGCCGAGCTGCTCGTCTGGCTGAGCCACGAGTACGCGGGTGCGCTCGAGATCGTCGCGGTCGGCCCGCTCACGAACCTCGCGCTCGCGCTGCAGCTCGACCCGACGCTGCCGAGCCGGGTCGCCGTCGTCACGATCATGGGCGGCGCGGCGATCGTGCCCGGCAACGTCACGCCGGTCGCCGAGGCCAACATCCACAACGACGCGGATGCCGCTGCCGCGGTCCTCGAGGCGGACTGGCCGATCGTGCTCGTGCCGCTCGACGTCACGCTCGAGCACCAGCTCGACGAGGACCACCGGGTGCGCCTGCTCGAGTCGGGCCGGCCGTTCGCGGAGGCGCTCGGCCGCATCCTCGACCTGTACTTCGGGTTCTACGTCGACCTGTACGGGCACCGCGCGTGCGCGCTGCACGACCCGCTCGCGGCGGCGCTCGCGGTCGGCGGCATCCGTGCCTCGATCGCCCCCGCGATCCCCGTCGTCGTCGACGCGACCGACGGTCCCGGCCGGGGGCAGACGATCTGCGATCTGCGCGGCCAGCGGATCGGGCCGCGGGATCACCCCGGCGCGCACGTGCGCGTCGTGCTGCGCACCGACTCGCAGCTCGGCGATCACCTCGTCGACACCGTGCTCACGCTGTGACGGCCGCGTGAACGCGCACTCGCCGGGCGCGCATCCGCCGGGCGGGCACGCGGCGGGCCCGCACCTGCCGGGCGCGCACCTGCCGTCGAGCCTCCTGCCGCTCGTCGGCATGCTCACCGGCGCGAAGCACCGCTACCGCTCGGCCGAGCTGAGTCGCGAGAGCATCGAGGCGCAGCTGCGCAAGCCCGCGCGGTTCGCCCCGCCGCCGTTCCGCGACCTCGCGGTGTCGCGCGCGGACGACGCGGGCTTCCCGGTGTTCACGGTCGAGCCGCAGCAGGCTCCGGTCGGCACGGTGGTGTACCTGCACGGCGGATCGTACGTGCACGAGATCAGCACGTTCCAGTGGAAGTACGTCGGTGACCTGGCGCGCACGACGGGCGTGCGGGCGATCGTGCCGATCTACCCGCTCGGCCCGGTCTGGACGGCGGACCGCACGGTGCCCGCGATGGCCGACCTCGTCGCCGCGAGCGGGGCGGATGTCGTCATGGGCGACTCCGCGGGTGGCGGGCTCGCCGTGGCATCCGTGCTCGCCTCCGGTCGTCCGCTGCCGACGGCGCTCATCGCGCCCTGGCTCGACCTCGGGCTGACGGACCCCGCGCTCCCGGACCTCGACGCGGTGGATCCGTGGCTGTCGCCCGTCGGGCTGCGGGTGAACGGCGACGCGTACCGCGGCGCGGTGCCGCTCGACGACCCGCGGGTGAGTCCGCTGTTCGGCGACCTGTCGCGGCTGGGGCCGTCGATGGTCGTCGTCGGCACGCACGACCTGATGCTCGCGGACGCCCGCGCGTTCGCGAGCCGTGCGACGGATGCCGGGGTCGCGGTGACCCTGCACGAGGAGCCCGGCATGGTGCACGTCTACCCGCTGCTGCCGATCGCCGAGGCGGAGGCCGCGCGGGCGCTGGTGAGGGCCTTCGTGCGCGCCCACGTCTGACCGCCTCCGCCCTCCGCCCTCCGCCCCCGCCTCCGCCTCCGCTCCCGCCCCCGCCCCCGCTGGTCGAGGAGCCTGCGAGCGGAGCGAGCCGGCGTCTCGAGACCGCCACCGTCCGCTGGTCGAGGAGCCCGCGAGCGGAGCGAGCCGGCGTCTCGAGACCGCCACCGTCCGCTGGTCGAGGAGCCCGCGAGCGGAGCGAGCCGGCGTCTCGAGACCACCACCGTCCGCTGGTCGAGGAGCCCGCGAGCGGAGCGAGCCGGCGTCTCGAGACCACCACAGTTCCCTCGGCATAGGGCTGGTTTCGAGACGCGACGTTCGCTCCGCTCACGGCGCTCCTCAACCAGCGGAACGAACAGCTCCACACCGCTGGTCGAGGAGCCTGCGAGCGGAGCGAGCCGGCGTCTCGAGACCACCACACCCCCCTCCGCGTAGGGTTGGTTTCGAGACGCGGCGTTCGCTTCGCTCACGGCGCTCCTCAACCAGCGGAACGAACAGCTCCACACCGCTGGTCGAGGAGCCTGCGAGCGGAGCGAGCCGGCGTCTCGAGACCACCACACCCCCCCTCCGCGCACGGCTGGTTTCGAGACGCGACGTTCGCTCCGCTCACGGCGCTCCTCAACCAGCGGAACGAACAGCTCCACACCGCTGGTCGAGGAGCCTGCGAGCGCAGCGAGCCGGCGTCTCGAGACCCTCACACCCCCCTCCGCATACGGGCGGGTTTCGAGACGCGACGTTCGCTTCGCTCACGGCGCTCCTCAACCGGCGGAGCGACCAGCCGCACGAACCCCCCGCGTCGGACCCTCCGCGTAGCCTGGCGGCATGTGCGGGCGGTTCGCGGTCGACAGCGAGGTCAACGACCTCATCGAGGAGTTCGTCGCCCAGGGCGGCGACGTGCACGACTGGCGGCCGAGCTACAACATCCGTCCGACCGATCCGATCCCCGTGGTGATCGAGAGCGTGCGCCGCAACGGGGACGCGGCCGGCGAGCTGCAGCGCCGGCTCGAGCTCGCCCGCTGGTCGCTCACCCCGTCGTGGTCGAAGGACCTGAAGATGAAGGGGCCGACGTTCAACGCGCGCTCCGAGACGGCCGCGACGACCTCGATGTTCAGGGCGAGCGTCGAGGGCAAGCGGGCGCTGATCCCGGTGACCGGCTACTACGAGTGGCACACGGATGCCACCGGCCCCGGCAAGCCGCGCAAGACGCCCTACTTCATCCACGACCCGTCCGGCGACGACTTCGCGTTCGCCGGCCTGTACTCCTGGTGGCGGGACCGCTCGAGGCCCGATGACGACCCGGAGCGCTGGGTGCTCACGGCCACGATCCTCACGATGGATGCCGTGCCGCACCTGCGTGCGATCCACGACCGCAACCCCGTGCCGCTGCCGCGCGAGCTCTGGCAGCACTGGCTCGATCCCTCGCTCATCGGTGACGAGCAGCTCGTCCGCGAGGCGGTCGCGGCGGGCACCGAGCTCGCTGAGCGGCTGGAGTTCTACGAGGTCGCGCCCGTCACGGGCGAGGGCCCGGAGACCATGCGGCCGCTCCACCCGGGAGCTGAGGCTTCATCCGGTCAAGGCGGCTAGGCTCGGGGCATGACCGACGACGGCCGCCCTCTCGACCCGCGATTCGACCCCGCGTTCCAGCGCGGGTATGTGGGCGAGGTGCGCACGCAGCACCGCCGGCCCACGATCGGCACGCCCTCGGTGCTGCCCGCGGGCTCGCTCGTCGACGGCCGGCCGTCGCCGTCGCCGTCGGTCGCGACAGCGCCCGTCGCGCCGACGGCCGCCGCACTGCCCGCCACACTGCCCGCCACGTTGCCTGCCCCGCCTACCGTCGTCACGACCGAGCCGGATGCGGATGCGGATGCCGACGCCGACGACGCGGTCGTGTCCCGCGTGCGGGTCAACCCCTTCGTCATCGCCCTGGTCGCGCTCGCGATCGGGTTCGGCCTCGTCGGAGTGTGGCTCGTGCAGGTGGCGCTCGCACCGGTCGAGGACACGAACAATGCGTCGCAGCAGGCCTGGATCATGGTGCAGCTCGCGACCTACGGCGCACCCATCGCGTTCGGCGCCGCCGGGCTGGCGATCGTGGCCGCGGTCGCCGTGCTCGGCATCCGCTGGCGGCGCTGACGGCGACCCGGCCCCGCCGGCCTCGGTGACCCGGCCCGGCCCGCCGCGCCCGCGCGCCGCTGCGAACGACCCGCCCGGCCCGCGCCGCAGCCGACCCGACCCCGCGCGCCCGCGCGCCGCAGCCGACCCGACCCCGCCAGGACTCGCCCGGACCCGGTCCCCAAGCCGCTGACGACGCGGGACCTTCGGCACTGCCGCGCCGCGCTCGCGGCCGCGAGGCTCGCGGTATGGAACGCATCACGATCGGGATCGACTCCGAGCGGGCGAGCGACATCGCCCTCGACTGGGCGCTGGCGCGCGCCGCGAGCACGCCCGCCGACCTGCGCCTGGTCAGCGTGCCGGAGCATCCGCTGCACGGCGACCAGGCCGTCCGGGCTCGGCTCGCGGGACTCATGGTGCGCGTCATCACGGCATCCCCCGAGTCGCCGTGCCGCGCCGACCTGCTCGGCGCCCCGATCGTCGACGCGCTCGCGGACGCGGGCCGCGACGCCGACCTGCTCGTGCTCGGCTCGCACCGCACCCGGCCGGTGCGCTCGGCCCTCACCGGCTCGATCGTCACGCGGGTCGCCGCGAGCTCGGCCACGCCGACGGTCGTCGTCCCCGACGACTGGACGCCCGGCGATGGCCCCGTCGTGGTCGGCTACACCGACGACGAGACCGCGGATGACGCCCTCGCGTTCGCGGCGGGCGAGGCGCTGGCGAGCGGGCGCGAGCTCGTCGTGGTGCACGCCTGGCGGGTCGTGCCGGTCGACGGGCGGTTCGAGTCGCCGCGTGAGCAGAGCTGCGCCGACCACGCGGCGATGCTCGCCGCGGCCGTCGCGCGGATGACCGCGCGTTTCCCGGGCCTGCGGGCGCGGGCGGTGCTGCGCGAGGGACGTCCGGCCGCCGCGCTGCTCGCCGAGGCGCGGGATGCCGCGCTCGTGGTCGTCGGCACGCACGGCTACGGCCCGCTCGCCGGCGCGATCGTCGGCTCGGTCGGAGCCGAGGTGATGCGCGGGTCGACGAGCCCGGTGTGCGTGGTCCCGTTCGGCTATGCGCTCACCGAGCGACTCGCCGACCGCTTCACCGCTCCGCTCGCGGCCCGCCTCTGATCCGGCGTGGCCTCTGATCCGGCGCGGCCCGCCCCTGAGCGGCACGACACCCTCCTGACCGGCGCCGCGCGTCAGGTCTGGCAGTGCGGACACCAGTAGACGACGCGCTCCTGGCCGCCGCCGGGCGACCCGCCCCCGGACGACGCCTCGCCGAACGCCTCATCCGTGCGGATGCCCGTGCCGCAGCGCAGGCACGGACGCCCGCGCCGGCCGTACACCCAGAGCGGATCGCGTCGCAGCGAGCCTGTCGTGGTGCGGTGGTGACGGTCCTTGTTCGCGGCGATGAGGCGGTGCGCGAGGGCGACGAGCCCGGGCAGGTCGGACACGTCGCCGACGCGGCGGGACGGCAGCACGCCGCGCAGGAAGCACACCTCGCTGCGGTAGACGTTGCCGAGTCCCGCGAGGTTGCGCTGGTCGAGCACGGCGACGCCGATCGCTCGGTCGGGCTGCGCCGCGAGGTTGGCGACCGCCGCATCCGGGTCCCAGTCCGGTCCGAGCAGGTCGGGTCCGAGGTGACCGACGACCTCGGCCTCGGCGGTGCGCGGCACGACCTCGACGATGCCGAGGTCGAAGCCGACCGCGACCCGCTCCGCGTTCTCGAGGATGATGCGCGCCCGCCACGCGGGCCGCCGCCAGGCCGACCCGTGCCGGTAGACGTGCCACGCGCCCTCCATCTTGAGGTGCGTGTGGATCGTGGCATCGCCGACGCGCATGAGCAGGTGCTTGCCGCGGCTGACGACCTCGTCGACGCGCTCGCCGGTGAGGTCGACGGTCGCGAACGCGGGCACGCGGATGTCGCAGCGCGTGAGCGTCTCGCCCGCGAGCGCGGCGCGCAGGTTCTTCGCCGCCAGGTAGACGGTGTCGCCCTCAGGCATGCTCAGGCACGCAGTCTCAGTCCCTGCGGGAAGACGCCGAATCCGGCCTCGACCAGCGCTTTTCCGAACGCGGTGCCCGCCGCGAACTCCCCGTCGACGGTGTCGATGCGCGCGCGGCCGAGGCTGCGGCGCACGGTCGCGGCGAGGGACGCGGATGCCGCGGCGAGCACCGCCTCGTCATCCGTGAACGTCAGCACGGTCTTGCCGCCCTTCTCGACGTACACCGCGAGTGCGCCGTCCACGAGGATGACCAGGGCGCCCGCCTTGCGGCCCGGGCGGTGCTTCGACTCGCTGTCGCGCACCGGCCAGTCGAGAGCTGCGCCGTAGGGGTTCGCGGGGTCGACCGCGGCGAGCGTGACGGCCGCGAGGGCGGGCGCGGCATCCGGGTCGACGACGAAGCTGCGCACGCGGTCGATCGTCGCGCCGGTGGAGAACTGCGCGGCGCCGAGCCCCTCGACGATGTAGCCGCGCCGCGCCCGCCCGGTCTCCTCGAGCTGTCCGAGCACCCGGTACGTCGTGGCGAAGCCGCCCGGCACGCCCTCGGCCGCCACGGAGCCGCGCGTGACGACGCCGTAGCGCTCGAGCAGCTGCTCGGCGGCTGCCTTCGCGCGGATGGTGACGTCGGAGCCGCCCGTCGGCACGAGCGACCAGCGGCCGGAGACGAGGGGCGGGGAGGACGATGCCGCGCGGTATCTCGGGCCCCGCGGGGCGAGCCCGCGGGGCGCCGGCGTCGCGGCGTCGTTTCGCGACGCTCCCAGCTCCAGCCCGCGCGCCCGTCCGCGGTACGAGCGCGCCCGCGGCCTCGACGTCGGTCCGCCGAGGAACGCGCGCAGCGGCGCGAGCGTGTCGTTCGTCACGAGGCCGGACCAGACCAGCGCCCAGAGCGCCGCGGTCAGCTCGCCGTCCTGCGTCGCATCCGTGCCGACCGCGGCCGCGAGCTGGCGGAAGAAGAACGCGCCGCCACCCGCGAGCGCCTCCAGGATCGCGTGTCGCAGGTCGTCGAGCTCGACCCCGCCGCCCGCGGGCAGCGTCGTCGGCGCGGAGTCGGCGAGGTGCAGGCCCACCCAGCCGTCGCTGCCGGGCAGTGCGCCGGCGCCGGTCCAGAGCACCTCGCCCGCGAGGGTGAGCTCGTCGAGCATCGTCGGCGCGTAGTCGCGCACGCGCGCCGGGAGCACGAGCGTCTCCCACGCGGATGCCGGCAGCGGCACGCCCGCGAGCTGGTCGATCACCTGCGCGACACCGTCGACGCCCGTGAGCGGCGGCCGCACGGGCTCGCGGCGGGTGTCGCCCACCCCGACGTGCTGCCAGGCGGCGAGGAAGCGCGCGAAGGCGCGGCCGTCGACCGGCTCGACCTCGCGGCGGAGGGCCGCGAGGGAGCGTGTGCGCAGGCGTCGCAGCACCTCGGCGTCGCACCACTCGGTGCCGGTCGCGTCGGCGCGGAACTCGCCGTCGACGACGCGCCGGTCCGCGCCGAGGCGACGCAGGGCATCCGTCACGACCGCGATGCCGAGACCGTAGCGGGTGGCGACGTCGGCGGCGTCGAACGGCCCGTGCGTGCGCGCGAACCGGGCCACGAGGTCGCCGAGCGGATCGGGCACGGGCTCGAGGAACGCGGTCGGGATGCCGATGGGCAGCGCGGCGCCGAGCGCGTCGCGCAGGCGGGCGGCGTCCTCGATCGCGGCGAACCGCGGCTCCCCCGCGAGCGTGACGCGGATCGCGCGCCCGGCCCGCGCGAGCTCGTCGGCAAGCCCCTCGGCTCGAGCGGTTTCCGCTGGTCGAGGAGCGCCCGAGCGCAGCGAGGTCGCGTCTCGAGACCGCTCGTTCGCCGATCGATCCGTGGTGGTCTCGAGGCGCCGGCTCGCTTCGCTCGCGGGCTCCTCGACCAGCGGGGAGGGGCCTGTCTCCTTCGCGGGCTCCTCGACCAGCGGGGAGGGGCCTGTCTCCTTCGCGGGCTCCTCGACCGGCGGGTCGGCGGCTCCGCTCGCGGGCTGCAGCCGCTCCCCGATGTCCGCTGCCGTCAGCGGCCCGAGCACGCGCAGCAGGTCGGCGACGCCCTCCGCATCCGCTCGCACCCGCCGGTCGGGAGCGAGGCGCTGCAGCTCGGCCTCGGTCCGCGCGATGACGGCCGGGTCGAGCAGCTCGCGCAGTTCGGCGCGCCCGAGCAGCTCGGCGAGCAGGGTCGGGTCGAGCGAGAGCGCGGCGGCGCGCCGCTCGGCGAGTGGCGAGTCGCCCTCGTACATGAACGCGGCGACGTAGCCGAACAGCATCGAGCGCGCGTACGGGCTCGGGATGTCCGTGTCGCTCTCGATGAGACGGATGTCGCGGCTCGCGATCCGGCCGGTGACCGCGAGGAGCGCGGGCAGGTCGTAGACGTCCTGCAGCACCTCGCGCACGGTCTCGAGCACGATCGGGAAGCTCGGGTAGCGCCTGGCGACGTCGAGCAGCTGGCTCGCCCGCTGCCGCTGCTGCCAGAGCGGGCTGCGCTTGCCCGGGTCGCGCCGCGGCAGCAGCAGGGCGCGGGCGGCGTTCTCCCGGAACCGGCTCGCGAACAGCGCGGAGCCGCCCACCTCATCCGTCACGAGGTCGCGCAGCTCGTCGGCGTCGAACAGGAACAGCTCGGCGCCGGGCGCCTCGCCGTCGGTGTCGGGCACGCGCACGACGATGCCGTCGTCGCTCGCCATGGCGGCGCCGTCGACGCCGAGCCGCTCGCGGATGCGGGCTCCGACGGCGAGCGCCCACGGCGCGTGCACGGGCATGCCGTAGGGCGAGTGCAGGATGACCCGCCAGTCGCCGAGCTCGTCGTGGAACCGCTCGACGACGAGCGTCGTGTCGGTCGGGACGGCGCCGGTCGCGGCCTTCTGCTCGGCGAAGAACGCGAGCAGGTTGCCGCGGGCGCGCGCGTCGAGGCCGGCTGCCGCGAGCCGCTCCTCGACGGCCCCCGCCGGTCGGGGAGCGCCGCTACCCGCTGGTCGAGGAGCGCCCGAGCGCAGCGAGGTCGCGTCTCGAGACCGTTCGTCCGCCGAAGGATCCGTGCTGGTCTCGAGACGTCTGCTCGCTGCGCTCGCGGACTCCTCGACCAGCGGGCGATAGCGTTCCTGGACCGGCGGGGTCGGCAGCGAGGTCGCGTCTCGAGACCGTTCGTCCGCCGAAGGATCCGTGGTGGTCTCGAGACGTCTGCTCGCTGCGCTCGCGGACTCCTCGACCAGCGGGCGGCGGCGTTCCTGGACCGGCGGGGTCGGCAGCGAGCTCGCGACCTCCGCTGAGAACCGGCCGATCGCCTCGCCGAGCTCCGCGGGCCGGCCGATGCCGTCGCCCTTCCAGAACGGGGCCCGCGCCGGCACGCCGTAGGCGGGACTCACGAGCACGCGGTCGTGCGTGATGTCCTCGATGCGCCAGCTCGTCGTGCCGAGCGCGAAGACGTCGCCGACGCGTGACTCGTAGACCATCTCCTCGTCCAGCTCGCCGACGCGTCCGCCGCCGCGCGCTGTCGACTCGGCCCCCACGAGGTACACGCCGAACAGCCCGCGGTCGGGGATGGTGCCGCCGGAGGTCACGGCGAGCCGCTGCGCTCCGGGGCGCCCGCTGAGCTCGCCGCTGACCCGGTCGTAGACGATGCGCGGGCGGAGCTCGGCGAACTCGTCGCTCGGGTACAGCCCGCTGAGCAGGTCGAGCGTCGCGTCGAACGCGCTCCGCGGCAGGGTCGCGAACGGCGCGCTGCGGCGCACGGTGTCGTACCAGTTGTCGGCGTTGAGCGTGTCGAGCGCGAGCGCGGCGACGGTCTGCTGGGCGAGCACGTCGAGCGGGTTCTGCGGGATCGCGATCGCCTCGATGGCGCCCGCCAGCATCCGCTCGGTGGCGACGGTCGCGTGCAGCAGGTCTGCCCGGTGGCTCGGGAAGACGACGCCCTCGCTGATCTCGCCGACCTGGTGGCCGGCGCGGCCGATGCGCTGCAGCCCGCTCGCGACGCTCGGCGGCGCACCGACCTGGATGACGAGGTCGACCGCGCCCATGTCGATCCCGAGCTCGAGGGATGAGGTGGCGACGACGCAGCGCAGCGCGCCCCGCTTGAGGTCGTCCTCGATGATCGCCCGCTGCTCCTTGCTCACCGAGCCGTGGTGCGCCCGGGCGAGCAGCGGCGGCGCCCCGCGCAGCACGCCCGACTGCGCCATGAGCTGCGCCGGCATCCCGCCGGCGCCCGCTGGTCGAGGAGCGCCGACAGCCGCTGGTCGAGGAGCGACCGAGCGGAGCGAGGTCGCGTCTCGAGACCATGCGTCTGCTGAGCGATCCGTGGTGGTCTCGAGACGCCGGCTCGCTGCGCTCGCGGGCTCCTCGACCAGCGGTGCTTCGACCAGCGGTGCCTCGACCAGCGGTGCTTCGACCAGCGGTGGAGGGCTCGCTCCGTTCGCGGGCTCCTCCGCGACGCCGTCGGCGACTCCCTCGGCTCGACTGGTTTCCGCCGGTCGAGGAGCGCCCGAGCGGAGCGAGGACGCGTCTCGAGACCATTCATTCGCTGAAGGATCCGTGGTGGTCTCGAGACGCCGGCTCGCTGCGCTCGCGGGCTCCTCGACCAGCGGGGGAGCGCTCGCGGGCTCCTCGACCAGCGGTGCCTCGACCAGCGGTGCCTCGACCAGCGGGGGAGGGCTCGCTCCGTTCGCGGGCTCCTCCGCGACGCCGTCGGCGACTCCCTCGGCTCGACCGGTTTCCGCCGGTCGAGGAGCGCCCGAGCGGAGCGAGGACGCGTCTCGAGACCATTCATTCGCTGAAGGATCCGTGGTGGTCTCGAGACGCCGGCTCGCTGCGCTCGCGGGCTCCTCGACCAGCGGGGGAGCGCTCGCGGGCTCCTCGACCGGCGAGTCGGCCGCCGCGCGCCTCTCGTTGGCGATCTCGTTGAGCCGCCCGGTCAGCCGCTCCGCGAGCCGCCGCGAGTTCGCGAACACGATCGTCGAGCGGTGCGACTCGATGAGGTCGACGATCTCCTCCTCGACGTGCGGCCAGATCGACGACTGCGGCGGGTTCGCCGACGCGGACCCCTCGGCGACCGGCTGCTCGCCGAGCGCGGTCATGTCCTCCACGGGCACGGCGACCGAGAGGTCGAACGTCTTCGACGCGGGCGGGTTCACGATCGCGACGGGCGCGCGTCCGCCGAGGAAGCGGGCGACCTCATCCGTCGGCCGCACGGTCGCCGACAGCCCGATGCGCTGCGCGGGCCGGTCGAGCAGCTCGTCGAGCCGCTCGAGCGACACCGCGAGGTGCGCCCCGCGCTTGGTCGCGGCGACGGCGTGCACCTCGTCGACGATGACCGTCTCGACGCCGCGCAGCGTCTCTCGCGCCTGGCTCGTGAGCATGAGGTAGAGCGACTCGGGGGTCGTGATGAGGATGTCGGGCGGGGTCCGCAGCAGCCGTCGCCGCTCATCCGTCGGGGTGTCGCCGGAGCGCACGCCGACCGTGATCGACGGCGACTCGACGCCGAGCCGGCGCGCGGCCTGCTGGATGCCGACGAGCGGCGTGCGCAGGTTGCGCTCGACGTCGACGCCGAGCGCCTTGAGCGGCGAGATGTAGAGCACGCGGGTGCTGGTTGCGGCGTCGGGCGCGGGTTCGGACGCGAGCCGGTCGATCGACCACAGGAACGACGCGAGCGTCTTGCCGGAGCCCGTGGGCGCGACGACGAGCGCGTGCGAGCCGGTCGAGATCGCGTCCCAGGCCCCGGCCTGCGCGGGCGTCGGCGCGGCGAACGCTCCCTCGAACCAGGCGCGCGTGACCGCGCTGAAGCGGTCGAGCACGTCGGTCATCCGGCTATCGTCCCAGGCGCCGCCGACGTGCGCCGGGTGACCGTCGATTCGCCGAACCGCTCCCGGCGAACGCGCGGCCGGACCGCTCCCGGCGAACGCGTGGCCGAGCCGCTCCCGGCGAACGCGCGGCCGGACCGCTCCCGGCGAACGCGCGGCCGGACCGCGTCAGCGCAGGAACGCCGATAGTGCCCGAACGCCGTCAGCGCGGCAACGCCGATAGTGGGCGAACCGCGTCAGCGCAGGAACGCCGTCACGTCGGACAGCTCCGCGCGCGACACCGCGTGCGGCAGGTGCTCGTAGACGCGGATGGTGGCCTCCGCGTGCGCGGGCAGCCAGCGCTCGGTGCGCGCCACGGCATCCGCCGGGATCACCGTGTCGTCGGTGCCGCGTCCCCAGAACACCGCGGGGCACACGGCCGCGAGCTCGGCGTCGCCGGGGTGCGAAGCGGATGCCACGAATCCGCTGAGCGCCACGGTGCGCCGCGGGCGCGTCGGCGCGAGTCGCAGCAGCTCGAGCGCGACCGCCGCGCCCTGGGAGAACCCGATGACGCTCACGGACTCGTGCCCCTGCGCGTCGATCCAGGCGAGCACGGATGCGGCCGCAGCGTCCGCCTCGTCCGCCGCCGGCTCGCCCGGCACCTGGTCCGCGAGCGACCACCAGGCGAAGCCCGGCCCCTCGGCGAGCGGCGCGCGCAGCGACGCGACGACGGCGTCGAGCGGCAGCACGGGCGCGAGTGCGAACAGATCGCCCTCGTGCGAGCCGTAGCCGTGCAGCAGCACGATGAGCTCTCGTCCGGCCCGCTCGCGCTCGGGCGTGCTCCAGATCACGGACGATTCGTCGATGCGCATCCGCCCATCCTGCCCGCCCGGCCGTCGGTGGCGCGGTGGGATCGCGTGAGGTCGCCGACCCGGAAGCCGCCCCCGGCATCCGACACGCGCTCGCCGCGACATCCGTGCGAAACGCGCGACCGGGTAGGAATGACGCATGAGTGCCATCGGAGCCGGAGAGCTCGAACCCGAGCCGGAGGAGCCGCGCGAGCACGGCATCCGCAATCCCGCGTGGCTGAGCACCGAGGAGCTCGAGCGGGTGCGGATGCGGCTCCCGCTGCTCTACGTGGAGGCGGTGCCCGTGCGCCTCGACGGGGCGGGCGTGGTCACCGAGGTCGGCATGCTGCTGCGCGCGAACGAGGTCGGCGAGATCACCCGCACGATCGTGTCGGGTCGCGTGCTCTACGGCGAGACGATCCGCGACGCGCTGTACCGGCACCTCGAGAAGGACCTAGGGCCGATGGCGTTCCCGCAGCTGCCGCCGAGTCCGGTGCCGTTCACGGTCGCCGAGTACTTCCCGATCCCCGGGGTGAGCGCGTACCACGACGACCGCCAGCACGCCGTGTCGCTCGCCTACGTCGTGCCCGTCACCGGCACGACGGACCCGCGGCAGGATGCCCTCGAGCTCACCTGGATGTCGCCCGCCGCGGCGGCGAGCGACGACGTCGCGAGTGAGATGGAGGGCGGCCGCGGCGCCCTCGTGCGCGCGGCCCTCGCGAGCGTGGGCCGCCTGCCCTGAGCGCGCCTGCCCTGGGCGCGTCTGCGCCGGATCAGCTGTCCGGCCGCTCCCAGCGCACCCCGGGGAATCGGCCGAAGTCCGAATCGAACGTGCCCACCACGGCGTCGAACTGCAGCGCGAGGGCCGCGAGGTGTGCGTCGTTGACGAGGTTGCCGCCTCGACCGGTCGCAGCGAGCGCCTGGCGCATTCGGATGAGGTGGCGCGCGTCCGGATCGAGCGTCACGACGTTGGGGCGCGCGAGCCAGGCGTCTGCGACGTCGAGTGCCTGGTCCACGCGCAGCGGGTGCTCGTAGATGTTCGGATGGGTCGCGATGCGGATGAACGCGAGCAGGCTGACCCACGGCATTCCGACGGTCTCGCCGCTCGTGATCGAACGATCGAGCCACTGGCGCGCCGCGCCGTGGTGCGTGGCCGACTCGTCTATCGCGTAGAGCAGGACGTTGGCGTCGACGAGCTTCACTTGCCCAACGATCGCTTGCGCAGCAGCTCTTCGTCCTCGAGGTCGCCGTACAGCGTGAGAGCGCGCTCGACGGGCACCCGCGGCGACCCGAGGGGAAAGGTCGGCGTCTCGAACGATTCCGCGGACTGGTGCTCGTGTGACGTCAAGCCGGCGATGATCGCTTCGTTGACGGCCTGCTTGAAGCCGATGCCGCGCTCACGCATGCGCGCCGCGAGCAGGTGCTCGGCCTCGGGGGTGAGCGTGACGGTCGATCGCACGCGGGCATCATAGCATCACAGAGACGCGCACCATGATGCTCGAGGTCGCGCGGCCAGCGCCCCACCGCAGCGCAGCGCCCCACCGCAGCGCAGCGCCGCACCGCAGCTCAGCGCCGTGCCGCGCGGCGCGCGGCCGCGATGAACGCGGGCCGCACGCGCGCCCAGCCGTCGAGGTAGCCGCCGACGAGGGCCGCGTCGCGCAGCAGCACGAGCTCGGCGGCGGCCTCGGGCGCATCCGTCACTCCGGCGTCCGCGAGCACGTGCTCGAGCGTGCTCCGGAACCACTCGCGGTGTCGCGTCACGCTCTGGCGCACGGATGAGGCCGCGTCCGGGTACTCCGCGGCGGCGTTGATGAACGGGCAGCCGCGGGTGTGGTTGCGCTCGACGTCGTCGGCGAGCCCTTCGATCACGAGCTCGATGAGGCGGTCGGGGTCGTCGGTCGAGGCGCCGGCCGCGGCGAACGCGGCCCTGAGGTCGGCGTCCTCGACGGCGAGGTAGGCGTCGACGAGGTCCTCCTTGCTCGGGAAGTGCCGGTAGAACGTCGCGCGCGTCACCCCTGCCTCGGCGACGATCCGGTCGACGCCGACCGCGTGGATGCCCTCGCGGTAGAAGAGGTCGGATGCGGTGCGCAGCAGGCGCGCGCGGGGTTCCGATCCGCCGTCGGCGGTCTTGCGTCTGCGGCTCGGGGCGGCATCCGTGGTGCTCATGGCAGCAGTGTAGAACGATCTTTCTCTTTTTGCTTGACAGCGGGAATGTCCGAGCGCTACCGTCGCGTTCACAGACAACAAGAACGATCGGTCTCTTTGACCGACGCAGCGGGAGGAAGAGCAATGAACGAGAAGAAGGCCCCCATCGTCCTCATCCACGGGCTCTGGATGACGCCGAAGAGCTGGGACACCTGGGCGGAGCGCTTCCGCGCGGCCGGTCACGAGGTGATCGCGCCGGCCTGGCCCGGCATCGGCGACCGCACGCCCGCCGAGGTGCGCCACGACCCGTCGGCGCTCGCCGGCGTCGGCCTCGCGGAGATCGCCGACTACTACGAGGGCATCATCCGGGCGCTGCCCGAGAAGCCGATCATCATGGGGCACTCGTTCGGCGGGGTGATCACGCAGATGCTCGCCGACCGCGGACTCGGCGTCGCCTACGTCGGCGTCACGCCCGGGCAGACCGCCGGCGTCACGACCCTGCCGCCGTCGACGGCGCGCACCGGCTTCCCGATCCTCTCGAAGCCGTGGACCAGGAACGGCACGACCCCGATCTCGACCGGGCACTTCCGCTTCACGTTCGGCAACGACCTGAGCCACGCCGCATCCGACCGCATCTGGGCCGAGCAGGCGATCCCGTCGTACAACCGGGTGTTCTTCGAGGGCGTCGCGGCGGCGTTCAACGAGAAGGGCGGCGTCACGCACGTCGACTACGACCGCACGGACCGCGCGCCGCTGCTCATCATCACCGGCGGGATCGATCACGTCGTGCCGCCGGCCATCGGCGAGGCGCTCGTGAAGAAGTATCGCCGCGCGGGCGGGCCGTCGGTCGTCGACTACCGCGAGTTCGCGGGCCGCACGCACCGCATCGTCAGCCAGGACGGCTGGGAGGAGGTCGCCGACTTCGCTCTCGACTGGGCGACGTCGCATGCGGCGGTCAGCGCCTGACCATGCACACCTCGACGAGGTCCTCCCACGCCGGCTCGGAACGCCGAGCCCCGTCGCGCTCGAAGCCGTTCCGGGCGTAGCACCGTTCGGCGCGCGCGTTGCCCTCGGCCATCCACAGGTGGGCGGGGGCATCGCCGATGGCCGCATCGAGCAGGGCCTGCCCGCTGCCAGAGCCGTGCTCGGACGCCAACGGGTAGAGCAGCTGCAGCTCGAGACCCGTCGGAGCGTCGGATGCGGTGGGCGGCTGGGCGAGCGCGAATCCGCGTACCTGCCGGCCCGCCGCGTCCGTGAGCACGTCGAGCACGTGCACGCGGCGCCCGGCGGTCGCGAGACGGATGCGGTGGTCGCTCGTGCGGGACGCGCGCGGAGGCGCGCTCACCGCGACATCCGCACCTCGCGCAGGGGCGCGCCGAACAGTGATCCGTCGCGCGCGACGCTGTCGGGGAAGAACTTCTGCTTGCGGTAGAACGTGCGGGCCGCGCGGTTCTCCTCCCACACCCAGAGGTAGTCGGGGTCGGCCTGTCTGAGCAGCGCACGCGCGATGCCCCGGCGACGCACGCCCGGAGCCACCACGAGGAAGTACAGCTCGGTGCCCGCCTCGTATCCGATCTCGCGCCCGGGTCCGGTGCCGACGAAGCCGACCGGGTCGCCGCCGAGCTCGGCGACCCACTGCACGTAGCGCTCGCCGCGCGACACGAAGCGGTGCCAGAGCGCCGCCATCGCCTCGGGCGAGAGCTGGGCGAGGGTCGACTCGGGCAGCACGCCGAAGTACAGCTCGAGGAACACCTCGGCGTGCATCAGGCCGAGCGTCGGAGCATCCGATGCCTCCGCGCGACGGATGACCAGGGCGGGGTCGGCGCGGCGGTCGGGTGACACGTCGCCATGCTAGCGCCAGCACCCGACGTCATGACGACGGCTCAGCGACCTCCGCTGCGACCCGCGCGGTTGGGGCGCACGACGCTGCCGACCATGAGCTTGGGCGTGCCCGCGGGGGCACCGGCGCGGCGGTTTCCGCCGCGCTGGCCGCCCGCGCCCGACGCGCCGTTCGCCGCCGAGCGGGACTCGCCGCGCTGTCCCGAGCGGGCCTGCTGCTCGGACGACGCGGAGGCCGCGCCGCCCGCCGAGGCACCGTTGGCACCGTTCGCGGCGCCGCGTCCGCGCCGCCGACGCCCGCCGCCGGCCGAAGATCCGGCCGCCGAGGAACCGCCGGCCGAAGAGCCGCTGCCCGCGGGGCCCCGGCCGCCGCGCTCGATGCCGCGCTCGCCGCCGTCGCGCGCGGCGCGCTTGCGCTGCGCGTTGGCGCCGGTCGAACGACCGCCGGTGGACCGACCGCCGCCCGACGACGCGGACTGCTCGGCGCGGGGCGCCGGGGCGACGTACGCGGCGACCTCGCCGACGAGCGCGGCCACCGCATCCGACGACGGCGTCACGCTCTGCGGCGTCACCCGGATGGCGGCCTTGCGCAGCAGGTCGAGCGTGTCCCGGCGCTGCGACGGCAGCATGATCGTGACGACCTCGCCCTCCTTGCCCGCGCGGGCCGTGCGGCCGGAGCGGTGCAGGTAGGCCTTGTGCTCGGCCGGCGGGTCGACGTGCACGACGAGCTCGATGTCGTCCACGTGCACGCCGCGGGCCGCGACATCCGTGGCGACGAGCACGCGCACGTCGCCCGCGCCGAACGCCGCGAGGTTGCGGTCGCGTGCCGGCTGAGAGAGGTTGCCGTGCAGGTCGACGGCCGGGATGCCCGAGTCGGTGAGCTTCTTGGCGAGCTTCTTGGCGTGGTGCTTGGTGCGCATGAACAGGATGCGGCGCCCCGTGCCCGAGGCGAGCGTGCGCACCAGGTCGTCCTTCTCGGCGGCGTCGACCTCGAACAGGTAGTGCGTCATGGCGGCGACGGGCGAGTTGGCCTCGTCGACGCTGTGCATGACGGGGGCGTGCAGGAAGCGGCTGACGAGCTTGTCCACGCCGTTGTCGAGCGTCGCGCTGAACAGCAGGCGCTGCCCGGTCTGCGGCGTCGCGTTCAGGATGCGGGTGACGACGGGCAGAAAGCCCAGGTCGGCCATGTGGTCGGCCTCGTCGAGCACGCTCACCTCGATCCGGTCGAGCTTCGCGAAGCCCTGCTTCATGAGGTCCTCGAGGCGCCCGGGGCAGGCCACGACGATGTCGACGCCGGACTGCAGCGCGGCGACCTGGCGGTTCTGCGACACGCCGCCGAAGATCGTCGTGACCGCGAGGCCCTGCGCGGAGGCGAGGGGCTCGATGGTCGCGGTGATCTGGGTGGCGAGCTCGCGGGTGGGTGCGAGCACGAGGGCGCGCGGGCGGCGGCCCTTCACGGCGTGGTGGTCCGTCAGGCGTGCGACGAGCGGGATGGCGAACGCGAGCGTCTTGCCCGAGCCCGTCTTGCCGCGGCCGAGCACGTCCCGACCCGCGAGCGAGTCGGGCAGCGTGTCGGCCTGGATGGGGAAGGGCTCCGTGCGGTCCATGCCGGCGAGGGCGGTGACGAGGGGAGCGGGAACGCCGAGTTCGGCGAAGGTCTGAGACATGTGTCCTCGGGTGGTGGGTGCGCGGGCACACGGGGTGCCCGGTCGCGGGGAGCCGTCGTGGCTCCGGATGGCGAGAGCGGCGGACGCCGCAATCGATCGCCGTTCGAAAGAGTGTCAGCCCGGCCGCGGGCCTGCGTGGTGCGCAGGAGCGGGGGCGAGGGAAGCGTTCAACGACGCGGGCGGACCGGATGGTCCAGCCGATGACCCCACCCTATCGCACTGCGCCCTGAGCAGGCGATCAGGGGTAGCGCTCGCCGACCGGCACCTCGACGGCGACGGTGTTGCCGGCCGGCGCGAGCGGGCACGCCCACGCCGGGTCGTACGCGCACGACGGGTTGTAGGCGAAGTTGAAGTCGAGCACGAGCGAGCCCGGCGCCCCGCCCCGGCCGAGGTCCGCGCCCTTGATCGTGTCGAGCAGGTAGCGCCCGCCGCCGTACGTGCCGCGGCCGGCGAGCCGGTCCTTGACCGGCACGAAGACGCCGCCGCCGTACGTGGTGAGCCGCCACACGTCGAGGTCGCCGACACCGGGCACGGATGCGATGCCGACGCGCTCGAAGGGAACGGTGCCGTCGGTGCCGGTCTCGACCTCGAAGCGCGCGGGAGCCGCATCCGTCAGCTCCACCTCGAACCGCCAGGCCGGGTCGTAGCCGGCGACCGGAAGGCCCGCGAAGCCGGCGCGGTCCGCGGGCAGCAGCGGCGTCGACGGATGCGACGCGAACAGCTCGTCGCGTCCGGCGCGCCAGAGCGCGTGGCCCTCCGCGGGCGGGAGCGACCGCACCTCGGCGTAGAGCGCGAACACCCGTCGGCGCCAGTCGGCGACGTCGAGCGCGGTCGCGCCGGCGGTGGGGCTGCTCACCGCCACGATGATGCCAGGCCACGGATGCGGTGCGCCCGCCACTGCCAGAACAGCCAGTACGCGGGCCACAGCGCGACGGTCGCGGGACCGGCCGCGAAGCGCAGCTGGTCGCGGTAGAGCGTGCGCCCGTCGCCGGTCGCGCTGATCGCCATGGAGTGCTCCCAGCGCGTGACGACGGTGAGAGCACCGGTGAGCCCGAGCCCGGAGTCGTGCTGGATGCGCGCGCCGCGGCGCTCGCGATGGCGGAGGTCGATCACCTGCTCGCCGAGGTCGACGAGGCCGAGAGCGCGCACGGCCATGACGTGCGGTCCCTCGCCCCACAGGTCCGGGAACCCGTTCTCCTCGAGCGAGGCGAACGCGAGGAACGGCGACGCGACCCGCCGCATGACCGCGGGCGAGCGGATGGCGCGCCAGGCCGCATCCGGCTCGCAGTCGAGCTCGAATCTCAGCAGTACCCGCATGGGGCGAGTGTGGCGCAGGGCCCCTGCCCTGGCCAGGCCTCCCAGGTCGCTGTACGGCAAGCGCGGAGGGAATCGCCGCGCCCGGCGGGCGGTTGGCGTTCGAGAGCGCCGAGCGGCGCCCGGAAAGGCAGGACGACATGAAGGCCGTGGTCGGCGACACCGTCATCGCTCAGGCTCCCCAGGAGGACCTCATCCAGATCGAGGGCAACTGGTATTTCCCGCCGTCGAGCGTGAACCAGGCGCTGCTCGAGAAGAGCCCGACGCCGTACACCTGCCCGTGGAAGGGCGAGTGCCAGTACTTCACGGTCGACGTGGCCGGTCAGCGGCTGCAGGACCGCGCCTGGAGCTACCCGGAGCCCTATCCGACGGCGTTCGACCGGGTCGGCAAGGACTTCTCGAACTACGTCGCGTTCTGGAAAGAGGTGAAGGTCGTCGACTGACGCCCTTTACCGGGGCCCCCGTTTGCGGGTAGACATCTCTGTGTACGATCTGTCAGCGCCGCGGTAGCAGGGTCGCCCCGGGGATTTCCGGAGGCCGGCCGCGGTGCCCGTCGAGCCACCGGAGTCTCCCGCATGCACCGTCCGCCCGCCCCGTCCTGGAAGGCGGGCGTCGCGGCCCTCGCCGCCGCCGCACTCGTGCTCTCGCCGGTCGCCGCGGCGCCCGCCCTCGCGAACACCGCGGGCACGGGGCTCGTGATCAGCGAGGTGTACGGCGCGGGCGGCAACGCCGGCGCCGTGCTCGACCAGGACTACGTCGAGCTCTACAACCCGACCTCCGCCGCGATCGACGTCTCGGGCTTCTCCGTGCAGTACCGGTCCGCGACCGGCACTGCGAACCCGAGCGGCGTCGTGCCGCTCGCCGGATCGGTGCCCGCGAGCGGCCACTACCTCGTCGCGCTCGCCGCGGGTGCGACCGGCGGCGCGATCCCCGCGGGCGACGCGACGAACGCGAGCGTCAACATCAGCGGCACGTCGGGAACGGTGTTCCTCGCGGCGCAGTCGACCGCGCTCTCGTCACCGCCCACCGGGTCGCTGCTGTCGAACCCGGCGATCATCGACCTCGTCGGCTTCGGCGGCTCGAACACCTACGAGACGGCGCTCGCCGCGCCGGGAAGCCCGACGACCTCCATCGCCCGCAGCGCCGCGGGCGCGGACACCGACTCCAACGCGGCCGACTTCACCGCGGGCGCGCCGACCCCCGAGAACTCGGGCGTCGTGCCGCCGCCGGCGGCGTGCGATCCCGACCTGCCGATCGCGGGCATCCAGGGCACTGGCGCCGCGAGCCCGTGCGTCGGGCTCTCGGTGACCACGCGCGGCATCGTCACGGCCGCGTACCCGACGGGCGGGTTCGGCGGCTACTACCTCCAGACCCCGGGCACGGGCGGCGACCTGGACCTCGCCGCGCACACCGCGTCCGACGGCCTGTTCGTCTACTCGCCGTCGACGGTCGGCGGCGTGGCCGTGGGCTCGTACGTGCAGGTCACCGGCACGGTGAGCGAGTTCGGCGGGCTCACCGAGCTGTCCGTGTCATCCGGAGCGGGCCTCACGGTGCTGACGGATGCCGTGCCGGCCGTGCGGCCCGTCACGACCGCGCTGCCCACCGGCGACGCGGCTCGCGAGCGCCTCGAGGGCATGCTCGTCGCGCCGTCGGGCGACTACACGGTGACCGACGACTACGACCTCAACGCCTACGGCTCGATCGGCGTGGTCGCGGGCTCCGCCCCGCTGCTCACGCCCACCGTCGCCGCGGAGCCCGGACCGGCCGCGGTCGGCTACGCGGCCGACAACGCCGCGAAGCTCCTGACGCTCGACGACGGCGCGAGCATCAACTTCCTCGGCGCCGATGCGAACAAGGACATCCCGCTGCCCTACCTGAGCCCGGCGAGCACGGTGCGCATCGGCTCGGGCGTGACGTTCACCGGGCCCGTGGTGCTCGACTACCGCAACAGCCTGTGGAACCTGCAGCCCACGCGGCAGCTCACCGCCGCGAACGCCGCCGACGTGCAGCCCGCGTCCATCACGAGCGTGCGCCCGGCATCCCCGGCCGACGTCGGCGGCGACGTGACCATCGCCACGTTCAACGTGCTCAACTACTTCCCCACCACGGGCGACAGCCAGGTCGGCTGCACGTACTACGACGACCGCGACGGCAACCACATCACCGTGAAGGACGGCTGCGCGGTGCGCGGCGCGGCCGACGCCGCGAACCTGGCCCGGCAGCAGGCGAAGATCGTCACGGCGATCAACGGCCTCGGCGCCGACGTCGTGAGCCTCGAGGAGATCGAGAACTCGGTGCGCGTGGGCAAGGCCCGCGACTTCGCCCTCGCCACCCTCGTCGACGCGCTCAACGCGGCCGCGGGCGCGCCGGTGTGGGCCTTCGTGCCGTCTCCGCTCGCGACCCCGACCGGCCAGGACGTCATCCGCACCGCGTTCATCTACCGGCCCGCGACGCTCGAGCCGGTGGGGTCATCCGTGATCCTCGACGACCCCGCGTTCGCGAACGCGCGGCAGCCGCTCGCGCAGGCGTTCCGCCGGGTCGGCGGCGCGCCGACGGATGCGTTCCTCGCGATCGTCAACCACCTCAAGTCGAAGGGGTCGGGCGACGGCGCCGACGCCGACCAGGGCGACGGCCAGGGCGCCTCGAACGCGAGCCGGGTCGCCCAGGCGAAGGCGCTCGTCGCCTTCGCCGACCGGCTGAAGGCGACGACCGGGCTGCCGCGGGTCTTCCTCACCGGCGACTTCAACTCCTACCTGCGCGAGGACCCGGTCGACGTCATCGAGGCGGCCGGCTACGTCGACCTCGGCAGCACCCGCACCGCGAAGCAGACCTACGCGTTCGACGGCGCCGTCGGCTCGCTCGACCACGTGTTCGCCTCGACCGCGGCGGCAGCGGATGTCGCGGCCGTGGACGTCTGGAACATCAACGCCTACGAGTCGGTCGCGTTCGAGTACAGCCGCTACAACTACAACGCCACCGACTTCTACGCCCCCGACCCGTACCGGTCGAGCGATCACGATCCGTTCCTCGTCGGCGTGAACCTGCGCTCCACGATCACCGCGGCGACCCCGAGGATCGGCGGCGATGCCAAGGTCGGCGCGAAGCTCACCGTCAGGCCCGGCACCTGGACGCCCGCGCCCGTGAGGCTCGCCTACCGCTGGCTGCGCGACGGCCGGCCGATCGCGAAGGCGACGCACCCGACCTACCGGGCCACGAGGGCCGACATCGGCCACCGGATCTCGGTGCGCGTGACGGGCAGCAAGCGCGGCTACGCGAGCGTCGAGCGGGTCAGCGCCGCGCTGAAGGTCTACCGCGCGCTCACCGCGACGCCGAAGCCGAGGATCGTCGGCACGGCGACCGTCGGGCACCCCCTCACCGTGCGGGCGGGTCGCTGGAAGCCCGCGAAGGTCACCCTGCACTACCGCTGGTACCGCAACGGCACGGCCATCGCGAGGGCCACGAAGAAGACCTATCGGCTGACCAGGGCCGACAGGGGCGATCGGATCACGGTCCGGGTGACCGGATCGCGCACGGGCTACTTCACCGAATCCCGCACGCGCTCGATCGCGAGGATCCGCTGACCGCGGACCCACCCCATCCGAGAAAATGGAGCACCCCATGAACCTGCCCAACCGGAGAGCGAGGGTCGGCCTCGCCGCCCTCCTCGGAGCCGCGCTGGTCGCGGCGCCGATCGCCGTCGCGCCGGCGGCGGCGGCCGATCCCGTGTCGATCGACCTGCTCAACATCAACGACTTCCACGGACGCATCGACTCGAACACCGTGCAGTTCGCCTCGACCATCCAGAAGCTCAAGAAGGATGCCGCGAACGGCGGCGAGGCGAACACGCTGTTCCTGTCCGCCGGCGACAACATCGGCGCATCCGTCTACGCGTCGGCGTCGCAGCAGGACAAGCCGACGCTCGACGTGCTCAACGCGCTCGGCCTGCAGACCTCGGCCGTCGGCAACCACGAGTTCGACCAGGGCTACGCCGACCTGGCCGGTCGGGTGGCGGACGTCGCGAACTGGGACTACCTCGGCGCGAACGTCTACACGAAGGGCACCACGACCGTCGCGCCGGGCCTCAAGGAGTACGACACGTTCGACGTCGCGGGACTCACCGTCGGCGTGATCGGCGCCGTCACCCAGGAGACGCCGTCGCTCGTGTCGCCCGCCGGCATCGCCGACCTCGACTTCGGAGACCCGGTCGACGCGGTCAACCGGGTCGCCGCGCAGCTCACCGACGGCAACGACGCCAACGGCGAGGCCGACGTCATTGTGGCCGAGTACCACGAGGGCGCCGGCGAGGGCACCCCCGACGGCTCGAGCCTGCAGCAGGAGGTCGCGGCCGGCGGCGCGTTCGCGAAGATCGTGACGCAGACGTCCGCATCCGTCGACGCGATCTTCACCGGGCACACGCACAAGCAGTACGCCTGGGACGGCCCGATCCCCGGTGTCGCGGACCGCACGCGCCCGATCCTGCAGACCGGCAGCTACGGCGAGTTCATCGGCCAGATCGTGCTGAGCGTCGACCCGGCGACGGGCGACGTCGCGTCGTACACGCAGAAGAACGTGGCGCGCCCGGCCGGCACGCCCGCGCTCGACGCGGCCGCGGTCACGGCGGATGGCGGCGACGCCAGCCCGGTGGGCCAGGTCGCGGCGATCACGAAGGCCGCACTCGACCAGGCGGCCGTCACGGGCAACGTGCCGGTCGGCACGGTGACGGCGGACATCACGACGGCGTACCTCGGCACGGAGCGCGACGACCGCGCCTCGGAGTCGACCCTCGGCAACCTCGTCGCCGACGCGCTCGTCTCCTCGCTCTCGCCCGCCGACCGCGGCGGTGCGACGATCGGCATCGTCAATCCGGGCGGCCTGCGCGCCGAGCTGCTCAAGGGCGACGACGGCGTCATCAGCTACGCCGAGGCCAACGCGGTGCTCCCGTTCGCGAACGGGCTGTTCACCGAGGACCTCACGGGTGCGCAGCTGAAGACCGTGCTCGAGCAGCAGTGGCAGACGAACGCCGACGGCAGCATCCCGTCGCGCCCGTATCTCGCACTCGGCCTGTCGAAGAACGTGTCGTACACGTACGACCCGAACGCGGCACGGGGATCGCACATCACGTCGATCTCGGTCGACGGCGTGCCGATCGAGGAGGCGAAGACGTACCGGATCGGCACGTTCAGCTTCCTCACCTCGGGCGGCGACAACTTCCGTGAGCTCGCGAAGGGCAGCAACCTCCGGGACTCGGCGCTCATCGACCGGGACGCGTGGATCGACTACATCACCGCGCACAGCCCGCTCACGCCGTCGTTCGCCCGGCGCTCGGTCGCGGTCGGCGCGCTGCCGACCGGCCTCCACCCGCAGGGCTCGAGCGGCACGGTCGACCTCGCGAAGCTCGACCTGACCTCGCTCGGCAGCCCGGCGAACACGTCGGTCACGGCGACGTTCGCGGGGAGCACGGCGAAGGGCGTCGTGACGCCCGTCGTCGCCGGCGCGGTGACGGCACGGTACACGGTGCCCTACGACGCTCCCGCGAACGCGACCCTCGTGCTCACGGCCGCGCCCTCGGGCACGACCGTGCGCATCCCGGTGACGACGAGCCTCGCGATCGACGCCAACACGCCGAAGGTCTCGGGGCATCCCGTTACCGGCTCGACGCTCCGCGCGAAGGTCGGCACGTGGGATCCGCGGCCGGTGAGCATGTCGTTCCGCTGGTACCTCGACGGAAAGCCGATCGCCAGGGCGACCACCAAGGCGCTGAAGCTCAAGAGGGCGTGGATCGGCCACACGATCACGTTCCGGGCCGTCGGCAAGAAGGCCGGCTACCCGACCGTGATCAAGTACGCCGCCCCGGTCAGGGTGCTGCACGCGTTCGGCAAGACGCCGAAGCCGACCATCGTCGGCACTCCGAAGGCGGGCCACCGGGTGTCGGTGCTCGCGCACCGCTGGTCGCCGAAGGCGAGCCACGCCTACCAGTGGTACCGCAACGGCGTCGCCATCGCGGGTGCCCACGCGAAGAGCTACCTGCTCACCGCGAAGGACCGCGGCAAGCGCGTCACGATCAAGGTCTGGGGCATCCGTGCGGGCTACCTCACGGTGACCGAGACCCGCTCGATCGCGAGGGTGCGGTAGTCCCGCGGGGTTCATCGCCGGCTGAGGAGCGCCCGGGCGCCCCTCAGCCGGCGGCGCCGCGCGCGCGGTGGGCGCGCACCTTCGCCCGGTTGCCGCAGCGCTGCATCGAGCACCAGCGGCGGTTGTTCGACCGGGACTCGTCGTAGAACACGATCGCGCAGTCCCCGGCCGCGCACTCCCGGACGCGCTCCCCGTCGGCCAGCACGCGCACGGCCTCGCGCGCGAGCTCGCTGAGCGCCTGGCCGACGCGGGCGCGGCCCCGGCCGGCCTGGCGGGTGCCGCCGGCGAGCGCGGGCGGGATGTCCGGCGTCGCGGCCACGAGGTTGACGACGTCGACGTCGGAGGCGGCGGGCACCCCACCGGCGCTGAGCACGGATGCGGCGCGCGCGATGGCGTCGCGCAGCATGCGCGCATCCGCGAGGTCGCGCTCGGTGGCGGCATCCGTCTCGACCGGGTAGCGCGCGGCGATCCATCGCCCCAGGGTCGCGGGCGCGTCGAGCGGCGCGTTCTCGACGAGGTCGAGGCAGTGCGCGCCGAACTCCGGGTCGGTCATGTAACCAGAGTAGGCGGTTACGGGGCCGAGCGTCGCTGCCAGGTGATCACGTGGGCGACGTCGAAGCGGCGCGAGCAGCGCCCGCACGCGAGCGCACCCGTCGGCCGGCGGTAGCGGTAGTGCACGTGGCCGGCCGGGCAGTGGCCGATCCAGGTCGCGAACTCGCTCGCGATCGCGCCGTCGTGGGTGCGCTTGCCGTCGTAGCCGAGGGCCTTCGCCGTGCGCTTCCAGAGCGGACCGTGCGCCGCCCGCGGGCCGGCCATCGCGTGGGCGACCTCGTGCAGCAGCACCTGGTGGATCTCGTCGTCGGCATACCGGGCGGCGAGGTGACGCGAGACGCTGATGCGCCTGCGGGTGTAGTCGCACAGCCCCGCGCGCGTCTTGGCGTTGTCGAAGCCGAACGTCCACGAGGCGTCCAGGTGCAGGTCGATGAGCGCCTGCGCCCACTGCCTCACGCGATCCAGCTCCGCCACGCAACGAGGGTAGTTCGCCCCGCCGACGCTGCGCCGTCACGACGCTGCGCCGAGCTCCACTCGCACCAGTCGGTCGTCGCCGTCGCGCGGATCGCCGCGCCCGTCCGTGTTGTTGGTGAGCAGCCAGAGCGAGCCGTCCGGGGCCGCGACGGCGTCGCGCAGCCGCCCGAGCTCGCCGACGAAGCTGTCGTCCGCGGTCGCGCCGCCGTCGCCGTCGATCGTGATCGTCCAGAGGCGCTCGCCGCCGAGCCCGGCGAGGAAGAAGGTGCCGCCGATCCGGGTCAGGCCGCTCGGGCTGGCATCGTCGGTCGCCCACTGCACGAGCGGATCGACGAAGCGCGGGTCGTGCGCGATCCCCTCCGCCTCGGGCCAGCCGTAGTTGCGGCCGGGCTCGATGCGGTTGAACTCGTCCCAGGTGTCCTGACCGAACTCGGCGGCGTAGAGCCGGCCGTCCGCATCCCACGCGATGCCCTGCGGATTGCGGTGCCCGAGCGAGTAGACGAGCGAGCCGGGGAACGGGTTGTCGGCCGGCACGGCGCCGTCGGGCGTCATCCGCAGGATCTTGCCGTTCAGCGATCCGACGTCCTGCGCGCGGGACGGGTCGCCCGCGTCGCCGACCGTGGCGTAGAGCATCCCGTCCGGTCCGAAGGCGATCCGCCCGCCGTCGTGGTTCGCCGCCCGGGCGAGCCCGTCGAGCACGACGACGGGGGCGCCGATCGTGCGGCCGCCGGCCGGGCCGCCGAGCGGCATCCGCACGATGCGGTTGTCGGATGCCGTGGTCAGGTATGCGTACAGCTCGCCGCCCGCGGGTGCCGGCGCGAGTCCCAGCAGCCCGCCCTCGCCCGCGTGGGCGACCCCCGGCACGGTGCCGACGAGGCGGCTGCCGCCGGCGAGGTCGAGCTCGAGGATCCGCCCGGAGTCGCGCTCGCTCACGAGGGCGCCGCCGTCCGGCATCGACAGCACCGACCACGGCGCCGCGAGCCCGCTCGCGAGGTCGCGCGTCGCATCCGTCGGCGTGAGCGGCGGCGCTGCGGGCGCGGGCGGCGTCGGCGAGGTCGGCGTGGCCGGGGCGGGGGTCGCGGACGAGCACCCGACGAGGGCGCCGACGCTCAGCAGGACCGGGATGAGCAGTGCGCGCATACGACATGGTCCCGCCGGCGGACGGTCGCGGCGAGAGACGCACCCCACCCCGAAGGGGGACTGGGAGCCCGGCGCCCGGATTGCCTAGTCTGCTCGTGCCGCTCCCGTGACACTCCAAGGAGGGTAGAAGGGTCGTGCCCGTGGAATCACCCCGCCGACGGATGCTCGCGGTCGCCGCGCTGCTTGCGGCATCCGTCGCGCTCTCCACGGGCGTCGCCGGCGCGAGCGTCGCTGCGCCGAACGCGACCCGTGCCACCACCGCGAGCGGGGCGACCAGCGCGAGCGGCGCGACCGGTGCGAGCAAGGCCGCCGTGCTGCGCGGCTACCGCACGGTGTACGCCCCCGCGCAGCGGGTCCCGGTGGGCTGGACCGGCTCGGTCGACGGATGCGACCCCGGCACCGAGAGCGCCGCCTCGCGGACGGCGACGATCGCCACCGTCAACTACGCGCGCTCGCTCGCGCGGCTCAGTCCGGTGAAGCTCGACAGCGCGACGAGCGCGAAGGCGATCCGGGCCGCGCTCGTCTACCAGGCGAACGGGCAGCTGGAGCACGAGATCCCGGCCGGCTGGGACTGCGTGACCGCCGCAGCGAAGGCCGCCGGCCGCCACTCGAACATCGCGCTGGCCATCAGCGATGACCCGCGCGACGGGCTCAGCGGGGCCCGGGCGATCACGGCGTACCTCGACGACCCCGGCGCGGGCAACGTCGTCGTCGGACACCGCCGCTGGGTGCTCGACCCGCGACTGCGCCGGGTCGGCACCGGTTCGACGACGTTCGCCAACGCGCTCTGGGTGATCGGCGGCCAGGCGTCGTCGGGCTTCAAGAACCCGGCGTGGGTGTCCTGGCCGACGGCCGGCTACTTCCCGAGTCCGCTCGAGCCCGACGGCCGCTGGTCGCTCTCGGGACGCGCCGGCAAGAACTACGACTTCTCCCGGGCGAAGGTCACGGTCACCGACCGCGGCGGCCACCGTCTCACGGTGAAGAAGCGGGCGAGCGCCGACGGCTACGCGAGCGACACCCTCGTGTTCGAGGTCGCGGGCGTGAAGAAGCCGACCGGCGCCGCGGCGAAGGTCTACCGGGTCAGCGTCTCGGGCATCCGGGTCGGCGGCAGGAAGGTCGCGCACCGCTACACGGTCAAGCTCGTCAAGCCCTGATCGCCCTCGCGTGGTCGCGCCGTCCGCAGGTGCGTCCAGCGCCGTGCCGTCCGCACGCGTGCCATCCGCCGTGCGTCGACCAGCGCCGCGTCCTCCGCCGGTGCGTCGACCAGCGCCGCGTCCTCCAGCGCCGCAGCTCAGTCGCGGCCGCGCACCTGGAACACGCTGCGCGCGGGCGGCGGGGACGGCACGGCCGTGGCATCCGTCGCGATGGGCGCGCCCGCGATCCAGTCGACGACCTCGTGTCCCGC
Source organism: Galbitalea sp. SE-J8 (assembly GCF_030345695.1). Taxonomy (GTDB): domain Bacteria; phylum Actinomycetota; class Actinomycetes; order Actinomycetales; family Microbacteriaceae; genus JAUASV01. The sequence continues at coordinate 184,567 of NZ_JAUASV010000001.1, read as the reverse complement.
GAGCACCTTCGACGGATGCGGCCCGCCCGCGAGCAGCCGCGGCAGCCACTCGACCGGCAGCGGCTCGCGGGATGCGGCGAGCACGACGTTGCCGTAGCGCCGGCTCTTGAGCAGGGATGCGTCGGCGAGCACGGCGACGTTGCCGAACGCGTAGCGCAGGGTGGCGGCCTGGCCGCGTGCGAACGCCAGTCCCGGGCCGTCGGCGATGTTCACGAGCACGACGCCGTCGTCGGCGAGCAGCGCGCCGACCTCGCCGTAGAACTCGGCGCTCGTGACGTGGGCGGGCGTGCGAGCCCCGGCGAACACGTCGACGACGACGAGGTCGACCGTGCCGCGCAGTCCCGCGGGCAGCTGGGCCAGGGTGGCGCGTGCGTCGCCGTAGCGAACCCGGATGCTCGCGTCGCGGGGCAGCGGAAGCTCGGTCCGCACCAGGTCGACGAGCGCGCGCTCGAGCTCGATGACCTGCTGGCGCGACCCCGGCCGGGTGGCGTGGATGTAGCGCGGGATGGTGAGCGCTCCGGCGCCGAGGTGCACGGCCGTGAGCGGCTCGCCCGGCAGCTTCAGCCGGTCGATGACGTGTCCCATGCGCTGGATGTACTCGAAGAACAGCGCGGTCGGATCGTCGAGGCTCACGTGCGACTGCGGGGTGCCGTCGACGACGAGCTCGAACGCCCCCGGAACGAACCGGTCGCCCACGATCTCGGCGTGCAGCCCGCTCGAGAGCGTGACCGACGGATGCTCCTGCTGCGCCATCCGTTCACGCTAGCGCTGCGCGTCGGGCCCCGCCCCGCGCCCCTGCCCCATCGCCCCGCCCCATCCTGCTTCTCATCGGGTTCGGGACGACTCGTGGCGGGCGCGCGACATGAGTCCTCCTGGACCCTATGAAACGCGGGCCCGCACGACGATACGATCCGCCCGCGCACCGTTCGTTCGATGCGTAACATGATCCTTCGCCGACCCGGGAGGAGCCACCGTGGCAGAGGAGCCGCACGCGAACGGCGGGGCCCGGTCACGCCGACTGGTCACGATTGGTCCGGGCGACGTGCGACTCGAAGTCGAAGCAACTGAGCGGCGAACCCTTGCGGCCGACGATGTGCGGTTGCGCGTACTACGCGTCGGTATCTGCGGTTCGGACGCGCACATCCTGGACGGGACCCACCCGTATCTCGGCTATCCGGTCGTGCAGGGGCACGAGATCGTCGCGAGAGTGGAGGCGGTGGGCCACAACTCCTCGGCGCTGCATCCCGGTGACGTGGTCGTCGTCGAACCTGCGCTGGCGTGTGGCGAGTGCCCGACGTGCCGACGCGGATCGACGAACTGCTGCCCGGATCTCCAGGTCGTCGGTGTGCACAGGGACGGCGGCCTCGCGGACGCTCTCATTGTGCCTCGGCGAGCGACGCATCCCGTCGCCGAGGTTCCGATCGACGCGGCAGTCTTCGTCGAGCCGATCGCAGTCGCGCTGTGGGCTCTGCGACGTGGCCGGATGCGCAAGGGTGATCGTGTTCTCGTCCTGGGCGCCGGATCGCTTGGCCGATCGGTGGTGCTCGCGGCGGCAGCGGCCGGAGCGGCGGTCACGGTTGCGGATCGTTCGCCCGCGCGACGTCACCTCGCGGCGGCGCTGGGCGCGGACTCGTCGCTGTCGCCGCACGACTTGCGTGGAGTCGCCGGAACACGGGGAGCGCCCGATCTCGTGATCGACACGACGGGCTCAAGTGAGCTGATCTCGATCGCGGCGGAGGTCGTCCGGCCCGCCGGACTGATCGTCGTCGTCGGCATCTCCGAGGACGCGCTCGATGTGCCGGTCGCCGACTTCTCCCGCCGAGAGCTTGCTGTCGTCGGAGCTCGGAACAGCGTGGGAATGTTCCCGGCGGCCATCGATCTGGTGCGTTCGCACGCCGCCGCGCTCGTCAATACGATCCAACTCCGGGTCCCTCTGGAGGGTGCGAGCGACGCCCTACTGGCGGTCGCGGGACGCACGATCCATGGGCGCGCGCTGGTCGTGGTCTCCGACATATAGGCGAGTTGCTGCGTACGCCATACGATTGTCATCTGGCATGCCAAGAGGAGCGACGCACATGGCCCGAGGAGAGTTGGACATCACCGCGGTCTCACGACCAGGAAGCCTGTATCAGGATGTCAGCGGGCAGCTCGTGGATGCCATCCGCCGCAGCGGGCTCGAGCCGGGAACGCGGATTCCATCCGAGCGTGAACTCGGCGAGCGCTTCGGCGTGTCACGCACAGTGATCCGCGAAGCGACGCGTCATCTGGCAGCGAAAGGCGTGTTGCAGGTCGTAACCGGCTACGGGGTCATCGTCGCGGACGTCGATGAGTCGCACGTGCGCGAGTCGTTCGACCTCTATGTCTCTCAACGCGACGAGATCGACCCCGATCGCATCTTCGAGGTGCGAGAGACTCTCGAGGTTCGGATGGTGGCGCTCGCCGCGCGACGCGCCACCGACGATCAGCTCAGGCGGATCGCCGACGTGTGTGAGTCCATGGCGGATGTCCTCGACGACGCGGGCGCGGCCTCGGCTGCCGACGTCGCCTTCCACCGTGCGATCGCGGAAGCGTCCGACAACCCTCTGTTCCCGCTTCTCGTCGACTCGCTCGGCACCGTGCTCTATCGAATTCGGCGCGCGACGCTCAATGCCCCTGGGCGAGGCGAGATCGCGCTCGAGGCACATCGCCGCATCGCCCGCGCGCTCACTGCACGCGACGAATCGGCCGCCGTGGCGGCGATGCGGGAGCACCTCGAGGACTCGCGTCGGGCGCTCGCGCGTGCGATCGAGGCAGGCGGAGCGACGGCCTCATAGCTCAGGCTTGACGTCGACGTGCCCCTCTCGCCATACTTTGGTATGCCATATCATCAGACGATGGCATGGCTCTGTTTTCCATGGAGGCAATGATGCTCAGGAAATTTCTCGCGACGGCGACCGCCGCCGTCGTCCTCGCCGTCGGGCTGAGCGGATGCTCGGCTGCGGGGGCGAACGACGACAAGACGCTCGTCTTCTGGACGGTGACCCAGGGTGACGAGCAGCTGCCCGTGCTCGAAGACATGATTCAGCGGTTCGAGGACGCGCATCCCGGGGTCACGGTCGATCTCGAGCAGCGATCGATCGACGCGCACAAGGACGCGTTGCGTCAAGTCGCCGGCACCGGTGTCGGACCCGATGTCTACTTCTACTGGGAGGGCTCGGGCCTCGCTGGGGAGCTCGTGGATGCGGGCCTGAGCGCGGACCTGACGTCGTACTACAACAAGTACGACTGGGACGACCGCTTCACATCCGCTGCACTCGCGGGCATCACGCAGTACGGCGGCCATCACGGTGTGCCGTGGACGCGGCAGGCGATGGCCGTGTACTACAACAAGACCCTCTTCAAGAAGGCCGGCATCGCGACCGAGCCGACGACGTACGACGAACTGATCGCCGACGCGGACGCTCTGGTCGACGCTGGCGTCACGCCGATCGAAGTCGGGGGCACGGTGAACTGGCACATCATGCGGCTGCTCGACTCGCTCGTCGAGACGGAGTGCGGCGCAACGACGGCCACGGCGCTCTTCTCGGGCTCCGCCTCCTGGGCCGACGAGACCTGCGTGACCGCCTCCTACGAGCAGCTCAAGACCTGGGGCGACAAATACTTCAACGATGGCTACCTCAGCATGAGTAACGACGACTCCTCGCTGCTCTTCTTCAGCGGCGACGCGGCCATGGCGATCGAGGGCACCTGGTTCGACGGCACGGTCGTCGAGAACGGCATGGATCCGAACGAGCTCGGCATCTTCCGGTTCCCCACGGGAACCGGTCGGCTCTCGGGCTTCGGTGAGGCGCTCTACGTGAACGACGCCAGCACCAAGAAGGATCTTGCGGCGACGTTCCTCGATTTCGTGACGTCGACTCCGATCCAGAAGGACAGCGTGGGCACCTGGGCTTCCCTCTCCGCCAACAAGGAGGTCGCGGCCGGTACGGACAATCCGCTCGACGCACTCTGGGAGCCGTTCTTCACCGAGGCTGACGGCGTCTACAACCCCGCCGACCAGAGTCTGTCGGGCGAAGTGACGACGGAGTACTGGCGCATCCAGAACGCGGTGCTGACGGGGGAGATCGCTCCTGCTGACGCGGGCGCACAACTCCAGACATTCATCGACGGCAGCGCGAAGTAGCGCAGCGGCAGTAACACTGACGTCCGTGGGGGGCCGGCCCCGGCCCCCCACCCGTCATGGAGGTCAATGGTGACAACCCTCTCCCCTCGGCGCGGTGCGCCGAGCTCGTACCGCCCGGATGCGCGCAACGGCATGCTCGCCGTGCCGTACCTGGTGCCGGCGCTCGTCCTCTACGTCGGATTCGTGCTCTACCCGCTCGTCGACACTGTGCGTCTCTCCTTCTTCTCGTGGTCAGGCTTCCGAACGCGGCCACAGGACTTCGTGGGAGTGGACAACTACGTGCGTCTGTTCACGGCGGACCCCGTCTTCTGGCGCGCGATGCTCAACTCGGTTCTGTGGGTTGCGCTCTCCTTGCTCGTTCCCATGCTGCTCAGCCTCGTGCTGGCTCTCGCGCTCAATCGTCGGATGGTGGGGCGAAACGTATTCCGCTCGATCTTCTACATGCCCGCGGTGTTCGCGTCGATCACGGTTGCCGCCGTCTGGCGGTGGATCTACAACCCGACGATGGGCGCGCTCAATCAACTGCTCGACCACGTCGGTCTCGGTGGCCTGGCGCACGAGTGGCTGGGCGACCCGTCGATCGCCATCTATTCGATCTTCGCCGCATCCATTTGGCAGGCGGTCGGATTCGGACTGGTGCTGTTCCTCGCCGGCCTGCAGCAGGTGCAGCAGGAACTCGTTGACTCCGCACGCGTCGACGGCGCCAACGCCTGGCACGTCTTCCGCAACGTGACGCTGCCCGCGCTCCGGCCAACGACGGCCGTCGTGGTCGTCCTGACGGTCATCAATTCGCTCAAGGTCTACGACCTCGTCGTCGGCATGACGGGGGGTGGGCCCGTGCAGTCCACGCAGGTGCTTGCGCTCTGGTCGGTGACGCAGTCGTTCCAGAACCACAACGTCGGGATGGGAAGCGCGGTGGCCGTCGTGCTGCTCGTCATCTCCCTCTCCCTGGTCGTCCCGTATCTCGTGTGGAGCCTGAGGGACAACAAGTGAGCGGTGTGATGTCGAGTTCGATTCCGTCGGTGCGCTCGGGCGTGCGGCGCCGAGCCCGGCCCGACTGGTTCCGGGCGGGGCTCTGGGTCGCACTGCTGCTCGCGCTCATCGTGTGGAGCATTCCGTTCCTCGTCATGGTCTTCACGTCGTTCAAGGCGAACGCCGACGCGGCCGCGTCGGCGCCGTGGCTACCGCCTTCGGAGTGGCATGTGGCGAACTACGCGGATGCCGCGCGCACCGGGCGGCTGGCCACGACGGCGGTCAATAGCCTCATCGTCGCGCTCGTCAAGGTGCCGATCGGGCTCGCTGTCGCGAGCGCGGCAGCGTTCGCGCTCAGCCGCCTGCCGTTCCGAGGGTCGCGCGTGCTGCTGGCGGTGATCGTGGTCGGGTCGATGGTGCCGGTGCAGATCGCCCTGTCTCCGCTCTTCACGGAGATGCTCAACCTCGGCCTGCTGAATTCGCTGGCGGGACTGGTTCTGCCGTATCTGGCGTTCGGCATCCCGTACCAGATATTCATCCTGCACGGGTTCTTCTCAGCCATCCCCGTCGAGCTCGAGGAGGCCGCGCGTCTCGATGGCGCGTCGACGTTCCGCATCTTCTGGAGGATCTGCCTGCCGCTGGCCGTGCCGGCTCTGGGTGCACTATTCATCCTCGACTTCGTCGCCACGTGGAACGAGTACGCGATCGCGCAGACCCTGTTGCAGAGCCAGTCGAATTGGACCATCCCGCTCGCGGTGCAGGGATTCAGCACTCAGTACTCGACGAACTTCGGGCCGCTCAACGCCTTCATCATCATGTCGGTCGTTCCCGTGCTCATCGTGTACCTGCTTTTCCAGCGCTCGTTCGTTTCGGGCGCTTTCGCCGGGGCGGTCAAGAGCTGATGGAGGAAACGATGGCCGGATCGACAGTGCCGCACTGGCGCGTGTCGCCAGATGGTCCGTGGTTCGAACGCGACGGCGAGCGCACGTTCCTGCTCGCCGACACTCTCTGGGCCGCGTTCTCCCGGATGACGGAGCACGAATGGGACGACGCGATTCGCCTGCGGCGTCGGCAGGGTTTCACCGCCGTCAACGTGAGCGTGCTGCCGATCCCACACGACCGTTCGCTCTCGCGCGACGCGCGGGCGCCGTTCGCCGTCGACGCGGAAGGCGGGTGGGACCTCGATCGGCTGAACGAGGAGTACTGGGTGCGTGCTGGCCGGATGGTGCGTCGGGCTGCGGAGCAGGGCATCACCACCGTGCTCGTCGTGCTCTGGTGCAACTACGCCCCGGGCACGTGGGGCGCCGACCGCACGCCGTGGGCCGTGCTGAACGATGCGCAGACGGATGCCGTAGTCGAGCGGGCAGTCGCCGAGTTCGCACGCTCAGGGGCCATCTTCTGCGTAAGCGGAGACGAGTCCTTGAGATCGGAATCGGCCATTGCGCGCTACGAACGCGCGGCATCCCGCATCCGCTCGCTCGCACCGACCGCGCTCATCACGTGGCACACAACGCCGTCGACGTCGCTCCCCGCGAGCATCGCCGTGTCGGACGACATCGACTACTACTCCTATCAGGCGGGTCACGATGTCGGATGGCAGGACCGTGCGGTTGCGATGGCTCGCGAGTATGCGGACCTGAAACCCACGCGCCCGGTGGTGAGCATGGAACCGCCCTACGAGGCGCACGGCTACGGCGGAGGGACCTTCCGGCACACCGCTCGCACCGTGCGCCGCGCGTCATGGACGGGAGTGCTCGGTGGCGCGGTCGCCGGGTTGGGATACGGCGCACACGGATCCTGGTCCTGGCACCGCCTCGGCGACGCCTTCAACGGCGAGGACTTCTCCGGCATACCCTTGCCGGCCCAGCGAGCGCTCGAACTCCCCGGAGCGTGGGACGTGGGCCTGCTGCGCACGATCGTGGAGGGCCACGGACTCCACCGGCTGCGCTCTGCCGACGCTGCGCTCGTCGACGACCGAACGGGAGCGCGGTTCGGGATGAGCGTCGATTCAGCGATCGCGGCGATCTATGTGCCCGAACCGTTCCGCGTGCGCGTCCGCGGCGACTTTGGCGGCCATGCACTCGAGGTCTGGGACCTCGCGGCAGGGCGCCGTGATCACGTCGAACGCAGCGTTGCCGATCGCGTGACGACCTTCGGTCAACCCGATACCACGGGAGACCTGCTCTACGTGCTGAGTCGACGCGACTGAGCCACTCGAAAGGAACGACCATCGTGACCGTCATCACCATTCTCGGAGCCGGAGGCAACATGGGTCGGCGTATTGCCGCACCTTTGCGCGAGAGGGGCTTCGAACTGCGATATGTCGAGCCTGGCGAAAGCGGTCGACTTCGTCTCGAGAGCCTCGGCCTCGGCATTCAGCTTGCGTCAGCAGAGGACGCCGTAGTCGGGTCGGATGTCGTGATCTTCGCGGTTCCCGACGCGATCGTCCGTCACGTCGCGGCCGACATCGTGCCCAAGCTCGGTGTCGGCACCAGCGTGCTCTTCCTCGACCCGGCGGCTATCGCGGCTGGCCGAATCGCTCCGCGGCCCGACGTCAGCTGCTTCGTGACCCATCCGACTCATCCGCCGTTGTACAGCCTGCTGGCCGAGCCGCGCGCCGAGCAGCGGGCTGACTACTGGGGTGGCGGACTGGCTCAACAGGCAGTGGTATTCGCGCACGCCTGGGGACCGGAGGAGCCGACCGCACTCGTGGAGCGGGTCGTCATCGAGATGTTCGCGCCGGTGTCGGCAGCCCATCGGATCACGGTGGAGCAGATGGCGATGCTCGAACCAGCGCTGAGCGAGACGCTCACCAACGGGTGCATCGCCCTCATCCGCGAGGGACTGGACCGGGTGATCGCGGCCGGAGTGCCCGAGGCAGCGGCACACGACTTCTGCATGGGTCATCTGCAGATCGGAATCGCCCTGCTCTTCGGCCAGCTCGACTGGAAGCTGTCCGATGGCGCGCAACTCGCGCTCGCCAAAGCGCGAGGGCAGATCGTCCGGGACGATTGGTACCGCATCTTCGAGCCGGAAGCGATCCTCGAGAGTGTTCGGGCGATCACGGGCGGCGACGACTGATGCGCGTCGGTGTCTCGAGCTACAGCTATCCATGGAGCCTCGGGATGACTGGTGCGCATCCCCGGCCTTCATTCGGGCTTGACGGACTGCTCGAGGAGGCGAGCGCGATCGGCGCCGACGTGCTCCAGATCGCGGACCTGCCGGCCTTCTTCGCCGCCGTTCCCGAGCGACTCGACTCGCTTCGTAGAAGAGCAGAGACGCTGGACCTGGCGATCGAGGTCGGCACCCGCGGTATTCGAGCGACGGACCTCGAGGACGCACTGAAGCGAGCGACCCTGGTGGGGGCGCGCACGCTGCGGACGGTGCTCGATCGCGGCGCGGACCAGCCCGATTCGCTGACCGCCATCGCGCTCCTCCGGGCCGCGGTGCCGAGGCTTGAACAGGCAGGTGTGACCCTCGCGATCGAGAATCACGACCGTCTCTCCGTTGGACGCCTGAGGGACATCGTCGTCGCGGTCGGATCGTCGCGCGTCGGAGTCTGCCTCGACACGGTCAATTCCTTCGCGGTGCCGGAGGAACCTGGTCGCGTGATCGCGGCGCTCGCACCGCACGCGGTCATGGTGCACGCGAAGGACTTCCGCATTCGCCGTGCCGACCACGGCCTGGGGCTCGTGGTCGAGGGAACCGCGCTCGGTGAGGGCATGCTCGACGTCCCCGCCCTCGTAGCCGCCGTCGGAGGAGCGGGCTCTCGGATCTCGATCGTCATCGAGTCGTGGCTTGCACCCGACGCCTCCCCGGAGAGGCTGTGGCGCACCGAGTCCGCTTGGGCTCGGAGCGGCGTCGCGGTGCTGCGGGCCCTGATCGAGCCGATGCCTGCGGATCCCGTGCATGCATGACGACACTGAGCTCGTCTTCGGCCGTGTGGAGCGCTTTCTCCGTGAGGTGCTCGTGCCCGCGTGCGAGCGCGACTCCGCCGGTGTGACGCTCGCGGCCTGGACCGTGGGCGGTGAGCCCGTACCGTTCGCCGACGTGCCGTCGGCCCCGTTCGTCCCGTTCGAAGTCGGTGAGCCGTGGGGCGCGCCATGGGACACCGTCTGGTTCGACCTCCGGGCGCAGGTCCCAGCCGAATGGCGCGACGATGAAGTCACGGCGATCGAGCTGGTGGTCGATCTCGGATTCGGCCACCGCCCCGGATTCCAGGCCGAGGGTCTCGTCTACACGCGCGTCGGCCGGATCGTCAAAGGGCTGGCGCCGCGCAACAACGCCGTTCCTCTCACGCTCCTCGACGACCCGGATGCCCGCGCGGTACACCTGTTCATAGAGGCGGCGGCGAATCCCGACGTGACAATGGACTACAGCTTCGTGCCGACACCACTCGGGCTCAAGAGCACGGCCGGTACGCAACCGCTGTATGCGCTGCGCCGCGCAGAGCTCGTGCTGAGAGATCGCATGGCCTGGGAGCTCGTGCAGGATGTTCGCGTGCTGCTCGCGCTCGCTCGCGAACTCAGCGAGCACACGCCCCGGCGCGCCGACATCGTTCGCGCGCTCGACCGGATGGTGGACGTCGTCGACCCGTTCGACGTCGGAAGCACGGCGGGCGCGGGCCGCGCGGTGCTCGCACCGACACTCGCGTCGCCGGCCTGGCCGAGTTCGCACGAGGTCGTGGCGGTGGGGCATGCGCATATCGATTCCGCGTGGCTGTGGCCGCTCCGGGAGACCGTGCGCAAGGTCGCGCGCACCTTTTCCAACGTGCTCGCGCTCGCGCGCCAGCATCCGGACTTCCGCTTCGCCGCGTCATCGGCGCAGCAGTACGCCTGGATCAAAGAGCGCTACCCGGAGCTCTTCGAGCGCATCAGAGCCGCTGTCGCGCGGGGTGAGTTCGTGCCAGTCGGGGGGATGTGGGTCGAAGCCGACACGATGATGCCCGGCGGGGAGTCGATGGTGCGGCAGTTCCTCGAGGGCAGCACCTTCTTCCGCGACGAGTTCGGGATCGACACGACCGTGGTGTGGCTGCCCGACTCGTTCGGGTACTCCGGCGCTCTTCCGCAGATCGCGCGGGGGTCGGGAGCGCGCTACTTCTTGACGCAGAAGCTCTCCTGGAACCAGACCAACCGGATGCCGCACCACACCTTCCACTGGGAGGGCATCGACGGTAGCCGGGTGTTCACTCACTTCCCGCCGGTCGATACCTACAACTCGGACCTCTCGGCCCGCGAGCTCGCGCACGCCGAGCGCGGCTACCGGGAGCACGGACGCGGCTCCGTGTCGCTCGCGCCGTTCGGCTGGGGGGACGGCGGCGGCGGGCCCACGCGCGAGATGCTCGCGAACGCGGCACGAGCCCGTTCGCTGGAGGGATCTCCTCGCGTCACGCTGGGAACCCCGGAGGAATTCTTCCGGCGCGCCGAGGCGGAGTACCCGCGCCCGCCCGTCTGGAGCGGCGAGATGTACCTCGAACTGCATCGGGGGATTTTCACGTCGCAGTTGCGGGCGAAGCAGGGCAATCGGCGCAGCGAACACCTGCTCCGCGAGGCCGAGTTGTGGTGCACGAGCGCGACACTGCGTCGTGGAGTTCCGTATCCGGCCGAGGAGCTTCGTGCGCTGTGGCAGAACGTTCTCCTCCTGCAGTTCCACGACATCCTGCCGGGATCGTCGATCGCGTGGGTGTACCAGGATGCCGAGGAGCACTACGCCGACGTCGCCGCCCGGGCCGAGAGGCTCATCGAATCCGCGTTGCGCGTGCTCGTCGGGACGGGGCACGTTGCTCTGGGGGTGAACGCCGGTCCGCGCCTTCGTTTGGGCGTGCCGGAGCTCGGGATCGGGCCCGTTGCGCTTCCGGGCTCGCGTCGCCGGGTCACGGCCGTCGAGGATGAGGACGGCCTGGTCGTCCTCGACAACGGCCGCATCCGCGCAGCGATCGATGAGATCGGCGGAATCGTCTCGCTCGTCGACCATCGAACCGGCCGTGATGCCATCGCACCGCAGACTCCGGCTGCCGTGTTCGTCGTGCATCGCGATGTTCCCAACCAGTGGGACGCGTGGGACATCGACGAGCACTTCCGGCAGAGCCGCGCGGAGTTCGGCGTCGGCTCGGCTCGTCGGGTCGAGCGTGACGAGCACGCGGTCACCGTATCGGTCACCGGCCGCATCGGAGGGCGATCCGCGCTGACCGTCCGCCTCACGCTCCGCGGCGACGCGGACGCACTCGACCTCGACATCGCTATCGACTGGCGCGAACGCCAGTCGCTGCTCAAGCTCGAGGTACCGCTCGACATCTCGACCGAGACGGTCGCAGCGGAGACCCAGTTCGGATACGTGCGTCGGCCGACGCACCGCAACACGTCGTGGGATGCGGCACGGTTCGAAGTGTGCGCTCATCGCTGGGTGCATGTAGGCGAGCAGGGCTATGGCGTAGCCATCGCGAACGACTCGACCTATGGGTACGACGTCACGACGCGATCGCGACCCGGCGGCGGTCGACTCACGGTCGTCGGGCTGTCTCTGGTGCGTGCGCCCCTCTATCCCGATCCCGAAGCCGACCAGGGCGTGCACCGCATGTCCGTAGCGATCAGACCCGATGCCGGGGTGCGTGAGGCGATCGAGGAGGGTTACCGGCTCAACCTGCAGGAGCGGATCGTGCTCGGGGCCGAACCGGTGGCATCCCTGGTGAAGATCACGGATCGCCACGGAGCGTCGAGTTCAGTGCTCGTCGAGGCGGTCAAACTCGCGCACGATGGCAGCGGGGATCTCATCGTCCGCCTCTACGAGTCCGAGGGCGCTCGAGCGGCCGCGTGCGTGCGCCTCGACGTTCCGATCGAGCGGATCGTCCGCGCGGACCTCCTCGAGCGGCCGCTCGAGGATCTCGTGCTCGCCGATACCGCGGGTGTGGACGTGACCGTCCGCCCGTTCGAGATCGTCACCGTGCGCGTCGTGGTCGCGCCCGAGTGAAGCCGGTTCGCGCGGGGCGGTACCCGAGTCGGCAGTGGTCAGCGGGGGAGCTCGTCGGTCGCCGCGTGCCAGCGCGCGAGTATCGATTCGAGGTCCGCACGTACGGTCGCACTGACGGGCGTCACGAATTCGGTGTCGAGACCCGCCGCGCCGGTGGGCCAGTCGATGGTCGGATCGAAGCCGAGGTCGCGGTGCGCAGCGGTGGTGTCGAAAACGTTGCTGTACTGGAAGTTCTGCACGCACCACGGGGCCCCGTCGGCGGAGAGCCGGGCAATCACGTCCGTGGGGATGTGCACGATGCGCGGGTCCTCGACCCCGACGGCCTGCGCCACGATCCGCCAATACCGATTCCACGAGTAGAGCTCGTCGCTTGCGGCGTTGTAGGCGCGATTGGTGGAGCGCGTCTCGACGGCTCCGACGAACGCGCGGGCCAGGTCGTCGCGGTGCAGTGCCGACCAGATGGACGAGCCATCACCGTGGAGCACGATCGGCAGTCCCGCCCGAAGGCGCTCGATGTAGAGCTGGTAGCTCCCGAGCGGCGCGACCGCGGTGTTCTAGTATGTGGCTGCCGGGCGCACCACTGTCAGATCGAAAAGCCCTCGCTCCGCAGCGTTCTCGAGCACCTCCTCCGAGCGGGCCTTGCCGAACGCGTACGGAAACCGGGGCGATGGGTTGCGGGGGGCGGTCTCGGCGATCGGGAGGGCCACCGCATCCTTCCGGTACACATCGACGGTGCTGCACATCACGTAGCGCAACGTGTTTCCGCGGAACGCCGCGATGGACCGCTCCGCCTGCGCTGGCGAGAAGCAGACCAAGTCGACCACGGCATCCCATCCCTCCCGGGCGATCCCTCCCAGCACGCCTGGCTCGTCCCGATCGCCCAGCCGCCGCGCGACGTGAGCCGCGAGAGGCACGGTCGCCGTACGAGTGAGCGCCGTGACGCCGTGACCGGCGAGCGCGAGGTCGCGGCCCACCGCCCAGCCGATCAGGCCAGCACCGCCAATGATGAGCACACGCACGGGAACCCTCTCGATCTAGACATATGATGGCATACCACCCCCACCCTCTTCTGATTGGTTCGCCCATGTCCGAGCGTCTCAGCGGTCACACCGCTCTCGTCACCGGCGCCGCAAGCGGCATCGGCCGCGTCGTCGCCGATCGGTTCGCCGCCGAGGGAGCGCGTGTCGTCTACGCGGACATCGATGTCCGCAGAGTGCGCGCTGCCGCGGGGTCCACTGCCGACCGCCGGTGGCTGGAGATGGACATCGCCGACGAGAGTGCGATCGAGCGGGTCTTCGGGGAGCTCGTCCGTGCGGGCTGGTCGCCCGACATCGTCGTTGCGAACGCCGGCGTGCAGCTCTTCGGCCAGGATGCGCCCGCAGCCGAACTGGACCTCGCGGTCTGGCGACGGACGCTCGACATCAATCTGACGGGCACCTTCCTCACGGTCAAACACGCGGTGCGAGCGATGCTCGCGGGACATGGCGGCTCGGTGATTCTCACCGGCAGTCCGACCGGGATCCGGGGCGGCGGCGCCGACTTCACCGCGTACTCGGTCTCGAAAGCGGGCATTCACGGGCTGACCCGCACGGTCGCGGCCGCGTACGCGCGGTCCGGCATCCGGGTGAACGCGGTCGTTCCCGCGTACACCGAGACACCGCTCGTCGATACGCTCGCGCACGATCCGGCAGCCCGTGCCAGCCTCATCGACGCCATTCCGATGGGGCGCGCGGGTGTCGCCTCCGACGTCGAGGGAATCATGGTCTATCTCGCCAGCGACGAATCCGGATTCAGCACGGGCGGACTCTTCGAGATCAACGGCGGATCGACGACCCTGTGACGTCGGGGGAAGAGCGACTCGCTCCCGCACGTGGGGCTACGGGGTGGGGTGACGACGAACCATCCGGGTGGCGCTGGAGCAGCGGTCGCTGGTCGATCGAGGTCCGAGGCGACGAACTCGCGAACATCGCCCTCGATGGCACGGTGGTGCTGCGCTCCGTTCGCGCGGCGGCTCGCGACCGGCGGTGGTCTACGGTTCCGGTCACCGTGATGGAGGTGGAGCGCCGACCAGCGCGAATGACACTTCGGCTCACGATGGTCGGTCTCGGCGCCGACATCAGCGGAACCCTCGCCGCACGGGATGCAGGAGCCGAGTTGCACGTGGACCTCGAGCTCGAGAACCACGTCGATTTCGATCGCAATCGGATCGGACTCGTCGCCCTCCATCCGCTCACCGTGGCGGGTTCGCCACTGCGGGTTCGGCATCCGAGCGGAGCAACGACCGAGACCGCGTTCCCGGTGCACGTCGCCCCCGATCAGCCCGCCCGCGACATCAGCGGACTGACGTGGCGAGTCGGCAATCGCGAGCACCGCCTGCGATTCGATGGCGACGTCTTCGAGATGGAAGATCAACGCAACTGGACTGACGCGTCGTTCAAGACGTACTCGACTCCGCTCGAGCGTCCCGCGCCAGTGATGCAGCGAGCCGGGACGACCGTGCACCAGTCGTTGGTGCTGGCGAGCGAGCCGGCGCCCTCCGCGGAACGGGCAACGCGGCTCGCTGCCTCGCCTCCCGAACCGCCGATCGTGCGGTTCCAGCCGACGGACCGCCCAGTTCCGGCGATAGGCATTGCCACCACCACCCACTGGTCAGGACACGGCTGGTCGCGACGCGCCAGTCCCGCGTCGACCCCGCAGCTCGACTTCGTTCTCGTTGAAGTCGACGCGCGGGCGGACAGTGTTCGCGGCGCGCTTGAACGCGCCACCGGGGAGGCAAATGGGGCACCGCTCGACGTGCGCATCGTCGCGGACGACGCGTCTCACGTCGAACGCGCCGTGGCCGAACTTCCCGCTCAGGGGGTCGTGCGGGTGGGTGTCTTCTCGGCGCGAACGCACGCGACCGAGCCCGCTCTCTGGGCAGCGCTGCAGGGGTTCGTGCGCCGACGCGCGCTCGACGTGGAGCTGATCGCCGGCACGCGCGGGCACTTCGCGGAACTCAATCGCCTGCCGGTCGGGGCCGTGCCGGAGGATGTCGCGATGACGTTCGGTGCCTCTCCGCAGGTGCACGAGCGAAGCCGAGCCCAGCTGGTCGAGTCCCTTGCGGTGCAGGGGACTGTGACCGGCGAGGCGGCCCGGATCGCGAAGGGCGCGGCGGTGCACGTCGGTCCCGTGACCCTGCTTCCGCGGTTTATCGCCACCGAGCCACTGCCCCCTGTCGTGGCAGGGCCGTTCGCAGGAAGTCCGCCGGGGTCCACTGACATCGACGCGCGACAGTGGGCACCGGCCCTCGCGGCGTGGACGATCGGCAGTGCGGCCTCCCTCGCGGGCGCGGGCGCGGCAAGCATTGCCTACTTCGAGACGACGGGCCCTCGGGGCGTGCGGGACGAGGACGGCGATGCGCCCGTGGCGGCGGCGCTCGCCGCGCTACGCGAGATCTCAGGCTGGCAGCTGCTCGAACCGAGCGGCCAGGTCGACCGCGACGTGTGGCTGATCGCGGCACAGGAGCCGTCATCCGTGCGTCGCCGCGTCGCGCTCGTCGCCAACCTCGCGGCGACCGTGCGCACCGTCGTGCTTGAGCGGCGTCGCGTCCGCGTGCCGTCGGCGAGCTGGATCCGGATCGAATCCGACCGGGACTGGTGAGGTCGCCCGCCCCGCAACGGATTTCACGGACTTGCGCATGACCGATCCGCTACTGCCCGCACGCCGTGGGGATTGCACCGCGAGACTCCGTGAAATCCGTTGTGGGCGGCAGCAAGCACGAGCGGGCGGCAGGGCGGGAGCGCCGCAGGGCGGGAGCGCCGCAGCACGGCAGGGCGGGAGCGCCGCAGCGCGGCAGCGCCGGAACATAGCCCATACCGCGGATGCGGTCAAGATCGGGCTCGACACGCGGCGCAAAGTAGGGCTATACTGATTCCTTGCGCTCCCAGGTGGTCGCGGCTGTCATATTGCGGACGAGCTGCGCCCCCCGAGTATAGCGGCGGGGACGGCCCGAGACGGGCCGCTGGTGAGCGATCCCTCGATGCCGAATTCCGATCCGTGCGCCTGGCACGGATCCACACGGAGGTAGTTTTCCTTGGCTGCTGCGCGCAATGCGTCCACCAACTCCACGTCCCCCAAGAACGGCAGGGCCCACTCGCGGCTCTCGTTCGCGAAGATCAGCGACACGCTGACCGTCCCCGACCTCCTCGCGCTGCAGACCGAGAGCTTCGACTGGCTCGTCGGCAACGACACCTGGAAGAACCGCGTCGCCGAGGGTGAGGCCGCCGGCCGCACCGACCTCGCGACGCGCTCCGGGCTCGAGGAGATCTTCGAGGAGATCAGCCCGATCGAGGACCTCGGCGAGACGATGCAGCTGTCGTTCTCGGAGCCCGAGCTCGAAGAGCCGAAGTACTCCATCGGCGAGTGCAAGGAGCGCGGCAAGACGTTCGCCGCCCCGCTCTACGTGAACGCCGAGTTCATGAACCACCTCACCGGTGAGATCAAGACCCAGACGGTCTTCATGGGCGACTTCCCGCTCATGACCGAGAAGGGCACCTTCATCATCAACGGCACCGAGCGCGTCGTCGTGTCGCAGCTCGTCCGTTCGCCCGGCGTCTACTTCGACAAGGCCGCCGAGAAGCTCTCCGACAAGGACATCTTCTCCGCGCGCATCATCCCGAGCCGCGGTGCCTGGCTCGAGTTCGAGATCGACAAGCGCGACCAGGTCGGCGTGCGCATCGACCGCAAGCGCAAGCAGAGCGTCACCGTGTTCCTCAAGGCCCTGGGCCTGACGAGCGAGGACATCCTGGAGAAGTTCCAGGGCTTCCCGTCGATCGCCGCGACCCTCGAGAAGGATGCCATCCTCACCAAGGAGGAGGCCCTCAAGGACATCTACCGCAAGCTCCGTCCGGGCGAGCAGGTCGCCGCCGAGGCCGCGCGTGCGCTGCTCGACAACTTCTACTTCAACCCGAAGCGCTACGACCTCGCGAAGGTCGGCCGCTACAAGATCAACCGCAAGCTCGGCATCGACGCGCCGCTGAGCGACTCGGTGCTCACGGTCGACGACATCATCGCGACCATCAAGTACCTCGTCGCGCTGCACGACACGTCGAGCCCGGCGGTGCGCGAGATCGGCGACCGCGTCTACGCGATCGACGGTGTGCGCGACGGCAAGCCCGTCGACATCCGCCTCGACGTCGACGACATCGACCACTTCGGCAACCGCCGCATCCGCGCGGTCGGCGAGCTCATCCAGAACCAGGTGCGCACCGGACTGTCGCGCATGGAGCGCGTGGTGCGCGAGCGCATGACGACGCAGGACATCGAGGCGATCACGCCGCAGACGCTCATCAACGTGCGTCCGGTCGTCGCCGCGATCAAGGAGTTCTTCGGAACGAGCCAGCTGTCGCAGTTCATGGACCAGAACAACCCGCTCGCGGGCCTGACGCACAAGCGTCGCCTGAGCGCGCTCGGCCCCGGCGGGCTGAGCCGCGAGCGCGCGGGCGTCGAGGTGCGCGACGTGCACCCCTCGCACTACGGCCGGATGTGCCCGATCGAGACTCCGGAGGGCCCGAACATCGGCCTCATCGGCTCGCTCGCGTCGTTCGCGCGTATCAACGCGTTCGGCTTCATCGAGACGCCGTACCGCAAGGTCGTCGACGGCAAGGTCACCGACCGGATCGAGTACCTGACGGCGAGCGAGGAGGACGACTTCATCGTCGCCCAGGCCAACGCGCCGCTCACCGACGACAAGCGCTTCGCCGAGGACCGCGTGCTCGCCCGCCGCAAGGGCGACGAGGTCGACCTCGTGCCGACCGAGCTCATCGGCTACATGGACGTCTCGCCGCGCCAGATGGTGTCGGTCGCGACCTCGCTCATCCCCTTCCTCGAGCACGACGACGCGAACCGCGCGCTCATGGGCGCCAACATGCAGCGCCAGGCCGTGCCGCTGCTCCGTTCCGAGTCGCCGCTCGTCGGCACCGGCATGGAGGGCTACGCCGCCATCGACGCGGGTGACGTCGTCACCGCCGACAGGGCCGGCGTCGTCTCCGAGGTGAGCGCGGATGTCGTGACCATCCAGCTGGACGAGGGCGGCACGCAGGACTACTACCTGCGCAAGTTCGACCGCTCCAACCAGGGCACGAGCTACAACCACCGCGTCATCGTGAACACCGGCGACCGGATCGAGGCCGGCGAGGTCATCGCCGACGGCCCCGCGACGGAGAACGGCGAGCTCGCGCTCGGCAAGAACCTGCTCGTGGCGTTCATGCCGTGGGAGGGCCTCAACTACGAGGACGCGATCATCCTCAGCCAGAACCTCGTGAAGGACGACGTGCTCTCGTCGATCCACATCGAGGAGTACGAGGTCGACGCGCGCGACACCAAACTCGGCAAGGAGGAGATCACCCGTGACCTCCCCAACGTGAGCCCGGAGCTGCTCGCCGACCTCGACGAGCGCGGCATCATCCGCATCGGCGCCGAGGTGCGCCCCGGCGACATCCTGGTCGGCAAGGTCACGCCGAAGGGCGAGACCGAGCTCTCCGCCGAGGAGCGCCTGCTGCGCGCGATCTTCAACGAGAAGAGCCGCGAGGTGCGCGACACGTCGCTCAAGGTGCCGCACGGCGAAGAGGGCACGATCATCGCGGTCAAGGAGTTCTCCGCGGAGAACGACGACGAGCTCGGCTCGGGCGTCAACCAGCGCGTGGTCGTGTACATCGCCCAGAAGCGCAAGATCACCGCGGGCGACAAGCTCGCCGGCCGTCACGGCAACAAGGGCGTCATCTCGAAGATCCTGCCCGTCGAGGACATGCCGTTCCTCGCGGACGGCACCCCGGTCGACGTCATCCTGAACCCGCTCGGCATCCCCGGTCGCATGAACTTCGGCCAGGTGCTCGAGACGCACCTCGGCTGGATCGCGAAGACCGGCTGGAAGGTCGACGGGCAGCCGGAATGGGCCGCGCAGCTGCCGGAGAGCGCCTTCGAGGCCGCCCCCGGCACGAAGGTCGCGACCCCGGTGTTCGACGGTGCGTTCGAGGAGGAGATCGCCGGTCTGCTCGACTCGACGCTCGAGACCCGCGACGGCGAGCGCCTGATCGGCAACTCCGGCAAGGCGCAGCTGTTCGACGGCCGCTCCGGCGAGCCGTTCCCGCACCCGGTGTCGGTCGGCTACATGTACATCCTCAAGCTGCACCACCTCGTGGACGACAAGATCCACGCCCGCAGCACGGGCCCCTACTCGATGATCACCCAGCAGCCGCTCGGTGGTAAGGCGCAGTTCGGCGGCCAGCGCTTCGGCGAGATGGAGGTGTGGGCGCTCGAGGCCTACGGCGCCGCCTACGCCCTGCAGGAGCTCCTCACGATCAAGTCCGACGACATCCTCGGCCGGGTCAAGGTCTACGAGGCGATCGTCAAGGGCGAGAACATCCAGGAGCCCGGCATCCCGGAGAGCTTCAAGGTGCTCATCAAGGAGATGCAGTCGCTGTGCCTGAACGTCGAGGTGCTCTCGGCCGACGGCTCGGCCGTCAACCTGCGTGACACGGATGACGAGGCCTTCCGCGCGGCGGAGGAGCTCGGCATCAACATCTCGGCCCGCTTCGAGTCCTCGTCGATCGACGAGATCTGAAGCCCGGCTCACTGACGAACTTCTGAATCACGAGAAGAGAAGAAGAGACATTGCTCGACGTTCACGCGTTTGACGAGATCAAGATCGGCCTCGCTACCTCCGAGGACATCCGCAAGTGGTCGCACGGCGAGGTCAAGAAGCCGGAGACCATCAACTACCGCACGCTCAAGCCCGAGAAGGACGGCCTGTTCGGAGAGCAGATCTTCGGCCCGTCCCGCGACTGGGAGTGCTCGTGCGGCAAGTACAAGCGCGTGCGCTTCAAGGGCATCGTGTGCGAGCGCTGCGGTGTGGAGGTCACCAAGTCCTCCGTGCGCCGTGAGCGCATGGGCCACATCGAGCTCGCCGCGCCCGTGACCCACATCTGGTACTTCAAGGGCGTGCCGAGCCGCCTCGGCTACCTGCTCGACATGGCGCCGAAGGACCTCGAGAAGGTCATCTACTTCGCCGCGTACATGGTCATCTCGGTCGACGAGCAGGCCCGTCACGAGGACCTCCCGGGCCTCGAGAACGAGGTGCGCCTCGAGATCAAGACCCTCGAGCAGCAGCGCGACGACGCCATCGCGCGCCGCAGCGTGAAGGCCGAGGAGGACCTCGCGGCCCTCGAGGCCGAGGGGGCCAAGGCCGACCAGAAGCGTCGCGTCAAGGACGGCGCCGAGAAGGAGATGGGCCAGATCCGTCGCTCCTTCGACGAGCAGATCGGCCAGCTCGAGCGCGTCTGGGACGACTTCCGCAACCTCAAGGTCGGCGAGCTCAAGCCCGAGGATGCCGTGTTCCACGAGCTGCAGGACCGCTTCGGCCTGTACTTCGAGGCCTACATGGGCGCGGAGGCGATCAAGCGCCGTCTCGAGGACTTCGACCTCGCGGCGGAGGCCGAGATCCTGCACGACCAGATCGCGAACGGCAAGGGTCAGAAGAAGATCCGCGCCATCAAGCGCCTGCGCGTCGTGAACTCGTTCCTCGCCACCGGCAACTCGCCGGCCGCGATGGTGCTCGAGGTCGTCCCCGTGATCCCGCCGGAGCTGCGCCCGATGGTGCAGCTCGACGGCGGCCGCTTCGCGACCTCCGACCTCAACGACCTCTACCGTCGCGTGATCAACCGCAACAACCGCCTGCGTCGTCTGCTCGACCTCGGCGCGCCCGAGATCATCGTCAACAACGAGAAGCGGATGCTGCAGGAGGCCGTCGACGCGCTGTTCGACAACGGCCGTCGCGGTCGTCCGGTCACGGGCACCGGCAACCGGGCGCTGAAGTCCCTGAGCGACATGCTCAAGGGGAAGCAGGGCCGGTTCCGCCAGAACCTGCTCGGAAAGCGCGTCGACTACTCGGGCCGCTCGGTCATCATCGTCGGCCCGCAGCTCAAGCTGCACCAGTGCGGTCTGCCCAAGCAGATGGCCCTCGAGCTGTTCAAGCCGTTCGTGATCAAGCGCCTCATCGACCTGAGCCACGCGCAGAACATCAAGTCCGCGAAGCGGATGGTGGAGCGCTCGCGCCCGCAGGTCTGGGACGTGCTGGAGGAGATCATCCGCGAGCGTCCGGTGCTGCTCAACCGCGCGCCCACGCTGCACCGCCTCGGCATCCAGGCCTTCGAGCCGCAGCTCGTCGAGGGCAAGGCCATCCAGCTGCACCCGCTCGTGTGCGCGGCGTTCAACGCCGACTTCGACGGTGACCAGATGGCCGTGCACCTGCCGCTGAGCGTGGAGGCGCAGGCCGAGGCCCGCATCCTCATGCTCGCGTCGAACAACATCCTCAAGCCGTCGGACGGCCGCCCGGTGACCCTGCCGCAGCAGGACATGATCATCGGTCTGCACCACATCACGACGCTCACGGAGGGCGCCGTCGGCGAGGGTCGCGCGTTCGCGTCCGTCGCCGAGGCGATCCTGGCGTTCGACCAGGGCACGCTCGACCTGAACGCGAAGGTCAAGATCCGCGTCGACGACCTGTACCTCGCCGAGGATGTCGCCGCGCAGCTGGACGACGCAGCGGGATTCGAGCAGGGCGGCACGCTCCTGATCGAGACCACGCTCGGCCGCGCGATCTTCAACGAGACGCTCCCGGCGGACTACCCGTACGTCGAGGCCGTCGCCGACAAGGGCCGGCTCTCGGCGATCGTCAACGACCTCGCGGAGCGGTACCCGAAGGTGGAGGTCGCCGCGACCCTCGACCGGATCAAGGACGCCGGCTTCCGCTGGGCGACCCGTTCGGGCGTGACGGTCGCGCTGTCCGACATCGTGACCCCGCCGAACAAGCAGGACATCATCGCGGGCTACGAGCAGCAGGCCGCCACGGTGCAGGAGCAGTTCGACCTCGGTCTCACGACCGCCCCGGAGCGTCGCCAGGAGCTCATCGAGATCTGGAACAAGGCGACGGCCGAGGTGGCCGAGGCGATGCAGGCCAACTTCGGCCAGTCGAACAACATCAACCGCATGGTGTCGTCCGGCGCCCGAGGCAACTGGATGCAGGTGCGCCAGATCGCCGGTATGCGCGGCCTCGTGTCGAACCCGAAGGGCGACATCATCCCGCGTCCGATCGTGCACTCCTACAAGGAGGGCCTGACGGTGGCCGAGTACTTCATCTCGACCCACGGCGCGCGCAAGGGCCTCGCCGACACCGCGCTCCGCACGGCCGACTCGGGCTACCTGACGCGTCGTCTCGTCGACGTCTCGCAGGACGTCATCATCCGTGAGCACGACTGCGGCACGTCGAAGGGTCTCGACCTGCCGATCGCGACGCAGGATGCCGCGGGCAAGTGGGTGCGCGACGCGAACGTCGAGAACTCGGTCTACGCCCGCTCGCTCGCCGCGGACGCGGTGGACGAGAACGGCACGGTGATCGCGGAGGCCGGGGCGGATGTCGGCGACGTGCTCATCGACAAGCTCGTCGCGGCGGGCGTCGGCACCATCAAGGTGCGCTCGGTGCTCACGTGCGAGTCCGCCGTCGGCGTGTGCGCGGTCTGCTACGGCCGCTCGCTCGCGACGGGCCTGCTCGTCGACATCGGCGAGGCGGTCGGCATCATCGCCGCCCAGTCGATCGGCGAGCCCGGCACGCAGCTCACGATGCGCACCTTCCACACCGGTGGTGTGGCGAGCGCGGACGACATCACGCAGGGTCTGCCCCGCGTCACGGAGCTCTTCGAGGCCCGCACCCCGAAGGGCGCGTCGCCGATCGCGGAGGCCGCCGGCACGATCACGCTCGAGGACACCGACCGCGCCCGTCGCCTGCTGCTCACGCCGGACAACGGCGACGAGGTCGTGGCGTACCCGGTGCTCAAGCGCGCGACCCTGCTCGTCGAGGACGGCCAGCACGTCGAGCTCGGCCAGCAGCTGCACGTCGGCAACCTCGACCCCAAGGAGGTGCTGCGCGTGCGCGGCGTCCGCGCTGTGCAGCAGCACCTCGTCGACGGCGTGCAGGGCGTCTACCGCTCGCAGGGCGTGCCGATCCACGACAAGCACATCGAGGTCATCGTGCGCCAGATGCTGCGCAAGGTCACCGTCGTCGACCACGGCGACACCGACCTGCTGCCGGGTGAGCTCGTCGACCGCTCGCGGTACAACGAGATCAACCGGGCGTCGCTCTCGGAGGGCAAGAAGACGGCATCCGCTCGCCAGGAGGTCATGGGCATCACCAAGGCCAGCCTCGCGACCGAGTCGTGGCTGTCCGCCGCGTCGTTCCAGGAGACGACCCGCGTGCTCACGCAGGCGGCCATGGAGGGCAAGAGCGACCCGCTCGTCGGCCTCAAGGAGAACGTCATCATCGGAAAGCTCATCCCCGCGGGCACCGGCCTGTCGCACTACCGCGACATCGCCGTGGACGCCACGGAGGAGGCCAAGGCCGAGCGCTACCCGAACCGCATCTTCACGGATGACGGCGCGTTCTCCGAGTCCGACCTGAGCTTCGTCGACTTCGACACCTTCAGCTCGGACGACTACTCGGGCGGCAGCTACAGCTGATCCCGGCGCCCGTCACACGGCGCGAACGAGGGGCCCCGCGGATTCTCCGCGGGGCCCCTCGTCGCATCCACAGCCCCCCGGTCGGGGGCAGGGCGCTCGCCTAGGATGAGCGGGAGCAGGGGGAGGTGCGCGTGGCCGGCAGACCGCCCGAGCGCCCGCCGGTGCTCGCCGGGCTGACCCACGTCCGCGCGCTCGGCCGCGGCGGGTTCGCCGACGTGTTCCTGTTCGAGCAGGACATGCCGCGCCGCGCCGTCGCCGTGAAGGTGCTGCGTCACAACGTCGTCGACGAGGACGTGCGCCGCATGTTCGCGTCGGAGGCGGATGTGATGGCCCGGCTGGGCGCGCATCCGTCGATCGTCACGGTGTACGACGCGAGCACGTCGGCGGACGGCCGGCCCTACCTCGTCATGGAGCTCTGCCCCGGCTCGATGGGCTCGCGCTACCGGATCGAGGCGATCCCGGTGCCCGAGGTGCTGCACACCGGGGTGAAGATCGCGAGCGCGCTCGAGACGGCCGTGCGGGAGGGCATCCTGCACCGCGACATCAAGCCGTCGAACATCCTCACCACGACGTTCGGCACGCCCGTGCTCGCCGACTTCGGCATCGCGGTCGCGATCGGCAGCTCGCGCCGCGACGACCTGGAGGCGATGAGCGTGCCGTGGAGCGCGCCGGAGGTCGTCGACTACGCCACGTCGGGCACGGTCGCGAGCGAGGTCTGGGCGCTCGGCGCGACGCTCTACACGCTGCTCGCGGGCCGCACGCCGTTCGAGGTCGAGACGGCCGGGCGCAACACGCGCGACGACCTGATCCGTCGCATCCGCCGGGCGCGATACACGCCGACCGGGCGGCCGGACGTGCCGCAGCGGCTCGAGGAGCTGCTGCGCAGCACCATGGAGCGCGACCCGGCGCGCCGCCCGGCGTCGATGCTCGAGATCGTCGTCGAGCTGCAGCGGGTGCAGCGCGACCTCGACCTGATGCCGACCCCGCTCGAGGTCGCGGCGGAGGGCTGGACGACCGTGAGCGGGTCGGGCGCGCTGCCCGCCGATCCGGGCGCGCCGCGCGGGCCGGTGGCCTCGACGGTGCCGCACGAGAGCCGCCGCGCCCGGCCGCGCAGCACGGGGCCGGTGCGCGCGGCGACGGCCGACGACGAGCTGTTCTCCGCCCCGCCCGCGCGCCGCCGCGGCCTCGTGGCACTCGTCGTCGTGACGGGCGTCGTCGTGGTGCTCGGCGTTGCGGCGATCGTCGCCTCGATCGTGATCGGCGGGCTGTGATGGCGCGGCCGCCCGGCTCCGATCGTCGCCGGCCGACGCGCGGGGCGCTGCTGCGCGGCGGCATCGCCGTGCTCGTGTCGGCGGGGCTCGTGGGCGGGGCGATCGTCGCGCAGGGCTTCGACGAGAAGCAGGCTCCGGTGCGCAACCCGAGCGTGTGGGCGATCAACCAGGACACCCGCACCGGATCGCCCCGCTACGCGCGCGTCAACACCGACCTCGCCGAGCTCGACACGGTGAAGCCCGCGGGTGCGCCGTCGTCGATCGTGCAGACCGCGGATGCCGTGGTCGTGCTCACGGACGACGACCTCAAGTACGGCGTCGTCGACCCGGCCCGCCCGCCGGACCTCGTGACCGACGACGACGCGCTCGAGTCGGCGCCGCCGGGCACGCAGAGCGTCACGGCCACGGGCGACCGGATGGCGTTCCTCAGCAGCGCGGGCAGCGTCTCGACGTCGGTGGTCTCGGCCGCCGGCGTCTCGGCGCCCGCCGCCGTCGACCCGTTCCCGGCGACCGACCCGCACGCGGACCCCGACCCGTACTCGGCGGCCGCGATCGCGATCGGAACGGATGGCACCCTCTACGCGTACTCCAGCGGCCGTCGCGCGGTGCTCGCCTTCGACCTCGCCACGGGCGTCGTCGTCGACGAGACCCGGGTGGCGGCGGTGCCCGACGACCCGGCGCCGCAGCTCACCGCGGTCGGCGACGCGTGGGTGCTGTTCGACGGCACGGGACGGTTCTGGACGCGCGAGCATCCGCAGGGCGTCGACGTCGACCTCGGCGGTGCGGACCAGGTGGCGCTCGAGGCGCCCGCGGCATCCGGGTCGAGCGTGTTCGCGGCGACCGTGACGGGGCTCTACGAGCTCGACCTCGACGACCTCGCCGTGTCGACGCCGATCGCGCCCGGCCCGACGCTCGGCACGCCGGCCGCGCCGCGCCGGTTCCGCGGCGTGACCTACGCCGCGTGGCTGCCGGCCGGCGGGACGGCCGGCACGCTGTGGCGCAGCGACCGGCCCGGCCCGGCACCGCTGTCGTTCGGCACGGCGACGGCGGGCGCGCAGCCCGCGCCGGTGCTGCGCGACAACGGCTCCGAGCTCATCCTCAACGACGACGCGTCCGGCTGGGTGTGGACCGCCGACGGCACGCTCGTGGCGTCGAGCCAGGACTGGGCGGCGGGCGACCCCGACCGCACGACGATCGGCGGCGACGCCGAGGTGACGCAGATCCGCGACCCGCTGCCGCCGATCGCGACGGACGACGCGTTCGGCGTTCGCGCCGGCGAGCTCGCGAGCCTGCCCGTGCTGCTCAACGACCACGATCCGAACGACGACGTGCTGACGATCGTGCCGGGCTCGGTCACGGGACTCGACCCGGCGTTCGGCGAGGCGCGCATCACGAGCGAGCTCGGCCGGGTCGCCGTGCGCGTCGCCGACCACGCGTCGGGCACGGCGGGGTTCAGCTACCAGATCACCGACGGCGACGACGCGCACCGGGTCTCGGCCACGGTGCGGCTCACGGTCGTCGACGACGACGCCGAGCACGCCCCCGCCTGGTGCGGCGGCGACCCGGTGTGCGCCGAGGTCACACCGTGGCCCTCGATGCAGGTCGCGCCCGGCGGCACCGCGAGCGCGCAGGTGCTGAACGGCTGGGTCGACCCGGAGAGCGACCCGGTCTACGTCGCCTCGGCCGTGAAGAAGAACCCCGCCGACCCGGGCAGCGTCGCGGTCGGCGAGGACGGCACGGTCTACTTCCAGCATCCGGATGCCGCGGCCGCGGCCGGCGCGCCCGTCACGATCCAGGTCACGGTCGCCGACGCGCGCGGCGACACGGGCGAGCGCGATCTGACCGTCTCGATCACGTCGGCGCCCGTGCTCACCGCCACCCCGTTCTCGGCGACGACGAGCATCGGGCGCGAGCTCGTGATCGACCCGGCGGCCCACATCCAGGGCGCGGACGGCGCGTTCTCGCTCGCGAACGCGACGACGACGTTCGATGCGGCATCCGTCGCGGTCGGCGCCGACGCGACGAGCCTCGAGGTGTCGTCGACGGTCGCCGGCACCTTCGTGGTGCGCTTCGACGTCGACGACGCCCGCACGACGGGGCTGAGCGCGTTCGTGCGGGTCACCGTGCTGCCCGACGACGAGTTGCGCCTGACCACGGCGCCGATCACGGTGTTCGTGCGGCCCACCCTCGACACCACGGTCGACGTGTTCGCCGCGGTGTCGAACCCCGCCGACCGGCTGCTCGTGCTCGAGTCGGCCACGACGCACCAGCGCGGCGGCAACGCGCTGTTCGCGGACGTCGTCGGGCACCGCCTGCTGCGCGTGAAGGGCTCGACGGCGAACGGCGGGCCGGGCGTGCTCGGCACGGTCGACTACGTCGTCTCCGACGGCACCGCGGATGCCGACCGCCGCGTCACCGGGGTCGCGACCGTCATCCTGCTCGACGCGCAGGACGCCCAGCGCCCCATCGCGGTCGACGACGCGGTCGTCGTGCGGGCCGGCGCCCAGGTCGACGTGCCGGTGCTCGCGAACGACGTGGCGACCGACGGCAACGCGCTCGTGCTCGACCCGAGTGCCGACGCGACCGCCTCGGACGGCGACGGCGGGCTCGCCTTCGCCTCGGGCGACGTGGTGCGGGTGCTCGCGCCGCAGACGGCGGGCACGTACACGATCCGCTACACGGTGTACTCGGCGGGAGCGCCCGCGAAGGCCGACACGGGCGACATCCTGGTGACCGTCACGGCGACCGGCGACAACCAGAAGCCCCGGCCCCGCGCGCTCGACGCCCGGGTCGCGGCCGGGCAGACGGTGACGATCCCGTTCGACGGGCACGGCGTCGATCCCGACGGCGACGCCGTGCTGCTCAGCCGCATCGCGAGCCAGCCCGCGCACGGTGCGGCGAGCATCGCGCCCGACGGCGCGAGCATCCGCTACACGGCCCTCGACGCGAGCTACGCGGGCACCGACGAGTTCCAGTACGAGGTGCGCGACCCGCAGGGGGCGGTCGGCACCGCGACCGTGCGGGTCGGCATCCTCGCTGCGCGCGAGTCGAGCACGCCGGTGACCTTCACCGACTACGTGCAGGTCGAGCAGGGCGACAACCGCGTCGTCGTGCGCCCGCTCGACAACGACATCGACCCGCTCGGCGGCACCCTCGTGCTGTCGGACCTCGTGCCCGATCTCGCCGACCCGGCCTCCCCGCAGTACGCCGAGCAGGCGGCGCTCGTCGCGAAGGTCGACGGCGGCGAGGTGACCGTGCTCGCCGGGCCGACGGCCGGCACGCGGGTGTTCCGCTACACCGCGTCGACCGCCGACGGGCTCAACTCGGCGACCGGCTACGTGGTCGTGAAGATCGTGCCGAGCGCCGTGCCGGATGCCCCGCGCATCACCGACAGCTACGTCGGGGTGGACGACCGCGCGACGTTCGAGAACGACGGACTCGACGTCGTCGCGGGCCACGTGACGTGGCTCTCGGGCGACGTCTCCGCGCTTCGTCTGGAGCTGTGGCATCCGCCGGCCGGGTTCACCGTCACGGGCCACCGCATCGCGGGACCGCTGCCGGACGCCTCGACGCTCGTGCCGTTCTCGCTCACCGGCGAGGACTACCAGGGCCGCACCGTCACGTCGTACGGCTTCCTGCTCGTGCCGGGAGAGCGCGACATCATCCTCACCCTGCGCGCGGGCGCCGGCGTGGTGCGGGTCGACGAGAACCAGTCCACGACGTTCGACCTGGCCTCGCTCGTGGCGGTGCCGCGCGGCGCGACACTCGAGGTCGACGCGAAGGGCATCGGCGCGGTGCTGCGCACCGCCGCGACCTGCGAGCTCGAGTCGGGGCTCACGGTGCGCTACACCGCCGGCGAGGGCTCGCCGTACGCCGACGCGTGCGCCGTGCCCGTGCGTCTCGCCGGCCAGGAGTTCTACACCCCGCTGCTCGTGCCGGTCCAGGTCGAGGCCGAGGCGCCCGTGCCGCTGCTGCGCGACGCCTCGCGCGAGGTCGTGCCCGACCCCCAGCTCGCGCCGCAGACGCTCGACCTGATGAGCATGGTCGGCTGGGCCGGCGCGAAGACGGATGACGCGAACATCGCCTTCACGGTCACGAACCCCGACCCGGCGGTCTGGGACGTGCACTACGACCCCGCGACGCGCACCGTGTCGTTCGCGGCGCTCGGCTCCGCGGTGTCGGGCACCCGCGGCACGATCGGGATCGCGTTCGCCGGCACGTACGGCTCGAGCGCGGCGCGCGGGGTCGTCAACCTCGTGGTCGGGGCGACGCCGAACGTGCAGCCGCGCGGCGGGTCGACGACCGTCGAGTGCTCGATCGCGACCGATCGCGGCGACTGCCGGGTCACCGCGATCGGGCTGCCCGGCGAGTACAACTACTTCGCCGACGCGGGCGCGCTGACCATCGCGCAGCTCGTGCCCTCGGTGTGCCCGGGGGTGACGTTCTCGGTGTCCGGCAGGAAGACCGTCTCGGCGACCTGGTCGGGCGACATCGACGGCGTCGAGTGCACGCTCGGCTTCGTCGTCGAGGACCCGTCGGGCGACCACCACCGCAGCACGGGCGACGGCAACGGCACGATCACGTGGCGGTTCAACGGGGTGCCGCGCGCGCCGGCATCCGTTCGCCAGATCGCGTACGACGACCAGCGCATCCAGCTCACGGTCGACCCGGGCGACGCGCGCAGCGCGTTCCCCGCGCTCGGCGGCTTCGACATCGTGATGGACGGCGGCGACCGCGTCGTCGCCCAGTGCACCGCGGACGGCAGCTGCGGCCCGATCCGCACGAGCGCGAACCTCGACCACCACGTCTACACCGCCTACGCGACGAACAGCGAGGGGCGGTCGGCCACCGGACCGAGCGTCGAGGCCTGGTCGTACGCCCTGCCGAGGCTCGGCAAGGTCACCGTGGAGCCGGTGTACGACCCCGGCATCACGTCGCGCACGGCGGGTGCCGTTCGGGTCACGATCGGCGCCTCCGAGCGCTCGGTGACGGCCTACTCGATCTCGGGCGCGGGCGGCGCCGTGGCCCGCAGCGGCGACAGCACGGTCGCGGTGGTCTCCTACCCGGTCGGCCGCACCGACATCACGGTGACGCCCGTGACGAGCGGCGACCCGCCGAGCGGTTCCGGTCCGAAGGCCGCGGATGCCGCGGCCACCTCGACGACGACGGTCGCCGGCAGTCCCGCGATCACCGCCGACGGCTCGGTCGCCGCGACGGAGAGCTCGGTCACGCTGAGCGGTGTGACCGTGGACGCGAACCGCAGCGCGAAGCCGACGCAGCTGGTCTACTTCGCCTACCAGTCCGCCCCGCCGACCTGCGTGGTCGACCCCTCCGGCGGCGCCGTGCAGGCCACCGGGGGCGACGCCGTCGTGTCGGCGACGCCGACGATCTCCGGGCTCCAGCGCAACCGGGTGTACCACGTGGGCGCGTGCGCGACGAACGGCTTCGGGTTCGCGGCGACGCGCACCCAGGACGCGTACACGGCGTACAACCCCGGGGTCGGCGCCGCGCCGCTGCAGTACACCGTGAGCGACGGCACGACGACGACGGTCGGCGGCGTCGCGTACAACACGAGCGGGTGGTACCCGCTCACGATCGTCGACGAGAGCGCGGGCGCGCCCGTCGACCCGGACAACTTCACCGCCACCTGGCAGAACTACGACACCGCGACGCACACCGCGTCCCTCTCCAACCAGGACCCGGCGATCGCGGTGGTGTACTGCGCGAAGCGGTCGCTCGGCACGTACTGCCCGGCGCGCAAGGACGCGACGCCGCAGGTCACGAATCGCGAGTACCAGCTCTCGGTGCAGGGCCAGTCGGGAGTGACCTGCGACGCGACGCTGCACGGCTTCAGTGCCCGCAACGTCGGCTCGCTCGGCGGCACGCCCGCCGTCGTGAGCGCGCGCTACTACGCGAAGGACGGCACCGAGCTCACCGGGATCGATCCGACGAACATCCCCTCGACGGTCTACCAGGTGAAGGATGTCACGGTCGCGATCACCTGGACCGACGATCGGGTGTCGGCGCTCGCGCCCTACCTCTGGGATGCGGGCGACGCGCGCTGCAGCAACTACCAGGAGCCGTCCACGCCGACCCCCGAGCCGACCGACCCGACCCCCGAGCCGACGACCACGCCCTGACCGACCCGAAGCCAAGAGAGAGCACATGACGACGATCACCCCGGAGAACGCCGAGTGGTTCCGCGAGACGTTCGCGACGCTGGTGGCCAACGTCGAGCGCGCCGTGCTCGGCAAGGCCCACGTGATCGAGCTCTGCCTCACCGCGATGGTCAGCGAGGGCCACGTGCTGCTCGAGGACTTCCCGGGCACGGGCAAGACGAGCCTCGCGCGCGCCATCTCGCAGTCGATCCAGGGCACGTCGACCCGCATCCAGTTCACGCCCGACCTGCTGCCCGGTGACGTGACGGGCGTCGCGGTCTACAACCAGCGCGAGAACACGTTCGAGTTCAACGCCGGCCCGGTGTTCGCGAACATCGTGCTCGCCGACGAGATCAACCGCGCGAGCGCGAAGACGCAATCGGCGCTGCTCGAGGTGATGGAGGAGGGCCAGGTCACCGTGGACGGCGTGACGCGCCCGGTCGGCGTGCCGTTCCTCGTGATCGCCACGCAGAACCCGATCGAGCAGGCCGGCACCTACCGGCTCCCGGAGGCGCAGCTCGACCGCTTCCTGCTCAAGACCTCGATCGGCTACCCCGACCGGGCCGCGACGCTGCGCATCCTCGAGGGCACGGCGGACGCGCGGGTCGAGCTCTCGCCGGTCGTCACGCCGCAGACGGTCGTCGGCATGGCCGACCTGGCGCGCAGCGTCTACGTCAACCCGCTGCTGTTCGACTACATCGCGCGCATCGTCGAGGCGACCCGCAGCGCGACGCAGGTGCGGATGGGGGTGAGCGTGCGCGGCGCCCGCTCGCTCACGAAGGCGGCCAAGACCTGGGCCGCGGCGCACGGGCGCATCTTCGTCACCCCGGACGACGTGCAGCTGCTCGCCGAGACCGTGCTCGCGCACCGGCTCGTGCTCGACCCGGAGGCCGAGTTCGACGGCGTCACGGCCGAGGCGGTGATCGCGCAGATCCTGCTCGACACCGTGCCCCCGTCGAGGAACGACATGTCATGAGCGAGCGAGACGGATGCCGCTGCCCGGTCCGCGGCGCGATCCACGGCACGGCGGGCGGCCGGGCATGAGCCTCGAGACCGACTCCCGGATCTCGCGCACCGTCGCCACGACCGGCACCGCGACCCACACGCGCTACACGACGGCATCCGGTGCGCCCGCGGTCGCGGTCGTCGTGGGCTGGATCCGGGTGTGGCGCGCGGTCGTGCCCGCGGTGCGCGCGGCGGTCGCCTGGGTGCGCGACACGGTCACGCCCGCGGGCTGGGTCGTGGTCGGCGGGGTCGTGGCGCTCGCGGTGGGGCTCGCGCTCGGCTGGGTCGAGCTCGTCGTGGCCGGGCTGCTCGCCGCGGTGCTGCTCGCGTGCGCCGTGCCGTTCCTGTTCGGCGGCCAGGCCTACGCGGTCGAGCTGCAGCTGCACCACGAGCGGGTCGTCGCGGGCGACGTCGTCGAGGGCTCCGTCGTGGTGACGAACGCCTCGTCGCACCTCGCGCTGCCCGGTCGCATCGACATCCCGACCGGTGCGGGGCTCGCCGAGGTGCACGTGCCGCTGCTCGTCGCGGGCGCCGTGCACAGCGAGCAGCTCGCGATCCGCACCGAGCACCGCGGCATCATCGCGGTCGGTCCGGTCACGAGCGTGCGTACCGACCCGCTCGGACTGCTCAAGCGCGAGGTCGCCTGGGTCGACCTGCGCGACATCTACGTGCATCCGGTGACGGTGCCGATCCCGTCGACGAGCGCGGGGTTCATCCGCGACCTCGAGGGCGACCCGTCGAGGCGCATCGTCGACGCCGACATCTCGTTCCACGCCATCCGCCCCTATGCGCGGGGCGACGCGCAGCGCTCGGTGCACTGGAAGTCGACGGCGAAGCAGACGAACGGCAGCCTCATGGTGCGCCAGTTCGAGGAGACCCGGCGCTCGCGCCTCGCGATCGTGCTGAGCCTCGACGTCGCCGAGTACGCCGACGACGAGGAGTTCGAGCTCGCGGTGAGCGTCGCGGGCAGCCTCGGGGTGCGGGCCGTGCGGGACTCGCGGGACCTCGCGGTCGTGATGAGCGAGGAGATCCCCGAGTTCATGCGGCGGTCGATGCGCTCCATCCGCAGTCTCGCGACCGTGAGCGGCCGGGCGCTGCTCGACGACCTCGCGGGCATCGACGCGCGCGCGACCGTCATGCCGATCGAGGAGGTCTGCCGGCTCACGGCCCAGGTCGTGACGGATGTGTCGATCGCCGTGGTCGTGTGCGGCTCGGCGATGGATGCGCGCCGGCTGCAGTCGGTCGCGGTCACGTTCCCGCTCGACGTGCGGGTGCTCGCGATCGTCTGCGACCGCACGGCGCCGCCGGCATTCCGCGAGCTTCCCGGGCTCTCGGTCGCGACCATCGCGCTGCTCGACGACCTCGGGCACCTCATGGCCAAGGTGGCACGATGAGCAGCGTCCCGGCGAGCGGCGTCCCGGCGAGCGGCTCGGCGTTCGCCCGCGACACCGGCCCGGCGCCGCGGTTCGTCGCGATCACGGTCGGCTTCTGGGCGCTCCAGGTCGCGATCGCGGCGGCGGCGATCTGGCCGATCTACGCCGATCCGGCGTTCGTCGTGCTCGTCGTCGTGGCGACCGTCGTCGCGAGCGGCGTCGCCGTCCTGCTGCGGCGCCGGTCGTGGCCGGTGCTCGTCGGCGCGACGGCGATCGCCTACCTCGTGCTCGGCGTGCCGCTCGCGGTGCCCACGGCGCTCTCCGGCCTCACGAGCAGCCTGGGTCTCGCGGGCGGCACGGGCCTCACGACCGGCACAGCCCTCACGACCGGCACAGCCCTCACGACCGGCGCGGCCCTCGGCGACGCGGCGCGCGGCTGGATCGACCTCGTGGCCGGCACCGTGCTGTCCTGGAAGCAGCTCGCGACGATCGCGACGATCCCGGTCGGCAGCTACCAGACCCTCCTCGTGCCCGCGCTCGTCGCGGTGCTCGGAACGGGCGTTGCGGCGGTGAGCGCCGGCATCCGTGCGCGCCGGGCCTGGATCGCCGTCGTGCCGCTCGCGCTCGCGCTGCACCTGTTCGCGGTGGCGTTCGGGGCGCCCGAGGTCTCGAGCGACGGCGTGCTCGCGCGCCTCGCGGCCCTCTCGTCCCGGCAGGCCGCGCTCGGGCTGCTCGCGTTCTTCGCGGCGCTCGCGTTCGTGCTCTGGCGGGTGCGGGCCGACCGCCGGGCGGCGCTCGGCCGCGCGCAGAACGTGGCCGGCATCCGTCAGGGCCGCGAGGCGCGCGGCGCGGTGGCCCGCCGGCTCGCCCTCGCGGCGGGCACCCTCGTGGTCGCGGTCGTGGTGGCGTCGTTCGTCGCGCCCGGCGTCACCGCGGGCCTGCCCCGGCACGTGCTGCGCTCGGCGATCGACCCGGCGCGCGACCGCGTGCTGGCCGACAGTCCGCTCACCGACTACCGGGCGTCGTTCGCGCCGGGCGCGTACGAGCGGCCGCTGTTCCGGATCGACGGCGACGCGCTCGACGGCGACCGCATCCGTCTCGCGGTGCTCAGCGACTACGACGGGCAGCAGTACCGCGCGGTCGACTCGGGGGCGGCGGCCGACGCGTTCGTGCGCGTGCCGTCGACCCTCGACCCGCCGGCGACCGGGCCGACGGGCAGCGTCACGATCACGGTCGAGGGCTACCGCGGCGCGTGGCTGCCGACCGTGCCCGATCTGACGCGCGTGGTGTTCGCGGGCGCGGACGCCTCCGACCGCCAGGACGCGTTCTTCTACGACCAGCAGCTGCAGGCGGGGCTCGTCACGCGAGCCCTGCGCGAGGGCGACACGTTCCAGCTCACGGCGACCGAGCCGACGGATGCCGTCCCCGAGCTGGCCGCGCCGGGCGCCGCCCGCCTCGACCCCGACAGCGTGCCCGACCGGCTGCGCGACTGGGTCGCCGCGCAGGACGACCAGTCGCTCGTCGGGCTCGTCGGCCGGCTGCGGGCGCGCGGCTACCTCAGCCACGCGATCTTCGCCCCGGTCGGGTCGGACGGTCGGCCGACCTGGCTCGACGACCTCGGCGGCGCGGCGTTCGCGCCGAGTCGCGCCGGGCACTCGCTCGACCGCATCGACACGCTGTTCGGCCAGCTCGTCGACAAGCAGCGCCAGACGCCGGGGGCCGCGGGCGACGCCGACCTCGTCGCGGCGGTCGGCGACGACGAGCAGTTCGCGGTCGCGGGCGCGCTGCTCGCGCGCTACCTCGGCTATTCGGCGCGCGTCGTGCTCGGCTTCGCGCTCGCGGGCGTCGATCGCGGCCCCGACGACATCCCGGCGTGCACCGACGAGTGCAGCGGACGCAACCTGACGGCGTGGATCGAGGTGCGCGGCGCGACCGGCGACTGGGTGACGCTCGACACGACGCCGCAGCACACCGCCCCGCTGAACCCGGTGCAGAACAACGAGCAGCCGCCGAAGAACGGCACGAGCGTGCTGCCGGACTCGGCCGACCGCCAGCAGGCCACGGCGAGCGACCCGAGCGGCAGCGACGACCGATCGCACACCCGCACGGATGACGCCGCCGACCTGAGCTGGCTCGCCACGACACTCAAGGTGGTCGGGCTCGCGCTGCTCGCGCTCGCGGTGCTCATCGCGCCGTTCGCGAGCATCCTCATCGCGAAGGCGCAGCGCCGGCGCCGTCGCCGAGCGGCCGCCGCCGCGGAGGATCGCATCGTCGGCGGCTGGGACGAGTTCGTCGACACCGCGATCGACCACGGGCTGCCGGTGCCCACGGTGCAGACCCGCGCGCAGCTCGCCGCGGTGTACGCCACCCCGAACGCGACGGCGCTCGCGACGATCGCCGACCGGGCGGTGTTCGCGCCGATCGACCCGGAGGATGCCGACGCCGAGCGGTTCTGGTCGATCCTCGAGGGCGAGCGCGCGGCCCTCGAGAGCGGCGCCGGAGTGTGGCGGCGCTGGCGCGCGGCGCTCACCCTGCGCTCGTTCGCCCGGCACGTGCTGCGCCTGCCGCGCCGGCCGCGTAGTGTCGCCGTCTCACGTGGCAGCAACGTCCCGCGTGGCGGCAACGTCCCGCGTGGCGCCGCCGTTCCTGCAGAGAGGGACCCCTCGTGAACCCCACCCCGCTCGACCCGTCCGACCCGGCCCTGCTCGTCGGCAGTGTGATCGGCGGCGTCGTCTACCTCGTGCTGGTCGTCGGCGTCTACGTGTGGCTCGCGATCGCCCTCGGCAGGATGTTCGGCAAGCTCGGCGTCGAGCAGTGGCGCGCGTGGGTGCCGGTGCTCAACACGGTCGAGCTGTACCGCCTCGGCGGCTACTCGGCGTTCTGGGTCATCACGCTGTTCCTGCCGATCGTGCAGGTCGCCGGACTCGTCGTCTTCTACCTGTCGCTGCACGCGATCACCCGGCGGTTCGGGCGGGGAGCGGGCATGACGGTGCTCGCGATCCTCGTGCTGCCGGTGTGGGCCAGCATCCTGGGCTTCGGTCCGGCGCAGCCGCTTCCGCTCGGCGGCGGCACGGACTTCGGAGCACGGATGTCGGGGCTGCAGGGCGGTGCGGGCCCGCTTCCGCCGGGTGCGGGTTGGGTCCCGGATGCGGGCGCAGGCGCGTTCCCGGGCGGCGGTGAAGTGCGGCCGGGCGGCAGTGCCGGGGCAGCTCCGGCCGTGCCGCCGACGACTCCGAGCGCGCCGTCCGCGGCACCCGCCCTTCCGGAGCCCCCTGCCATTCCGGAGCGGCCTGCGGTTCCGGCGCGGCCTGGCCCGTCGGCACCCACTCCCGCACCCCCGGTCGCGAGCGCCCTGCAGTGGGCGCCGCCGATCGAGTCGGTGCCCGGCCTCGACGTGCACACCCCGCCCGCCCAGCCCGCGCCCGCCCCCGCGCCCGCCGCCCCCGCGCCCGCCCAGGCCGCCCCCGCGCCTGCCGCCCCCGCGCCTGCCGCGTCCGGCCCCGTGCCCGACGACGACGTCGACCAGACGGTGCTCAGCGTGCGGCGCCGGGTGCGCGGCTGGACGCTCGAGGCCGAGGGGTCCGCGCCGGTCGCGATCACGGCGACGACCGTGCTGCTCGGGCGGAACCCGGCCGCGTCGGGCTCTGACGTGACGGCGCAGCTCGTGGCGCTCGCCGACCCGTCGAAGACGGTGTCGAAGACGCACGCGCGGCTCGAGCAGTCCGACGGTGCCTGGCTCGTCACCGATCTCGGGTCGACGAACGGCACCGTCCTCGTCCGCGCGTCGGGCGAGGAGGTCGAGCTGACGCCCGGGTTCGCGGTCACGGTCGACGGCGAGCTGTGGCTCGGGCAGCTCGCCGTGGGCCTGCGGGAGGAGCGGTCGTGAGCGGCGCGCCCATCCGTGTCGAAGTCGGCGTCGCGACCGACGTCGGGACGGTGCGGCGCGTCAACGAGGACTCGGCGATCGCCGAGTTCCCCGTCTTCGCCGTGGCGGACGGCATGGGCGGCCACGACACGGGCGACCTCGCGAGCGCCGCGGTCGTCGAGGCGTTGCGCGCGCTCGTCGGGCGCGAGCGGCCGCAGCCCGAGGATGTGACCGCGGCGCTCCGGCGGGCGCACGCGGTCGTGCACGAGCTCGCGACGCGAAGCGAGCGCGGGGCGGGCAGCACGGTCGCGGGGGTCGTGCTCGTCGCGCAGGACGAGCGTCCGCACTGGCTCGTCTTCAACATCGGCGACTCCCGGGTCTACCGGCTGCGGGGCGAGCGGTTCGAGCAGCTCACGCGCGACCACTCGATCGCGCAGGAACTCGTCGACGACGGCCTGCTCGCGCGCGAGGACGTGCCGCACTTCCGCGGCCGCAACGTCATCACGCGCGCGGTCGGCGCCGAGGACAGCGAGGCCGACCGCTGGCTCATCCCGGTCGGCGCGGAGGAGCGCCTGCTGATCTGCTCCGACGGCCTCACCGGCGAGATCGGCGACGACGTGGTCGCGGCGATGCTCGCGCGACGGATGCCGGCGCAGCACATGGCGGATGCGCTCGTCGCCGCAGCGCTCGCCGCGGGAGGGCGCGACAACGTCACGGTCGTCGTGGTCGACGTGCTCGAGGGCGGCGCGGCCGCCGAGCTCGACGACGAGACGGGCGTCGTCGAACGGATGCCGCCGGCGCACGACACGACGGAGAGCCCGGCGTGACCGAGGAGCCCGACGTGCCCGGCGTGCCCGGGGAGCCCGGCGTGACTATCGCCTCCGACGTTGCCGGGGAGCCCGGCGACCGCGGCGAGCCGTCCGAGTCGGCGGACCTCGAGGACGAGACGCGCGTCGTGCCGCGGCGGCGCCCGATCGACGCGACCCGGGCGGTGCAGGGCGACGGCCCCGGCGATCGCGATGATGAGACGCGCGTGGTGTCGCGGCGCCCGGTCGACGCGACCCGGGCGGCGCAGCGCGTCGGCCCGGATGATCCCGACGACCGGACCCGGGTCATCGCCCGCGGCGTCGCGCACGATACGACCCGCCGTGCCCGGAGCACCCCGGGCACCCCGGGCACCCCGGGCACCCCGAGCACCCCGGCCCGCGCCGGGCGCGAGGCCCGCGTGCCGGATGTCGGCCCCGACGGCTATCGGCCCCGCGCGGCCGAGCCGGCGCGCGCCGCGCGCACTCCGACCGCTCCGCCCCCGCCGCGGCGTCGTGCCGGGCGGGCGACGGCATCCGCTGCCCCGCGTCGCAGCCTCGCGACCCTCGTCGTGATCGGGGCGGTGGCGATCGGCGCGCTCGCGGTCGCGGCGGTGCTCGTCGTGGCGATCGTCGCCGCGGTCGTCGGAGCGCGCTGACCGGCCGGGCGAATGATCCAGGTCAAACACGCCGCACCACCACCGCTGGAGGACAGCACCGCTGGCGAACTCTCCACCGGTGGTTTAGCGTAAGGCGCAGGTGTTTCCGCACCGTCGCGCCCGGGGGGCCGCGTGACGGTATCGAGAAGGGGGCGCGACAGTGGCATCCCTGACCGAGATCCTCATCCTGCGCGGAATCGTGCCGATCGAGAACCTCGACTCGATCTCCGGCGCGTGGGGCGAGGACGAGGAGGCCGTGAAGGCGCTCGTCGCGAAGGGCATCGTGACGCCCGTGCAGCTCGCGAGCGCGCGCGCCGCGCAGGCCGAGGTGCCGTTCGTCGAGCTCGCCGAGTTCCCGGTCGATCGCACCGCCGTCGCGCTCGTGCCCGCCCCGGTCTGCCGCCGGCACACCGTGCTGCCGATCGGCTCGGTCGGCGATCTGCTGACCC
Organism: Galbitalea sp. SE-J8; assembly: GCF_030345695.1. Taxonomy (GTDB): domain Bacteria; phylum Actinomycetota; class Actinomycetes; order Actinomycetales; family Microbacteriaceae; genus JAUASV01. Next base: position 145,337 of record NZ_JAUASV010000001.1, on the reverse strand, counting down.
TCGCGATGGCCGACCCGGGCAACGTGATCGCGATCGACGACATTCGTGCCGCGACGCGCATGCAGGTGCGTCCCGTGGTCGCCGAGGAGTCGGACCTGCGGATGGCGATGGACCGCTACCTGCGCGCCGACAGCGAGCTGAGCGACCTGACCTCCACGCTCGAGGAGGAGAGCGCACCGAGCAACGACCTCGTGGTCGCGGGCGCCGAGCAGGTCGAGGACGACGCGCCCATCGTGCGCTTCGTGAACCTCATCATCAGCCAGGCGATCCAGGACAAGGCGTCCGACATCCACATCGAGCCGGGCGAGTACGACATGCACGTGCGGTACCGCATCGACGGCGTGCTGCACGAGATGCAGTCGGCGCCGAAGGCGATCCAGAACGGCGTCATCTCCCGCCTCAAGATCATGAGCGACATCGACATCGCCGAGCGGCGCAAGCCGCAGGACGGACGGATGTCGGTGAGCCACGGCGGTCGCAAGATCGACCTGCGCGTGGCGACCCTGCCCACGGTGTGGGGCGAGAAGGTCGTCATGCGCATCCTGGACAACTCGAACACCGCGGTGTCGATGGACAAGCTCGCGCTGCTGCCGCGCAACTTCGCGGCCTACCGCGCGAGCTACACGAAGCCGTACGGCATGATCCTCGTCACGGGCCCGACCGGTTCGGGCAAGTCGACGACGCTCTACACGACCCTCAACGAGGTCGCCCGGCCCGAGATCAACGTCATCACGGTCGAGGACCCGGTCGAGTACCGCATGAGGGGCATCAACCAGGTGCAGGTCAACCCGAAGGCGGGCCTGACCTTCGCGAGTGCGCTGCGCAGCATCCTGCGATCCGATCCGGATGTGGTGCTCATCGGCGAGATCCGCGACCACGAGACCGCGCAGATCGCCGTCGAGGCCTCGCTCACCGGTCACCTCGTGCTGAGCACGCTGCACACGAACGACGCGCCGAGCGCGATCACGCGTCTCACCGAGATGAACATCGAGCCGTTCCTCGTCGGGTCGGCGCTCGACTGCGTCGTCGCCCAGCGCCTCGCCCGGCGGCTGTGCGACCGGTGCAAGACGGCGTACCAGCACGACCCGCGCGAGCTCGCGGCGCTGCGCTTCGGCTTCGACCCGAACCAGCCGATCCCGACGCTGTACCGCCCGGTCGGCTGCGCGGCGTGCTCGAACACGGGCTACCGCGGCCGCATCGGACTGCACGAGGTGATGAGCGTGTCGGAGCAGATCGAGCGCCTCGCGGTCGAGCGCGCGAGCGCGGCGGAGATCCAGCAGGTCGCGATCTCGCAGGGGATGCTGACCCTCCGGCAGGACGGCTGGGCGAAGGTGCAGCACGGTTTCACGAGCGTCGAGGAGATCCTGCGTGTCGTCGCGTAGGACCGTCGTCGCCTGAGGGGTGGGAATGGCAGACAACATCTTCGAGATCCCGCCGCTCGGCGACGGCGACGGCTACCCGCCGGCCACGAGCCGCCGCGCGGCACGCGCGGCCGAGGCCGCCGCCCCGGGCGCCCCGGCGTCGGCCGGCCCTGCGCCCTCGACCGCGGGGTTCGACCCGAGTGCGTTCCCGCCGCCGCCCACGTTCTCGACCACGCCCGCGTTCCCGGCGGCGGATGCGGCGCCCGCGTTCCCGGCGTTCGACGCCCCCGTCCCGGCGTCAGCCCCCGCGTTCGACGCGTCGGCGTACGGAGCCCCGGCGTTCGACGTCACCGCGTTCGACGCCTCGGCCTACGCCCCACCGGTGTTCGAGGTGCCGGCCACCCCGCCCGCGTTCGGCGAGGAGACCTTCGACGCCCCGGCCCCGCCCTCGTTCGACGGACTGCCGAACTACGAGGGAACCGGCGCCGCGCCCACCCTCGAGCAGTTCGCCCCGCCGTCGGCCGCCTCCGAGGCAGCAGCTCCCGCCACGACCCCCGCCGCAGCGGGCACCACCACCACCACCTCCGCCGCCGCATCCGCCACCACGCCCGCCTCAACCCCGGGCGCAGCCCCCGCATCCCGGATCGCCCCGACCGATCCGCAGCCGGGCGAGGGCCAGGAGGGCTCGCACAAGGACATCGTCGAGGCGCTCAACCAGGTGGTGCTGCTCGGCGCATCCGACCTGCACGTGGCGGCCGGGTCGCCGCCGCTCGTGCGTCTCGACGGCTCGCTGCGCCCGGTGCCCGGCATGTCGGCGTGGTCGCACGATCACGTGTCGAAGACCCTGACGAGTCTGCTCACGGAGGCGCAGGAGGAGACGTTCCTCGTCGACCTCGAGCTCGACTTCGCCTATCAGCTGTCGCCCTCGGCGCGTTTCCGCGTGAACCTCTACCAGCAGCGCAACCACTACGGCGCCGCGTTCCGGCTCATCCCGACGACGATCAAGCCGCTCGATCAGCTCGGGGTGCCCGCGAAGGTCGCCGAGTTCGCGGGGCTCGCGCGCGGGCTCGTGCTCGTGACCGGTCCGACCGGTTCGGGCAAGTCGACGACCCTCGCCTCGCTCATCGACGTGGTCAACTCGACGCGTGCCGACCACATCATGACGGTCGAGGACCCGATCGAGTTCATGCACGAGAACAAGCAGTCGCTCGTGAACCAGCGTGAGGTCGGCCACGACACGGTGAGCTTCCAGAACGCGCTCAAGCACGTGCTGCGGCAGGACCCCGACGTCATCCTGATCGGCGAGCTCCGCGACCTCGAGACCATCTCGACCGCGCTCACCGCGGCGGAGACCGGCCACCTCGTGTTCGCCACCCTGCACACGCAGGATGCCGCGCAGTCGATCGACCGCATCCTCGACGTGTTCCCGCCCCACCAGCAGGCGCTCGTGCGCACCCAGCTCGCCGGCACGCTGCAGGGCATCGTGTCGCAGACGCTCGTGAAGAAGATCGGCGGGGGACGCGCGGTCGCCACCGAGGTGCTCGTGATGACGCCCGCGATCTCGAACCTCATCCGCGAGGGCAAGGTGTACCAGATCCACTCGGCGATGCAGGCGGGACGCGACCTCGGCATGCACACGATGGACCAGCACCTCGCCGATCTCGTGAACATGGGCCAGATCTCGCACGCGGCGGCCTACGAGAAGGCGCATGACATGGAGGACATCAAGCAGCTCATCCAGCGTGGTGAGCGTGCGTCGCAGGGTGGCTACGGAGTCGGAGGGCAGTTCTGATGTCGAACGCGACCGCGTGGGCGTACACCGCCCGGGACGCCAGGGGCAAGGTCGTCAAGGGTCGGCTCGAGGCGGGGTCGCAGGGCGCGGCGCTGTCGAAGTTGCGGTCGATGGGCATCTCGCCGATCACCGTGGACGAGGCTCCCGCCGGCACCGGGCTGCAGATGGAGCTCCGGATCCCGGGCCTGTCGGGGCGGGTGAAGCTCAAGGACCTCGCCGTGGCATCCCGTCAGATGGCGACCATGATCGGTGCCGGACTCTCGCTCATCCGCACGCTCGCGATCCTCTCCGACCAGGTGGAGAACAAGGAGCTCGGCCGCGTGCTCGGCCTGGTGCGGGCGGATGTGGAGCAGGGCTCGGCGCTGTCGGATGCGATGGCGAAGCACGACAAGGCGTTCCCGCCGCTCATGGTGCACATGATCCGTGCCGGTGAGACGGGCGGCTTCCTCGACCAGGCGCTCACGGGCATCGCGGACAACTTCGAGGCCGACGTCAAGCTGCGTGACGAGATCAAGTCGGCGATGACCTACCCGGTGATCGTGCTGCTCATCGCCGTGATCGCGGTGATCGGCATGCTGCTGTTCGTCGTTCCGATCTTCCAGAAGATGTTCGACCAGATGGGCGAGACCCTGCCGGTGCCGACGCTCATCCTCGTCGTGCTCTCGCAGAACATGGTGTGGATCCTGCCGGTCTTGGTCGTGCTCATCGCGATCGGCACGGTCTGGTACCAGCGCAACAAGCACTCGGATGCGGTGCGCGAGCGCGTCGACAAGCTGCGGTTGAGCCTTCCCGTGTTCGGCAAGCTGTTCCAGAAGATCGCGATCACGCGGTTCACCCGCACGTTCTCGACGATGCTCGCGGCCGGTGTGCCGATTCTTCAGGCGCTGTCGATCGTCGGGCAGACCTCCGGCAGCTGGACGCTCGAGAATGCGCTCAGGCGGGTGCAGGAGTCGGTGCGGCAGGGCAAGAGCGTCGCGGCGCCGCTCGCCGATGAGCCGATCTTCCCGCCGATGGCGCAGCAGATGATCGCCGTCGGCGAGGAGGCCGGCTCGATGGAGACGATGCTCGACAAGATCGGCGAGTTCTACAACGCCGAGGTCGAGACCATGACGAAGGCGCTCACGAGTCTCATCGAGCCGATCATGATCGTGGTGCTCGGCAGCGTGATCGGCTACATGGTGGTGGCGCTGTACCTGCCGATCTTCCAGGCCTCGACGACCGTGCCGAAGTAGGACGACCGTGCCGAAGTAGATCGGACCGATCTGCGACCTCAAGGCCGACCGATCTCTGACTCACGCAGCGTCTGACCTCGTCGGGCCCGATGCCGTCGAGCTTCCCGAGCGCGGGGGAAGCCGCCGCCGACCCGACGGCGTGCATGTCGTACCGATCACTGCGCTCGGCCCGTAGGGCGCCCGCCGATCAGAACGGGGGCGCCGACGCGAGGGTGTTCGCGGGTCGCGTGGGGTACGAACGGCCCTCGGGGGAGGTCCAGATGAGCACTCCTGCCCCGAGCTGCTGCACCCTCCACCGGGTCTGGTGCTTGAAGCGGTGATGTCGGGCGCAGAGCATCGCGAGGTTGGCGACGCAGGTCTCGCCCTGCTCGCCGTTCTCGTTGTAGGGGATGGTGTGGTCGGCATCCGCATGGGTGGCGGGCTCGTCGCAGCCGGGGAAGCGGCAGGTGAGGTCGCGTTCCACGAGCCAGCGGCGCATGTCGGCGGGGACGGTGTAGCTCTCGCGTCCGACGGAGAGGGTGGCGCCGGTCTCGGGATGCGTGAGCAGCCGCACGAACGACGGTGCGTGCTTGGCGAGCTCCCGCGCCGTCTGCGCGTCGATGGGGATCACGCCGTCGAGCGTCGCGGGCACGTCGTGCCCGAGAAGCGTGAGCACGGGAACGTTCACGTGCACACTGGCACGGATGCCGGCGGGCACCCGTGCGCGCGGGCTGCGGGTGCGCAGCCCCGGCGCGCGCCCGGCCGGGTCTGGTGCCGGGCGGTTCGCCGCGATGTCGGGGGCGATGACGCCACTGTCGTAGGGATCGACTTCGCCGTCGAGAAGCAGGGTGACGAACGCGTCGGCACGCCGTTGCGCGATCGTACGGGCCGCGGCGACCACGTCATCCGCACCGCCCGCGCCACTGGCATCCGTGCCGCCCGCGTCACCGCCCGCACCCGCGCCGCCCGCACTCGCGGCCCGCGCGCTCGCGCTGGCGGTCGCGCGGACGATGAGGCGCAGTCGGTTGTCGATGGCGTTGGCCTGCTCGGAGGGCAGGAGGGCGGTGAGCCACGACATTCCGTCGCGGCCGGGCTGCACGTCGACGCAGCGCTTCTCGCGGGCCTCGCGGTTGCGCTGGGTCATCGAGTCGGGGTGCACGCGCTCGCGCAGGGCACGGATGCGGCGCTCGAACGCGCCGACGCTCGTGCCGGCCGCGATCTCGAGGGCCGCGGCCTCGAGCCCGCGCATCGCGGCATCCGCGGCGTCCACAGCATCCTGGTCGGCGTTCGCGTCGGGTCGGAGCGAGCCGGTCTCGTCGATGATCGCGCGGGCGTGGCGGAGGGTGATGTCGCCCGACCGCATCGAGTCGAGCGTCGCGGGCAGGTCGTGCACGAGCGACCGGGAGCGCTCGATGAGGTTGCGGGCCGTGTTCTCGTGCACCCGCAAACGCACGCCGAGCTCGCTGGACAGTTCTCGCATGGCGATGTTCTCGGCGCTCCACCCGGAGGTGCGGGCGGGCTCGGCCTCGAGCGGCAGCAGCTTCAGCCGGCGGGCGGCGTCGACGACGTCGGCCTCGCACGCGTCGATGAGGCTGCGCATCCGCTGGAACTCGACGACGTAGTCCAGCAGGTCGGACACGGTGTCCTCCGCGCGCGCCGTGAACGACGGCGCGGCTGCGGCGTCGGTCTCGGTGAACCGCACGGTGGGCTTGCTCTTCATGTCGAGAACACAACCACCAGCCACCGACATTCGTGTGCCCCGAACGAGGGACATGTGCAAACGGGCCGACGGATGCCGCAGACGGCCGGCTTGCCGAGCCGCAACCGCGGCGGCACGTGCCCTTCCGCTACGGGAACCCGACCCGCTACGGGAACCCGACCCGCTACGGGAACCCGACCCGAAACGCCTCGGCCGCCGGCTTGCGGCCTGCTCCGCGTCGCCTCGAGTTCGACGCGTAGGTCCCTCGACTGATGATCGACGCGTGCGCCGGGTCGACGTCCGGCGGCGCGGCCATCGGACGTGCGAGCGCGTCGACCACTCGAGACTGCTCTCACGAGTGCCGCGCTGGTCGTTGCCAGTTCCGTATATCGACGGACCAGCACCTCGTCATCGGCAATTGACAGTGTGCTGCTCACGGTCGGTCATTCGTCCCAAACTCAGCTGAGGGGAAGCGGACGAGCGACGCTTGCCGAGAGAGTCGCAAGGAATCGCTTCGCGTCAACCACAGTCGAATCGGCCCGCGTCCAGTACCTGGTCAGCGTGTGTGCGAACGCGCGCGTGCCATCCGCGGCGACACCTTCGACGAGAATCTCAAATTCGTCCTCGTAGTCGATCGTCAGTGACGCGCCGTTCACGAGCCAGAGGACTTCAATCCCACCTTCGCCGTTGTCCGCGATCTGAGGCGTCGCCGATCCGACGCCGATGATCGCATCGATAAGGCGGAGCACGACTGCGTATGGTTCCTGGTGGCGCGCTCCCTGCCGCCGCGCGAGCTCACGCAAGCGTGCGACGGAGTACGTCAGCAAGGCTCGGCGCGATCTGTAGATGGTCGACGGCTCGACATCGAGCGACAGCGCAGTCGACTGCACGAGCAGGCGATCGTCCTGCGTCTGGGCCAGCCACGAGCCGTCGTCCGACACGGCCCACAAGCGAGTCGACCCAGTGCCGTGCACGAACTGCAACTCAAAGCCCGGGCCCGGCTGACCGACTGGCTTCGTCGGTGGCATCGGCGGCTGGGACGTCACGATGGGATAGATAGCGCCGTGGAACGTCGTCCTCGGTGGCGGCCACCCGTCAATCCTGACCGCTGAGCCATCAGGCGCATCTGACGTGCGGCGCTCCTCTGCTGGCCGCCCATCGATGCCCGGCGCAACGGCGATGCGGCACTCGGGAGAGTCGATCGCGCCGCGCGCGAGGTCGGTCAGGTTCTCGACGTCTTCGCGAGGGGGTCGAAGCCGTCGTGCCACCGTGGCATTCCGACGCGTTCGGGCGTAATACAACCAAGGGGGCGAGACGACGGATGCCGCCCCAGCGACAGAAGCCAGCGACAGAAGGACGACCCATGACCGACACCAACGAGCCCACGCCCGACGCCCCGAACTACCCCGACGCCCCGAACAACTCCGACGCCCCGAACAACCCCGACGCCCCGAACAACCCCGAGGTCGTGCTCCGCATCGACGGCTCTGATCGGTGGCTGGTGGCGCGCCGGCACGGCATCCGGCGGTGGAACGTCGAGCTGCACGTGCCGGGCGACGCGGACTCCGGCGCCTGGGTGCTGCCCCGCGGTCACGTCGAACAGCACGGCAGCGCGTTCCAGGCCTGGGTCGGCGGACACAACCCCCACGCGCTGTTCTCCACCGAGCCCACGCTGCACGCCGCCGTGCTGCGAGTCGGCCTCGACGGCCCCCCGGTGGAGCAGAATGGTCGTGTGCCCGGCGCGTGACGGTTTCGTCCGAACGGATGCGATGCCCCGGATGCAGTCCACCCCCGTCGGCTGAGCGCGCGCCACGGATCGCCCCACTATTGGGGAGGAAAGGTCCCCCGTTCGAGGGATACCTGTTCCGATCTCCCTCGGCCACGATTGACGGTGGGGGTCAGTTCCATACGGGGGACTACCTGTCCTTTTTTCACATTCAGAGACAGGAATCAATCACATGCTCATGCGCATGCAGGACGCGCTCAACGCGCGTCGCAAGGGGGACAAGGGCTTCACGCTCATCGAGCTCCTCGTCGTCGTCCTGATCATCGGCATCCTCGCCGCGATCGCCATCCCGGTCTTCATCGGCCAGCAGAACGCCGCGAAGGAGGCGAGTGTCAAGTCCGACCTTGCGAATGCGAAGCTGGCGGTGGCCGCGTACGCGGCCGCGAACCCGACGCTGACCGCAATTCCGGGCACCCCCGGGACTGCGCTCGCAGATTACGGTTGGAAGGCCTCGCCCGGAAACACTCTGACGGTCGGGACTGGCGCAACGCTCCAGACCTTCTGCATTCAGGGAAAGAACGCGGACACGAGCAACACGTTCAGGGTTGGGTCCGCCATCTCAGGAACTGAAACGGGAACCTGCTGACCGTCCGGACGAGGCATTGGTCCGGTGATTCGAGGTAACGCTCGGGTCGCCGGGCCCTTGGCGCGTAGCAACTAAGAGTCGCTCATGGGAGTGGTCATGTCTGGGCGCGCCGACGTGCGGGAATGCGGCCTTGGCATCATCGAGGTTGTTGTTGCGGTGCTATTGATTGCGATTGTTGCTGTCGCCTTTTTGCCTGTCTTGCTCAATGGGTTACGAATGAGCGCTGTCAATGCAACAATGGCTGCTGGGAATGAGCTCGCCAATGCGCAACTCGAAGAAGCGAGAGCTGCGACCACGTGCGTCGAATTGCAGACCTGGGTCGCGGCGGCGGCAAGTGTTACAGATGCGCGCAACGTCGAGTTGCAGGCGTACAAGTCGTACTCCGGCTGTGACAACACGGATAGCGACAAGTCGACGGTGACCATCGACGCCTACCCCGGAGCGGTGGAAGCGACTGTTAGGGTGACTCGTGCAGACACCGGCGCCGCCATCTCCACGATTGTGACGCGCGTCTACCTCGGAAGCTACGCGTGAGTTCAAGCAGATCGGACCTTGAAGGCGGATTCACACTCGTCGAACTCCTCGTGGCGATGTTGCTTCTCGCGGTGGTGCTCGCCATCGCGGGTGGCCTGGTAATCGCCGCGACATTGGGTGAGCGAACAGTGCGCACGGTGACGGGCACCTCGAACTCGACCCAGGTTGCAGTCGAGCAGATGCTCTCACGCTTTCGCGCCGCCTCAGCGTACCGAATCGACGCGTTGGGCAGTGCGCAATTCGTGCAAGCGCGGGTCGCCACAGACAGCGTCTCGGGTTCGACCGGATGGCGATGCTATGCGTGGTATTTCGATCCGACTTCGGGTGATATCCGAACAAAGAACTCCACCGCTGCGGTGCCAGCTCCGACCGCAACCGAATTGTCCAGCTGGACCCTCCTGGCAAGCGGCGTGAGATCATCAGGTACCGCGTCTCCGGCCGGAAGTAACGGCATATTCGCGCGAACGGGCCGCACCATTGCGCTCGATATGAGCGTCAAGGCAGGTGACCAGCCGCGGTTGACAATCAGCACGTCGGCGACGACACGGTCGGACAGTTGGACGGGGGACACGTGTTTTACCGCACCTTGAACTGTGTGAGGCGACGGGTCCCGGGAGACGATGGATTCGCTATGATCGCTGCAATCGGCGTCTTGGCGGTCGCTATGCTCATCACCGCTCTGATTACCAGCTCGCTCGTCACATCTCTTGGATACACGAGTTCGATTCGCGCCAGTTCACAATCCCAGGCTTCATCAGAAGCCGGGATCGCGGTGGCCCGCGCTGCCGTTAGTCGGGGCACCTGCTCGAACGGCGGGCACTACTCAAACGACGTAGCTCCGATCTATGACGTGCAGGTCCAGTACTGGACCGGATCGACGTGGATGTCCAACTGTCCACCGACTACGGGCAGCCTACTTGTGACGAAAGTGCGCTTCAAGTCGCTGGGCACGGCGGTGGCGAAAGGCGTGAACGGCGTATCCGGCAATGATACCCGAACCGTTATTGAGACCATTACGCGGTCTGCGGTGGTCTCTAACGGTGCTGCGCTCTACCTCTACGGCGGCGGCTCACTCGATACGTACACACTGTCGGCCTCGGCCGGAACCGCTGACGTCAAGACTCATGGCAATTTCACGTGCACTTCGGGTGGTAGTTATGCTGGAAACGTCACCGTTATCGGCGACGTTTCCATTACTAATCAGCCTTGCACGATTCACGGCACGCTGTGGGCGTCTGGAAAGATTCGGATAGATTCGGGTGCCACGATCGACGGTGACGTGATCGCCGCGGGCGGCGATGTTCTCATCGAAAACGGCAGCCAGATTATCGGTGGGAGCGTTTACGCAAATGGGAATTTTACGCTCAAGGGCACAATGAAAATTCTCGGCAGTGTGGAGGCGCGGGGCACTTTCTATGTTGGCACCGGGACGAGGATTGGTGGGTCGTTGCTCGCCAGTGGAGCAGGAGAGCTTCGTGGAAACGTCGTCGGCAATGTCACCTCGGTAGCCACGTCGGGAACGGTCACAGTAACCCCAGGAACCGCTACCGATCGTCGAGTGGGAGGGGCGCTGGTCGTCGGGAGTTGGGCGAAGTACGACAGTGACCCGAATAGCTTCGTAGCGTGTCGCGGCGCCACGTTCCCGCAGAACGGCGAAGCCCAGCATGCGTGCGCACTGGGTTCGACCGGCTCGGCGAGCGTGGCAGGGGCCGTCACAATTCGCCAGGCCGGTCTGGCCGCCCCCGTTGCTAAGTCTGCGCCCACAGTGCCTGATTGGGTCGAAGTTGGCGCTGACTTCACACCGTGGACAAACGCCGGCTACACACGTTTGAACTGGAGCGGAGACTGCCAGATCGGCAGTCGGAACAACACCAGCGCATTCTGGACGACGGTCACGAACTTGGTATCCCCCACAGTTATCGACGCCACTTCCTGCTCGGAAGTCTACTTGAATAGCCAGACCTTGTCGGTGAGGACGAACGTCGCGTTCATTGCCAAGAAGATAACGTTGCAAAGCTCGGCTCTGCTTTCGGCCGACGGTGCCGTTCACAAGGTTGACCTGATCGTGGCTGACCCAATTGTTTCGAGCAATTCACCCTCGTGCTCAGGCGGCGTCGGCGACGTTTCGCTCAATCCGGCCACAATTGACCCGAAGATTTACGGACTTATATATACTCCTTGCAACTATTACGCCAATTACAACTGGAGCACATCATCGGGCTCGATATGGCGCGGACAGGTATATGCGGGCGGGTACTCCGGATCAGGCGGTAACGGCCTGATATTCACGTCCGCTAGCGTGCCGGGTGCTGATCTCAACGGCGCCGCGGGAGCGGGCGGTGCGGTTTCTGACTGGTCTGTAGACAGCACGCGTCTTGCGACCGGCGCCGAATAGGTGGAATTACCCGCAGCCGGTGCCGCGATCGCGGCCCTCTTCGGCCTCCTGATCGGCTCGTTCCTCAACGTCGTCGTCTGGCGCGTGCCACGGGGCGAGTCGATCGCGCATCCGCCGAGCCACTGCCCGAGGTGCGGACACCGCATCCGCTGGTACGACAACGTGCCTGTCATCAGCTGGCTCGTGCTGCGTGCGAAGTGCCGCGACTGCGGCAACCCGATCAGCGCGCGCTACCCGGCGGTCGAGCTCGGCACGGGCGTGGCGTTCGCGCTCGTCGGCCTGTGGTGGGCGCTCGTGCGGTTGCCGCAGCATTTGTCGGTCGTGGCAGCCCTCGTCGAGCTCGTCGCCTACCTCTACCTCGCGGCGATCACGATCGCGCTCGCCCTCATCGACCTCGACGTGTTCCGCCTGCCGAACGCGATCGTGTACCCGGCCTACGTCGTGGGCGCCGTGCTACTCGGCCTCGTCGCCCTGCTCGACGGCGACGGATGGGGCGCCCTCCGCGCGCTCATCGGGTGCGTCGCGCTGTTCCTCTTCTACCTCATCGTGGTGCTCGTGTACCCGTCGGGGATGGGCCTCGGCGACGTGAAGCTCGCGGGCGTGCTCGGACTGTTCACCGCGTGGATCGGGTGGGGCGGCCTCACGGTCGGCGCGTTCGCGGCGTTCCTGCTCGGCGGCGTGTTCGGCGTCGTCCTGCTCATCGCCCAGCGCGCCGGGCGCAAGACGCGCATCCCGTTCGGACCCTGGATGCTCGCCGGCGCGTGGGTCGGCATCGTGGCGGGGGAGCCGATCGCCGGCGCCTACCTTCGCGCCTTCGGGCTCGCGTGAACGTGTTATGAAGTACGTGAGAAGGGTCAGGACATTCCGTCTGCACCCGGCGGTGACCACACGCGCACGTCGGTGTGACGGGCCGCCAGCCGAAAATCGTTGTCCGTCGTCAGCAGCACGTGATCGCCGTCGATCGCGAGCTGGGCGATGAGTGCATCGACGGAGCCGATCTGAACACCCGCCCGGCGACAGGTGTTGCCGACAGCCGCCGCGGCCACGTAGTCCTGCCGTCGAGGCTCGACGAAGGTCAATGAGGCGAACGCGCCCACGATCGTCTCCTGAGCCGCCGCCGGCACGAAGCCCCGGAGCAACTCGAGCAGGATCATTCCGGTTGTCACGATTTCATCGCCCTCGGCCAGTGCGGTCCGCAGCATCCGCACCTCGGGAAGGTCGGGCGGCGCATCCCGTCGGAATGCCAGCGACCAGACGCTCGTGTCGACCAGGATGCCCATCAGGGCTCGCTATGCGGCTCATGGTCGCCCGACAGACGATCCCGCTTGTAGTCGAACGAGTCATCCCATTCCAGTGTGCCGAACGTGGACACGATGTCTGCTCGTGCCCGCCGCGCGATGAACTCCGTGAGCGCCAACGTGACGGCGGCCTTCTTCGTGCGGGCGCCACTCAAGGCGAGCACCTCATCGATCAGCTTCGGGTCGAGCGCAAGGTTCGTAGCCATGGGACCTCCTTACACATCACGCTACACAGCGTGCGCCGTCGACGCCGACCTTGTCCGCAACGTCAGCCGCAGTCGACCGCGCCCGTGAACCACCCCATGCCCGACAACAGGGGATCGGCCGCCCGCGGATCCACGAGAAGCCCCGTCGCGCTCGCCGCGACCAGCACCACGACGAGCGCGATCGCCGTGATCGCCGCGAGCCGAGGCATCCGTCGCGCTGCGCCGGCGCGGGGGAGCACCACCGGCGCGGCCGCGATGCCGCCGACGAGCCCCGCCATGCCCGGCAGGCTGCCCCAGGCCCAGTCGAAGTCCATGCCGGCATGCGCCACCAGCAGCACGAGCGCGACGAGCGCGCCCCACCGGCCGGGGTCCTCGGCGAAGCGGGTGCGCCATCCGTCGCGTGCGCCGCGCGCGAGGAGCACGATCGTGCCCACGAGCACCCCGAGCAGCGGCACGGTGCCGAGCACGCCCGTCTCGGCCCAGGCGAGCAGCCACTCATTGTGCGGGTTCGATGCGTAGGCGTCGAGCGAATAGCAGAGCGAATGCTCCCCGTACTGCGAGGGTCCGACGCCCGTGAACGGATGCGACGCCCCGATCCGCAGCGCCGCCCACCAGAAGTCCAGCCGGAACGCGCCCGTGTCGCTGACCATCTGCCAGTCGTCGGATCGTGCTGTCAGCGCGGCCCAGGGCGTGCTCGCGACGGGGAAGAACAGTGTGCTCGTCATGACGAACCCCAGGCCCAGCGCGAGAACCGCTACGCCGACGAGGCGAAGCGCAGCGTGCACCGACCGCGCCAGCGCGGATGCGGCGAGGGCGATCACCAGCACGACGAGGACCATGGCCGCGGACGCGCGGGAACCGGAGGTCAGCGTTCCCACGATGCCGAACGCCGCCGTGACGAACCCGAGCAGGGCGACGACGCGCCGGCCGAACGCCGCGAGGAACACCCCGAGCGCCACACCCGCCGCACAGAACGCGCCGAACTGGTTGTGCCAGTAGAAGCTGCCCAGCATGAGCTTCGTCGGCGAGCCGCCGCCCCACCACGCGAACCAGCCCACCGTGTACTGGTCGAGCACCACGAGCGCCGCGCCGGCCGCCAGCACCAGCCGACGTCGCGGCGTGCGGGCGTACGCCGCCACCGCGAGCAGCAGCACCGCGCCGTAGCCGTAGCGGGCCGCCCGCGCGAGGCCCACGCCGTCCGTGCCGTCGGCCAGTCCGGCGAGCAGCACGGTCACCGGCAGCGCCGCCGCGATCGCGTGCAGCCACACCGGCAGCCGCCAGCCGCGCCCGGCCACGTAGAGGGGGAGCGCGCTCGCGATTCCGACCAGCAGCCAGCGATCGCGCAGTCCCGCATCCGCCCGCTCGACCACGACGGCACCGATGAGAGCGAGCGCGACGGATGCCACCACCCCGCCCCGGCGCGCGAGCGCACGGCCGTTGACCCGGCCGTCCGCCGTCCGAGGCAGCGCGAGGCCGAGCTCGATCATGATTCCCCCGACGCGATCGTATCGGCGGGGTGCACGGCCGGGGGCACCGCATCCGCTCCTCCACCGCGCCCCGCCGCCGCGCTATCGCACCGCTGCGGGAACCGCATCCGCACGTGTCGTCGGCACCTGGCACATTCGTCCTCCACCGGCGACAATGAGGAGGTGCTCATGACCGAACCGCAGGTGTGGACGCTCATCGGCGTGTTCGCAGCGGTCATGTTCAGCGTGGTCGGCATCACGTCCGCCTCGTTCACGCGCGTGCTGCGCACGAGCATCGACGGTCTGCGCACCACGATCGACGCTCGGTTCGAGCGGATCGACGCTCGGTTCGAGCGGATCGACGCTCGGTTCGAGGGGCTGGATGCCCGGTTCGAGGCGATCGACGCTCGGTTCGAGGCGATGGATGCCCGGTTCGTGACCATCGACGCTCGCTTCGAGGCGATGGATGCCCGGTTCGTGACCATCGACGCTCGCTTCGATGCGATGCAGGACCAGATCCGGGGCGTGCACGCCCGCATCGACGGCGTGCACGAGCAGATCATCGGCGTGCGACAGCAGAACGAGGCACTGCGCACCGAGATGGTGTCCCGCTTCGAATCGACCGATCGCCGCCTCGACGGACTCGACCGCGACGTCGCCTGGCTGGTGCAGCGCGCCACCGGCCTCCCGCCCGCGGAGGCGTAGCGAGCGACCGTTCGCCCGCATCCGCGCTCAACCCGTAGGCTTTCGGTAAGCAGCCGGGGGGACGCGAGAAATGCCGAAGACGATCGTCGGACTCGACATCGGTCGCGCCGCGGTGCGCGCCGTCGAGCTCGAGAACGCGGACAAGCCGCGCCCGACCATCGTTCGCGCGCACGAGGTGCCGCTGCCGGACGGCGCGGTCGCGGCGGGCGACGTGCGCGAACTGCAGACCGTGGCATCCGCGGTGCGCAAGCTATGGGGCGAGGGCGGCTTCAAGTCGAAGGATGTCGTGCTCGGCGTCGGCAACCAGCGCGTCATCGCGCGCGACCTCACGATGCCCAAGCTCGGCACCCTGCAGCAGATCCGTGAGGCGCTGCCGTTCCAGGTGCAGGAGATGCTGCCGGTGCCGGTGGGCGAGGCGCTGCTCGACTTCTACCCGATCTCCGAGAGCGCCGGCGAGCACGGACCGGTCGTCAACGGCATGCTCATCGCCGCCATCAAGGAGTCGGTGCTCGCGAACGTCAAAGCCGTGCAGACGGCCGGGCTCACCGCCCTCAACGTCGACCTGGTGCCGTTCGCGCTCGTGCGGGCCCTCGCCCGCGGACCGATCGCGAGCGCGACCGTCGTGCTCGTCGAGATCGGAGCGGCGACCACCCATCTCGTCGTCGTCGCGGATGGGGTGCCCCAGTTCGTGCGGATGATCCCGAGCGGCGGCGACGACATCACGCGCGCGCTCATGCAGCGGCTCGAGCTCTCGTCCGCCCAGGCGGAGTCGCTCAAGGCCTCCCGCGGCCTCGGGCTCACGCCGCCGTCGAGCGAGCTCGAGCACGTCGGCGCCGAGGTCATCCGCGGGGTCGTGCACGAGCTGGTCAACGGCATCCGGAACACCCTGCAGTACTACGTGACGCTACGTCCCGGCCAGCCGCTGCAGGCGATCCTGCTCTCGGGGGGCGGCTCGCAGCTGCCCGGCCTCGCCCAGTCGCTCGGCGACACCATGCGCCTGCAGGTCGTGGCGCCGAACGTGCTCAGCACCTTCGACGTCGCCAAGTCGGCGCAGAAGGCGGCCGGCGCGCTGCAGTCGCACACGGTCGCGCTCGGCCTCGCGGTGGGGCAGGCGGCATGAGCGACCTGCAGCGGGTCGGACCCGTGCTCGTCGGCGCACCGCCGCGCGCCTCGCTGCTGCCGCCCGAGATCGCGCTCGAGGCCGCCGCCCGCCGCCAGCGACGCGGCATCATCGCCCTCGTCGTCCTCATCGTGCTCGTCGTGGCCGGCGGGTACGCCGGCGCGACGTACCTCGCCCAGGGCGCGCAGACGAAGCTCGCCGACGCGCAGAACCAGACCGCGACGCTTCTCGCGGAGCAGGCCCAGTACGCCCAGATCTCGACCGTGCAGTCGAAGGTGGCCGACATCCAGGCCGACCAGGCGACGGTGACGGCGCTCGACGTCGACTGGAAGAGCTTCCTCCGCGCGCTCGACGGCACCCTGCCGGACGGCGCGACCCTGCAGTCGGTCGCGGTCACCGCGGCGACGCCCATCACCCCGATCGTCGCGGGCGGCTCGCCGCTCGACAGCGCGCACATCGCCGAGGTCACCCTCACGGCGACCACGGGCGACGTGCCCGACATCGTCGCGTGGATCACGGCGCTGTCCACGCTGCCCGGGTTCGTCGACGCCACGCCGACGAACGTCGCCACGGTGGACGGCGGCTACCAGTCCACGTTCGTCGTGCACATCGGCGACGGCGCGCTGTCCAAGCGCTTCGCGCCGACGGATGCCGCGGCCGGCGCGGGCGGGGACGGTGCTGCTGGGGACGCGGGGTCTGACGCGGCGGGAGACGGCGAGTGATCGGCAACAGACTGTGGGTGCTCGGCGCCGTGCTCGTGAGCATCGCGGTCGTCGCGCTCGGCTGGTTCCTCGGCGTCTCGCCGCGCCTCGACGAGATCTCGTCGGCCGACTCCCAGCGCGCGACCGTGGAGCAGCAGAACGACCTGGCGCGGGCGCGCATCGCGAAGCTCAAGGCCGACTACGCGAACCTCGACCAGGTCGCGGCGCAGCTCGACCAGCTGCGCGAGTCGCTCCCGCCCTCCGCCGACTACCAGGGCTTCCTCGCCGAGCTCAACGACATCGCCGGCAAGCGCGACGCGAAGCTGACGTCGTTCGTGCCGACCGCGCCGACCGTGTTCACCCCCGCATCCGCCGCCCCGAGCGACGCGACCGCCACGGGCGACGGCGCGAGCGCGCTGCCCGACGGCACCCT
Organism: Galbitalea sp. SE-J8; assembly: GCF_030345695.1. Lineage (GTDB taxonomy): Bacteria > Actinomycetota > Actinomycetes > Actinomycetales > Microbacteriaceae > JAUASV01. Next base: position 128,044 of record NZ_JAUASV010000001.1, on the reverse strand, counting down.
CGTCACGATCCCGGTGTCGCTGTCGGCGAGCGGCAGCTACCCCGACCTGCTCGATCTCATGGGCGACCTGCAGAAGGCGAACCGGCTGTACCTCGTCGGCGGGCTGAACATCTCATCCGCCGACGACGCCAGCACGGTCACCGTCACGGGCGACATCTTCGTCGAGATCGACTCCTCGGTGACGGCGCCGGACGACGCCGTCGGCGGCCCCGCGCCGACCCAGTCGCCCACGCCCGACGCGTCCGGCACGCCGGCGCCCTGACCGGCTCTGCGGCTCGCCCCGCGCGGCCCGGGGTTCTCGGCCGGGGCGGCGGGCGGCCCTCCTACACTGAACGCATGGCACGCCGCGGCTCGGACAGCGAACAGCCCGACGAGGCCGCCCCCGCGGCCTTCCCCGCGGCGGTCCCCGCGGACGTCCCCACGGCGGAGAAGCTGCCGGCCGGCGACCCGTCGATGTACATCCTCACGGGCGAGGTCGAGGCCGAGCGCGCCTCCCGGGCGAAGAAGCGCCCGCCCGGCGGCGGCCCGGTGAAGCCCCCGACGCTGCCCGCGGACGAGTACGTCGTGCGACGCGCGGACGCGGGTGCTGCGGATGCCGAGGGTGCTGCGGATGCCGCGGGCGCTGCGGGCGGCGCGGATGCCGCGGATGCTCCGGCCGACCCCGCCGCGGACGCGAACCCCGTGGGCGCAGCGACGGATCGCGCGACGGGGCATCCTGCAGCGGGCGATCCGGCGGCGGGAGAACCGGCGACGGGAGCACCGGCTGCGGCGCCTACCGCGCCGACGATGCCGACGGCGCCGACGGTGCCGATCGGACCCGCGCCGACCGGAGCGGATGCGACCGGGTCGCCCGGCGCATCCGAGGCTCCGGCGGTCGTGTATCGCGACCGTCCGGTGCCGCCGAAGCCGCACGGCAATCGGGCGTTCGGAGTGCTCATCACCGTGCTCGGCGCGGTGCTCTACGCGGTGCTGTTCGCGTTCGCGGTGCTCATCGTGTTCCGGGCGATCACGGGCGTCGCCACGATGGACCTGCTCGCCAACCCCGGCTACTGGATCCCCGTCGGGCTCTTCGTCGTCGTGCAGATCGCGAGCGTGCTCGTGCTCAACCGCGCGAGCTGGTGGGCGCACATCATCGCGAGCGCCGTGGTGGCGGTCGTCGTCTACTTCGGCTCGGGCTACCTCGTCGGACTCGTCGAGCTCTACGCGTGGCGGTCCGACCTGACCTACGCCTCGGTGCTCGGGGCTCCCACGAGCATCGTGGCCGGTCTGCTGGCCCGCGAGATCGCGCTGTGGGCGGGCGCGGTGATCGCCCGCCGCGGCCGCTCCGTGCGCGCCCGCAACGCCGCCGAGCGCACCGCGTTCGAGGCCGCGAACCCCGCCTGATCGTCAAGAAGGAGCCGGCCCGGCGACTCGATACGTCGTCGCGGGCAGCGGTGTCGCACAGCGCGACTGAGCGCCGTCCGCTGTCGGCGTAGCACGGCATCCGTACCTCGTTTGCGCGCCCCGCCGCCGGGCGACTATCCTCGATGAGGTGTGCGCGCGCTGCGCGCCCTCTGTCATGCCCGGAGCGATCCGGGCCGACAGCGGGTGAACGGATGCGGCACTGCGTCGCGAGACGCACCGCGTCGCGAGGCGCAGAAGGGCCGTCCGCCGGGCGTCCCCCACGGCATACCGGTCAATCATCCGTCAGGATCCGACCGGTCCAGATGAACTCGACACATCCCGTAACAACGGATGCGGCGAATGCTGACCATCACCCCGCTGTCACCGTGCAGCACAACAAGGAGCAACATGCCCACCATTCAGCAGTTGGTGCGGAAGGGACGTGCGCCGAAGGTCGACAAGACCAAGGCCCCCGCCCTGAAGGCCAACCCGCAGCAGCGCGGCGTCTGCACGCGCGTCTACACGACGACCCCGAAGAAGCCGAACTCGGCCCTGCGCAAGGTCGCTCGCGTGAAGCTGTCCAACGGCACCGAGGTCACCGCCTACATCCCGGGCGAGGGCCACAACCTGCAGGAGCACTCGATGGTGCTCGTGCGCGGCGGTCGTGTGAAGGACCTCCCCGGCGTCCGCTACAAGATCGTGCGCGGCGCGCTCGACACCCAGGCCGTGAAGAACCGCAAGCAGGCACGCAGCCGCTACGGAGCGAAGTTGGACAAGAAGTAATGCCTCGTAAAGGACCCGCGCCCAAGCGCCCCGTCGTCGCCGACCCGGTCTACAACGCCCCGGTCGTCAGCCAGCTCGTCAACAAGATCCTGCTCGATGGCAAGAAGGACCTCGCCCAGCGCATCGTCTACGGTGCGCTCGAGGGCGTCGCGTCGAAGTCCGGACAGGATGCCGTGACGGTTCTCAAGAAGGCGCTCGACAACGTGCGCCCCACCATCGAGGTCAAGAGCCGCCGCGTCGGCGGCTCGACCTACCAGGTGCCCGTCGAGGTCAAGCCGCACCGTGCGAACACGCTCGCGCTGCGCTGGCTGACGTCGTACGCCAAGGGCCGTCGCGAGAAGACGATGACCGAGCGTCTCACCAACGAGATCCTCGACGCGTCGAACGGTCTCGGCGCCGCGGTCAAGCGCCGCGAGGACACCCACAAGATGGCCGAGTCGAACCGCGCGTTCGCTCACTACCGCTGGTAATTCACACCACCTCCGCTGGCCGAGCAGGCGCGCCAGCGCCGTATCGAGGCCCGGCTCCGGCCGGGCTTCGATACGCGGCTCCGCCGCTGCTCGGCCAGCGACTTGTTCTACAGATAAGGAACCCCGTGGCACCCCAAGACGTGCTCACCGACCTCACGAAGGTCCGCAACTTCGGCATCATGGCGCACATCGATGCCGGCAAGACCACGACGACCGAGCGCATCCTGTTCTACACCGGCATCACCCACAAGATCGGTGAGGTGCACGACGGTGCCGCGACGATGGACTGGATGGCGCAGGAGCAGGAGCGCGGCATCACCATCACGTCCGCCGCGACGACGTGCTTCTGGAACAACATCCAGCTCAACATCATCGACACCCCCGGTCACGTCGACTTCACGGTCGAGGTCGAGCGCAACCTTCGCGTCCTCGACGGCGCGGTCGCCGTCTTCGACGGCAAGGAGGGCGTCGAGCCCCAGTCGGAGACCGTGTGGCGTCAGGCCGACAAGTACGACGTGCCCCGCATCTGCTTCGTCAACAAGATGGACAAGCTCGGCGCGGACTTCTACTTCACCGTCGACACGATCGTGAAGCGCCTCGGCGCGAAGCCGCTCGTCATCCAGCTGCCGATCGGCGCCGAGTCGTCCTTCGAGGGCGTCGTCGACCTCGTCGAGATGCGCGCGCTCACCTGGCGCGGAGACGCCAAGGGCGACGTGAAGATGGGCGCCGAGTACGCCATCGAGGAGATCCCCGCCGACCTCGTCGAGAAGGCGAACGAGTACCGCCAGGTGCTGCTCGAGACCGTCGCCGAGAGCGACGACGTGCTGCTCGAGAAGTACTTCGGCGGCGAGGAGCTCACGGTCGCGGAGATCAAGGCCGCGATCCGCAAGCTGACGATCGCGAGCGAGCTCTACCCGGTGCTGTGCGGGTCGGCGTTCAAGAACCGCGGCGTGCAGCCCATGCTCGACGCGGTCGTGGACTACCTGCCGTCGCCGCTCGACATGCCCGCCATCGAGGGCCACGACATCCGTGACGAGGAGAAGGTCATCGAGCGTCACGCCGACGCCAACGAGCCGTTCTCCGCGCTCGCGTTCAAGATCATGACGCACCCGTTCTTCGGTCGCCTCACCTACATCCGCGTCTACTCGGGCAAGCTCGACTCGGGCGCGCAGGTGATCAACTCGACGAAGGGCAAGAAGGAGCGCATCGGGAAGATCTTCCAGATGCACGCCAACAAGGAGAACCCGGTCGACGGCGTCACCGCCGGTCACATCTACGCGGTCATCGGCCTCAAGGACACCACCACCGGTGACACCCTGAGCGACCCGGGCGCGCAGGTCATCCTCGAGTCGATGACGTTCCCCGAGCCCGTCATCGAGGTCGCGATCGAGCCGAAGACGAAGGCCGACCAGGAGAAGCTGGGCACCGCGATCCAGAAGCTCGCCGAGGAGGACCCGACCTTCCGCACGGAGCACAACCAGGAGACCGGCCAGACCATCATCAAGGGCATGGGCGAGCTCCACCTCGACATCCTGGTCGACCGGATGAAGCGCGAGTTCAACGTCGAGGCGAACGTCGGCAAGCCGCAGGTCGCCTTCCGCGAGACGATTCGCCGCACGATCGAGAAGTACGACTACACCCACAAGAAGCAGACCGGTGGATCCGGACAGTTCGCGAAGGTGCAGATCTCGCTCGAGCCGCTCGAGGTCACCGCGGAGACGACGTACGAGTTCGTCAACGCCGTGACCGGTGGCCGCGTGCCGCGCGAGTACATCCCGTCGGTCGACGCCGGCATCCAGGACGCCATGCAGGTCGGCGTGCTCGCCGGCTACCCGACGGTGGGCGTCAAGGCGACGCTCGTCGACGGCGCCGCGCACGACGTCGACTCCTCGGAGATGGCGTTCAAGATCGCCGGATCGATGGCGTACAAGGAGGCCGCCCGCAAGGCGCAGCCCGTGCTGCTCGAGCCGATCATGGCCGTCGAGGTGCGCACGCCCGAGGAGTACATGGGCGACGTCATCGGCGACCTGAACTCGCGCCGCGGCCAGATCCAGTCGATGGAGGATGCCACCGGCGTCAAGGTCGTGCGCGCGCACGTTCCGCTGTCCGAGATGTTCGGCTACGTCGGCGACCTGCGGTCGAAGACCAGTGGCCGCGCGGTCTACTCGATGACGTTCGAGACCTACAACGAGGTCCCGAAGAACGTCGCCGACGAGATCGTGCTCAAGAGCAAGGGCGACTAACATCGAGCGGTGGCCCGCTGACTGCGGGTCGTCGCGCGGCGTTCAGCCCGAGAACCAAAACAAACCCCCGAGCATCCGGAAACCATCCGGAGGCCCAGAGAAGTCCTGAGGAGGACACAGTGGCTAAGGCCAAGTTCGAGCGGACCAAGCCGCACGTGAACATCGGAACGATCGGTCACGTCGACCACGGCAAGACGACGCTCACCGCGGCGATCTCGAAGGTGCTCGCCGACAAGTACCCGTCGGCGACCAACGTCCAGCGCGACTTCGCGTCGATCGACTCGGCTCCCGAGGAGCGTCAGCGCGGCATCACGATCAACATCTCGCACGTCGAGTACGAGACGCCGAAGCGCCACTACGCGCACGTCGACGCCCCGGGTCACGCCGACTACATCAAGAACATGATCACCGGTGCCGCTCAGATGGACGGCGCGATCCTCGTGGTCGCGGCGACCGACGGCCCGATGGCGCAGACCCGCGAGCACGTGCTGCTCGCGAAGCAGGTCGGCGTGCCGTACCTGCTCGTGGCGCTCAACAAGAGCGACATGGTCGACGACGAGGAGATCCTCGAGCTCGTCGAGCTCGAGGTGCGCGAGCTGCTCAGCTCGCAGGGCTTCGACGGCGACAACGCGCCCGTCGTGCGCGTCTCGGGCCTCAAGGCGCTCGAGGGCGACCCGACCTGGACGCAGTCGGTCCTCGACCTCATGGACGCCGTCGACGAGTCGATCCCCGACCCGGTGCGCGACAAGGACAAGCCGTTCCTCATGCCCATCGAGGACGTCTTCACGATCACCGGCCGTGGCACGGTCGTGACGGGTCGCGCCGAGCGCGGCACGCTCGCGATCAACTCGGACGTCGAGATCGTCGGCATCCGCCCGACGCAGAAGACGACCGTCACGGGCATCGAGATGTTCCACAAGCAGCTCGACGAGGCCTGGGCCGGCGAGAACTGCGGTCTGCTGCTCCGCGGCACGAAGCGCGAGGACGTCGAGCGCGGCCAGGTCGTCATCAAGCCGGGTTCGGTCACGCCGCACACCGACTTCGAGGGCACCGCGTACATCCTGTCGAAGGACGAGGGCGGCCGTCACAACCCGTTCTACGCGAACTACCGTCCGCAGTTCTACTTCCGCACCACGGATGTCACCGGCGTCATCTCGCTGCCCGAGGGCACCGAGATGGTCATGCCCGGCGACACCACCGACATGACGGTCGAGCTCATCCAGCCGATCGCCATGGAGGAGGGCCTCGGCTTCGCCATCCGCGAGGGCGGCCGCACGGTCGGCGCCGGCACGGTCACGAAGATCATCAAGTAACACCCCGTTCTCTCGACGGCCGAGCAGGCGCTTCAGCGCCGGATCGACGCCGTCGAAGGGAGCACCCGAGGGGCCCGCAGCGCACGCTGCGGGCCCCTCGGCGTTCCGGCGGCGGACGATAGAGTGGCCCGGTGACGAACACGACCGAGCGGGACTCCGGCGCTGCCCCGTCGAGTCGCCCCTGGACCGCGTGGCGCCCCGGAAGCAGCTCGCTGCGCGGCTGGCACTGGCAGCGGCTCGTGACGGCGCTCGTGGCGCTCGTCGCGGCGGCCGTCCTCGGCCTCGTGATCGGAGCGCTCGTCGGGGGAGAGTTCGGCTGGAGCCTCGCGAGCGCGGCCGTGACGGCCGTCGTCGGCCTCGTGGCGGTCGTGCTGCTGCGGCGCTCCGCGCCCCGGGGCGTGCTCGCCGTCACCGGCCGGGACATCTGCTGGGGGCTCCTGCTCGGCGTGGCGCTGCCGTTCGTCGGCGGCGCCCTCGTCGTGGCCGCCGGCCAGGCCGATCCGTGGCCCGCCTACGACGCGCTGTCGCCGCGCTGGCTCATCGTCGGCATCGCGCTCCCGATCGGCGTCGCGCTGCTGCAGCAGGTCTTCCTCGACGGGGCGCTGCTCGTCGCGGTGTTCGCGGTCGTGCGCCGCTGGGGAGCGTGGGCCTGGCTCGCGAAGACGGCCGCGGTGCTGCTGAGCACGGCGGCATCCGTCGGCCTGGCCCTGTTCGCGAGCGCCGGCGTGCTGCGGATGCCGGTGCTGCTCGTCGTCGTGCTCGGACTCGGGAGCGCCGCGCTCGTCGTGGTCACGAGCCGGCTGTGGGGCGCCGTGGTGCTCGGCGTCGTCTTCACCGGGGTGTGGGTGCTGCTCAGCGTCGCGGGCGCGCTGTGATCCCGACGGGCGGTCGGCGAACGAGCAGGCCGCCCAGCATGGTCGCGCACACGACGAGCTGAGCGAGCGCGATGCCGGCCGCGGCGCCGGTCACGCCCGCGACACCCGCTCCGAGCAGCACGGCCGGGATGACGATGAGCGCGCCGACCGTGACGCTCGCCGCGTAGAGGCGGTCGCGCCCGGTCGGCACGAGCACGCACAGTCCGGTCGCGGTCGTCACCGTCATGAGCGCGAGCGCGACGCCGCCGGCCGCGGCGGTGCCGGCGGTGAGCCCGAACTCCGGGCCGAGGACGACGGGGACCGCGACGGGTCCGAGCACGGCGAAACCGAGGCCGAGCACCGCGCCGAGGGCCGCGTGCCCGCCGACGGCCGCGCGCATCCGTCGTCGCGCGAGCGCGCCGGACGCGGACGAGACCCAGCCCTGGAACGACCCGGCGACCATGTAGACGGCGATGTAGCCGTACTTCAGCACGCGATCGAACGGCGCGAAGGCGATCGCGACCGGCGAGCCGGCGAGCCCGAGAGCGGTGAGCGGCGCCGTCTCGGTCACGGTGAGGAGCGCCGAGGTGAGCGCCGTGCGCCCCGTGACCCGGAACGAGCCGAGCGCGTCCCCCCAGGCCGCGGCGAGCGCGGGCCGCCGGCCGCGCATCAGGGCGAACGCGCCGGCCGCCGTCGCGCTCAGCGAGACCACGAGGATCGTCGCCGGGTACCACGAGACGTCGTCGAACGCGGTGGCGAGCGACGCGCCGGCGACGTTCGCGACGAGCCGGGGCAGCGCGTCGAACGCGAGGGAGATGCGCGCGTCCCCGACGCCCACGGCGTACCAGGCGAGCGAGAAGCCGGGGAGGGCGAAGGCGACCGCGGAGAGCGCGGTCAGCGGCGCGTGGCCGTCGACGGTGGCGAGCACGGCGAGAACGGCGACGGCGGGCAGCGCGACGAGCGCGATGAGCGCGCGCGCGAGCAGGCTCGCGGCGAGCACGTGCGTCGGCCGATCGCTGCGCGCGAGCAGCACGGGTCCGCGGATGGCCCAGCCGAACGCGATCACCGTGGCCGCGAGAGTGCCGAGCGCCTGGCCCGTGGCGATGTTCGCGAACGCCTCGGGTCCGGCGGTGCGGGCCACGAGCGGCAGCGCGAGCAGCGGGGAGAGCGCGGAGAGCGCGGAGGCGCCCGCGAGCAGGACGACGCTGCGGCCGCGGTGCGGCCGCGCGCCGTCAGCGTCCGGCATCGCCGTCCGCGTCGAGGTCGTCGACCGGGCGCAGCAGCACGGCGAGCAGGATCCAGGTGGCCGCGAACCAGAACATGCTCGTGAGCGCCGTCGAGATCGCGTACGAGGCGAGCACTCCGAGCACCGCGGGCAGCCGCCGCCGCGGCGAGGCGGCGATCACGGTCCCGAACAGGGCGACGAGCAGCACGAGCCCGACGACGCCGCCGTCGTAGAGCACCTGCACGGGCAGCATGATGATGTGCCCGCTCACGCCCGGCGTGCCGGGCTGCTCGTGACGGATGCCGAAGGTGTTCGTGCCGTTCCCGAACCAGAGGTGCACGCCCGTGATGTCCTGCGCGGCGATCTCGGCGACCGTGATCCGGAAGCCGATCGTGCCGCCGCGCAGGTCGATGTCCCCGAGCTTGTTCTGCGTCTCCGGGTCGGTCGGGTCGGGAACGTACGTCGGGGTCGGCGTCGCCCCCGCGGTCGCGGTGGGCACGGGCGCGTCGCGACCCGTGCCCGTCGACGGGATGAGCGTTACGAGCGCGAACGAGACGAGGAGCGCCGCCGCGACGACCGCGGCGGGGAGCACGCGGCGGCCGGCCGCGCGCGGCGTCCGCCGATCCCGCACGAGCGTCGCGAGCGCGAACACGCCGAGGCCGACGAGCATGCTGAACACCGACGTGCGGGTCTGCGAGGCGATGAGCCCGAGCGGCACGAGCACCGCGACCGGCAGCACGGCGCGCCAGCCGCGCGCGATCATGGTCGTCGCGACGAGCGCCCACAGGATGAGGATGGTGGCGTAGATGTTCGCCTCGATCGCCGTCACGCGGGCGACGTAGATCTCGTAGAGCCAGTCGAAGTCGGTGCCGAACGGCACGGCGCCACGGGTGAGGTTGGCGATCGCGAACGCGCCGAGGCCGAGCAGCGCCCACGGCGCGGTGCTCGCGGCGCCCGCGCGCGCCAGGAACCGGGCGCCGTCCCGCAGCGTCATGACGGCGGTGAGCAGCACGATGTCGATCACGAGCCAGGCGAGGATCGACGCGCTCCAGACGTAGTCGGGCGAGAACAGCAGCGTGCTGATCACGTTCCACCCGATGAAGACGGCGAACACGAGCACGACGGGATGCCGCGCGGCGCGCAGGAACGACCCCCGCAGCGCGGGATGCCCGACCAGCCACGCCGCGAGCATGAGCGGCGTGATCTGCTCGATCCGCACGCGGAACCCGAGCACGACGACGTCGTAGCGGCCGAGGAAGGAGCTCAGGAGCACGATCCCGATGAGCGCGAGCGTGATCGCGCGCGTGCGCCGGTCGAGCTCGGGGCGCGCGAAGGCGAGCGGGGCGGCGGTCATGCGCGTCCCTCGGTCCAGAGGATCCCGCGGATGTGGTCGTCGAACGTCTCGCGCGAGAACTCGGCCTCGAAGCGCGCCCGCGAGCCGGATGCCGCGAGCCGCAGCCGTGCCTCGTCGATCCCGCTCAGCGCCGCGGCCCACGCCGCGACGTCGCCCGTGGGCACGAGGATGCCGTCGGCGCCGACGATCTCGACGAGCCCGCCGCTGTCGCTGCCGATGATAGCGCGACCGGCGGCGAGCGCCTCGATCGCGATCGTCGGCAGCGGGTCCGGCCGCTCGCTCGGAACGACCACGGCGTGAGCGGTGTCGAGGTGAGCGCGGACGTCGACGGTCTGACCCGCGATCACGATGCGGTCGTTGCCGGGCGTGGCGCCGGCGAGCCGCGCCACGTCGACCGAGTTGCCGCTGAGCGGCGGCGCGCCGAGCACGGTGAGCCGCAGGTCGCAGCGGTCGACCCGCGCCCAGGCGGCCAGCAGCGTGCGATGGCCCTTCCAGGTGTTCCAGCGGCTCGCGACGATGAGACGGATGCCGTCGGCGAACCCCGGGAGCGGGCTCGGCGCGGGCAGGTCGAAGCCGTTGTGCACGACGCGCGTGCGTCGTCGCGCGCGCGGCGACAGCGGAACCGTGACCGCGTGGCTGACCGCGATGATCCGGTGCGCAGCGGCGACGAACGGGAGCACGACGCGCGCCCGGCCGTCGATGTACTCGTGCAGGTGCAGCACGACGCGCGCGCCCGCCAGGCGGCCGAACGGGGCGAGCGCGGCGCACGCCGCGGTGTTCAGGTAGACGAGCTGCGGGCGGCGCCACAGGAGCCGCGCGCCCGCGACGACGGCGCGCAGCGCGAGCCCGGGCAGCCGCCGCGGTCGCAGGTACGCTCGCCGCAGCACCGGCAGCGGCATCCGTCGCACCGCGATGCCCCGGCGCGCGAGCTCCGCCGAGAGCTCGTGCTGCGGATAGTCGACGTCGGTCGGCAACCAGACCTCGAGGTCGACGTCGTCGGGTGCCGTGCGCAGGCTCTCGAGCAGCACCCGGTCGGCGCCGTACATCTCGTCCGAGGGGTGCACGACGATCACCCGGCGACGCCCGCTCACGGGGCGTCCCGGGGCCGGAGCGGACGGGCCGGGATGCCGCCCCAGACCGCCCCTGCGGGCACATCGCGGGTGACCACCGCGCCCGCGGCGACGACCGCGCCGTCGCCGATCGTCACGCCGGCCGTCACCGTGACGCCGCTCGCGAGCCAGCATCCGTCGCCGATGACGATCGGACCCCAGGCGACGCCCTGCGAGCGGATGCTCGCGTCGGCCGCGTCGTGCACGTGGTCCTCGGCGAACAGGCGCGTTCCGGGGCCGACCATCGTCTCGCGTCCGATGCTGATGCCCCCGGAGCAGCCGATGTAGCAGCCCGGGGAGAGGCTGCTGTCGTCCCCCATGACGAGACCGACGCCGACCGCGCGCGAGTAGTAGCCGCTCGGCCGGATGAGGGTGCCGCTGCCGATCGAGACGCGATCGCCGAGACGGATGCCGTCCCGGCTGAGTCCCTGGATCTCGGCGTAGTCCTCGACGACGAGGTCGCGGCCCACGTGCACGAGGTGCGGGTTGCGCACCCGGACCCCGCGCCCGATGAGCGGCAGGCCGGCGCTGGAGCCGAGGCGCGGCCGCAGCAGCGCGCCGCGCACGGCCATGGGCCCGACCTTCGCCGCGAGCTGGGCGCTGACGATCCGCCACCGGTCGCTGCCGGCCGCGGCGAGGCGATCGCGCTGGTCGTCGATGAGCCGGGAGCGGAGGCCCATTCAGCGCCCCCTCGCGGGCGTGCGCGCGGCGCGCGCGTCGATCGCCTCGAGGAGCACGCCCTCGTACGCCCGGCCGACCGACGCCCAGGAGTACCGGGCGCGGGCGCGCTCGGCGGCCGCCGCGCTCACGGCGGACTGCCGCTCGGGGGAGGAGAGCAGCTCGGTGACGGCGGCGGCGATCGCCTCCGGCTCGGGCGACGTGAAGACCGCCGCCGCGTCGCCGAGCACCTCGCGGTTGTACACCGTGTCGCGTGCCACGATGGGCGCGCCGCACGCCATGGCCTGCACGAGCGCCGGGTTCGTGCCCCCGACGCTGTGACCGTGGAAGTAGGCGCCGGCGTGCTGCCAGAGCGCGTGCAGTCGCGCGTCGTCCTGCACGTGCCCGAGCCAGCGCACGAGCGGGTTGCGCCGGGCGATCGCCGCCGCCCTCGCGTCGAGCTCGCCGCCGTAGCCCGAGGAGCCCACGATGACCACGGGGTGACGGTCGGCCAGCAGCTCGGCCGCGGTGAGGAACTCGGCGACGGTGTTCTCCGGCACGAAGCGCGCGATCGCGAGCGCGTAGCGCCGGTGCTCGAGTCCCGGCTCGACGGGCAGCTCGGGCGGCTCCTCGGCTCCGTACGGGATGTAGGCGCCCGTCACGCCGAACTCGCGGCGCCAGCGCTCGCCGATCGCCTGCGCGTCCACGATGAGCCGTGTCGCGTGCCTGGCGGTGAGCCGGGCGCCCGCCCGGAAGACGGCGCGCCCCGCCGCACTCCACTTGTCGCGCTCCCACTCGATGCCGTCGACGTTCACGACGCTCGGCACGCCGCGCGCGCCGAGCAGCGGCAGCCAGAACCCGTTCGCGACGTTCATCACGAGCGCGACGTCGGGCCGCCGCCACGCGGCGTCCAGGGCCGACGTGAATCCGAAGCTCGGCGTGCTGAGCGAGCGCGTGTCGATGCCCCGGGTGGTCCGGGAGAGCACCCGGGCATCGCGCGACGGGTCGTCGGGCACGGTGTCCCCGGGCCGGCTGTACACGGTCACGTCCCAGCCCTGGTCGACGAGGAACGGGGCGATCCAGCGCACCGCCGTCTCGAACCCGCCGTAGTAGCTGGGGTATCCGCGCGTGCCGATGATCGCGACCGAGCGACGCGCGGAAGTGGTCACGAACGTCCTCATCTGTCGATCGGAGCCGCGCCCTGCGAACTGCCTCGGCCCGCCCGCGAGCACCGCGAGCCATTCCCGCGCCAGGGTACCGGAGGGCTGAGGAATCGGCGAACGCCCCTGATCGAGGGGGCGTCATCACGGCGTCCCCCGGCGGAGGGACATGGCCGGTCACTGTGCGATCATGATCACGCGGGTGGGCGACGGCCGGGCCCGCGCGCCGGACGGTGCCCGCCGGCGGGGGCCGCGCGCGATCGGAGCGAGATGACGGAATCGGGATCGCGCCGCCGCGCGCCGCGGACGCGGACGCGGCGCATCGTCTCGTGGTCCGTGTTCGGCGTGCTGTCGGCGGCGCTGCTCGCGGCCGTCGTCGTGCTCGGCCTCGGCGCGTTCACGGCGCAGCGCGAGCTCACCTCGGCGCTGCCGATCATCGGCACCGTGCAGAAGCAGTTCCAGACGCAGGACACCGCCGGGCTCGCCACGAGCACCGCGGAGCTCGCCGCGCACGCGCGGAAGGCGCACGACGCCACCGATTCGCTCGTCTGGCACGCCGCCGAGGCGCTCCCGTTCGTCGGGGAGACCTTCCACGCGATCGGCGCCGCAGCCGGCGCGGCCGATTCGCTCGCCGACGGCGCCCTCGTGCCGCTGAGCCGGGTCGACCTCGCCTCGCTGCGGCCGACCGACGGGAGGTTCGACCTCGCGACGCTCTCCTCCTACATCCCCGAGGTGCAGCACGCCGCGGGGGCGTTCCGGGCGGCGCGCGCGGAGCTCGACTCCGTCGACACGGATCGCGTGCTCGGGCGCGTGGCCGGCCCGATCGAGCAGATCCGGTCGATCGTGAACGACGTCGAGCCGGCGATGAGCCGCGTCGGCCGCATCATGCCCGCGCTCCCGGACGCGCTCGGGGCGAGCGGGCCGCGCACCTATCTGCTCGTGTCGCAGAACAACGCGGAGGCCCGCGGCGCGGGCGGCGTGACGTCCGCGCTGACCCTCATCACCGCGGATGCCGGGCGCATCACGATCACCGCGCAGGCGAGCAGCAGCGACTTCGAGAACAACCGCGCGGAGCCGATCGTCCCGCTCGACCCGGCGGTCGTGGGCCTGTACACCGACAAGGTCGCGCGGTTCGTGCAGGACATGACGTCGATGCCCGACTTCGCCGAGTCCGCGACGATCGCCCGCGCGTACTGGACCGACCGCTTCGGCGGCAAGGTCGACGCCGTCCTCTCGGTCGACCCCATCGCGCTCTCGTACATCATCGGGTCCACCGGCCCGGTGACGCTGCCGGACGGCACCGAGCTCACCGCGGACAACGCCGTCAAGGTGCTGCTGAGCGACGTCTACGCGAAGTACCCGGACAACGCCGAGCAGGACGAGTACTTCGCCGCTGCCGCGAGCAGCGTGTTCGACAAGATCGCGTCGGGCTCGTTCGACCTCGTCGGATTCGCCGACGCGATCGGGCGCGCGGCGGCCGAGCGCCGCATCCTGTACGCCCCGGACGATGCGACCCAGGAGGCCGCGCTCGCCGGCCTCCCCGTGCTGGGCGAGCTGCCGGCCGACAACGCCCAGCAGACGGCGGTCGGCGTGTACATCAACGACCTGACGATGGCCAAGCTGAGCTACTACACCGACATGGCCATCACGGCGACCGCCGACACCTGCCAGGCGACGCCGACCTACACGACGATGCTCACGTTCGCGAACACGCTCGACCGGAAGACCTCGAAGACGCTGCCGCGGTACGTGAACACGGGCCGCCGGTTCCCGAAGGGCACGATCGGCACCGACATCATGTTCTACGGACCGGTCGGTGCGAAGCTCGTCTCCGCGTGGTACGACGGCACCTCGATAGCCGCATCGAGCATCGACCATCTCGGCCGCCCCGCGATCCGGCTCAACATCATCAACAAGCCCGGGCAGAGCCACATCATGTCCGTCGTGTTCGCGGGCGGGAGCGCGCCCGAGGGCGAGCTCGTCGTCGACCACACGCCGATGGTGCGCGACACCCCGGTCGCGATCGAGCACGCCACCTGCTGAGCGTCGCGGTCAGTCCGACGCGGGGTCGACGGGACGATCGGGGGCGGGGCGGGGCGCGTCCCGGAACACGCCCCAGTGGTACGCCCCGAAGCGCACGAGCACGACCGCGGCGATCCCGATCAGGTTGACCAGGTTGATCGCGAGCGGCGCCGGCGCGCGCCCCGTCAGGTGCTCGATGATCACCGCGCCGAGCCACACGATCGCGGCGCCCAGGCCGGTGCAGACGCCGTTGGTGACGACGAACAGGCCGACCTCCACCCAGCGGCGCCGGCGCGGGCGGCCGCGGAAGGTCCACTCCCGATTGCTCAGGTAGGAGTTGACGAGCGCGATGAGCGACGCCGTCACCTTCGCCGCGAGGAGGGGCCAGCCGAGCCAGAGGAACAGGTTGAAGGATGCCACCTCGATCGCGGTGCTCACGGCGCCCGCGATGAGGAAACGACCACCGACGCCGACGATGCTCGGGAGTCGGGGACGGGGGATCATGTCGAGCTAATGTTAGGGGCCTGTGGACGCCGACAGCGGGCCGCCGCGCGAAGGGGGAGTTCGTGACGGACACGAGAGTCGTCGTCGTCATGCCCGCGTACAACGAGGCCGAGGGGCTTCCGGGGTTCATCGACGACATCCGCGATGCCGCGTCGGCCGCCGGCCGGACGGTTCGGTTCGCCATCGTGGACGACCGGTCCACGGACGGGACCGCAGAGGCCGTGCGAGCCCTCGGCGACGACACGGTGACCGTCGTGACGGCCGATGAGAACCGCGGGCACGGCCCCACGGCGCTCGCGAGCTATCGCCTGGGCCTCGGCGAGGGCGCCGACGTGATCGTGCACGTCGACGGCGACGGCCAGTTCCACGGTCGCGACATCGTGCGCGTGATCGCGGCGCTCGAGTCGAGCGGCGCCGATTGCGTCCACGGTGTGCGGCACGACCGGACCGACCCGTGGTTCCGGCGGGCGATCAGCCTCATCCTGCGGTTCGCGGTGCTCGTCATCGCCCGCCGGCCCATCCCCGACATCAACACCCCGTTGCGCGCCTACCGCCCGGCGGCGCTCCGCCGACTCCTCGACGACGTGCCCGCCGACGCGCTCGTGCCGCACGTCCACTTCTCGATCGCCGAGTCGGCGCACGGCTTCTCGGTCGAGCACGTGGCGGTGACGAGCATCCCCCGGCGCGGCACCGGGCCGACCGGGACGATGTGGGGCGGCGGGCGGTCGCGTCTGCTGCCGTCGTCGCGACTCGTCCGGTTCGTGGCCGGCGCTCTGGGAGAGCTGTGGCGGGTCGACATCACGCCCGTCTGGACCCGTCCTCGGACGACGTGGGTCGGGCTGGTCCCTCCGCTCGTCGTCGCTCTCGCGGTCGTCGTCGTCGCGTATCTGCCGCTCGCGGTCGCGGGAGTCATCACGCGGGACTCCGGGGTGTTCACGTACACGGGTCGGGTCATGGTCATGGGCGGCATGCCCTACGTCGACTCGTGGGATCACAAGGGCCCGATCACGTACCTGGTCAACGCGCTCGCGTGGAGCACCGGACTCGGCATCCGCGGCGTCATCGTGCTCGAGGCGCTGTGGCTGCTCGCGGGCCTCGTCGCCCTGGCGGCGATCTGGCGTCGCGTGCTCGGGGCGGCCCCGATCTGCATCGGCATCGTGCTCGTCGGCGCGTCGTACGTGGGGACCTACGAGGGCGGCAACTTCACCGAGACGTGGCTCTTCCCGCTCCAACTGGTCGCGTACTCGCTCACCGCCGTCGCGCTGCTCCGACGCGGACGCACGCTCCCGCCCGGACCGGCGGTCGGGCTCGGGGTCGTTCTCGGCCTCGCCGCCGCGTTCGCCGCGCTCACGCGCGTGAACAACGGCATCGGCATCGGCGTCGTCATCCTCGTCCTCCTCGTCCGGATCCGACGCCCCGCGCGCATCCGCTTCGCGATCGCGCTCGTCGCGACCGGTGCGGCGATCGTCGCGCCGGTGCTCGTCTGGCTCGGCGCCCGGCACGCGCTCCCGGCCATGATCGACGAGTACGTGGGGTACAGCGTCGCGTACTCGGCGCAGGACGTCGGGACACGCGCGGGTGCGATCTCGACGTTCGTCCAGTCGCTGATCTTCACCCCGTCGGGGATAGCGGGGATCGCCGTCCTCACCGCGGTCGTCGTCGTCGGAGGGGTGCGACGCCGGCTCGCCGCTCGCGACGGGGCAGGGCTCGCGGGATCCACGGTTTTCGCCGTCATCGCGCTCGCGTTCCTCGCGGATGCGGCGTCGCAGCTCGTCGCGCATCGCGCGTACGTCCACTACGCCGTGACGGCGCTCGCCGCGCTCGCCGTCCTGCCGCTGATCGCGTGGAGCGGCAATCGAGGAGTCGCCCCGACGCGGCCCGATCGCAAGGCTCTCGCGTCGAGCGCGGTCGCCGTGCTCGCGCTCGCCGTCGTCTTCGGCTCCACGGGCGTCGCCGCGTACGACCGGGTGCGCGCCATGCTGTCGAACGGGGTGTTCGTCGCCGGCTCGTATCAGAACGCGATCGTCGACTACGTCGACGCCCACACGGATGCCGACCAGCGCGTGCTCGTGCACGGAGCGGAGACGTGGATCCTGTCGGCGGCCGACCGGACCTCGGTGACGCCGATCACCTATCTGCTCCCGGTCGCGGTCGGCTACGGCGATCTGCCGGAGCGCTATCGGCGCGACATCGAGGCCGACCCGCCCGCGCTCATCGTCGAGGCGCCCGACGTGTGCGGGATATCCGCGCCCTGTCCGCCCGACCAGGCCTACTTCGGCGGACTGAACACGTTCGTCGCGGCGCATTACACGATCGACGCCGACATCGACGGCTTCCGATTCTGGCTCCCGACGGGCCGCTGAGATCCGGCGGGCCGCCGAGATCAGGCGGGCCGCTCCGGCGGGATCGCGGCGATGAGCCGGCGCGTGTAGTCGGTGCGCGGGCTCCGGTAGAGCTCGGCGCTCGGCGCGCTCTCCACGATCTCCCCGTTGCGCATCACGGCGATGCGGTGGCTCATCCGCTCGACGACCGCGAGGTCGTGGCCGATGAACAGGTACGCCGTGCCGAGCCGTTCCTGCAGCTCGATGAGCAGCTCGATCACCCGTGCCTGGATGGAGACGTCGAGCGACGCGGTGGACTCGTCGAAGATGACGAGCTCGGGCTCGCACGCGAGCGCCCGGGCGATGCACACGCGCTGACGCTGTCCGCCCGAGAGCTCGTGCGGGTAGCGCGCGGCGAACTCCGCGGGCAGCGCGACGAGCTCGAGCAGCTCGCGCACCCGCCGCGTCCGGGCGGCGCCATCGGCGACGAGCCGGTGCTCGACGAGCGGCTCGGCGATCGCGGCCTCGACCCTCATCCGCGGATCGAGCGCCGAGAACGGATCCTGGAACACCATGGCGAGGGAGCGACGGATGCCGCGCGCCCGCGCCCCGGTCGCGGCGAGCACGTCGGCGTCGCGGAGGGTGACGCGTCCCGCGTTCACCCGGGCGAGCCCGGTCAGGGCGTTCGCCACGGTCGACTTGCCCGAGCCCGACTCCCCGACGATGCCGAGCGTCTCGCCCCGGCGCACCTCGAACGAGACGCCCGACACGGCCCGCACGGTGTGCCGCCCGCCGGGGGAGGCCACCCGGAAGCGCACGTCGAGGTCGGCGACGCTCAGCACGCGGTCGGCGTCGGGCGCGATCGGCCGGCGCTGATCGCGCCCGAGCACGGGCCGCGCGGCGAGCAGCGTGCGCGTGTACTCGTGCCGCGGCGCGTCGAACACCTCGTGCACGCCGGCCTGCTCGACCGCCTCGCCGTGCTGCAGCACGCTCACCCGGTCGGCGACCTGCCCGATCACGCCGAGGTCGTGGCTGATCCAGACGACGGCCATGCCCGTGCGCTCCTGCGTCGCCGCCACGAGGTCGATGATCTGGGCCTGGGTCGTGACGTCGAGCGCGGTCGTGGGCTCGTCCGCGACGAGCAGCGTCGGGTCGCACGCGATCGCGATCGCGATCATCACCCGCTGCTTCTGCCCGCCGGAGAGCTGGTGGGGGTACGCGGCGAGCCGGCGCTCCGGCTCCCGGATGCCGACGGCCTCGAGCAGCTCGAGGGCGCGACGCCGCGCGGCCCGAGGGGTGAGCCCCCGGTGCGTGCGCGGGCCCTCGACGAGCTGCTGCTCGATCGTCAGCAGCGGATTGAGCGAGGTGGCGGGGTCCTGGAAGACGAAGCCGACCCGATCGCCGTGCACGGCCCGCAGGGTGCGGCGGCTCGCCCCGACGAGCTCGGTGCCGAGCAGCGCCGAGGAGCCGGTGACCTGCGCGCCGGCGGCGCGGAACAGCCCGGTCGCCGAGAGCACCGTCATCGACTTGCCGCTGCCCGACTCGCCGACGACGCCGACCGTCTCTCCGGCGTCGACATCGAACGAGATGCCGCGCACGATCGGCCGCGACCCGATCGACACGCGCAGGTCGCGCACGGACAGCACCGGCCGGCCGGTCATCGGGACCCCCTCGACCCGCTGCGGGCGGTTCGGCCCATCCGGGTGCGGTGACGCGGGTCGAGCGCATCGCGCAGGCCGTCGCCGACCAGGTTGAAGGCGAGCACGGTGACGAAGATGGCCGCACCGGGGAACACGCTCATCCACCAGGCCGAGCCGAGGAAGCCCTGCGCGTCGAACAGCATCCGTCCCCACGAGGGCTGCGGCGGCTGCACGCCGAGCCCGAGGAAGGACAGGGCGGCCTCGGACAGGATCGCGAACGCGAGCGAGAGCGAGGTCTGCACGATGATCGGCCCGCTGATGTTCGGCAGGATGTGGCGCACCAGGATGCGGGAGCGTCGCGTGCCCATCGCCTGCGAGGCCTTCACGTAGGGCTCCTCGGTGACGCTCAGCGTGCTCGCCCGGGTCACACGCGCGAAGATCGGCGTGTACACGACGCCGATCGCGAGCATCGCGGTCGTGAGGCCGGGTCCGAGGATCGCGACGATCGCGAGGGCGAGCAGCAGCACCGGGAAGGCGAACATCACGTCGACGGCGCGCATCAGCACGGTGTCGACCCAGCCGCCGAGGTAGCCCGAGATCAGGCCGACGGCCGTGCCCACGACGAGCGCGAAGGCGACGCTCACGACCGCGACCTGCAGCGACACCCGGGCGGCCAGCATGACGCGGGACAGGATGTCGCGCCCCAGGTCGTCGGTGCCGAACCAGTGCGCGGGGCTCGGCGGCCGGAGGGCGCCGAGCACGTCCGTCGCGTTGACCCCGTAGGGCGCGATGACCGGACCGAGCGCCGCGACGAGCACGAGCGCGAGCAGCACGGCGAGGCCCGCGGCGCTCAGCGGCGTGCGGACGAGCAGACGGATGACGCCGCGGCCCGTGCCGGGGGCGGGCCGCGGCATCCGCTCGTCGATCGCTGCGGATGGGAGTTCGCTCATGACAGCCGGATCCTCGGGTCGATGACGGAGTACAGGATGTCGACGATGAGGTTGATCGCGAGGAACAGCGCGGCGATCATCAGCACGGCGCCCTGGATGACGGGGTAGTCGCGCGAGGCGACGGAGTCGTACATGAGCCGGCCGAGCCCCGGCCAGGCGAAGACGACCTCGACGACGATGACGCCGCCGAGCATCGTCGCGAGCTGGATGCCCGTGATGGTGAGCACGGGCACGAGCGCGTTGCGGCCGATGTGGCGGCCGACGACGACGGCGCGGCCGAGCCCCTTCGACTCGGCCGTGCGCACGTAGCCGGAGCTCGCCACGTCGATCACGGCCGCGCGCACGTACCGGGTCATGATCGAGCCGGCGACGAGCCCGATGGTCAGCGCCGGCAGGGTCACCCGCCGCAGCCACTGCACGGGATCCTCCACGATCGGCACGTAGCCGGACGAGGGCAGCAGTCCGAGCACCGCCGAGAACAGGGTGATGAGCAGCATCCCGATCCAGAAGTCGGGGACCGAGACGCCGAACTGGCTGACGACGCGGATGGCGCCGTCCACCGCGCGCCCCTCGCGCAGTGCGGCGAGGGTGCCGAGCGGCAGCGCGATGACGAGCGCGATGACGACGCCCACCCCGGCGAGCGAGAGCGTCGCGGGCAGCCGGTCGAGCAGGATGAGCGTCACCGGCTGCCCGTTGCGGAAGCTCACCCCGAGGTCGCCCGTGACGGCGCCGCCGAGATAGGAGAGGAACTGGGCGGCGATCGGGCGGTCGAGCCCCGACGCGTGGCGCAGCGCCTGGTAGGTCTCCGGCGAGTACCGGGTGCCGAGCGCGATGCGCACGGGGTCGCCGGGCACGAGGTGGATGAGCGCGAAGACGACGACGAGAACCCCCAGCAGCACGACCGCCGTGTAGAGCAGCCTGCTCGCCACGAAGCGCAGGGTGGGGGTTCTCGCCGTCATCGTCATCCGTTCTCTCGCCGTCCGTCCCAGCCCAGGCTCACGTCTCAGCCCAGGCTCACGTCGCGGAACCGCACCGCGCGGTCGCCGCGCACGACGTAGCCGGAGAGCTTCGTCGAGTAGGCCTGGATGACCGAGGGGTTGTAGAGGTACAGGTAGCTGACGTCGTCGGCGATGATCGTCGCCGCCTGGGCGTAGATCTTCTTGCGCGCGTCGACGTCGGTCTCGGTGCGTCCGGCGTCGAGCAGCTTGTCGACCTCGGGGTTCGAGTAGCCCTGGGCGTTGCTCCCGCCCCCGGTGTGATGCTGCGAGTAGTAGAAGTCGTCGGGGTCGATGTTGCCGAGCCAGCCCATCATGAGCATGTCGAAGTGACCGGAGTCCTGCTCGTCGAGCCAGCTCGCGAAGTCGAGGGTGCGGATCTTCACGGTGATGCCGAGCGGCTGCAGCTCGTCGGCGATCAGCTGGGCCGCCGAGACGGTCTCCGGGTAGTCGGATGAGACGAGCAGGTCCATCGTGAACGGCCCGACCCCGGCCGCGGCGAGCAGCGATCTCGCCTTGTCGATGTCGGTGGAGTACGTGTCGTACTTCGTGTACCACGCGCTCCCCTTCGGGATCGCGAGCTCGTTCACGGTCGCCGTGCCGTAAGCCGCCACCTGGGCGATGGCATCCCGGTCGACCGCGTAGGCGATCGCCTGCCGCACGCGCACGTCGTCGTACGGCGCGCGCTTCTCGTTCATGGCGAGGTACCAGTAGTCGTTGCTCGGCGTGGTGCCGACGGTCAGCGAGTCGTCGGACTTCAGGCTGTCGAGCTGCTGCGCCGGGATGGAGTCCGTCCAGTCGATCTCGCCGGCCTTGAGGGCGGCGATGGCCGTGCTGCCCTCGGACACGAACGTGTAGTCGATCCCGTCGATCTTCGGCGCCCCGCCCCAGTAGTGCGGGTTCGCGGTGAGCTCGATCGAGTCGCCGGGCGTGTAGGACGCGAGGGCGAACGGGCCGGTGCCGATGGGCTTCGTCGCGATGTCGCCGCTCTCGACGTTGGCCTTCTCGACGATCGCCATGCCCTTGAAGCCGCCGATGCTCGACAGCAGGTTCGGCGTCGGAGCGCTCACGGTGATGGTGACCGTCGAGTCGTCGACGGCCGTGACATCCGTCACCGTGCTGAAGCGCCAGGAGTTGGCGAGCTTGTCGTCGATGATGCGGTCGTAGGAGTACACGACGTCGGCCGCCGTGAACGGGGTGCCGTCCTGGAACGTCACGCCCGAGCGCAGGTGGAAGGTCCAGACCAGCTGGTCGTCGCTGAGGTCCCACGAGGTCGCGAGCGCGGGCTGCATCTCGAGGTTCTCGTCGGGCTCGACGAGGGTGTCGAAGACGTTCTCGAGCACCTCGAACGAGAAGTACGAGCTCGTCTTCTGCGGGTCGAGCTGGTCCGGCTCGCCGGCGATGGCCGCGCGCAGGATCGTGTGGCCGCCGCTCGGCACGTCGACGCCGGTGCCGGCGGAACAGCCGGTGAGGGCGAGCGCGAGCGCGGTGGCCAGTGCCCCCACCGCGAGGGGAAGTCGGTGTTTCATCGTCTGCCTCCAACGATCAAGTTAATGATGATTCGATCAGTATGTGATTGACTCGAGCGAGTCGGCAAGCGTCGGCGCGGTTTGGAAACACGATCGTCACATGAGAGCCGAACGGGGATGCATCGGGTGACACTCACGGTCTTGGCAGCGCACTCGGGTGCGCTCGCGATCGCCACGGCGAGCTACTCGCTCGCCGTCGGCAACGCGGTGCCCGCCCTCGTCCCGGGCGTGGGCGCCGCCGCGTCGCAGGCGTACACCAACCGCGCGCTGCGCTCGGCGCTGCTCGACGAGCTCGCCCGCGGGCCCGGGCCGAGCGACGCGATCGAGGCGATGCGCCGCCGGGACGCGGCGATCGCGTTCCGTCAGCTGGCCGTGCTCGGTGCGGACGGCGCGGGTGCCGCCACGACCGGAGAGCGCTGCAGCGGATGGGCGGGCCAGCTGCTCGGACCCGGCTGGATCGCGATCGGCAACCTGCTCGCGGGCGGGGCCGTGCTCGACGCGATGGCCGGCAGCATCGACGGCGCCCTGGGCGGCGTGCGCTCGGCGCTCGACCTCGCCGCGGCCGCGGTCGGTGCGCTCCGCGCCGGGGAGGCCGCCGGCGGCGATCGCCGGGGACCGCAGAGCGCCGCGCTGCTGGCCGCGGCGGGCGGGGGCGGGCCGGACAGCGATCTCGACGTCGACGTGCGCGCCGACCACTCGGCCGACCCGCTGAGCGAGATCGACCGGCTGCTCGCCCTCGCGCCCGCCGACATCGAGGGCCGCGCGCGGGCGCGGGCCGAGGTCGCGACGCTCAGATCTCGAACGGGGTGACCGCGCCGAGCACGACGGCCGGCGCATCCGTCGTGTTGGCCCACCAGTGCGGGACCGAGCACTCGTAGGTCATCGAGTCGCCGACCCCGAGCTCGACCCGCCGATCGCCGTGCACGACCACGAGCGAGCCGCTCTCCACCACGACGCACTCCATGCCGATGTGCCGGAAGGCGCGACCCTCGTTCGAGAAGCCCGGCGGAACGGTGCTGCGGATCACCTGCAGCACGCTCTGGTTGGCCGGCGTGACGAGCTCGCGCACGACCTGCCGCGACTCCGGCTCGTCCCGGCTGAACGGCAGCAGCCGGCGCTCCGACCGCCGCACGACGAGCGCGTCCTGGTTCGCGACCCCGCTGACGAGCTTCGGCAGCGGCACCTCGAGGGCCTCGGCGAGCCGCTGCAGCGACACGAACGACGGGTTGCCCATGCCGCGCTCGAGCTGGCTGATGAGCCCGAAGCTGACGTCCGACTTGGCACTGAGCGCCTGCACGCTGAGGCCCTGACGCCGCCGCGCGAGCCGGAGAGCGACGCCCATCGCAGCGATCTCCTCGCGGTACTCCGACCTCTCCGACGACACCGTCAGTCACTCTCCGCTGGCACGCTCAGACACGATACCCGCTCGTTCCCGGGCGCGACACGCCCGGGTTGCACGCAATGCCCGGCTGTGGCAGACTTTCGGGGTTCAATACTTCGCCCCTCGTGGGCGGATCACTCCCAGGGCAGTGCATAGCAGCGGACAGAAGTCCGGATGGCTAGGCCGCGGGGAGCAGAACCCAGCTTCAATCGATCCCCCGATTCCATCCGAGGACACCCGTGTGCCCGGACGGACCGGGATCGGCGCGGACACGCGCCGTGGATCGTGACGGTGATTGACAGATAAACAGTGGTGCGCGCGAGCAGAAGTGCTCGGCTGCCGATGCATCCGCCGGGCGAGAGCCCGTGATGCGAGAAGGAAGAGAGTCAGACATGGCGGGACAGAAGATCCGCATCCGACTGAAGTCGTACGACCACGAGGTCATCGACACGTCGGCCCGCAAGATCGTCGACACGGTGACCCGAGCGGGCGCCCAGGTCGTCGGCCCGGTGCCGCTTCCCACGGAGAAGAACGTGGTCGTCGTGATCCGTTCTCCCCACAAGTACAAGGACAGCCGGGAGCACTTCGAGAAGCGCACCCACAAGCGTCTGATCGACATCATCGACCCCACCCCCAAGGCGGTCGACTCCCTCATGCGTCTCGACCTGCCGGCGGACGTCAACATCGAGATCAAGCTGTAAGGAGGCGACCTCGTATGGCTATCACCAAGACCACAAAGGGCCTCCTCGGCACCAAGCTCGGCATGACGCAGGTCTGGGATGAGCAGAACAAGCTCATCCCCGTCACGGTCATCGAGATCGCGCCGAACGTCGTGACCCAGATCCGCACCGCGGAGAAGGACGGCTACGAGGCCGTCCAGATCGCCGCCGGTCAGATCGACCCCCGCAAGGCGAACAAGCCGGCCGCCGGCCACTTCGAGGCCGCCGGCGTCACCCCGCGCCGTCACCTCACCGAGGTGCGCACCGCGGATGCCGCGGAGTACTCGCTCGGCCAGGAGCTCTCGGTCGACGCCTTCGAGGCCGGCCAGCTCGTCGACGTCGTCGGCACGAGCAAGGGCAAGGGCTTCGCGGGCGTCATGAAGCGCCACAACTTCAAGGGCGTGTCCGCGAGCCACGGTTCGCACCGCAACCACCGCAAGCCGGGCTCGATCGGCGCATCCTCGACCCCCAGCCGGGTCTTCAAGGGCATGCGCATGGCGGGCCGCATGGGTGGCGACCGCGTCACCGTGCTCAACCTGCGCGTCCACTCGGTCGACGTCGAGAAGGGTCTCCTCCTCGTCAAGGGTGCCGTCCCCGGCGCCCGCGGCCGCATCGTCTTCGTCCGCAACGCCGTGAAGGGAGCCTGACCATGGCAGCTGTTCAGTCGAAGGCTGACTCCAACAAGCTCGACGTCGTCGACACCACGGGCAAGAAGACCGGTTCGGTCGACCTGCCCGCCACGGTGTTCGACGTTCAGACCAACGTCCCCCTCATCCACCAGGTCGTCGTCGCCCAGCTCGCCGCAGCGCGCCAGGGCACGCACAAGACCAAGAACCGTGGCGAGGTGGCCGGCGCCGGCCGCAAGCCGTTCAAGCAGAAGGGCACCGGCCGCAGCCGTCAGGGCTCGGTGCGTGCACCGGAGCACCGCGGCGGTGGCGTCGTGCACGGCCCGACGCCGCGCGACTACTCGCAGCGCACCCCGAAGAAGATGATCGCCGCTGCCCTGCTCGGCGCCATCTCCGACCGCGCGCGCGGCGAGCGTCTCACGATCGTCGAGTCCTTCGGCACCGAGGTGCCGTCGACGAAGGCCGCGGCCGCCGTGCTCTCCGGCGTCCAGGGCAGGAACGTGCTCGTCGTGCTCGACCGCGGTGACGTGGTCGGCGCGAAGAGCGTCCGCAACATCCAGGGCCTGCACACGCTGTGGGCCGACCAGCTCAACGCGTACGACGTGCTCAGGAGCGACGACATCGTCTTCACGAAGGCGGCGTTCGACAGCTTCGTCGCCGCGAAGACGGCCACGAAGAAGGAGGTCGAGGCGTGACCACGACGACTGTGACCACGAACTTCAAGGACCCGCGCGACATCATCATCTCGCCGGTCGTCTCGGAGAAGAGCTACAACCTGATCGACGAGGGCAAGTACACGTTCAACGTGGACCCCCGCGCGAACAAGACCGAGATCAAGCTCGCCATCGAGAAGATCTTCGACGTCAAGGTCAGCTCGGTGAACACCCTCAACCGCCCGGGCAAGACCCGCCGCACGCGTTTCGGCATCGGCAAGCGCAAGGACATCAAGCGCGCCATCGTCACGCTCAAGTCCGGCTCGATCGACATCTTCACGGCTGTCGGCTAAGACCTCGGAGAACACACCATGGCTATTCGCAACTACAAGCCCACGACCCCCGGTCGTCGCGGTTCGTCGGTCGCCGACTTCGCGGAGATCACGCGCTCGACGCCCGAGAAGTCGCTCCTGCGCCCGCTGCCGAAGACCGGTGGCCGCAACAACGCCGGCCGCATCACGACGCGGCACATCGGTGGTGGCCACAAGCGCCAGTACCGCGTGATCGACTTCAAGCGCAACGACAAGGACGGCGTCAACGCCAAGGTCGCGCACATCGAGTACGACCCCAACCGCACCGCGCGCATCGCGCTGCTGCACTACGTGGACGGCACGAAGCGCTACATCCTCGCGCCGAACAAGCTGCAGCAGGGCGACGTCGTCGAGAGCGGTCCGAGCGCCGACATCAAGCCGGGCAACAACCTGCCGCTCAAGAACATCCCGGTCGGCACCGTGGTGCACGCGATCGAGCTCCGTCCCGGCGGCGGTGCCAAGCTCGCCCGCTCGGCCGGCGCCAGCGTGCGTCTCGTCGCGAAGGACGGCCCCTATGCGCAGCTTCGGCTGCCGTCGGGCGAGGTCCGCAACGTCGACGTGCGCAACCGCGCGACGATCGGCGAGGTCGGCAACGCCGAGCAGTCGAACATCAACTGGGGCAAGGCCGGCCGCATGCGCTGGAAGGGCGTGCGGCCGACGGTCCGCGGTGTCGCGATGAACCCGGTCGACCACCCGCACGGTGGTGGTGAGGGCAAGACCTCCGGTGGTCGCAACCCGGTCAGCCCGTGGGGTCAGAAGGAGGGTCGCACTCGCAAGCGCAACCTCCCGAGCGACAAGCTCATCGTCCGTCGCCGCAACGCCGGCAAGAAGCGCAAGTAGTAGGAGCCGAAGAAGATGCCTCGCAGTCTCAAGAAGGGCCCCTTCGTCGACGACCACCTGCTCCGCAAGGTCGTGACGGCGAACGAGTCCAAAAGTAAGCCCGTCATCAAGACGTGGTCGCGTCGCTCGATGATCGTGCCGGCCATGCTCGGCCACACGATCGCGGTGCACGACGGCCGCAAGCACATCCCGGTCTTCGTGACCGAGTCGATGGTGGGCCACAAGCTCGGCGAGTTCTCGCCGACCCGCACCTTCCGCGGCCACGAGAAGGACGACAAGAAGGGTCGTCGCCGCTAAGGCGGCGATGGAGAGGAGGAGAGAGACATGGTTGAGTCCATCGCTCGCGTGAAGCACATTCGCGTCACCCCCACCAAGGCCCGTCGCGTCGTGAACCTGATCCGCGGCAAGCAGGCCACCGAGGCGCTCGCGATCCTGAAGTTCGCGCAGCAGTCGGCCAGCGAGCCGGTCTACAAGCTCGTCGCGTCGGCGATCGCCAACGCGCGGGTCAAGGCGGATGCCTCGAACGAGTACCTCGACGAGCAGGACCTGGTCGTCTCCGAGGCGTTCGTCGACGAGGGCACCACGCTCAAGCGCTTCCAGCCGCGTGCGCAGGGCCGCGCGTTCCAGATCCTGAAGCGCACGAGCCACATCACGATCAAGCTGGCCACGCCCGACGTGGCGAAGGCAGGGAAGTAACCATGGGACAGAAGGTCAATCCGTACGGCTTCCGTCTCGGTATCACCACCGACCACGTGTCGCGCTGGTTCGCCGACTCGACGAAGCCCGGTCAGCGCTACGCCGACTACGTGGCCGAGGACGTCAAGATCCGCTCGATGCTCACCAAGAGCCTCGACCGCGCCGGCGTCGCCAAGATCGAGATCGAGCGCACCCGCGACCGCATCCGCGTGGACATCCACACGGCGCGCCCGGGCATCGTGATCGGCCGCCGCGGCGCCGAGGCCGAGCGCATCCGCGCCGACCTCGAGAAGCTCACCGGCAAGCAGATCCAGCTCAACATCCTCGAGGTGAAGAACCCCGAGGCCGAGGCCCAGCTCGTCGCGCAGGGCATCGCCGAGCAGCTCTCCGCCCGTGTCGCGTTCCGTCGCGCCATGAAGAAGGGCCTGCAGGGCGCGCAGCGCGCCGGCGCCAAGGGCGTGCGCATCCAGGTCTCCGGCCGCCTCGGCGGCGCGGAGATGAGCCGCTCCGAGTTCTACCGCGAGGGCCGGGTGCCGCTGCACACGCTCCGCGCCAACATCGACTACGGCTTCTACGAGGCCAAGACGACGTTCGGCCGCATCGGTGTGAAGGTCTGGATCTACAAGGGCGACATCACCAACAAGGAGCTCGCTCGCGAGCAGGCCAGCCAGAAGTCGTCGCGCCCCGAGCGCGGCGGTGACCGTCGTCGCGGCCCCCGTGCCGACGCGCCGGTCGCAGCAGGAGCGGAGGCGTAAGACATGCTCATCCCCCGTAAGGTCAAGCACCGCAAGCAGCACCACCCCGGCCGTTCCGGCCAGGCGACCGGTGGCACGCAGGTCGTGTTCGGCGAGTTCGGCATCCAGGCGATCACGCCCGCGTATGTCACGAACCGCCAGATCGAGGCCGCGCGTATCGCCATGACGCGTCACATCAAGCGCGGCGGCAAGGTGTGGATCAACATCTACCCCGACCGCCCCCTCACCAAGAAGCCCGCCGAGACCCGCATGGGTTCCGGCAAGGGCTCGCCGGAGTGGTGGGTCGCGAACGTCAAGCCGGGCCGCGTGCTCTTCGAGGTCGCGGGCGTCAACGAGACGCTCGCGCGCGAGGCGCTCACGCGAGCCATTCACAAGCTGCCTCTCAAGGCACGCATCATCAAGCGCGAGGAGGGCGACGCGTAATGGCGATCGGCACCAAGGAGCTCGCCACCGCAGAGCTCGACACGTTCGAGGACAGCCGCCTCGTCGACGAACTGAAGAAGGCCAAGGAGGAGCTCTTCAACCTCCGCTTCCAGTCGGCGACCGGCCAGCTCGAGAGCCACGGCCGCATCCGCGCCGTGAAGCGCGACATCGCGCGCATCTACACCGTGCTCCGCGAGCGCGAGCTCGGCATCCGCGCCACCCCGGCGCCCGTCGAGACGCCGGCCCCCAAGGCCGCCGCGAAGCGGACCACCAAGAAGGCAGCCGAGGCTCCGGCCACGGATGCTGCTGACGACACCACGAAGGAGGCCTGAGCATGGCGAAGGCAACTGAGACGGCCGCGGAGACGGCCGAGGTCGTCCGCGGTTACCGCAAGGCGCGCCGCGGGTACGTGACGAGCGACAAGATGGACAAGACGATCGTCGTCGAGGTCGAGGACCGCGTGAAGCACCCGCTGTACGGCAAGGTCATCCGCCGCACCTCGAAGGTCAAGGCGCACGACGAGACGAACTCGGCCGGCATCGGCGACCTCGTGATCATCAACGAGACCCGTCCGCTGAGCGCCACGAAGCGCTGGCGCCTGGTCGAGATCCTCGAGAAGGCGAAGTAAGCCATGATCCAGCAGGAATCCCGCCTCAAGGTCGCCGACAACACCGGCGCCAAGGAGCTGCTCACCATCCGCGTGCTCGGCGGCTCCGGCCGTCGCTACGCCGGTCTCGGCGACGTCATCGTCGCGACCGTCAAGGACGCGATCCCGGGCGGCAACGTCAAGAAGGGCGATGTGGTCAAGGCCGTCATCGTCCGCACCGTCAAGCAGACCCGTCGTCAGGACGGTTCGTACATCAAGTTCGACGAGAACGCCGCCGTCATCCTCAAGAACGACGGCGACCCGCGCGGCACGCGCATCTTCGGTCCGGTCGGTCGTGAGCTCCGCGACAAGAAGTTCATGAAGATCGTCTCGCTCGCACCGGAGGTGATCTGAGTCATGGCCAACATCCGTAAGGGCGACACCGTGCAGGTGATCTCGGGCCCGACCCCCGAGCGCGGCGGCAGCCGTGGCAAGCAGGGTCGCGTCATCGAGGTGCTCGGCGACCGCGTGATCGTCGAGGGCGTCAACTTCGTCACGAAGCACGTGCGCGTCGGCCAGACGCAGCGCGGCACCAAGACCGGCGGCATCGAGACGCACGAGGCTCCGATCCACGTGTCGAACGTCGCGCTCATCGACCCCGAGACCAAGAAGCCCACCCGCGTCGGCTTCCGCGTCGAGTCGGTGGAGAAGGACGGCGTCACCAAGACGACCCGCGTCCGCTACGCCAAGAAGTCAGGTAAGGACCTGTAATGACCATCACTGCGCCCGCGTCTGGCACCGCCTCTTCCACAAGAGCCGGCCAGCCGCGCCTCAAGCAGAAGTACAAGGCCGAGATCGCCCCGGCGCTCAAGGAGCAGTTCTCCTACGGCAACGTGCACCAGATCCCGGGACTCACGAAGATCGTCGTGAACACGGGTGTCGGCGAGGCCGCGCGCGACTCGAAGATCATCGAGGGGGCCGTCAAGGACCTCATCGCGATCACGGGTCAGAAGCCGCAGGTCACGCTCGCCCGCAAGTCCATCGCGCAGTTCAAGCTGCGTGAGGGCCAGGCGATCGGCGCGCACGTCACCCTCCGCGGCGACCGCGCGTGGGAGTTCCTCGACCGCCTGCTCTCGCTCGCCCTGCCCCGCATCCGTGACTTCCGCGGCCTGTCGGACAAGCAGTTCGACGGCAACGGCAACTACACGTTCGGCGTGCAGGAGCAGTCGATCTTCCACGAGATCGACCAGGACAAGATCGACCGCGTCCGCGGTTTCGACATCACCGTCGTCACCACCGCGAAGACGGATGACGAGGGTCGCGCCCTGCTGCGCGCGCTCGGCTTCCCCTTCAAGGCGAACGACTGACCACCCCCCGGCAGCACCCGCTGCCACCGATCGACGAGGTCGACATCCCGTCCGTGCTCTTGAGGAGCTGGGGGATGCCGAAACCGGCCGAGAAAAGGAATCAACCGTCATGACCATGACAGACCCGGTCGCGGACCTGCTCACGCGCGTTCGCAACGCCAACTCGGCGTACCACGACACCGTGTCGCTGCCCTCGAGCAAGCTCAAGACGCACATCGCCGACATCCTCAAGGCGGAGGGCTACATCTCCGACTGGAAGATCGAGGATGCCCGCGTCGGCCAGACGCTCACGATCTCGCTGAAGTACGGCCCGAACCGCGAGCGGTCGATCGCCGGCCTCAAGCGCGTGTCGAAGCCCGGCCTGCGCGTGTACGCGAAGTCGACCGAGATCCCGCACGTGCTCGGCGGACTCGGCGTCGCCATCCTGTCCACCTCCTCGGGGCTCCTCACGGACCGCCAGGCGACTCAGAAGGGCGTGGGTGGGGAAGTCCTCGCCTACGTGTGGTGATCAGTCATGTCTCGAATCGGTAGGCTCCCGATCGACATCCCCGCGGGTGTCGACGTGAAGATCGACGGCTCCGCCGTCACCGTCACGGGCCCGAAGGGCGAGCTCTCGCTCGTCGTCGCCAGCCCCATCGAGGTGAAGCTCGACGAGGGCCAGGTGCTCGTGACCCGCCCGGACGACGAGCGCGCCTCGCGCTCGCTGCACGGCCTCACGCGCACCCTCATCGCCAACGACATCGTCGGCGTCACCCAGGGCTACACCAAGGGGCTCGAGGTCGTCGGCACGGGTTACCGCGTCGCCGCCAAGGGCACCGCGCTCGAGTTCGCGCTCGGCTACTCGCACCCGATCACCGTCGAGGCGCCCGAGGGCATCTCGTTCACGGTCGAGGGCAACAACAAGGTCACCGTCAACGGCATCTCGAAGCAGGCCGTCGGCGAGGTGGCCGCCAACATCCGCAAGCTGCGCAAGCCCGAGCCGTACAAGGGCAAGGGCGTGCGCTACGCGGGAGAGAACGTCCGCCGCAAGGCCGGAAAGAGTGGTAAGTGATCATGGCTCTGGGTACACGAGGCAAGAGCAAGCAGGCCGCCAAGGCCCGCCGTCACGCCCGTCTGCGCAAGAAGATCGTCGGCACCGAGTCGCGTCCGCGTCTCGTCGTCACGAGAAGCGCGCGCCACGTCTTCGTGCAGGTCGTCGACGACTCGAAGGGTCACACCGTCGCGTCGGCGTCGACCCTCGAGGCGGACCTCCGCGAGTTCGACGGTGACAAGACCGCGAAGGCGCACCGTGTCGGCGAGCTCGTCGCCGAGCGCGCCAGGAGCGCGGGCATCGAGGCCGTGGTCTTCGACCGCGGCGGAAGCAAGTACGCGGGCCGCGTCGCCGCTGTGGCGGACGGCGCCCGCGAGGGAGGACTGGCACTGTGAGCGACACTGCGTCATCCAACGTGAACAAGGAGACCCCGGTGGCCGAGGCAACCGCGACGACGACGGATGCGCCGGCGACGGACACCACGAGCGAGCCCCGCGAGGCGCGCCGTGGCAGCCGCGAGCGCAACCCCAACCGCGACCGCAACAACCGTGACGGCGAGAAGAGCCAGTTCCTGGAGCGCGTCGTCACGATCAACCGCGTGTCGAAGGTCGTGAAGGGCGGTCGTCGCTTCAGCTTCACCGCGCTCGTGATCGTCGGCGACGGCAACGGACTCGTGGGCGTCGGCTACGGCAAGGCCCGCGAGGTGCCGACGGCGATCTCGAAGGGCGTCGAGGAGGCGAAGAAGAACTTCTTCCGCGTCCCCCGCGTCGGCGTCACCATCCCGCACCCCGTGCAGGGTGAGGCCGCGGCCGGCGTCGTGCTGCTGCGTCCGGCATCCGCCGGTACCGGTGTCATCGCCGGTGGTCCGGTGCGCGCCGTGCTCGAGTGCGCCGGCATCCACGACGTGCTGAGCAAGTCGCTCGGCTCGTCGAACACGATCAACATCGTCCACGCGACGGTGGAGGCGCTCAAGCAGCTCGAGGAGCCGAGCGCCGTCGCCGCCCGCCGTGGTCTGGACCTGGACCAGGTCGCCCCGGCCCGCCTCCTGCGTGCGCAGGCCGAGGCGCGCGCGGCCGCGACCGAGAAGGCAGGTGTCTGATGGCCGCCCGGCTGAAGGTGACCCAGATCAAGTCGAAGATCAGTGAGAAGCAGAACCAGCGCGACACGCTGCGCAGCCTCGGGCTCAAGCGCATCGGCGACGTGGTGGTTCGCGAGGACGACAAGCAGACCCGTGGCTACGTGCGCACGGTCGCCCACCTCGTGAAGGTCGAGGAGATTGACTGATGTCTGACGAGAAGAACACCGAAGCGGTCGAGGCCGCTCCGAAGAAGGCGCCGGCCGCCAAGAAGGCCGCTGCGCCCAAGGCCGCTGCGCCCAAGGCTGCCGCGCCCAAGGCTGCCGCGCCGAAGGCAGACAAGCCCGCGGCGGATGCTGCCGCCACGGCTCCGGCTGCGAAGGCTCCGGCCGCGAAGGCGTCCGCTGCCAAGGCTCCGGCCGCGAAGAAGTCCGAGGACGTCGTCGCGCGTCCCGGCGTGCTCAAGGTGCACCACCTGCGCCCGGCCGCCGGCGCGAAGAAGGACCGCACGCGCGTCGGCCGCGGTGAGGGCTCGAAGGGCAAGACCGCCGGTCGCGGCACCAAGGGCACCAAGGCGCGCTACTCGGTTCGTCCCGGGTTCGAGGGCGGCAACATCAACTTCGTGATGCGCGCCCCGAAGCTCCGCGGCTTCAAGAACCCGTTCCGGGTCGAGTACCAGGTCGTGAACCTGGACCGCCTCGCCGAGCTCTACCCGCAGGGCGGGGACGTCACGGTGAGCGACCTCGTCGCGAAGGGCGCCGTGCGCAAGAACGAGAAGGTCAAGGTGCTCGGCACCGGCGACATCTCGGTCAAGCTGACCGTCGCGGTCGACAAGGTCTCCGGCTCCGCGGAGCAGAAGATCGTCGCCGCGGGCGGATCGGTAAAGTAACAACGGCGCGCTCACGCGCGCTGCCGACCTCGCCGGTCGGCGATAGAGCGTAGACGAGCGGAGTCCCGGGAGATCCGGGCTCCGCTCGACTCGCGCAGAACCACTCTGCGCCGCAGTGGCCCTGCGCTCGCCCAACAGCACTGGAGGACTCGTGTTCAGAGCCGTCGCGCGGATCTTCCGCACGCCCGACCTTCGTCGCAAGCTCGGGTTCACGCTCGGAATCGTGGCCCTGTTCCGTCTCGGATCGTTCATCCCCGCGCCGTTCGTAGACTTCCAGAACGTGCAGCAGTGCCTCTCGGACAACGCGAACGCATCCGGGCTCTACGAGCTCGTCAACCTGTTCAGCGGCGGCGCGCTGCTGCAGCTGAGCGTGTTCGCGCTGGGCATCATGCCCTACATCACGTCGTCGATCATCGTGCAGCTGCTGCGCGTGGTCATCCCGCACTTCGACACCCTCTACAAGGAGGGCCAGGCGGGCCAGGCCAAGCTCACGCAGTACACGCGGTACCTGACGATCGCGCTCGGCGTGCTCCAGTCCACGACGCTCATCACGGTCGCGCGCTCGGGCAACCTGTTCCCGTCGTCCACCGGCAGCACCGCGTGCTCCTCGCTCATCACCGACGAGTCCTGGTACGCGATCGTGCTCATGGTCATCACCATGACGGCCGGCACCGGCCTCATCATGTGGATGGGCGAGCTCATCACCGAGCGCGGCATCGGCAACGGCATGTCGCTGCTCATCTTCACGTCGATCGCTGCGCAGTTCCCCGGCTCGCTCTGGTCGATCAAGTCGGCCCGGGGCTGGGAGACGTTCTTCCTCGTCATCATCGTCGGCATCGTGATCGTCGGCCTCGTGGTGTTCGTCGAGCAGTCGCAGCGCCGCATCCCCGTGCAGTACGCGAAGCGGATGGTGGGCCGCCGCACGTTCGGCGGCAACAACACCTACATCCCGATCAAGGTGAACATGGCCGGCGTCGTGCCCGTCATCTTCGCGTCGTCGCTGCTGTACCTGCCCGCGCTCATCGCTCAGTTCAACCAGCCGCCGGCCGGCCAGGCGCCCGCGGCCTGGGTGACGTGGATCAACGACACGCTCACCAAGGGCGACCACCCGCTCTACATGATCATCTACTTCATCCTCATCGTCGGGTTCACCTACTTCTACGTGGCGATCACCTTCAACCCGGAGGAGGTCGCGGACAACATGAAGAAGTACGGCGGCTTCATCCCGGGCATCCGCGCGGGACGCCCGACGGCGGAGTACCTCGACTACGTG
The DNA here is from genome assembly GCF_030345695.1 of Galbitalea sp. SE-J8. GTDB lineage: Bacteria > Actinomycetota > Actinomycetes > Actinomycetales > Microbacteriaceae > JAUASV01. The sequence goes on along the minus strand of NZ_JAUASV010000001.1, from coordinate 92,848 downwards.
CTCACCCGCGTCACGCTGCCCGGCTCGATCTACCTCGGCCTGATCGCGCTCGTGCCGCTCGTCGCGCTCTCGCTCGTCAACGCGAACCAGAACTTCCCGTTCGGCGGCGCCTCGATCCTCATCATCGTCGGCGTCGGCCTCGAGACCGTGAAGCAGATCGACTCGCAGCTGCAGCAGCGGCACTACGAGGGGCTGCTGCGATGACCCTGGCTCAGCGCGGCGCCCGCCTGCTCATCGTCGGCCCGCCCGGGTCGGGCAAGGGCACCCAGTCGGTGCGCATCAGCGAGCACTACGGCGTTCCGGCGATCGCGACCGGCGACATCTTCCGCGAGAACGTGCGCAACGAGACCGAGCTGGGCCTCAAGGTCAAGGCGATCATGGATGCCGGCGACTTCGTGCCGAACGAGCTCACGAACGAGCTCGTGGCCGACCGGCTCGCGCAGCCCGACGTCGAGCACGGCTTCCTGCTCGACGGCTACCCGCGCACGATCGGACAGCTCGAGTTCCTCGACGAGCGCCTCGCCGTCGACGGCTTCGGGCTCGACGCCGTGATCGAGCTCGTGGTCGACGAGGACGAGGTCGTGCAGCGGCTGCTCAGGCGCGCGCACGAGCAGGGCCGCACCGACGACACCGAGGACACCATCCGTCATCGCCAGCAGCTGTACGCGAAGGAGACGGCGCCGCTCATCGCGACCTACGCGAAGCGCGGCATCGTCGCGCGCGTCGACGCGTTCGGCTCCGTGGCGGCCGTGAGCGAGCGGATCGCCGAGGCCCTCGAGGCCCGCGGCGTCGCCGCCTGATCCGGTCCGGCCGAGCAGCCGTCGTGATCGGACGCCGTCCGCGCATCTACAAGTCGCCCGCCGAGCTCGCGGCGATGATCGAGCCGGGACTCGTGACGGCCGCCTCGCTCGCGGCGGTGCGGGACGCCATCCGGCCCGGGGTCACGACGCTCGAGCTGGATGCCGTGGCCGAACGGGTGATCCGCGCGGCGGGCGGGACGCCGAACTTCTCGAAGGAGCCCGGTTACCGGCACACCATCTGCGCGTCGGTCAACGACGCGGTCGTGCACGGCGTGCCGGGCGATCGGGTGATCGAGCCGGGCGACATCGTCTCGATCGACAGCGGCGCCGAGGTCGGCGGCTGGAACGGCGACGCCGCCCTCACGGTCGTCGTGCCCGACCCGTCGCGGCCCGCGCTCGTCGCCGCCCGGCGGCGGCTCTCCGACGCGTGCGAGCGGGCGCTGTGGACCGGCATCGCCGCGCTCGCGAGCGCGACGACCCTCAACGAGATCGGCGGGCCGATCGAGGACGCCATCGCGGGCGCCGGCGAGTTCGGCGTCATCGAGGACTACATCGGCCACGGCATCGGCCGCGCGATGCACGAGGAGCCGCCGGTGTTCAACTACCGCGTGCGCGGCGCCGGTCCCGCGGTGCGGCCCGGCCTCGTCGTCGCGATCGAGCCGATGGTCGTCACCGGCTCGAACGAGACCCACGTGGCGTCCGACGACTGGACGGTGCTCACCGACGACGGCGGCGACGCCGCGCACTGGGAGCACTCGGTCGCCGTGCACGACGGCGGGATCTGGGTGCTCACGGCTCCCGACGGCGGCGCTGCCGGGCTCGCGCCGTTCGGCATCGTGCCGTCGCGGATCGCCGTATAGCACCCGGCTGGCGAAACGCCCGGGATTCACGTAAGATCGACCTTTGGTGTTTCGGGCCTGGTCGAGCCGTGCCTGGACGCCGGCGGATCCGTCCGCCGGCACCACCGTCATCCACCGCAGACCAGCGGGCACACACCTGTAACACGGGGCGTCTGCGCATGCAGCGCACCGGCGAACGATTGAGGATATGGCCAAGAAAGACGGAGTCATCGAGATCGAGGGATCGGTGATCGAGGCGCTGCCGAACGCGATGTTCCGCGTCGAGCTCACCAACGGACACAAGGTCCTCGCCCACATCTCGGGCAAGATGCGGCAGAACTACATCCGCATCCTTCCGGAGGACCGCGTGGTCGTGGAGCTCTCGCCCTACGACCTGACCCGTGGCCGCATCGTCTACCGCTACAAGTGAGCCCCGCTGAGAAGTAACGCTCCCGGCAACGGGCGCGAAGACAGCGAACAAGGAACAGCAATGAAGGTCAACCCCAGCGTCAAGCCCATCTGCGACAAGTGCCGCGTCATCCGCCGCAACGGTCGCGTCATGGTGATCTGCTCGTCGAACCCGCGTCACAAGCAGCGCCAGGGTTGAACCAAAGGGTGAGGCTTGCGAAGCAAGGCTCACCCGAAGGTTCAAGGTCGAGGAGCGCCGCGAGCGAAGCGAGCGCCGCGTCACGAGACCTGCGCAACAACTCAATAGAGCAACAACTCAATAGATAAGAACGGCGACAGGATCCGGCACCGCGCGAGCGGATGCCGGTGACACCCGGGGCGGGAGGCCCCGGCACCGTCGCCGTCCAGACCTCCCACACCACCCCCAGGAGAAGCCACCATGGCGAGACTCGCAGGAGTCGACATTCCGCGTGAGAAGCGCGTCGAGGTCGCACTGACCTACATCTACGGCGTCGGGCGCACGCGTGCGCTCGAGACGCTCGCGGCCACCGGCATCAGCGGTGACATCCGCGTCAAGGACCTCACGGACGACCAGCTGCTCGCGCTGCGCGACCACATCGAGGGTCAGTACAAGGTCGAGGGCGACCTGCGCCGCGAGGTCGCCGCCGACATCCGCCGCAAGGTCGAGATCGGCAGCTACCAGGGCATCCGTCACCGCCGTGGCCTGCCCGTGCACGGTCAGCGCACCAAGACGAACGCGCGCACCCGCAAGGGCCCGAAGCGCACCGTCGCCGGCAAGAAGAAGGCCGGCCGCAAGTAAGCGCGCCGTCACAGGTTTAGGAGAGATCGAACATGGCAGCACCGAAGGCCTCCGCCGCGCGCAAGCCGCGCCGCAAGGAGAAGAAGAACATCGCCGTGGGCCAGGCCCACATCAAGTCGACGTTCAACAACACGATCGTCTCGATCACCGACCCGTCGGGTGCGGTGGTCAGCTGGGCCTCGTCCGGAGCCGTCGGCTTCAAGGGCTCCCGCAAGTCGACCCCGTTCGCCGCGCAGCTCGCGGCCGAGTCCGCTGCGCGCCAGGCGCAGGAGCACGGCATGAAGAAGGTCGACGTCTTCGTCAAGGGCCCGGGCTCGGGTCGCGAGACCGCGATCCGCTCGCTCCAGGCCGCGGGCCTCGAGGTCGGCAGCATCAACGACGTGACGCCGCAGGCGCACAACGGATGCCGTCCCCCGAAGCGTCGCCGCGTCTGAGCTTTCCGGCGGGAGGGCACGCTTGCGACTTCGTCGCCGGCGCACCCTCCCGCAGCGGCCCGCCGCACACTCGGGCCACTCTCATCGCGCAGTCACAACTCAATACTTCCGGCCGGCCCGCCACCGGCTGATCTCCCAGTGCTTGTCTAACCCAGCGCTCGTCTAACAGAGTCCTCATATAGCGGAGGCTCTGCGAAAGGAACCCACCGTGCTCATCGCACAGCGCCCCACCCTGGCAGAAGAGACCATCTCCGAGTTCCGCTCGCGGTTCGTCATCGAGCCGCTCGAGCCGGGCTTCGGCTACACGCTCGGCAACTCGCTTCGCCGCACCCTGCTGTCGTCCATCCCGGGCGCGGCGGTCACGAGCATCCGCATCGACGGCATCCAGCACGAGTTCTCCACGATCCCCGGGGTCAAGGAGGACGTCGTCGAGGTCATCCTGAACATCAAGGGCCTCGTCGTCTCGAGCGAGCACGACGAGCCCATCACCGCCTACCTGCGCAAGCAGGGCGCCGGTCAGGTCACCGCCGCGGACATCTCGGCCCCCGCGGGCGTCGAGATCCACAACCCGGAGCTCGTCATCGCGACGCTCAACGACAAGGCCAAGTTCGAGCTCGAGCTCACCATCGAGCGCGGCCGCGGCTACGTCTCCGCGACGCAGAACCGCAGCGAGTTCAGCGAGTCGGGCCAGATCCCGGTCGACTCGATCTACTCGCCCGTGCTCAAGGTCACCTACCGCGTCGAGGCGACGCGTGCCGGTGAGCGCACCGACTTCGACCGCCTGGTCGTCGACGTCGAGACGAAGCCGGCGATCAGCCCGCGCGACGCGATCGCGTCGGCCGGCCGCACGCTCGTCGAGCTGTTCGGCCTCGCCCGTGAGCTCAACACCGCGGCCGAGGGCATCGAGATCGGTCCGGCGCCCGTCGACGCCGTGCTCTCGAACGAGCTGAGCATGCCGATCGAGGACCTCGACCTCAGCGTGCGCAGCTACAACTGCCTCAAGCGCGAGGGCATCAACACGGTGTCGGAGCTCGTCGCCCTCTCGGAGACGCAGCTCATGAACATCCGCAACTTCGGTCAGAAGTCGGTCGACGAGGTCAAGGACAAGCTCGTCGAGATGGGACTCTCGCTGAAGGACTCGGTGCCCGGCTTCGACGGCGCCCACTTCTACGGCGGCTACGACGACGACGAGGCCTGATCCGGCGGCACTCGCCTAGCCGGACCGACTTTCACCACCTGGAGATACGACAATGCCCACCCCCACCAAGGGACCCCGCCTCGGAGGCGGCCCCGCGCACGAGCGTCTTCTGCTCGCCAACCTCGCCGCAGCGCTCTTCACGCACAAGAGCATCAAGACGACCGAGACGAAGGCCAAGCGCCTGCGTCCCGTCGCCGAGCGCCTCATCACGTTCGCGAAGCGCGGTGACCTGCACTCGCGTCGCCGCGTGCTCGCGGTCATCGGCGACAAGAGCGTCGTGCACGAGCTGTTCACCGAGATCGCCCCGCTCGTCGCGGAGCGCGAGGGCGGCTACACGCGCATCACGAAGCTCGGCTTCCGCAAGGGCGACAACGCCCCCATGGTGCAGATCGAGCTCGTGCTCGAGCCCGTGACCCCGAAGGCGAAGAAGGCGAAGCCCGCCGCGACGCCGGCCGCGCCGGTCGCCGAGGAGGCGCCCGCGGAGGACGCCGCCGAGATCGCCGAGGACGCCCCCGTCGAGGACGCGACCGTCGTCGAGGACGCGCCCGTCGTCGAGGAGGCCGCCGAGGACGCGACCGAGGCCCCCGCGGAGGACGAGGCGAAGTAACGCCTCCGCGCTGCCACAGCGAGCACCACGATCGAGGCCCGGCGGGTTCACCCGCCGGGCCTCGTCGCATCCCGGGACCTCGGACCCGGTCGCCGCGGCCGCGCGATCTGCCAGGATGGTGGCCGCGGCATCCGCTCACCCGATCCCGGGCGGGCCGCATCGCACGATGGAGAACGCATGACGACCGCCGCCCGCGGCCCGGCCGGAAAGGGCGATCGCCCGTTCCTGCAGCGCCGCTGGGGCCGCCTGATCTGGCTGGTTCCCGCGCTCATCGTCGTGGCCGCGCTCGTCGTGCTGCTCGCCCACTGGCTGCGGGCGCAGCCGGCGGTCGCCGACTTCCTCACGACCTATCCCGGTCACAGCGAGCTGCCCGACGACGCGCCCGTGGGCTTCCCCGCGTGGCTGCGCTGGCAGCACTTCCTCAACGCGTTCTTCCTCGTGGCTCTCGTGCGCACCGGCCTCACGCTGCGCGCCAGGCAGCGCCCGAGGATGTTCTGGCAGCGCGACAACACCCGCTTCGTCCGCACACGGGCGGCCCCGCGCCGGATGTCGATCCACCTCTGGCTGCACCTCACCGTCGACGCGCTCTGGATCGCGAACGGCGTCGTGTACGTCGTGCTGCTGTTCGCGACCGGTCAGTGGGTGCGCATCGTGCCCACGAGCTGGGACATCGTGCCGAACGCGATCTCGGCGGGCCTGCAGTACGCCTCGCTCGACTGGCCGACCGAGAACGGCTGGGCGAACTACAACGCGCTGCAGCTGCTCAGCTACGCTCTCACGGTGTTCGTCGCGGCGCCGCTCGCCTTCGTCACCGGGCTGCGGATGTCATCCGCCTGGTCCGAGCGCTGGACGCGCGCGAGCCGCGCGTTCCCGGAGCCGCTCGCACGCGCCGTGCACTTCCCCGTGATGGTCTACTTCGTCGGCTTCACGATCGTGCACGTCACCCTCGTGCTCGCGACGGGCGCGCTGCGCAACCTCGGCCACATGTACTGGGGAACCGACGAGGTGTCGTGGGCGGGGTTCGCCGTGTTCGCGGTCTCGATCGCCGTGCTCGTGGCGACGTGGACGCTCGTGAAGCCGGCGGTCGTGAAGCCGATCGCACGCCTGTGGGGAACGGTCACCGAGCGCTGAGGCCCGGTCAGCCGCCCGCCTCGAGCTCCGTGAGCGCCGCGCGCACGGCCCGCAGGTAGACCGTGCCGCCCCTCGGCCCGCCCGGATGGATCCGGTCCGGGCCGAGGTACGACAGCTTGCCGTGGATGGCCCCGTGCCAGTCGGCGACGACGACGCCCGGACGCGCGGCGGCGTACTTCCGGAGCGTCGCGTTGACGCCCTTGACCCACGAGCGCGGAGCCTGCGTGTTCACGAGCACGGCGCGCGCGCCCGGGCCCGCCGCCGCGATCATCGCGTCGAGGTCCGCGGCCCTCACGACGCCGTTCGTGCCGAGACCGATGAGCAGCACGGAGCGCAGCTCACCGCGCGCCCGCAGCTTCTCGGCGATCGTCGGCCCCTTCGCCGCCTGCCGTGCCACGGACGCGTGGATCGAGATGCCGGGCAGTCCCGCCTCGAGCGTGGGGGCGACCGCGAGCATCACCGAGTCGCCGATGGCCGTGATCTGGTCGCCGGTGATCGGCCCGGATGCCGCCTGCAGCGGCGCGGCCGTCGCCTCGTCCGTCGCGGCCTGGCCCGGTGCGAGCGCCCCCGGTGCGGGTGCGCCGCCGTCCCGCGAGTCGGAGCCGTGCGTCGCGATCGCCGCCTGGCCCGCCGCGATCGCCGCCTCCGTCGAGGTGCGCGCGGGTGCCGTCAGCAGGCCGAGGCACGCCATCGTGGCGAGGGCGAACACGACGACGGATGCCGTGATCGCGGCACCGCGACCGCCGCGCGAGCCGCGGGCGGCATCCGCCCACGCGCTCGCCGTGGCGCGCAGGCCGCGCTCGCGGATCGGCACCTCGAGCCAGCGGTAGGAGATCGCCGCCGCGGCGACCGCGATGAGCGTCACGCCGACGGCGAGCACGATCCGGCCCTGCGGGTCGAAGTCGAACGCCGGCACCCACGCGAGGGCGAGCACGAGCACGGGCCAGTGCCAGACGTAGATGCCGTACGAGCGCTCGCCGATCCAGCGCAGCGGCGCGAGGTCGAGCACGCGGCCGAGCGGGGCGCCCGGCACGGCGACGGAGACGACGAACGCGGTCGCGAGCACGGCGACCCCGACGAGGCCGCCGCGGTACACGACCGGGCCGTCGGTGGGCAGCATCCGCGCGAGCAGCACGAGCGCGAGCAGCGCGACGCCGCCCGCGATCGCGACGCCGCGCCGAAGGCGGGCGCCCCATCCGCCGGCGGGTCGCGCGTCGAGCGCGAAGGCCGCTGCGGCGCCGAGGGCGAGGCCGAACGCGTGCGTGTCGCTGCCGTAGTAGACGCGGGAGCCGTCCGCGCCGAGCAGCGAGAGCAGCAGCATCGCGCCCGCGGATGCCGCGGCGACGCCGAGGCTCAGGCCGACGCGCAGCCGGCGCGAGCGCACCAGGCAGAGCCCGAGCACGGCGATCGGCCAGAGCGCGTAGAACTGCTCCTCGACGGCGAGCGACCACAGGTTGCGGAACAGCTCCGGGCTGGCGTCGTCGAAATAGTCGCCGCCGCGCAGCACGTCGAGCCAGTTGTAGCTGAACGTCGCGGCGCCGAGCACCTGCCGCCAGAGGTCGACGAGCACGTCGCCGCCGACCAGGAACGCCGCCGCGGAGCAGGCCAGCACCGCCGCCGTGAGCGCGGGCAGCAGCCGGCGCGCGCGCCGCTGCCAGAACCGGCGCAGGCGGATGCCGCCCGACCGGTCGCGCTCGCGCAGCAGCAGTCCGGTGATGAGGAACCCGCTGAGCACGAAGAACACGTCGACGCCGATGTAGCCGCCGTCCAGTGCACCGGGCAGCAGGTGGAACACGAGCACGGCGATGACCGCGAGCGCGCGGATGCCGTCGAGGCCCGGGATGCGGGTGCGACCCGTCGCGGGCGGGGTCGTGGCGGCGACGGGGCGGGGGATCTCGGCGGTGATCGTCATCAGGGAGGGGGCCGGTGGGAGGCGGCAGGTCCAGCGTAGGCGGCGCGGCCGATGGACGGAACGTCGCGGCGAACCGCGCGCGGAGCTCATGACCAGCCCGCTGCCAGTGCGGATGGTAATCTCCTGCCATGCGCACCACCATCGACAAGGCCGGCCGGATCGTCGTGCCGAAGTCGCTGCGCGACGAGCTCGGCCTGACCGAGGGGCCGGTCGAGATCGTGGTGGCGAACGCCGAACTGCGCGTCGTGCCGCTCGCGAGCGACGAGCTCGTCGAGCGCGACGGTCTGCTGACCCTTCCGCCGGGCGGCTACGTCGACGACGAGCAGGTCAGGAAGCTCCGCCTTGGCGACCAGAGGTAGCACGGCCGACCTGCTCGTCGACACGAGCGTCGCGATCGCCCTCGTGCAGCCCGACCATCCGGGCCACGAGGCCACGTTCGCGCGGGTGTCCGGCGCGGCGATCGGTCTCGCCGGCCACGCGATGCACGAGACCTACTCCGTGCTCACCCGGCTGCCGAGGCCGCAGCGGCTGAGTCCCGCGGCGGCGCAGCGGCTGATCGCCACCGACTTCCCGCGGAGCCGACAGCTCAGCGCGAAGGGCGCGAGCGCACTGCTCGCCGAGCTGGTCCGGGTCGGCATCGCGGGCGGAGGCGTCTACGACGCCCTGGTCGGGGCCACGGCGCGCGAGCACGACGCCCTGCTGCTGAGCCGCGACCGTCGCGCGGCGGAGACCTACCGGGCGCTCGGCGTGAGGTTCGAGCTTGTCTGAGCGCCGCGGCTCTGCGCTGCCCCTGTCGGAGACCCGCATCTCGGGCACGCGCATCCGTCTCGACATTGCCTACGACGGCACCGCGTTCGCGGGCTGGGGACGGCAGCCGGCGCTGCGCACCGTGCAGGGCGTGCTCGAGGAGACCCTCGCCACGATCGTCCGCCGGCACGGCGAGCCGCCGCGGCTGACGGTCGCGGGGCGAACGGATGCCGGCGTGCACGCCACCGGCCAGGTCGCGCACCTCGACCTCACCGCAGCCCAGCTCGCGAGCCTCAAGGAGGACGGGCCGGCGGCGCTCGTGCGCCGCGTCAACGGCATCCTCGGGCTCGACAGCGACGTCGTCGTGCGCGGCGCCCGGGTCGCGCCCGAGGGCTTCGACGCGCGGTTCTCCGCGGTGTGGCGCCGGTACGAGTACCGGGTCGCGGATACCGCGGCGCCGCGCGATCCGCTCTCCCGCGCGTTCGTCGTCACCCACCCCGTGCTGCTCGATGTCGACGCGATGGCGGCGGCGGCATCCGAGCTCGTCGGACTGCACGACTGGGCGGCGTTCTGCCGGCCACGCGAGGGCTCGACGACGATCCGCACCCTGCAGGAGTTCGCCTGGCGGCGCGAGCCCGGCACCGGCGTGCTCGTGGCCACGGTGCGCGCCGACGCGTTCTGCCACAGCATGGTGCGCGCGCTCGTCGGCGCGAGCATCGCGGTCGGCGCTGCGCGGCTCGGCGGCGACGACGTGCGGGCGCTCCGCGACGCCCGGGAGCGCACGAGCGCGTTCATCGTCGCGCCCGCGAAGGGCCTCACGCTCGTCGAGGTCGGCTACCCGCCAGACGGCGAGCTCGCCGCCCGCGCGCTGCAGACCCGCGCGATGCGCGAGCCGGTGACGCCGCGGCATCCGTCAGACTGAGAGCACGAGGCGCAGCGCCGCCTCGACAGCGCGAAGTTCGTCGACGCTCAGATGCCCGACCTGCTCGCCCAGTCGACCTGGGTCGACGGCGGAGGTCTGCTCTACGAGCACTCGGGTCGGGGTTCCGTTGAGGTCGATGGACGGGCGGAAGCTTGCGGGTCTCGCCGACGTCGACGTGGGCGCGACCAGCCACGTCGAGAGCGGGTGCAGGTCGTCGGACTGCACGACGACGGCATATCGGGCGCCGCGCTGCTCGTGCCCGGTCGTGCCGCGGGGTGCGCGCAACCAGAGCACGTCACCACGCACGAAGCGTCTCCAGGTCACGCAGCACCTGTGCGGCCTCGGCGCGGTCGTGCGGATCCGCCGCCAGCGCTTCTGCTTCGGCGCGAAGCCTAGCCTTGCCGTGTCGGGCGGCAGCCTCGATCAGGGCACTGCGAACGGCGGTCGATGTCGGAGTGCCGTCGGCGGTGAGCTCTTGCAGCGCGAGGCGCGCGTCTTCATCGGGGCGGAAGGTGATCGTGGCTGTCATCAACCAAGTGTCGCACAATTCGTAAGACGGACCGCGATGGCGAATGCGCGAGGCAATCTGCCTCGATCACGACATGGCGGACAACGGCCGATGCCAGAGTGGAACGATCGGTGCATGCGATTCGCGCGCTGCCCGAGTTGCGCACATGACGACCAAACCCTGCCCCAGGGGAATTCGACCGACTCATGTCGCCGCTCATGGCCGTGAGGCTCGCCGCCGCCGCTCGGCAGGCGCGCGAGATGAACACTTCCTGGCGCGCTCTCGGCGAGATGATCGGCACCAGCGGCGAAGCCGTCCGACCGCGATACGGGCTCGTCGATCGCTGAGCCGGAGATGCGCTCACGGGAGCGTGCGCGCGGATGACGGTGGCCCTCACTTCAGTTGCGCCCTGGGTGGGGGACACCACTATGACCAGCACTCTAAAGCGGGGACGCGCCGCACCTGCGTGTACTGATCGAATGAGGGCCAATCCACGGAAGGTCTGTCATGTTTGCATCCCGGTCACGCATCCCGACCTTCACCCGGGTGGGATTCAGCCTGCTCATGGCGGGGCTACTTGTGGTCGGCGGTGTTGTGCCGACAGCGGACGCGAAAACCCGGAAAATTGCCACCTCTACATCGGCGTCAGTCACCCGTTCGGTCACGGCCGGAGGGTCAGCGATCGTTGCGGCCCGGGTGAAGCTCAAGCCCGGCAACAGGGCGCTCAAGCGTGTTCGCGTCGTTGTGCAGATGCGTCCGGTCGAGTCCACGGCCTGGATCACGATCGCGCGCGTGCGCACCGACAAACGAGGCAAAGCCTCGTTCAAGACCCAGCCCCTTTCCGCCAACGTCGACACGAGGGTTCTCTACAAGGGGAGCGCGAAGTACCGATCGAGTTCGTCGACCGTGCGCCGTATCGTGGTGGCGCAGGGGCTCCGAATCACCGGGACGTCGGCGTCCGCGCTCAACGCGGGCGACCCCGTGCTTGTGAGCGGGACCGCCACCGCGCCCCTGGTGGGCTCACCGCTCGAACTCCAGGTGCGATTCGGGTCGAGCGAACTTGCGCGTGCAGCGAAGAGTTGGGCGACGATCTCGACGGGGCTCGTTGGAGGGGACGGGTCCTTCGCGATAAGCGCCGCACCAATGGCCGTCGGCACGGCCGAGTTCCGAGCCGTGTTCCGCGGATCGAAGAGTCTCAGTGCCGCCGAGAGCAATTCCGCGCTCGTCGCCCTTTCGCTGTCCGACGCGGTCGCCATCACCTCCAGCGCGGTTGGGATAGTGATGGTGGGTCAGACCGTGACCTTCACCGGCACCGCGAGCCCGGCCCGCGCCGGCACGGAGGCGGGGCTCTACTACCAGAAGGACGGATCCACGACGTGGACGTCCGCGGCACCCGCGACAACCTTCGATGCCACTGGCCACGCGACGGTCACGATCGCGATGCCGAGCGCCGGAGTGCGCAACTACAGCTTCCGCATCACCTCGGGAACGTCATCGACGAAGGTGTACTCGGCGCTTGTGCAGGTCGCGACGTATTCCTGGTTCTCCCTCGACAGCGCGCTCGCGGCGACCGGCACATCCGGTTCACTGAGCGCGAAGTCCGGGCTGGTTTCAGGCTCGCAGATGTCGGGCCGCGGGTACACCACCATTCGATCCGACACCGTGCGGGGCAGCTTGTGGCGCCTGGGCGGACGCTGCGTGAGCTTTCAGGCGGCGCGCGCGGTGCTCGACGGCGGCGACGAGTTGCAGAACATCGGGTTCACGGCGCGACTCGACGCCCAGGACGAGATCGAGTACGACGACCTGTGGCCGGGCGATGCACCGGAGCCGATCACTCTCGACGTGACGGGGGTTTCGGAACTGAGTCTCATCCTGACCCTGCCGGGAAACTATGACCTGTGGCTTCCGACGACGGGAATCTGGGCGAGCCCACAGGTGCTGTGCACGGCGAAGCCGTGATCGCGCGGGTGGCGCCGGGGCATCCGGTGGTCTAGAGTAGCTCGTTGGTGCCTGCGGCCCGTTCGCACGGCAGCACTCGAGAAGAGCCCTCCGACGGCGGGTTCCGGTCAGCATTGTGCAGAGCGCATGGCGTGATCGGAACGCGCGACGGGAGCGGGATTCACGAACTCCTCACTCGACCAGAAAGCAGTACACCTGTGACTCGCACGTTCTCCCCCAAGCCGGCGGACCTGAAGCGCGAGTGGCTCGTGATCGACGCGACGGATGTCGTGCTCGGTCGCCTCGCGAGCCACGTCGCCGCCCTGCTCCGCGGCAAGCACAAGCCGACCTTCGCCCCGCACGTCGACGGCGGCGACTTCGTCATCGTCGTCAACGCCGAGAAGGTGGCCCTCACCGGCCAGAAGCTCCAGAAGAAGCTCGCCTACCGTCACTCGGGCTACCCGGGCGGCCTCTCGGCGACCGGCTACGCCGAGCTGCTCGAGAAGCACCCGACGCGTGCCGTCGAGAAGGCCGTGCGCGGCATGCTGCCGAAGAACTCGCTCGGCCGCGACCAGCTCACCAAGCTCAAGGTCTACGCCGGCCCCGAGCACCCCCACGCTGCGCAGCAGCCCAAGACGTACACCCTCTCCCAGGTCGCTCAGTAAGCGCCGGACAGACTGAAGGACTGAACAGTGGCCCAGATCTCCGACATCGTCGGCGAGACCCCCTCGTCGTACTCCACCGAGACCCCCGCGGGCGCGGCTCCCAGCACGCCCCGCGCGGTGCTCAACGTCTCCGGCAGCGCCGTCGGCCGCCGCAAGGAGGCCATCGCCCGCGCCCGCATCAAGCCCGGCACCGGTGAGTTCACGGTCAACGGCCGCGCGCTCACGGACTACTTCCCGAACAAGCTGCACCAGCAGCTCATCACCGACCCGTTCACCGTGCTCGGCCTCGTCGGCGCCTACGACGTGACGGCGAAGATCACCGGCGGCGGCCCCTCGGGCCAGGCCGGCGCGCTGCGCCTCGCGATCGCGCGCTCGCTCAACGAGGTGGACCGCGAGAACAACCGCCCCGCGCTCAAGAAGGCCGGCTTCCTCACCCGTGACGCTCGCGTCATCGAGCGCAAGAAGGCCGGTCTCAAGAAGGCCCGCAAGGCGTCGCAGTTCTCGAAGCGCTGACGCGCGAGCCGGCATCCGCCATGCCTCGCCTGTTCGGCACGGACGGCGTGCGGGGTCTCGCCAACCAGGACATCACCGTCGAGTTGGCGATGGGCCTCGCCCAGTCCGCCGCGGTCGTGCTCGGCCAGGGGCGCTTCGCCGACGGGCGCCGCGCCTCCGGCCGGCGCCCGCTCGCCGTCGTCGCGCGCGACCCGCGGGTCTCGGGCGAGTTCATCGCGACCGCCGTCATGGCCGGGCTCGCGAGCTCGGGAGTGGACGTCTACGACGCCGGGGTCATCCCGACCCCGGCGTCGGCGTTCCTCATCCAGGACATCCGCGCCGACTTCGGCGTGATGATCTCGGCGTCGCACAACCCGGCGCCGGACAACGGCATCAAGTTCTTCGCCGTGGGCGGCGTCAAGCTGCCCGACATCGTCGAGGACCGCATCGAGGCGGCGCTCGACCAGCCGAAGCTCGCCCCGACGGGGCTCGAGGTCGGCCGCATCCGTCGCTTCGCGGATGCCGAGGACCGCTACGTCGTGCACCTGCTGTCGACCCTGCCGCATCGGCTCGACGGACTGCACGTCGTGCTCGACTGCGCTCACGGCGCGGCGAGCGGCGTGAGCCCCGAGGTGTTCACGGATGCCGGCGCGCTCGTCACCGTCATCGGCGCGGACCCCGACGGCCACAACATCAACGACGGCGTCGGATCGACCCACCTCGACCTGCTGCGCCGCACCGTGCTCGAGCTCGGTGCCGACGTCGGCATCGCCCACGACGGCGACGCCGACCGCTGCCTCGCGATCGACGCGGACGGCAACACCGTCGACGGCGACCGCATCATGGCGATCCTCGCGATCGCGATGAAGGAGCGCGGAGCCCTCGCCGACGACACGCTCGTCGCGACCGTGATGTCGAACCTCGGCCTGCACCGCGCGATGGCCGAGCACGGCATCCGGGTCGTCACGACGGCGGTCGGCGACCGCTACGTGCTCGAGGCGATGGACGAGCACGGCTACTCGCTCGGCGGCGAGCAGTCCGGGCACGTGATCATGAGCGAGTTCGCGACGACCGGCGACGGCATCCTCACCGGCCTGCACCTGGTGTCCGAGATGGCCCGGCAGGGCAGGTCGCTCGCCGAGCTCGCGAGCGTCATGACGGTGTTCCCGCAGGTGATGGTCAACGTGCGCGGCGTCGACCGCGCGGCCCTCGCCGCCGACGCCGAGATCGCGGATGCCGTGGCCGCGGCGACCGCGGAGCTCGGCGACACCGGCCGCGTGCTGCTGCGTCCCTCGGGCACCGAGCCGATGGTGCGCGTCATGGTCGAGGCGGCCGACGAGGCCCGGGCACGGGAGATCGCCGAGCGGCTCGCGGCGCTCGTGGAGGCGCGGCTCTCGGTCTGACGTCGCGGCGGGCCCCTCCCCGTTGGTCGAGGAGTCCGCGAGCGGAGCGGGGCTCCCCGTTGGTCGAGGAGTCCGCGAGCGGATCGGGGCTCCCCGTTGGTCGAGGAGTCCGCGAGCGGAGTGGGGCTCCCCGTTGGTCGAGGAGTCCGCGAGCGCAGCGAGCTGACGTCTCGAGACCACGACGGTTTCGGGGGGTGGGCGGTGGTCTCGAGACGTGTCCTCGCTTCGCTCGGGCACTCCTCGACCAGCGGGGTCGGGCACTCCTCGACCAGCGCGGGGCACTCCTCGATCAGCGTTGGGGGTGGAGTCTTCCCTCGTTGGTCGAGGAGTCCGCGAGCGGAGCGGGGCTCCCCGTTGGTCGAGGAGTCCGCGAGCGGAGCGAGCTGACGTCTCGAGACCACGACGGTTTCGGGTGGCGGGCGGTGGTCTCGAGACGTGTCCTCGCTTCGCTCGGGCACTCCTCGATCAGCGTTGGGGGTGGAGTCTTTCCTCGTTGGTCGAGGAGTCCGCGAGCGCAGCGAGCTGACGTCTCGAGACCACGACGGTTTCGTTGGCGGGGGGTGGTCTCGAGACGTGTCCTCGCTTCGCTCGGGCACTCCTCGACCAGCGGGGTCGGGCACTCCTCGACCGGCGGGGTCGGGCACTCCTCGACCAGCGTTGGGGGTGGAGTCTTCCCTCGTTGGTCGAGGAGTCCGCGAGCGCAGCGGGGCTCCCCGTTGGTCGAGGAGTCCGCGAGCGCAGCGAGCTGACGTCTCGAGACCACGACGGTTTCGGGTGGCGGGCGGTGGTCTCGAGACGTGTCCTCGCTTCGCTCGGGCACTCCTCGACCAGCGGGGTCGGGCACTCCTCGACCAGCGCGGGGCACTCCTCGACCGGCGGGGCGCTCGACTGCCGGGCGATTGTCGCGCATACTCGAACCGTCATCTGTCGGGGAATGAGTCGATGCACCACCAGCTCTCGAAGCGCGCCCTCGCGGCCGCGCTCGCCACGATCGCGCTCGCGGTCGGCACCCTCGTCGCGGGCGCGCCCGCGGCATCCGCTGCCCTCGCGTCGGCGCCGACGAGCGCCGTGCTGTGCCAGGGCTACGCCGGGTGCACGGCGCTCGGCATGACGAACCACGGCTATTCGACGCGCACCGCGGGCTACTGGCGCATGGTCCCCGGGCACAACTGCACGAACTACGCCGCGTTCCTGCTCATCAAGGCGGGCGCGTCGCGCACCCGTCCCTGGACGGGCAACGGCAACGCGAACGCGTGGGGGCACTACCTGCCGAACGACGCGGTCCCCTCGGCCGGCGCGATCGCCTGGTGGGACGCGAACACGAACGGCTCCGGCGCCGCCGGCCACGTCGCCTTCGTCGAGGCGGTGCTCTCGCCGACGACGATCGTCGTCTCCGAGGACAACTACGGCGGCGACTTCTACTGGAAGGTCATCACGGCCGCCGACCCGCACTGGCCGACCGGGTTCATCCACCGCCAGGAGCCGGGCCTCGCCGCCGGCGTGGCCGCCTGGTCGGGACGCTTCGTCGACCAGACGATGTACACGGATGCGACGCTCACGACGCCACTGCCCGAGGGCTACGTCAAGCCCGGAGCGACGGCGTGGGTGAACGTTCGCTACCAGAACCTCGGCTCGGCCGCGTGGGTCGGCACGTCGCTCGGCACGCCGTTCGACCCGGCGCCCCCGATCGCCTCCGGGTGGCCGACCCCCGATCGCGTCGGGCAGCAGCGCGAGGCGAGTGTCGACATCGGCGGGATCGCGTCGTACGTGTTCGCCGTCCAGGCGCCCGCGGGGGTGCCGGACGGCACGACGTCCTCGACGGTCCTGCAGCCGGTGAGCCCGGCATCCGGGTGGATGCCGGGCGGCAAGGCCACTCTCGGGTTCGTCACCGACTCCCGCGACCCGTTCACCGTCGCGCCGCCGCCGACGCTCGCCGGGGCCGCCCGCGAGGGCCAGACCCTCACGGCATCCGTCGGCGCGTGGGCGCCGGTCGTGCCGTCGATCGCGTTCCAGTGGACGCGCGACGGCGTCGCGATCCCCGGCGCGAACACCTGGGCGTACACGCTCACGGCGGCGGATGTCACCCACCGCGTCGCGCTCGCGATCACCGGCAGCGCCGACGGCTACATCCCGGTCACGCAGAGCAGCGCGCCGACCGCGGTCGTGGCCTCCCGGTGGCCCTCGTCGCTCACCGCCGGAGGGCGCACCGTCGTCGGTCAGCAGCTCGTGTCGGCGAACGGGGTGTATCGCGCCGGCGTCACGACGAGCGGCAAGATCGCGGTCGTCAACCGGCTGACCGCGAAGGTCGCCTGGTCGACCAGGAAGATCGGGGCCGTGAAGCTCAAACTGCGCAGCGACGGCAACCTCGTCGCCTACGCCCGAAGCGGCAGGGTGGTCTGGCAGTCGAAGACGAAGAAGTCGAAGGCCGTGCGCCTCGGACTCTCCACGACGGGAAAGCTCGTGCTGTACACGAGCGCCGGCAAGCAGAAATGGAAGACCACGACGTGAGGCGCGCGCTCGTCGCGACGGTCGCGGCCGCCGCGCTCGCCGCATCCGTTCTGCTCGGCGCCGCACCGGCCTATGCCGGGCCGGGCGCGATCCAGTGCCGCGGGTACGCGGCGTGCGAGGCCCAGGGCAAGAGCGCGTACGGCTATCCCGGCGCATCGAGCGTGGAGTACTGGCGCATGGTCTCCGGGCACAACTGCACGAACTACGCCGCGTACCGGCTGATCTCGGCGGGGATGTCGAGCGTGCGCCCGTGGGACGGCAACGGCAACGCGAACGCGTGGGGGCTCTCGAACGCCGACATCACCGACCGCACGCCCACGGTCGGCTCGATCGCCTGGTGGGACGCCGGCCACGACGGCGCCGGCTCCGTCGGGCACGTCTCCGTCGTCGAGCGGGTCGTCTCACCCACCCGCATCGTGGTCTCCGAGGACAACTATCTCGGCGACTTCGCCTACCGCATCGTCGACGCGAGCGCGGGCACCTGGCCGAGCGGCTTCGTGCACCTCAAGGACGCGAGCGTGTCGGCATCGTTCCCGTCCTGGCGGGCGCGGGCGCTCGGGCAGACCGTGTGGGCGGATGCGACCAGGGCGCAGCCGGCATCCGGGTCGTTCGTGAAGCCCGGGTCGACCGAGTGGGTCACCCTGACGTACCTCAACACCGGCGACACGGCGTGGAGCGGACTGCAGCTCAGGGTCAAGGGCGCCGCCTCGGCGGTCGCGGGTCCGGGCTGGCTCGACGGCACGACCCCGGCGGTGCAGAAGCAGCCGTCCGTCATCACGGGCGGCACCGCGACGTTCTCGTTCAGCGTGCAGATCCCCGCGGGGGTGCCGGATGGCACGCAGTACTCGTCGGTGTTCACGCCCGTCGACGCGAGCGGCGCGGCGATCCCCGGCGGCGACGTGCAGCTCCAGTTCACGGCCGACTCCCGGGACCCGTTCGCCGTGCAGCCTCCGCTCGGCATCGCCGGCGCACCGCGGCAGAACTCGATCCTCACCTCGACGACGGGCGCCTGGGCGCCGGTGCAACCGGTCTTCAGCTACCAGTGGACGCGCGACGGCTCGCCGATCGCGAACGCGACCGGTCCCGCGTACCGGCTCACCGGAGCGGATGTCGGCCGCACGGTCGCGCTCACCGCGGTGGCGAGCGCGCCCGGCTACCTGCCCGTGAGCCAGGCCGCGACACTGCCGACGACCGTGCGCAGCATCTCGCCCAACGCGCTCGCGCGCGGCGTCACCATGCGCGGCACGGAGCTCGTGTCGACGAATGGGCAGTACCGTCTCGTCGTCACGAAGACGGGCAAGGCGGCCGTTCTCGACCGCTGGAGCAAGCGGGTCGCCTGGACGACCGCGCGGGTGAAGGCGGTCAAGGTCAAGCTGCGCAGCGACGGCGTGCTCGTCGCCTACGACGCGCGCAACCACGCCGTCTGGAAGACCGCCGGCGCGAAGTCGGGCGCGAACCGCGCGGTCGTCACCAACACCGGCAAGCTCGTGCTCTACTCGGCGACCGACCGCATCAAGTGGAACTCGGCGAAGCACCGCTCGTAGCGCTCAGATCGCAGCGCTCAGATCTTGCGCAGGAGCACGCTCGACACGGCGTGATCGGCGCCCTTGCGCAGCACGAGCGTCGCCCGGGCCCGGGTCGGCAGCACGTTCTGCAGCAGGTTGGGCTCGTTGATCGCGTGCCAGATCGAGCGCGCCCGGGCTCGCGCCTCATCCTCGGTGAGCGACGCGAAGCGGTGGAAGAACGACTTCGGGTTCGCGAACGCGCCGCGCTGCAGCCGCAGGAAGCGGTCCTCGTACCAGCCCGCGATGTCCGTGGTGCGCGCGTCGACGTAGACGGAGAAGTCGAACAGGTCGCTCACCGCGAGCCGCTGGCCGGGGGCGACGGGCTGCAGCACGTTGAGGCCCTCGACGATGAGCACGTCGGGAGAGCGCACGACGACCTCGGCATCCGGCACGATGTCGTAGGCGAGGTGCGAGTAGAACGGCGCGCGCACCTCCGGCACGCCGCTCTTCACCTGTGAGACGAAACGCAGCAGCGCGCGACGATCGTACGACTCCGGGAAGCCCTTGCGATCCATGAGGCCGCGACGCTCGAGCTCCGCGTTCGGGTAGAGGAAGCCGTCGGTCGTCACGAGCTCGACGTGCGGGCTCTCCGGCCAGCGCGACATGAGCTCGCGCAGCAGTCGCGCGATCGTCGACTTGCCGACCGCGACGCTGCCCGCGACGCCGATCACGAACGGCGTCGAGACGGATGCGGTGCCCAGGAAGCGCGTCGTGTCGGCGTGCAGGCGGCGGGCCGCCGAGGCGTAGAGGGTGAGCAGGCGCGAGAGCGGCAGGTAGACCTCGGCGACCTCGCGCAGGTCGAGCAGGTCGCCGATGCCGCGCAGCTGCACGAGCTCGAGCTCGGTGAGCGGCGACTCGGACGCCTGCGCGAGCGCCGCCCAGTCCGCGCGCGGGATCTCCTGGAACGGGGTCGCGTGCGCGACGGTCTCGGGCATCGGCACGAGCCTAGACCCCCGGTCGTGTTCCGTTTCGCGCACTGGAGTTCGTGCACCCGGGCGCACGAACTCCAGTATGCGAAACGGGCACACCGCATCCGGCGACGGAGCGCCCCCGGCCTCGCCCAGGCGCGCGCCCGTACACTCGGATTCCATGTGCGGGATCGTGGGCTACGTCGGCGGCGAGCGGACCCTGGGCGTGCTCATGGGCGGACTCAAGCGGCTCGAGTACCGCGGCTACGACTCCGCGGGCGTCGCCGTGCTCGACCCGGACGGCGCCCTCGGCGTGCGCAAGAAGAGCGGCAAGCTGCAGGTGCTCGCCGACGAGCTCGCGGCGCACCCCATCCGGGACGGCGCGACGGGCATCGGGCACACCCGCTGGGCGACGCACGGCGGCCCGACGGACCGCAACGCGCATCCGCAGCTCGGCGACGACGGCCGGCTCGCGCTCATCCACAACGGCATCATCGAGAACTTCGCCGAGCTCAAGCAGGAGCTGCTGGACCGCGGGGCGGTGTTCACGAGCGACACCGACAGCGAGGTCGCGGCGCTGCTCGTCGGCGAGCAGTACCGCGAGACCGGCGACCTCACCGAGGCGTTGCGCCGCGTCGTCGGCCGGCTGCACGGTGCCTTCACGCTGCTCGTCGTGCACAGCGACGCGCCGGGCGTGGTGGTCGGCGCTCGCCGCAACTCGCCGCTCGTGATCGGCCTCGGGGAGGGCGAGAACTTCCTCGGCTCCGACGTCGCGGCGTTCGTCGAGCACACCCGCCGCGCGGCCGAGATCGGCCAGGACCAGATCGTCACGATCACCGCGGATGCCGTCGTCGTCACCGACTTCGACGGCGTCGTCGTGCCGATGAAGGAGTTCGACATCGCCTGGGACGCCTCGGCGGCCGAGAAGGGCGGCTGGTCGAGCTTCATGGCGAAGGAGATCAGCGAGGAGCCCGAGGCGGTCGCGAAGACCCTCATGGGCCGCGTCGTCGACGGCCGCGTCCTGTTGCCCGAGCTCGACGCCCTCGGCGAGGACGTGCTCGCCGGCATCGACCGGATCACGATCATCGCGTGCGGCACGGCGGCCTACGCGGGGCTCGTCGGCAAGTACGCGATCGAGAAATGGACCCGCGTGCCGGTCGAGGTCGCCCTGAGCCACGAGTTCCGCTACTCCGACCCGATCCTCGACGGGCGCACCCTGGTCGTCTCGATCAGCCAGTCGGGCGAGACGATGGACACGCTCATGGCCGTCAAGTACGCGGGGGAGCAGGGCGCGAAGACCCTGTCGATCTGCAACACGCAGGGCTCGACGATCCCGCGCGAGTCGGACGGCGTGGTCTACACGCACGCCGGCCCCGAGGTGGCGGTCGCGTCGACGAAGGCGTTCGTCGCGCAGATCACGGCGCTCTACCTGTTCGGCCTGCACCTCGCGACCGTGCGGGGCACGCTCGACGACGCGGGCCTGGCCGCCCAGCTCGCCGAGCTGCAGGCGGTGCCCGGCAAGCTCGCGACCGTGCTCGAGAACGGCCCGGAGATCCGCCAGCTGGCGCGCTGGATGACGGACACCCAATCCGTGCTGTTCCTCGGCCGCCACGTCGGCTACCCGATCGCGCTCGAGGGCGCGCTCAAGCTTAAGGAGCTCGCCTACATCCACGCGGAGGGCTTCGCGGCGGGCGAGCTCAAGCACGGGCCGATCGCGCTCATCGAGCCCGGTCAGGTCGTGTTCGTGATCGTGCCGAGCCCCCGCGACGCGGGCGGCCTGCAGAAGAAGGTGCTCAGCAACATCCAGGAGATCAAGGCCCGCGGCGCGCGCGTCATCGCGATCGTCGAGGCCGGGGACGTCTCGGTGCTGCCGTTCGTCGACGAGGCGATCCGCATCCCGCTGGCCGCCCCGCTGTTCGAGCCGCTGCTCGCGGTCGCGCCGCTGCACATCTTCGGCATGGAGCTCGCGGCCGCGAAGGGCCTCGACGTCGACCAGCCGCGCAACCTGGCCAAGTCCGTCACGGTCGAGTAACCCCCCCAGCCCGCGCGCCCCGCGCCCCAGTCCCCGCGCCTGCGCCCCCGCGCCCCAGTCCCCGCGCCCCCGCCCCCGCGCCTGCGCCCCGCGCACAACGGATCTCACGGATAACGGGGGTGCGAGTCACACGGTGGGCGGCGCACAGCGGGCGGAATGCGCGATCATCCGTGAAATCCGTTCCCGGGCGGGGCGGGGCGGGGCCGGGGCGGGGCGGGGCGGGGCGGGGGCGGCGCGCTGGGTAGGGTCGACGGAACGGAGGGAGCGCGCGTGATCGTGGGCATCGGGATCGACGTCGTCGACCTGCGGCGCTTCGAGCGTGCCCTCGACCGCACGCCGGCGCTGCGCGCGCGCCTGTTCACGGATGCCGAGCAGCGCCCGCGAGGACGGGAGCTGTCGCTGCGCTCCCTGGGCGGCCGGTTCGCCGCGAAGGAGGCGCTCATGAAGGCTCTCGGCGACGCGACCGGGGTGCGCTGGCACGACATGCAGGTCGTGTCGAACGAGCACGGCGACCCGTCCCTCGAGCTGAGCGGCGCCGCCCGCGCTCTCGCCGACGCGCGCGGCGTCGCGCGCGTGCACCTGTCGATGTCGCACGACGCGGGCCTCGCGATCGCGAACGTCGTGCTGGAGTCGGCGTGAGCGCGGCATCCGTCGGGACGACCGGCGCCGCGCTGCGCGAGGCGCGCGTCGATCTCGGCGCGATCGCGCGCAACGTCGCGACCATCCGCGCCGCCGTGGGCGTGCCGGTGATGGGCATCGTCAAGGCCGACGGCTACGGGCACGGCGCGATCCGCGCCGCGCACGCCCAGCTCGCGGGCGGCGCCGAGTGGCTCGGCGTCGTCGAGCTCGAGGAGGCGTTCGCCCTGCGCGACGCGGGCATCGCCGTGCCCGTGCTGACCTGGCTGCACGGGCCCGACGCGGACTTCGCGGCGGGCATCGCCCGGCACATCGACATCGGCGTCAACTTCCTCGAGCAGCTGGAGGGCGTCGCGGCCGCTGTCGGGCGCGCCGAGGTGCACCTCAAGGTCGATACCGGCCTGAGCCGCAACGGCGCCGTCGAGGCGGACTGGGATGCGCTGTTCGCCCGCGCCGCCGAGCTCGAGCGGCGCGGCGCGATCCACGTGCGCGGCGTCTTCAGCCACCTCGCGAACACCGACGAGGATGCCGACCTCGAGCAGGTCGCGGCGTTCGAGCGCGCCCTGTCGCTCGCCGCCGAGCGCGGCCTCGACCCGGAGGTCGCGCACCTCGCCGCGACCTGCGGAGCGCTCGCCGTGCCCGAGAGCCGGTTCGGCATGGTGCGCATCGGCATCGGCTCGTACGGCCTGTCCCCGGTGCCGGGCGCGACGAGCGCGGACCTCGGCCTCACGCCGGCGATGACCCTCGTCGCGCGCGCCGCGGCGGTCAAGCGGGTGCCCGCGGGGGCCGGCGTGAGCTACGGCCACACGTACGTGACGGATGCCGCGACCACGCTCGTGCTCGTTCCGCTCGGCTACGCGGACGGCATCCCGCGGCACGCCTCGAACGCCGCGCCGGTGAGCATCGCGGGGGAGACCTTCCGGGTGAGCGGACGCGTCGCCATGGACCAGTTCGTGGTCGACGTCGGCGACGCCGAGGTGCGGGTCGGCGACGAGATCGTGCTGTTCGGCGACCCCGCGGCGGGCGTGCCCGGCGCCGTGGACTGGGCGGATGCCGCGGGCACCATCGACTACGAGATCGTCACCCGCATCGGCGCGAGGGTGCCGCGGCGGTACCTGCCGTGACCCCGGTCGTGCTCACGATCGCGACCCCGGATGAGATGGAGGCGCTCGGCGCCCGGCTCGCCCGGGAGCTGCGCGCCGGCGACCTCGTGGCGCTCGACGGCGAGCTCGGCGCGGGCAAGACCACCTTCACGCGGGGCCTCGGCGCGGGACTCGGCGTGCGCGGGGCGGTGACGAGCCCGACCTTCGTGCTCGCGCGCACGCATCCGCGAGAGGCGGGCGGCGCGCCGCTCGTGCACGTCGACGCCTACCGCCTCTCGAGCGCCCTGGAGCTCGGCGACCTCGACATCGACTGGCCGGGCTCGATCGTCGTGGTCGAGTGGGGTGCCGGCAAGCTCGACGGGGTCGCCGACGACTGGCTGCAGCTCGCGATCGAGCGTCCGCACGGCGGCGAGGCGGAGTCGGATGCCGAGCCCCGCACGGTCACGATCACCGGCCATGGCCCGCGCTGGGCCGGCCTGGATCTCGCCCCCGCCGGCTGAGGAGCGCGCCGCCTCGCTGGCTGAGGTGCGCGCGAGCGCAGCGAGCCCGCGTCTCGAAGCCACGCCCCCTGCTCGGCCGCCCCCCTTCTCAGCCGCCGAGCTTCTCCGCCAGTACCGTAGACGCGTGCTGCTCGCGATCGATACCTCCGCAGGCACGAGCGTCGCTGTCGTCGATCGTGACGGCGGCATCCTCTCCGAGCGCACCGTCGCGGACACCCGCAGCCACGCCGAGGTCATCGGCCGCCTGATCCGGGAGACCCTCGAGGAAGCGGATGTCGCCCCGGCCGCGCTCTCCGGCGTCGTCGCCGGAATGGGGCCGGGTCCGTTCACGGGACTGCGGGTCGGCATCGCGGCCGCGCGTGCGTTCGCGTTCGGCGTCGGCAAGCCCGTCGTGCCGCTCGTGAGCCACGACGCGGTCGCCTTCGCGCGCGCCCTCGCGGGCGACGCCGAGCCGCTCCTCGTCGTCACGGACGCCCGCCGCCGCGAGCTGTACTGGTCGCGCTACGGCGCGCCCGACGCCCAGGGCTTCCCGACGCGCGTCGGGGGTCCCGCCCTGGCGAAGCCCGACGAGCTGCCGGCCGGCGTGCGCCGCGTCGACGCTCCGGTGATCCCGGCCGGGTCGCTCGGCCTGCTCGCCGAGGCGCTGTACGCGGCGCGCCGCCCGTTCGCGGCGCAGTCGGGCGGACACGACGAGCCGCTGTACCTCCGTTCCCCCGACGTCACGCCGAGCGCCGGCCCGAAGCGGGTGAGCTGATGCTGCGCCCGGCGAGCCTCGACGACCTCGACGCGATCATGGCGATCGAGGAGGCCACGTTCACGACGGATGCCTGGAGCCGCGAGGCGATGGCGTCCGACCTCGCGAGCGCCCACACCTACTACCTCGTCGACGAGGACCTCCCCCCGCTCGATCGCCTCCCGCCGCTGGTCGAGGAGCCCGCGAGCGGAGCGAGCCCTGCCCCGCTGGTCGAGGAGCCCGCGAGCGGAGCGAGCCCTGCCCCGCTGGTCGAGGAGCCCGCGAGCGGAGCGAGTCGGCGTCTCGAGACCACCACGGGTCCTTCGGTGAACGAGTGGTCTCGAGACGCGTCCTCGCTGCGCTCGGGCGCTCCTCGACCGGCGGATGCGGGTCGAGCCGACG
Organism: Galbitalea sp. SE-J8; assembly: GCF_030345695.1. Taxonomy (GTDB): domain Bacteria; phylum Actinomycetota; class Actinomycetes; order Actinomycetales; family Microbacteriaceae; genus JAUASV01. The sequence continues at coordinate 67,637 of NZ_JAUASV010000001.1, read as the reverse complement.
GGGTCGCTGAGGAGCCCGCGAGCGCAGCGAGCCCTGCCCCGCTGGTCGAGGAGCCCGCGAGCGGAGCGAGTCGGCGTCTCGAGACCAGCACGGGTCCTTCGGCGGATGAGTGGTCTCGAGACGCGTCCTCGCTGCGCTCGGGCGCTCCTCGACCGGCGGATGCGGGTCGAGCCGAGGAGCCCGCGAGCGCAGCGAGCCGCACCCCGCTCGTCGAGGAGCCCGCGAGCGGAGCGAGTCGGCGTCTCGAGACCACCACGGGTCCTTCGGCGGATGAGTGGTCTCGAGACGCGTCCTCGCTGCGCTCGGGCGCTCCTCGACCAGCGGATGCGGGTCGAGCCGACGGGGTCGCTGAGGAGCCCGCGAGCGCAGCGAGCCCTGCCCCGCTGGTCGAGGAGCCCGCGAGCGCAGCGAGCCGGCGTCTCGAGACCACCCGTCCCGACACCACCCGCCCCGGGCCCCGGCCCGCGATCGTCGGCTACGGCGGCCTGCTCGCGCCGCGCGGCGGGCGTGACGGCGACATCCAGACCATCGCGGTCGCGGCATCCGTGCGGGGCACCGGACGCGGCCGGGCGCTCATGCGCGCGCTGCTCGCCGAGGCGCGTGAGCGCGGCGTGCGCGAGCTGTTCCTCGAGGTGCGCGCCGACAACCCGATCGCCCAGTCGCTCTACGCGAGCCTCGGCTTCGAGGGCATCGCCGTGCGCCCGCGCTACTACCAGCCCGACGACGTCGACGCCCTCGTGATGAAGGCGGTGCTGGCGTGAGCGCGCGCGGGCCGCTCGTGCTCGGCATCGAGACGAGCTGCGACGAGACCGGCGTCGGCATCGTGCGCGGCACCGAACTGCTCGCGAACGTCATCGCGAGTTCCATGGACGAGCACGCCCGCTACGGCGGCGTCGTGCCCGAGGTCGCGGCCCGCGCCCACCTCGAGGCCCTCGAGCCGACGCTGCGGGCGGCGCTCGCCGAGGCGGACGTGCGACTCGACGAGCTCGACGCGATCGCCGTGACGAGCGGCCCGGGACTCGCGGGCGCCCTCATGGTCGGCATCGGCGCCGCGAAGGCGCTCGCCGTCGCGACGGGCAAGCCGTTCTACGCGGTGAACCACCTCGTCGGCCACGTCGGCGCCGACCTGTTGAGCGGGGCGCCGCTCGAGACCCCGACGATCGCGCTGCTCGTCTCGGGCGGCCACACGAGCCTGCTGCTCGTGCGCGACCTGGTGAGCGACGTCGAGCTGCTCGGCGAGACGATCGACGACGCGGCGGGGGAGGCCTTCGACAAGGTCGCCCGGCTGCTCGGCCTGCCCTACCCGGGCGGCCCGCAGATCGACCGCGCCGCGGTCGGCGGCGACCCGCGCGCCATCCGGTTCCCGCGCGGGCTGAGCCTGCCGAAAGACCTGGCGGCGCACCGCTACGACTTCTCGTTCTCCGGGCTCAAGACGGCGGTCGCGCGCTGGGTCGAGCAGAGACGCGACGCGGGCGTCGAGGTGCCGATCGCGGATGTCGCGGCGAGCTTCCGGGAGGCGGTCGCCGACGTGCTGCTCACGAAGGCGCTCGCGGCGTGCGCCGACCACGGCATCCCGCGCCTGCTGCTCGGCGGCGGCGTCGTCGCGAACGCCCGCATCCGTCAGCTCGCGACGGAGCGCACGGATGCCGCCGGCGTCACCCTGCGCATCCCGCCGCTGTCGCTGTGCACCGACAACGGCGCGATGATCGCGAGCGTCGCGAGTCGCCTCATCGCGGCCGGCCACGGCCCGTCGAGCCTCGACGTGGGCGCGGACTCGACGCTGCCCGTGACGACCGTGCAGGTGTGACGCGGCCGTGCGGGATCTGAGGCTCGTGGCAGGATGGGCCGCGTGAGCAGCGAGAGCCCGTCCGGAGTCCGGCACGATCGGGGCGCCGGCGACGACGAGCGGGTCGAGCCCGCCCGGCCCGTCTCGACGTACGGCAGCCACGCGCTCGGCATCATCGCGGCGGCGCTCGGCGTCGTCGGGGCCGCGCTCGCGTTCCTCGGCTGGGCGTTCCTGCTGCCGGTCGGTGCGATCGTCTTCGCCCTCGTCGCCCGCGTGCGGGAGAGCGGGCGCGCGCTGTGGGTCGCCGGGCTCGTGCTCGGCATCCTCGGTCTGCTCGCCTCGGCCGTGTCGCTGTACTTCCAGGTGCTCGCGCTCAGCGTTCTCACGACGCTCGACCTCTGACCGCGCCGCCCGCCGGCGGCCGCGCGGCCGGTCGAGGAGCCCGCGAGCAGGGCGAGCCGGCTTCTCGGGACCGTCGCGCACGGGGCGTCGTGCCACTATGGACGCACCGTCCACACCCCAGGAGGTCGTCGTGTCCGACACCACCCCGCCGCCGCCCGAGCCGACGCCGGTGCCGCCCCAGCCCGGCGGCTACGCGCCCGCGCCGCCCGCCTACGGCGAGCAGACCGCGTACGGCAGCCAGCCCGGGCAGCAGCCGGCCTACGGCCAGCAGCCCGGCTACGGGCAGCCCTACGCCTACCCGACCGCGCCGAAGACGAACACGCTCGCGATCGTCTCGCTCGTGCTCTCGCTCGTCGGCGTCGGCCTCGGCGGCATCATCACGGGCCACCTCGCCCTCGGCCAGATCAAGCGCACCGGTGAGGGCGGCCACGGCCTCGCCCTCGCCGGCACGATCATCGGCTACGTCGGCGTCGCGCTCGGTCTGCTCGTGATCATCGGATACGTCGTCGTGCTCGCGGTCTTCGGCGCCGCGTGGGCGTCGACCGGCTACTCGTACTACAACTGATCGCTACGACTGATCGTCGCGCTGCGCGAGCAGCGCCCGCCGGGAGCCGCCGATCCGCGTGAGCACGAGCACGGCGGCTCCGTCGCCGTCGAGGCCGAGCTTCGTGCGGAACACCGCCGGGTCGATGTCGACGCCGCGCTTCTTGATCTCGACGACGCCGATGCCGTCCGCGCGCAGCCGCCGGCCGATGGTCCTGGCGTCGAGCGGCAGCGCGTCGACCACGCGGAACCGTCGCGCGAACGGCGTGTCCCGCGGCTCGTCCGCGGTCAGGTACGCGATCGACGGATGCAGCATCCGGGCGTCGAGGGACCGCGCCAGATCGCCGATGAGGCGCGCCCGGATGACGGCGCCGTCGGGTTCGTAGAGGTACGCACCGAGCGGGCCGGCCGCGACGTCGTCGCTGTCCGCGGCGGCGGTGAGCTCGGCCGCGCGGCCGGCCTGGAGCACGAGCGCCGCGCGCCCGACCCCGGGCCGGGCGAGCTCGCGGGTCCAGACCGCGACCTCGACGACGTCGCCGTCGACCGAGACCCACTGCGCCTCGGTGCCCGCGGGCAGCAGCTCCCGGTCGATGCCGGGCCCGAGCTTCACGCCGGTCGGCAGCGCCAGCCCGAACGCGAGGTCGAGGCTCGGCGACCAGTCCGCCGGGTCGTGGCTGCGCCGGCCGTTCGCCCGGCGGGCGGGGTCGAGCCACACGCCGTCCCGTCCGGACAGGTCGACGTCGGCGGCATCCGCCTCGATCACGTCGGCGTCCGGCCACGGCGCGAGGTTGTAGGCGGCGATCGCGGCCGTGACCGGGTCCCGTTCGACGGCGAGCACGTCGAGGTCGAGCGCCGCGAGCGAGAGCGCGTCGGCGCCGATGCCGCAGCCGAGGTCGGCGACGCGCGCGAGTCCCGCGTCGCGGAACCGGCCCGCGTGCAGCGCGGCGACCGGCAGCCGGGTGGCCTGCTCGAGCCCGGCCTCGGTGAACAGCAGCTGCGCGGCGAACGGGCCGAACTTCGTGCGTGCCCGTCGGCGCAGCCGTGCCTGGGTGAGCACGGCCGCGACCCGCTCGGGCGGGTGGCCCGCGGCGCGCAGCGCGCTCACGGTCGCGAGCACGTCGGTCGTCGCCTCGTACGGAGGCAGCTCGTCGAGCAGCGCGAGCGCCTCCGGGGTGAGCAGCGCGGTGAGCTCCGCCGCATCCATCCGTACAGGTTACGGCGGGAGGCCGCGCCGGATCACGGCGGGGAGCCACGGCGATCGCCCTTCTTTTGGCACTCGCGTTGATGGAGTGCTAGCGGGTCGCTATAGTCGTTCTGGCACTCGCGGCTCCCGCGTGCCAGAGGAACTTCCGTCAAGAAAGCAGAGGTCCACCGTGTCGGTGTCCATCAAGCCGCTCGAAGATCGCATCGTCATCCAGCAGGTCGAGGCTGAGACCACGACCGCGTCGGGACTCGTGATCCCCGACACTGCCAAGGAGAAGCCCCAGGAGGGCGAGGTCGTCGCCGTCGGCCCCGGCCGCATCGACGACAACGGCAACCGCATCCCGCTCGACGTCGCCGTCGGCGACAAGGTGATCTACTCCAAGTACGGCGGCACCGAGGTCAAGTTCGGCGGCGAGGACTACCTGGTCCTCTCGGCGCGCGACGTGCTCGCCGTCGTCGTCCGCTGACCGGCGCGCAGACAACGGCCGGATGACTCCGGCCACCCGAGGCCCCGCACCCAGGTGCGGGGCCTCGTCGCGTCGCCGGCCCCCGTAGGCTCGGCGGATGACCCCGAGGAGCGCCGGCGCCGCCGACCCGCGCCCCCTCGGCGAGCGCACCGCGGCCGGCCTCGGCTACGCCGTCGGCGCCTACGGCTGGTGGGGCCTCATGCCCCTCTACTTCCTGCTCCTCGTGCCCGCAAGCGCTCTCGAGATCGTGGCCTGGCGCATGCTGCTCTCGGTCGCGGTGTGCGCGATCCTGCTCACCGTGACGGGCGGATGGCGCACCATCCTCGCGCTCGTGCGCACGCCCCGCGCCACCCTCCTGCTCGGTCTCGCGAGCCTGTTCATCGTCGTGAACTGGCTCGTCTACGTGTACGCGAGCGTGAGCGGCCACGTCGTCGAGGCCGCTCTCGGCTACTTCATCAACCCGATCGTCACGGTGCTGCTCGGCGTCGTCGTGCTCGGCGACCGGCTGCGCCCGCTGCAGTGGGCCGCGATCGGGGTCTCCCTGCTCGCCATCGCGGTGCTCGTGGTCGGCTACGGCCGGTTCCCGTGGATCTCGATCGTGCTCGCCGTCTCCTTCGGGGGCTACGGGCTCATCAAGAAGCGGGTCGGGGCCAGCGTCGACGCGCTCAGCGGCCTCACGCTCGAGACCGCGTGGCTCGCGGCGCCGGCATCCGTCGTGCTCATCGTGCTGGCCGGCACGGGCGGGCTCGTCACCGGCACGGTCGGCGCCGGGCACACCGTCGCGACGATGTTCGCGGGCGTCATCACGAGCGTTCCGCTGCTGCTGTTCGCCGCAGCGACGAGGCGGCTCTCGCTCAGCGCGGTCGGGCTCACGCAGTACCTGACGCCCGTCATCCAGTTCGTCTTCGGCGTCGTCGTGATGCACGAGGACATGCCCGCCGCGCGCTGGATCGGCTTCGCGATCGTCTGGGTCGCCCTCGCCCTGCTCACCGTCGACATGCTCGGAGCGACCCGATTCCGGCGCCGCCCGCAGCCGCTCGACACCGTCTGAACCCGTCGTATCGCGCGCGATCGGCCGGTGCCGTCGCGAGCCGTCATCGAAATCCCGCGGAAACAAACGTCCCGTAGTTTCTGTGCATCGCGGCGCCGGCGTGCGTCGTGAGACCTGTGCAACCACGCTTCACGTTCCACACCACACACAGAGAAGAGGAGACCCATGAAGGGCTTCACTAAGGCTTCGGCCGCTGTCGCGGTCGGTATCGCCGCGGCGATCAGCCTCGCCGCCTGCGGTACCACCGCCGACGCTCCCGGCGACGGCGGATCGACGGGCGGCTCGACCGAGACGTACAAGATCGCCTACCAGGGTCCGCTGACCGGCTCGAACGCGGCCTACGGCACCTACTCGCGCGCCGGCATCGAGGTCGCCCTCGCCGACTACGCCGCGAAGTACCCGGACGGCCCCAAGGTCGAGGTGGACTACGCGGACACCCAGGGCGACCCGGCCCTCGCGCCGGCCGTCGCCACGGACCTCATCAACGACCCGTCGGTGCTCGGCATCGTCGGCCCGTCGTTCTCCGGTGAGACCAACGCCACCGGCCCCGCCTACGCCGAGGCCGGTCTCGTGACCGTCTCGCAGTCGGCGACGAGCCCCGCGCTCTCGACCAACCACTGGGCCACGTTCCACCGCGTCGTCGCGCCCGACTCGGCACAGGGCCCCGCGGCCGCCAAGCTGCTCACCGACATCAAGGGCTTCAAGAAGGTCTTCGTCGTCGACGACTCCAGCGACTACGGCGTGGGACTCGGCGGCGAGGTGCGCGACACCCTCGGCGACGCGCTCGTCGGCAGCGACTCGGTGCAGGTCAAGGACACCGACTTCTCGGCGACCGTCGCGAAGGTGAAGTCCTCCGGCGCCGACGCGATCTACTACGCCGGCTACGCGCCGGAGGCCGCGCTGCTGCTCCGTCAGCTCCGTGACGGCGGCTACCAGGGCACCTTCGCCTCGGGCGACGGCACGGTCGACGCCGCGTTCCTCACGGCCGGCGACTTCACCGACGGCACGCTCCTCACGTTCCCCGGCGTCCTCGACGCCGGTGACGAGTTCACCAAGAAGTACGACGCGCTGACCGTGAGCGACAAGGGCACCATCGGCGCCTACACGCTCGAGTCGTACGACGCGGCCTGGGTGCTCCTCTCGGGCATCGGCGAGGGCAAGACGACCCGCGCCGACCTGCTCGACTGGGTGAACAACTACGACGCCGACGGCCTCACCAAGCACATCAAGTTCAGCTCCACGGGTGAGATCGAGGGCGCCTCGGGCGTGTACTACTACACGGTCGACGGCGGCAAGACCGTCTCCGGCGGTCCGATCGAGTGATCCAGCAGCGCCGGGGCTCGGCTGAGCCCCGGCGCTCGCCACCACGAGGAACGCGGCCGGATTCCGCCGGGGATCCGGCCGCGTTCCCCGGATGCCGCACCGCTGGACCCCAGGGAGAGTCGCGTTCGTGGACTTCAGTTTCCTCTTCAGTAATTTCTTCGAGCTGTCCATCACGGGCCTCGTGCTCGGCTCGGTGTACGCGCTCGTCGCGCTCGGGTACACGCTCGTGTACGGCGTGCTCCAGCTCATCAACTTCGCCCACGCCGACGTGTTCATGTGGGGCACGTTCGTCGTCGCGTGGGTCTTCATCCTCACCGGCGCCTCCGGGTCCACCACGCTCCTCGGCGCGGCGCCGTACCTGCTCATCGCGCTCGTGGCCGCGGCATCCGCGTCCGGCGGCCTCGCGATGCTCGTCGAGCGCATCGCCTACCGGCGTCTCGTGCGCAAGAGGGCGCTCAGCTACATCATCCTGATCTCCGCCATCGGCGCCTCGTTCGTGCTGTCGGAGACCATGGGCATCCGCGACAAGGTCGTCGCGCTCATCGACGGGATCATCAACGCGGTCGTCGGCCTGTTCGGCGGGCACATCGACATCGTCGGCTGGCTGAGCGACTACACCTCCCGCGCCCGCGGCGTGACGACGCTGCCGCTGACGATCAAGCCGCAGGTCGTGTTCTCGGCCGGCAACTTCAGCGTCCGCGACACCGACCTCACGATCATCCTCGCGGCGCTCATCATGATGATCGGGCTCGACCAGTTCATCCGCCGCACGCGGCTCGGCCGGGAGATCCGCGCCGTGGCGCAGGACCCCGAGGCCGCCGCGCTCATGGGATCGAACTCGACGAGCGTCGTGAGCAAGACCTTCCTCATCGGCGGCATCATGGCCGGTGTCGCCGCGGTGCTGTACCAGATCAAGGTGGGCGCGACGACGTTCGACCTCGGCGTCGTGCTCGGCATCAAGGCGTTCACCGCCGCGGTGCTCGGCGGCATCGGCAACCTGCGCGGCGCGCTGCTCGGCGGACTGCTGCTCGGCGTCGTCGAGAACTACGGCTCCGCGCTGTTCGGCACGCAGTGGAAGGACGTCGTCGCGTTCCTGCTGCTCGTGCTCATCCTGCTCGTGCGACCCACCGGGTTGCTGGGCCAGACGCTCGGGAGGGCTCGGGCATGAACCACTTCGCCAGAACCGCCGGGGACTGGATCAGCGACCGCTGGGCGACCGTGGGCGACCGGGTCAGCGACGTCGTCGGCAAGCGGCCCGTCAAGATCCCGCTCATCATCGTCGGCGTCGCGCTCGTCTACCTGCTGCCGATCCTCAACCTGCCGATCATCGCGACGCCGGAGAGCGACTTCCCGACCGTGCTGTTCACGGTCACCGTGTACGCGATCGTCGCCGTCGGCCTCAACATCGTCACGGGCTACGCGGGCCTGCTCGACCTCGGCTACGTCGGCTTCTACGCGACGGGCGCCTACGTCATCGGCCTGCTGACGGCGTACCACTTCGCCTGGCCGTTCCTGCTCGTGCTGCCGATCGCGATGCTCATCACGCTCGTCACGGGCGTGCTGCTCGGCGCCCCCACCCTGCGCGTGCGCGGCGACTACCTCGCCATCGTCACGATGGGCTTCGGCGAGCTCATCCGCATCACGATCCGCAACACCGCCTGGCTCGGCGGCACGAGCGGCATCAAGAGCATCCCCGCCCCGCAGGGCATCGGCGACAAGAGCACCGGGGTGTTCCAGATCCCGCACCTCGACTGGTCCACCGGCACCCCGCTCGTCGACCTCAACCGCCAGACGAAGTTCCTCGTGTTCGGCGTGCTCGACGCGACGCCCTACTTCTGGCTCGCCCTCACCGCCCTCATCGTGATCATCGTCATCGAGCGGCTCGTGAAGCGCGGCCGGGTCGGACGGATGTGGGAGGCGACCCGCGAGGACGAGGACGCCGCCGAGATCATGGGCGTGCCGACGTTCAAGTTCAAGCTGCTCGCGTTCGCCTCGGGCGCGTTCATCGGCGGGCTCGCGGGCGCCCTGTTCGCGTCGAAGGCCGGATACATCAACCCGATCAGCTTCCCGGCGAACCTGTCCATGCTGTTCGTCGCCGCGGTCGTCATCGGCGGCTCGGGCAACCGGTGGGGCGCGATCATCGGCGCGATCATCGTGGCCTACCTGCCCGAGCGGTTCCGCCAGCTCGAGGACTGGCGCCTGCTGTTCTTCGGCATCGCGCTCGTCGCCATCGTGAGCTTCCGCCCGCAGGGCCTGTTCCCGCCGGGCAACCGCGCCCGCGCTCAACGCGCGGCGAGACGCGCGGCGAGAGACGCGCAGAGGGAGGTGCCCGTTGTCTGAGGTGCAGACCGCCCCGTCCACGGTGCAGCCGCTGCTCGACGTCGACCACGTCACGATCAAGTTCGGCGGCGTCGTCGCGCTCGACGACGTGACGTTCGAGATCAAGCCCGGGGAGATCCTGGGACTGATCGGCCCGAACGGTGCCGGCAAGACGACGTGCTTCAACGTCATCACCGGCGTCTACCAGGCCACGAGCGGCACGGTCGCGTTCGACGGGACCCCGCTCAAGGGCAAGAAGCGCTACCAGATCACGAAGCTGGGCATCGCGCGGACGTTCCAGAACATCCGTCTGTTCCCGTCGATGTCGGCGGAGGAGAACGTCATGGTGGGCGCCGACGTGCACAGTAAGGTCGGCATCCTGCGGTCGATTTTCCGCACGCCGTACTTCCGGCGCACGGAGCGCGAGTCGCGCGAGCGCTCCCGCGAGCTGCTGCGGTTCGTCGGGGTGAACGCCGATCCGGAGGACTTCGCCGTCAACTTCTCCTACGGCGACCAGCGGCGGCTCGAGATCGCCCGGGCGCTCGCGACCAAGCCGAAGCTCGTCTGCCTCGACGAGCCCGCGGCCGGCTTCAACCCCGCCGAGAAGCAGCGGCTCATGCAGCTCATCCACGACATCCGCGACGCCGGCAACACGGTGCTGCTCGTCGAGCACGACATGAACCTCGTCATGGGCGTGTGCGACCGCATCGTCGTGCTCGAGTTCGGACGCAAGATCGCCGAGGGCACCCCGGCCGAGATCCAGTCGAACCCGGATGTCGTCGCGGCCTACCTGGGCACCGAGGAGGACGACGATGACACTGCTTGAGGTCGAGAGCCTGAGCGTCAACTACGGGCACATCGAGGCGATCCGCGACATCTCGTTCTCCGTCGAGCAGGGCACGATCACGACCCTCATCGGCGCGAACGGCGCGGGCAAGACCACGACGCTGAAGACCATCTCGGGGCTGCGAACGGTGCGCGCCGGCCGGATCGTGTTCGACGGCAGGGACATCACGCGCGCGCGCCCCGACGAGCGGGTGCGGATGGGCCTGACGCAGTCGCCCGAGGGACGCCGGTGCTTCCCCGGCATGACCGTGATGGAGAACCTCGACATGGGCGCGCTGCTGCGCACCGACCGGCGCACCGGCGGCGTCGCCCAGGACGTCGAGCGCGTGTTCACGCTCTTCCCGCGCCTCAAGGAGCGCTCCGGGCAGTACGCGGGCACGATGTCCGGCGGCGAGCAGCAGATGCTCGCCATCGGCCGGGCGCTCATGGCGAGGCCGAAGCTCGTGCTGCTCGACGAGCCGTCCATGGGTCTCGCGCCCAAGCTCATCCGTCAGATCTTCTCGATCATCGACGAGATCAAGGACCAGGGCACGACCGTGCTGCTCGTCGAGCAGAACGCGAACCAGGCGCTCAAGCGCTCGGATGTCGCGCACGTGCTCGAGACCGGCGAGATCGTGCGCAGCGGCACCGGCCCCGAGCTCGCGGTCGACCCCGCGGTCAAGGCGGCCTACCTCGGCGGCGACGTCTGACCCTCCCGCAGCGCGCGGAATCGTGACGGAGGGCGAGCGGAATAGCCGCTCGCCCTCCGCCGGTTAACATGGAGACCCGGGGCACGCCCGGCACGATTCGCCTGCGCGAGGGGACCCATGGATCAGTACGACGCGACCCAGTTCGACCCGTTCGGATTCGTCGGCCTCACCTACGACGACGTCATGCTGCTGCCCGGTCACACCGACGTCATCCCGAGCGAGGCGGACACCACCTCGCGCCTGACCAGGCGCATCCGGGTGAGCGCGCCGCTGCTCTCGGCCGCGATGGACTCCGTCACCGAGTCGCGGATGGCCATCGCGATGGCCCGCCAGGGCGGCATCGGCGTGCTGCACCGCAACCTCTCCATCGCCGACCAGGCCGCGCACGTCGACAAGGTCAAGCGCTCCGAGTCGGGCATGATCTCGAACCCGGTCACGACGACGCCCGACGCGACCGTCGCCGAGGTCGACGCGCTGTGCGGGCAGTTCCGCGTCTCGGGCCTGCCGGTCGTCGAGGGCGACGGCCGCCTCGTCGGCATCATCACCAACCGCGACATGCGCTTCGTCTCGCCGTTCGAGAAGTCGACCACGCTCGTGCGCGACGTCATGACCTCCGACGGGCTCATCACCGCGCCCGAGGGCATCGACCCGGATGCGGCGGTCGCCATCTTCGCGCAGCACAAGGTCGAGAAGCTGCCGCTCGTCGACGCCGCGGGGCGCCTCACGGGCCTCATCACGGTCAAGGACTTCGAGAAGACGGAGAAGTACCCGAACGCGACGAAGGACGACGAGGGCCGGCTGCGCGTCGCGGCCGCGATCGGGTTCTTCGGCGACGCCTGGGACCGTGCCAACGCGCTGCGTGAGGCGGGCGTCGACGTCATCGTCGTCGACACCGCGAACGGCGACTCGAAGGGCGTGCTCGACATGATCGAGCGCATCAAGGGCGACGCGGCGTTCGCGGCCGTCGACGTCATCGGCGGCAACGTCGCGACCCGCTCGGGCGCCGAGTCGCTCGCGAAGGCCGGCGCGGACGCGATCAAGGTCGGCGTCGGCCCGGGCTCGATCTGCACGACGCGGGTCGTCGCGGGCGTCGGCGTGCCGCAGGTCACGGCGGTCTGGGAGGCGTTCCAGGCGGCGCGCGAGCACGACGTTCCGGTCATCGCGGACGGGGGGCTGCAGTACTCGGGCGACATCGCCAAGGCGCTCGTCGCCGGCGCCGAGACCGTCATGCTCGGCTCGCTGCTCGCCGGCACCGACGAGAGCCCCGGCGACCTCATCTTCGTGGGCGGCAAGCAGTTCAAGACCTATCGCGGCATGGGCTCGCTCGGCGCGCTGCAGACCCGCGGCAAGAAGACCTCCTACTCGCGCGACCGCTACTTCCAGGCGGACGTGCCGAGCGACGAGCAGCTCATCGCCGAGGGCATCGAGGGCCAGGTGCCGTACCGCGGCCCGGTCGGCTCGGTCGTCTACCAGCTGCTCGGCGGGCTGCGCCAGTCGATGTTCTACACCGGCTCCCGCACCATCACCGACCTGCGCGCGAACGGCCGGTTCGTGCGCATCACGCCCGCCGGCCTGAAGGAGTCGCACCCGCACGACATCCAGATGGTCGTGGAGGCCCCGAACTACCGCCGCTGACCCGCGCCCCCCGCCCCCGCCCTCCCCTCCGGTTGGCGGTAGTTCGACGCACCATCGGACGGCGCTACCGCATCCGGACGCCGCTGCACCGCTGTCCGAGTGCAGTTAGTCCGTCCAATCCTCCCCAGGCCGACGGATGCCGTGGTTGTTCCATCGAGCCTCGCGGGCACCGCGGCGCGTGCGCATCATCCGCGCATGACGACATACCGAGAGCAGATCATCACCACGGCCGCCTTCGCGCGCGCCAACCCCGACACGCGGGCGCTCACGCGCGCCCTGGCACGCGGGGAGCTCGTCAAGCTGCGACGCGGTGCCTACGTCGCGCGCGAGGTCTGGGACGCCGCCGACGCGCGGGACCGCCACCTGCTGCGGGCCCACGCGGCGGCGAGTCAGATGCAGAGCGAACCGGTCCTGGCCGGATTCTCCGCCGCGGCCGTGTGGGGCATGCCGGTGTTCGAGCTCCCCGAGACCGTGACCCTCGCGGAGGCCTGGGGCGGCGGCGGCCGCTCGGCGCCGGGAGTGCGCCGCACCGCGGCCGCCTTCCCCACGACGGAGGTCGTGGAGCGCGACGGGCTGCGCGTGACGACCCTCGCTCGCACCGCCCTCGAACTGACGCGCGTCGAGCCGTTCGCCCGCGCAGTCGCCTCGATGGACTGGGCGCTCTGGCGTCGCAATCCGCTGCGCATCCCGATGGAGGAGCTGGCGGACGAGGCGGATCGGCTCACGGTGCGCTTCGGCATCGTGCGCGCCCGACACTGCGTCGCGTTCGCGTCGCACCTGTCCGACTCGTACGGAGAATCGCTGTGCCGCGCACTCATGCACGAGCTCGGGTTCGCGCCTCCGACGCTCCAGCTCGAACTGCGCGACGCTCGCGGGCGGATGCTGCCGGACTTCGCGTGGCGGCGCGAGCGGGTCCTGGCCGAGTTCGACGGCAAGGGGAAGTACTTGCGGGGGATGCGGGACGGCGAGGACCCGGGCGAGGTCGTCTGGCGCGAGAAGAAGCGCGAGGATCGACTGCGTGCCCTCGGCTGGTCGGTGGTGCGCGTGGTGTGGGCCGACCTGCTCGACCGCGACCGTCTCATCCGTCTGCTCGTCGACGCGGGGGTGCCGCGCGAGCGTCGTTGACGAGGGCACGGGCAACGGACGGCGCAACCGCACACGGATGCCGTCGCTGCGCCGTCCATGTGCGGTTACGCCGTCCGATGGTGCGGCGATCTACCGCCAACCGGCGGCCGGGCGGGGCTCGGTAGGCTGATCGCGTGAGCGACATCGAGATCGGACGGTCCAAGCGCGCCCGGCGGGTGTACGCCTTCGACGACGTCGCGATCGTGCCAAGCCGGCGCACGCGCGACCCGCGCGACGTGAGCGTGAGCTGGACGATCGACGCGTTCACGTTCGACATCCCCGTGCTCGCGGCGCCGATGGACTCCGTGGTCAGCCCCGCGACCGCGATCCGGATCGGGCAGCTCGGCGGCCTCGGCGTGCTCGACCTCGAGGGGCTGTGGACGCGGTACGACGACCCCGAGCCGGTGCTCGCCGAGATCCGCGCGCTGCCCGTCGAGACCGCGACCGCACGGATGCAGGAGCTGTACCGCGAGCCGGTCAAGCCCGCGCTCGTCACGCAGCGCCTCGCCGAGATCCGCGCCTCGGGGGTGCCGGTCGCCGGTGCGCTGAGCCCGCAGCGCACCCAGGAGCTGTACCAGACCGTCGTCGACGCGGGCGTCGACCTGTTCGTCATCCGCGGCACGACGGTGAGCGCCGAGCACGTCTCCAGGACGACCGAGCCGCTCAACCTGAAGGAGTTCATCTACGAGCTCGACGTGCCCGTGATCGTCGGCGGCGCGGCGACCTACACGGCCGCGCTGCACCTGATGCGCACGGGCGCCGCGGGCGTGCTCGTTGGCTTCGGCGGCGGGGCCGCGTCGACCACCCGCACGACCCTCGGCATCCACGCGCCGATGGCCACCGCGGTGGCGGATGTCGCGGGGGCGCGCCGCGACTACCTCGACGAGTCGGGCGGCCGCTACGTGCACGTCATCGCCGACGGCGGGCTCGGCACGTCGGGCGACATCGTCAAGGCGATCAGCGTCGGCGCCGACGCCGTCATGCTCGGCTCGACCCTGGCCCGTGCCAGCGAGGCGCCCGGCGGCGGGTTCCACTGGGGACCCGAGGCGCACCACCCGGAGCTGCCGCGCGGCAACCGCGTCGAGGTCGGCACGCTCGGCGGCCTCGAGGAGATCCTGTTCGGGCCGAGCGGCACGGCCGACGGCCGCTCGAACCTCATCGGCGCGCTCCGGCGCTCGATGGCGACGACGGGATACTCCGACCTCAAGGAGTTCCAGCGCGTCGAGGTCGTCGTGAGCGAGTACACGCCGAGTTAGCGACGGATGCCGGGCGCGCTCAGCCGTGAGCGGACGACCCGGTGCCGCACCCATCCGCTTCCTAGAATGGAGGCAGTCAAGAGAAGGCAGGTAGCCCGATGGTCGACGTGCGGCGCGTCAAGCTCCCCGGTGTCGGGGTGCTGCACACCTTCGTGACGGATGACGGCGGCAAGGTCGGCGTGATCACCCACCGCTCCGGCCACAGCGACCTCATCTCGTTCGCGGACGCCGACGACCAGGACCACGCCCGCAAGGTCTCGCTGCGCCTCGACGAGGATGAGGCGCACACGCTCGCCGAGCTGCTCGGCGGCACGAAGATCACCGAGTCGCTGTCGAGCCTCGACCAGATCCCGGGACTGTCCATCGACTGGTTCACGGTCGACTACGAGGACTACATCGCCGGCCAGCCGCTCGGCAACCTCGCGAGCAAGGGCGTCGTGGGTCTCACGGTCGTCGCGGTCGTGCGCGGGGACTCCGCGAACCCGGCGCCCGCCGCCGACTTCAAGGTCTTCCCGGGCGACACCCTCGTCGTCGCGGGCAGCCCGGAGAAGGTGGCGAGGGCGTTCTCGTTCTATCGCACCGGGGAGATGAAGAAGGCCCCCGTCGACGCCTCACCCGGAAGCTAGCCGCGCGTGGGCGAAGAACTCGTCATCCTCGGCGTCCTCTTCCTGATCGCCTGGGGCCTCGGTCGCCTCGGCAAGCTCATCGGGCTCCCGGCCATCCCGATCTACATGGTCGTGGGGCTGCTCGCGAGCCCGCACACCGGATGGTTCCCCCTCAACTACGAGGCGGCCGACGTCGAGCTCGTGGCCATCTTCGGCCTCATCCTGCTGCTGTTCAACCTGGGCCTGGAGTTCGACCAGGACGAGTTCTTCGGCAACGCCCGCACCCTCATCGTGTCCGGCGGAACCCGCCTCGTGATCAACCTCGCGACGAGCTTCGCGTTCGCCTGGCTGCTCGGCTGGGGCACGCGCGAGGCGATCGTCATCACGGGCATGATGGCGACCTCGTCGAGCGCGATCATCACGAAGCTGCTCATCGAGCTGCGCCGCCTCGCCAACCGCGAGACGCCGACGATCCTCGGCATCGCGGTCATCGAGGACGTCTTCGTGGCGATCTACCTGTCGATCGTCTCGGTCGTCGTGGGCGGCAAGACGGACGTCTGGCCCGTCGTGCTCGAGCTCACGATCTCGTTCGCGTTCCTCATCGCGATGTTCGCGATCGCCCGCTGGGGCGGGCGCATCGTGTCCCGGGTGTTCGACACGCGCGACGACGAGCTCTTCACGATCATGTTCTTCGGCCTCGCGGTCGCGTTCGGCGGCATCGGCGAGCTCATCGGGGTCTCGGACGCCATCGGCGCGTTCCTCATCGGCCTCGTGCTCGGCGCGAGCCGGTTCCGCAATCGCGTCGAACAGCTCGCGCTGCCGATGCGCGACGTGTTCGCGGCGTTCTTCTTCCTCAACTTCGGGCTCGCGCTCGACGTCTCGACGTTCGGGGCGGTCGTCGTGCCGGTCGCGGTCGCGATCGTGCTCACGCTCGTCGTGAACACGCTCGGCGGGCAGCTCATCGCGTGGCAGTCGGGCCTCACGAGGGCCGAGGGCTTCAACGTGAGCGCCATGCTGCAGACCCGCGGCGAGTTCGCGCTCATCCTCGCGACGCTCGCCGTCGGCGCGGGACTCGACAACCGCCTCGCGCCGTTCGCCGGGCTCTACGTGCTCATGATGGCGATCATCGGACCGGTGCTCGCCGTCAACTCGGAGCGCGCCGGCCAGCGGCTGTTCCGCCCGCGTGCGGTGCCGGTCCCCGCGGCCGTCGCGGCGGAGGAGGGCGAGCGCCGTCGCATCGAGGACGAGAACATCGCCCTCGTCGAGGCGGCTCTCGCCGGCGAGTCGGTTCCCGCCGAGGAGGGCGACGAGAACGACGAGGAGCCGCCGCCGCCGCCGAGCGGCATCGACCCGCTCGTCGAGCAGGCGATGGCGCAGTCCGACTCGGGCGAGGGCGCCGCCGAGTCACCCCGTCAGCGAGATCCCGAGTATTGACGGGCACACTGAACGGATGAACGCACCGGCATCCGTCGATCCGCGCGCCGCGACCGCCCCGGCCCCGCCGCACGCGTCGGTGTGGGCGCTCGCGCGCACGCCGCGCTGGATCCTCGCGCTCGTCGGCGCCCTCGCGGTCGCCTGCGTCTTCGGCGCCCTCGGCCAGTGGCAGATCTCCCGGGCGATCGCGACCGCGACGGTCGAGACCCGTCCGACCGAGGCGGTCGTGCCGCTCGACTCGATCGCGCGACCGCAGAGCGCCGTCACCAACGCCGAGAACGAGCGGATGGTGAGTGTGACGGCGGTCGACGAGGGCGACTACGCGCTGCTCGGCGGGCGCTACAACGGCGGCGAGAGGGGCTACTGGGTCGTCGCGCACTACCTCACCCGCGACGGCGTGAGCCTCGCGGTGGCGGCCGGCTGGACCGCCGATCGCTCGACGGCCGAGACTCTCGTCGCCTCGGGGGCCGCGGTGCGGGAGTCGCAGGGCAACCTGCCCGTCGAGCTCATCGGCCGCTATCTCGCGAGCGAGTCGCCCGTCGACGACGAGGACCCGGAGGCCGCCGAGCGCACCGCGCTGAGCGTTCCCACGCTCGTCAACCAGTGGGCCGAGCCCGCGACGCCCGTCTACGGCGGCTACCTCGTCGCGAGCGAGCCGACGCTGCGCGGGCTCACGGCGATCGACTCGCCGGTTCCCGAGGAGAACGCGACCCTCAACTGGCTCAACGTGTTCTACGCCGTCGAGTGGGCGGTGTTCGCGCTGCTCGCGTTCTACCTCTGGTACCGCCTGCTCCGGGACGCGCACGAGCGCGAGCTCGAGGACGCGGAGGACGCCGCCGCGGAGGAGGCCGAGGCCGCCGCCGCACGAGGGGCCGCGGCATCCGTCGCCTCCGTCGCGCCCGCGACCGGTCGCGAGTAGTGCGCAGCCCGCGCGAGTAGGCTGGAGTCATGCCCGCGCGCCCCAAGCTCAAGGACGTCCCGAGCATCCGCGGGGCCCTGAGGCTCTACCGCGTGACCTCGATCGTGACCGGCACGTTCCTGCTGCTGCTCGTGCTCATGATGATCTCGCGCTACGGGTTCGGCAACGACATCGGCTACGGCGGCACGTACGGCGGCTTCTACTTCCTGCCGCGCGACGTCATCACGGATGCCGGCGGCTTCAACATCTCGACGCTCATCCTCATCCTGCACGGCTGGTTCTACGTCGTGTACCTGTTCAGCGACTTCCGGCTGTGGAGCCTCATGCGCTGGAGCTTCGTGCGCTTCCTGCTCATCGCCGCCGGCGGCGTCGTGCCGTTCCTGTCCTTCATCGTCGAGCGCCACTACCACCGGACCGCCACGGCGCAGCTCGCGGCGCTCGAGACCGCATCCGTCCCCCAGGAGACCGCCGCCCCGTGAGCGAGACCGCCGCCCGTCCCGTGCTCGTCGTCGACTTCGGCGCCCAGTACGCCCAGCTCATCGCCCGCCGCGTGCGCGAGGCGAGCGTCTACTCCGAGATCGTGCCGCACACGATCACCGCCGAGGAGGTCGCCGCGAAGGCCCCGGCCGGCATCGTTCTCACCGGCGGCCCGTCGAGCGTCTACGAGGAGGGCGCGCCGAGCCTCGACCCCGGCATCCTGCAGCTCGGGCTGCCCGTGCTGGGCATCTGCTACGGCTTCCAGGTGATGGCGCAGCAGCTCGGCGGCGAGGTCGCGAAGACCGGCGAGCGCGAGTACGGATCGACGGATGTGGTGGTCGCCGACACGGACAACGTGCTGCTGCACGGTCAGCCCGACGCGCAGATCACCTGGATGTCGCACGGCGACTCGGTGACGCGCGCGCCGGAGGGCTTCGACGTGCTCGCGTCGTCGACCTCGACCCCCGTCGCGGCGTTCGCGAACGACGAGCGCCGGCTCTACGGCGTGCAGTGGCATCCCGAGGTGAAGCACTCGGAGTTCGGCCAGCGGGTCATCGAGAACTTCCTGCACGACGCGGCCGGCATCGATGCGTCCTGGAACGCGGGCAACGTCATCGCCGAGCAGGTCGAGCGCATCCGCGAGCAGGTCGGCGACGCGCGCGTCATCTGCGGCCTGTCCGGCGGCGTCGACTCGGCGGTCGCCGCGGCGCTCGTGCAGAAGGCGGTCGGCGACCAGCTGACCTGCATCTTCGTCGACCACGGCCTGCTGCGGCAGGGCGAGCGCGAGCAGGTCGAGCAGGACTTCGTCGCCTCGACGGGCGTGCGACTCGTGACGGTCGACGCGGTCGACCAGTTCCTCGACGCGCTCGCCGGGGTCACCGATCCGGAGACGAAGCGCAAGATCATCGGCCGCGAGTTCATCCGCTCGTTCGAGGGCGCCGCCGAGGCGCTGGTCCTGGAGGCGCGCGGCGACGAGGACGCGGCACCGGTCCGGTTCCTCGTGCAGGGCACGCTCTACCCGGATGTCGTCGAGTCCGGCGGCGGCACCGGCACCGCGAACATCAAGTCGCACCACAACGTCGGCGGACTGCCCGAGGACCTGCAGTTCGAGCTCGTCGAGCCGCTGCGCGCCCTGTTCAAGGACGAGGTGCGCGCGATCGGCCGGGAGCTCGGGCTGCCCGAGGTCATCGTCGGCCGCCAGCCGTTTCCGGGGCCCGGCCTCGGCATCCGCATCGTGGGCGAGGTCACCCGTGATCGCCTGGCTCTGCTCCGTTCCGCGGACGCGATCGCGCGCGAGGAGCTGACCGCCGCCGGGCTCGACGGCGAGATCTGGCAGTGCCCGGTCGTGCTGCTCGCCGACGTGCGGAGCGTGGGCGTGCAGGGGGACGGCCGCACCTACGGCCACCCGATCGTGCTGCGCCCGGTCAGCTCGGAGGATGCCATGACCGCCGACTGGACGCGCCTGCCCTACGACGTGCTCGCCCGCATCTCGAACCGCATCACGAACCAGGTGCCGGGGGTCAACCGCGTCGTGCTCGACGTCACGTCGAAGCCCCCGGGCACCATCGAGTGGGAGTGAACGGGTGACGCGACCCCCTCGCCGGGTCCGCGGCCGCGTGGTTGACTACCGGTCATGACCGAGCCGGTGCGCTTCATCCGCCCGACGCGCGTCGACGCCGTGTTCAACGGCGTGGTCGGCACGCTCACCCGGCTCGGGCTGCCGCTCGCGGGCAGCCGCGTGCTCGCGGTGCGGGGGCGGGCATCCGGCGAGTGGCGCACGACGCCCGTCAACCCGCTCCGGCTGCACGGCGAGCGCTACCTCGTGGCGCCGCGTGGCGAGGCGCAGTGGGTGCGCAACCTGCGCGTCGCCGGCACGGGCGAGCTGCGCGCCGGACGCCGGGCCGAGGCGTTCACCGCGTCCGAGGTCGCCGACGCCGACAAGCTCCCCGTCCTGCGGGAGTACCTGCGGGTCTGGGGCTGGGAGGTCGGCCGGTTCTTCGACGGCGTCACCGCGGATGCGGCCGACGACGAGCTCGTCGCCATCGCGCCGGGGTTCCCGGTGTTCCGGATCGTCGCGGCATCCGTCTGACCCGCGGTGCGACGGGGCGTCAGTTGCTGCGCGCGAGCCCGAGGATGCGGAGGATCTCGAGGTACAGCCAGACGACGGTGACCATGATGCCGAACGCGGCCTGCCAGCCGTAGACCCGCGGGGCGCCGCGGCGCACCCCGGTCTGCACCGAGTCGAAGTCGAGCACGAGCGAGTAGGCGGCGAGGATGACGATGAGCGGCGCGAGCACGAGGCCGAGCGGGATGCCGAAGATCGTGACGTCGCCGCGCAGGCCGAACATCGAGTCGGTCGTGCCGAACACCATGAGCCCGAGGTTGATGAGCGAGAACACCCCGTAGCCGACGAGCGCGACGAGGAAGATCTTCGTCGCGCGCGCCGAAGCGCGGATCCTGCCGCTCGCGAACAGCGCGAGCGTCACGCCGACGACGCCGAGCGTGCCGAACACGGCCTGCGGCACGATGCCGTCCCACTGCGTCGCGAACACGCCCGAGATGGCGCCGACGAACACGCCCTCGACCGCGGCGTAGGCGAGCACGAGCGCCGCCGACGGGCGCTTCTTGAACGTGTTGACGAGCGCGAGCGCGAACCCGACGATCGCCGCCGGGATCGCGAGCGGCCAGGCGAACCAGCCGATCGCCGCGCCCGCGACGAGCACGGCGAACGAGATGACCGTCTTGACGATGGTGTCCTCGTACGTCATCCGGTCCGTCTCGGCGGGGGTCGCGGAGGGGCGGCCGTACAGGTCGTCGAGCTGCTCGGCGCTCGGCGTCGCGACACTGGACGTCTGCAGACGCGACGCGACGGCGCGGCGGTCGGAGAACGCGGGGGAGTTCGAGAATGCGGGGTTGCTGTTGGCGGCCATGACGTCCTTCCAAGGGCGAGGTGGAACCGGAATGCCAGTGTATGGGCGGGTGCCGGGCGCGCGCCTGGGAGGGCGCTATGAGATTCGCGAGGAGGCGGGGCGATAGCGTGACCCCGTGAGCCGTCCCCTCGTCATCGGCCACCGCGGCGCATCCGGGTACCGCCCCGAGCACACCCGCGCCGCCTACGCGCTCGCGATCGCCCAGGGCGCGGATGCGATCGAGCCCGACATCGTCGCCACGCGAGACGGCGTGCTCGTCGTGCGGCACGAGAACGAGATCTCCGGCACGACGGATGTCGCGGCGCGCCCCGAGTTCGCCGGCCGCCGCACGACGAAGGAGGTCGACGGCCACCGGCTCACCGGCTGGTTCACCGAGGACTTCGACTGGGCGGAGCTCGCGGGCCTGCGCTGCCGGGAGCGCATCCCCGGGGTGCGGCCCGCGTCCGCCGCGCACGACGGCGCCGAGCCGATGCTCCGGCTCGGCGACGTGCTCGAGCTCGCGAGCGCGTCGGGCGTCGGCGTCGTCGCCGAGATCAAGCACCACAGCTACTTCGCGTCGATCGGCCTGCCGCTCGACGAGCTCGCGGCGCCCCTGCTCGCCGGGTTCGGCGGCCGCCTCTGGGTCGAGAGCTTCGAGCAGAGCGCGCTCGCCGCGCTGCGCGCCCGCGGACTCGACGCCCCGACGGTGTACCTCGTCGAGGCGCAGGGCGCCGCCTTCGACCTCGTCGCGCGGCACGGCTCGTCGGCGACGACGTACGCGGAGCAGCTGACGGATGCCGGTCTCGCCCGCCTCGCGACGGGCGCGGGGGCGGCATCCGTCGACGGCATCAGCGTGGACAAGTCGCTCCTGCTGGCCGGCCGGCGGGCGACGGACCTCGCCGGCCGCGCGCACAGCGCGGGCCTCTCCGTGTTCACCTGGACGCTCCGGCCGGAGAACCGGTTCCTGTCCGGGCCGTTCCGCGGCGGCGGCGGTGCCGCGGCGTTCGGCGACTGGCGCGGGGAGTGGGACGTCATCCTCTCCTGCCGCGTGGACGGGGTCTTCGCCGACCACCCGGACCTCGCCCGCGGGCTCGTCGACGCGCGCCGGCGGTCCGACGACCCGAACGGCGACTGAAGCGGGCGCGCCGACCCGGGCGTCGCAGGTCGCGCCTAGACTCGTTCGCGCCATGAGCCTGACCCCCCGGATCGTCGACGACAACGCCGGACCGTCGAGCGCGCCCGGTGCCGACCCGCTGCTCGACGGCCTCAACGAGCGACAGCTCGAGGCCGTCACGTACCGCGGCCGGGCGCTGCTCATCGTCGCGGGCGCGGGCTCCGGCAAGACGAGCGTGCTCACGCGCCGCATCGCGAGCCTGCTGCGGAACCGGGAGGCGTGGCCGAGCCAGATCCTCGCGATCACGTTCACGAACAAGGCCGCCGCCGAGATGCGCGAGCGCATCGGCGCGCTCGTCGGGCGCGAGAACGCCGACGGCATGTGGATCTCGACGTTCCACTCGGCGTGCGTGCGCATCCTGCGGCGCGAGGCCGAGGTGTTCGGGATGCGCAGCGGCTTCACGATCTACGACACCGCCGACAGCCGCGCGCTCATCAAGCGCATCGTCAAGGAGCTCGACGCCGACACCATGGGGCTGAGCGTCGCCGGTGTCGCCGGCCGCATCTCGCGCATCAAGAACGAGCTCGGCGACGTCGACACGACGGCGCGCCAGGTCAACTCGCGCGACCCGAAGGACGTGGCGTTCCTCGAGATCTTCCGGCGGTACACCGAGGGCCTGCGCCGCGCGAACGCGATGGACTTCGACGACCTCATCGGCGAGACCGTGCACCTGTTCCGCGCGTTCCCGAAGACGGCCGCGCTCTACCAGCGCCGCTTCCGGCACGTGTTCGTCGACGAGTACCAGGACACCAACGCGGCGCAGTACGCGCTCATCCGCGAGCTCGTCACGGGGGTGAGGGCGGATGACGTGCCCCCCGACACGCGCACCGCGCTCGAGCCCGACGGCTCGATCGCCCCCGCGACGCTCACCGTCGTGGGCGACAGCGACCAGTCGATCTACGCGTTCCGCGGCGCCGACATCCGCAACATCACCGACTTCGAGAAGGACTTCCCGGCGGCGCACGTCGTGCTGCTCGAGCAGAACTACCGCTCGACGCAGAACATCCTCGACGCGGCGAACGCCGTCATCGCGGGCAACTTCGACCGCAAGGACAAGAACCTCTTCACGACGATCGGCGCGGGCGAGCCGATCGTCGGCTTCACGGGCTACACGGCCTACGACGAGGCGCAGTTCGTGGCCGACGAGATCGACGCGCTGCACGCCCGGGGCATCGCGTACAGCGCGATGGCGATCTTCGTGCGCACCAACGCCCAGTCCCGCGCGCTGGAGGACATCCTCATCCGCTCCGGCATCCCGTACCGCTTCCCGGGCGGCACGAAGTTCTACGACCGCGCCGAGATCAAGGACATGATGGGCTACCTCATCCAGGTGGCCAACCCCGCGGACGACCTCGCCCTGCGCCGCATCATGAACTCGCCCAAGCGCGGCATCGGCCCGGCCACCGAGGCGGCGCTGCAGGCGTACGCCGACCGCACGGGCGTCACGCTGCGCGACGCGCTGACGGATGCCGCCCAGCTGGGACTCGGACCGAAGGTGACGAGAGCGATCACCGACCTCGGCGCGCTGCTCGACACCGTGACCGATCTCGCCGCACCCGTCGGCGTGGACGGCGTGCCGCGCCGCCCGGCGCCGCCCGCCGAGATCCTGCAGCGGCTCGTCGAGGGCTCCGGGTACGTGAAGGCGCTGCGCGCGACGGGCGACGCGCAGGACGAGGCGCGCGCGGAGAACGTCGAGGAGCTCCTCGCGCTCACCAAGGAGTACGGCCGCCGCAACCCCGACGGCACGCTCGTCGAGTTCCTCACCGAGGTCGCGCTCGTCGCGGCCGCCGACGAGATCGAGGACGAGTCGGGCACCGTCACGCTCATGACGCTGCACACCGCGAAGGGACTCGAGTACGACACCGTGTTCCTCACCGGGGTCGAGGAGGAGCTGCTGCCGCACCGGATGAGCGCGAACGAGCCCGGCGGCGTCGCCGAGGAGCGCCGGCTGTTCTACGTCGGCATCACGCGCGCGCGTCGTCGGCTCTACCTCTCGCTCGCGATGAGCCGCGCGCAGTTCGGCGACATCGGCGCGTCGGCGCCGAGCCGGTTCCTGCAGGAGATCCCCGCGGGCCTCGTCGACTGGCGGCAGGAGCCCGGGGCGCTCATGATCCGGCGCGGGCCGGGAGTGAGCAGGCCGCAGCGCGGATCGTCGCCGCGGTTCGACATCGGCGACTCGATGCGCGAGCTGCCGAAGCTGCCGCCCGCTCAGCGACCCAAGACCCAGTGGACGAGCCAGGTCACCGGAACCGTGCGCGACAACGGCGACCTGGAGCTCGCGGTCGGCGACCGCATCCGTCACGCCGATTTCGGCGAGGGGCGCGTCACGCAGGTCTCCGGCCAGGCCGCCAAGCGCATCGCCGAGGTGGTGTTCGACACCGCGGGGCGCAAGCGACTCCTCATCAAGATAGCTCCGATCGAGAAGCTGTGACTCCGTCCCACCCCCGGACGGGGGCCGGGGCTCCCGTTCGCCCGGGCGGCGCGGGCTGGTAACTTTCCACGGAAGGGCTCGACGATTGCGCGGGGGCGCACGGGCTTCAGGGGGCACATCGCGATGGCACGTCCATACCGTTCCGCGTTGACCGCGGCGCTCGTCGCCGGGGTGCTCGCATCCGCGCTCGCCGGATGCTCGGGCGACGACGGCGGCCTCTCGCTCGCCGACACCAAGGGCCCGGCGCAGCTGCTGCGCAACTCGGTCGCGGGCAAGATCCCGACCGACATGGTGGCGAGCCAGGGCGCGACGGAGGACGCCTCGCAGTCGTGCGGCGACAACGGCGTGAAGCGGTCGTGGCGCTCGAGCGTGCTGCTCAACATGACCCCGGACCACGGCTCGCAGGTCTTCGAGGTGCTCGAGAACCTGGGCCGGAACCTCGCCGACGAGGGCTGGACCGGCGAGGAGAGCTCGCCGAGCTCGAAGATCCACGAGCTCCTGCTCAAGAGCACGAAGTCGCAGAGCGTCGTGCGCCTGACCGCCACGCTCCCCGCCGACAGCGCGGGCAACGGCGCGGCGGTGCAGGTCGCCGTGAACGGTCCGTGCGTGGAGACCGACGGGCCCGACTCCGACGAGGTCAAGCACCTCGACGACTCCGACTGATCTCCCGGCGCTCGCGCGGCGGGTAGAGTGACGGTGGCCCCCACCTCTCTCGACATCGAGACAGTTCCCTCACCGTAGAACAGCTGGCTCGGCGTGGAGACGGCCGTCCTCCACTCCAACCACGACCAGGAGACGTACGTGGATCTTTTCGAGTATCAGGCCCGGGATCTGTTCGAGAGGTACGGCGTCCCCGTGCTCGCGGGCATCATCGCGGACACCCCCGCCGAGGCGAAGGCCGCGGCCGAGACGATCGGCGGCACCGTCGTCGTCAAGGCGCAGGTCAAGGCCGGCGGTCGCGGCAAGGCGGGCGGCGTGAAGGTCGTGCACGATCCGGACGCGGCTGCCGCCGCCGCGGAGCAGATCCTCGGCCTCGACATCAAGGGCCACGTGGTGCGCCGCGTCATGGTCGCCCAGGGCGCCCGCATTGCGCGCGAGTTCTACTTCTCGGTGCTGCTCGACCGCGCCAACCGCTCCTACCTGTCGCTGTGCAGCGTCGAGGGCGGCATGGAGATCGAGGAGCTCGCCGTCGAGCGCCCCGACGCCCTCGCCCGCGTCGAGGTCGACCCGGCCGAGGGCATCACGCTCGACAAGGCGCGCGAGATCGCGGCGGCTGGCCACTTCGACGCCGAGCTGATCGAGAAGGTCGCGCCCGTCATCCGGAAGCTCTACGACGTCTACACCGGCGAGGACGCGACGCTCGTCGAGGTCAACCCGCTCGTGCTCACCGAGGACGGCCAGGTGCTCGCCCTCGACGGCAAGGTCACCCTCGACGAGAACGCCGGCTTCCGCCACCCCGAGCACGCCGAGCTCGAGGACGCGGCATCCGCCGACCCGCTGGAGGCCGCGGCCAAGGAGAACGACCTCAACTACGTCAAGCTCGACGGCGAGGTCGGCATCATCGGCAACGGCGCCGGTCTCGTGATGAGCACCCTGGACGTCGTGGCCTACGCGGGCGAGAAGCACGGGGGCGTGAAGCCGGCCAACTTCCTCGACATCGGCGGCGGCGCGTCCGCGACCGTGATGGCCGCGGGACTCGACGTGATCCTCGGCGACAGCCAGGTGAAGAGCGTGTTCGTCAACGTCTTCGGCGGGATCACGTCGTGCGTCGCGGTCGCGAACGGCATCGTGCAGGCCCTCGAGATCCTCGGGGACGCGGCCACGAAGCCGCTCGTCGTGCGCCTCGACGGCAACCAGGTGGAGGAGGGGCGCGCGATCCTCGCCGCCGCGAACCATCCGCTCGTCACCATCGCCTCGTCGATGGACGACGGGGCCGACAAGGCCGCCGAGCTGGCCGCCGCCTGAGCGCGCCCTTCGACGAGCTCAGGGACCACGAGAAGCGCAGGGACAAGGATTCAAGAATGTCGATCTTCCTGAACAAGGACAGCAAGGTCATCGTGCAGGGCATCACGGGCGGCGAGGGCACCAAGCACACCGCGCTCATGCTCAAGGCGGGCACGCAGGTCGTCGGCGGCGTCAACGCGCGCAAGGCCGGCACCACCGTCTCGCACACGGACCGGGACGGCGCCCCCGTCGAGCTGCCGGTGTTCGCGACCGTCGCCGAGGCCATCGCGGCCACCGGAGCGGATGTGTCCATCGCCTTCGTGCCGCCGGCCTTCGCCAAGGACGCCATCATCGAGGCCATCGACGCCGAGATCCCGCTGCTCGTGGTGATCACCGAGGGCATCCCCGTGCAGGACTCGGCCGAGGCCTGGGCGCACGCGAAGGCGAAGGGCAACACGACGCGCATCATCGGCCCGAACTGCCCCGGCATCATCACGCCGGGGGAGTCGCTCGTCGGCATCACGCCGGCGACCATCGCGGGCGCGGGCCCGATCGGCCTGGTGTCGAAGTCGGGCACGCTGACCTACCAGATGATGTACGAGCTGCGCGAGTACGGCTTCTCGACCGCGATCGGCATCGGCGGCGACCCGATCATCGGCACGACCCACATCGACGCGCTCGCCGCGTTCGAGGCCGATCCCGAGACGAAGGCGATCGTCATGATCGGCGAGATCGGCGGCGACGCCGAGGAGCGCGCCGCCGACTTCATCAGGGCCAACGTGACGAAGCCCGTCGTCGGCTACGTCGCGGGGTTCACGGCCCCGGAGGGCAAGACGATGGGCCACGCCGGCGCGATCGTGTCCGGCTCGGCCGGCACCGCGCAGGCGAAGAAGGAGGCGCTCGAGGCAGCGGGCGTCCAGGTCGGCAAGACCCCGAGCGAGACGGCCGCGCTCATGAAGGCCATCATCGCCGCGCTGTAGCCCGCCGGCTGAGGAGGCCGTTGACGGCCCGCTCCCCGCCCGTCGTATCGTCGAGCGGTGCACTCCTTGACGACAGATCGCCTCACCCTGCGACCGTTCACGCCCGACGACGCCGACTTCGTGCTCGACACCTACTCGCGCTGGGAGGTGCAGCGCTACATCGGACGCGTGCCGCGCGTGCTCGCCGACCGCGAGGAGGCGCTCGGGCTCATCACCCGCTGGCGGGCGATCGGCGAGCACCCGGTGCACGGCGTCTGGCTCGCCGTCGACACCGCGTCCGGGGAGCGCCTGGGTACGCTGCTGCTCAAGGACATCCCGGCATCCGGCACCGACCGCGCGCCGTCGGGCGACACCGAGATCGGCTGGCACCTGCATCCGGATGCCTGGGGCCGCGGTATCGCGACGGAGGGCGCCCGCGCCGTGCTCGCGCGAGCGTTCGCGGGCGGGCTCGACCGCGTCGTGGCCGTCACGCACCCCGACAACCTCGCCTCGCAGCGGGTCGCCGAGCGCATCGGCCTGCGCTCGCTCGGGCTCTCCAGCGCCTACTACGACACGGAGTGCGCGCTCTTCGCCGCGGATCGCGCGGAGTCGGCGGCCGCATCCGGGGCTCCGGCGTAGCGCCGCGACGACGCAGCGCGACGACGCAGCGCGACGACGGAGCGAGACGACGGAGCGCCGGCCGGCGCCCACCACGGTGCCGACCGGCGCGTCGTCGGCCGGCTACTTCGTGTCGGCGTCCTCCCAGTCGAAGGTCTTCGTGACGGCCTTCTTCCAGTTGCGCAGCAGACGCTCGCGCTCGGCGTCGTCCATCTGCGGCTCCCAGCGGCTGTCCTCCTGCCAGTTGGCGCGGAGGTCGTCGAGGTTGCTCCACACGCCGACGGCGAGGCCGGCCGCGTAGGCCGCGCCGAGCGCCGTGGTCTCTGCGACGACCGGCCGGATGACCGGCACGCCGAGGATGTCCGCCTGGAACTGCATGAGCAGGTTGTTGGCGATCATGCCGCCGTCGACCTTGAGCTCGGTCAGCGGCACGCCCGAGTCGGCGTTGACCGCGTCGATGACCTCGCGGGTCTGGAACGCGGTCGCCTCGAGCACGGCCCGGGCGATGTGGCCCTTGTTCACGTAGCGGGTGAGGCCGACGAGGGCGCCGCGGGCGTCGGAGCGCCAGTACGGCGCGAACAGCCCCGAGAAGGCCGGCACGAAGTACGCTCCGCCGTTGTCGTCGACGGTCTCGGCGAGCCGCTCCACCTCCGGCGCGGACGAGATCAGCCCGAGGTTGTCGCGCAGCCACTGCACGAGCGAGCCGGTCACGGCGATCGAGCCCTCGAGCGCGTAGTGCGCCGGCTCGTCGCCGAGCTTGTAGCCGAGGGTCGTGAGCAGGCCGTTCTTCGAGTGGACGATCTCGGTGTCCGTGTTGAAGATGATGAAGTTGCCGGTGCCGTACGTGTTCTTGGCCTCGCCCTTGTCGTACGCGGCCTGGCCGAACGTCGCGGCCTGCTGGTCGCCGAGGATGCCCGCGATGGGCGTCTCGCGCAGCAGGCTGCGCGACTCGGCCGTGCCGTAGACCTCGGACGAGCTGCGGATCTCGGGCAGCATCGACCGCGGCACGCCGAACACCTCGAGGATGTCGTCGCGCCAGCTGAGCGTCTCGAGGTCCATGAACAGCGTGCGCGACGCGTTCGTCACGTCGGTGGCGTGCACGCCGCCGTCGACGCCGCCGGTGAGGTTCCAGAGCACCCAGGAGTCGGTCGTGCCGAACAGCAGGTCGCCGGCCTCGGCCTTCTCGCGCGCGCCCTCGACGTTCTCGAGGATCCACACGATCTTCGTGCCGGAGAAGTAGGTCGCGAGCGGGAGGCCGACGATGTCCTTGAACCGCTCGACACCGCCGTCGGCCGCGAGACGGTCGACGATGTCCTGGGTGCGGGTGTCCTGCCAGACGATCGCGTTGTACACCGGCTCACCCGTGGTCTTGTCCCACACCACCGCGGTCTCGCGCTGGTTCGTGATGCCGATCGCGGCGATGTCGTGCCGGGTCAGGTTCGCCTTCGAGAGCGCCTGGCCGATGACCTCGCGCACGTTGCGCCAGATCTCCTGGGGGTCGTGCTCGACCCAGCCGGCCCTCGGGAAGATCTGCTCGTGCTCGAGCTGCCCGGTCGAGACGATCGAGCCCTTCGTGTCGAAGATGATGGCACGCGAGCTCGTCGTGCCCTGATCGATGGCGATTACGTAGTCAGCCATGGTGACTTCCTTGTCTGTAGCGGGGGTGGATCTGGAGCGGGGTGGCGCCGGCGCGCGGCCGGCACCGGGTGCGGGGCGGCGCGGTCGCGTCAGCCGATGTTGAGGGCGAACGTCGACGCCCCGGCGGCGAGCAGACCGCCGACGAGCGGGCCGACGACCGGAACCCAGGAGTACGACCAGTCGCTAGATCCCTTGCCCTTGATCGGCAGGATGGCGTGCGCGATGCGCGGGCCGAGGTCACGGGCCGGGTTGATGGCGTACCCGGTCGGGCCACCGAGGGAGGCGCCGATGCCGACCACGAGCAGGGCGACCGCGAGGGCCGAGAGCGGGCCGAGCGCCGCGACCTCGCCGAAGTGGGCGTCGCTGAACGCGAGGATGCCGAACACGAGCACGAACGTCGCGATGATCTCCGTGATGAGGTTCCAGCCGTAGGAACGGATGGCGGGTCCCGTGGAGAAGACGGCGAGCTTGGCGCCCGGGTCGGGCTCCTCGTCGAAGTGGTTGCGGTACGACAGCCAGCACAGCACGGCGCCGAGGATCGCGCCGACGAGCTGGGCGAGCACGGCGATGAAGAACTGCGCGACCGTGATGTCGCCGAGCACGAGGAGCGCGATCGACACGGCGGGGTTCAGCTGCGCGCCCGAGTACTGCGACGCCACCACGCCCGCGAACACCGCGAGGCCCCAGCCGAAGTTGACGAGGAGGAAGCCCCCGCCGTTGCCCTTCGTCTTGGCGAGCAGCACGTTCGCGACGACGCCCGTTCCGAGCAGCAGCAGCAGTGCCGTGCCGACGACTTCGGACAGGAAATACAAACCGAGATTGGTGTCCACGTTGACCTTCCTTCTGTTCGATGGTGCGGGCCCCCACCGTGGCGGCCCCGTATCGGTCGGCCCGCGCGGCGGGCGGCCGCGCTCAGGTCAGCGCGAGCCTTTCGACCGTCACGTTGTGATCGCGCGCGAGCACCTCGACGGTGTCGGCGACTTCCTGTGCGCGGCGCGCGGCGTCCCAGCCGAGGCCCGCGCCGAGCGCGTCGGCGAGCTCCTCGAGCAGGTCGAGCGTGACGCCGCCGACGAACGCGGCGTTCGTGCGGCGCAGCACGACGTCCTGCAGGTGCACGGCCTGCTCGTGCTCGGCGAAGTAGGCCACCTCGCCGCGGGTGAGCTCCGGGTCGGTCGCGAGCGGGCGGTCCTCGATCTCGCCGAGGTAGTCGATGACCTCCTCGGCGCGCGTGCCGTAGCGGTCGAGCAGGCGATCGACGGCCGCCTTCGTGATGCCGTCGGCGTGCGCGGCGATCCACGTGGTTCGTTCGGCGTCGGTGCGCGGGAAGCCCTTGCCCCCGCCGATCGCGAGTCCCGCGGTGGACACCGTGCGGGGGCGCCCGAGCTTGCCGAGCACCTCGGTGGCCAGGTGCTCGCTGAGCGCGCGGAACGTCGTCCACTTGCCGCCGACGAGGCTGAGCACGTGCGTGCCGGCGAGGCCCGGGATGGCCGTGTCGACGATGCGGTAGTCGCGGCTCACGAAGCCCGGCGCGGTGTCCTCGTGGCGCGGCAGCGGGCGGATGCCGGCGTAGCTGTACACGATCTGGTCCTTCGACAGCGCGATGTCCGGGTAGACGTGGTGCACGAGGTCGAAGAAGTACTGCACGTCGTCGTCGGTCGCGGCCTGGGGCTCCCGCGGGTCGGCGTCGACATCCGTCGTCCCGATGAGCACGCGCCCCTTGAGCGGGTAGATGAGCACGATGCGCCCGTCGGAGTTCTCGAAGAAGATCTCGCGGCCCTTCGTGGCCTCGAGCAGCTCGGGGTTGTCGACGACGATGTGCGAGCCCTTCGTGCCGCCCATGAACGCCGTCTCGTCGCCGAGCGCGCCGTTCGTGAGGTCCGTCCACGGACCGGAGGCGTTCACGACGACGTCCGCGTGGAACACGAACTCGGTGCCGGTCTCGCGGTCGCGCAGCACGACGCCGCCGTCCCGCACGCCGGTCGCCTCGACGTAGTTCGCGGCGCGCGCGTTTCCGGTCGCGAGGGCATCTTTCAGCACGTCGAGCGCGAGTCGCTCGGGCTCGTGCACGGACGCGTCGAAGTACGTGCCCGTGTACTTGATGCCCTTGTTGAGCGCGGGCATGTCGGCGAGAGCGGCGCTGCGGCGGCGGAACCGGTGCCGCGGCACCTGGCCGCCGTCGCGCGAGAACGAGTCGTAGATCGACATGCCGATCTCGATGAGCGCGGCGCCGCGCTCCTTCGTCGAGCGCTGCCTGTGGGTCAGCATCCGCAGCGGAGCGTTCAGGATGCCGGAGAACGTGTGGAAGATCGGCATCGTGGTCTCGAGCGGCTTGACGTAGTGCGGGGCGATGCGGATGAGGCCGTTGCGCTCCTGCACGCTCTCGCGCACGAGCCGGAACTCGCCGTTCTCGAGGTAGCGGATGCCGCCGTGGATCATGTGGCTCGACGCGGCCGACGCGCCCGACGCGTAGTCGTTGCGCTCGACGAGGGCGACGTCGACGCCCTGCAGGGCGAGGTCGCGGAGCGTGCCGATGCCGTTGATGCCGCCGCCGATGATGAGCACGGCGGCGGTGGGCCGATCCGAGAGCGTCGTCACGGTCTCGCGGGGCGCGGGGGTGTTGTTCGCGGGCTTCGACATGCTGTGCTCCATCCATCCAGCCGTCCGCTCATCGGGCCGCCGGTGGTGTCGGAAGCGCATCGACGCGCCGACCGCGGGGTCGGTCGGGGCTATCGTGGACCGCACCGAAACAATGGGCAAGCCTGTTGCACAAACGTGCAGGGAGCATCGATGAGCGACGACGCCGAACCGCCGCTGCCCGCGCGCACGAGCGCCGCGCTGCGCGCCGCGCAGCTGTACTACATGCAGGACCTGACGATGGAGGCGATCGCCCGCGAGCTCGGGACCTCGCGGTCGTCGGTGTCCCGGCTGCTCACGTTCGCGCGCGACACGGGCCTCGTCGACATCCGGATCCGTTCGCCCCTCGAGGCCTCCACGGCCCTCGAGGGGCAGATCGCGAGGCGGTTCGACGTCGCCGCGCACATCGTGCCCGTGCCCGACCACACGAGCGACGTCGACCGGCTCGCTCGTGTCGCGCTGAGCACCGCACGCATGCTCGACCGCTTCGTCGACGCGACCATGACGGTGGGCATCGCCTGGGGCTCGACGATGAGCGCCATCAGCCGCGTGCTGGTGCCGCTGCAGCGCCCCGGCATCCGGGTCGTGCAGCTCAACGGGGCGGGCAACACGCGCACGACCGGCGTCGACTACGCGAGCGAGATCCTGCGCCGCTTCGGCGACGCGTTCGGCGCCAGCATCGAGCAGTTCCCCGTGCCGGCGTTCTTCGACGACCGCGCCACGAAGACCGCGATGTGGCGCGAGCGCTCCACCCGCCGCGTGCTCGACCTGCAGCGATCGATGGACGTCGCGCTCTTCTCCGTCGGATCCCCGCTCGCCCAGGTGCCGAGCCACGTCTACATGGGCGGCTACCTCGAACGGAGCGACTACGACAGCCTCGGCCGCGACCGCGTCGTCGGCGACGTCGCGACCGTGTTCTTCCGGGCCGACGGCAGCTGGCGCGACGTCGAGCTCAACGCGCGGGCGAGCGGGCCCGGCTTCGACGTGCTCGCGCGCGTTCCGCGGCGCGTGTGCGTCGTCTCGGGAGCCGCGAAGGCGCGCAGCCTGCGCGGCGCGCTCGCCGCGGGCGTCGTCACCGACCTCGTGCTCGACGAGGGCGCCGCGCGCGAGCTCGTCGCCCTCTGAGGTGCGGGGCACCGGGGCGCGGGGCGCCGGGGCGCGGAGCACGGGGCCATCGACGCGCGTCACCTTCCCAGTCCTCTCTGCTCAGCCCTCGTCGGGCCACTGCTCGTGCGTCCACGGTTCGACGCGCGGCGGCCAGGCCGGCGCGCCGAGCTCGCGGCTGATGTTGCGCGCGGTCTCGCGCAGTGCCGCCACGACGCCGGTCTCGGGCGGCCACTCGGCGGACGGCACGACGACGCCGACGGCCGCGACGACCGCGCCGCTGCGGTCGGCGACGGGCGCCGCGAGCCCGCTCTCGCCGATCACGGCCTCGTCCTCCTCGACCGCGTACCCGCGTGCCGCGATGTGCGCGAACTGCTCGGTGAGCAGCGCGGGGTCGGTGACGGTGTCGGCCGTGAG
Source organism: Galbitalea sp. SE-J8 (assembly GCF_030345695.1). Classification (GTDB taxonomy): domain Bacteria; phylum Actinomycetota; class Actinomycetes; order Actinomycetales; family Microbacteriaceae; genus JAUASV01. Next base: position 33,729 of record NZ_JAUASV010000001.1, on the reverse strand, counting down.
GGCGCGCAGCGGGCCGCCGAGCAGGTCGCGCGCCGCGCTCGGGTCGAAGGCGAGCAGCGCCTTGCCCATCGCCGAGGCGTGCGCGGGGATCGCGAGCCCGGTCTCGGGCATCTGCTCGGTGCCGTCCGGGCGGCCGTTGTGGTGGATGACGATGACCTCGTCGAACAGTGCCGCGCCCAGGTGCACGGCGAGTCCCGTGCGGCGGGACAGCTCGGCCGTCCAGCGCATCGCCCGCGCGCGCACGTCGAGCGTGTCGAGGTAGACGTTGGAGAGCTTGAGCAGCGCCGGTCCGAGCATGTACCGCGTCGAGTGCGGCTCGCGCGCGACGAGCCCGTGCGAGTGCAGCGACGCGACGATGCCGTGCACGGTCGAGGGCGGCAGGTCGAGCGCGGAGGCGAGCTCGGTGATGCCGAGGTGGCGCGCGCCGGAGAGCAGCTGCAGGATGCGGGCGGCGCGATCGATGGACTGGATCACGGCGCCTCCCTCGGCATCGGCACACGGCGGACCCGGTCGGGCTTGACGACCGCTCCGCTGCGGTGGATATTCGACATTATCGAATACCATTCGATCAGCGCCAGCACCGGTTCCGCACGATCCCGCGGGTCGAGCCGAATCGGATCGCGTCGGGCGCCGACCGTCGTCATGCAAAGGAGCAGACCATGTTCGAGAACCGCCGGAGCGAGCGATGAAGAAGCTCATCAACTCGCCGGACACCGTCCTCGCCGACACCCTCGCGGGCATCGCGGCCGCGCACCCGGAGCTGCGCGTCGACCTCGAGAATCGCGTCATCTACCGCGGTGAACCCACCCGACCGGGCAAGGTTGCCATCCTCTCGGGCGGCGGCTCCGGCCACGAGCCGCTGCACGGCGGGTTCGTCGGCCTCGGGATGCTCGACGCCGCGTGCGCGGGCGAGATGTTCACATCGCCCACGCCCGACCAGATGCAGGCCGCGACGCTCGCCGTCGACGCCGGGGCCGGCGTGCTGCACGTCGTGAAGAACTACACGGGCGACGTGATGAACTTCGAGATGGCGGCCGAGCTCGCCGGGCTCGAGAGCGGCGTCGAGGTCGCGACCGTCGTGACCGACGACGACGTCGCCGTGCAGGACTCGCTCTACACGGCCGGCCGCCGCGGCGTCGGCATCACGGTGCTGCTCGAGAAGATCGCGGGAGCCGCGGCCGAGGAGGGCGCACCCCTCGCCGAGGTCGCGCGCATCGCCGAGGAGGTCAACGCGAACGGGCGCTCGATGGGCATGGCGCTCACGAGCTGCACCGTCCCCGCGGCGGGTAAGCCGACCTTCGAGCTGCCGGACGACCAGATGGAGATCGGCATCGGCATCCACGGAGAGCCCGGCCGGGAGCGGGTGCCGCTCGCGCCCGCGGCCGACATCGCGGCACTGCTCGTCGAGCCCGTGCTCGCCGACCTCGACTTCACGGGCGGGCCGACGATCGTCATGCTCAACGGCATGGGCGGCTCGCCCCTGCACGAGCTCTACCTCATGTTCGGGGAGGTCAAGAAGCTGCTCGACGCGCACGGCGTGAGCGTCGCGCGCAGCCTCGTCGGCAACTACATCACGAGCCTCGACATGGCGGGCTGCTCGCTCACCGTACTGCGCGCGAGCGACGAGATGCTGCGGCTCTGGGACGCGCCCGTCAACACGGCCGGCCTGCGCTGGGGGGTCTAGGGGCATGGCGGACGACACCGTCGCGATCGACGGCCTCGTCGCATGGCTCGCGGGATTCCGCGACCGCGTGACCGAGAACCGGGCCTACCTCACCGAGCTCGACTCGGCGATCGGCGACGCCGACCACGGCGCCAACATGGCGCGCGGCATGGCGGCGGTCATGGACAAGCTCGACGGCGGCACGCCGGCGACCGTCGACGAGCTGTTCACGAGTGTCGGAATGACCCTCGTCACGACGGTCGGCGGGGCGAGCGGCCCGCTCTACGGCACCTTCTTCCTCCGGTTCGGCCGCGCCGCGGGCGCGGTGGACGAGCTCGACGCCGCCGCGCTCGGCGGCGCGCTGCGCGCCGGGTTCGAGGGCGTGCTCGCCCGTGGCAAGGCGGAGCCCGGCGACAAGACCATGGTCGACGCGATGGGGCCGGCCATCGACGCGTTCGACCAGGGGGTCGGCGCGGGAGCCGCGGCCGCCGCGCGCGCCGCCGCGACCGCCGCCGCCGAGGGGCGCGACGCGACGACTGCGCTCGTCGCCCGCAAGGGCCGCGCGAGCTACCTCGGCGAGCGCAGCGCCGGGCACCTCGACCCCGGCGCGATGAGCACGGCCTACCTCTTCGAGGCGCTCGCGGACGCGCTCCCGTGATCGGCATCGTCGTCGTCTCGCACAGCCCCGCGCTCGCCGAGGCCGCGGTCGCGCTCGCGGGCGAGATGGTGCGCGAGGGCGGGCCGGCGGTGCGCGTCGCCGCGGGCGCCGGCGACGACGTGACCGGCACCGACGCCACGCGCGTCGCCGACGCCATCCGCGCGGTCGCCGGCCCCGACGGCGTGCTCGTGCTCATGGACCTCGGCTCCGCGGTGCTGAGCGCCGAGCTCGCGCTCGAGCTCGCCGCCGACCTCGACGTGCCGGTGCGGCTGAGCGCCGCGCCGTTCGTCGAGGGACTCGTCGCCGCCGTGGTGCGCGCCGCCGGCGGGGCGAGCCTCGACGAGGTCGACGAGGAGGCCCGGATCGCGCTCGCGCCCAAGATCGCGGCGCTCGGCGAGCCGGGCGCACCGGATGCCGCATCCGCCCCAGGGGCGTCCGTCCCCGCCGCGTCCGCGGGCGCCGCGTCTGCGGGCGCGGCGTCTGCGGGCGCGGATGCTGCCGGAGAACCGGCGTCGAGCGCGGAGATCACGCTGCTGAACCCGTCCGGCCTGCACGCGCGGCCGGTCGCGGAGCTCGTGCGGCGGCTGTCGGCCTTCGACGCGCGCGTGACGGCGACGAACCCCCGCACCGGGCGCGGTCCGGTGCGCGCCGACAGCACGATCGCGCTGCTCACGCTCGGTGCCCAGCACGGCGACACGGTGCGCTTCGATGCGGCCGGCCCGCAGGCGGCCGAGGCGATCGACGCCGTGCGGCTCCTCGCCGCGAACGGGTTCGGCGAGGGCACCGTCCCGGACGACGGCTGACCCGGCCGCGGCGCTCCCCGCTCGCGGCGCTCCCGGCCCGGCCCTCCCGGCCGCTCCGGCGCGCGCGGCGGGGCGGCCCGGGGCGCGCCGGGGTCGCCGATAGGCTCGCGAGCGCCATGAACCGACCGCTCACCGCCGTGTTCGCCGCGCTCGAGGCGCTGCTCGTCGTCGGGGTCGGGGTCGGCATCCCGCTCGCGATGCTCACCATCGTGTGGGCCGTGCAGTTCGGCTTCGCGCTCGACTGGGGCGCGTTCTGGCGGGCGGGCGTCGACACCTGGCTCGTCGGCCACGGCGTCGACGTGAGCATCGCGCTCGACCCGGCCACGGCATCCGCGCTCGGACTCGCGGGGAGCGACGCGCGCTTCGCCGTCTCGATCGCCGCGCTCGGCTTCGCAGGGCTCACCCTCGCGCTCGCGGTGCGGGCCGGGCGGCGCGTGGCCGAGACGCGCTTCCGTGTGTTCGGGGAGGTCGTCGCGATCGGCACGTTCGCGGTGCTGAGCCTCGGCCTCGCGCTCACGGCGCAGCACCCCGCGGCCTCGACCGACATCGCCCAGGCCGTCATCGCCCCGACGCTCGTGTTCGCGGTCGGGGTCGTCGTCGGCTCGCTGCGCACCCGGCGCGCGGAGGGCGACGACAACGGCAGCTCGCTGCGCGACTGGGTCGCCGACTGGCGTCCGGAGACGCGCGACTCGTGGCGCGCGGTGCTCGCCGGCGGGGCGTTCGCGACGGCATCCGTCGTGCTCGTGGCCGCCCTGCTCGTGGCCGTGCTGCTCGTCGCCGGCTACGCGCGCATCATCACGCTCTACGAGTCGCTGCACGCCGAGGTGCTCGGCGGCATCGCCCTCACCCTCGGCCAGCTCGCGCTGCTGCCCGACCTCGTCGTCTGGGCCGCATCGTGGCTCGTCGGCCCCGGATTCGCGCTCGGCACCGGATCGACGGTGTCGCCCGTCGGCACGAGCCTCGGGCCGGTGCCCGCGATCCCCGTGCTCGGCGCGCTGCCCGAGGGCGCGCTCGCCTGGGGCTTCGTCGGGCTCGCGATCCCGGTCGTCGCGGCGTTCCTCGCGGGGCTCGTCGTGCACCCCCGGCTCGCCGAGCACGCCCCGCCCGCGCCGGGACGCATCGTCGCGGTCGGCCTCGGCATCGGCATCGTCGGCGGCGCGCTGCTCGGGCTGCTCGCCTGGCTCGCGAGCGGGTCCGTCGGGCCCGGGCGGCTCGCCGACGTCGGCCCGGACGCGTTCGCCGTCGGGGGCTTCGCGGCGCTCGAGTTCGCCGCGGCATCCGTCATCGCGCTCGCCGTCGCGTCGCGGCGCTCGCGGGGCTGAGCGCGCTCCCGCTCGGTAGGCTCGCTGTCGTGCTCTCGGTGGTCGTGCTCATCTCGGGTGGGGGATCGAACCTCCGCGCGCTGCTCGAGGCCGCCGAGCACCCGGACTTCCCGGCCCGCGTGGTCGCGATCGGCGCCGACCGCGACGCCGAGGGCTTCGACCACGCCGCGGACTTCGGCATCCCGACGTTCGCCGTCGCGCTGTCCAGCTTCGCCGACCGTGCCGCCTGGGGCGACGCGCTGCTCGAGCAGATCCTGGTCTGGGACCCCGACCTCGTCGTGCTCTCGGGATTCATGAAGCTGCTGCCCGAGCGCGTCGTCGAGCGGCTCGGCCCGCGCCTGATCAACACGCACCCGGCGTACCTGCCCGAGTTCCCGGGTGCGCACGGCGTGCGCGACGCGCTCGCCGCGGGCGTCGAGCAGACCGGCGCGAGCGTCATCGTCGTCGACGCCGGGGTCGACACCGGTCCGATCCTCGCCCAGGAGCGCATCCCGGTGCTGCCCGAGGACACCGAGGCGACGCTGCACGACCGCATCAAGCTCGTCGAGCGCCGCCTGCTCATCGAGACGGTCGCCGCGATCGCCACCGGCACCATCGACCTCGGGGCGTTCGGCCCCGATTCGCCCGACACCGATTCGCCCGACACCGAGGAGCTCTCGCCCGCATGAGCGGTCCCGCCATCGACCCCAGCCGCTACCGTCATCGCGACGTCGTGCCCATCCGGCGCGCGCTCGTCTCCGTGAGCGACAAGCACGGTCTCGTCGAACTCGCCGGAGCGCTCGCGGATGCCGGGGTCGAGATCGTCTCGACCGGCTCGACCGCGAACGTCATCCGCACCGCCGGCTACTCCGTGCTCGAGGTCGGCGAGGTCACCGGATATCCCGAGTCGCTCGACGGACGCGTGCGCACGCTGCACCCCACCATCCACTCCGGACTGCTCGCCGACCTGCGCCTCGAGTCGCACGAGGCCCAGCTCGCCGAGCAGGGGATCGCGCCGTTCGAGCTCGTCGTCTCCAACCTGTACCCGTTCGTCGAGACGGTCGCGTCGGGCGCCGTCGGCGACGCGGTCATCGAGCAGATCGACATCGGCGGGCCGGCCATGGTGCGCGCGAGCGCCAAGAACCACGCGAACGTCGCGATCGTGACCTCACCCGCGGACTACCCGCAGGTCGTCAAGGCGCTCACCCTCGGCGGCACGACCCTCGCGCAGCGCCAGCGCCTCGCCGCGAAGGCGTTCGCGCACACCGCGGCCTACGACGCCGCGGTCGCCGCGTGGTTCGCCGCCAACGTCGGGCTCACCGCCGACCCGGACGCGCTGCCCGACCGGCTGCTCGTCACGGCCGGCAAGCGCGCCGACCTGCGCTACGGCGAGAACGCCCACCAGCGCGCCGGCCTGTACCCGAGCGAGGGCGGCGCCGGCATCGCCCAGGCCGAGCAGCTGAACGGCAAGGAGATGTCGTACAACAACTACGTCGACGCGGATGCCGCGGTGCGGGCCGCCTACGACTTCGCCACCCCCGCGATCGCGATCATCAAGCACGCGAACCCGTGCGGCATCGCGACGGCCGACGACATCGCCGCGGCGCACGCCGCCGCGCACGCGTGCGACCCGGTCTCGGCCTACGGCGGCGTGATCGCCTCCAACCGCACGATCACGGCCGCAGCCGCCGAGTCGATCGCGCCGATCTTCACGGAGGTCGTCGTCGCGCCCGACTTCGAGCCCGAGGCGCTCGCGATCCTCACCGCCAAGAAGAACCTGCGCGTGCTGCGCCTGCCCGACGGCTTCGCGCGCACGAGCCTCGAGCTCAAGCAGCTCTCCGGCGGCTGGCTCGTGCAGGACGCGGACCAGCGGTTCACCCCGTTCGCCGACTGGACGCTCGTCGCCGGTCCCGCCGCGGACGAGGCGACCGCCGCCGACCTCGAGTTCGCCTGGCGGGCGTCGCGCGCCGTGAAGTCGAACGGCATCCTGCTCGCGTCGGGCGGGGCATCCGTCGGCGTCGGGATGGGCCAGGTCAACCGGGTGGACTCGTGCCGCCTGGCCGTGGAGCGCGCGGGTGACCGGGCCGCGGGCTCGGTCGCCGCATCCGACGCGTTCTTCCCGTTCGCCGACGGTGCGCAGATCCTGCTCGACGCGGGCGTGCGGGCGATCGTGCAGCCGGGCGGCTCGATCCGCGACGAGGAGGTCATCGCCGCGGCGCGCGCCGCGGGCGCCACGATGTACTTCACGGGCGAGCGGCACTTCTTCCACTGAGCCGCCGGCGGCCGAACCGAGCGCCGACGCGCTCTCGGCGTTCGCACGACCCGCGGTCCACTACCCTCGACTGGTGCCCGCACCCACGATCGCCCGCCGCATCATCGCGTCGCTCTCGAGCGCCGTCGCCATCGCGCTCACCGCCCACCTCGCCACGATCTTCGTGTTCGTGGTCGCCAACCAGCTGAGCTCGAACGCGCAGCTCATCCCGGCGGTGCACGACCGGTTCCTCGCGTCGAGCCTGCTGCTGCTCATCGCGCTGTTCGTGTTCGGGTTCATCGGCATCTTCCGCACCTGGTACGTCGCGCTCGTCACGGGACTGATCTTCGCCATCGCCTCGGCGCTCGGCGGCACCACCATCTACGCGGCCTCGAACGGCCAGGCCGCATCCGTGCTCGACCAGCTCGCGCTGCTCATCGGCGTCAACCTGCCGTTCGTCGTCGCCGCCACCCTCGGCGCCGTCTTCATCGGACCGCGGCTGACCCGCCGCGTGCTGCGTCCGACGGATGCCGCGGTCGCGATCGCGCGCCGGGTCGCCCTCGTGCGCGTGCCCGCCGACACGCTCGCCGACGGCATCGTCCGGTCCGCCGAGCGGCCGGCGATCGACCTGGACCTCGCGAACGACCAGTGGGACGCGTACGTGTCGGCCCTGCTCGAGAACGGCTGGAGCACGATCGAGGTCGAGCCGGCGAACACACTCGCCGACAGCGTCTTCGTCGAGGACGCCGCGGTCGTGTTCGGCGACACCGCGGTCGTCACGCGCCCCGGCGCCGCGTCGCGGCTCGCCGAGACCCCCGAGGTCGAGGCGTCGCTCGCCGAGCTCGGTCTGCGCATCGAGCGCATCGCCGAGCCGGGAACGCTCGACGGCGGCGACGTGCTCAAGGTCGGCCGCACCGTCTACGTCGGGCGCGGCGGTCGCACGAACGCGGAGGGCATCCGTCAGCTGCGCGCCCTGCTCGCCGACACCGGCCACCGCGTCGTCGCCGTGCCGGTGACGAAAGTGCTGCACCTGAAGAGCGCCGTCACGGCGCTGCCCGACGGTACCGTGCTCGGCCACCCGACCACGGTCGACGACCCGCGCGTGTTCGAGCGGTACCTCGAGGTGCCCGAGCCCGAGGGCGCGCACGTCGTCGTGCTCGCGGCGGATGCGGTGCTCATGGCCGCCTCGGCACCCCGCAGTGCCGAGCTCGTCGAGAGCCTCGGCTACCGCGTCGTGACGGTCGACGTCTCGGAGTTCGAGAAGCTCGACGGCTGCGTCACCTGCCTGTCGATCCGCATCCGCTGACGCGCTCCACTCCCCGCTGGTCGAGGAGCGCGCGACGGAGTCGCTTGTCCCTCCCGTTGGTCGAGGAGCGCGCGGCGGAGTCGCTTGTCCGCCCGCTGGTCGAGGAGCGCGCGACGCGAAGCGTCGCTCGCGTCTCGAGACCACCACGGATCTTCTCGGCGAGAGATGGTCTCGAGACGCCGGCTCGCTGCGCTCGCGGGCTCCTCGGCCAGCGGGGTGGTGGTTGCGCTCGCGGGCTCCTCGACCGAGAGGAGAGCGGCAAGCACCGTGCTGTTGCGCCGCGCGCGACGAGCGGCCTAGGCTGGAGGGCTGCGCCGCGCCCGCGACGTGGTCATCCAGCCACGAGGAGAGCACCATGACTGCCACCGTCACCACCCGTCGCCTCGTGGTCCTCAGCGCCGTGCGCTCGCGCGGTGCGGCGGGCACGAGTACTGCGGGCACGGATGCCGCGCGAACGAATACTGCGGGCACGGACGCGCCAGCGTCCCGGCGACCGCACCGCCGGGCGCGCTGACGCCCGGCCCCACGCGCATCCGTTCCGTGTCCCGCGGCTCAGGCCGCGCCCGTTCTCCGTTCTGCCCGGCGTCGCTCGACGCCCCCATCTGAAACCCGGGTTCTCCGTTGTCCTCGTCGACCCCTTCCCCTTCCCCTGATTCCCCTTCCCCCGACGGCTCGCAGCTCGGCGTCGTGCGCGCCATCGGGCGCCTGCTGCCGTTCGTGCGCCCTGCCCTGTCCCGCATCGTGCTCGGCATGGTGGCCGCCCTGTTCGCCGGCATCGTCGCGCTGCTCATCCCGCAGGTGCTGCGCGCGCTCGTCGACGGCCCGCTCTCCGACGGCGACGCGAGCGCCGTCTGGATCGCGTTCGTCGTCGTGCTCGCGCTCGGCATCGGCGAGGCGGTGATGATCGCGCTCCGGCGCTGGTTCGTGCTGACCCCCGGCACGCACGTCGAGGCCGCGATGCGCAACCGGCTGTACGCGCACCTGCAGAACCTGCCGGTCGCGTTCCACGACCGCTGGCCGAGCGGCCAGCTGCTGTCCCGCGCGGTGAGCGACCTCAACCTCATCCGTCGCTGGCTCTCGTTCGGGCTCGTGCTGCTCGTCGTCAACCTCGTCACGATCGTCGTCGGCATCGGCTTCCTGGTGAGCATCTCGCCGCTGCTCGGGCTCGTGTTCGTCGTGCTGTCCGTTCCCGTCGCGATGATCAGCTTCGCGTTCGAGAAGCGCTACCACGTCGTCGCGCGGCGCAGCCAGGACCAGCAGGGCGACCTCGCGACCGCGGTCGAGGAGAGCGTGCACGGCATCCGCGTGCTCAAGGCCTTCGGACGCGGCAAGCACGCGCTCGCGAGCTTCGCGCGCCAGGCCGAGGAACTGCGCGGCACCGAGATCGAGAAGGCGCGCGCCGTCGCGAACCTCTGGCTGTGGCTGCTGCTCGTGCCCGACGTCACGTGGGCGATCTGCCTGCTCATCGGCGTGCTGCAGGCCTCCGCGGGGCAGCTCACGATCGGCGAGCTCACCGCGTTCTTCGCCACGGCGACGGTGCTCCGCTTCCCCGTGGAGAGCATCGGCTTCCTGCTCTCGATGACGTTCGACACCCGCACGGCCGTCGACCGGCTCTTCGAGGTGCTCGACGAGCCCGACACGATCGTCGAGCCCGACGACCCGCAGACCATCGCCGAGCCGCACGGACGCCTCGCCTTCCGCGGCGTGCACTTCCGCTACCCGGATGCGCCCGCCGGCACGCGCGACCTCGTCGACGGCGTCGACCTCGACATCCGTGCCGGCGAGACCATGGCGCTCGTCGGCCTGACCGGCAGCGGCAAGTCGACGCTCACCGCCCTCACCACCCGGCTCTACGAGGTGACCGGCGGCTCGATCGAGATCGACGGCGTCGACATCCGGCGCCTGCGCCGCCACGAGCTGCGGGCGCGCATCGCGATGGCCTTCGAGGACGCGACGCTGTTCTCGGCATCCGTGCGCGAGAACGTGCTGCTCGGCCGCCCCGAGGGATCGCCGGCGGATGTGGACGAGGCGCTCGACATCGCGCAGGCCTCGTTCGCGCGCGAGCTGCCGCAGGGCCTCGACACGATCATCGGCGAGGAGGGGCTGTCGCTCTCCGGCGGCCAGCGCCAGCGGCTCGCGCTCGCCCGGGCGGTCGCGGCACGACCCGACATCCTCGTGCTCGACGACCCGCTGTCGGCGCTCGACGTCGACACCGAGGCGCTCGTCGAGGAGGCGCTGCGGCGCGTGCTCACGACGACCACAGCGCTCATCGTCGCGCACCGGCCGTCGACCGTCGCGCTCGCCGACCGGGTCGCCGTGCTGCGCGACGGCCGCATCGTCGCGGTCGGCCCGCACTCCGAGCTGATCGCGACGAACGAGCACTACCGGTTCGTCATCTCGAGTCTGGAAGCGGAGCGCGGGGACGCCCGCGAGGAGGTCGTGCGATGAGTCTCATCGGAGTGCAGGACGAGGAGCGCAGCGACCTCTCCCGGGCGGAGAGCCGCGCGATGCGCGACCGCTCGCTGCGGCTGCTCGGGTCCCTCGTGCGCCCGCTGCGCGGCCGGCTCGTGGTCACCGTCGTGGTCGTCGTGATCTCGACGGTGCTGCGCGTCGCGGGCCCGCTGCTCATCGCGTACGGCATCGACACCGGCCTGCCGGCGCTCACGGGCGGCGACCCGGTGCCCATCGCGATCGCGGTCGGCACGTTCGCCGCGGCATCCGTCGTCGGCGCGGTGCTCATGTACTCGTACCAGGTCTGGACGGCGCGCATCAGCCAGGCCGTGCTGCTCGAGCTGCGCACGCGCGTGTTCCGGCAGACGCAGCGGCTGTCGCTCGACTTCCACGAGAGCTACACGTCGGGCCGCATCATCGCGCGGCAGACGAGTGACCTGGACTCGATCCGCGAACTGCTCGACGGCGGCCTCAACAACCTCGTGCAGGGCGTGCTCTACATGGCGTTCACGGCCGTCGCGCTCGTCATCACCGACCCGACCGCGGGGCTCGTGCTGCTCGTCTCGCTCGTGCCGCTCGCGATCCTGTCGCGCTGGTTCCAGCGCAGCTCGCAGGTGCTGTTCCGCCGCTCGCGCGTGGCGAGCGCGAAGGTCATCGTGCACTTCGTCGAGACGATGACCGGCATCCGTGCGGTCAAGGCGTTCCGCAAGGAGAAGCGCAACGAGCGCGAGTTCGGCGACCTCGTCGAGGAGTACCGCGACGTCAACGCGAAGGTCATCGGCCTGTTCGGCGTCTTCGACCCGGGCCTCGTGCTCATCGGCAACGTCGCGCTCGCCGTCACGGTGCTCGTAGGCGGGCTCCGCGTGGCATCCGGGGCGCTCGCGATCGGCGCGCTGCTCGCGGTCGTGCTCTACGTGCGGCAGTTCTTCTCGCCCGCTCAGGACCTCGCGATGTTCTACAACGGCTACCAGTCCGCCGCCGCGGCGCTCGAGAAGATCTCGGGCGTGCTCGAGGAGAGCCCGACGGTCGCCGATCCGACGACGCCCATCGACCTCTGGCAGGCGAAGGGACACGTGCGGTTCGAGCGCGTGCACTTCGCGTACCGGGCGGATGCGGTGGTGCTGCCGCGCTTCGACCTCGACATCCCGGCGGGCCAGACGATCGCACTCGTCGGCTCGACGGGTGCCGGCAAGTCGACGCTCGCGAAGCTCATCTCGCGCTTCTACGACCCGACCGACGGGCGCGTGCTGCTCGACGGCGTGGACCTGCGCCAGCTGCACCCCAAGGACCTGCGCCGCGCGATCGTCATGGTCACGCAGGAGTCGTACCTGTTCTCCGGCTCGGTCGCCGAGAACATCGCGCTCGGCAACCCCGAGGCCACGCGGGAGCAGATCATCGAGGCCGCGAAGGCCGTCGGCGCGCACGCGTTCATCGAGCAGCTGCCGAACGGCTACGACACCGACGTGAACAAGCGCGGCGGGCGGGTCTCGGCCGGGCAGCGGCAGCTGCTCTCGTTCGCGCGGGCGTTCCTCGCGAACCCGCGCGTGCTCATCCTCGACGAGGCGACGGCGTCGCTCGACATCCCGAGCGAACGCCTCGTGCAGGAGGCGCTTCAGACCCTGCTCGCCGACCGCACCGCGGTGATCATCGCGCACCGGCTGTCGACGGTCGCGATCGCCGACCGCGTGCTCGTGATGGAGCACGGCCGGCTCGTCGAGGACGGCACGCCCGCGGAGCTCATCGCGGGCACCGGCCGCTTCGCCCAGTTGCACGCGGCTTGGCGCGACACTCTGGTGTGATCGAGCTGCTCGTCGTCCGGTGGTCGAGGAGCGCCCGAGCGGAGCGAGGTCGCGTCTCGAGACCACTCGTTCGGCCGAGGGAGTTGTGGTGGTCTCGAGACGCGGGCGACTTCGTCGCGCGCTCCTCGACCAGCGGGGGGTCGTCCTCCGCTTCGCTCGGTTGCACGCGGCTTGGCGCGACGCTCTGGTGTGATCGTGCTGCTCGTCGTCCGGTGGTCGAGGAGCGCCCGAGCGGAGCGAGGTCGCGTCTCGAGACCACTCGTCGTCCGTTGGTCGAGGAGTGCCCGAGCGGAGCGAGGTCGCGTCTCGAGACCACCGGGCTGATTCGTGGTGGTCTCGAGACGCGGGCGACTTCGTCGCGCGCTCCTCGACCGGCGGGGGGTCATCCTCTGCCTCGACCAGCGGGGGTGATCCAGCGGGGGTCATCCTCCGACGACGAGTCCCGGCGCGGTCAGTCGAACGGATCGACCGGGCGGTCGGGGTCGATCGACGCCTCGTCGTCGCCGCCGCCGGGGGACGACGCGTCGTCGGGCCACCAGCGCGCAGCGTCCAGGTCGACGCGGAACACCGTGCCGTCGCGCGACCAGCGCAGCGGGGTGCCCTCGGCGCGGTAGTACTCGAGCGCGATGTGCTCGTGGTCGACGGCGGGGTGCCCGCTCGCGCGCACGACGCGCCACCACGGATGCCCCGCGCCCCCGTACGCCATCACCTGGCCGACGCCGCGCGCCGCGCGCGATCCGATCGCGGCGGCGACGTCGCCGTACGCCATCGCCCGCCCCTCCGGGATGGCGTCGACGACCTCGAGCACGCGGGAGACGAAGTCGTCGCTCGCTCCCGCATCCGTCGCCGGACTGCGGCTCGGGCTCACAGAGCGATCGCGCCGATGCTCTCGCCGTACTGGGTCTCGCCGATGACGGTGAAGCCGACGCGGAGGAAGAACGCCTCCGGGCCCTCCTCGCCCGGCTCCCACAGCACGGTGAGCTGGTCGAAGCCGCGGCGGCGGGCCTCGTCGGCGACGGCCGCGACGACGAACCGGCCGACACCGGAGCCCTGGGCGTCCGCGGCGACGTTGATCCGCCAGATGCAGCAGCGGAACTCCTCCTGCGGGTTCTCCGCGTCGAAGTTGGCCCGGACGAATCCGACCACCCGGCCGTCGTCGACGACGACCCGCGGCCAGGTCGTGGCGGGGTTCACCGCGGCATCCGCGATCGCGTACGAGGTCGGCGTGACGAACTGCTCCTGGCCGGGACGCAGCGTCAGGCTGTTGGCCGCGACGATGTTCGCGGCGTTGAGGTCTTCGAGGCGCAGCTCCGACATACCCACAGGCTAACCGCCCCGCCCCGCGCAGATATCTCGATGTCGAGATATCTCGCCGAGGCGATAGGCTGAATCCCGGCTTTCTGGCGCGAACCGATGGAGGACAGCATGGCCAAGATCACGGTCGAGGGAACGGTCGTCGAGCTCGACGGCGACGAGATGACGCGCATCATCTGGCAGAAGATCAAGGACACCCTGATCCACCCGTACCTCGACATCGATCTCGAGTACTACGACCTCGGCATCGAGAACCGCGACGCGACGGATGACCAGGTCACCATCGACGCGGCGCATGCGATCCAGAGGCACGGCGTCGGCGTGAAGTGCGCCACGATCACGCCCGACGAGGCGCGCGTGACGGAGTTCGGGCTCAAGAAGATGTGGAAGAGCCCGAACGGCACGATCCGCAACATCCTCGGCGGTGTGATCTTCCGCGAGCCGATCATCATCAGCAACATCCCGCGCCTCGTGCCGGGCTGGAACAAGCCGATCATCGTCGGCCGCCACGCGTTCGGCGACCAGTACCGCGCCACCGACTTCGTGTTCAAGGGCAAGGGCAAGCTCACCGTCGAGTTCACCCCGGCCGACGGCAGCGAGCCGCTGAAGTTCGACGTGTACGACGCGCCCGACGACGGCATCGCGCAGGTGCAGTACAACCAGGATGCGTCGATCCGCGACTTCGCCCGCGCGAGCCTCAACTACGGCCTGCAGCGCAACTACCCGGTGTACCTGTCGACGAAGAACACGATCCTCAAGGCGTACGACGGCCGCTTCAAGGACATCTTCCAGGAGATCTTCGACGCCGAGTTCAAGGAGCAGTTCGACGCCGCCGGGCTCACCTACGAGCATCGGCTCATCGATGACATGGTCGCCTCCTCGCTCAAGTGGGAGGGCGGCTACGTCTGGGCGTGCAAGAACTACGACGGCGATGTGCAGAGCGACACGGTCGCGCAGGGCTTCGGCTCGCTCGGCCTCATGACGAGCGTGCTCACCACCCCCGACGGTGCGGTCGTCGAGGCGGAGGCGGCGCACGGCACGGTCACGCGTCACTACCGCCAGCACCAGGCGGGCAAGCCCACCTCGACGAACCCGATCGCGTCGATCTACGCGTGGACCCGCGGCCTGCTGCACCGGGCGAAGCTCGACGACAACGCGGCCCTCGCGGAGTTCGCGAACACGCTCGAGGACGTCGTCATCAAGGCCGTCGAGGGCGGTCACATGACGAAGGACCTCGCACTGCTCGTCGGCCCCGACCAGGCGTGGGAGACCACGGAGGAGTTCCTCGACACGCTCGACAAGGCCCTCGCCGCGCGCCTCGCGTAGTCCGCGGCGGCCGACCTGAACGGCCGGTGGCAGCATCCGCAGAGGATGCCGTCACCGGACGTTGGTCATCCGGCGCCGGGTCGCGGAAACATGCCCGTAACCCGAGCGGAGGTCGATCATTGCGTTCGGTCAAGCATCCGTTGCGCGCGATCGTGCGCGGCGCAAACTTCGTGCGATTCGGCGGCCCTCTCTTGGGGTGCAGAAGAGGCTGTCTATAGCCTGAGCGCACCCGTGGCTCTCGGGGTCGGACCACAACAGAACGAGGACATCCGTGCGCATTCCCGCCATCCGCGACCACGAGGGGAGGGGACGACGCACGATCGGACTGCTGGCCGCCGCTGCGTCCGCGGCGCTTATCGCGGCAACGGTCTCCGTGCCCGCGACCGCCGCGACGACGCCGTCGAGCAGCTCATCGCACCTCACCCCGTCGACGCCGCCGTCGGTGGGCGCGGCAGCGGCGACGGCGGCCGACATCAAGGCCGGCCTGCCGTCGTCCGGAACCCAGGCCTTCCTCGTGCAGCTCGACACCGCGTCGACGCTGCGCACCTTCACGTCGAAGCGGACGACGATGTCCGCCGCGAAGGCCGCCGCGGCCGCCAAGTCGCAGCTCGCGACGGTGACCGCCGCGCAGAAGGCGCTCATCGCACAGCTGCCCAAGCGCGCCTCGGTGCTCTACCGAACGCACAGCGTGCTCGCCGCCGTGGCGGTGACGACGGATGTCGCCGACTTCGACCTGCTGAGCGGGCTCAAGGGCGTTCGAGCGGTCTACCCGATCGTGCCGAAATCGCTCGACAACTCCTCCGCGGTTCCGCTGCAGGGCGCGCCGTCGGTGTGGCAGAACGTCGGCGTGCTCGGCGCGGGCGAGAAGATCGCCATCGTCGACACCGGCATCGACTACACGCACGCGAACTTCGGCGGCCCCGGCACCACGGCGGCCTACGACACCGCCCACGCCGCGGAGGCGTCGGCGGCCGATCCGGCCCTCTTCCCCAGCGCCAAGGTCATCGGCGGCTACGACCTCGTCGGCGACTCGTACGACGCCGATCCGGCGAGCGACACCTACCAGCCGACGCCGCATCCGGATCCGAACCCGCTCGACTGCAACGATCACGGATCTCACGTCGCCGGCTCGGCCGCGGGCTACGGCGAGAACGCGGACGGCTCCACGTACACGGGCTCCTACGGCACGGACACGCCGTTCGGCGACCTGAAGATCGGGCCCGGGATGGCTCCCGAGGCCTCGTTGCTCGCGTATCGCGTCTTCGGCTGCGACGGCAGCTCCGACGTCGTGGCCGAGGCCATCGACATGGCGGTCGACCCCAACGGGGACGGCGACCCGAGCGACCACGCCGACGTGATCAACATGTCGCTCGGCAGCGATTTCGGCTCGGCGCTCGAGGGCGACGCGGTCATCGCGAACGAGGCCGTCGCGCTCGGCGTCAACGTCGTGGTCGCGAGCGGGAACGCGGGCGACGCCACCGACATCGGCGGCTCCCCGGGCAACGCGAGCAAGGTCATCACGGTCGCGAACAGTCAGGACGCATCCAGCGTCATCGACGGCGTCCGGGTCACCATCGACGGGGCCGATCACACGTTCGGAGTGACCCGGTCCGTGCTCTACGACTGGGATGCCGACCCCGACCTCGCCGGCACGGTCGTTCTGCCGCCGGCGGACAACACGACGGCGTGCTCCGCCTATCCCGCGGGTACTTTCGCGTCGGACGAGATCCCGCTCATCACCTGGACGGACGACGCGCTCGAGTGCGGCTCGATCGCACGCGGCGCCAACCTGCGCGCCGCCGGCGCCGGAGGTTTCATCTTCGCGAACTCGAACGAGACCTTCTCCGCGGGCATCAGCGGTGACACCGAGATCCCCGGCGTGCTCGTCGTGAAATCCGGTGGCGACGCGATCCGTGCCGCGCTCGAGGACGACGAGACGGTGACGGTGAGCGGCACCTCCGTGAACACGGTCACGCAGGACTTCCCGCAGGACGACGACAAGATCAACTCGAGCTCGTCGCGCGGCGTGCACGCCGCGGGGAACGTCAAGCCCGACGTCTCGGCTGTCGGCACGAGCGTGTTCTCCTCGCTCAGCGGCAGCGGCGACGACGGGGCCTCGTTCACGGGCACCTCCATGGCGACCCCGATGGTCGCCGGGCTGACGGCGCTCGTGCGCGCCGCCCACCCCGGCTGGTCGGCGGAGCAGGTCAAGGCGGCCATCGTCACGACCGCGACGCAGGACATCTCGGAGAACGGCTCGGCGGCATCCGACCCGGGCGAGATCTACGCGCCGGCACGTGCCGGCGCCGGACGGATCGAGGCGGCCGCGGCCGTAGGCACCCAGGTGCTCGCGTACAGCGCGGACGACCCGTCGGTGGCGAGCATCTCGTTCGGCCCGGTCGAGGTGTCGAGTCCGGTGAGTCTCACGAAGGACATCACCGTCGAGAACACGGGAACGGATGCCGTCGCCTTCGACGTCGCGTACACGCCGATCACGACGGTGCCGGGTGCGGCGATCACGGCGACTCCCGCGACGATCACCGTCGCGCCGGGTGCCACCTCGACCGTCGCCGTGACCTTCGCCGTCGCCCAGCCGGCGACCCTCGCGAAGTCGTTCGACCCCACACGCGGGACGGTCGACGGCGACGTCGTCTACGACAACGTCTCGGGCGATGTGCTGCAGTACCTCGCGGAGGCGAGCGGTCGCGTCGACCTCGCACCGCAGGGCGACGGGTACCCGCTGCGGGTGCCGGTGTATGCCGCGCCGCGACCGACATCGAGCATGACGCAGCCCTCGGCGCTCAACATCACCGACGCCCCGACCCAGACGCTCTCGCTCCCGCTGACCGGAACGCCGGTGGCGTCGAGCGGAGCGCTCTCGACGCACACCGACGACGTCGCATCGATCGGCGGAGGCTTCGAGCTGCTCGGCACGGACGGCGAGGCACTGGTGTGCTCGGACGAGGTGACCGTCGACTGCGCGCTGACGCCCGACGACCGGGCGGGCGACATCGCGGCCGTCGGCTACGCGACCGACGGCGACCTCGGGTACTTCGCGATCCAGACCCACGGCGTCATGACGACCCCGGCCAACAAGTCGTACATCTTCGTCGACCTGGACACGGACGGCGACGGGCAGTACGACGCGTACCTGTACAACGGCCGGCTCACCGACGGCGGCGTCGACTCCGCCGACGTGTTCGTGTCGTGGCTGTGCACGAGCGCCGGGTGCAGCGGGCAGTACCTCAACGGGCTCGACGGCTCGATCGACACGGCGGTCTACGACACCGACACCATCGTGCTGCCGTTCTCGCTCGCCGCTCTCGCCGGGCTCGGGGTCGACGCATCGCACCCGCGGGTCTCCTGGGCGATCGAGTCGTACGGCCCGTCCGGCGCGCAGACCGTCGACACGATCTGGATCGATCCGGCGACGTTCGAGATGAGCGGCGGCCCCACCGTCGACCTGTTCGCCCCGGGAGTCTCGGTCGTCGACGCGGGCGGCTACGGTCCGCTCGTCTACGACCGGCCGAGCGCTCTCACGGTGAGCTACGACGCGGCCGCATACGCGGCCGACGACGCCGAGGGCGTCATGATGGTGCACCTCCACAACGCCGCCGGCGCGAAGACGCAGCTCGTCTCGCTCGAGCCGTACCCGGCGCCGACCGCGCCGGCCGCGACGACCGCGCCGACCATCTCGGGGACGTTCGTGGCGGGCGAGCCGTTGACGGCGGACCCCGGCGCGTGGACCGAGCCCGCCGCGCAGCTGACGTTCGCCTACCAGTGGCTGGGCAACGGCGACCCGATCGCCGGCGCCACCACTGCGACGTACACGCCGCCGCCGTCGTCGGTCGGCGAGTCGATCTCGGTGCGGGTCACGGCGACGTCGACGGCATCCGGATTGTCGGGCACCGCGACGTCCGCCGCGCAGTCGATCTCGGCCACCATGCCGGCGCTCGCGAACACCGCGCTCCCGACGATCACGGGAACCCGTTCGCCCGGGCACCAGCTGCGCGCGACCACGGGCACCTGGAACATCGGCGCCCCGCCGCTCACGTTCACGTACCAGTGGACGAGGAACGGCGCGGCGATCCCCGCGGCGACCGGATCCAGCTTCACGGTGCCCATCTCCGCCGTGGGCACATCGATCGGCGTGGTCGTGACGGCGCACCTGGCGGATGCGGCGGTGTCGGCCGCATCCGTCCGGGTCGTGCCGAAGTGGAACAGTCGCACGACGATCTCGATCAAGGATGCGACGCTCACGACCCGGCAGAAGGCGAAGGTCACCGTGAAGGTCAACGCCGCGGGCTCCGGCAAGGAGACCGGGACGGTCGTGCTGCACTACGGCGGCAAGACCAAGAAGGTGGTGCTGCACGCGCGCAACAAGGGCAAGCACGTCTTCACCCTGCCCAAGCTCAAGAAGGGCAGCTACACGGTCTGGGCGGAGTACCGCGGTTCGAGCACGGTGGCCGCGGACAACTCGATCAAGAAGAAGCTGAAGGTGCGCCGGGTGCGGTGACCCCGCGCGGCCCGGTCCGCGCGGACGGTGGCGCTCCCAAAACGAAGGAGATCCCAAACCGGTGGCGTTCCCAAAACGAAGGAGATCCCAAACCGGTGGCGCTCCCAAAACGAAGGAGATCCCGGCGGATGCGGGCCGCCGCGGGCGATTCGGCGGCGATCCGGC
The DNA here is from genome assembly GCF_030345695.1 of Galbitalea sp. SE-J8. Taxonomy (GTDB): domain Bacteria; phylum Actinomycetota; class Actinomycetes; order Actinomycetales; family Microbacteriaceae; genus JAUASV01. The sequence goes on along the minus strand of NZ_JAUASV010000001.1, from coordinate 14,176 downwards.
TCGGATCTCCTTCGTTTTGGGTGCCGATGCCGGTGCCGGTGCCGGTGCCGATGCGGGTGCCGGTGCCGGTGCCGGTGCCGGTGGGGGCGGGGGCCGGGCGCGGGTCAGTAGCCCGTGAAGGCGTCCGTCGTGATGCGGCGGACGCCGACCGCGCGGAGCTCGCGGCGCACGTCGGCGACGAACGACGGCGGGCCGGAGACGAAGGCGCGACGGCGTGCGGCATCCGGCACGTGCTCCGCGAGCGTGGCGCGCGAGAGCCGGGCCGGGCCCGCGTAGACCCAGCCCGGCGGCAGCGCCTCGGGCTGGGCCGGCGCGACGACGACGACGCGCGCACCGCTGCGCTCGAGCACCTCGCGGTAAGCGAGTCCGGCGGCGCTCGCCGCGTAGACGACCGTGATGTCGCGACCCGGGGGCAGCGCGGCGAGCTGGCTCGCGAAGGGCGTGACGCCGATGCCGCCGGCGACGAGCAGCACCGGGGTGTCATCCGCCGGCAGCGCGAAGTCGCCCGCGACGCCCGTCGCGCGCACGACCGCGCCCGGTTCCAGGGCGAACAGCGCCCGCTTGAAGCTCGACACCGGGTCGCGATACGTCATGGCGACGGTGATCGTGCCGTCCGCGGGCGCGGAGGAGATGCTGAACACCCGGCGCCGGCCGCGCACGTCGGGCGCGCGGTGCGGCAGGTCGAGCTCGACGTACTGCCCGGGGCGGAAGCGCACCGGCCGGACCGGCCGGAACACGAGCTCGCGCGTGCCCGGCACGAGCTCGCGCTGCTCCACGACCTCGAGCCGCACGGCGCGGCGCTGGCCGAACGCGAAGCCGATGACGTTGCCGACGACGAGGGCCAGCTGCGGCGTCGAGTGGAGCGGCCCGAGCGAGAACGGGATCGCGAACAGCGCCGCCACGACGACCGCGACGAGCAGCCGCTGCCAGCGCAGCGGCGGCAGCGTGAGCGGCTCCGAGAGCATGAAGCCCGCGAAGAACACGAGCGGCAGCGACAGGAAGACGATGCCCAGCGCATCCGGTGCGGGCGAGCCCGGCAGGAAGCGCACGAGCTCGAGACCCGCGGCCACGACGACGAACCCCGCGCCGAGCGCGAGCCGACGGATGCGACACAGCACGACGAGCGCGCCGAGCGCGACGACCGGGAACAGGTACGGCGTCGCGACCCACCATCCGCTCGGGGTGAGTCCGGTCACCGTCACGACGAGCGCGCCGGTCGCGGCCGGGTTCAGCACGTGACGCCCGCGCGCGGCGACGAGGAACTTCGAGGCGCTCGCGATCACCCCCGCGAGCGCGACGACCGCGAGCTGATCGGGGTCGACCGTCGGCAGCAGGATGAAGAACAGCAGCAGCGCCGTGATGATGCTCGAGTCGAGGTGCGGACGCGCCCGGAACGGCAGCGCGATGAGCCGAGCGGAGCCGATCGTCGCGACGAGCGCGACGGCGAGGCTCGCGAGCAGCTGCAGCCAGCCGTAGGCGAGCTGCCCGGTCGCGGCGAGCACGAGCGCGACGACGGCGATCGCCCCGAGCACGATCGCGACCTGGCGGTACACGCCGATGCGGCCCAGCACGGCGTCGAACCCGGCCATCATGCGAACAGCTCCCCCCTCGATCCGTCGCGCAGGTCGGCGGACGCCTCGAGGCGTCCGCCGGCGAGCACGCGCACCCACGCGAACTCCCCGAGCGCGCCGCCGAGGCGCCGGTCCAGGGTGCCCCCGTCGGCGAAGAACAGCGCGGTCGCGAGACCGTCGGCGACGAGCGCGGTCGGCGCGATCGCCCAGGTCGCGAGCACGCGAGCGGCAGGCAGGCCGGTCGTCGCGTCGAGCACGTGGTGCAGCCCGGCGCCCCAGCGCCGCCGGTTGCCCGCCGACGCGCAGATCGCCTCGTCGCCGAGCCCGACGACGCCGATGGCGCGCGTCGCGTCGCCGGGGTGCTCGAGGCCGACCCGGATGCGGCCGGAGCCTCGCCGCCGGATGTCGCCCCCGGCATCCACGATCGCAGCGGTCACGCCCGCCCGAGCGAGCTCATCGAGCACGAGGTCGACGAGCTGCCCCTTGCCGGCGGCGCCGACGTCGAGCAGGGTCGGCCGCACGGTCGTGAGGGTCGCGCCGTCCCAGGCGACGGCATCCTCCCAGCGCGGGGCGGCGAGCGGCGGGCCGCCCGGACGCAGCGAGTACGCGCGGTCGTAGCCGAGGGCCTCGAGCGAGCGTCCGACGAGCGGCGAGACCGCGCCGTCGGTCGCGGCGTACAGGGCCCGATAGACCTCGAGCAGGTCGCCCGCCTCGGCCGGCAGCGCGTACGATCCGGGTGCCGTCGCGATGCGCGCGACGAGGGAGTCCTCCCGGAACCGGGACCAGGCGCGGTCGTAGACGGCGATGCGCTCGGTCACGCGCTGCCGCACGGCGGGGGCGAGCGGCGCATCCGTGTCGATCTGCCAGAGCGTGCCGATCGCCTCGAACCGCCAGGCGGTCGGGCCGGCACCGGCGGCGTCAGGCAGCGGCCTGGGTCTTGATGTCGTCGATGGCCGCATCGAATCCGCCGCTCGTGAGGGAGCTGCCCGCGACCTTCGACACCGCGATGTCGTCGAGGCTCTTGCCGACCACGAGCGCGTCGATCCCGGCCTCGAACTGGCCCTGGTAGTGCTCGGCATCGGGGGTGGACGGCTCGCCGGTCACGGTCACGGCGCTCACGACGCCGTCGGCGAGCGTGAGGTCGACCGTGATCGTCTCGGTGCCGCCGGGGGACTGGTAGCTGCCGTCGGCGGTGTACTCGCCGTCCCGGTAGGAGCCCGACGCGCCGGTGCCGGCGGCGCCGCCCGTTTCGGCGGTGCCGGCGGTGCCGCCCGTGTCCGGGCCCGAGCCGCCCGCGACGGCGGTGGCGCACCCGGCGAGCGTCCCCGCGAGCGAGAGCGCGCCGAGGGCGACGGCGGCGGAGCGGATCGGTGCGGTGCGGGTCATGGCGCGGGGTCATCCTCGGTCGGTCGAAAGCTGTCGGTACCAGCATGGGGCAGCGCGAGCCCCGCGTGTCTATGCGGCGTCTGGCAAGCGCCTGAGAGCGGCGGCGGGGCATGCGCGAGGGCTGGGGCGCGGGGTGGGCCGTAGGCTCGGGGGCGTGCAACGGATGGGGGCGGCGCTGCGGTCCGAGCGGCTCGCGGCCGTCGTGCTCGTCGCCGCCGCGCTCGTGGGCCTCGCGCTCGCGAACTCCCCGCTCGCGACCGGGTTCGCGGCCGTGCTGCACGCACGGTGGGGTCCGGTCCCGGGACTCGAGCTCTCGACCGAGCACTGGATCAGCGACGGGCTGCTCGCCGCATTCTTCCTCGTCGCGGCCATCGAGCTGAAGCACGAGCTCGCGCGCGGCGAGCTGAGCTCGCCGGCGAAGGCCGCGCGTCCGCTCATCGCGGCGGTGTGCGGTGTCGCGACGCCCGCGCTCGTCTACCTCGCGATCGCCGGCCCGGCCGGGTTCGGCGCCGGCTGGCCGATCCCCACCGCGACGGACGTCGCGTTCGCGCTCGGCGTGCTCGCCCTCGTCGGACGCGGTCTGCCGAGCCGCATTCGGGTGTTCCTGCTCGCGCTCGCGGTCATCGACGACCTCATCGCGATCGTGCTCATCGCCGTGTTCTTCACGGCAGCCGTCGACCTCGTGTCGCTCGCGCTCGCGGTCGTGTGCGTCATCGGCTTCGGGGTGCTCGTGCGCATCCCCGAGTTCTGGGTGCAGCCGATCTCGGTCGCGCTCGCCGGTCTCGCCTGGTGGTTCGTGCTGCAGTCGGGCGTGCATGCGACGATCGCGGGCGTCGCGCTCGGCCTCGCGCTGCCCGTCGCATCCGGGGGGCGCCTGCGGCACGCGCTCGAGCCGTGGGTGAACGGCGTCGTGCTGCCGCTGTTCGCGCTCGCGGCCGCGGCGGTCGCGATCCCGGCGGTCAGCCCGGGCCAGCTCTCCCCGGTGTTCTGGGCCGTGCTCGTGGCGCTGCCGGTCGGCAAGATCGTGGGCATCGGGATCGGCGGATGGGTCGGCGCGGTCGTCGAGCAGCGCCGCTGGCGCGGGCCGTCGCCGCTCGAGCTCGCGGCGCTCGGCGCCCTCGGCGGCATCGGGTTCACGGTGTCGCTGCTCATGAACGAGCTGGCGTTCCGCGGCCGGGAGGAGCTCGCGACGGAGGGCACCCTCGCCGTGCTCGCCGGGTCGGCGGTGTCGGTGGTGGCGGCATCCGTGCTCGTGTCGCTGCTGTCCCGGCGGCATCGGGCGCGCGCCGCCGGCTGAGGTCGCGTGCGTGCGGCCGGGTGGGCGCGCGGGCGGGTGGGCGCGCGCGACGAAACCCGGGCATCCGGGGGAAATCCGGGACACGGAGGCCCGTCCCGGTCGATACTCGTGCTGTGCGCACCGTGGGAGTCGAAGAGGAGTTCCTGCTGCTCGATCCGTCGAGCGGGCAGCCGGTCGCCGCGTCCCTGCGCGTGCGCAGCGCGGATGCCGACGGGGACCCGGGCGACGACGAGGCCCTGCAGTTCGAGCTGCAGCAGGAGATGATCGAGGCCGCGACGAGCCCGTGCACGACCCTCGACGAGGTGCGCGCGCACGTCGGCGACGGACGACGGCGAGCGGATGCGGCCGCCCGGTCCGCGGGCGCGCGCGCCGCCGCGCTCGCCATGTCCCCGCTGCCGGTGCAGCCGCACCTCACGCCGACCTCGCGCTACGGGGAGATGATGCGGCGCTACGGGCGCATCGCCGCGCGGAGCCTGTCCTGCGGCATGCACGTGCACGTGCGGATCGAGTCGCGCGAGGAGGGCGTGGCGATCATGGACCGCATCCGGGTCTGGCTGCCGGTGCTGCTCGCGCTCAGCGCGAACTCGCCGTTCGAGGGGGGCGCGGACACCGGCATCGCCAGTTACCGCCGGGTCGCCTGGACGATGTGGCCGTCGTCGGGTCCGCTCGAGGTGCTCGGCAGCGTCGACGCGCTCGACCGGCTGGAGCGCGAGCTGCTCGCGACCGGCACCCTGCTCGACGCCGGCATGCTCTACTTCGACGCCCGCCTGTCGCGCGCGCACCCGACGATCGAGGTGCGCATCGCGGACGTCTGCCTCGACGCGGACGACGCCGTGACCATCGCGGGTCTCGTGCGCGGGCTCGTCGAGCACGCGGTGACCTCGTGGCGGAACGGCGTGCCGCCGCCGGCCGTGTCCGGTTCGGCGCTGCGGCTGGCGTCGTGGCAGGCCGCGCGCTACGGGGTGCACGCGGCGCTCGTGCACCCGATCACGGGGGCGGCCGCCGACGCGTCGATCGTGCTCGCGGACCTCGTCGCGACGGTCGCGGGGGCCGTCGGGCCCGCGGACCGGGACCGCATCGCGGCGGGCGTGGACCGCATCGCGACGCGCGGCTCGGGCGCGGACTGGCAGCGGATGCGCTACGCCGAGACCGGGAGCCTGGCGCGCGTCGCGCAGCTCGCCACCGACGCCACGCAGCGCGGCATCGGCGAGGCCGAGCCGCCGCGCGCCGGGGTTCCCGCGCTCAGCCGCTGATCCGGCGGCCGTCGGCCCACACGCCGCGCACGTGCCAGGAGCCGTCCAGGCGCACGGCGTCGGCGACGCGTCCGGCCGCGAGCAGGCCGAGGTCGTCGCGGCCGAGCGCGCGCGCCGGCACGGCGGTGAGCGCCGCGATCGCCGCGACCGGGTCGATGCCGGCCAGCGTGATCGCGACCCGGAGGGCGACATCGAGCGTGAGCGTGGACCCCGCGATCGTCGTCGTGCCGCGCAGCATCGCGACGCCGTCGCGCACGGTCACGTTGAGCAGGCCGAGCCGGTAGTCCCCGTCGGCGGCGCCGGCGGCGGCCATCGCATCCGTCACGAGGGCGACGCGTCCGCCGGACGCCGCGAACGCGAGCCGCGCGACGCCCGGGTCGACGTGGTGCCCGTCGAGGATGAGCTCGAGCGCGACGCGCTCGTCGTCGAACGCGGCGACCACGGGACCGGGCGCACGGTGCTGGATGTCGGGCATCGCGTTGAACGCGTGCGTCAGCAGCCGCGCCCCGCGGTCGAACGCGGCGCGCGTCGTCGCGTAGTCCGCGGCGGTGTGGCCGACCGCGACCGTCGCGCCCGACTCGACGAACCGCTCGACGAGGTGGAGAGCGCCCGGCAGCTCGGGCGCGAGCGTGACCTGCGTGAGGGCGCCCCGCGCGGCGTCGATCAGGCGGTCGGCGATCTCGGCGTTCGGCTCGCGCAGGAACGCGGGATCGTGCGCGCCGCGCCGGTCGTGCGCGAGGAACGGTCCCTCGAGGTGCGCGCCGAGCACGAGCGGGTCGTCCGCGGCGATCGACGCGACCGTGTCGAGGCACGCCTCGAGCTGCACGAGCGGCGCCGTCACGAGGCTGATCACCGACCGGGTCGTGCCGCCCGCGCGGTGGGGCGCGAGGCCCGCGGAGATCGCCGCCGCATCCCGCAGCAGCGTGTCGTACTCGAACGCGTGCTCGGCCCCGCCGTGACAGTGCAGGTCGATGAAGCCCGGGGCGAGCCAGTCGCCGTCGAGGTCGACCGTCTCGTCGGCTCGCGGCGGCAGACCCGTGCCCGTCGCGGCGATGACGCCGTCGTCGACGAGCATCCAGAAGTCGTCGACGATCCCCGCGGCGTCGATCTTGCGACCGCCCGCGAACAGCGCGCTCATCGGAACACGATCGTGCGGGCGCCGTCGAGGAGCACGCGATCCTCGCTGAACCACTGCACGGCCTGGGTGAGCGTACGGCTCTCCTCGTCCTGGCCGATCGCGCGCAGCCGCTGCCACGACGCCGAGTGGTCGACGCGCACGACGTTCTGCTCGATGATCGGCCCCTCGTCGAGGTCGCTCGTGACGAAGTGGGCCGTCGCGCCGATGAGCTTCACGCCGCGCGCGTGCGCCTGGCGGTACGGGTTCGCGCCCTTGAAGCCCGGCAGGAACGAGTGGTGGATGTTGATCGCCCGCCCCTCGAGCGCGGCGCACAGCCCGGGCGACAGGATCTGCATGTAGCGCGCGAGCACGACGAGCTCGATGCGCTGGGCCTCGACCACCTCGAGCACGCGCCGCTCGAAGGCGGCCTTGCTCGCGGCATCCGTCACCGGCTGGTGCTCGAACGGGATGCCGTAGAAGTCGGCGAGCGGCGCGAGCTGCCCGTGGTTGGACAGCACGAGCGGCACCTCGATGCCGAGCTGGCCGGCGCGCTGCCGGTAGAGCAGGTCGTTGAGGCAGTGCCCCGCGGTCGAGACGAGCACGAGCGTGCGCGTCGGCCGGCCGACGGTGTCGAGCGTCGACGTCATCGCGTAGCGCTCGACGATCGGCGCGAGCTCGCTCTCGAAGGTCTGCCGGTCGGCGCCGGTCTCGACCTGCAGGCGCATGAAGAAGGTGCCGGTCTCGTCGCTCGAGAACTGCTGCGACTCGGTGATGTTGCCCCCGGCCGCGACGATCGCGCCGCTGATGGCGTGCACGATGCCGGGCCGGTCCTCGCAGACGAGCGTGAGGATCCAGTGCCCCGCGGAGGTCGTGGAGGATGGCGCGTCGGTCACGCTCCCCAGGCTATCGGCGACGTCCGTATGATCGGATGCGGTGACGGCAGACGCGTCACCCCGCGGCCGGCGTCCGAGCCATCTCCACCTCCCCAGGACCCCCGTTGCCCTCCTCCGCCCCCGCCTTCCCCTGGATCGGCCTGCTCACCCTGAGCGGCGCGATCTTCGTCTCGGTCTCGAGCGAGTTCCTGCCCACCGGGCTCATCCCCGAGATGGCGCGCGACCTCGGCGCGAGCGTGGCCGTCGTCGGCCAGCTCGTCACGATCTTCGCCGGCACCGTCGTCGTCGCGACGACCCCGCTCGCGCTCCTCACCCGGCGCTTCTCCCGCAAGCGGCTCGTCGTCGTCGTGCTGTTCGTCATCGCGCTCGCCAACGTGCTCGCGGCGCTCGCGCCGACGTTCCAGCTGCTCGCCGGCGCCCGCGTGCTCGGCGGTCTCGCGCACGGCCTGTTCTGGGCCGTCGTGGCCGCGTACTCGGCGCACCTCGTGCCGCCGCAGCAGCTCGGCCGCGCGACCGCCATCTCGGCCGGCGGCGGCTCGGCCGCGTTCGTGCTCGGCGTGCCCGTCGGCACGGCCATCGGCCAGGCGCTCGGCTGGCGGATGGCGTTCGTCGTGTTCGCGGCGGTGGTCGTCATGCTCGCGGTGCTCGTCATCCGTTTCCTGCCCGCGATCGACCACCGGGTGCCGCTGACGACGGGCGAGATCGTGCTGCCCGTGCGACGCGACGCGAGCCTCGTGCGCATCGTGCTGCTCTGCGTCGTGATCCTCGCGGTCGTCACGGGCCTCAACACGTTCACGACGTATCAGGCGCCGTGGCTCATCGACGTCGCGGGCTTCCCGGAGGACTCGAAGGCCCTCGTGCTGTTCCTGTTCGGCGGCGCCGGCGCGATCGGCCTCGTGGTCGCGGGACTCGTGACCGACCGCGCGCCGCGGCGCGCCTTCGTCGTCGCGATGTCGTGCGTGATCGCGATGATCGGCGCCCTCGCGCTCGCGGCCCAGGCGGGCTCGGCATCCGTCGTCGTGATCGCGGGCGTGCTCATGAACGTCGCGTGGGGCGGCGCCCCGGCGATGCTGCAGACCCGGATGATGCGGACCGCGTCGTTCCGGATGCGGAGCCTCGCGGCGGCGCTGCAGACGACGGCGTTCAACGTCGGCATCGGCGGCGGCGCCGTCGTGGGCGGCCTCGTCGTCGCGGGCATCGGGCTTCCCGCGATCGCCGGAGTGTCGATCGGCATCATCGCGCTCGGCATCGTTCTGGTCGTCGTGTGGGACGCGTCGATCCTCGCGCGGATGCGACGCACGCGCCGGGCGGTCGCGGTAGAGTGAGCGGGTCGCGACTGGCGTTCAGGTGGGGGACCACCGGGGAGCGATCTCACTCGTTATCGGCCGCACGCCTGGGCCGAGCGGATACCGTTTCGTGCGTACCCGTGGAGGAGTCCCCATGTCGCAGTTCACCGATCCGCTCGCGGTCGTCGACCCGGAGGTCGCCGAGGCCCTCGCCCTCGAGCTCGACCGTCAGCGCACCACCCTCGAGATGATCGCGAGCGAGAACTTCGTTCCGCGTGCCGTGCTCGAGGCGCAGGGCAGCGTGCTGACGAACAAGTACGCCGAGGGCTACCCGGGCCGTCGCTACTACGGCGGATGCGAGTTCGTCGACATCGTCGAGAACCTCGCGATCGAGCGCGCCAAGTCCCTGTTCGGCGCCGCGTTCGCGAACGTGCAGTCGCACTCGGGCGCGTCGGCGAACGCGGCCGTGCTCGGCGCGATCGCGCAGCCCGGCGACCGCATCCTGGGTCTCGAGCTCGCCCACGGCGGCCACCTGACGCACGGCATGAGGCTCAACTTCTCCGGCAAGCTCTACGAGGCGCACGCCTACGGCCTCGACCCGGAGACGGAGCGCATCGACCTCGAGCAGGTCCGCCAGAAGGCGCTCGAGGTGAAGCCGGCCGTGCTCATCGCCGGCTGGTCGGCCTACACCCGCCAGCTCGACTTCGCGGCGTTCCGCGCGATCGCCGACGAGGTCGGGGCGAAGCTCTGGGTCGACATGGCCCACTTCGCCGGACTCGTCGCCGCGGGCCTGCACCCGTCGCCCGTGCCGCACGCGCACGTGGTGTCGTCGACCGTGCACAAGACGATCGGCGGACCCCGTTCCGGCTTCATCCTGACGAACGACCCCGACATCGCGAAGAAGATCAACTCGAACGTCTTCCCCGGTCAGCAGGGCGGTCCGCTCATGCACGTGATCGCCGCGAAGGCGACGGCGTTCAAGCTCGCGGCCGAGCCGGAGTTCCGCGACCGCCAGGAGCGCACGCTCCGCGGCGCCGCGATCCTCGCGTCCCGGTTGACCCAGCCCGACGCGAAGGCTGCGGGCATCGACGTGCTGACCGGCGGCACCGAGGTGCACCTCGTGCTCGTCGATCTGCGCACGTCGGAGTTCAGCGGCAAGGAGGCGGAGGACCGCCTGCACGAGGTCGGCATCACGGTGAACAAGAACGCCGTGCCGAACGACCCGCGCCCGCCGATGGTCACGTCGGGCGTGCGCATCGGCACGCCGGCGCTCGCGACGCGCGGCTTCGGCGACGCGGAGTTCACCGAGGTCGCCGACGTCATCGCGCTCGCGCTGCGGTCGGATGCCGACATCCCGGCCCTGCGCGCCCGCGTCGCCGAGCTCGCCGGCCGCTTCCCGCTGTACGAGGGACTGACGTCCCCGACGACCTGGGCCTGAGCGTGACCCTTCGACCGGCCCAGGACGGCGCGGCCATCCGTCTCGACGGGGTCGCCACGGCGTCCGCGATCAAGGCCGAGCTCGCCGAGCGCGTCGCGGCGCTCGCCGCGGCCGGTCGCGGCGTCGGCCTCGGCACGCTGCTCGTCGGCGACGACCCCGGATCGCTCAGCTACGTCGGCGGCAAGCACCGGGACAGCGCCGAGGTCGGCATCCGCTCGATCCGGGTCGACCTCGCGGCGTCCGCGACGCCCGACGAGGTGTTCGGCGCGATCGCCCGGCTCAACGCCGACCCCGAGGTCACCGGCTACATCGTGCAGCTGCCGCTGCCCGCGGGCATCGACGAGCACGCGGCGCTGCTCGCGATCGACCCCGCGAAGGACGCCGACGGCCTGCACCCGCAGAACCTCGGCGAGCTCGTGCTCGGGGTGAACGGGGGCCTCGCAACGCCAGTGCCCTGCACGCCCGCGGGCATCGTCGAGCTGCTCACGCGCTACGACGTGCCGCTCGCCGGCAAGCACGTCACCGTCATCGGCCGTGGCCTCACGGTCGGCCGCCCGCTCGGCCTGCTGCTCACGCAGAAGGGCATCGACGCGACGGTCACGCTCACGCACTCCCGCACGCCCGACATCGCGGCGGAGGTGCGGCGGGCGGATGTCGTGGTCGCCGCCGTCGGCGTGCCGCACCTCGTGAAGCCCGAGTGGGTGAAGCCGGGAGCCGCCGTGCTCGACGTCGGCGTCACGCGCGTCGGCACGACGGAGAGTGGCAGGGCGAAGCTCGCGGGCGACGTCGACCCCGGCGTGTGGGACGTGGCCGGCTGGCTCTCCCCGAACCCCGGCGGCGTCGGCCCGATGACGCGCGCACTGCTGCTCAAGAACGTCGTCGACGCCGCCGAGCGCGCGCACCGCCGCTGAGCGTGCGACGTCGGCGCTGCCCCACGTTGGTCGAGGAGCGCGCGACGTAGTCGCTCGCGTCTCGAGACCACCACGGATGCGTTGAGCGCGGGTGTGGTCTCGAGACGCCGACTCGCTGCGCTCGCGGGCTCCTTGACCAGCGGGTTGCCTCGCGGGTTCCTCGACCATTTCAAGCTTACTCAAACCGTCTCCAAGAGAAGACGGGACACGGAGCCCATCAGAAGATGACAGAGCCCTCTCCTTACGGAGGGGGCGCCTTTCCCGTGTGGGGCTGTCGCCGCGGGCTTGCAGGCGTAGCTCGCGGACGTGCTCGTGCGCTATCCCGTTGGCTTTGACCTGGTCCTTCATGTCCATCTCGACGTGAGTGAAGAGGGCTTCGATGAGTATGCGGCGAGTCAGTCATCGGCACGCTCGTACAAGTCGCCTGGGTGCTCGAGCAGGTCGAGATAGGTCGAGATCGCTTTGAGCCCGGCGTCAGTGGTCTTCAGGCGAGCCTGAATCGCTCCGCGTTCGATGGAGATCTTCTCCAGTCGAGAGCGGAGTCGGGGCGAGCCCAGGCCGCCGTCGGCAGCCAGATCGAGAAGACGCTCTTCTTGGCTGTCGAGCTTCGTGCGCTGCGCGGCGAGCGTGGCCCGAACCTGACGGTCATCTTCCCAGTAGCCGTCGACCGTAGCTCGCACATCGTCGAGAAGCCTGTTCTTTTCGTCGGATGGATCGACTGTGCAGCCATTTTGCGGGCCATTGCGGCTTCCACTTCGGCAACCGGAAATGATGGGAGGTCACACACGTGCTCTTGGCGACCGCGGCAAATGAAGCACCAATAGCTTGCGCCATTCCCCTTTGCTTCCGTGAGCACGAGGCGACTGGATCGGCCCGCTTCCGCGCAGCGTCGGCATCGGAGCAGCCCCTCGAACGCGTGGTGATGCACCCGGTCTCGTTGACTGCGACGCGCCCGCTCCGAGAGCACGTCTTGCACCGACAGGAACAGCGCCCTGGAGATGAGGGGCTCGCGCCGCCGGGGGAGATCTTGCTCTTGAAGCGGAGGACACCGGTGTAACCCGGATCCCGAAGGATCACGTCCAACTGGCTGTCGGCGAGCGGGCGGGCCGGTCGCGTCGGCGTCGGTCGCGTTGTCAGGAGGGAGGGCTTCGGCCGCGGCGGTCTTGAACCCGGTGAACCCATCCATCGCGACCACCTTGATGCCGTCCCGGAACGCCAGCGGCTGCGCCTCCAGCCAGGTGCGGAACACGGCCTTGGAACGGCCTGGGGCCATGTCGAGCAGCCGGGCCGGACCACGACGCTCTCTGACCGGGGTGAGGGCGATGATCACGGTCACGTAGCGATCGCCGAGCCGGGTGTGCCGCCAGGCGTGCTCGTCGACGCCGATCACCGTGACGCCGTCGAAGCGGTGCGGGTCACCGATCAGCAGCCGGCGCCCCTCGTCCAACACCGCGGTGTTCGCGGTGTGCCAGCTGACACCGAGGCCGGCCGCGACCCGGCTGATCGTGAGGTGATCGATGACCAGCGCCTCCAGCGCCCACTGGATCGCGCCCGGGGAGAGCCTCGCCTTCGGCGCCGCGGCCAGCGAGGTGTCCTGCTTCCAGAACCGGTCGCAGCCCGAGCACCGGTAACGACGCACTCGCACCAGCAGCACCGTCGGCCGATGCCCGAACGGCTCGTGCGCCAGGCGCCTGGTCACCGTCCCGCGCGGCACGCCCTGCGCACCGCAGACCCGGCAGAAGTCATCCGGTTCCACGACCCGGCACTCGATCACCACCCGATGAGGCTCGATCGACTGCCCCGCGGCGACGAGCCCGAGCTCGTCGAGACGGCAGAACATAGTCAGGTCAGCAAGGGCCGAAGGTAGCGTGAGCCAAGTCGGGGTCTTTCCGATGGACGGCCTAGGAACCTCCATCGTCGGAAGACCCCGACCCCGCTCATGGCACCGACGCGCCCACCACAGCTACACCGCTAACTACGAAGAGCCGCTTTGCCTAGTCGTTCCGCTGATCGTCAACCTCAAGGCGCTTGTTTAAGCGTATGTCCTTGGTGCCAACGCGAACGTGGCCGCTCGCGCTCTTGTACACGACCCCACCCTTGCCTACATCTGTGAATCGAACGGCGTGTACCCGACGGACTGCGACTGTCAGTGCATAGCTCCCGTCCGCGGCTGTCTTCACTCGCTTGTAGAAGCGCGAGCCGTCGGCGCGAGTGCCTTCCACCTCCACCAATATGCGAATCGGCGCGCCCGCGGCGTTGTGCACCGACCCCTTGATCACCGCGGTAGAGCTGGTTGTAGCCGTGTGGACCTCCTTGTCCAGCCGGTAGTCACCCGTGCCCACGGCGACATGCCCGCGCTTTTCGTCGTAACGGCGGCCATCTGTACTGCTGCCACCACCGGTCCCATTGACGAACGCGATTGCATACTTGGTATTCGGATGCACCGTCACCGAATATCTGCCCGTGCTGGTGGTTTGCTCCGCCTTCGAGAGCGCTGCGTCGCCCGCCATCGAGGTGACCTTTATGACCAGCCCGCTGACGGGGCGACCGTTTTCGTCGAGCACGTGTCCTTTGATATGCGCTAGGGGTGCAGCGTCTGCGGTCAGTGTCGGGCTAGCGACGATGGCCAACAACGCGAAGATCGGTACCATGCCTGTTCGCACAGCGTTACCCAGGTTCATGGCGTGACCCTAGAGGGCGAAGAGCACCCCGTCGCTTGGGTGAGGGTTATTCACAGCTTCGGCGCCGTGGATCACGATCTCGCTGTCCGAGGTAGACGTCAGTGTCGCTTCCCCGATAAGGGGCTCTTCGGACATTCGGTGGGGGTGGGGCTCGCTGGGTGATGGTCGGCGGGTAGGGGTCGAGGTCTCCGAGGATCAGTAGCGCCAACCGCTGATTCCGGACCGAGGACCTCGACGTGTCTCACCGTAGTTCGGGGTGCGTTGACGCGCGCTCTGTTGCCTCCCCGTGTTCTGGCTGCGACCTGCTGCTCGGTCTCGAAGGAGTCCATGTCGAGCGCGTCGA